>CAWFNT010000001.1:0-439481 GCA_963817255.1 uncultured Actinomycetes bacterium
GAGGACCAAGATCCGGTCTTCTTGAGGATGGGACATGGCGCTACTTCTACCACCAAGAAGGCAAGAGCGCTGAGGACTTGCGGGATCCCGAGCGGCTGTACTCGAACGCAGGCCTCTTCAGGTGCTGGCACGACGGCATTCCGGTCGGCGTGGTCATACCCGCGGAGTCGGGCCCTGGGTACCAGGTTCTCGGCTTGGCGCTAGTCGAAGGCCACTCAGGGCGGATACTTCAATCTCGTCGGCCCAGTCTCGCTTCAGACAGAGACTCAGCCGTTGGTCGCCGAGGCTACGGCACGCGTAGCCGTGTCCCTTGTGGGTCTCCCTACGGGGGACTTCGACCCCAGTGCAGAGCAGGATTCCCGACTGAAGGTAGTCGCTGCGGTGTATCGGCGGCAGGGTGGGCCGCGATTCAGGCGGGCCCTCCTGACCGCGTACGGCGGAAGATGCGCAATGACGCGCTACGACGCACCGGCCGCGCTCGAGGCGGCGCACATCATTCCTTACCGCGGGCCTCAGACGAATCACCCGACCAATGGTCTGCTTCTTCGTGCAGACATGCATGATCTGTTCGACCTGGGGCTCGTGGCCGTGGATGAGTCGCTCCGGTTGTTGCTGGCCCGAGAGCTGGTCGGGACCCAATACGAGCAGTACGCGGGACAGCGCCTGTGGATGCCGCCTGAACCCGAGCTACGCCCGAATGCTGAGGCGCTTGAGAAACATCGGATGCAGTCTGCCGCGGCTTAGGGGCAGGAGATCGTCGTCGTCATGGGCCTCGGCTTCGTCGGGTCCGTCATGGCCGCGATCGTCGCCGACACCACCGACGAGAGCGGCACGCCGACGAAGTTCGTCATCGGCATGCAGCGCCCGAGCACGCGAAGCTACTGGAAGATCCCCGTGCTCAACCGGGGCATCTCGCCGGTGAAGGCCGAGGACCCCGAGGTCGATCCCATGATCGCCCGGTGCGTGCTCGAGAAGAAGACCTTCGTCGCCACCTACGTCTACGATGCCCTCTGCTTCGCCGACTGCGTGATCGTCGACGTCCAGCTCGACTACGCGAAGAACGAGCTCGGCAACGTGCGCAACGGCTCACGTGGAGATGGGTGCCCTCGAAGTTGTGTCAATCCTCGGAGTTGTTGACTCCAATTGACACTTGATTGACTCAGTCTCTTTGGAGCCTGTGTCATCCCTCAGAGCCGCCCGATCTGTTCCACTCAGATGACTCGCACCGATCGGGACCCAGTCACTCTTCAACGACGCAGACGGTCGGTTCGGCGCGCGAGACGTTCGCGAAGATCCGGGGCCGGCATGAAGACGACTTGGCGTCCGTCCTTACGCCGAACGAGGTAGCCGTGGGCGCACAGGTCGAGCAGATCCGCGCGCGCAGTCGCGCGGACTACGCCGTGCGAGGTTGCATGTGACTGAAACGTGAAGACCGCCCCCGGCTTCTTCAGGGCACGCGACAGAACCGCGCGCTGTCGGTAGTTCAGTTCGAAATCGCCTTGCACCTGGTGCTGGATTTCGGCGTCCTCGGCAGCCTTGCGTTCAACGTACGTGCGCGTCTCTTCAAGCGCCGTCTCGATTGCCTTGAGATTGAACAGCAGGAAGTACGTGAAGTCAGAACCGTCGGCTTCGGAATACAGATAGGAGCGCTCGTACTGAGCCCGACGGCGGAGGATGACGCGCGAAATGGACAGGTATTCGAACAGCCAGTAGTTGTTCTTGAGCATGAAGAGATAGAACAGGGCTCGAGCCGTTCGACCATTCCCGTCTGCAAACGGGTGAATGAGCGCTAGCCAGAAGTGCAGAGCAATTGCCTTGATTGCTGGGTGCTCGAAGTCGCCGTCTTCTTGGTTCGCATAGTCGCAAAGATCCTGAACCATGGACGGGACCTGTGAGGCCAGGGGCGGGGTGTACAAGATTCGATTCACTTCGTCGGCCACAACGATGTCGTCCGTTGTCCTGAATACACCGACATCTTCAGGATGTTGCAGCGTGTCAACTGTCATGGACTCCTGCAGACCCAGAAGCAGCTCGGGGGTTATCGGTTCTTGCGTGAATTCGCGAATGCGCCCCATCGTCTGATAGTTGTTGAGAATCATTCGCTCGCTATGATCGCGGGGCTTCTCCGCGTTAAGGAGCATCTCCCGGGCCCGCCGCCGCGTGGTCGAAGCGCCTTCGATCTGGCTCGAGGCAATCGACTCCTCGAGCAGAGAACTGAGGATGTAGCGCTCCTTCTGAGCGTCATGCGGCATGTGCGCCGCCGTTCCCGCATCCCACCCACCCGCCCACTTGTCGATGTTGTGCAGGGCGCGCAATACATCCTCAGTGAATGTGTAGGTGAACCTCCCCCCGTCCGCGGAAGGTATGGCAGTGACCTTGCGATTGAGGTTGCGGATCAGCTTGACGAACGCCCAGGCATCCTCGGCTCTCACTCCCGACGGCATGGTGAGCTGCTTGAACTTGTCCCAGTAGAGGTAGTCGCCCTGCGCCTTCGCGAACACGGTGCCCAGCTTCGACGCCGTTCCGGCCAAGTCCGAAACGAACTCGGAACTAAGCTTCTCCTGGGGTGCCCTCTCGGGTATCTTCATCGGCGCTCCTGCAGCTGTGTGTCAGTGGTCACAACAACTGACGAGTCAATCGTCAAGCAAATTGATAGTACTCCCTCAGCGCCTGCGGCACAACCTGACGCCGGCTGTTGCCTCGACACCATGTGATACTATAGTATCCAATTGGCACTTATAGTTTCTAATTGGAAACGGAAGTATTCGCATGCGCCCTCCAAAGACTCAGCGAAGCGCCCTCCGATATCCGCTCGACCAGCTCTTGGCCTCCCCTGCCCTTGTTCGCCTGATGCGCGTTCTGGTTCACGAGGTCAGGGGTCCTTTGGGCGTCGCAGATGCGGCCAGAATGGCCGGTCTTTCGACTGCGGGCGCGCGCAAGGCTCTTGAGAACATGGAGCGGGCCGGGATTGCAGTCAGAGTCGGAACCGGGCGAGCCCAGAAGTACGGCCTAAGAGATGGCAACCCGTACACCGGTCCACTTCGTCAGCTGTTTGAGCAGGAGCAAGAGCAGTACGACGATCTCATGGAGTCGCTGCAGCGATCGCTCGGGATACCCGAGGTCCTCGGGGCGTGGTTGGAGCGGCTTCCAATGGGACCGGGAGAGGCCCTCCACGTGGATGCCCTCGTCGAGACCAAGGCAGTCAGTTGGATCGGTCCCGAGCTGCGCACTCGCCTGATGGAGACCGAGAAGCGATTCAACCTGATCGTGGAGGTAGCCGTCTTCACGCGCGCCGACGCGCCGATCACGCCGGAGGGCGCCATCGTCCTTTGGGGAACTGTCGACTCCGCCAAGGCGAGCAGGGAGCCTGGGGCGCAGACGCAGGCGGAGTCAACCGAGCGTTCGCTCAGGATGGCCCAGGCCGTCGCCGAGCTCATCAAGGAGGATCCGTCTCTCATTGTGCGTGCGAGGCAGCAGACGAATCGACTCGTGCACGAGGATCAAGGAACGGCGAACAGCGACATAGCCGAGTGGAGGCAGCTGCTCGAGACGTACTCTCCAGAACGGGTTAGGGACTTGCTGGTTTCGCACAGCTCGCGGGCCGACCGGCTACGTCGAAGCTCGCCGTTCTTCGCGGTGCTCACACCGGAGGAGCGAGACCGAATGATGAAGGAGCTTGAATCCAACCGATGAGGTATGACCAGCTCGAACATGCCATACGCGCAGCGTGCGAGGTTTCCAATGACACAGAGCTGCTTGTCTTCGGATCGCAGGCCATCCTGGGATCCTATCCCGACGCACCTGCGGATCTCAGGGCTTCCATCGAGGTCGACGTCCAGGCGAAGAACCGCCCAGAGATGACAGATCTCATAGACGGGACACTAGGCCAGGACTCGCAATTCCACTCCACTCATGGCTTCTACGTCCACGGCGTATCCATCGAGGCCGCGACCCTTCCCGATGGCTGGTCTGAGCGAACAGTGGCCGTGTCGCACGTTGTGAGGACAAGGGGTCACACCGGATTGTGTTTGGAGGCCCACGACTTGGCGGCCAGCAAGCTCGTGGCGTACCGAGAGAAGGACCGGGCGTTCGTGACAACGCTCCTCGGCGACGGACTCATCGACGGAGACATCCTTCTGGAGCGGATCCAATCCCTGCCCATCGAAGTGGATGATCGCGATCGACTGGCCAGATGGGTCGAGATCACGGTTGCGGATCTCACACCTGGGGGAGGCACGGCCGCATCCTCTTCATCATCTTCTTCTTCGCGATGATGACGAGGTGCTCGGACTCGGGACTGAACGCTTCGGCCAAGAACGGGACCGCGTGCAGGATGATGATGGTCACGATGACGGTATGACCACGAGCGACCGGACCAGGTCAAGCTTCGTCAAGAACGCCTAAGTTCGGCTCGAATCTTCACCAGCCTAGGCATCAGCGAGGGCACGTAGTCGGCGAGAATCCCGCGGATGACCACCCAGTCGACGCCTTCGTAGTGATGAACCACCACGTCGCGTGTCTTGGCCATCGCGGCCCACTCTATGTCTGGCGACATGGCGCGAACGTCTTCGGGCACTCGCTTCGCTGCCTCGCCAAGCACGGTCAGGTTCCAGAGCACCATTTCGGCGACGTCTTGCGTCGGCTCACCGGTTGCCGGCACGCTCGGCGCGAGTTCGAGCAGGCGCGCCGCGGCAGCAATCAGGTCGTCGACGACGAGCGACAGGTCACGTGCTCCAGACATAGATCACCTCGTTGCAGACCCGCTCGCGGATTGGATCACGAAGCAGTTCAGGACGCACGAGGTCGACCGAGCGGTCGAGGAGATCTTCGATGAACAGTGCTGCTTCGATGAAGCGCATTCCCCCCGGCTCCGGAGTCTCGACGAGGAGATCGACGTCGCTCGTGGCGCCCTGTTCTCCCGTCGCGAACGAGCCGAACACGCCGATTCGTTCCAAGCCGAACTGATCGCGCAGCTCGTCGCTGTGCGCGCGGAGCCGCACAGCGATCTCGCCAACGTCTCGCACGGGATTGACCGCGGGCGTCTGGACGGGGCGTCGGAGCCCATACGTGGCGATGGGCTCGGAGACGACCTGCGGCGCATCGACCGACAAGCCAAGGACGTCTGCTGCGGCAGCCACACGCTCGAAACTGGCAGACCGGTAGTCAGAGGCCTCCCACCTGGCAACTTGCTGCTGAGAGGTCCCGAGTGCGTCGGCCAGTTCCCGCTGGGACACTCCCTGCATCCTGCGCTGCCTAGAGAGAGATGCGCCGATCTCGAGTAGCGATGACATGTCGCGAAGATACAGCATAGAAGATGTGAGACACAACATGAGAACGATATGTCCGGGCGGCCTTTGATCCGAACTGCGTTCCGACCCAAGGATGCAGGCGTGTCGCTCGCCATCGCCCCTGGAGCCGAATGGCGGCGCCGGGTGCGCGCCTTCCCGTGCGGTCAGTGGCGGTTTGGACCCGCTTCAGAACCGCGGCGTAGTGTCTTGAGCAACGATTGACGTTATGTCAGATAGGACATATACTCTATGTCAGGATTGACATGCTGAACAAACCGCTGGTTTGGCTGCACGGCGAGGTCCGGACTCCGCCGTTGTCCTCGGCGGCCCGTCTGGAAGTTGGTGTGCTTCTTCGGCGCCTGCAACGCGGAGAGCCGGTCGAGATGCCCCATTCGCGGCCGATGCCTTCGATCGGGGCGCGCTGTCACGAGCTCCGCATCGCGGACGAGAACGTCACGTGGCGGATCGTCTACCGCATCGACAAGGACGCGATCGTGATCGGTGAGGTGTTCAGCAAGAAGACACAGGCGACGCCCAAGCCGGTGATAGACGCCTGCAAGCGGCGCTTCCGCCAGTACGACGCGACCGCAGGGACAGAGGACTGAGGATATGGACGAGGACAAGAGATGGCGCCTGAAGCGCGCTGGTTGGAGGGTCGGCGACGCCGGCGAGTTCCTCGGACTAAGCGCGGAAGAAGCCGCGTTCGTGGAGCTCAAGTTGGCGCTCGCTCAGTACCTGCGGGACATCCGCGTCGGCCACGGTTGGACGCAGACGTACATCGCCGAGCAGCTCGGCTCAAGTCAGTCGCGGGTAGCGAAGATGGAGGCTGCGGATGCGACTGTCTCGGTCGATCTGCTCGTCAAGTCGCTGCTTGCCCTCGGAGCTTCGGCGAAGGACGTGGGGAAAGCCATCTCACGCGCGGCGTAGGTCGGAGGGCGCGTACCCCCCGCTCAACAAGGCAGCATCGCAGCTCGGCGGCGTCACGCCTGGGGTTCGTCTCGCTGGCTTGACCAACAACTTGACAGATGCTTGACTAACACTATGCCGTACGAGCCCTGCTTCACCATCACTCCGAGTCTTCTTGACACTGTCGAGGAGATTGCACGTCTGCGCCAGCGGATTCAAGACGCCTCCGTCGAGCTGGCGTGGATCCCGGCGCTGCAGAAGGACAGCCGTTCACGCAACGCCCACGCTTCGACGGCGATCGAAGGAAATCCGCTGACGCTGGAAGAGGTGCGCGTCCTCGCTGACGGCGCGGAAGTGCCTGCCGCCGCACCGCGATCGAAGCGCGAAGTCATCAACTACTTCGCGGCCCTTCGCTATGTCGAGCAGAGAAGCGGTATCGAGCGGCTCGCCCATGAAGACGTCTTCGAGCTTCATCGGCTGCTCGCCGAAGGCGTCATGGACCAGGGCGAGGCCGGAAGGTACCGGACGATCAACGTTCGGGTTGGAGGTCACCTGCCGCCGGCTCACAGCGAGGTGTCGGGACTGATGTTCGAGCTACTGGAGTGGTGGAACGGCCCTTCGGCGGCACTCTCTCCAGTCATCACCTCGGCCATCATCCACTGCCGCTTCGAGATCATCCACCCATTCGCGGACGGCAACGGAAGGGCCGGAAGGGCTCTTGCTCTTTGGGAGCTCTATCGCCGAGGGTTCGACACACATCACATCTTCTCGGTCGACGAGTACTTCTGGGAGGATCGTCCCGCCTACTACGGTGCACTAGATCAGGTACGTCGAGCAGGCGAGGATCTGACTGGCTGGCTCGAGTACAGCGCACAGGGCGTTCGTCTGACGCTCGAGCGGGTGTGGAGCCGTATTCAGACGATTGCGCCAAGCGAGACAGAACGGATCATCCTTCGCCCGAAGCAGGAGCGGTTGATGCAGTTGTTGGGCGCGCATGGGAGCATGGCACCGTCCGAGATATGGGAAGCACTCGGCATTTCGCGGCAAGGGGCGATGGATCTCCTGCATCCGCTGATCGATGCAGGGCTTGTCGAGAAGGTTGGAACGAAGAAGACGGGCCGGTACCGGCTCAGGTAGCAGTGATCGCGGCCCGCCGCCCCAGGGCTCGGCAACGTGCGGAACGGTCGAGTGGAGATGGGTGCCCTCGAAAGGCCCTTCGACATCATCGCCGATCGCATCAAGCCCGAGCTGGCCGCCCTACTGGCTGCGGCCTAGGTGGTCTTCCACGACCTGTTTCGCCCACCGGGAGAGGCGCGTGGCGTGCTCGACAAGCTGCCGCGCTTCGACCTCACTGAGCAGTCGCTGATCGTACGCCACCTGGTTCTTCATCTTCAGCAGCCCAGTGAGTTGCCTTCGCTGCGTCGGGCCGAAGCTGGCGACATTCGCATCGAGCAGGACGACGGCCGCCGAGTGGTCCTGCGCGATGCTTCGGATGCCGGCCGCTGCTATGAGTGCAGCATCAGCAGCCGCAATACCTGCATGAATGGCCTGAAGTCCCGCCGCATTGTACTTGCCGGCAGCGAGCAGCGTCTGCGCCGCGTCGGCGAACTCAACGCACTTCGACAAGGACTGGGCAGCCAGCGCCCTTGGCACGGGGCGCGTCTCGTCCCTACTCATCGTCGGCCCACTCCACCGGGCCGGTGCCCAAGACGACGACGCCATCGTCACGAAGGGACTGAGCGAGTGCCGGGGAGGTGCGCCAGAGCGCGCCAGCTTCGCGTGTCTCGTAGGTGAGGGCGGACAGCGACGTGCCGTAACGGGCCCGGAACTCCCGGGCGTATGCGGAGGCGCGACGATCCAGGGCCTCCTTGGCAACGGCGTCATCGGCCACCAGAACCACGTCGACGTCGCTGGCGGCTGTCTGATCGCCCCGTGCATAGCTACCAAACACGACGACGGAGCGTGCGACGTCGCCGAATGCGGCCTTCAGGTCGTCTAGCAGGGCGTCAGTGAGTTCCTGCTCTGCAGTGAAGATGGGGTCGACGTAGCGCTGCACGTAGACGCTCGCACGATTGAGCATGTGCACGTTCGCGCGTCCAGCTGAGCTGCTCAAGACGACGCCGGCCTCGCCGAGACGGCGAAGCGCGGAGGCGACGGCCGGGCGAGTGAGTCGTGTGCGCGCTGCAATCTGGGAGGCGTTGAGCGGCACGCAGACGCCCCACAGCTCGCGCAGAACCGCGATCCGACTGCGCGTACCGAGCAGGTCGTCAACGTAGTGAGTTGGTCGCATGTATCGAAAGTAGACCTACCAATATAGAAAGTCAATCGACCTATATAGAGCGATGTGGTTACGATAGGTTGACGACATGCCGGCCGCCCGTGTCCTATGATTGCCTCATGCCGACGCCGATTCTCGCCACCAAGCTCTACGTCCCGCCGTCTCGGCCCACCCTGGTTCGTCGCCCCTCCCTGATCGAGCGCCTGGACGACGGGTCGCAGAGCAGGCTGATCCTTGTATCCGCTCCCGCTGGCTTCGGCAAGACCGTGATAGTCAGCGAGTGGATCGCCGGCTTGAACCGTCTCGAACCGGAGGTCCGTCCTGCCTGGCTTTCCCTTGACGAAGGGGACAGCGATTCGGCGCGCTTCCTTGCCTACCTCGTCGCCGCTCTGCGGACGGCCGCGCCCGACATCGGGCAAGGGGTGTTGGACATGCTCCAATCCCCCCAGCCGCCACCGACCGAATCGATGCTGACGGCCCTGCTCAACGAGATCACGGCGCTCCCGCACGATGTCGTCCTCGTCCTCGACGACTACCACGTCGTCGACTCCGAATTGGTGGACCAAGCTCTCGAGTTCCTGCTGGAACATCTGCCCCCGCAGATGCATCTGGTCATCGCCACGCGGGAGGATCCCCACCTGCCCCTGGCTCGGTTGCGCGCACGAGATCACCTCACTGAGCTCCGCGCGGCCGACCTGCGTTTCACCCTCACCGAAGCCGCCGAGTTCCTCAACCGAGTGATGAGCCTCGACCTTTCGGAAGAGGACATTGCCGCCCTGGAGGTCCGCACCGAAGGCTGGATTGCCGGCCTGCACTTGGCGGCGCTCTCCATGCAGGGGCGGCCTGATGCCGCCACCTTCATTCAATCCTTCACCGGCAGCGACCGTTTCGTGCTGGACTACTTGGTCGAGGAGGTTCTTCAGCGCCAACCGGAACGCGCGCGCAGCTTCCTTCTGCAGACCTCCATTCTCGACAAGTTGTGCGGTCCTCTGTGTGATGCCGTCACCGGGCGGAAGCGCGGCAACGGGGTGCTCGAGCGCCTGGAGCGCGACAACCTGTTCGTTGTCCCGCTCGATGACGAACGCCAGTGGTATCGCTATCACCACCTCTTCGCCGAGGTCCTGCAGGCGCACCTGCTCGAGGAGCAGCCCGATCAGCTGCCCGCCCTGCATCTGAGGGCGAGCGAGTGGTTCGAGGAGAACGGCTCGCGACCCGACGCGATCCGCCACGCTTTGTGCGCCGAGGACTTCGGGTGGGCGGCGGACCTGATCGAGCGGGCGGGGCTCATGACGGAGGACAGCGCCCAGGCCGCCACATGGCTCAAGTGGACGAGGGCGCTGCCGGACGGGACGGTCCGCTCTCGGCCCGTGCTCAGCGCGTGGATTGCCTGCGCGCTGTTGGCTGGTGGCGAATTGGAGGCTGCCGAGGCTCGCCTGAAGGACGCCGAGCGCGGGCTGAAGCCTGGGCGAAGCGGACATCCGGTGGTCGCAGACGAAGAAGAGCTTCGGACTCTGCTGGCGACCATATCCGTGGTGCGTGCCTACAACGCCATGGCTGTCGGTGATGTGCCCGGCACCCTCGAGCACACCCAGCGAGTACTTGAACTCCTGCCGGAAGGCGACCATCTCAGGCGCGAACAGGCAATCGGGCTCATGGGGATGACCTACTGGGCAAGCGGCGATCTAGCGGCTGCCGACCGGGTCTTCGTCGACTTCAGCGCGAGATTGCTTGCAGCCGGCAACCTCCCTACCGCGATCAGCGCCATGTCTGTCCCGGCCGACGTCGGGCCGGCGCTCGGTCGTCTGCGTGGGGTCGCGGACGCACTCAAACGGTTGGGGCAGGTCGTTGTGGACCAGGGCGAGCCTTTCCCTCCGGACACGGCCGAACTCTATCGGGGTCTGGCCGAGCTGGACCTCGAAAGCGGTGACCTGGCTGCTGCCGCAGAACACCTGCTGAGAAGCAAGGAGCTGGGCGATCAATGCGAGTTGCCGGTCTGGCGGTACCGCTGGTGCATTGCCCAGGCTCGGCTCAACGAGGCGGAGGGCGACCTGGAGGGCGCTCTCAGCCTGCTGGACGAAGCTCAGCGCCTGTTCATCAGGACTCCCTCGCCGGAGGCGCGTCCCATATCAGCTCAGAAGGCTCGGATATGGACCAAACAGGGCAGGGTGACCGATGCGCTGGAGTGGGCGCGCGAACGAGACCTCTCCGTCGACGACGACCTCAGCTACCTGCGCGAGTTCGAGCACGTGACACTGGCGAGAGTGCTCATCGCCCGGTATGAGGGCGAGCGGGTGGAAGGTGCCATCCACGACGCCGCGGGCCTGCTGGAGCGCTTACTGCATGCGGCGGAGGAAGGCGGCAGGATCGGGAGCGCGATTGAGATCCTGGCGACGCAAGCTGTCGCTCACGAGGCGCAGGGCGACACATCCTCGGCCCTCGCGTCACTTGAGCGCGCCATGTCCCTCGCCGAGCCGGAGGGCTACGTCCGGGTCTTCGTGGATGAGGGCCCGCAGATGGCCCGTCTTCTCCAGGAAGCCGCTTTCCGCGAGATAGCGCCGGACAGCGCGAGGCGGTTGCTGGCCGCCTTCCCGTCAGCCAGGCCCGGTGGCGCCCAGCCCTCCGCAGCCAAAGAGCTCTTAAGCGATCGCGAGGTTGAAGTACTCCGGCACATCGCCGCCGGACTCACGAACCGGGAGATCGCCGCGCGGCTGTATCTCTCGATCTACACGGTCAAGGCCCACGCGCGCAGCATCTACGACAAGCTGGATGCCCACAGCCGCACGCAGGCCGTTGCCAGGGCACGTGAGCTGGGCATCCTGCCCCTCCTCTGAGATTAGTCCCACCGAATAGTCCCTTCGTGCGATGTCCGCGCTCCCGCACGCCCCCATGCTTGTCGAGTAGCTGCCGCGGAGCAGCTCGACATGCGGGAGAGGGCGAAGAGGACAGTGGCGGAGCGACGAACACACAGGACGGACCCGGATTGGCCCGCGGTCTATGAGATCAGGGTCGAAGGCCATCTGGGGCGCGCGTGGACGGGCTGGTTCGACGGTCTGTCGATCGTGCTTGCGGACAACGGCGACACCGTCATGACCGGCGCCGTGGTCGACCAGGCAGCGCTGCACGGACTCCTGAAGAAGGTGCGCGATCTTGGCGCGCCGCTCGTCTCGGTCAATCGCCTCGAACCCGGCCCAACACCGCAACCGACAGAAGAAGGGGATTAAGATGCGCACAGACAGAACACGGACAGGGGAGACCGACACGCCCTCGTACAGAGGAAACGCGATCGCGGTGGGAGTGCTGTTCATCCTGTGCTCGGCCGCGGCCATACTGAGCATCGTGCCGTTGGGCGCCACGGTGAGCGCCCCCGTCGACATGGCCAAGTTGGCCGCGAACGGCGATCGGGTGGTGTGGACCGCGCTGATCGAGTTCGTATGGGCCATCACCGGCGCCGGGATCGCCATCGGCCTGTATCCGGTCTTGAAGAAGTCCAGGCCGGGGCTGGCTTTGGGATCGGTCGTCGGCCGGGTTTTCGAGAACGTATTCGTCCTCGTCGGAACTGTCAGCCTGCTCGCGGTGCTGACCGTGAGCCAGCAGGCGACAGGCTCCGCCGCCCCGGCATCGTTCCAGGCCATCGCGGACGGGGTGCTGGCCATACGGACTTGGGCGCTCGGTTTCGTCGCGATGATCCCGTTCGCTATCGGCACCATCCTGTACAGCTACGTGCTCTACCGATCGAGGCTGGTGCCCCGGTGGCTCTCGGGCTGGGGACTCGTCGCGGGCGTGTTGTCCTTGGTCGCGACCATCTACGCCGGCTTCACGCAGGAGTTTGGATTCACCACTGTGACCAACGTGCTCAGCGCCCCGATAGGACTGCAGGAGATGACCTTGGCGGTGTGGTTGATCGCCAAGGGGTTCAACAAGCCGGCCCTCGAGCGCGAGGAGTCGACAGAAACGCGCGCCGCGTGAGAGCGGCTCGCGACACAAACGCGGGAGAAGCGGCGGAGCGGGAGCGGTTCCCGTTCCGCTTCTTCGCCGTCACGTTCGCGTGGTCGTGGCTGATCTGGCTGCCACTGGTCCTTGCGGGGGTGGGCATCGTCCCACTCCGCGAGGACCTGCTCGACGCCCTGACTGTGCCGTGGGTCGCCCTGGGAGTCTTCGGGCCCGCAGCAGGAGCGTTCCACTGTCTGCGGGCATCGGGCGGCAAGGGGGCCGTTCGCCAGTATCTGCGCGGGCTGCGGGACCTTCGCTTCGGCTGGCGAGCGTGGCTCGCGCCCCCGCTGGTGCTCGGCGGGACCACCTGGCTGGCGTGGAGACTGCCGGAGTTGTGGGGAGAGCCGCGCCTGAAGATGCTCCTGCCTTCCGCGTGGGCCTTCCTGCCGTACCTGCTGCTGATGATCTTCCTTGGCGGTGGGCAGGAAGAACTGGGATGGCGCGGCTACATCCTGGACCCGCTGGAGGAACGATTGGGCCCCTGGCTGGGCAACCTGGTGCTCGCGATGGTCTGGGCCGTGTGGCACGTGCCGCTGTTCTTCATACCGGGAACCAGCCAGATCTTCGTGCCGTTCGCCGGGTTCACGCTCGTTCTCGTCGGATACTCCTACTTCTTCGCCGCAGTGCGCGAGGCCTCAGGCAAACGCACCATGTCGGGTCTCGTCGCTCACGGCTGGGGGAACGCGTTCGTCCCCCTGTTCCCCACGATCGTGATGGCCCAAGGGGCAGCACAGCAGCGCTACTGGATCTGGGCGGGCCTGACGCTGCTGGCCGGCGTGCTGGCGATGATCGTTCGGTTGGGAAGAGCCCGGCAGAGTCGCGAATCCCGGATTCCTCGCAGGTCAGCGCATGACGGAAGCGAGCACGTCAAAGATGTGTGGTGAGCCAACGCATCGGCTACTTGACGGTGACCGTGACGTCCCATTCCTGTTCGGCGGGCACGTCCTTCTCCCACGGGCGGCGGTATTCGAGCTTCAGCGTGCCGGAACCGACCGCGTCTGCTTTGAACGTGAACGTCTCGTTCCCGCCCGCTCCGACGACGCCCGGCGACGCCTGCGGCGCCTCATAGGTCGACTCGCCACGTTGCCTGAGGGGACCGGGGTCGGCGACAACCCAGCCGAATCCGGTCGTTCGGTTCGAGGACAACCGCACCGAGAGCTCTTGCCCTTCAACTGCCTCAATCGCGCCGCCAGCGTCCTGCTCGGTCAGAACGATCGGGCCGGAGTTCCCCAGCTCAGCGTCTTTCACAAACGAAGCACTCAGCCCTAGCGTCGCACAGCCGGCAACCAGCAGGAACACGCTTGCCACGGCGATCACGGCGAGCAACAAACGTCGTCTCATCGCTGCCTCCTCAATCGGGGTTGTCGGTTATTGGACGGGAGGAAGCGGCCAGGGGTTCTCATCTGGCGCGCTGTGGCGCGAAAGGGGCTGCGCCTGCCGATGCCGGGAGGTGCCCCGCTGACTTCGGCAAGACCAGCGCCGCGTCTCTTCATTCCAAGAGGCGCTCAAGGCCATCGAGAATCAGATCGAGGCCGAACTCGAAGGCCGCGGCGTCGTCATAGGGCGTCTCTGCGTACTCCATCGCAACGCGGACCAAGGACGGAAACGCGCCCTCTGGGATAGCCTCGAGAACCTCTTGAGCCACCTCGGTGGTGTCCTCATCAGCGGCCGGCGCGATGTTCGCCCGCTGCCTCTCGAAACCGTAGATGTAGCTGTCGAGCGCGAGGAACGCGTTCGCGGCGAGTCTTGGGGAGAACCCGGCGTGAAGCAATGCGCCAAGGACTCGATCCGCGTAGGACAGGCTGCCCGGACCACTCCGCCCCCGGGAGTCGATGAGCCCGGCGCCCCACCGGTGACGCGCGAAGACTTCCCGTGCGGAGACTGCGCGGCGCCGCATCGCCTCTTTCCAGTGGACATCACCGGACGGGAGATCGATCTCGGCCACAACTAGATCCACCATGCCGTCGAGCAGGTCGTCTTTTCCCGCGACATGGTTGTAGAGCGACGCCGCTTCGACCCCGAGTCTTCGACCGAGCTCGCGCATAGTGACTGACTCGATCCCGCTCGCATCCGCGAGATCCATTGCGGCACGGACTACGCGTTCCCGGTTGAGCGTGTCCCGCGAACCGCCTCTGCCTGCTGCCTGGTTGATGCTGACACACCTCCGTCGACGGCCCTGCCCCGCGGGCGATGGCGCCCGCTTGACATACTAACACTGTTAGTAGATAGTGGTCACGCCTCATACTAACAACGTTAGTAATGAAGGAACACCAGCCGAACGGGCGCCGACGAGGTCGGCACCGGACCGAAAGGAGTACGCAATGACCGCCAATCACACTGAGACGAGGGCACGCCTCTCGTGGCTGTGGGTCTTCGTGATGCTGAACATGATCTACGCGGACATCCTCAGCTTCATGTATCCGGGGTACTTGAACCAGATTCTGGAGGGCCGTGCGGAGCAGATCACGATCACTCCGACATTCCTTCTCGTCGCCGCGATCGTGACCCAGATCCCGATCGCCATGGCGCTACTCTCCCAGCTGCTGCCGCTGCGAGCGGCCCGCTGGGCCAACGTGGTCGCGAGCGTGTTCACGATCGCCTACATCGTCGGCGGCGGCGCAGCCGCCCCCCACTACATCTTCATCGCAGGCCTCGAGGCGCTCGGCTGTCTGGTCATCTTGCGGACAGCGTGGAGATGGCGCACCTCGGAGGAGCCTACTCCGGCCGGCGAACTGGTGGCGGGGTAGCCCCGAGGCACCGATCCTCGCACGCCAGAAGGTAGTTGAAGCCCTGGTCGCCGGGACCGGGGCTTCTTCCATCTCCGAGGCAGGACTACTTTCTGCAGAAGAGTCTTGACATCTCGGAACATCACATGACAGAATATACTGACACATGAAGGAGGGACATGACGGACGAACGAACAGGCGACCAGTTGCTCCAGATGCTGAGCGCGCTTGCGAACCCCCATCGGCTGCGGATCCTCGCGGCCCTGAAGAGTCGTGAGAGCTACGTCAGCGAGTTGGCTCGGGAGCTTGGAATCGGACGACCGCTCCTCCACATGCACCTGCAAGTACTGGAGAAGGCGGGACTCGTGGTCGGACGCCACGAGATCTCGGAAGACGGAAAGGCACTTCGCTTCTTCACCGTGACGGACTTCGACGAGCACCTGACGCCCGAGCGCGTCACCGATGCGACGAAGACGCTCAGCGCGGACAGCGAAGCAGACGGAAGGGCGAAGAAATGACACTGACGTGGCCGCTCGCGATCGTTTTGGTAGTGGTGATCTTCCTGGTGGTCGCTGCGGTGCAGACACCCGCGCACCGGCGCTCTCGTTTCCAGCTCGCGGAGATGCAGGCGAAGTACAACGAGCAGTACCAGGTACTGGCGGCGGACTACGCGACGCTCGCAGGAGAGTTGCGCGACTCGCAGGCGGCGATGCAGGCCGATCTGGCGAAGCTCGCGACCAGCGTGGAGTCCATCGAAGCCATGATGCGCGAGGTGGGCTGAGCCATGGACAGCAAGTTCATCCTGCCCATCGCAACCATGCTCGCCGGAATCGTCGTCTTCGTCGCGTTCGCCGTCTGGTACGCCGCGAGGGGCAAGCAGAAGCAGTTGTCGTCGCGAGTGCTGGCGGGAGTCTGTCTGGTGGCGGGGGGCCTCGTAGTCGCATCAGGCTTCGCCTGACTTCAGGCTGGCGGACCGGCCGTGGGCCAGGTCGTCAGATTGATCCTGTTGCTCGGTATGGCGGGCTATACGTACCGGAAGATCGGTCCCACCGCCGCAGGGGCACTGGCAGTCGAAGCGGCCGCCGTGGGCACCCTGGCCGTCGTGGCATTCGCCTAGGGGTAGAAGCACGCCACCTGGCAAGAGCTTCAACCTGCCGCGTCTTGGGCAGGTCCACAGGACGGGATTTAGGGGAGTTGACGAGGAATGGGGAGTCAATCATGAGAGAAGACAGGCGAACGGCGGTAGTCGCAGGAGTGCTGTTCATAGTCGCTACGACTGCAAGCCTGCTCGGCAGGGTGGTGCTCTTGGATCCGATCCTTAAAGGGGGCGACGTTCTCGCCAAGGTTGCCGCCAATCAGACCCAGGTGGCTGCGGGAGCGCTCCTCGGGCTGGTTGCTTTCTTCGCATCCGCCGGCATCGCGATCGCGCTGTATCCGGTCTTGAGGCGATTCGGGGAGGGTCTGGCGCTCGGGTCCGTCGGCTTCAGAGTCCTTGAGGCAGGGTTCTACAGCATTGGTGCGATCGCGGTGCTATCGATGCTGACGTTGGGAACTGCGGAGGCCGGGACGTCGGCTTCGTTCGTTCACGCCTCAGGCGAACTTCTGCTGGCAGTCCGGAGTTGGGCGGGCATCGTAGGGACTTTGGCGTTCTACGTGGGCGGCCTGATGTACTACATCGTGTTCTATCGATCGAGGCTCATCCCTCGATGGCTGTCCGGTTGGGGGGTTGTTGCAGTCGTCATGGGCTTCACGGCAAGCGTCCTGGTCGTGTTCCAGGTCATCACTCCCATGACGGCGCCCCAAATCGTCTTGAATCTCCCGATCTTCCTGCAAGAGATGGTCTTGGCGGTGTGGCTGATAGCCAAGGGATTCAACGCGTCCGTGCTCGCTTCCGGTAGGGGCTAAGAGTGCAGGCAGCAGTCTGTACGCGATACGGCCCGCCCGAGGTTCTCCACGTCGAGGAACTCGCGACTCCAGTCCCTCGGAGGAACGAGGTCCGCATACGCATCCGGGCGACCGCCGTCACGTCGAGCGACACCTACGTCCGTGGCCTGAGACTGTCTCCCGCGTACCGGATGATGGCGCGACTCGCACTCGGGTGGAACGGGCCGAGGCAGCCGGTGCTCGGCATGGTGCTCTCAGGGGTGGTGGATTCCGTCGGAGCCGACTTCACGTCGTTCGAGGTGGGTGACCGGGTATTCGGATTCGACCAACACCGGTTCGGGACGTACGCGCAGTACGTGTGCTGGCCCGACGACGGACTTCTGGCCACGCGACCGACTAACCTCTCCGATGAGGAAGCGGCAGCCATTCCCTACGGAGGCCTCCTCGCTCTCAGCTGTTTGCGCAGGGCCGGCATCCGGGCGGGACAAAGGGTCCTCGTCTTCGGGGCCTCGGGGGCGGTGGGCACGTCGGCGGTGCAGCTCGCCCGGCATCTCGGCGCGGAGGTCACGGGCGTCTGCAGTACCGGCAACGTGGAGCTTGTGAAGTCCCTCGGCGCCACGAAAGTGGTCGACTACACCGTCGAGGACTTCGTGGACGGGGCGGAGCGCTACGACCTGATCTTCGACGCCGTGGGCAAGAAGAAGAGCGCCGCGGCTCTTCGGCGGTGCCGGCAAGTGCTTGTCCCCGGCGGAGCCTGCATCTCGGTAGACGACGGCAAACCGGAGCTCCGGCGCGAAGACCTCGTGTTGCTGGGCGAGCTCGCGTCGCGGGGTGAGATCAGACCCGTGATCGATCGCACCTACGCTCTGGACGACATCGTCGACGCGCACAGGTACGTCGACATCGGGCACAAGCGCGGCAACGTGATCATCCGCGTGGCGTAGCGTCGGGGGGTTCCCACCCGCCTGGCAAACGCATGGACGCAGACAAACCGGTCGTGTGACGCAGCAGGTCTTCCAGGCGATCGTCACGAATGTGTTCTCGTTCCTGCTTGGCCTCGTCGTCGCGTTCGTATCGGCGTTCCTTTTCCTCGCAACCGCGTGGGGGCTTTACGTGCTGCTGCGTCCGGTCAACGAGAACGTGGCGCTGCTGTTCCTGCTGCTCAACGTCGTCGGTGTCGCGATCCAGTGTGCGAGCATGCTCCCGCTTATCTCGGCGATGCTGCAGGGGAACACGGCTAGCGGCATGCAGGCCTTCTCGGCATCCCAGCTCCAGGGCCTGGCATTGCTGTCCGCCAGCGTCTACAAGACGGGCTTCGTCACGGCCCAGCTGTTCTTCGGCACGTGGCTGTTCCCGCTCGGCTACCTCGTCTACAAGTCCAGATTCCTTCCCCGGTTCCTGGGAGTCCTCCTGATGGTCGACGGCGTCGCCGTCCTGATCTGGTTCCTCCAGGCGCTGCTGGCGCCGGCGTATCGCGTAATCACCTACCCCGGCCTCGCCGTGAGTTTCGTCGCCGAAGTCGGGCTGGCATTGTGGCTCCTCGTGATGGGTGTGAAGGTCGCCGAGGGAGATCGAGCCGCCTCGGGAACCGGCCCGGCCGGGACGTCCACGCAGACGCCGCACCTCGCTAGTTAGTCTCTAGCGGCTCCTGGAGGCACGAAGCCGCGCAATCGAGCGCTCCGCTCGCCCGCGGCTCTCGGGCCCACAACCGGGGTATGAGCTTGTGTGGCCGGTGAGCGCGAAAGGAGCGCGTGGTGGATTCGAACGAGACATCTGACCGCATGCGCGATCTCGAGGTGCTCGCTGTCGAGGACCCCAAGGCGTTTCGCGCCGAGGTCAAAGCCATGACCGACGAATACACCGAGGCGGCCATGCGCGATCCTCGGCAAGTACGAGAGTGGCTGACCGAGCGCGACCTGACATACGGCGGCCTCATCGGCATCGGCGTCGTCATGGTGCAGCCCTTCCTGTACGAACAGCCGCTCGACCTCGCTGCCAAGATCTGCGTCGGAGCGTTCGCAGTGGCCATACCGCTCCTTGCGGCACTCATACTGCTCAATCGGCAGGAGCTCTTCCGTCGTCGTGTGGACACGTCCCGAACGGTCTTGGTCGCGCAACAGGTGGCCCAAGGGAGCGCGGTCGTGGGCGCGGTCGCGGGCTTCTGGCACATCCACTGGGTGGCCGGGGTCTTGATGCTGGTAAGCGGCGTGTTCGGCCTGGCGGTACAGTCGGCGGGGTGGTCGAACCTGGAGGGGGACCAGGCCCTAGCCCCTGACAAGCAAGGCCCAGGTCCGGGCAAGACGACGTCCTGATCTCGCGCGCGTCCCCGCGGGCGCGCAGCGCCTCCTGCTCACAACCTCCCGCCAACCCGCCAGTGACCCGCGCGGGGGCGCGTTGCATCACCCAACCGTGACGACGATCTTCCCCCGTGCGTGCCCAGCTCCCCAGCAGGCGACCGCTTCGGCAGCCTGATCGAGCGTGAAGGTGTTGCCGATGACCGGCCTGAGCGCCTCAACTTCGAGTAAATCCTTGAGAGCGAGCAGGTTGTCCTGCTGGCCCGCGAGCATGACCGGCTTGATTCGCTGGGGCACGAACGTCGAGAGCAGCGGCGCCTTGATGAGCATCACGCCCGTGCTCGCCGTCCACCGCTTGTAGAACTGACCGCCGTTGGGCACGAGCGTGCCGGTGCGCTTCAGCACGTGCACGAGCCGAGAGAGCGAATGGTCGAGCACGTTGTCGAGGATGCAGTCGTAGCGCTCGTCGCCTTCAGTGAAGTCCTCCTTCGTGTAGTCGATGACATGGTCCGCGCCGAGCGATCGGACCAGCTCCAGCTTCTTGGTACTACACACGCCAGTGACTTCCGCGCCGAGCCACTTGGCGATCTGCACGGCGAACGTGCCGATGCCGCCCCCCGCCCCCACGATCAGCACCTTCTGCCCGCGCTGTACGTCGCAGACGTCGCGAAGCGCCTGGTAGGCGGTGAGTCC
This sequence comes from uncultured Actinomycetes bacterium, assembly GCA_963817255.1. Classification (GTDB taxonomy): domain Bacteria; phylum Actinomycetota; class Coriobacteriia; order Anaerosomatales; family CAVRZR01; genus CAVRZR01. The sequence goes on from CAWFNT010000001.1 coordinate 20,060, forward strand.
GGACATCGGAACGGCCGCCGCCTGCTCGAAGGTGATGTTGGTCGGCATCGCCACCAGCATCTTCTCTTTGGCGATCGCGCACTCCGCAAACGTGCCGACGCCCTCGCCGAAGACTTCGTGGCCGATCCTGAATCGCTTCACGTCCTTGCCGACGGCCTCGATGACGCCTGCGACGTCCGTACCGCGCACGGGGTTCTTGGGCCGGCGAAGGCCGTAGGCCGGACGGACGACGTAGGGCGTGCCGGTGACTCCGGCCCAATCCGGAGGGTTCACCGCGGCCGCGCCGACACGAATCAGCACGGCGTCGTCAGGAACCGAGGGCACGTCGATCTCCCTGAGGTGCATGACCTCCGCGGGCGAGCCGTAGGTGTAGTGGACCGCTGCCCTCATCGGGATCTCCTGACTGCCCGGTCGGTCGGTTTGTCGGGTCCGGCAGCGCCTGCTGGTGTGATTGTCGAGCATGGGGCATAGGATGTCTTGTGGGAGCGGCAGGACCGCTTGCCTGCACGTGAGTGCAATGTGCTGAGGAGGTGGCGCATGAGCTGGGATCTCGCCATCGCCTGCATGTTCGTCACGGCGCTGGGCGTCGCGTCTGCACTCGCGTGCTTCCGCCTCGGTTTGCCGCGCGCCTACGCTGTCTCAAAGGGCTCGGCATCGCTCGGTTTCGTGGGAACCGCGCTGGCAGCAGGCGCGCTGAGCGCGTCCTGGAGCCGGCTCGCGTTCGCCGCCCTTGTTCTCTCCGCGGCAGGGGACGTGGCCCTCGCTCTTAGCGGGAGGAAGGCCTTCTTCACTGGTGTGGCGCTCTTCGCGCTCGCCCATACCGCCTTCACCGTTGCGTTCGCCGTCTACGGCACCGGCGGCACGACGCTCGTGGTGACCGCGCTGGTTGTGGCTCTGGTCGCGGTCGGCGCGTGGCTGCGGTTCGGGGGTGGCCTTCCCGCTGCTATGCGGACGCCGATCGGCGCGTACGTCGTGGTCATCTCGGCGATGCTGTCCACAGGCACGGCTGCTGGGATCGCTCATCGGTCCGTGCTGCTCGTCTGCGGAGTCGTTCTCGTCGTTGGCTCGGACATCGCCGTCGGTCGCGAACGCTTCGGACAGCCGAGGTTCGCGAACAAGGCGATCGGGCTCCCGGCGTACTACCTGGGCCAGACGCTCATAGCGCTGAGTCTCGCGGTGTGACGGGTGTCGACTTCGTCCAAACGCGGCCCACGACTCTCGGCTCGTGTCGTCTATTCCCACCTGAAGAAGTAGACGCCAAGCCCCGCGGACACGATCGCGATGCCGCCGAACACGAGCCAGGCCGAGCCAGGGTCGAGCCCAAGCCACGGCTGCTGGATCATCTTCACCGCAGGCCACAGTGGTGTGAGATCGGAGACGAACCGCATCTGGTCCGTAAGCACTTCGCGAGGCGGACCTGCCCCGCCGAGCATCATGAGGATGAACCAGGACAGCACGCCAACCGCCTGCGCCGCTCTCGCTGTCTTGAGCACTGAGCCCAGCAGGATGCCGAAGGCCGCGAACCCCAGTACGACGAGCAGGAACGTGCCGATCGAGCCGGCCCACGACTCCGGTAGCGTGAAGTCGTATCCCAGCCGCGCGATCGCGAACAGCACGATTGCAGAGACCGCTGAGAGCACGACGGCAACCGCGACTTGCGAACCGGCGACCGCCCACACGCTCACGCCGGACGCGTGGTAGCGCTTGAGGACGCCACGCTCGCGATTGCCCGCGATATGCGCCGGCAGGCTGATCACGCCGACCGACGCCGCAATCAACGCAAGGTAGGCGGGGACGTAGTAACTCATCGGCCCGACTCCTCGATAGACGACCATCTCCCCCGGCTTGGACGCCGTGTTCCCGAACACCCCACCCAGGACGAACAAGATCATCACCGGCAGTGCAAGCGAGAACAGCACGGTCATGGGGTCGCGCACGAAGAGCTTGATCTCGACCCACGAGAGACGCATCGCCGAGCGCACGTCAGGTCCTCCCCTCGGTGATGCGCAAGAACACATCCTCGAGACTCGTGCGCTTGACGCGCAGGTCCGTGGGAGCGATCCCGTGCTCGACGAGCGACGCCGCGACGAAAGCCAACAGCGCGCCGTCTCCGTGTACCGTCACCCGTCGGCCATCCCGCTCGATCGCTCGTACTCCTTCGGCAGTCCGCAGGAATTCGAGGTCGGTCGCGTCCGTCGAGAACGTCACCTCGGCGCCGCTCTCGTATTCCTCGATCAGGCCGTCCGGCGTGCCGAGGGCCACGACTCGCTTGTCGTCGATGACCGCGAGCCGGTCGCAGAGCGTCTCGGCCTCGTCCATGAAGTGGGTCACGAGCACGACCGTCGTGCCCCTGTCGCGGAGCCGCCGCACGAGCTCCCAGACCTCGCGGCGTGCCATAGGGTCGAGCCCGGTGGTCATCTCGTCGAGGAACACGAGCTTGGGAGCGTTCAGAACGGCGAGTGCGATGAACAGCCGCTGTTGCTGGCCGCCGGAGAGGTTGCCGAACGCAGCGTTGCGCTTCTCCGAGAGCCCCCAGTCGTCCATGACCTGCTCCCAGCGAGCACCTTCAGCCCGAAGCGAGCCGAAGAACGAGAGGGCCTCCCAGACTCTCATCTTGTCCGGAAGGGCGGATTCCTGGAGCTGGCAGCCGATCTGCCTGCGCAGTTGCTCGGAATGATGCCGAGGGTCGAGGCCGAGCACTCTCGCCTCGCCGCCGTCCATCCTGCGCAGGCCCTGCAGGCATTCGACGGTCGTGGTCTTGCCGGCTCCATTTGGGCCGAGGATGCCGAAGATCTCGCCCTCCGCAACGGAGAACGACACGTCTTGGACCGCCACGAAGCTTCCGTAGCGCTTCGCGAGGTGTTCCACCTCGAGGACGTTCGGCACGCCAACTCCCTGCGACGAAGCGCGTTCCAGCAAGGCAGGTCTTTGTAGCGGCTGTGAGTGTACCGCCCCAGTATCGTCTCAGGGAGCGGGCGGGGCCTCCGGCGGCGGTGCCGGCGTCGGCGGTGCAGGCGGCGGCGCAGGGTTCGGCGGGGCTCCCGGGGGAGGTGGCGCGCCGGTCGCCTGCGGGTATGGGGGCTGCACGGGTTGAGGTGCCGCATAGACTTGCACCTCAGGCGCGGCGGGCGATGCTGCCCGGCCCCACAGCGCCAGGGCGGTCGCGCCGGTCCCGAACGTCACTGCCGCGAAGCCGAGAAGCCAGCCCACGAACGGCACCGCTCCAACCACCCAGATGACGACGATTCCGAGCCCCATCGCGAGCAGCGGGTGGAGCTCCCTGTGCATCCATCTCAGCAGCAGTCTGCCCAGCGCGAGAGCTCCGACGATCACGCCCACGAGCGCGAGCAGCCACACCGCAGTAAGCAAGACGAACGAGATCCACCAGCCGCCGAACAGCAGTCCGGTGAAGAAGACGAGTGCTGCCACAGGCCACACGCCGAAGAGGAGCGCGAGACCCGACGCCCAGACTCGGCCACGGGCGTGCGACAAGAGCGTCGGATGCCACGGTCGCTCGACCTCGGCCAAGCAGGACGACCGCGACGCCGAACAGCAGCATCCCGATGAGACTGCGGACCCAGCCGAGCGCCGCGAAGAACGCGGTGACAGCCGGGTTCGGCTGGCGATCGATCTGTCGGGTCTGGGGCTGATGGCGAGTGGTCGTCCCCGCGACCTGCCCGTTGCACGGTCGCCTGGTGTGCGCTCGTGTAGTCGAGGTTCCCCTCGATACTCCCGGAGTTCGTCACGGTGAGATCGGTCACGTCGGCGGTCACGTCGCCCCCGACCGTGGACGATATGGTCAGGTCGGCCGCCCCCGCCTGCACATTTCGGCCCACGTTTCCGGCAAGAGTCACCGTCTGACCTGCGACCAAAGCGTCCCGACCTACGGAACCGTCCGTTGCGACGTCGACCGTCATGCCGGCGAGCATCACGTCTTCGAGCACGCTGCCGCCGATCTCGATAGTCTGCCCTGAAGCGCGAACGCTGTTCGCCACCGCGCCGGTCACGCGCACGGTCTGCCCGGCCGCAACGACCGTGCCGCTCACGTCGCCGGAGATGGTGATGGCCCTGCCGAACGCGAAGACGTCCCCGTCGATCGGCGCCGAGACATCGATGTTGTTGCCGAAGAGGAACAGGTCGTCGGAGACCGGCTCGGAGACGGTGATGTTCCCACCCGACCTCTGCTCGAAGGCGAGAGCGGTGCCGGGCACGGCAAGCGCGAGCAACACGAACGCCACTGTGACGAGCGACCAGAGTCTAAGCTTCCTCATGCGCATCTACCCCCACGAACGCGTGTCTACCAAGGCCCACTCGAGGCAGGGCCGCACGGACACTAGAGCTTGTTCCCCATACGCACCCCAAGCATCGCGCCTGCCCTTTGAGTGCGCGGCAGGCTACCATCACCCCGACGGAACTCGGATGGCGTTCTCCGCCAAGGGGAGGACGTCCCGTCGATTGCCTGTACAGTCCGCGTCCAAGGGAGGAAGACGTCATGGCCAGCAATTCCAACGTCCGCGTCGACACCGGGGCAGGCATCTTCTGGGTCATCGGCTGGATGTTCACTATCTCGTTCGCGCAGCTCGTGTGGTGGAAGATCCTGCTGGGCCTCATGATCTGGCCGTACTACCTGGGGCTTGCGGTCAGGTAGCCGAGGCGCGTCGCGCCTCCTCATCGAGGCGAGTGCTCGACCAGACGCTCTGATGGCACGCTGAGAGGGAGCGAGCCGCCCTGGGGTACCGCCTGAGCGACACACACGCGATCGCGGCCGGCCGTTTTGGCCGCGTACACGGCGGTGTCGGCCGCGTGGATGATCTCGTCGCACGTCGCGCCGTGCTCGGGAAACGCAGCGATTCCAAGCGACAGAGCCGAATGCAGCTCGCCCACGCCAACTCGCTTCATGCGCCCGCGCCACGTCTCCCTCCATCGCTCGGCGAACTGCGCGGCGACTTCGAGCGAGGTGTTCGGAAGCATGACGAGGAACTCGTCGCCGCCATACCGGCAGGCGACATCGCCCATGCGGGTCTGAGCCCGGAGCTCCGCACCCAGCGCCAGCAAGACGGCGTCGCCCGCTGCGTGGCCCAGGGTGTCGTTCACGGTCTTGAAGTGGTCTATGTCGAACATGACCAGGCTCACCGGGTAGCCCTCGCGCGCGGCCCGACCGAGCTCGCGCTCGAATGACTCGGCGAAGAAGCGACGGTTGTTCAGACCCGTGAGCGGATCGCAAATGGCCTGCTCGCGAAGCTCGGCCTGCAACGCCTCGACCTCGGCCATGCGCGTCTGAAGACTCTGGAGCGCCTGCCTGAGCGCGTCTTCGGCGAACGCCTGCTGGGTGACGTCACGCAGCATCAGCATCTCGCGCTCTCGGCCCCGGCCGTCGTCTCGGAGGCGAAGCCGATGCATGCTCAGGTCGACCCCGCCCCGGGTCAATCGTGTGTCGAACGACTCGCAGTCGGCCTCGCCCAGCATCGCTCGGGCGGCCTCGGGCCAGTGCGAGAGCACGTCGGTGAGCGGCTCGCCCATCCTGACCGTACGCTGGATCCCAAGGAGCCGAATGCCGGCGGGGTTGATCTCGAGCACGCGCCGGTCTCGGTCGAGCACCACGAGACCGTCGGTCATCTCCTCCACCAAGACCTCGCGAGACACCGGCACGACGTCGAGCAGCCTGAAGCGCAGCATGGCGAATGCGAGGATCGCGCTGGTGAACGCGAGTGCGACGGCGGGGTCGATGCCCGGCAGGACCCCCGGCTCGAGGCTATAGGCGAGCTCCGAGCACCAAGGGATGAGCACCGCGATCATCACGGCGATGCTCTGGGCTCGATAGAGCGTCCGTGCTCGGACGGCGATGACCAGCAGCTGCGTCGACGCCACGAGTCCCAAGGCCAGCCCGTAGATCGTGACGAGCCAGTACGCGGTCCCGTGGTAGTAGACGATAAGGTACGGACGGTCGGGCATCAGGAGGAACCCGGTCCAGACCTGATGGTGCAGCTCGTTGGTGAATGCCGCGGCGATGGCGAGGGCCGGCACCGCCAGAAGGCCGGCCACCACCCGCGGTCGCGTCCACGCGGTGCGGCCCAGGTAGGCCTGCACGAAGAGAAGCAGGAACACCGGCGCGGTCGTGGCACCCAGGTACGAGATCTTCGCCCAGAACACGTGGCGTGACAGGGTCATCGAAGAGTAGTCGCACGCCTCGGCGAGAGCCCACACCGTGGTGCTGACGGACATGGCGCAGAGCCAGACGCCGCCCGGGGCGAACCGGCGCTTCCAGGCGAACACGCCTGCGATCACCGACGCTGCCGCGGCGGTGAGATACATGGCCGTGTAGCTCGTGAACACCACGCTGACGAGTGCCCTTCTTCGGCCGCCTCCCGGTCGCCCCGCTGCGTGGAGCGACCGACCTCCCTTCAAGGGGTATCGTCTTGTAGGCCTCTGCGCATGAGAGGGCGGGCAGCCATACGGAATGGAGACTCACGATGGCCGAGAGACCCGGCACGGCGAGCATCGACGAGTACATCGCCGAGTTCCCGCCCCAGACCCAGAAGGTGCTCGAGCAGATACGAGCGCTCATCCGAGAGCTGGCGCCCGAGGCGACTGAGACGATCAGCTACGCGATCCCGACGTTCGACATGAACGGCAGGCACCTGGTGCACTTCGCCGCATTCACCCACCACGTCGGGCTGTACCCGACGCCGACGGGTATGGAGGAGTTCAAGGAGGCCCTTTCGCACTACAAGACGGGAAAGGGCTCCGTGCAGTTCCCGCTTGACGAACCGCTGCCGGTCGACCTCATTCGGCGGATCGTCGTATTCAGAGTCGAGGAGACCCTGCGCAAGACAGCCAAGTAGGCGAGATGCTCGACCCGGCCCCAGCCGCATCTCCGAAGGGAGCGTCCGTGAACGAGCAGTCTGCGGTCCGAACCGAGGGCCTGACCAAGTACTACGGCAAGGTGCACGCGCTCGAGGACCTGGACCTCGAGATCGCGGCCGGTGAGGTGTTCGGCTTCCTTGGTCCAAATGGCGCCGGGAAGACGACGACGATCCGCACCATGATGGACGAGATCCGGCCGACACGGGGGCGGGCGTGGATCCTTGGAATGGATACGCACGAGCAGCCCGTCGAGATCCGTCGGCACATCGGCTATCTGCCGGGTGACCTGGCTATGTATCCCAACCTCACCGGCAAGGACATCCTCACGTACTTCGCGAACCTTCGGGGTGGCGTGGACTGGGCGCATGTCGAGAGCCTCCGAGCGAGGTTCGACGTGGATCTCTCCAGGAAGGTCGGCGATCTCTCGTCGGGCAACCGGCAGAAGGTCGGCCTGATTCAAGCGTTCATGAGCAAACCGAGCGTGCTCATCTTCGACGAGCCGAGCACCGGTCTCGACCCGCTCATCCAGCGCGAGCTCCAGAAGATGATGCGGGAGTTCGCCGATGGCGGGGGCACCGTCTTCCTCTCCAGCCATACGCTTTCCGAGGTGCAGCGTGTTGCCGACAGGGTCGGGATCATCCGCCACGGTCACCTGGTCACCGTGGAGTCGGTCTCGACGCTCAGGGCGAAGGCAATGCGGCGCGTCGAACTCGAACTCGACGCCAGGGCGGATCCGGCAATCTTCGAGGCGATCCCCGGTGTAAGTGACGTGGAGGTCGAGAACCACCGGGTCGTCATGTCCTTCGGGGGAGACATGGGAGCGTTGCTGGCGGCTGCCTCTGAACATTACGCGATCCACGACATCAGCAGCCAGGAGGCCGACCTCGAGGAGATCTTCCTCACCTACTACAGGGACGAGGAGGGGGCGGCCTGATGCTGTCGAGCGTCTTCGCGAAGACACTTCGAGATCGCTGGCTCGGCTGGTTCATCGCCGTCTTCAGTCTCGCGGCACTCCTTCTGATGGCGATGGCGGCATACCGCACGGTCGATCTCGGCATCTACACGTCGCTTCCCCGCGTGTACCGCGCGATACTCAACATCCCCTCGAAGGCCGACGTCGGAAGCCTGGCCATCGGCGTGCTGATCTCGACATACGGGGCAATGACCCTGGCGGCCATGGCACTCTCGATGGGCGGCGCGTCGATCGCCGGCGAGGAGAGAGCGGGAACCATCGGGCTCTTGCTCGCCAATCCCAAGAGCCGGACCCACGTCCTCCTCTCCAAGGCCGGCTCGATGGTGCTGCTCACCGTGCTAGCCGTTCTTGCGCTCTGGGGAAGCATCCTGCTCACGTCGAGCGTCCTGGGCGTATCGATCGAAGGCATGCACACAGGCGCGCTCACGCTTCACCTCCTGGCGGGTTCGCTCTTCTACGGCTTTCTCGCTATGTCGATCGGCGCGTGGACCGGAAACCGCGGCGCCGCAGCAGGCACGGCCGCCAGTGTGATGGTCATCGGTTTTGTCGCCTTCGGCGTGCTGCCCCTGTTCACCTGGGGGAAGGACGCGGTCAAAGTAGTCCCGTGGTACTACTTCAACGGGGACAACCCGCTGATAAACGGGGTTCAGTGGTGGCACGTGGGGGTGCTCTTCGGCGCGTGCGCGGTGCTCCTGGCCCTCGCCGTTGTTGGTGTCGGGCGGCGAGACCTCAAGGGGCAGTCGGTGGGTGCCACGCTGCTCGACCGCATTCGCGCGAATCCGACGGCGGAGCGCTACATCGGCGCGATCATCGGGTCGGCCCGGGTGTCGAGCATCTGGGTCAAGACCGCCTCGGACTACCAGGGGCTGTTCGTCATCGTCACCTACTACGCGATCCTCGTGCAGGTCATGCTCGGTCCGCTCTACTCGGCTATGCCGAAGGCGGCGCTCGAGGCGATCTCGCAGCTCCCGGAGAGTCTCGTCGCCTTGGTCGGGGGCGGCAACATCGGCACGCCGCAGGGCTTCTACCAGATAGAGACGTTCGGCATGATGGGCCCCATCCTCGTCATGGTCGTCACGATCGCCATCGGTGCGGGGGGACTGGCCGGCGAAGAGTCGCGCCGAACGATGGGACTGCTTCTTTCCAACCCGGTGAGCCGCGCCCGAGTCCTCGCCGAGAAGACCTTGACCATGGTGCTCTACGCGTTCTTGGTCGGTCTCGTGCTGTTCATCGGGGTTGCCCTGGGATCTGTCCTCGGGGGGCTTCACATCAGTACGGGCAACATCGCCATCACGTGCGTGCTTTGCTCCCTCGTAGGGCTCGCGTTCGGAGCGCTGGCACTTGCGCTCAGCGCGGGCACGGGTGACTCCAGGGTCGCGGTCTACGGCGCGGTCGGCGCCGGCATCGCATTGCACCTGCTCAACGGCTTCGGGATGCTGAACGACACGCTCGCCCAATGGGCGAAGCTATCACCGTTCTACTACTACCTGGGGAACGACCCGCTGAACAACGGGATGGACTGGGGCAATGCGGCCGTTCTCGCGGCGCTTTGCGTCATCTTCATCGCGCTGTCGTTCCCTCTGTTCCAACGGCGGGACATCCGTCAGCGAGGCTAGAAGAACAGTCGAAAGGCGGCCACCCTGAACTGGATGCAACGCAACCTCTCGATGGACGACCTCTGGTCTCTGCTCGGCTACCTCCTCGTCATGGGCGTGAACAGCGTTGGCTCCAGTACCTTCCCGTTGCCCCGCGTGTCGCTCGTAGCCGCCGGCATGCTCGCTATCTTCTGGGTTGTGAACGGGAACATCCGCAGTCGCACGCCGCATCCCAACGCGAGGGTCGCGTTCTGGGTGTTCGTGGCAGGCGTCTCGGCGGTGGTAGCTGCGATGTAGCGCTCTCGGCGGGTATCGCTTCGCGGCAGGGCGTGCTCGCGCCGGGTACATCACTGACGTAGCCGGTGACAGCCGAAGGAGAGATCGTGGCGACGTTCGTACTCGTGCACGGCACCGGGCATGGCGGATGGTGCTGGCGAGATGTGAGGTCGTTGTTGCGAGCGGCCGGGTCGGACGTCTACACCCCGACGCTCACCGGTCTGAGCGACCGCTCCCACCTCCTGCACTGCGGCGTCGACCTCATGACGCACGTCGCGGACGTGGCCAACCTTCTCTTCTACGAGGACCTCTCGGACGTCGTGCTCGTGGGCCACAGCTACGCGGGCATGGTCATCACAGGGGTCGCTGCGATTGCGCCGGATCGCCTCGGGCTGCTCGTGTATCTGGACGCATACCTGCCCGAAGAGGGCCAGAGCCAGATCGACCTCTGGCCTCCGGCGATGCGAGCGCAGGTCGAGGCCGACGCTGCCCTCAACGATGGCCTTCGGCCTCCGCCATCCCTCGAGTTGCTCGGCTTGGTCGATTCGGACCTTGCCGAGTGGGCGGCGGCACGGATGACGCCGCAGCCCATGGCCACCTTCACGCAGCCGCCCCCGCCTGCGACACCCGAGAGTGCCGCCGTCCCGGGAGCGTTCATTCGCTGCACGCGCGGGCCGATGACCCCCGTGTTCCGGCCATGCGCCGAGAGGGCGAAGGAGCGGGGGTGGGAGGTGCGGGAACTGCCGAGCGGTCACGATGCGATGCTGATCGAGCCGGCCGGAGTGGCAGCGTTGCTTCTCGAACTCGCGGGAGAGCGATAGTGATCCCGGAGGTCCGTGTCGGGTTGAGGAGCCCTCGCGTCAGCGCAAACGGACGACCACCCAGCATGGGTAAGGGAGACGGGAATGCCTGAGATCGTCTACTACGTCGCCGCGAGCATCGACGGCTTCATCGCCACGCCCGACGGAGGAGTAGCCTGGCTTGACGAGTTTCCCTCGCCCGAGGATCTCGGATACGCGGACTTCTACGCAGGCGTCGACTCGCTTCTGATCGGCAAGACCACGTACGAGCAGGTGCTCACCTTCGGCGAGTGGCCCTACTCGGACAAGCCGACCTGGGTCTTCGCCCACGGAAACCTCGGCGAGCTGCCGGCACGCGTGCAGACCACTTCGGCGTATCCGGCCGAGGTCGCGAACGAGCTCGACGCCGTCGGTGCGAAGCGCGCCTGGCTCGTGGGCGGAGCGGCTCTGGCGGGCTCCTTCGAGGATTCGGGACTGATCTCCGAGTACATCGGATCACGCTCATGCCCATCCTGCTCGGCGCGGGGATCCCGCTCCTCAGGCACGCCCAACCCACGCGCCCCAAGCGTCTGTCCTCGCTTCGCCGCATGGGCGACATCGTGGAGCTGACGTACACGCTGCGCCAGAAAGCATCGTGATCGGCAGCCGCCTTCCCCGAAGGCCGCGCCGCGCCCATCCCATCCGCGCGCATGCCAGCCGCGGCCCGCAGCGCTTATCGGGACACGATGCACGCGTGTGCGAGGAACCCGACGCACTTGTGGACGCCGGCATAGCGGCGGTCACCAGCGCCGTGGCGATCTGGCGGTGGAAGGAGCGCTCGTGGCTCAACGTCATCGTTGCGGCCATCACGATCTTCGCGTCAGCGATCGTCATCGCAACGCTTGTGGGCGGGGCGATCGCGGGCACGTAGCGGGTTGTGGCTAGAGGTCCCGCCTCGTGAAGACGCGCGCCGCGAGCGCGACGAGCCCCACCACGTAGAGCAGTACGTAGACAGCCATCCATGCGCTCGGGGTCGTGGATGACGACGCACCGGGCACCCCGTTCTGCTGGAAGAGCAGTCCGGCCGGGATGAGCTTCGAGAGTGCCATGCGGTGGATGGAGTCGAGCGGCATCAGCAGGCTCGACACGATGCCGATGTTCTCGAGCGTCGCATTGCTGAGCAGCCCTCCGAGCTGTTCGAGCAATCCGCCGATGAAGCCGAGGCCCCACAACGCCACGCACAGCACGCCGTTCGCGAGCGTTGGCAACCTCGAACTTCCGAGAACTGCGAGCGCGAGCAGCGGCATCGGCTCGAGCGCGAACAGCAGCAGCGCCACGGGCCACGTCGGCATGAGCGGGGCGTCGATGAGCGTGTGCGCGAGCAAGACGACCGCGCCGTTCAGGACGACCGTGAAGCTCGCGAGCATCACGGCGAGCCCCAGCGCCTTGCCCACCACGAACTCGGCACGCCGGATAGGTCTGGAGAGCACGCCGTACACGACGCCGCTCTCGACGTCACCCGAGAGTGTCCCCGCCGAGGCGAAGATGGTCGTGAACGCCACGAGGAACGCCGCCGGGAACAGGCCCACGTAGAGCATCTGCGCGGCGATTCCCCGGCGGATGAGGTCGCTCAGACCGGCTTGCGCCTGGTTGACGATGTCCTTCGATGCGAAATGCAGCCCCGTGGCGTACAGCGCGAGGAACCCCACCGCCATCACGGCCCCTGCGAGCACCATGCGTTTGCGCAGAGCCTCGCTCAACGTGAGACGCGCCACGGCGGCGATGCGCCGCATGGCGCTGCCCTGCGATGGTGTGCCGACGCTAGTCACGGTGGGCCTCGGCGGTGAGATCGAGGAACAGGCTCTCGAGGCTGCGCCGGCGACGCTCGACCGAGAGCACGCGGGCTCCCTCGGCCACGAGACGGTCGACGAGCGCGGGAGTCGCGTCGTCGGACGGTAGCCCGAAGACGACGAGTGTCGGCGACTCGCTCGCGACAGTGCCGCCGACCTGCTGGGCTATCCGCGCCGATGCGCCGAGGGCAAGCGGCTCGGCGAGCACGACTTCGGCCTCGCACGGGCCCGCAAGAAGCTCTGATAGTGGCCCGGAGGCGACGAGATGGCCGTGGTCGATGACTGCGATCTGGTCGCAGACCTGCTCGACCTCGCCCAAGAGATGGCTGTTGAGGAACACTGTCGTGCCCCGGTCGCGCACGTCGAGAAGGAGCTGGCGCACTTCCGCCCGCCCCAGCGGGTCGAGCGCCGAGGTCGGCTCGTCGAGGAAGAGCAGCAGCGGGTCCGAAAGGAGCGCGGCGGCCAAGCCGAATCGCTGCTGCATCCCCTTGCTGAAGCCCTTAAGCTTCTGCCCGGCATGGTCGGCGAGGCCCACCTGAGCGAGCACGCGCTTCGTGGCATCGGCGATCTGCGGACGGCTCATGCCCAGGAGACGCCCGTGGAAGTCGAGCAGTTCGGCGGGCGAGAGCCACTCCTGGTAGCGGAAGCTCTCGGGCAGGAAGCCGATATCGGCGCGCGCCCGATACTCGCCGAGCGGCCGCCCCAGGATCTCCCCAGTCCCGGACGTGGGGGCGTGCAGGCCTACCATGAGCTTGATGAAGGTGCTCTTCCCCGCGCCATTCGGGCCGAGGAAGCCGAAGATATGCCCCCGGCGAACCTGGAGGCATATCCCCTCGCACCCAACGGTGCGGCCGTAGAGCTTGGTCAGGTCATCTGTCCTGATGGCCAGATCGGTGTCGCTCATCGCACCCTTCGCACGCGCTGCCGAACCGACTTCGATGACCTGCCGGCAGCTACCTCATCGTGGACTTCGCGAGCGCTATCGCCTGAGCCTCGTCGATCGAACCGCCGACCGCCCGCACGACACCGTTGTCGTTCCAGATGATCGTGGTCGAGTCGGGCAGCGGGCCCACCTCCGCGCGAGCATCTCGAGCGGCGCTATCCGGAGAGTACACGACAGCGGGTTGCCCATCGATGGTGACGTCGCGCGCGGTGCCGTCGACGTTGGGGATGACGAGCGTCGACTGCCAGTCGTCGATGGCCGCGAGCTGCGTACGCAGATTCTCAGGCAGGAACGGCAGGTTGACGAGCAGGTCTCGGAGCTGCGCGACATCAACGCCGTCGGGGACGGTGAGTTCCGGGCTGCGGGCCTGGCCGACGTATATCCCACCGGAGGCGGCGAACGGACCCGACGCCGCAGCGGCACCAGGGTCGTCCGGGTCGGTCGTGGGCCCGGGCGCCTGGGCGGAGTCGCTCCCGTACTGGGCGAGGAGGATGGCTGGGATGCGAACGGCGAAGATCTTGCCGTCGAGCGAGTCAGGCAGCGTGCGGTCGCTGCCGTAGTACGCGAGCGCCTCATTGACCGCATCCACGTTGAACTTGAAGCGAAGCGTCTGGGCCTGCGTGAGCGTGAGCGTGGGCTTCGTCGGCTGATTCGCAGGCAAGCGCACGGGGAAGTCGACGGCAGCCTCGGCTTCGGCGAGTGTGACCTGCCTCGGCTGTTGGCCGACACCATCGACCCACGCCTCGCCGAAGGACTCGAGGTCGACGTGGCCGGACCCCTTCGCAAGCGTGGCCTGCAAGTTCTGGAGGTCGGCCTGCGTGAGCGTGACCGTCTTCACCTGCTGCACTCTGAAGACCTGCAGGAGAGAGGCGGCGGCGTTGCGCACGGGGCCGAACGCCAACGAACCGAGCAAGGCGACGGCCGCAACACCGGCGGCGACGGAGCGCCAGTTGAAGCGGTTGCGGCGAGGCACGGACGTCGACCGCGCCGTGCTTGCGGCGGCCGCAGGCGCAAGCGGAACCACCGTCGCGCCCTCGGGCTCGAGCGTCGCAAGCGCGGCCGAGGCGGTCGCGCGGTCTGCCCGCAGGCCTTCGAGCGCATCTCCGCACGCGGCGCACTCGCGCACGTGGCGCTCGACGATCAGCGTGCTCCTCGGCGGACAGCTCGCCGTCCAGGAACGCCATGAGACGTCCTTCGTCCTGACACATACCGATCACTCCTTCCCGGCCGCGTCACGGCGGCCGACGTACACGTCTTTGAAACGGCGCTGCGCTCGTGCGAGCGTGGTGCCGACGGAAGCCGGGGCGAGATCGACGGCCTCGGCGATCTCCGCGTAGCTGAATCCCGAGTGCCGAAGCATGAGAACGAAGCGGTCGCGTGCGTCGAGCTCTCCGAGCGCGCGACGGACGTCTACGACGTCGTCGACGCCGGGCGTAGGATCGCCGGTCGGCGCGTTGGCGGCTTGGTGAGCCGCGGTCTCGCGGGCGACGCGCCGGCCCTCGGCGCGAAAGTGGTTGTACGCGAGGTTCGACGCGACGGTGAGCAGCCAGCTGCGCGGAGTGAGCAGGGACTCGGAATCCTCGGCACGCATGCGATCGTACAGCCGGCCGAAGGTATCTTGCGTCAAGTCCTCGGCGATGGCCCGATCACCCGTGAGGTAGGCCAGATGACGCTCGACCGCTGTCCGCTCGGTGCGGAAGATGCGGTCGAACTCGGTCTGGCGCGCTGGCGAGAGACGTTCGCTTGCGATGGCTGACCCCCGTTGCATTGACGCTCCCATCTTCCCCCGACGCGTGCGCGGGTCGCCACGTACGCCGGCAGGCGTTGATTGTTCGTCTCGATGTGTAGACACCGCGGAAGGCGAGAATGTGACACCGGAGCCGGCGATCGAGCGGCATCCGGGCGACGCCGGGACGGAATCCGGCGCCGCCTCAGGGCAGGGGAGCCCGAAAGCCGGCGTCGGGCGCGTTTGCCAGCGGGAGCTCGATACCGGACGTTGGAGCGCCGTCCGTGATCACCGGCGCGGGCTTGGAGAGGGCGACCGTCCGCCCGTCTTCGCGGATCTCCGCCCAGGCGGTGACCCGGGTCGCCGCTCGAATGCCGGGCGTTCTACGCCTTCGGCACCCACTTGCAGCGCACGGGTGATTCGATGCTCTCGCTCTTCTTGAGCTCGTTCATCGCCTTGTCGACGGCCTTGCGCTCCATGCCCGTCATGTCCGCGACCTGTCCCGCGCTGACTGGCGCGCCGGCCTTCTTCATAGCCGCCAGCACCTTGTCCGTGTCGCCCATGTCCGCCTCGCTTCGGTCGGTGACGGTACCGATGTGGATGGTACCCGTG
Organism: uncultured Actinomycetes bacterium; assembly: GCA_963817255.1. Classification (GTDB taxonomy): domain Bacteria; phylum Actinomycetota; class Coriobacteriia; order Anaerosomatales; family CAVRZR01; genus CAVRZR01. The sequence continues at coordinate 35,678 of CAWFNT010000001.1, forward strand.
TGCCACGTGTCCGAGCGCCCGACGTCCGCGCGTGTCGCCCCGAACCCCCTGCTTCTCTCGGATACAATGCGAGGGACGCTCGTCGCCAGGAGCGAAAGGGTTCGTCATGGGCATGCGCATCCTCGTCATCGGCTCGGGCGGTCGCGAACACGCGATCGCGTCCTCGCTCGTCGCTTCACCTCGCGTCGAGAAGGTCTTCGTCGCGCCCGGCAACGGCGGAACCGCCGCTATCGCCGAGAACGTCGTCGTGCCCTCCGACGAGGAGTCGGTGGCGGCCTGGGCCGTCGAGCAGCGCTGCGACCTCGTGGTGATCGGACCCGAGGCGCCGCTCGTTGCAGGCCTCGCCGATGCGTTGCGGGCGGCGGGGGTCCCCACGTTCGGGCCCGGCGCCGCCGGCGCGCGGATCGAGGGCTCGAAGACCTTCGCGAAGGATCTGATGCAGCGGCACTCCATTCCCGCCGGAGCTTCGGCAAGCTTCACGTCGGAGGCGGACGCCGTCGCCTACGTCGAGAAGCACGGCGCGCCCATCGTGGTGAAGGCCGACGGCCTCGCCGCAGGCAAGGGAGTCACGGTGGCGATGACGCTCGACGAGGCTCGGGAGGCCATCGAAGCGTGCTTCTCCGGGCAGTTCGGCGAGGCGGGATCCACAGTGCTCGTAGAGGAGTACCTCGAGGGCCCCGAGGTCTCGCTGCTGGTATTCGTTGCGGGCGGCACTGTTCTGCCGATGGCGCCGGCGCAGGACCACAAGCGCGCGTTCGACGGCGATACCGGTCCCAACACGGGCGGAATGGGCGTCTATTCGCCCGTGCCGATCGTCGACGCGCACGAGTACGCGCGCATGCTCGAGATCATGCAGTTCACCGCGCACGCGCTGGTCGAAGAGGGCATCGACTACCGGGGCGTCCTGTACGGCGGCTTCATCCTGACCGCCGAGGGCCCGAAGGTCCTCGAGTTCAACGCGCGGTTCGGCGATCCGGAGACGCAAGTGATCCTTCCTCGGCTGGACACCGATCTTGCCGAGGTCTTGCTTGCTACTGCCGAAGGCCGACTGGACGAGGTCGAGCTCTCGTGGAGCAGCCACTGGGCCGTCTCGGTCGTGCTCGCGAGCGGGGGCTATCCCGGTGACTACGTGATGGGCAAGCCCATCTCGGGGATCGAGGATGCCGAGCGTCTACCCGGCGTGACCGTCTACCACGCGGGCACGAGACGACGAGACGACGGCGCGCTCGTCACAGCCGGTGGCCGCGTGCTCAACGTCACCGCGCTCTCCCCCGATTTCGCCTCGGCGCGGGACCGCGCCTACGAAGCGGCGGAGCGCATCGCATTCGAAGGGATGTTCCACCGAAGCGACATCGGCGCCCGAGCACTTGCGGGTCGCTCGGCGTGGGGAACGTGAGACATGCTTTCCGAGCGTCTTCTCAGTGGTGTCATGGAACGTGCGAGCGCGCGCTTTCTTACGCTGCAGCCTCTCGACGGAAACGGGCTCCCGGGCCCGGTGCCCGGACGCGAGTACCTGCTCTACGTGCACGTTCCCTTCTGCGAGCGACTGTGCCCCTACTGCTCCTTCAACCGCTTCCCGTTCGACGAAGGCCGCGCCACATCGTACTTCCGCCGACTTCGTGAGGAGATGCGGCTCGTAGCCGATAAGGGTTTCCCGTGCACCTCGATGTACGTGGGCGGCGGCACGCCGACCGTCATGATCGACGAGCTGATCTCGACGATCGACCTGGGCAAGGAGCTCTTCGAGATTCGCGAGGTCTCCTCGGAGACGAACCCGAACCACCTCATCCCCGAGATCGTCGACCCGCTCGCCGAGCGCGTCGACCGCTTCAGCGTGGGCGTGCAGTCGTTCGACGACGGTCTGCTCAAGATGATGGACCGCTACGACAAGTACGGGTCGGCCGAGGAGATCCTCGAGCGCCTGCAGTCCATTGAGGGACGCTTCCCGTCGCTCAACGTGGACATGATCTTCAACTTCCCCAGTCAGACCGAGGAGATGCTCGTACACGACATCGAGATGCTCAAGGCATCGAAGACGAACCAGACCACGTTCTACCCCCTCATGGCCTCGCCGGCGGTGAAGGAGTCTTTGGGCGCCACGGTGGGGAAGGTCGACTACCGCCGAGAGGCCGAGTTCTACGAGGTCGCGCTCGAGCAGCTCTCGGACACGTTCAGACAATCCAGCGCGTGGGCATTCGACCGCGCCGACAGCGGCATGATCGACGAGTACATCGTCGACTACGAGGAGTACGTGGGCATCGGCTCGGGTGCGTTCTCGTTCCTCGGAGGAACGCTGTACGTGAACACGTTCTCGCTCGGTGAGTACGACAGACTCGTCGATGCTGGGAAGTGTTCAGCCGTCCGGCAGCGGGCCTTCTCCCTCGGCGACCGAATGCGGTATCGATTCCTGATGGGGCTCTTCGGGCTCTCGCTCGACAAGGAGCAGTTCGAGCGGGACTTCGGTTTGGACATCGAACGGGGCCTTCCGCTCGAGCTTGCGTTCATGCGCAGCTCCGAGGCTTTCGAGACCGACGACGCGACGCAGCTGACGCTCACTGCCAAGGGCCGCTACCTGCTTGTCGCGATGATGCGGCAGTTCTTCGTCGGCGTGAACAACCTGCGCGATCAGGCGCGAGAGACGCTTCCCGCCGACGAGCGGGACCTGCTCTTCGGCGAAGGTGGCCTCAAGGAGTGTGCCGAGGAGATTCGCGCGCACCCCATCGCCGCTGCCGAGGCGCAGAGCGAGACCGCACAAGACGCACCGATGCCGCACTAGGCGGCGGGAGAAGGACGAGTCGAGAGGTCGGAGCCGCGCTATGAACGAGATGCCACTGGTCGGGATCATCATGGGGAGCCAGTCGGACATGGCCGTCATGGAGGAGTGCGCGACCCAGCTTCAGGAGCTGGGCGTTCCCTACGAGCTCGTGGTCGCGAGCGCTCACCGCAATCCCGAGCGGGTACACGAGTGGGCGAGCGAAGCCGAGGAGCGGGGTCTGAAGGTCGTCATCGCCGCTGCCGGTAAGGCCGCGCACCTGGGTGGCGTCGTCGCGGCGTTCACGCCGCTGCCGGTCATCACCGTTCCCATGAAGACGAGCGATCTGGGCGGGCTCGACTCGCTGCTTTCGATGGTGCAGATGCCCACCGGTGTGCCGGTCGCCTGCGTGGCCATCAACGGAGCCAGGAACGCAGCCATCCTCGCCGCGCAGATCCTCGGCACCTCCATGCCCGAATACCGCGCGCGCGTCGCCGAGCTCAAGCGGAAGATGGCCGGCTCGTAGTCTGCGGCGCATTGGCCGTGTGAGGTCGCGAACGACGGCCTGACGTGGCCAGTGCGATCCGTTCGCGCGAGCGCTATTGCGTCGCAGCGCACAATACGCCGCCGAATGACACTACGACTTCGGCGGGAACGGCCGATATCTGTGCGTATGGAAGCGCCGTACCCGACAACCCGGAGCACCTCGCGCTCGGACCAGGGATTCACGCTGATCGAGCTGCTCGTGGTCGTGCTCATTGTGGGCATCCTGGTCGGTATCGCGGTCCCCGTCTACGCGGACGCTCATGCAAGCGCGGCGAAGCGGGCGTGTTTCGCGAACCAGCGGACCATCGAGGGCTGCGTGCACTGCTATCTGGCGACTGAGGCCGGGAGTGTTGCTGCGCTGGAGGGCGTGGTCGACTCGACCCATCCGCTCATCACCGCGATGTTGCTGCAAAGCGCGCCGCGTTGTCCCGGCGCACCGCCGCCCGCCGGAGTCCTCGACGTGGCTCATGGCGCGTATGCGCTCGACGCTTCGGGTGCGCCGGAGCCGTGCGGGTTCATGGGGCACGGCAGCTACGCACACTGACGCTCGTCGCGTGTCGCCTGTTGTCGCCCGGCAGCCCGGCCCTCCGGCGAGTTGTCGCGAATCGCACCGCCGGTCGGCCTAAACCACTCGGTGACCTTGGCCGATACCCTTCGCATGGGGCCAGACTGCGAAGAAGCGGGGCAGGATCGACGAGCCCACCCGGGATTCACCCTGGTGGAGCTCACGGTCGTCGTGTTCATCCTCGGGTTGCTGATCGGCATCGCCGTTCCCGCGTACTACAACTCGGAGTACGACGCTCGCATGAACGCCTGCTTCTCGAACCAGCGGGCCATCGAGGGTGCGCTCCGCACCTACGCCGCCGAACATCCGGAGGCGACCTCGACGCTCGTGGGCGTGGTCGATGCGAGCCACCCCCTCGTCACAAGCGATGTCTTCCGTCGGCCTCCGCGCTGCCCCGCCGCCCCGATGCCCGCGAACATCAACACTCCTGACGTCGCGCACGGCGCATACGTCCTCGACGCTTCCAGCGCGATCGAGCCCTGCGAGTTCGCCGGTCACGGGTCGTACAGGCGCTAGCGCCGCCAGGACGCCGTTCCCCGCATCGGGCACTTCGGACATACTGGACGGGCCGCTCACAACCCGGCCGTCGGGAGCCGCGAGCGCGCGGCTTCATCACAGTGAAGAGTCCGGAGGAGCACATGCGCGACGATGCGTTCGAAGACGTTCGGGTCGAAGGCCACTTGATCGACTCGGGCATCATGTCGCAGGTCATGGACCGGATCGTCATGCTCGAGGGAGAGTTCGAGACGCTCTCGTTCGACGTCGGGCGTACGAACGAGGACGCGTCGGTCGCAATCCTCAGGGTCCGGGGCCGGAGCGAGAAGCACCTCGAGGAGATCCTCGGCGACATCCAGGAGCACGGGGCCGTGCCGTGTCAGCCGGAGGATGCGCAGCTCGCACAAGCTCCATCGGATGGCGTCTTCCCCGACGGGTTCTACGCGACGACCAACCTCGAAACGGACGTTCGGATCGACGGCTCGTGGGTCCGGGTCGCGTGCCCTGAGATGGATCTCGGCATCCGGGTCGAGGAAGGCTCCGCGTCGACCGTCGCCATGGCAGATGCGAAGGCCGGCGAACCCTACGTCGTTGGGCACACAGGTCTCCGCATCCACCCGCAGGAACGCCCCCGCGACGCTCAGACGTTCGAGTTCATGTCATCGGAGGTCTCCTCCGAGAAGCCGAAGGCACAAGTCATTGCCGAGATCGGACGCATGCTGCACGCCACTCGCGAGCGAGGGCAGGACATCATCGCTGTCGTGGGCCCGGCAGTGGTGCATACCGGAGCATCGGAACACCTTGCTCGTCTCGTCACGGCCGGCTACGTGAGCGTGCTCTTCGGCGGGAACGCCGTCGCTACGCATGACATCGAGGCGGCGCTGTTCGGCACGTCGCTCGGAGTCTCGCTGGAGTCCGGGATCCCGACCGCCGGAGGTCACGAGCACCACCTGCGCTCGATCAACACGATCAGGCGCTGCGGCTCGATCGAAGCGGCCGTCGCTCAAGGTGTGCTCACGCGCGGGCTCATGCACACCCTGGTGACCACCGACACCCCGTACGTGCTCGCGGGCTCCATCCGCGACGACGGGCCGCTGCCCGGGGTCATCACCGATGTGATCGAGGCGCAGAAGACGATGCGCGCCTACTGCCAGCGTGCGGGCGCATGCCTGATGCTCTCGACCATGCTGCATTCCATCGCCACGGGGAACATGCTGCCGGCTTCAACGACCACGGTGTGTGTCGACATCAACCCCGCGGTCGTCACCAAGCTCGCCGACCGCGGCTCGTGGCAGACCATCGGCGTGGTCACCGACGTTGGGCTCTTCTTAGAACAGCTGGCCGACTCGCTCGGGGCGTAGACCCACACGCGACCCATCAGTCCGGCCGTTCGGAGGGCGCACGCTCCCGCGAAGTCCGACCTCTGCCGAACAACCCAGTGGCTGCTCCTTCAATGGCGCGTACCTTGCTCCCATGTCAGTGCCCGAGAGGAGTCAGACGTGCTGCCGATGTTCCGCAGAGCCGAAGTCCAGCCGAGACCGATCCCCGCGCTCGACGAGCGGATGCCTTCGGCACTTCAGACAGCGACGTTCGGCTCGGGTTGATTCTGGGGTCCCGATGCCCAGTTCGGGCTCGTTGACGGCGTGTGGCGCACGAGAGTCGGTTACTCCGGCGGCACCACTGCCGATCCCACGTATCGCAGCATCGGGGACCACACCGAATGTTACGAAGTTGACTTCGATCCGACTGTCGTCTCCTACGACGATCTCTTGCAGCTGTTCTGGTCGAGCCACAACCCGGCCAGCCCGGCCTACTCCCGGCAGTACGCCTCGCTCATCCTCACGCGTGGAGACGAGCAGCTGCGCCTGGCGGAGGCATCACGCGACCGTCTCGAGACCGTGCTCAGGCGCCCGGTCGTGACGCGCATCGGGCCGCTGGACCGCTTCTATCGCGCGGAGGACTACCACCAGAAGTACCGGCTTCGGAACACGCCGGCACTGATGCGCGAGTTCAGCGCGATGTATCCCCGGGACATGGAATTCGTCGACTCGGCCGCGGCCGCTCGCGTGAATGGGTACCTGGACGGTGTGGGGTCGTGTGCTCGGCTCGAGGCAGAGGTCGCGGACTTCGGCCTTTCTACCGAGGCGTCCGCGTATCTGCGTTCTCGCTGCGGCTGACCCACGCGGTCGAGCTAGCAGTCGCCTTCTACTGCCGGGTGCTGGCCATCAGACGGCGGGTGGCGACGGTGGCTCCGGAATCCCTTCGGACTGAGGAGGAACCATGCGAGAGAAGATCATCAAGACCGACGACGAATGGCGCGCGCTGCTCTCCTCGGACCAGTTCCGGGTCCTGAGGCGTGCCGGCACCGAGCCGGCGTTCTCCGGGGAGCTCACGGACCTGGACGACCACGGTGTCTACCGGTGCGCGGGCTGCAACTCGACTCTCTTCAGTTCGGAAGCGAAGTTCCACTCAGGAACTGGCTGGCCCAGCTTCTGGAAGCCCATCGAGCCGGAAGCGGTCATCGAAGAGCAAGACGTCACCTTCGGCATGGTACGGACCGAAGTGCGATGCGCCGTGTGCGACGGACACCTCGGACACGTGTTCAACGACGGTCCGCCGCCCACGGGATTGCGCTACTGCATGAACTCGCTTGCTCTGACGTTCGAGCCGGCGTAGACGCGGCCGACTCGAACGTCAGAGCGGAGGGCACATGTGCCGGGTGGACTGACTACTGGACGACGATCTGCCCGCCGTCGCTGCCCATCCCGCAGGTGAGCTTGTACGTTCCAGGGGCGAGTGTGCCCAGGTCGAGCGTTGCTTCTCCGGTTGTGGTGAAGTCCGCCTGCTTGTTCAGTGCCGGGAACTTGGGCTTGCCCAAGCACTTCTTCGCATCGCCCGAGAAGATCACCTTGACCGGCGTCCCCGTCGTCACGGTGATGTTGTTCGGCGAGTAGTAACCATCCTTGACGCCGATCTTGACCACCTGGACGCCAGCTTCGGTCGTTGCCGTGCCCTTGGTGTCCGGCACCACACTATCGCCGCAGTTCGAGCAGCCCATCTCTTCCATGGGCATGGGCTCAGTTGCCTCTGCCGGCACGTCCGAGGCGGTCTGCATGTCCGGCTGGTCTTGAGTGGATTCCTGAGTCGTGCTCGTCTTCGGCTGTTCGGTACAGCCCGCTGCCCCCGCGACTGCGATGGCGATCAACGCCAAAGTCAGAAGCATGCCGATCGTTCTCGTTTTGCGCGCGCTTAACATGGTGACCCCTCTCGTGTCGCCCCGAGCGCCAGGCGCGCTCGTTAGGAACTGAACGAACTCTGGAAGATACATACCGAGCCGCGCTCGTGTCTAAACAACGCGCGGCGATTTCACACAGAAAGGCACGCGCGGGTCGCAACACCGCGAGCGCACTCGCTGCGGTATCTTCGACAGAGCTGCCTGCGAAACTGGCAAGGAGGCCTTGGATGAACGAATCGACTCAGACATCGGACACCGCGCTGCTGCGTCTGTCCAGGTATCACTGCCTGCTCGGTCAGATGATGAGCTCGCGGCCCACGCGACCGGTGACGTCGCGCGAGATCGCTGCCGAGCTTGGCCTCTCCGAAGAGACGGTGCGTCACGACCTCAAGAGTGTGAAGATCGAGGGTCGGCCAGGCGCCGGCTACGACATGAATGCGCTCTTCTCGGCGCTGCAAGAGTTCTTGGACCTGACAGCGTCGCACCCATTCGTCGCGGTAGGGAACGCGGACATCTTGCGCGGCCTTCTGATCACGTTTCCGGCCGAGCTGTTCGGCATGCGGCCCATGGGTTTCTTCTCAGAGCGCACCAACGACGTGGGCCAAGTCGTCGGAGACCTGACCATCGAGCCGTTTGCAGCGCTTGCCGGGCGGGTCGCCGAGACATGCGTCTCCCTGGCTCTGGTGGCATGCGAACCGCAAGCCGTGGACGGCGTCCTTGACGCTTTGGACGATGCGGGTATTCGCGGCGTGGTGATGCTCACTCCCGCCATCCGTCCTCGCCATCCTGAGAGGATGAAGGTCACGTACTTCCGTATCCCCTGCGCCCTCAAGTCGCTCGCTTCTTCGGCCGAATCAACCCCATGCCATGCTCACGACTAGCCCCCCAGTCTTCACTCGCACAGTCCACGGGCAGACGGGCTCGAAGTCGCGCGCTCCCCGGGGCGCCGTTGTAGCCGCTCTGATCGTGGCCGCGGCCGCCATCGCGATCTCCGGTTCGCTCGCCTTAACTGGCTGCACCTCTCGCGACGCCTCCGGAGCGTCGGCGACGCCTGCGGGTTCGGCTGGGGGCGGCGACCCGATGATGGGTGGGGCTGCGGGGACCGACGGCGGCATGGTCTCGGGCGTGATCGCAGCGCCCGAGTACGCGTCTATCAAGGTCGCGGCGAGCGTCGACACAAGTGGACAAGTGACGATCGAAGAAGTCGTGGCGCCTGCTGACGGATGGATCGTTGCTCGCTCGATTCGGTCTCCCGGGTGGGTGCTGGGCTCGACCAAGGTGAAGCGCGGTCGCAACACTGACGTGCCGCTGAAGCTCGATCGACTGGACAGCGCGGCTGTCCGGTTGGCCTTGCACGTCGATCGAGGCGCGAGGGGGACGCTCGAGTTCGATCCCAAGAGGCCGGAGCGCAGCCGGGACAAGCCCGTCGTGGCAGGCGGCAAGCCGGTCGAGAAGTCCGTGTCGCTCGCCACTGCGGGTCACCGGGCACCGCCCCATGACACGTCCCTCTTGGTAGACGATCAACTCGGCGTCGAGGACGCGCTCAAGATACGGCAGGTCTACTCGGTGGAGCCCTCGTGGCTCGTGATCAGCACTTCTGAGAATGGCTTCCCAGGCAAGCAACTCGGCATCGTCGCCGTCAATGGAGAGCAGTTCCAGCTTCTCATACCCCTCGACTCGGCGCCTCCTGGCAGGAACGTCGTGGTCACGCTCCATTCGGACACCGGCCAGCAGGGCGTGTTCGAGTACCGGGCGGACGATCCGCTCGGGTCGCCCGATCAGCCGTACCGCCTCGCGGACGCGTACGTAACGGATATAGTGCGCGTCCGGTAGGTCGGCAGGGATGACCGCATTCATCGTCTACATGCTGTCGTTGGGACTTGCCACGAGTCTCCATTGCGTGTCGATGTGCGGACCGCTCGTACTGACCTATGCGGTTCGCGCCGAGGAAGGGGGCGCCTGGTACCGTAGGGTCACCCCGAACCTGGCTTATCAGGGCGCCAAGATCGTCAGCTACATGCTCGTCGGCCTACTGCTCGGGGCCGTGGGCTCGTTCTTCGACCTCGATGCGATTCGACCGTATGTGCTCTTCCTCGCCGGTGCGTTCATGATCGCCCTCGGCCTCGGGATGACAGGTCGCGTGAAGTGGGCACAGAAGCTCACACCGAGGGCGCCGAAGTGGCTCATGCGGGCGCTCGCACGCGCGCGCAGGAAGTCCGTGGCCGACGCCGATGCCGGCACCTCGACACTCGCAACACCAATCTCGCTCGGCCTCATGACGGGATTGCTGCCTTGCGGTCCGCTCATGGCGGCGGAAGTCGCGGCGGCAGCCAGCGGAACCGCTCTGACCGGCGCGCTCGGCATGATGGCGTTCGGGATCGGCACGGCGCCGCTGATGGTCGCCTTCGGCACGGCCGGCTCGCTCATTCCCGGCGTGTGGAAGCAGCGCATGATGACGATTCTCGCCATGGGCGTGATCCTCTTCGGTCTCGTCTTCATCGATCGCGGACTCATGCTCACGGGCTCGCCGGTGAACTTCACCGCTGCGAAGGCGTCGGCCGTTGCGCTTGTGACGGGCGACGATGGTGGCACGGGGTCGACGTTCACCGAGGCCGCCGACGGTGTTGTCGAAGTCCCGCTGGTGATCGAGGGATCCAAGTACGTGCCGAGCACCGTTCGCGTGCCTGCCGACGCCCGGGTCCGGATCGTCGTCGACCGCAGAGAAGCGGAGGACTGCTCGGACCAGGTCACGTTCCCTCAGCTCGACAGGGCGTACAACCTCACGCCCAACGCGGTGACGAAACTGGCCTTTCCACCGACGCGGTCCGGGACGTACACGATGACGTCCGCGTGCGGCATGATGCACGGTCAGCTTGTGGCCGAGGGTTCGACTGCCCCGCGGGGTCGCCCTCTAGGTGTGGTCTGGATCGGGTTGGTCGCGGTCGGCATGGTAGCAGTCGGATGGCTCGGGTATCGCGCGAAACGAGGGAAGTCGCAGGCCTTCTAGCATCGGATCATCGCTTCAGCCCCAATCCGCCACAGTCCTTGCAGATGGGCGCTTTCGGCATGTTCCTTGCACTACAACCGGGTAAGAATCGCACGATGTGAGGGCATCTTTGGCAGTTCGGAAGGACACTCGCAGTTTCGCATCGCTGCTGGCGTTGGCGATCATCGTCACGGCAGTGGTCATTCCTACGTGCCAAATGGTGGGTTGCACGATGGGTGCGATGCCGTTCTACGGCACCGAAGGGCTGCACCTCAGCGCCCCGTGCGACGGTTCGTACGTCGTGAACAGCTCGCCGCTGGGCGTGGTGCCTTCGGGTATCGCCTCGCTTCTGCTCGTTCTCTTCACAGCCGTCGCCGTGATGGCTCCGCTCCTGTTCTCGCCCGTTGCTTCGCGACCCGCGATCGTCGAGGTGGCCGAACCACCGCCCCCGCCGACAGATCCGCGCGGAGAACGTCTCAGAGTCTGATCCACTCCTCGTGACCGCACGGCCGTCGTCGCCGTGTGGCAGATTCCGCGTCGTCGCCGTCACGGCTGCGGCGCGCCGATCCGTTCGCTTACTCACGAGGAGTAATCGTTGTGACTGCGCTTTTCGTATCGATGTTCACGCTGGGGCTCGTCACCAGCGTCCATTGCATCTCGATGTGCGGTCCCATGGTCGTCACCTACGCCGTCAAGGGCGAGGAAGACGGGCCGTGGTATCGCAAGGCAATCCCGAACGTCGCCTATCAGCTGGCCAAGATCACGAGCTACGTGCTCGTGGGTCTTGCGCTCGGCGCGATCGGCGGCGTGTTCGACCTCGACGGCATCCGGCCCTACGTGATGCTCGCCGCGGGTCTCTTCATGATTATCTTGGGTCTTGGCATGACTGGGCGGTTCCCGTGGGCCCAGCGTCTGACCCCACGCCCGCCCGCGTTCCTGATCAAGGCGCTCACGCGCACGCGGCGCAAGGCGACGGCCGATGCCGCCGAGGGGCATGCTTCGCTCGCGACGCCACTCACGTTCGGCCTGCTCACGGGGCTGTTCCCGTGCGCACCTCTACAGGGCGCTCAGCTCACTGCGGCCGCGACGGGAAGCGCACTCACCGGCGGTGTGGCGATGCTCGCCTTCGGGCTTGGGCACCGCACCGCTCATGCTCGGCTTCGGCACGGCGTCGAGCCTGCTCCCCAAGACGTGGAAGCAGCGCATGACCGTCGTGCTCGCCGTAGTAGTGATCGTCTTCGGCCTGGTCTTCATCAACCGAGGCCTCATGCTCGTCGGCTCGCCCGTTACCGCGCAGAACCTGCGGCAGGCCGTCTTGGGCGGACCGTCTGCACAGTCGGCGTCGACCGGCTCCGCTGACGACCGAGTTCAAGAGAGGTGCCGACGGCGTAGTCGAGGTACCGCTCACCATCCAGAACACACAGTTCGTGCCGTCGGACGTCAACATCCCCGCCGACGAACCGGTTCGTCTGATCGTCGACCGGCAGGAAGACAACGCTTGTTCGGACCAGATAGCCGTACCTCAGCTCGGCGTCTTGCAGGACCTCACGCCGTTCGGAACCACGCAGGTCGATCTTCCTGCGACCGAAGTCAGGGTCCTACACGCTGACCTGCGGGATGGGCATGATGTCGGGCCGCCTGGCTGTTGGGGCGATCGGTGCCGGTGCCGCTACCGCGACTGCCGCCTCACCGATGCGTCTGGTGGGGATCGCGCTCGTTGCGGTGCTCGTGGGTCTCGCCCTTCTCGTCATTAGGCAGCGCAAGACCGTCGTCAGCGCGGGCAAACCCGCGGTGCATCACTCGGGCTCGCGCGATGTCGCCGTCTTGGGACTCTCGCCCACCGAGGTCATGGTCGGAGCCGTCGTGATTGGGATTGCGGTCATATCCGGACTGGCCCTCGGGGGCCTGTTCAGTCGCTAGAACCATCTCATTCAGTGCACACTTCCATCTGATTGGAGCTACAGGATGTCTCAGAACAACAACAAGACACACGCGGCCGAGAAGGCCAGTTCCGCCAAGGGCGGGCGCTACCTGATCCTCGCGCTTGCCGCCGTTGCGCTCTTCGCGCTCTCGTACACGATCGCGTCTGCGAAGGGCGGCGCGCCGTCCAGCGGGACCCCGGGTGCCACCACATCGACGCAATCCGGCCTGGGCGCAGTCGCTGCAGGCTCTGGAGGCGCAGCGAGCGGCTCGAGACGCAGCCGGTTCGGGCTCGAACGGCAGCCCCGCGTGCGCTTGCTGCGGCGGTGCGTCGGCGTCGAGCACGCCGATCGAAGGGACTGCAAAGGTCGAGGGCGACGTACAGCGAATCGACGTCGATCTCTCCACCGGTTCGTACAATCCCGAACACCATCAATCTGAAGGCAGGCGTGCCGGCCGAGATCACGTTTGGCCAGAGCAGCGGCTGCACCGCCCAGGTCATCTCGCAGGACCTCGGCTTCTCGGAAGACCTCACTTCCGGGCCGAAGACCGTGAAGCTCGCGGGTCTCTCGGCGGGTGAGTACGAGTTCTCGTGTGGTATGCAGATGGTGTTCGGCAAGGTAGTCGTGGAATAGTCATTACAACTCTTTCCAAGGAGTCGAACCGTGAGTACCGCAACAGATGCGCATAAGGTGTTCCGCATCGAGGTCGAAGGCATGACCTGCGGGCACTGTGAGCAGAGGGTTCACGACGCTGCGATGGCCTCGTCAGGAGTCGTCAGCGCTCAGGCGAGCCACGAGTCGAACGCGCTTGTCGTCGAGGTCGTCGCAGACGAGTTCGCCATGGGCGATCTCATCAAGGCCGTGGCGTCCGCGGGGTTCTCGCCCGGAGACGTCGAGGAAGTCCCCGACGTCGAAGGCGCGCTGCAGACGGGGCAGCGAGTGCGACGGCGCCTGCCCGGTGGTTCCGGATGCCGCAGCCAACGTTGATGTCCAGCCGGCCGCCTCGGCGGTCGATGTCGTGGCGTCCAGCGACGGTGCCCCCTCGACCGTGTCCGCAGCCGACTTCGCGGAGGCGACGTTTGCCGTCGGTGGCATGACCTGCGCCGCCTGCGCCGCCGTGATCGAGAAGACCCTCGGCAAGACCGCGCGGAGTCGACACGGCCAACGTCAACCTGGCAATGGAGCGACTGACCGTGCGTTACGACCCTTCGGTGATCGACGTTGACACGATCATCGCCAAGATCGAGAGCGTCGGCTACACGGCCTCTCTCATGGATCGCCCTGCGGCGCCAACGACGACCGACGGCAAGGTCACGTTCGCGATCAACGGCATGACCTGTTCGGCGTGTCAGACGATCGTCGAGAAGGTGCTCAACAAGGTACCCGGCGTGAAGAGCGCGTCGGTGAACCTGGCGATGGAGACCGCGACGGTCGAGTTCGACCCGAGCGTGGTCGGCATCGAGGACCTCACATCGGCCGTGAAGAACGCCGGTTACGAGGCGATCGTGAAGGTCGACGACAGTGCCCGGCGCGACGTCGAGCGCCGACACCCAGGCCCAGATGCAGGCCGCCGCGTACCGCAAGGAGAAGCGGATGTTCGTCTTCTCCCTGGCGTTCTCAATCCCACTGCTCCTCATCGCGATGATCCCGCCGTTCATGGACACAGTGCCGCTTCGCATCTCCGAATGGCTCGCGGCGACGGTGGGCGGCGCATGGGATCCGATGATGGTCGGCAAGTACGTCATGTTCCTGCTGGCGACGCCGGTGCAGTTCGTCGCTGGCGGGCGCTTCTACCGCGGCGCCTGGGGTGCCCTCAAGCAGCGCACCGGCAACATGGACACGCTCATCGCCATCGGCACCTCCGCTGCGTACTTCTACAGCGTGGGGGCCACGTTCGTACCGGCACTCCAGATGGAGCCCGTCTTCTACGAGACGAGCGCACTGCTCATCACGTTCGTGTTGCTCGGCAAGCTCCTCGAGGCGCGCGCCAAGGGTCGCACGAGCGACGCGATCAAGAAGCTCATGGGGCTCGCAGCGAAGACCGCCCGCGTCGTGCGCGGCGGAGTCGAGGTCGACCTCCCGGTCGAGCAGGTCGTCGTGGGCGACCTCGTGATCGTGCGTCCGGGCGAGAAGGTGCCCGTCGACGGACTCGTTATGGAAGGCGGATCCGCGGTCGACGAATCCATGCTCACCGGAGAATCCATCCCTGTCGAGAAGGGACCGGGCGACACCGTCATAGGCGCGACCCTCAACAAGCTCGGGAGCTTCCGATTCCGCGCCACGCACGTGGGCGCCGACACTGCGCTCGCTCAGATCGTCCGACTTGTGGAAGAGGCGCAGGGTTCCAAAGCGCCGGTTCAGCGCTTCGCCGACAGGATCAGCGCCGTGTTCGTGCCGTTCGTGATCTCCGCTGCACTGCTGACCTTCCTCTTCTGGGCCTTCCTCGGCCCCGTAGTGCTCGGCGCGACGCCGAATCCGGACACGGTGTTCCCGCTCTTCGAGCCCATAGCCATGGCGGCTGCCACGAACGGCTGGTGGATCGCCGCGCTCCTCGCGGGCATCGCAGTCGTCGTCATCGCCTGCCCGTGCGCGCTCGGTCTTGCCACGCCCACCGCGATCATGGTGGGCACCGGCAAGGGCGCCGAGAACGGCATCCTCATCAAGAGCGGCGACGCGCTCGAGACCGCCTACAAGATCTCGGCGATCGTCTTCGACAAGACGGGCACGCTCACGCACGGCAAACCCGAGGTCACCGACATCGTTCTCTTCGAAGGCCACGAGGAGCGCAAGGTGTTCACGCTCGCAGCCGCGCTGGAGCGGCACTCCGAGCACCCGCTCGCCGAGGCGGTCGTGGCACGTGCCTCTACTGACGGCATAGAGCTGCCGCAGGTCGAAGGCTTCGCGGCCGTTCCCGGACACGGTGTCGAGGGCACGGTCATGGGTCGGCGGGTCTCTTTCGGTAACAGAAAGCTCATGGCGCGCGAGGGGATCGATACCTCGCGGTTCGAGGACCGCATCGCCGAACTCGAAGGCGAGGGCAAGACGGTCATGCTCGTTGGGGTCGATGGCGAGCGTCTTGCGGGTGCGATCGCGGTTGCCGACACGCTCAAGGAGCATTCCACCGAGGCCGTCGACCAACTCAGGAAGCTGGGTGTCGAGGTCTTCATGATCACCGGAGACAACCGCAGGACCGCCGAGGCGGTCGCTCGGCAAGCAGGCATCGCTCCAGATCACGTGCTCGCCGAGGTGCTGCCCGAGCACAAGGCCGAGGAGGTCGCGAAGCTCCAGAAGCGCGGACTCGTCGTGGCCATGGTCGGCGACGGCATCAACGACACGCCCGCGCTCGCGCAAGCCGACGTCGGCATCGCGATGGGCGCCGGGACCGACGTCGCCGTTGAAACCGGCGGCATCGTGCTCATCAAGAACGACCTTCGTGACGTCGTGACGGCCATTGAGTTGTCGCGCGCGACGATGCGCAAGATCCGCCAGAACTTCACGTGGGCGCTTGGCTACAACACGCTGCTCATCCCAGTTGCCGCGGTCGGCCTGCTATCGCAGGTGCCATGGGTCGCGGGCGCTGCGATGGCGTTCTCGAGCGTGAGTGTCGTCACGAGCTCGCTCCTGCTCCGCCGTTTCAAGCCGAGCATGCGCCGGGAGACGCCCGCCGCCCCCGAGCCGCCGACTCGGCTCGCCACCGCCTGATCAACTACATCCGGACCAGCCTCGCGTGGCCCCTCTGGGCCGCGCGAGGCACGTCCACGGAAGGAATCTCTATGCACAAGTACATCAGCATCGCCCTCGCCCTCGCACTATTGGCAACGTCCCTGATCGCGGCAGGTTGCTCGTCTGCCGGCTCCGCGTCCTCCGATGAGTCAAAGACGAAGGTCTGGGGCTACGTGGCCACAGCAGACCAGGCGAAGCTTGAGGTCGCGGAGAGCACTCCGACCCGTGACTCCCTTCGCGTGGACAAGGTGCTGTCTCCAGATTCGGCGTGGCTCGTCGTGCACCGCGAGACGGATGGAAAGCCGGGCGACCGAGTCGGGCTCTTGCACGTGGACGAGGGTATTTCAGGCAACCTCGACATTCCGATCGACAACATGGCAGGCGCGAACATCATCGTGGCGCTGCATGCCGACAAGGGAACGCTCGATCAGTTCGACTTCGACATGATGAACAAGGAGACGAGCGCCGACAGGCCGTACTTCGTGGATGGCAAGGAGCTCGCGGGCGTGGTTGCTCTTCCGGACTGAGCGAGGCCGCGGCGTCTGATAGTGTGGTCGGGCATGCGGGCCGCCCGGCCACACTGGGGCGCCGTGCGACATGAGCCAAGGAGCAGTGCATGCGCGTGCTCGTCATAGGAGCGGCCGGCCGAACCGGTCGCGAGATCGTCTCGCAAGCGCTCACCCATGGGCACGAGGTCACCGCGTTCGTGCACGACGCCTCCCTTGGCATGCAGGACGAGCGGTTGCGGGTCGTGAACGGCGATGTTCTGGACTTTCAGCAGGTCAGCAGTGCCGTCCTAGGCCAGCACGCGGTCGTCTCGGCGCTCTCGCACGGCGCGGACCGCGCAGGGTAGCGTGCTTGCGGACGGCGTGGGCAACATCATCCATGCCATGGCGACGTATCGGGTGAACAAGCTCATCGTCGTGAGCGCCATGGGCACGTTCGCCCGGAGCGATCGGCGGCTGTCGCTCGGCTATCGAACGCTGGTGGGCACGACACTGCGAGCCGCATACGACGATCTCGAGGCGATGGAGCGTCGGGTCATGGCAAGCGACCTGGATTGGACCATCATCCGCCCCTCGGGACTCTCGGACGGGCCATTGACCGGGGATTATCGGATTTCGCTCGACGGAGCGGTGCTCAAGGGCGCCAAGCGTATCTCTCGCGCGGACGTCGCCGCGGTCGCGCTCAAGGCGCTGAGTGGCGGCGCCTACTCACGACGCGCGGTGACGGTCGCGCAATAGGGCGCCGAAGCCAGCGCCGCCCCTTCCCCGATGCGCTTTAGCGCAGTAGAGTGGTGTACCGCATGCATGCAGGCGGCCCGCGTTCGATGCGCGTGCTCCCGCTGCACCGTTTCGGCAGACGACCGCATGGAGGCGCACATGCTATCGATCGCACTTCCCAAAGGCAGCCTCGAGGAGCAGACGCTCCTTCTGTTCGCTCAGGCCGATCTCGAAGTCAAGAAGTCGAGCCGCGAGTACAACCCCACCATCGCCGACCCGCGCGTGAGTCGCGTCAAGATACTGCGGCCGCAGGAGATTCCCGATCTACGTGCAGGACGGCTACTTCGACCTGGGCATCTCGGGCCACGACTGGGTGACCGAGTCCGGGGCCGACGTGGTCGAGGTCGCCGAGCTGCCCTACGCGAAGACCGGCACGGGCGTCGTGAAGATGGTGGTCGCCGTGCCCGACGACTCGCCGATCGAGACCGCCGCCGACATCAGGCCCGGTGCCCGCATCACCACCGAGTTCCCTCACTCAACGAAGGCGTATTTCGAGCGGTTGGGCATCCCCGTCGAGGTGCACTTCTCATACGGCGCGACCGAGGCCAAGGTCCCGGAGATGATGGATGCACTTGTCGACCTCACGGAGACCGGCTCGACACTGAGACGCAATGGCTTGCGCATCGTCGACGTCGTGCTCGAATCGACGACGCGCCTGCTCGCGAACAAGGAAGCATGGGCGAATCCCGAGAAGCGGGTCGCCATCGAGGAGATACGCACGCTGCTTCTCGGCGTCATCGAAGCGCGCGGGCGCGTTCTGCTCTCGATGAACGTCGCCGAGGACAAACTCGACGCCGTCGTGGCCGAGCTGCCCGGCGATGAAGAATCCCACGGTCTCGCAGCTGTACGGCTCGAAAGGCCTCGAGGTCACGACCGTCGCCGATAAGAGCACGGTCAACATACTCATCCCGAGGCTCAAGGCCGCAGGCGCCGAGGACATCCTCGAGATGTCGATCAGCAAGATCGTCCGCTAGCCACGGCCGGGAACGCACTGTAGACCCCGCTCGAGCGCGGGCGCCCCGATCGGCGAATGGCGCAGCGTGCCTCTCGCAGCCGGAGATACGTCCCGACTCCCCGGTGGGATACTGAGACTGCGCAGCGCTATGCCGTTCGAGGGAGGCGCATGGCTCAGTCGCCGGCGGAGCCCCGGCCCGAATCGACCTACCCGGGACTGACCTCGGATGAGGTTCGCGCGCGCGTCGCCGCGGGCAAGGTGAACGCCGTGCGTTCGCGAACCAGTCGCTCGGTCGTAGACATCGTCCGCACGAACGTCTTCACGTGGTTCAACCTCATCCTGGGCGTGCTCTGCGGGCTTCAGCTCGCGTTCGGCTCGTGGCGCGATGCGCTCTTCGGCGTCGTGCTCGTGGTGAACGCATCCGATCGGCATCACTCAGGAGCTTCGTGCGAAGTGGACGCTCGACCGCCTGACGCTCATCTCAGCGCCCAAGGCGCGGGTCGTCCGAGACGGAGCACGGTCGAGGATCGATGTGAGCAGCGTCGTCCTCGACGACGTGCTCGTTCTCGAGGCCGGCGATCAGGTCGTGGTCGACGCGACCGTGCTCGAGTCGGCCGGGCTCGAGATCGACGAGTCCCTGCTGACCGGCGAATCGGTGCCGGTGGACAGAGGCGTTGGAGACTCGGTGCTGTCAGGCAGCTTCGTCGTCGCCGGAGGCGGGCTGTGCCGCGTCACCGCCGTGGGGGAGGACTCGTACGCCAAGCGCATCGAGGGCGAGGGCCGGCGCTACACGCGCACGTGCTCGGAAGTGATGACAGGCATCAACACCATGCTCAAGTGGATCGGCGCCCTCATGATTCCGGTGGGTCTGATGACGGTCTCCAGCGAGGTCTTTCACGCCGGGAACGGCGTGCAGAGGGGCGTCGCCAATATGGTCGCACCGCTCGTAGCGATGGTGCCCGAAGGACTCGTGCTGCTGAGCAGCATCGCCTTCGCGGTCTCGGCGCTCGTGCTCGCCGGCCACCACGTGCTCGCGAACGAGCTCCCCGCGGTCGAGGGGCTGGCTCGCACCGACGTCGTGTGCACGGACAAGACGGGCACGCTCACCGAACGCGAGCCCGTCTTCGATCGGATCGAGCTCCTCGTCGACGATCGCGCCGCTGACGCTGCCGCGCTCGAGGCGGATGTCCACTCGGCTCTTGGCGCGATGGCCGCGGCGGACCGCGCTCCCAACGAAACGATGCGAGCGCTCGCCGCGGCGTTCCCCGCGCCGGAGGGCTGGATGCGGCGTGCGTCGGTCGCCTTCTCGTCGGCGCGCAAGTGGAGTGCCGCGGACTTCGGGGACCAGGGAGTGTGGGTCATCGGGGCACCCGAGATCGTGCTGGAAGCGGTGCACGAAGCCGATCGTGCGAACGACCGTCTGATCACGCTGCTTTCCGAGGGCGCGCGCGTCGTGGTGCTCGCGCGCTCGGCTTCGGCGCTCGCCGCGGACTGGGCATCGGGGCCCGCGGCCTCGGCCCGCGCGTCGGTTGCCGGCGAGACTCCCGACCCCAGCCTGCCCGCGGGGCTCGAGGCGGTCGCGTTCGTGCTCCTCTCCGAGCGGCTCCGGCCAGACGCGGCTGAGACCGTGCGCTACCTGGCGGAGCAGGGCGTGGAGATCAAGATCCTTTCCGGGGACAACCCTTCCACAGTCTCGGCCATCGCTCGCGCCGCGGGCGTGAGAGGGGCCGAGAATGCGGTCGACGCCCGGACCCTGCAGAACCGCGCAGCTCTGTCCGCCGCACTTCAACACGACACGGTCTTCGGCCGAGTCATGCCCGAGCAGAAGTCGCGGATGGTCGTGGAGCTCCAGAAGGCGGGGCACTCTGTCGCCATGACCGGCGACGGCGTGAACGACGTGCTCGCGGTCAAGCAGGCGGACCTGGGCATCGCGATGGGGTCCGGCGTCCCGGCGGTCAAAGCCGTCGCCCAGCTCGTCTTGCTCGACGACCACTTCGGCACGTTTCCTCTGATCACAGCCGAGGGTCGGCGAGTCGTAGCCAACGCCGAGCGGGTCGCCAACCTGTTCCTTACGAAGAGCGCGTGGGCAGCGCTGCTCGCTGTCGCGGTCGTCTTGCTTGCGATCCCGTACCCGTTCCTGCCCAGGCAGATCACGCTCGCCGGCAGCGTGACGATCGGCATCCCCGCGTTCTTCTTCGCGCTCGGTCCGAGCACGCTGCCCTACCGACGGGGCTTCGTGCCGCGCGTGCTTCGTTTCGCCATTCCCGCGGGCAGCGTGATCGCGGTCGCGGTCCTCGGTACCTTCCTGACGGCGCGCTCGCTCATGCCGGCCATGGCCGACGCGCGCACGATCACTACGCTCGTTCTCATCCTCGTCGGCCTCGGCGTCATCGTGATCCTCGAGTGGCCCCTTGCGGGGTGGCGTCTCGCGGTTGTGGCATCGATGGCGGGCGCCATGGCTGTGGTCTTCTCGCTCCCGATCACGCGGGACTTCTTCGCACTCACCGCGCTCACGCCGACGGAGGTCGGCCTGCGCTGTCGCAGTGTCGCCTGTGCGGCGACCGCCGTGACGGCACTGCTCACGACGTCGGTTCGGAGGCTCGTCCGCGAGAAGCCCTGATCGACGGCGCGCGGCCACAGTCCTCGGCCGTGCGCCCCGCTACTGCAGCGAATCGATGTCAGTCGTTGCCTCGAACTCCACGTCGATCTCCTCGGCAACGAGAGCAGGCAGTTCGAGGAGTGCAGAGGCCTCGGACTCAGGAAGGCTCTCTACTCCGCGCAACTTGCGCTCCATCGCACGCGAGCGCACGCCCGTCTCCTCGATCGTGCGCGTCGCTACGCCGAGTTGCTTCTTCACTTTGTCGAGCACGTCGCCGAACTTGCCGAACTCCGTCTTCACGGCCGCGAGGATCTTCCACACCTCGGCGGACTGCTGCTCGATGGCGAGCGTCTGGAAGCCCATGCGCAGGCTGTTCAGGAGCGCCGCGAGCGTTGTCGGACCCGCGACCATCACGTGGTGCTTGTGCTGGAGGTCATCGGCCAAGGTGGGGTGGCGCAGCACCTCGGAGTAGAGGCCCTCGGTGGGCAGGAACATGATGGCGAAGTCGGTCGTGTGCGGAGGGCAGAGGTACTTGGAGCTGATCGTCGCAGCCTGGAGCGCGATGGAGCGCGCGAGGGCATCGGAGGCCTTCTGCACTTCTGCCGCGTCCCCGCGCTCGGCGGCATCCTGCAGGCGCACGTAGTCCTCCTGCGGGAACTTCGAGTCGATCGGGAGCCACACGCAGGTGTCCGGCTCGTCCTTGGCGCCGGGGAGGCGGACAGCGAACTCGACGAGTTCGCGGGAGTCCTCCTTCGTCTGCACGTTGCGGTCGAACTGCGCGGGGGTCAGGATCTGCTCGAGCAGCGCGCCCAGCTGGACCTCGGCCCACGTGCCGCGCGCCTTCACGTTCGTCAGCACGCGCTTGAGGTCGCCGACACCGGTCGCGAGGTTCTGCATCTCGCCGAGGCCACGCTGGACCGCCTCGAGTCGCTCGCTCACGAGCTTGAACGACTCGCCGAGCCGCTTCTCGAGCGTATCGTGCAGCTTCTCGTCGACCGTCTTGCGCATCTCGTCGAGCTTCTTCTCGTTGCCCTCCTGCAGCTCCTTGACGCGCGCGTCGACGGTAGTTCGGATCACCTCGAGCGACCTCGCGTTGGACTCGCCGAGCTCCTTCAGCTGCGTGTTCACGCCGTCGAGCTGGGCTCGCTGCACGTCGCCGAGGGCGGTGAGGTTGGTCGAGAGCGTGGTGTTCGCAGCGGCAAGCGCGGCAGCCAGTTCCTCGCGTGACTCACGTGCGGCGCGCGCGGACTCTTCTCGGCTGGCGCGAAACTCCTCACGGAGCAGCCCATCGGCCTTCGCGCGCCGGCCGACGGGCGCAGGAGCAGGATAGCCAGTAGCACCGCGTTCACGAGGGCGAGCGCGAGGATGATCAGCATGACGGTTTGGGTCACGGAGGTGCCTCCTGAGTCCTCGTGGGCGTGAGGGGTGCTGGTGTCGGTCGAGTCGAGTGTACGGCACGAGAGCGGGCCGCCGAGAGAACCGTAGCTGAGCGGTGTGACAGCGAGCTGCGGTCGCGGCGGCGCGGAGCCGACCGTCTACCCTCGGCCGTCTTCGACGTGTTCGACCCGTGCGAGCGCTGCGGCCCGGTCGCGGCTTCCGCGCCGCCTAGTAGTTCTCGGTCCAGAGCTCGTAGAAGGCCTGCGGATGTTCGCACGCGGGACAGACCTTCGGGGCTTCGGCGCCCTCGTAGACGTAACCGCAGTTTCGGCACTTCCAGAACACGACGCCGTCGCGCTTGAACACCCTGTAGCCGTTCACGTTCTCCAGGAGCTTGCGGTAACGACGCTCGTGGTACGCCTCGACCTTGGCGATCTGCCTGAACGCGGTCGGCGACCTCGGCGAAGCCCTCTTCTTCCGCGATCTGCGCGAAATCGGGATAGAGCGTGCCCCATTCCATGAGCTCGCCATCCGCCGCGGCCAGCAGGTTCTCAGCGGTCGTGCCGATCTTGCCCGCCGGGTACGAGGCCGTGATCTCGGTGTCTCCGCCCTCGAGGAACTTGAAGAAGACCTTCGCATGCTCGCGTCTCGTTGTCGGCGGTCTCGAGGAACAGTCCGCAGATCTGGTCGAATCCCTCGCTCTTCGCGGTGCTTGCGAAGAAGTGGTAGCGGTTCCTCGCCTGGCTCTCCCCCGCGAATGCCTTCAGCAGGTTCTGCTCGGTGCGCGTCCCTTTGATGCTCATGGTTCCTCCCACTGTCCGATCGGCTGCCACACTGTGGATACCCGAACGGTGGGCGAGCGAGTCTGGCGACGCGGACGCTGCCTCAGAGGGCGCGCCAATAGCCGACGTGGTCGCGCACGAAGAACTCGATCTTCCGTCGTTCCAGCAGGTCGCCGAGGAAGGCTTTGACCGTCGTCACCGCGAGCCAGTACTGCGCCGGGTTGTCCGAGATCCCTCGCTCCTCGGACACGATCGCGATCGCTTCTTCAGTCGTGCGCTCTGTCTGCAGGGCCTCGACGATGAACTCCTCGATTGCCCGGATCTGACCGATGTGGAACTCGACGTGATGTTGGACGTCTGCGCGCGGGACCGGTTGCCCGTGGGCCGGGACCACCCACTCGGCGTCGAGGCTGCCGATCGTGTGAAGCGATGCGGCCGCGAGGTCGGGGTCGATCGCAGTAGGGAAGCGGGATGACGCTCCCAGAGTTCCTCGACATACAGCGCGTCGCCGGTGAAGAGCACTCCGTCGTCGGTGAGGAAGCCGGTGTGGCCGAGCGTGTGCCCCGGCAGCGGAATGGTGATGACGTGCTCGTGCGACCAGCTCTCGAGGTAGCCGTCCACCGCGCACCCTTCGCCGCGGAAGAGCTTGGTGACGAGGAGGTCGCCAGGCTTGGCCCACGAGAACATGCCGCGGATGTTGATGTCGGGGTTCTCGATGAGCGAGGCGTCTTCCCGCGGCGCGAAGACCTTCATGCCCGTCGCCCGTCTTGAGTGCCGCGGCGGCAGCGAAGTGGTCGGCGTGGCCGTGCGTGATGACGAGCTGGTCGACGCGCACGCCCTCGTAGGCGGACTCGTCCGGAGCGATGTCGATCAGGAGCCCGTCGACGTATCCCGAGTTGGTGAGCCCGGGCACGTAGAACGTTCGTTCGCCAAGCAGCACCGCACCGCGCGGAAGGTTCCGGTCGTCCCGCCGCGGAACGTGTCGCGGGACGTGGCGCCGTCGGAGTCGGACGGCAGGTCGCTGACTCGAAGCGTCACGGCGCGATCCCGAGCGGATCTCTCGCGCTCGAGCAGGTCGCGCTTTCGATCGAGTCCGGATGCGTACCCGGTGAGCGACCCGTCCGAGCCGATCACACGATGGCACGGCACGATGATGCCGACCGGGTTGGCTCCGCATGCCTGGGCGACCGCACGCACCGCGGTGGGCCGGCCGATCGAACGCGCGATCTCGGCGTAGCTTCGGGTCTCGCCGGTCGGGATCGCGAGCAGCGCGTCCCACACCGAGCGCTGGAACAGCGGTGCCGCGCAGGTCGAGCGCTACCGCGTCAGCCGGCGCGGTGCCCCGGCCGAGCGATTCCGTCTGGGCGACCGCCTTCGCGACCCACTCCTCGCTGGCCGCGTCGACCGGCTCGAACGACGCTCCGCGGAAGTGCCGCGTCGATCTCGGCGAGTGCCGCCTCTTCGGTGTCGACGAACGAGAGCCACACGAGGCCCTTGTCGCTTCGAGCGAGAAGCAGGCGGCCCGAGGGAGCTCTCGGCGAACGCGTACGCGATGCGCTCGGGAGCGGCCTTGGAGCGCGTCGCGCGCGCCGGCTGGCGCTAGCCACAGGCGCCGGGCACCGAGCAGGGCGCGGAACGCGCGAAGTCGGGTGTCGCTTCGATCTCGGCGACGAGCGCCGAGCGGTCCGCCTCGGCATGGAGCAGGCACGTCACGTCCTCGGCCATCGCATCGCCGGTGCGCTGCCACGCCTTCGCGCGGCACCCTCGGCAGATGCGCGAGTACTCGCACGCCTCGGGCGCGCAGATGCCCTCGGCCTCCTGGATGTCGAGCTGGTAGAGCTCGGAGACCGCATCTTGGAGCGTCATCTCGCGGATGCTGCCGATCGTCCAGTCCTGCGCGAACTGGCACGGCATGATGCCGCCCTCGGAGTTGATGTTCATGTGCCCCTTGCCCACCGGACACGCCGAGATGACCTTGAGGCGCTCGAGTCCGTTCGACACGTCGATGCCGCGCTCGATGAACTTCTCGGCGACGTAGGGGATGAACGACGGCATTGCGCCGATGTCCCACTCGAGGCCCTTCACGCCGGACTCCTGTCCGGCGACGAGGTCCTCGATGATGTAGTCGGCGAGCTCGCGCCACTGCTCGGGCGTGATGCGGCCGTCGTCCTCGCCCTCGCTTCGGCCGGACGTGATGAGGTCGCAGAAGTAGATGAGGCCGCAGTCGAGATCGCGCGCCTCTTGGATGAGGTCGTAGACGTGAGGCCAGGTGTCCTGGCTGATCGCGGTCTTGATCGCGACGCCTACGCCTTCCTCGCGAAGCACCTTGATCGCTTCGACGACCTTCTTGCGGGTGCCGGGCACTCGCACCATCGCGTCGTGGAACTCGTCGGGGCCGTAGAGCGAGGTCGCGATCCAGTCGATGCCGTTGGCCTTGAGGCGCTTCGCGACGTCGCGGTCGATCTTCGTGCAGTTCGTCGAGACCGTGACGCGGATGCCGTAGGAGCGCGCGAGTTCGAGGATCTCCCAGAAGTTCTCGCGGATCATCGGCTCGCCGCCGGAGAGGAACAGCGCTGGGAGCTTGCGCTCGCCCATCTGGTGGACGAGCGCGATCGTCTCTTCGTCGGTGAGCTCGTTGGGACGCTCGTGCCCGTCGGCGGCCATGTAGCAGTGGTCGCACAGGAGGTTGCAGCGGTTCGTGATGTTCCAGATCACGTCGCTCGGCCTGCCGAGCTTGTAGGCGGTGATGGCCTTGTTCTCGACGTCTGCGAGCGGGCCTTGGAAGAAGAGCGAGCGGACGTGGGCCATGCGAGCCTCCGTGCGTGATGCTCCACTGCTGCGAACCGCCGAGGAGCCAGAGATGGGCGACGCCCATTATATGCAACGTCCGCGCCACAACGCACGTTGTAACTCTGGTTACATACAGCACGGGTTGCAGTTGTATGCAAGAATCCGCATACGGGGTGCGGGTTCCTCACACGAGCGGTCGCGCACGCTCGCGAGACGCCTGCGGGAGTGAGCATCGCGCCATCGGGGAAGGAATCTCGTACAATCCAACCTCACCGCGAAACCGAGCCGCGGCAGGCCGCCGTCGCGGTCGGCCACGATGAGGCATTGCCCAGAGCCGAGCGCCGTGCCGAGCAGCACGGGGAGGTCGAGTGGGACCAACCATAGGACTGCCGAGGTCCCTCCTCTATCACCGCTACCGGGTGCTGTGGACGTCGTTCTTCGAGGGCATCGGCATCGAGACAGTCGAGAGCCCGCCGAGCAACCGGGCGATCCTCGATCGGGGGATCCGGTTGGCCGTCGACGAGACCTGCATCCCCCTGAAGCTTCTGATAGGGCACGTGGATTCGATCAAGGATCGCGTCGACTACGTGCTCATGCCGAGGATCGTCTCGGTCGAGCGCGGCGAGACCGCGTGCGTGAAGTTCCTCGGCGCCTACGACGTGGTGCGAAACGTCGTCGACGACGTTCGGCTCCTCGAGTACAACGTCGACGTCACCCAGGGAGTCACCGAACGCGCGGAGCTCGTCAGACTCGGGCGTGACCTGAGCGCGAGCCGGCTGAGCGCGTGGCTCGCCTACGAGCAGGCCAAGCGCGCCGAGCGCCGCTTCCTCGAAGAGCGCACCCGCTTGCAGGAGGCCGTGCTCGAGATGAGCGGCCTCAAGGTGCTCGTGGTCGGCCACGGCTACAACCTCGAGGACGAACTGCTCGGCATGCCTATCGTGCGCACGCTCGAGGAACTCGGCGTCATACCCGTGGCTGCCGAGATGCACGACCGAAACCTGCAGCGGCGACTCTCGCGAAACCTCTCGATTGACATCCCGTGGACGTACAACAAGGAGCTGCTCGGCGCCGTCGAACGCTACCGCCACCGGGTGGACGGCATCATCTTCCTCGTCACGTTCCCGTGCGGGCCTGACTCGCTCATGACGGAACTGTGCGTGCGCAAGATCAAGGACAAGCCGATCCTCGTGATCGTGCTCGATGAGCTTCAGGGCGAGGCGGGGCTGCGCACGCGGATCGAGAGCTTCGTCGACCTCATCGACTTCCGGCGCTCGCATTCATCGAATCGTCCCGTCGTATCTGGCGACTGACACATGCCCGACGCGCGAGCCACATCCACCTACTGCGTGAGCTTCCCCCACATGGGCAGCTATTCGCTGCCCATGTCCACGCTCGCGAGCATGCTCGACTGCGACATCCTGGTCCCGCCCAAGATGACGAAGCGCACGCTCGAATTGGGCGCACGGCACAGCCCCGAGTTCGTGTGCATCCCGTTCAAGTACAACCTCGGGAACTTCATCGAGTCGCTCGAAGGCGGCGCGAACCTTCTCATCCAGGCCGGCGGGGGATGCCGCTTCGGCTACTACGGCGAAGTGCAGGAGCAGATCCTTCGCGACCTTGGATATGAATTCGAGATGATCCGCCTCCTGGGCGGATTCTCGATCCGCGAGTACCGCAGGCAGCTCAAGGCTGTGAACCCGACACTCTCGATGCGCCGCGTGCTCCGCACGTACGCGCTCGCCCGACGGCAGACCCAGGCACTCGACGCCGTCGAAGACTACGTGCGCAAGAACTGCGGCTTCGAGGTCGAGGACGGTGCCTTCGAGCGCCTGCACGCCGACTTCCTGCGCGACTTGGCCGAGACTACCGACGACGCCTCGGTTGCCGATGTCGAGTCGACGTACCTCGCGCGTTTGCGCGCCATCCCCACCGAGCGACCTGACGATCTGCTCCGTGTGGGAATCGTGGGTGAACTCTACGTGGTGATGGAGCCCTTCTCGAACTTCTTCGTCGAGAAGGAGCTTGCTCGCCGAGGGTGCGAAGTGCACCGATTCGTGACGGTCACAGCTATGGTCGACCGCGCCGGCAAGAAGAAGGGCGACGAACACATGGCCGAGCTCCTCGAGCTCGCCGACCCCTACCTCAAGTACCACGTGGGCGCGGACGGCACCGAAAGCGTGGCCATGACTCACAAGCTCATGCGCGACGGCTTCGATGGCGTGCTGCACCTCAAGCCCTTCGGCTGCATGCCCGAAGTGAACGCGATGGCCGCTTTGCAGCGACTCTCGCGCGACCACACGTTCCCGATCCTGTTCATCTCCTACGACGCGCAGGCCTCCGAGACGGGCTTGCAGACACGGCTCGATGCGTTTTGCGACATGCTCCGAATGAGGAAGAGGCGGACTGCATGATAGGCGGGCTCAGATGAAGGCATACCTCGGCGTCGACGTCGGCTCGATATCGAGCAAGGCGGTCGTGTTGGACGGCGAGTTCAACGTGCTCGCACGTTGCTATCTATGGACCGAGGGAAACCCGGTGCGCGCCGTGAAGGAGATCCTCCAGGAGATCGCCGGGCAGCTGGAGGGGCATGACGTGCAGGTCGTCTCCGTGGGCACCACCGGCTCTGCGAGGGAACTCATCGGTGCCGTGCTCGGTGCGAATGTCGTCAAGAACGAGATCACGGCCCACGCGGTTGGGACGCTGTCGCGGTTCCCGGACGTGCGTACCATCTTCGAGATCGGCGGGCAGGACTCGAAGATCATCATCGTGCGAGACGGCGTGCCCGTGGACTACGCGATGAACACCCTCTGCGCGGCAGGAACGGGCTCGTTCCTTTCCTCCCAAGCCCGGCGGCTGGGCGTGGCGGTCGAGGAGTTCGGCCAGTATGCGATGCGCTCCACCAAGCCCACCAAGATCGCCGGGCGCTGCACCGTCTTCGCCGAGTCGGACCTCGTGCATAAGGCCCAGATGGGGCATCCGACGGCGGATCTGGTGGCAGGGCTCTGCAATGCGATCGTCACGAACTACTTGAACAACGTGGGCAAAGGCAAAGAGATCCTCGCCCCGGCGGTCTTCCAGGGCGGGGTCAGCAAGAACGTCGGCGTCGTGCGCTCCTTTCGCGAACTCACCGGTCTCGACGTGGAGGTCGACGATGACGGCCACCTGATGGGTGCGATCGGAGTGGCGATCGTCGCGCTCGAAAGCGGCAGCGAGAGGCCCTTCGACTTCGCGGTAGGCGAGATGGACTTCGTCACGACGGGTCACGAGTGCGGCGGCTGCGCGAACGATTGCGAGGTCGTGACCGTGTTGCGCGACGGCGAGTTCCTCGACGCGTGGGGCAACCGCTGTCCGAAAGGGCGCGAACGTGTGCGGGCGAGAGTCGACTCCGTACCCGTGCCGTAAAGACTGAATGTGTTCTCGTCGCACCTGCTGTGTTTCGGCGCATTGCTTGCTAGAATGAATGCCACGGGTGCAACCCGAGGGCGCAATACAGCGACCCGGCGACACAGGGAGGTGATCCAGCGTTGAGTAGTAAGAACATCGCTGCGCTGGTCCTGTCCACCGTCGTTACTTCGGAGGCTGCGACCGCCTAAGGCGGCGGCGTTCCGGGAGACGTGAACCCGAACGCGGAGCCAGCAAGCAACGCATGAGCGTCGCTGTCTTGCAGCGATGACCCGAGAGGGCCGTTCCTATGGAGCGGCCCTCTCTCTGCTTCGAGTCAGTGCCTTCCTATTAGTGGATAAGCAGACTAGGATGGCTGACGGGAGCCCGCTCAACCGACAGGGGGATCCGGCGTGGGTGCCGGGCTCACCCGGCGACTCCAGCAATGCGAAGCGAGGGGAGCAAGGCATGAAGCACACGGGGTTGGCTCGCGGGGAAACGTGGATTGCCACAGTCTTGTTCTTGTTCTTGTTCGCGTTCGCGAGTCTGCTCGCTCTGCCGAGCGCGGCACACGCAGACTTCAGCGTCGTGTCGATCAAGAACTACCCGAGCAAGGCGGATTCGCTCTCCGGCTACGTGAACTCGACCACGTGTGAAGTGAGAATGCAGGACAGCAATAACGAATGGAACGGTCAGCTGGGAACCACAAACCTGTGCTATCGGATCAAGAGCACTGGCTACGCCGACTACACTGAATGGCTGGCCAAGAGCAATGTCGAGGGTGGCGGCGTCTTCTTCACCGACCGCCCGCATTGGCTCTACGCCGGAGATGGCGTGAAGTGGGTGGAAGTGGAAGTCCGCAAGTATGACTGGTGGCCTGCATCATCGACGACCCCCATGCGTTGTACGGCTATGTCTATGCGAACGCGAAGATGCAGGTCGTTCTTGACACCGTTCCCCCCACGGGACCTTCCGGAGTGGTCTTAGATCCGTGGAGCACCACGCCGGTGACATTCGACCCGGTCTACGCCGATCCATCCGGGTCAGGGGTGAGGGACGTCCAGAAGCGCGGTCCGGGAACGCTCGGCAGCGAATGGCAGCCGCTCGCAGACCAGTTCGTGATGAACACAGAAGGCACGAGCACCGTAGAATTCCGCGCTCGCGACAGGGCGGACAACTACTCAGCAATCTTGACCAGGACGTTCCGAGTCGACACGAAAGCTCCGGTTACGAGCTTCTTGTTGAAGGCCCAGTATGCCTGCGGCGAGACGATACAGCTCCAGCCTACCGATGCAACGTCTGGTGTATCCAAGACCTACTGGCGTCTCGGTGCTTCGGGCCAGTTCACTGAGGGCAGGGCCAGTCCCGGTGCCCGGAACCCCGGGGAACTACGAGCTCTTCTACTACTCGACCGACGTTGCCGGCAACGTGGAAACGGCGACCAGGGCGCTGATAGTCGCGAACAACATCTACACGCTCGCCTACGCGGCTGGCACGGGCGGCACGATCTCGGGCACGTCGCCTCAGACGGTGAACCAGGGTGCGAGCGGTACGGCCGTGACGGCGGTCGCCAATGCCGGCTACCACTTCGTGAACTGGTCGGACGGCTCGACGGCCAACCCGCGCACGGACGCGAACGTGAGCGCGAACGTGAGCGTCACGGCGTATTTCGCAATCAACACGTACACGCTCACCTACGCCGCCGGCACCGGCGGCACGATCTCAGGCACGTCGCCTCAGACGGTGAACCAAGGTGCGAGCGGTACGGCCGTGACGGCGGTCGCCAACGCCGGCTACCATTTCGTGAACTGGTCGGACGGCTCGACGGCCAACCCGCGCACGGACGCGAACGTGAGCGCGAACGTGAGCGTCACCGCGCAGTTCGCAATCAACACGCGCACCCTCACCTACACAGCCGGCACCGGCGGCACGATCTCAGGCACGTCGCCCCAGACGGTCAACCAGGGTGCAAGCGGTACGGCCGTGACAGCTGTCGCCAATGCCGGCTATCGGTTTGTGAAATGGTCGGACGGCTCGACGACCAACGCGCGCACGGAGGCGAACGTTGCTGCTGATCTCGTGGTGACCGCCCAGTTTGCCAAGGTGGTCACGAAGGCCTTGGTCGCTCGGACGCCCAACAGGGCTGCCCTGAGCTACGCTCGCAAGGGGGGCGTATGTCGGTTCACGCTCTCGGCCGTCATCAAGGGGTGGGGTGCCAGGCCCGCCGCACGCCGATACGTCTACCTTCAGACTTCGACGAACGGTAAGCGCTGGACAAGCACATACAAGATTCTGACCAGCTCTCTCGGGAAGGCGTCGAAGTCCTTCGTGATCAGATCTCGCCAAGTGCGCTATTACCGCTGGAGTGTGCCAGCGCAAGGCGGCGTGAACCTCCTGACCTACGGTGCCGCGACCAAAGTGACGGTCCGCTAGCTGGCACGAGATCGCTGCGCTGGTCCTGTCCACCGTCGTTACTTCGGAGGCTGCGACCGCCTAAGGCGGCGGCGTTTTGGGAGACGTGAACCCGAACGCGGAGCCAGCATGCAACGCATGAGCGTCGCTGTCTCGCAGCGATGACCCGAGAGGGCCGTTCCCATGGAGCGGCCCTCTCACTCTGTCTGGGAAGCGGGGGATCTGGCCGCGGGATGTGACCGGTTCAAATCCACGATGGCCCACCATAGAAACAGCAGGTAGAGGGCTTGATTCGGGAGTACCCGGCAGGCCCTCTGCGTCGTTTCAGAACGCGAAATGTAGCAACGCGTGTAGATATCGTCGCTGCGAGACGGACGTGTGAAGCCGCGCCTGGAGCCTGGTTAGGCTCGGCGGCTGCGATCACGCGAGCGGCCGAGCGACCTCCGAACCCGCGGGATCCGGCCGCTGCGATTCTTCAGTCACCGCTTGCCGATGAGTTCAGCGAGTTCGTGTTCGGACGTCGCGCGACAACACACGCGGAGCGAGCTCCACCGACGCGGCCTGGAGGGGCTCTGATACGCTTTGAGGCATCAGCAGCGCGGAGACGTTGCCTCCAAGGCGGGGATACCTCGTGAGTGCATTCGGCGCATCGTGCAGAGAGGTCCGAGGAGCCTATCGGCGATACGGGATGCCGAGAGTCCCACGGCAGGTGCTCGAATACGTGGCCAGACGGATCCACCGCCCTCGTGACAGCCGGATTAGACAGCTTCTCGACGACCGCTTCGACGAGGAGTATGCAGTCGAAACGGCTGGCAACATCTCTTTCTCATCGCTCGATGCCCCGCCCGACCGCGTAGCGCACGCTGCGGCCTACCGGCCCATCTATCCGGCGCCGTTCCTAGACCTCATCCATCAGCTCCCCATCGACTTCGAGGAGTGGACATTCGTCGATTTCGGATCCGGAAAGGGCAGGGCGGTACTGCTTGCGTCTGAGTTTCCATTTCGCAAGGTGGTCGGAGTCGAGTTCTCGCCGTCGCTCCACGAGACTGCGCAGAGGAACCTTGGAACATACCGAAGCGCAACCCAGAGATGCAGGAACATCGAACTCCTGTGCTTGGACGCAGCCGCCTATGAGATCCCGCGGACGCCTGCGGTCTTCCACTTCTACAACCCGTTCGGCAAACAGGTGATGGCCGAAGTCGCCCGGAACATCGACCGTTCACTGCAGGAAGCGCCGCGAGCAGCCTTCGTGGCCTACTTCTACCCGGAGGTTGCCGGGGTGTGGACGACCTGCAAGACCCTCGAGGCATATCCCGTGATTCAACCGGTCTGGCCGACCTGGCACCCGCCGGGGCAAGTCGCCAGGGTCTTTGCTGCGGCGAACAGCGATCACAGAAGCGGCCCGGTCTGCGGAGAACAGCGCCTCCGTTCATCGAGAAGCCGAACAGCGGGCTAGGCCTGTCACGCGGGCAGGTATCAGAAGGAGGCAGCAGACTATGTGGTGGGTCGTAGGTCTTCTTGTTGCGCTGTGGGCGCTGGGGATGATCACCGGTGTCACTCTCGGTGGCGCCATCATGCTGCCGCTCGCGCTCGCGTTGCTTCTCGCCATGTATCAGCTGTTCGTCGTCATACCGAGGGACTGGCGTCGGTAGCCCACACTAGACCGGATGACTGTGCTGTCGGCGATCGGCGGCCATCGCTCACAGGCGCCAGACTCGGGACGTCTTCGACAGAAGCACCGCCGTCTTTCTCGGACTGAGGATCCCCGTGTCACGTATTACCGGCCTTCCACGAATGCGCCGCCAAGGTTACAAGTACGTCCACTATGGCCCACCAGCAACCGAGGGGGACTCCGCAAACGCAGGGCCCAATGTCATATCCTTCTGTACGGGTGTCACCGGCACCGTACGGTGCTTCGAGGGGAGCTGCTATGCGCGGTCTCGGTAAGGTCGCAATCGTCGCGACAGGCTTCGGCGTTGCTGCGTGGGCGCTGGCGCTCATGCCGAGTTGGATCTGGGTCATCGCGTCTGGCTTTCAGCAGCCAGGCACAAACTGGTTGCCCATTATCGGCGCGCTACTCGTGCCGACCGGCCTTCTTATCGCATTCGGTTGGTGGCTGATTGCGAGGCGCGATTGGCTATCAGACCGGCTGTTCGATGACGCGGACACCCCGATTGCAGTCGATGGACCCGACCTCCTGCGCGTCGGCATCATCATCCTCGGCCTCGGGCTCCTCATCGTGTCGATCCCCCGTCTACTCGGCACCATCGGAACATGGGGTACGTACGCAACGCAGCAACGCGCGGCCGATCAGATGACGATTGTCGAGAGCCCATGGCCGACGCTTGCTGCCGCGGCGGCTATCGGGCTCGTGCAGCTGGGCGCGGGTGTGCTGTTTCTGCGGCGGTCCGACGCGATAGCGAGGCGACTCTGGCTACCTAGGCGAGTGACTAGGCCTATACCAGGAGAGATGTCGGCGTGCCCCGCATGCGGCGCCAGCTTCGACTCTGGAGACTACGAAGACGCGAGCTCGGCACGGTGCGCCGCGTGCCACTCTCCGCTCTACCCGGAAGGCGCCCGGACAGCGCATCCAGGGGATGGTCGCGAGGTCTAGGTTTCGAGTAGAGCGCATCCGCAGTCGCGTGGGTCGCGGGCGTTTCCTGCGGTTCGAAACTCATCAACTATGGCCCGCCATGAATGAGAGGACGCCCCTGAGGGGTCCATCTGGAGGACTCCGAAGGGGTGTTTTAGCTGGTAGAGGCCCCTCCCTCTCGGCAGTGCTAGGGAAGGTCTCAGACGGCGCGTCAGCCGGTGAACAACTGGATCACGAGGACAATCACAGCAATAACCAACAACGCGTGGATCAGTCTGCCGCCGATGTGGAACAGCAGTCCGAGTAGCCACAGCACGAGCAGTACTCCAATGATCGCCCACAACATCCGAAACACCTCCAGGTCTGGGGTATCTTCTTTCCCGTCCACGGCTCTCTGAAAACGCCCCTGCTAAGGGGAGCGCTGGGGTTCCTAGTGAGCCCCTCGGCCGTCAGTGCCGACCGCAGGTCACAAGTAAGGCCACTATGGCCCACCAGCAAGATTTCGCCACGTGAGCTACCGTGCAATCACTGTACGACTCTGCTCATGGAGGCTTTGGCGTGCCGACGTTCTTCTACGACGCCGCTTACACTGTGATCTTCCGCTGGCTCGGATTCGGGATGCAGGAACTGTTTGCGGCCGCCATAGCGGCCTCCGTTGCAGCCGCCGTCCTGCTCTGGTGGAGTGCGGCTCTGGTGCGTGGGAGCGGAGCAGTCCGAGTTCGCAGCACGGCGATTGCGTGGTTGGGCGCCGCCTGTGCGTTCGTGGCTGCGACCGCCGCGTATCAGCTGTTCTACTTCCCGGTGACGCACTTCCTGAGTTCATATCCGGCTGTAGGGGTGGCGCTGGCGGCTGCAACGCTCTTGCTGCTCGTGGCAGTCGTAATCTCGGTATGGTCCGTGTTCGCGGCAGGCCGACCCGATCGGACGACTCGTCTCCTGAGATTCGCGAGACACGCACGGCTCGTCGCCTGCGTGCTGGCTCTGATCTGCGTGGCGTCGCTCGGCTGGTCGTGGGTGGACCTGTTGCGGCTCATCGCCGCCGGCCGCGCCGCAGCGGCCGCCGTGGGCCGATAGCCCGCGCACGGGCATGAGTGTCACGGTTCGAGACTCGTCCACCGTGGCCCACGATCCATGGCGCACAGCCTGCGGGAACCTTGAGATCCCCGACATCTGAGCGTCCGATACTGGGATAGCGCAGAGACGGCCTAGATCTGGACGCCCGGGCCGCCCGCGTCGTCGCAGACCAGTTTGTAGACGTGATCGTGCTCGCGCACGTGCTCGACCACACGAATCCCGACGTCGTACCCGGGGTTCGCGTGCGCCACCCGTTGGTGGTCGATCTCCATGGATCCCACCGTCTGTTCGAAGTCGCTCGTGTGACCCAGCACGTGGATGTGGTCCCCGGCGTCGATCGGAGCGGCGAGGTGCACGCCTGCCACCCCCAGCTCCGACCAGTAATGCGTGACGACGCCGGCATCGACTTCACGCAGCGGTCCTTGTTCTTGCACCGAAAACACCTCCCATCATTCCCGCGTCTTCGGCAAGGTGTATGTACCCTTCGCGCACGGGACCCTCGAACCGGGGTGCACGGATCCGCCCGAAATTCTTCGGGAAAACTCTTGACTAGTCGTAAGTGAGTAGTAGTATGCGTTGAGACTAGTGATAGGTTGTTACTACTGGTGGGTACACAGCAGTGCAACGACAAGACGGACAGGAGGTGGGTTGTGGACACAGCGGACGAAGCCATGCTCCGCAAGTTCCAGAAGGAACTGAATGCAGGCACCGTCGCGCTCGTGCTCCTCGCCATCCTCGACCGCACCGCAGAGCCGCTCTAC
Source organism: uncultured Actinomycetes bacterium (assembly GCA_963817255.1). Taxonomy (GTDB): domain Bacteria; phylum Actinomycetota; class Coriobacteriia; order Anaerosomatales; family CAVRZR01; genus CAVRZR01. The sequence goes on from CAWFNT010000001.1 coordinate 71,909, forward strand.
GGCTACCAGATCGCGAAGCGTATCGAGGGGGCGTGGCAGGAAGTCGCGCCGGTCAAGCAAGGGACGCTCTATCCGGTCCTGCGCTCGATGGAGGAGAACGGACTGTTGGCAAGCCGAGTCGAGCCGAGTGTCTCGGGCCCGCCTCGTAAGTACTACGCGATCACTGACCGCGGGCGGGCGGTGCTCGGCGACTGGAGGGCGGCGTGGTTGCGAACTCGCGACTTCGTCGATGCGACATTGGAGGGAAACGTTGGCTAACACAGTCGAGGAATACCTCGCGGAACTCAGAACGACCCTTGCGGGAGAAGATCCCGCGCTCGTCCAGGATGCGCTCTATGACGCCGAGGACTTCCTGCGCAGCGCGATCGCTGAAGGCGGCAATACGCCCGAAAGTGTGGCCGCAGCCATGGACGCGTACGGAACTCCGGCGGAGATCGCCTCGGCATATCGAGACGCCGAGGCCACGGCCGCCGTCGTCCTCCGCGCACCAAAGCGCCCGCAGGCGACGACGTGGTACGGACGCTTCTTCGGCATCATCGGCGATTCGTCGGCGTGGGGCGCGCTCTTCTACATGCTCCTGTCGCTCGCGACCGGCATCGTCTACTTCACGGTCGTGGTGACGGGCCTGTCGCTCACGCTGGGGATGATGGTGCTCATCATCGGCATCCCGCTCGCCCTGCTCTTCATCGCGATGGTGCGGGCGATCTCGCTTGCCGAAGGCCGGCTCGTTGAGGGTCTGCTCGGCGAGAGAATGCCGAGAAGGCCGCGGATGGCGCACACCGGCAGCATCTGGGAGCGCGTCAAGGGCTGGTTCGCCGACTATCGGACGTGGACCACCATGCTCTACATGCTCCTGCAGCTCGCGCTCGGGATCATCTACTTCACGCTCGCGGTGACCGGTCTCGCGCTCGCTTTGGGCCTGTTCGTGGCGCCGATCGTCCAGGTCGTGTTCAGTACGCCCGTCGCGCGTGACTTCACATATGGCTACTACCTGTACCCCTGGGCCATGCCGTTCGTGATGCTCGGCGGGGTGCTGCTCTTCTTCGGAACGCTTTGGATGGCCAAAGGCATCGGCTACCTGCACGCGCAGTACGCCAAAGTGATGCTCGTTGGCAGGATGGAAGGGGGTGCGTGATGAGACGCGCAACCACGATCGTTCTCGTGCTCGTCATGTGTGTGGCTCTTGTCTCGGCGACGGGATGCTACCGGAAGGAACTGCCGCAAAACCAGCAGGTCCATATCGGAGACAACACGAGCGGTGGCTCGCCAGTGGACGACATCAGCAACGTTCCGCTCGAAGGCGCGCAGACGCTGGAGGCGAAGGTCCGCATGGGCGCAGGCGAGCTCTCGCTCGAAGGCGGGGGAGCCGACGCGCTCCAGGCTGACTTCAACTACTTCCCGGCCACCATCAAGCCGGAGGTCGCGTACGAGGTCACGAAGGCCGGCGCCGGCATCCTGAGCGTCACGCAACCCGAGTTCGATCTCGGTCAGCTGGGTGAGATGACGAACACGTGGAAGCTCGGGCTCGCCGAGGGCGTGCCGCTCGATCTCGTCGTCGACCTCGGCGCAGGCAAGGGCGACCTCGCATTCGGCGGGCTCGGCCTGCGGAGCCTCGTCATGAACATGGGTGCCGGCGATACGACGCTGGACTTCTCGGGCACGTGGGATCACGACGTCGACGCGCAATTGCAGGCAGGCATCGGCAAGGTCACCATGCGATTCCCCGCCGACGTTGGCGTGCGGGTCGAAACGCACGATTCCGGCATCGGCGAGTTCGTGGCTGACGACGGATTCGTCAAGAAAGGCAGCACCTTCGAGAACCGCGCCTACGGAGAGACCACGACCACGATCGAGGTCTCGATCCAGCGCGGCATCGGTGAAGTTCGTCTCGAGACCGTGCAGTAGCCGCGGCTCGGGTGAATAGAGAGGACTGAGGAAGATGGAGTTCATCGCGTTCCTGGCACTGATCGCCGCCGGCTTCGTTGCGGCCGCGCTCGCACTCAAAGCGTCATTCTGGTTCCTGGCGTTCGTCGCGCTCCCGTTGTTCTGGCTGTGGATGCTCATCGACGCCATCGTGCGCAAGCCCGAGGACTACCCGTCCGGGACGACGAACGAGAAGATCCTCTGGATCGTGCTCATGATCGTGTTCCAGGTCTCGGCAGCCGTGTACTGGTTCATGGTGTGGCGGGCTGCGCGAAACCGAGTGGCCGCGGAGTCGCCGACAGCCGCTCCAACGCCGCCGGTGGCGCCAGTGGCCATGGTCCCGGTGGCGCAGGCGCCGGCTCCGGCACAGCCCCCCGCGGTGTAGCTGGGACGCCCCGGCGTCTCACCACCGCTGTCGCACGCGACCCCGTGGCCGCCCGCCGCGGGGTCGCGGTGCGTAGTGCACGCGAGGCTGCGCGTGGTCGCCCCAGACGGCCGGGACTCGCCGGCGCGCCCTCGCGAATCACGCGATCGACACGAGCCCGACCTCCGCGGGATGTTCGGTGCTCCCTACCCGAAGCGCCCAGTGATGTAGGACTCGGTGCGGCTGTCGCCGGGGTTCGTGAACATCGTCTTCGTGTCGCCCATCTCGATGAGCGTCGCTGGCTCATCCATGCTCTCGCGCAACATGAAGGCCGTACGGTCGGAGATGCGTGCTGCCTGCTGCATGTTGTGGGTGACGATCACGATCGTCACCGCAGACTTCAGTTCGGCGATCGTGTCTTCGATCTGCTGCGTCGAGATGGGATCGAGCGCCGACGCGGGCTCGTCCATGAGGAGCACCTCGGGGGCGGTGGCGAGCGCACGCGCGATGCACAGGCGCTGCTGCTGACCGCCGGAGAGTTCGAACGCGTGCTTCTTGAGTGAGTTCCTGACCTCGTTCCACAGAGCCGCGCGCTCAAGTGAGTCCTGCACCAGATCATCGAGTTCGCCGCGCTTTCGCACACCGTGTGTCCGTGGGCCGTAGGCGACGTTGTCGTAGATCGACATCGGGAAGGGGTTCGGCTTCTGGAAGACCTGGCCCACGCGGCGCCGAAGCTCGACCGGGTCGACTGAACGATCGTATACGTCGATCCCGTCGAGCATGATCGTTCCGCCCACGTGCACGTTTCCGAGTTCGTCGTTCATGCGGTTCAAACACCTGAGCAGCGTGGACTTGCCGCAGCCGGAAGGTCCGATGAGCGCGGTCACGACGTGTGCGGGTATGCCCATGGTGACGCCCGCGATCGCGGTCTCGCGCCCGTACGCAACGGAAACGTCACGCAGGGCGAAGCTGCCACCGGCGGGGGAAGCGAGGGCGGTCTCGTGCTCGGCGACGCGCTCGAGGATCGCCTCGGCAACCTCGGATGGCGTCGTCGTTGGAAGCCCGCTGAGCGGCAGCTCAGAGATACGCTCCAGCTGCTGCGGGCTGCGCGGAAGCGGGATGACCTGGGCCTCCAGGGCGACTGACTGCGCGTTCACCATCGGATCCTCTTCCTTTGCGCCGAGCGCCACGCGGCGGCGCTCACGTTGATGATGCTGATGCCGAAGACCAGCACGAAGGCCGTCCCCCAGATGATGTCGTCGGGTCGACGCGGTATCTGTGTCGCGAGAACGTAGATGTGGTACGGAAGCGCCATCACTTTCGAGGACGGCGAGGTGGGGAGTTGGGGCAGTGAGAACGCGGCCGCAGTGAAGATGATCGGGGCCGTCTCGCCCGCCGCACGAGAGAGCGCGAGGATCGATCCGGTCACGATGCCGGGCGCCGCAGCGGGCAGGATCACGCGCCCGATCGTGCGTAGGCGCGACGCGCCTACGGCGAGCGACGCCTGCCGGAGGTCGGACGGCACCTGTTGCAGGGCCTCCTCGGTCGCGGTGATCACTACCGGAAGGCTCAGGCACGCGAGCGTCAGCGCGCCCGCGACGATCGAGGCGCCGAATCCGGCAGCCATGACGAACACCGCAAGGCCGAACAGGCCGTAGACGATAGAGGGGACGCCGGCCATGTTCGCGATGGCGAGCCGGACGAGTCGTGTGGAGCGGCCCTTCGGCGCGTACTCGGAGAGGTAAATGCCCGCACCAATCCCCACGGGCAGCATGAAGGCCGCCGTGCCGACGGTGAGCAGAAGCGTCCCCACGATGACCGGGAAGATGCCGCCCTGGCGCATCCCCATCCTTGGCGCAGTGGTCAGGAAGTCCCATGAGATGGCTTGGATGCCGCGAACGAACACCAGTCCCAAGAAGAAGATCGCGGCGCCGACCACAACGAGTGTGGCGCCGCCGGTGATGACTGCGGCCGCCGTCTGGGCAGTGCGGGCGCGGGAGGCGCGTGACGTCATCGGCGCCACTTCCCGCGTTGCCGCTCGAGCACGACATCGGCGGCGAGGTTGATGACGAACGTGATCGCGAAGAGCACGAGCGCCATCGCAAACAGCGTCGAATAGTGCAGCCCGCCGCGCACGACCTCGCCCATCTCGTTGGCGATGGTCCCGGGCAGCGTACGAACGGACTCGAACGGGGTCCTGGTGATCAACCCGGAGTTACCCGCCAGCATGAGCACGACCATGGTCTCGCCGATCGCGCGGCCGATGCCGAGCATGACGGCGGCGAACACGCCGGACGAGGCAGCCGGGACGACGACCTTATACGTCGTCTGCCAGCGGTTATTGCCCAGAGCGAGCGAACCGAAGCGGAGCGACTCGGGGACGGCGTGCAGCGCGTCCTCGGAGATGGAGACGATGGTCGGCAGCGCCATGAAGCCGACGAAGAGCCCGGCCGTGAGCGCGGTCAGGCCGCTGCTCAATCCCAGCGTGTCCTTCACGAACGGCACGCCCAGGTAGATGCCGATCATGCCCAAGACGACCGAGGGTATCGCAGCCATGAACTCGATGATCGACTTCGCGATGTCCTTCATTCGGCCGCCGGCAAACTCAGAGATGAACACCGCCGAGGCAAGACCGAACGGGACCGCGAGGCCCACGGCGACCGTCGTGACCCACAGCGAGCCGACGATCGACGGCAAGAACCCGAACGACGTGGGCGTTCCGGTGGGGAACCATGAGTCGCCGGACAGCATGGGCCACAGGCCGTTGGACGACAGCGCCTGCACCGCATTCGAGGCGAGGAAGACCATGATCGCCCCGAGGATGAGGATCGCCATCCAGCCGCTCAGGTACACGAGCCACCGAACGACGGTCTCGGCCGCCAGGCTACGAGCCCGACGACCGAGTACCGCACTCGACCCGGGTGGTCGCGAGGGAGAGGGAGGCCTCCTCGCGGCCACTGTGGAAGGCGCGTCGTTCATCTACTTCGCAAGCGGGACGAATCCCTCGTCCTCGACGACCTTCTGGCCGGCGGGCCCGAGGATCCACTCGACGTAGGTCTTGCCGGCACCCGTTGGGTCGCCGTTGCTGTATATGTAGAGCTTGCGGCTGATCGGGTAGGTGTTGTCGAGTACGGTCGCCACGGAAGCCGCGACGCCGTCGATCTCGAGTACCTTCACGTCGGGCGTCTCGTAGCCGACGCCGATGTAGCCGATCGCGGCCTCGTTGCCCGTGGTTTCGTCGACAATGGCCTGCGTGGAAGGCAGCAGCTTGGCCGATTTCGCGTAGTTCTTGTCTTTGCCGACCACGGCTTCCTTGAAGTACTCGTAGGTCCCGGACGACGAGTCGCGCGACAGGAGCACGATCTCTTGGTCGGCCCCACCAACGTCCTTCCAGTTGGTGATCTCGCCGCGGTAGATCCTGCCGAGCTGCTCCATCGTGAGGCCCGTGACGCCGTTCGCGGGGTTCACGATGACTGCGATCCCGTCCTGGGCCACGGCCGTCTCGACGGGATTGATGCCCTTGTCAGTGGCCTGCTGGGTCTCTTCGGCCTTCATCTCGCGGGAGGCGTTCGCGAAGTCGGCGGTGCCGTTGATGAGCGCTGCGATGCCGTTGCCCGAGCCGCCGCCCTTGACGGCGATGTTCACGTTCGGGTTCTCGGTCATGAACTGCTCGGCCCACGAATTCGCGAGGTTGACCATCGTGTCCGAGCCCTCGACGTTGAACGAGCCCGAGAGGTCCGAGCCGGTCGAGTCCGATGAGGTGCTCGAGCCCGCGTCCGCCTTGCCGCATCCGGCGAGACTCGACGCGCTCAGAGCGAGCACCGTTACGAGTACCAGTCCGACGACTGTCCTACGCTTCACATTCACTCCTCTTGACTGCCGACGATGCTCGAGGCGGTCTTCGCGCCTCGGACATCATGCTAGGGAGCGTCGTCGCCGGAGTGGTTGCACGAGTGTTACATCTCCGGGCTCTTCGTAAAATGATTGTTAAATCCATGTTCACTCAGCGGTGTCCCGTGGGATGATGCGTGTGCAACGTGCGCCCAAGACCCGGCACGTACTGCCTGCTCAATGAAGCAGCCGGGAGTCGAAGGAGCCCCGTGGCAACGATCCTTGTTGTAGAAGACGACCCGATCATCCGACAGACCGTCGAGTACGCGCTTCGGCGCGCGGGTTTCGAGACTCACGCGTCGGCGGACGGCATCCATGCGCTCGAACTCGCGCGCGAGGTCCGCCCCGATCTGGTGCTGCTTGACCTGATGTTGCCCGGCATCGATGGATACCAGGTCGCCGAGAAGCTGCGGTCGACCGGCGGGGAGATGCCGATCATCATGGTCACCGCGCTCGACCAGGAGCGGGACAAGGTTCGAGGGCTCGACGCCGGCGCAGACGACTACATCACGAAGCCGTTCTCGATGGAGGAGCTGCTGGCGCGCGTGCGCGCGAACCTGAGACGTGTACGAACGCAGGGTGTGCTTGCCAGGCACGACGTCATCGAAACCGGCGACATCCGGATCGAGCCGAGCAGCGCTAGGGTGTTCGTCAAAGGCGAGCCGGCGAAGCTCCGACTCAAGGAGTTCCAACTTCTCGTCGCGATGGCCTCCAAACCGGGACTCTTGTGTACTCGGCAACATCTCGCCGAAGAGGTGTGGGGATACGAGTTCTTGCCCTCTTCGCGAACGATCGACGTGCACATCCGTCGTCTGCGGCAGGCTGTGGAGGAGCCGTCGGACTTCGAGTACGTGCATACGGTGCACGGGATGGGCTACCGCTTCGAGGCCGTGCCGAAGCGAGCGACCGGGGCCGGCAGCGATTCCGAAGAGGCTTCGCCGTGAGCGTCCACCGCCCCCGGTGGCTCGGCTCCTACCGGGGCAGACTCGTCCTTGGCTATGCAATCGTCGTGGCGCTGTTCTGCGTGGCGTGGGCGTGGAGCCTCTTCGGCCCGATCACCACCGCCCTCGTCACGCAACAGCAGCGCGAGCTTCTTGCGATCGCGCGAGCTGGGAGCGCAATAAGCTCTCAGGGGAGTACCGCCATCGAGATCGCGAAGACGATGAGCGACGCAGGCGATCGTTCGGGTGACCGTCGTCGGGTCGGACGGCACGGTGCTCGCCGACTCCAACGAAGACTCCGCCACGATGGAGAACCATGCGAGCCGGCCGGAGATCGCTGCGGCCCTCCAGGGACGAACCGGCGAAGCGCGCCGAGTGTCACAGACCGAGGGCTCCGAACAGCTGTACGTTGCTGTCCCCGCGACGGTAGCCGGCACCGCCGGAGCGGTGCGCGTCTCGGAGGAGATCGCAAGCATCGATCGCGTCGCCGCACGCGCCCGGCGGGTCGGCATCATCCTGCTCGTCCTTGCGCTTGGCCTCGCGGCTGCCATCGCGGCGGTCGTGAGCCGTGGACTCGCGGAGCCGATCCGCGAGTTGTCGGCTGCCGCGGAGAGAATGGCTGCGGGCGACCTCGGCGCGGAGATACCGCGTCCCGCAGGCGAACTCGGCGTGCTCGCGGATTCGCTTGGCGAAGTGCGACGGCAGATCCGGCTACGCATAGACGAACTCGAAGCCGAGCAGGCCAACATGCGGTCCGCGCTCGATGGGTTCCAAGACGCGGTCTTTCTTCTCCACGGCGACGAGATCAGATTCGCCAACGCGGCCGCGTGCACGCTGTTTCGCGCGCCGGCCGACGGCTGGCGGGGACGCGGCGTCCGCGACGTTGGACTCCCAGTATCGCTCGCGGCGCGCATCGTCGATTTGCTCGGTCGTGAGGAGCCCTTCTCGGAAGACGTGCCGCCCGAGCCGACCGGACGCAGCCTTCGGCTGTCCACGGTGCCGCTCAACCCTGTCGAGGGCTCGGCTCGCACTCTGGTCGTCCTCTCGGACATCACCGAGCGCGTCCAACTCGAACGGATGCGCAGAGACTTCGTGGCCAACGCGAGCCACGAACTGAAGACTCCGGCCGCCGGCATCCAGTTGCTCGCCGAGTCGGCGGCGGATGCGGCGGCCGATGGCGATGAAGCCCAGGCTATCGTGTTCGCTCGACAGATTGCGACGGAGTCGAGCCGTCTGCAGCGACTCGTTAGAGACCTTCTTGACCTTTCTCGGCTGGAGACGACGCCGTCCGCTGAGTCCATCGCCAACGTGCGCGAGGCGGTCGGAAACGCGATGCTCGGCCACCAGTCGGCGGCGGCGGCGCGAGGTCTGTACGTGAGATTCGATGACTCGAAGATGGCCGACCAGGACGCCTTCGTCGTTGCCGACCCGACCGACCTTGCGGTGGCACTCGACAACTTGCTCGACAACGCGATCACCTACACGGAGGCCGGCGGCGTGAGCGTCAGCATCGAGGCGACGGCGGACACGCTTCGGTTGCGCGTCGAAGACACCGGCATCGGGATGCCCGAGGACGAGCTGCCCAGGATCTTCGAACGCTTCTACCGAGTGGATCGTGCGCGCTCGCGGGACAGCGGGGGGACCGGGCTTGGTCTTGCTCTGGTTCGACATGCGATAGAGCGTTCCGGAGGCACCGTGGCCGTTGAATCGAAGCCTGGCAGCGGCACCGCATTCAACCTTGTCTTCAGACGCGCACTGTAGGGCCGCGCTGCGCCTGTCCGCGCTTCGGCGCGGTCCGTGCTAGTCTACGTAGCCCCCCGCTCGAGACTCGCCGGTTACGCGCGCGTACACTCGGGCGTGAGAGGTCTCGCGCCGTACCCCAACACTCGGAGTTCCCGTGCATCAGAACGACATACGCAACATCGCCATCATCGCCCACGTCGACCACGGCAAGACGACGCTCGTGGATCGGCTGCTGCAGACAACCCACGTCTTCCGAGAGAACCAGGAAGTCGCCGAGCGCGTGCTCGACAGCAACGACCAAGAGCGCGAGCGCGGCATCACCATCCTCGCGAAGAACATCTCGGTCCGGCACGGCGGCGTGAAGATCAACGTCATCGACACGCCGGGTCACGCTGATTTCGGCGGGGAAGTAGAGCGTGTGCTCAAGATGGCGGACGGCGCGCTGCTCATCGTTGACGCCTTCGAGGGCTCGATGCCGCAGACGCGCTTCGTGCTCAAGAAGGCCCTTGAACACGGTCTCAAGCCGATGGTAGTCATCAACAAGATCGACCGTCCGGGCGCCCGTCCGCATGAAGTGATCGACCAGGTGTTCGACCTCATGGTCGAACTGGGTGCGAACGACTGGCAACTCGACTTCCCCATCGTGTACGCGAGTGCGACCGACGGCTATGCGCGTCTCGATCCCGAGGATGACAACGACGACATGCTTCCGCTGCTGGACGCCATCGTCGAACACATCCCGTCGCCGGACTGCGACCCGGACGGGCCCGTCGCGATGCAGGTCTGCACGATCGACTTCTCGAGTTTCGTGGGCCGGATCGGCATCGGTCGCGTGTTCTCGGGCACCATCCACGACGGCGAGCGGATCCTCGTCGTGAAGAACGATGGCAGCCGCTATCAAGCCACCGTCAAAGAGCTCTACACGTTCGAAGGAATGGGCCGCGCTCAGGGCGGAATCGGCGCACGCAGGCGACATCTGCGCGGTCGTGGGCGTGGACGACGCCGACATCGGCGACATGTTCACGTGCCGTATCGAGCCAGTCGTCCTCGAGCCCATCCACGTCGAAGAGCCGACCATGTCGGTCGTGTTCTCGGCGAACACGAGTCCGCTCGTCGGCCAGGAAGGCGACATCGTCGGAGGTCGGCAGATCAAGGAGCGCCTGCTTCGTGAGGCCGAGTCCAACATCTCGATGCGGATCACCGAGACCGGTGACAAGACGGGCATGGAGGTCGCCGGCCGAGGGGTGCTGCACCTCTCGGTGCTCATGGAGACGATGCGCCGAGAGGGCTACGAGTTCCAGGTGGGCCGACCTCAGGTCATCTTGAAGAAGGAGGGCGGCAAGACCTACGAGCCCATCGAGGTCGCCGTCGTCGACGTGCCGAGCGAGTTCGCGGGCAAGGTCATCGAGATCTTCGGAAGCCGCGGTGGCGAGATGACCGACATGGTGCAGCGTGACGAGCAGGTGCACCTCGAGTTCCGCATCCCGTCGCGCGGCGTGATGGGGCTGCGTACGAGCATCCTCAACGGCACGAGGGGCGAGGCCACCCTCTTCCACCACTTCTCAACGTACGGACTGGCGAAGGGCGGCCTCGGCGGTCGTCAGAACGGGTCACTCATCGCGATGAGCACAGACAAGTCGGTGGCGTTCGCGCTCGACACGCTACAGACGCGCGGCAAGATGTTCGTCGGACCGGGCGTCATGTGCTACGAGGGCATGATCGTGGGCGAAGCCGCCAAGGAGGGCGACCTCGTCGTGAACGTCGCCAAAGCGAAGCAGCTCACCAATATGCGCGCGGCCTCGGCCGACAGGGGCATCATCCTCGCGCCGCCGATCACCTTCACGCTCGAAGAGGCGCTCGAGTACATCGAGGACGACGAGCTCGTCGAGGTCACGCCCAAAAGCATCCGGCTTCGCAAGCGATTGCTGAACGCGAAGGATCGCAAGAAGGACGGGCGGGGCTAGAGGCGGCCGTCGGCCACCGGCGGGAGCGGGCGGTCAGCTCCGGGGGTCAGGCCGACATCGACGTACTCTTCCCAGCACCGTCTGTCGCCTCGGCGACCTTGAAGGCAGAGGTGTGCGCGCCCACCCAGTCGAACAGGGCGCCGAACATCCGCTTCATGGGACCGAGATGCGTCGGATAGTAGAAGTCCGACTCGTACCAGCCGTGATCTCGATAGTACGTCCAGTCGGCCTCGTCCATCGCGGCATTGAGCTTGATGCCCGTCCGCCCCATCCGGAACATCATGAGCGCGAAGAGCGAGGGCACCGGGTAGGCGGGACGCATCAGTTGCGCGTGGAACCGACGCGCCTGCCTGGTGAGGGCGTCATCCATCTTCTCGATCGCCTTGTCGGTCATGGGCTCAAGCGTGTGGATGACACTGCCCTTCACGGTCTCGAAGCCCAGTCCGCCGGCGACGAACTCGAGGTACTTCCTGATCCGGCCGCCGAACATGATTCCCTGCACCACGATCGAGGTCGCCGTCTTGCCGTGGAAGCGCGGCCTGTGGAACGCGAAACCGATCCTGTCGAGGAACACCTTCATCAAGCCGGAGACCTGCCATGAGTAGTTCGGCGATGCGAAGACGACCGCGTCCGCGGCGTCCATCTTGCGGAGCAGCACGTCACGATCGTCCTTGAGCGGACAGCGCTCCTCTCCGCGAGCGAAGCACGTCTTGCAGCCTCGGCAGATGCCGATGTCGTAGTCGCTCAGAGTGACGAGCTCTCCTTGGACATCCCCAAATGATTCGAGGTTGTCGAGAAACTTCCGGGCAGCCGTGTAGGTCGCGCCTCCTTTGTGCCCGCTGCCGACTAGCGCGAGCACGCTCTTCGTGTGCCTCAGACCATCCGCACTCGCGTCGTCACGAGCGGCGGCGGCGTTCTCCGTGTTTGATCTTCGGAGGACGACCGCGAACATCGCGATCCACAGCATCGTGCCGTATATGTTGATCCGCTCGACAGCGCCGGCCCACGGAGTCGAAGACGCCGCGGCTGTCATGTGCGTCGACAACGCACCCGTTGTGACGCCGGCCGCGATGATGATGAGGATCGAAGCGATCGAGTAGACCCGGAAGCCTCTCCCGCGTGCGCCCGACCCGAACGCGATGAACAGCACGATCGAGAGGACCTCCACGGCGGTGAGGATCATGTGCCCGACGTCGGTGGCCGACGTCACGGATCCGCGTGGCTGCATCGGGGAGAACAGCTGGGTCACTTCGCCGACCACGGCATAGACGACCAGCATGATCGCCGCCACTCGCAGAGAACGCTTCTGGCCAGCCGACCTCCACACCCCGACCGCGAAAGCGATCACCAGCAGGTTGTACACCGAGAACATCGCCAGCATGAACGGCCGTGTCGGCGCTTGGAGGGCGGCCAGCTCGCTCACCGCCTGATTCACGTAGCTGTAGCTCTCCCAGCGCACGGACGCGAGCACCTCGCCCGCGACGTAGAGAATCGACGAAAGGATGCCGCAGAACAGCAAGGCGGATACGACCTTCTCGGTGGGAACCTGCCGCTCGCCTCTCGTGAGAACCTTAGTTGTCTGACTCATCGTTCCACTCCTTCATCCCGCTATGCCGCACCGCCCCTCGGGCAGCCGGCGACGTCTATGCGAAGTGCCAGGGGAAGCCCGCGTAGTGCCCCCAGGCCAGAAACCCGGCCATTCCGAGGCCAGCCAGCGCCACAAGCGCGGCGGCAATCCCGAGCACCCAACCACCCCAACCACCCCACCGGATCGCCAGCACGGCGGCAACCACAGCGAGGGCGCCAACGATGGCACAGCTCGGCATCACGGCAGCGGGAAGCGTCATGACTTCGAACTCCGCCCTCTGTATCGTTCCCGAGGCGGCACGCGCCTCAATCGGCAGGTCGTCTCAATAGAGCGATGAGTCGAGCACCTTGACTTCGAGCTGAGCCTCGACTCCATCGCCCACCTGTCGCGTGTTTGCCACGCGGACCTGCACGCCCGGCACGCCGTTCTCCGGCACCCGCACCTCGCTTGCGCCCTTTGCCTTGACCACGTAGTGAAGGGTCGCTCCCTCCCAGCCGACTCGGCAGCTCGGCGTCGTCGTGATCTCCATCTCTCTCCTCCTCCTTCTCCCGGACAGGTCCGGGTCGATCAGGGCTTGCCCGCCGCATCTTTACGGCGTATACTTTACGGCGTACAGATTATACCCTTACACCGTAAAGTCAACCCCCAATTTGGACGAGAGGTCGAGAAGAGATGACACCGCATCCGAGCAAGGAAGGCCGCAAGCCGCTGACGAGGGAAAAGATCGTCGAGACGGCCATCGAAGTGCTCGACACGGAGGGTGTCGAAGGCCTGAGCATGCGCCGCCTCGGCGAAGCGCTGGGCGTCGAGGCGATGGCGCTCTACCATCACTTCGCGAACAAGGACGCGATCCTCGATGCGGTCGCGAGCCGGATCATCGAGGAGACGGGTCCGGCGTTGCCGCTGGACCTGGACTCGGACTGGAAGACGGTGATGCTCTCCGGTCCAGCGTCCGCCGGCCGCGCCCTCGAGGCGCACCCCAAGGCTGGCTGGCTCTTCATCGGCCGGCAGTACACCACCGCGGAGTCGCTCCAGATGATGGAAGCGCCCCTCGCGATCCTCAGCTCAGCTGGCTTCGAGGGGCAGGAGCTCGTTGATGCCGCGCATGCGATCTTCGCCTACACCGCCGGGTGGTACATGCTCTCTTCCGGGCAAGGAGGCTCGTGGAGCGGTCCCGATGCGGAAGCCGTTGCGGCGACGCCCGATGCCCCACCGTTGACGGCGTCGCTTGCGCCCGAGCTGCGCGACTGGAGTCGTGGCATGGAGGTGGGGCTCAAGGCGTTGCTCGACGGACTCGAGGCGAGGCACGAGAAGTAGCGCTTCGCCTCGATCCGAATCCGGCCTGCGTCGCGCGGGCAGGGTCAGCGCGTTGGCGCTATGCGGGCTTCACCGCCTGTACGGTGACGCTACGGAAGAGCTGTGCCGCCCGAACGGCTTCCTCGTGCGAGATGTCGCCCCCGACCTCGAACGCTCCGAGGAGCTCTTCGGCCTCGTCGGCGGTCGTTGCGTACGCGCTCTCGCTCGCCACGTGCACGTCGGTGAATCCAGCCTCGCGCGCGGCCTCGAGGTAGTCGTCAAGCACGAGCGCTCCGCCGAGGCACGCGACGTAGGCGCCCACCGACGTTCGGGCGGCCTCGGGCAGCGGCTCGGTCGTCACGATGTCGGAGACCGAGATCCGCCCGCCCGGCTTGAGGACACGCAGCGCCTCGGCGAAGGCCTTGACCTTGTCGGGAACGAGGTTGATGACGCAGTTGGAGATCACGAGGTCCGCGGTGTCGTCTTCGATGGGCAGGTCTTCGATCTCGCCGAGGCGGAACTCCACGTTGTCGAAGCCGCTCGTGCTCGCGTTGCGTTGCGCGAGCAAGATCATCTCGGCGGTCATGTCCACGCCGATGACGCGTCCGCTCGGGCCTGTCCTGCGTGCAGCGAGGAAGCAGTCGATGCCTCCGCCGGAGCCGAGGTCGACGACGGTCTCGCCTTCGACGATCGACTCGAGCGCGAGCGGGTTACCGCAACCGAGGCCGAGATCGGCGTCGGTGGGGATCTCGGCAAGGTCGGCCGCATCGTAGCCGGGGACGAGCACTGCCGAGGTGGCGTCGCCGCTGCAGCCGCAGCTCGAGCCGGGGCAGCACGACGACTTCGTGCGCGCGTGTCCGGCGTACCGGTCGCGTACTGCCTCTTTGATGGTTTCGGGGTCGTGAGTGGTCATTGGTGCTCCTTTCAGCCTTCGATTCCGAGGGCGGGCGCGATCACCGATCGGACGGCTCCGGCCACGGCGTCGGTCTTCACGAGCGTTACGCAGCAGATCTCTCCGTCGTCGCCTCGGTAGGAGATGAGGGCGAGCCGATCTCCGGCCCGTATGCCCGCGCGCACTCGGAGGTCCTTGGGCAGGACGAGCTGGCCGCGCTCGTCCACGCTCACAACCGCCTCGAGCGCGCAGCACTCCTCGGCTGCGGTCGTCTGCGAAGGATCCGTGTCTGTCGCACACGTTGCGCAGGTGTCCTTCTCTGCCACTGCGGGCTCCTTTGGATCGGGCGGGCCGCTGAGCGCTCCCGCTTCAAGGAAATCAGAATAATCAGAAATATCAGAACAGTCAAGCCATGGGCCCGGAGAGATCGGGGCCGCGGCATTACCGTGCGCATGGCTCGTCAGCGACGCATCGGCACCAAGTATTGAGTTTATCAATATAGATATTGACTTTCTCAAGCAATGGGTAGACTATGCGGGGAGATTAGTGAGGAGGCGACACCATGACCAGTGAATGGCACGACCTGACCGACTTGATCGGCGACCGGGACTTCGTGGTTACGAGCGTGCGTTTGAAGGGCAGCGGCATCGCGCTCGAGGGCGAATTCGAACTGCCCCCGCTTGCGGGATTGCGCTACGAGGACCAGGTGTTCGTTGGCGAGTTCGTGCGGAGCCACGGTTCGATCAAACACATGGAGAAGGCATTAGGCGTGAGCTACCCCACCGTCAAGAACCGACTCAACCGTATCGCGGCACAGCTCCAGCTCGTCGAGGTGGACACTGAGCCGGGCGTGAGTTCGCGTGAGGTCCTCGACTTGCTCGAGAGCGGGGAGATCACCCCGGAGGACGCCGCGGAGAGGCTGAGGAGATAGCCATGGTTCTCCCGCCGCTCGTCATCGACGTCCGAGTCAAGGAGCAAGACGCGCGGAGCTTTCGGATCTGGTTCCCGTTCGTGTTGCTCTGGCCGCTGCTGCTCTTGGTCGTGGGGTTCGCGCTCATCGTCACCCTGCTTGTCGACATCGCTCTCTGGTTCGCGGGATCGCGGTACCACCACTACACGGCGCTGCTCCTCAACACCGTGTGGCTGTTGGGTGAGTGCCGGGGCACGCACGCCCATATCGTGAGCGGCACCAGCCGCGTTCACGTCGATATCATCTAGAAGGAGTTGAGAGAAGTGAACGAAGATCGCAAGCGCATCCTGGGCATGCTGGCCGAGGGAAAGATCTCCGCCGCCGAAGCGGAGACGCTGCTCGACGCTCTCGAGCCCTCGTCCGAGGGGGAGAGCGCGTCCGACGCGCCGATGCCTTCGGCAAGCTGGCCGACCGGTCCCACGGGCACCAAGACGCCCAAGTTCCTGTACGTCAAAGTCACAGGCAAGGACACCGTCGACGTGAAGGTCCCGCTGGGGCTTCTCCGCGCGGGACTGAAGCTCACGTCGCTCATCCCCCCGCAGGCCATGGATCGCATCAACGAATCCATGGGCGAGGCCGGCATGTCGATGGACTTCAACAACTTGAAGCCGGAGGACATCGAGGAGATCATCTCGAACCTCGGCGAGATGGAAGTCAACGTCCACTCGGCGGACGACGACGCTGACGTGCGCGTCTTCTGCGCGTAGGTGCTCTTGCGCGCGGGTCGTGGCTCGGAGGCCGACTACTCCTCGCTGCCGCGTTCGCCCTACCCGACGTGTCATCATTCGTGCTGGCGAGCTTCTCCGGCGCCGGGGGTATGAACAGGGCGAGGTGGGAGCGGTGTTATGGCGCGTATGAGGATCACGGTCACAGAAGACGGACCCTATCTTGTGTCGGGGAGCGTTCCGCTTCTGCGTCTCGAGATTGTGACGAACGACATCGGCGAGTCTGTCGCATGGCGGGAGATCGAACGCATCGACACTGGGGAGCGCTATCAGCTCTGCCGGTGCGGCCGATCCCAGGACAAGCCGTTTTGCGACGGTTCCCACGCGGAGGTCGGATTCGACGGGACAGAGACCGCCGGACACGAGTCGGTTCTCGAACTCTCGGTGCCCATCGACGGCCCAGGCATACGTATCCGGGACGCGAGGAAGCTCTGCGCGGAGGCGCGCTATTGCGACCGTGCAGGCGGGTTGTGGAATCTCGTGCAGCGCTGCGACGATCCCGAGATCCTGGCGCTTGTAGAAGAAGAGGCCATGCTCTGCCCGTCCGGGCGATACACCGCATGCACTGGCGATACCGACGAGGCTCTCGAGCCCGACTACGAACCCTCGATCGGGCTGGTCGAAGATCCCGAGCTGGGTGTGAGCGGCCCCCTGTTCGTGCGCGGTGGAATCCTCATCGAGGGCGCCGATGGCGTCGCCTACGAGGTACGAAACCGGGTGACGCTGTGTCGGTGCGGCGAATCGCGCAACAAGCCCTTCTGCGACGGGTCGCACATCAAGGCGGAGTTCCACGACGCGACGAAAGGACCCCGCGAGCGCTAGCCGCGACGTGCGGGTTCGACTGGTGTGAAACGCGCTACGTCGGGCCCGTCGGCGGGAAGCTCCCACGTCCCGCTCACTCCCTCGTGTTCGCTGCCGAGCTCGACATGGAGCATGGCGATACCGAGGTCGATCGCCGCAGTCCAATACAGCGTCCGCGCCTTCCTGAGGACGAGTACCCCGTTCTCGAACCGGAACCTCCAGGGCTGCGAGTTGCCTCCCGAGGGCGCCCTCCTCGCAGCATCGAGAGCGCCGCGTGCCCACTCCGGCCACGTGGTGAGATCCGCGCCCGGTGCGAGCTTCTCGAGAGGACGGCGCGCGTCCGCCTGCACGATCGAGCGCATCCTCTGCTCTCCGTTCCTCATCCCAGTCTCGGCCACGCCGAGCGCAACGATCGCCGGCACGCGCTCCTCGGCGGAGAGGTTCACGAGAGAAGCGGCCCGCTTCCGACTGAACGCCCCCGCGATCCAGCACGTGTCCAGACCGAGGCGCGTTGCCTCGAGAACGAAGGCCTCACCCACGTAGCCGACCTCGAGGTCGTTGTCGTTCGCGCCAACGAGTAGTCCTGCCGAGGGCGCGCCGACGACCCTTCCGTAGCTCCCGACCAGACCGGTGAACAGATCCTCGGGCGCTCGTTTGACGAGGGCGACGCGTGCCGTATTCGCCGAAGGGAATGAGACCGGCTCGAATGATTGGCAGTGTACGGCCAGCCGTTCTAGAACGTCCTGGTCGATAGGCTCGCCAGTGAAACGACGACGCGAAACGCGGCGCTCGATTGCGTCGTACCATGCGTGATCGAGCACGGGGCTCCTTCAGAGAGGGGCGCGCGGCGAGCGATGGGGCATCGCCCGACATCCGCCGGGACTCGGTGTCAGGCGTCGAAATGCTGGAGGACCTGGAGCGCTCTGAGCGTAAGCCACTTGCTCGGCTGGCCCTTCTTCTCGACGTCGGCGAGCATCTTACCGTTGAAACTGTTGCGCAGCGCCCAGCGCCATTGGTCGTCAGCCGCGCTGCGCACGGCATCCAGCGCGAGGTCGTACTCCGTGCAGTGCGGCTCGCCGAGGGCCGTAAGTGCTGCGAGCGCTTCCAGCGCGTCCGAGTTGTACGACAGGGGATAGCCGAACTTGAGCCAGCCTGGCTTCTCGCGGTACTCGAGCGGCGAGTGCTCCGCCACGTAGCGGTCCCACGCCTCTCGGCGGTCTTCCTTCGGCACGTGCCAGATGTAGTCGGCGAACTCTTTGGCGCCTTCAGGAACGTACCGGTAGACCTGCTTGGCGCGAAGCGCCTCGACGGCCGCGCCGCGAAGCTCGTCGGCACCCTCCGGCCAAACGTCTCGGGGTACCTCGGCCAGGAAGAGCAACACTTTGGGCGCGAGCATGTGGCAGTAGCCGTTGAGGTAGAAGGGCGCGAGTTCCCGACAGCCCAGCACCCCGGTTTCCGCGTAAGAGCGCGCGATCTGCGCGAGAGCGGCGACCACGCGCTCGTCGCGCGCCTGTCCGAGCCGGGCAAGCGCGCGGCCGACGTTGGCCGTGAGGCAGGGGATGGCTGCGACGGGACGCCCGTTGCAGCTCCACGAGCCGTCGGGAAGCTGGCGAGAGAACGCGTAGTCGATGGCGCGCGCGAGTCGTTCGTCGGACTCGTCGGCGTACAGCTCCCCAAGGAAGTGGATCTGCCAAAGGCCGCCGCCATACTTGCTGTAGTCGCGCGCGGGTGGGGCCCAGGTTCCGTCTTCGCGCACGGCGTCTAGGATGGCTGCAACAGGCGCGTACTCGTTGCGTCGCGCCCAGAGCGCCTCGATCGCCGGGGTGTCGGGTTCGTGCAGGAGGGTGCGGCGCGCGAGCACCGCAACTGCAGGGTTGTCATCGGCGAGCAGCCAGTCGAGCGTCGTCTGCGGCACCTGCGCAAGGACTCCCACCGTCTACCGCTTTGCTACCGGGAACTGAATCTCAGTGAGGTACTCCTCGGGAGCCACCTCGTTTGGATCCGACATGTAGATCTCCATGGGAGGGCCGCTCATCTCGTAGCCCTCAGTGGCGATCCACCCGCCCAGTTCGCGGTACGTGGCTTCGACGCCCTCGTAGGGGCCCTTGTGGATCGTGGCTGCAACGCGCTGCGGTGGCACCTGCTTCACCCCGAGACCACGCTCGTCGGGTCCGGCCGCGGGGGCGTCGCCCGCGACCGGCGCCCAGAGCTCCCACTGGGCCTCCGACTCCGGTCCAGCGTCGGGTGCGGTGAAGTAGACAGCGTGCGGCATTCCGGCCGGCACGAACCCGCTGGCTGCGACGAACCCGTAGAGCTGCCCTAGTCCCTCAGGGATCTGGGCGTAGGGGCCGCGCATCGCGAGGAACGCGACGGTCATTGGCTCGGTCTGCTTGACTGAGACGTCGATCATCCCGATCACCTCCGCGTGGGATATACCCGTTCGCGCGGAGGCAAAGGGTGGCCCTTGCGGACCGGACGCGGGAAGTCTCGGCCCAATGGGGCAGAATGGCGTCGGGCGCTCGTCGACCGCGCGAACTGTCCTGGGCCTTCGGAGAGGACACGATGACCGTCCATAGCGCAGGGATCCTGCTGTTTCGCCGAGACGCATGCCAGGGCGCGGACGGCGACTGCGGCATCGAGGTACTGCTTGCACACCCAGGTGGCCCGTTCTTCGCGCGCAAGGACGAAGGTGCGTGGTCGATCCCGAAGGGCGAGTTCGATCCTGGGCGCGAGGATGCGCTGTCCGCTGCGCTACGTGAATTCGCCGAGGAGACGGGCGCGGAGCTCGACGGCCCGCCCTTCGTGGAACTCGGTTCGGTACTCCAGCGAAAAGGCAAGATCGTGCACGCTTTTGCCTTCGAGGGAGAGTTTGACGTGCAGACGCTCGTCAGCAACACCTTCGAGCTCGAATGGCCGCCACACTCCGGCAGGATGCAAGTCGTTCCGGAGATCGATCGGGCGGCGTGGTATGGCGTGGCCGAAGCACGCCTCAAGGTGCACGCGAAGCAGCAAGTCTTCATCGATAGGCTGCTCGAGGTGTTGCACGCGGATAGCCGGCCCGCGGTGGATCGCTAGGTATCAGACCTCTTCCGGCGCTGGGACCGGTGCCGGCGACGGCGCAACCTTCGGCCGCATGCCAAAGAGGAACCGCAGGGCCGGGATCCGACGCACGATCTCGTACAGCGCGTACGTGCCGACAACCGCCGTTACGAATACCGCGAGCCACTCTATAGGCAGCGCCGCGCGCATCCGGACGAGGTAGAAGGCGGCAACCACGATCACCGTCTGGTGGATGATGTAGACCGGATACGAGGACTCGGCGAGGTAGGCCAGCGCGGGTGACGTCCGATCGAGCCATCGTCTGCCGACCCCCAGGAAGCCCACGATCGACATCCAGGTGCCGAGGAAGCCCAGCAGGTTCGCGCCAAACAGCTGAAACGAGGGATCCGGGAATGAATCGCGCATCGTCCCGGTGGCCACGTACGCGCCGCACAGTATCAACCCCACGGGCAGCGCCCACAGGGCGTGCCGCTCGGCGGATTCCATGAAGACATCGCTCGTCATGATGGCGTAGCCGAAGACGAAGAACACCAGGTAGAAGAAGAGGTTCTTGCCCGCGATGGCCGGGAGACCCTCCGAGAACCAGATGACGAACGCCGGGAGCAGCCACCAGGCCGGGCGTGAGAGCAGGCGCGCGAAACGCTGCATCGCCGACTCTCCTCGCGGCTTCTTGCCCCACAGAAAGAGGGGCAGCACGATGAACGTGATCACCAGCAGGAACAGGATGAACCACAGCTGCCCGATGCCGAACCCGCCGTAGTAGTCGCCGCCATCCTGGATGTTGAACTTCAGGAACGCACCGCTCGTGATGTAGGTGATGAACGATCCGGTGTATCCGGAGTTGTACTGAGCGCCGATCCAGGTCTGCGGCGGGATGAGGAAGAAGATGCCGAAGACGAGCGGGACCAACAGCCGCTGCACGCGCTCGGTCGAGAACTGCCCACCGCTGCGTCTGCGCAAGGAGAAGTATGCCGAGGCGCCCGCGAGCAGGAAGAGCAGCTGCATGTGCCACATCGAGATGAACGCGAGGATGTAGCCGAGGGCCACCGAGAGATACGTGCCCTTGATGTAGAAGGGCTCCCCGTAGTTGAACACGCGCGACGTATGGAAGGGGAAAAGGAGAAGAACCGCGAGGACTCGTAGCCAGTCGATGTAGTGGAGTCGCTTGCCGACCATGATTCCGAACCCCCAATCGACGCGCTCATCCTACGCGCGGTTGGGGCGGTTTTCCAGTCCCGGCACGCGACCAGCGGCGAGCTACTTGGCCTTCATCCACCATTCGGTGAACTCATATGCGCTGCCGTCAGGCGCAAGCCGAACGACCCATATGTTGTGATAGGTCTTGGGCGATCCGTCCGGCGGCTCGGCCGGGTAGTGCGTGACGCCCCTGACCACTGCCGTGTCTCCGCACTCGGCAATGACGTCGAACTCGAACGCCCACTCGGTTCCTGAGTCTCCGCGCTCGATCCACTTCCGCACGATCGTCTCGCGATCGACCCACGGTTCGGCGTATGGCTCGGTGTAGTAGCGCGCGTCCTCGGTGAAGAGCGCCGCGATGTCATCCGGGGCATCGGATGCCCAGGCCTTCAGGTATCCCTGCAACCACTGCTCGATCATCGCGGTGCCCCCTTGTCGCTCGCCCTACGGCCCTTCTTACGCTAGCGCGTTGAGCGCGGCCTGCGCAATCCAGAGCGTGACCATGCCCGCGACAAGTGTCGCGAGCGTGTTCTTGGTGCGTATGGCGACGAACAGCGCGACGACCGCGGCGATCGTGCGCTCGGGCGCGGGGTTGTACTGGCCGTGCACCTTGAGATACAGCGCACCAGGCACGACCATCACCGTGAGCGCTGCCACGGGCACGTGCTTGAGCAGCCGGGAGAGCCAGGGCGGATGTGGCACGTGGCCGTGAAGCATGATGGGCAGGCTTCGCATCGCCCACGTGCCGATGGCGAGCACGAGGATGAGCACCCAGAACTGCGCGAGGGCGGTCATGGGCGAGGCTCTGTCAGCTCGGTGCGTGTGCTCGGCGTGTTCCTCGGGGGTCTCCCGATCGCGCCACGTTCCGTACAGCATCCCTGTAACGAGCGCCACAACGAGGCCGCTTTGGAGCGGCAGGACAGGGACGAGCACCGCGGCCGCCAGGCCCGTTACGATTGCGACCTCGACCGCGATGCGATCCTTGAGCGCGGGGGCAAGCAGCGCCAAGAAGACGAGCGGTACCGCGAAATCGAGCCCCCACGACGCCGGGACGAGGGGACCGAGAAGCGCACCGGCGATGTTCGAGACCTGCCACACGCCTGCCAGCGCGAGCCAGCAGCCGACGTAGTACGGGATCACGTCCACGTCTTCTCGGAATCGGCCCACTGTCATCGTCGAGGCGTAGTTCTGATCCACGAGCATGTGGCCGAGGAGCGGCCGCAGCTTGGGCGAGGCGTCCGAGAGCACCGGTGCGATCGAGGTGCTGTAGATGAACATGCGCGCGTTCACGATGAGCGCGGTCGCGAGCGCGATCCACAGCGGAGCGCCGCCCCCGAACAGCGTCGTCGCGACGATCTGCGAAGCGCCGGCGTTGACCAGCAGCGACATCCCGAGCACTTCGGCCATGCCGAACCCGGCAGCCACGACAGCCGCTCCCGCGACGAGGCCGAACGGCACGATGCCGATGAGTATCGGCGAGATGTCCTTCATGCCGGCAAGCATGCTGTGTTTGGTGCGCGAGGTCCCGCTCACAGGTCGAGCCTCAACCAGCTGATGCCCGGCCAGTGCATGTCGTCGCGGTACGGTTCGGTCGTCTGGTAGCCGAGGCGCTCGTACAGGTGTTGCGCGAGCGGCATCATCTCGGCGGACGTCGTGAGCACGAGCGCCGAGTAGCCGCGCGCCCGGGCCTCCTCCTCCGAGCGCTTCATGAGCCCGAGGGCAATGCCGCGCTGCCGATACTCCGGCCTCACGAACAGGCGCTTCAGCTCGCCGAACGCTTCGGCACCGGTGCCCTGTACGCGCGCCTCAACCGGTACGGGCTGCAAGCCGATGACGCCGACAGGCACGTCGGACACGCATGCGAGAAGCAGCGCTCCCGCAGGTTGGGCGTACGGCCCGGGCAGGCGCTCGACCTCGTCGGCAAGGTGTCCGCCCTGCGCGAGATCCCAGCCGAGCGACTCGGCGTACGCCAGGAACAGCGCACGTACCTGATCGAAGTCGCGGGGCGCGAGCGCTTCGTAGATGTGAGCTGTCTCGGTCATGGGTGCGAGTCTACCTTGCCGCAGAGTGGCGTGCCCGGTGCTCAGCAGCCGCCGCGGCGCTAGAACGGCGGGCTACCTTCGACGGCTGAGGCCACCGTGGCCGCGACGCGCTTGGCGCGCGTCTCCGGGCGCTTCGCGGTCGCGATCCAATGCAGGATCATCTTGCGCTGTGAGCCTGAGAAGGCGTCGAAACGCTCCACGGCCCCGGGTCGAGCCGCGAGCGCTTCGGCGAGGTCGTCGGGAACGACGAGGTTCTCGACGTCGTCGAGCATGTTCCACGAGCCGTCGGCTTTGGCCGCCTCGATCGCCGAGCGCGCAACGGGCGGTGAGCAGTCCCTGCGCCTCAAGTCGCGCGACACGCTCTTTGTTGGACTGCGACCACGTGCTGCCGGGCTTCCTCGGCGTGAAGAGCTGCTGGAACCTGTGTTCGTCGAGCCGCCGTGTGGTGCTGTCGATCCAGTTGAAACGGACGGCTTCCTCGACTGCCTCCTGGTACGTGAGAGTTGTCCGAGTGCCACCCTTCTTGCCGACGGCGAGCCAGACGCCTCGCGCAGCGTCGTGGTTGGCTTCCAGCCACGCGCGCCACTCGTCGCGCGACGCCGGTTCCACGAGCGGCAAGTCGTCGAGCGCGCGGGTCACGGGGCGGCCCACGCCGTCAGGTGTGTCACTGAAGGATCCGACTCTCCGCGGCCGCTAGGCCGACAGTAACCGCGCGACCTGCTCGTCGTCGGCTGTCTTGAGGACGACCGTGGCCATATCCGCTGCACCCGCAGTGCCGTACGTGTACTCGATGTTGATTCCGGCGTCGGCGATCCGTCGGGCAGCGACCTCGAGGGCGCCGGGCTTGTTGGGCATGTCCACCACGACGACGCTCTTCTCGCGGACGTCCGCGCCAACGCCGCAGATCGCCGCAGTTGCCTTTGCATTGTCGGTCGTGACCATGAGGAACTTCGCCTGGCCGTCTCGCTCGTATCCCGAGATCGCGATGATGTTCACGTCGGCGAGACGCAGGGCCTCGGCGATGTCTGCCAGAAGGCCGACCTTTGTGGGTACCGAACACACGAGCTGCATGGCGGTTCGCGCGGAAGTCATCTCGACCCCTCCTGATGTCATGACTGGATGCTCAGGGATATACCCGTCTTGCGCTTGTGGACGACCGCGTGCCCGCACAGTCGGCGTCACGTGATCGCGCCCGGCAAGGACAGGTCCGCTCGCCTCACAGACGCTCGATGCTGTCGACGAGTGTGACGAACTCGCCAAACACGTTCTGGTACTGCGCCGAGACGGACTTCGTGCCGACCCCGGCGGTGAGCGTCCAGGACTTGGAGGCGTTGTACGTCGCCCAGCCGCTCCAAGTCGTGCCGCCGGTGTTCGAGAAGCGCATCTTGGTCGCGCTCGGAACCGCGGAGTTGATGGTCACGGTGCCCGACGTCGTCGAAACCGCGCCGTTGTTGAGCAGCATCGTGCCCGGCGGATCTGAGAAGCCAACGGCCTCGATGCTGTCCTCCAGGGCGAGGATTCCGCCGAACACGTTCTGGTACTGCCCGAGGACCGTCTTGGTGCCGACGGTCGCGTCGAGGGTCCACGACTTGGTCGCGGCGTACGTTACCCAGCCGCTCCAACTTGTGCCGCCGTCGTCGGAGAACCGCATCTTGATCGCGTTGGTGACGAGCGAGTCGATCGCGATCTTGTTCGTGGTGGTCGAGCCAGCGCCTCCGTTCAGAAGCATCGTTCCCGGTGGGACTACCCACCCGACGGCCTCGATGTCGTCGCTCAGCGTCGCGACCTCGCCCCAGATGTTCTGGTACTGGCCCCTGACGGTCTTGGGACCAGCCCCCGTGCTGAGCGTCCACGCCTTCGACACGTTGTAGGTCGCCCACCCGCTCCAGCTCGCGCCGTCGTTGGAGAATCGCATCCTCGTCGCGCCCGGCGACTGCGGAGTTGATCGTGACCTTGTTCGTCGTGTCGTGGCACGTCCCCGTTGTTAAGCAGCATCGACCCGGCCGGATCGCCGAAGCCGACCGCCTCGATGGTGTCGGAGAGGTGATGACGGGAGCGAACGGCGAGATCTGGTACTGCCCGTAGACGGTCTTGGTGCCGGCGCCCGCTGGCAGCGTCCACGCCTTCGAGATGTTGTACGTCGCCCAACCCGGCCAGCTCACGCCGTCGTTGGAGAAGCGCATCTTCGTCGCGCCGAGAACCGCCGAGTTGATGGTGATCTTGTTCGAGGTGGTCGCAGCCGCCCCGTTGTTGAGCAGCATCGTCACGATGCCTTGGCCGGCGATCGGCACCGACGATGCTCCCCTCGTCTGGGTCGTCGGAGACGATGTCCAGGCTGGAGCTGAGCGTGCCCGTCGCCAGCGGCGCATAGGTCAGCGTCACGTCCACCGAGGCGCCCGGGAGCACCTCGCACGGCACGGGCGGCGCTTGCATCGTTAGCCGCGCCGCCGAATCGAGCGAGAGCTCTCCGATCGTGAGCGGCGCATCGCCCGTGTTCGAGATGGTGACGCTTCGCTGGGCGCTCTGTCCCAGCACGACGTCGCCGAAGTCGACGGATGCGGGCGACACCTCGATGTCGGGTTGCGTCGGCACCGACTCGGGATACACCTCGACGGTTGCGGTCACGGTGTTCGAGTAGTCCGCACCGTCGTAGGCGCGATAGAAGAACGTCGCGGTGCCGGTGAAGCCCGCCTCCGGGCGTGAAGACGAAGGAGCCGTCCGGTTCGAGGATCACCGTGCCGTGCGCCGGCTGCGAGACGAGGTCCGCCGAGAGATCGTCACCCTCGAGGTCGGTGTCGTTCCAGAGCACGCCGGGTGCCTCGATTGAGAGCGTGGTGTCTTGCGACGTCTACGTAGGGCGCGAATGGCGTGAGGACGTACGCCGAGCCCTGTGCGCTGTTCGCGTCGATGTCATCGTCACGGGCGCCGAAGATGGCCGTGTCACCCGAGATCGCGACAGACGTCGCCGAAGCAGTCGTGGCCGCGCCGTCGGGTGCGACCAGCTTCGCCGTCTGGATCCAGAAGGTGCCGGTAGCGGACGAACGACGTAGGCCGCGCCCTGGTTGGTATTCAGACCCGACGTCACCCAAGTACGCGCCGACGACGGCCGTGTCGCCCGCGAGCGCGACCGAGGAGCCGAACCAGTCGTACGCGCGACCGTCCGCGGCGATAAGTCTGGCCTGTTGGGTCCACGTGGCGCCGGAGCGCGTGAAGACGTAGGCCGCACCTCGGATAGCGGTCGGCGCCGATGTCGTCCAAGGGCCGGTACCGCCCACGACGGCCGTGTCACCCGAGATCGCGACTGACGTGCCGAAGTCGTCAGACCCGGCGCACCATCGGAAGGAACGAGCTTGGCCTGTTGCGTCCATGCGGTGCCGGAGTGCGTGAAGACGTAGGCCGAGCCCAGGGCGTAGTTCGCGCCGACGTCAACTCCGTCGGCGCCGACGACCGCCGTGTCGCCCGAGATCGCGACCGAGCAGCCGAAGGTGTCGTGCGCCGCGCCGTCGGATGCCACCAGCTTCGCCGCTGGGTCCAGGCAGGCGCCGGTGCGCACGAACACGTACGCCGAGCCCTGTGATGTCGTTCGCGCCGACGTCATCGGCCCAGGCGCCGATCACCGCCGTGTCGTCCGCGAGCGCGACCGAGAAGCCGAAGCGAGTCCCTCTGTGCGCCGTCGTCGGCGACTGAGCTTGGTCTGCTGCGGTCCACGTGGCGCCGGAGCGCGTGAAGACGTAGGCGGCGCCCTGATCCCAGTTCTCGCCGACCCCATGCGCACCCCTCGCGCCCACGATCAGCGTGTCGCCCGAGAGCGCGACCGAGCAACCGAAGTAGTCGAACGCCGCGCCGTCGTCGGCGACTAGCTTGGCCTGCTGCGTCCACGTCGTGCCGGAGCGAGTGAAGACGTAGGCGGCGCCCTGGCTTTCATGGTCGCCTACGCGTGCGAAATCGGCGCCCACGACCAGGGTGTCGCCAGAGATGGCGACCGATCCGCCCAGCGTGTCGTCTGTGCGCCCCGTCGTCTGCGATGAGCTTGGTGACTTGGCCCGGCAAGGTCCCATCGGGCACCGCCACCGGCGCGTCGTTCACCGGCGTCACGGTGATGGTGACCGTTGCCGTCGTTCGAGTGCACCTCCGGGTCCCATGCCCGATACGTGAACGTGTCGGTGCCGTACCAGTCCGCGTCGGGCGTGTAGGTGAAGGAGCCGTCCGTCGCCAGCGCGAGCGCCCCGTGGACGGGCCCGTCCAAGACGTGAGCGTGCATCGGGTCGCCCTCGACGTCGACGTCGTTCCAGAGCACACCGGGCGCTCCGACAGTCAGTGGGGTGTCTTCGGGCGTCGTGTAGGTCGAGAAGTACGTAGGCGCAGCCGATGGTCGGCGCGCCGAGGACCGACGCCCGGGCACCGACGACGATCGTGTCGCCGGAGATGCGACACGGAGTCGCCGAAGCGGTCCTCATTCGGCCCCGTGCGGAGGGGATCAGTCTGGTTTGCTCAGACCACGTCGCTCCGGATCGCTCGAAGAGTAGGCCGCGTACGAACGTCCACCCGACCTACGTGCCGCGACGCACCGGCGACGATGGTGTCGTCCGGACCGAGCGACCGAGATGCCCAAGGGTGCCGGCTGCCTGCTGTCGGAGCAGCGAGCTTCTGTCTGCTGCGTCCAGTACATGCCTCGGAGCGAGTCGAAGACGTAGATCGCACCGGCCGTGTCGTCGCCCGCGACATCAGGCGCGGCGCGCGCCACGACGACGCTGTCGCCGGAGACGACAGCCACCGCCCACCGAAGTCAGTCGTCCACGGCGCCGTCGGATGCCGTGAGCTTCTGCTGCTCGGTCCACGTCGTGCCGATCGTTAAAGACGTATGCGGCTCCGGCATCGGACAACCCCGAGCATCGTCCGCGTACGACCGCCCACGACGATGGTGTCCCCAAATCGCGAGCGAGTGACCGAAGTAGTCGCCGGTCGCGCCATCGGAGGCCGCGAGCTTCGGCCTGCTCGGACCACGAGGTCCCCGACCGCACGAAGACGTACGCAGCCCCCTGACTCGGTGCCCGTTCCGAGGTCCGTGTAGTGCGCGCCTACGACGAGGGTGTCCCCCGAAATCCCGACGGAGTTGTCCGAATCCGTCGCTCGATGAACCGTCAGGCGTGTGAGCTTGGCCTGCTCGGTCCACACGTGCCCGAACGGACGAAGACATAGGCTCCGGACAGGGTGTGACGCGTTGTTCGCACCCACGACGATAGTGTCGCCAGAGATCGCCACCGCCGGCCGAAGCTCTCTCTTGTCCGCTGTCGGAAGCGACGAGCCTGGCTTGCTGCGTCCAGGCGGTGCCCGAGCGGATGAAGACGTATGCAGCGCCCGCGTACTGCTTGCCTGTGAGGGTGGCAAGGTTGTCGCCTACGACCATGGTGTCGCCCGAGATGGCCACTGCAGTGCCGAACGTAGCTCCCTCCGTGCCGTTCGACGCCAGGACCTTCGCCACCTGCGACGGCAGCGCTCCATCGTCGCGAGTCCTGGGCGCGTCGTTCACGGGACTGACGGTGATGGTGACATTCACGTGTGCGGAGATGCCGCTCGAGTTGCGGCACCGGTATGAGAACTGATCGGTGCCGTTGAAGTCCCCGTTGGGCAGGTAGTAGATGCTCCCCGTGAGACCCAGGATCAGCGTGCCGTCGCGCGGTCCCAGTCCTCCGATGAGTTGCGTCGTAAGCGGGTCCTCGAGCGTACCGCCGATGTCGTTGCCGAGCACTCCGGGCGCGGGCACGTTCAGCGGGGTGTCCTCAATGGTCTCGTAGGCATCCGGGTATGCCGTCGGCACCGCGAGCGCCCGCTCCGGCGCCGCGCACACTACAAACAGCGCTGCGGCCGCAAACAGCAGGCAAAGAGCAGTGCTCCACGCGGATGGAATGGTTCTCGAGTCCGTCATCTCACTCACCCTGCCTCTGGCGGGCGAGCATCTGGCCGATCGGCCGACGAGGTCTTGATGTCACGCTCTTGCGGCCAGCCCCACTGACCGATGCGCCCTAGGTGCTCCCCCTTGCACACCCTGCGCGCCGAACACGCACCTCCGCCGTGTTCGGCGGGCCAAGCACGACTTCGTACCGCGACTATACCCTCATCGGTGCCCCGCCCGACCCCTAGAGTGCCACGGAGGCATGCGCTGCCTCTCGGTCCGTCCTCGGCATGACGCGGTCCACGTAACACTTTCTGCATGAGGTGGTTGCGGTTGCGGTGAAACGAGGCGGTTCACCGCTCGGACGCAAGACGTGGGGAAGCCTCAGCGCAGCGGGCTTGACCACAATCGGCCTTGACGACCGGCTCGCCAACGCGGCCTTCGAACAGTGCACCTTGCTGAGCTGTTCGTTCTACGACGCGCTCGCCCCCGCACTCGCCGACCAACTCGGCGCGACGCTCTACTCTGCCGATGCGCGCGCGCATGCGCGATTCGCGGGCGTGCAACTGATCTAGCAGCGCGTGTGACGCCACTCGCTCCCTCGGCTACTCTGCGGTGAGAGCCGCGCCGCGTCGGGCGGACTGTGCCTCGGCGTCCCAGAAGGCCACGATGCAGCGGCGGAGTCATCAGTCGGCCATCACCAGTTGGGGGCATCCATGCCGAGACGCGACGACGTCCACAAGGTCCTGATCATCGGCTCTGGGCCGATCATCATCGGGCAGGCCTGCGAGTTCGATTACTCGGGTACGCAGGCGTGCAAGGCGCTTCGCGACTCGGCTACGAGATCGTGCTCGTGAACTCGAATCCGGCGACGATCATGACCGACCCGGTCATGGCCGACGAGACCTACATCGAGCCGCTGAACCTCGAGACGCTCACCGAGATCATCGCCGACCGCGAAGCCCGACGCACTGCTCCCCAACCTCGGCGGGCAGACGGGGCTGAACCTCTCGTCGGCGCTCGAGAAGACCGGCGTGCTCGAGCAAGTACGGCGTCAAGATCATCGGCGTGGGCGCGGGGGCGATCGAGCGCGGCGAGGACCGGCTCGCGTTCAAGGAGACGATGGACCGCCTCGGCATCGAGATGCCGCGCTCGACCACGGTCACCAGCGTCGATGCCGCCGAGGGGATTGCCGCTGACCTGGGGTATCCGGTGGTCATCCGTCCCGCGTACACGATGGGCGGCACCGGCGGCGGGCTCGTCTACAACGTCGAGGAACTGCGCACCATCGCTGCGCGGGGCATCCAGGCGTCGCTCGTCGGCCAGATCCTCGTCGAGGAGAGCGTGCTCGGCTGGGAAGAGCTCGAGCTCGAGGTCGTGCGCGACGCGAAGAACCAGATGATCACCGTGTGCTTCATCGAGAACGTGGACGCGATGGGCGTGCACACGGGTGACAGCTACTGCACGGCGCCGATGCTCACCATCACGCCCGGAGCTGCAGGCGCGCCTGCAGAAGTACTCGCTACGACATCGTCGAGGCCATCGAGGTCATCGGCGGGACGAACGTGCAGTTCGCGCACGATCCGGTGACCGACCGGGTGGTCGTCATCGAGATCAACCCGCGCACATCGCGGTCCTCGGCGCTGGCCTCCAAAGCGACGGGCTTCCCTATCGCGATGGTGAGCTCGATGCTCGCGGGCGGACTGACGATGGACGAGATCCCGTACTGGCGCGACGGCACGCTCGAGAAGTACACCCCCTCGGGCGAGTACGTGGTCGTGAAGTTCGCGCGCTGGGCGTTCGAGAAGTTCCCGGGCTCGATCGACAAGCTCGGGACGCAGATGCGCGCGGTGGGCGAGGTCATGTCCATCGGCAAGCACTACAAGGAGTCGCTCCAGAAAGCCATCCGCTCGCTGGAGAACGGGCGCATGGGCCTCGGGTTCGCGAAGGACTTCCACGAGCGCACGCTCGATGAACTCATGGACCTCCTCGCCGAGCCGTCGAGCGAGCGTCAGTACGTCATGTACGAGGCACTGCGCAAAGGAGCCGATATCGACACGCTCGTCGAGCGCACGCACATCAAGCGCTGGTTCATCGAGCAGATGGCCGAGCTGGTCGCGCTTGAGGAGGAAGTCCTTGCGTGCCGCGGGGGCGAGTTCCCCGACGAGTTGCTCGTCCGCGCCAAGAAGGACGGTTTCGCCGACGCCTATCTCGCCAAGCTGCTCGACCTGCCGGAGCGCGAGATCCGCGATCGCCGTATCGCCCTCGGCGTGAAGCACGCGTACGAGCCCGTGCCCGTGAGCGGCGTCGAGGAGGCGGCCTACTACTACTCGACGTACAACGCCGACGACGCCGTGCCCGTGAGCGACCGGCGCAAGATCATGGTGCTCGGCGGTGGGCCGAACCGTATCGGCCAGGGCATCGAGTTCGACTACTGCTGCGTGCACGCCGCATACGCGCTTCGCGACGCCGGGTTCGAGACGATCATGGTGAACTGCAACCCCGAGACCGTCTCCACCGACTACGACACCTCGGACAAGCTCTACTTCGAGCCGCTCACCGTCGAGGACGTGCTCGCCATCTACGAGAAGGAGCGGCCCGAGGGCGTCATCTGCCAGTTTGGCGGGCAGACGCCACTCAACATCGCGCGCGAGCTCGAGGAGTCCGGCGTGCCCATCCTCGGCACGTCGCCCGAGACGATCGACCTTGCCGAGGACCGCGACCGGTTCCGCACGATCATGGCCGAGCTCGGCATCCCGATGCCCAAGGCCGGCATGGCAACGACGCTCACCGAGGCCGTCGCCGTTGCGCACGAGATCGGCTACCCCCTCATCGTGCGCCCGAGCTACGTGCTGGGCGGGCGCGGCATGGAGATCGTGCACGACGAGGAGATGCTCACCCGCTACATGGAGGCGGCCGTCGGCGTCACGCCGGACCGGCCCATCCTGATCGACAAGTTCCTCGAGAACGCCCTCGAGTGCGAGGCCGACGCCATCGCCGACGGGACCGATGCGTTCGTTCCGGCCGTCATGGAGCACATCGAGTACGCGGGCGTGCACTCGGGCGACTCGGCGTGCGTGATCCCGCCCGTCGACATCCCCGACAGGCACATGGCAACCATCGAGGAGTACACGCGCAAGATCGCGATCGAACTCGGGGTCGTCGGGCTCATGAACATCCAATACGCGATCTCCGAGGACACCGTCTACGTGCTCGAGGCGAACCCGCGCGCGTCGCGCACGGTGCCGCTCGTGTCGAAGATCTGCGACGTCCAGATGGCGCGCCTCGCGACACAGGTGATGCTGGGGACGCGACTGGCGGACTTGGGCCTGCACCGCCGCGCGGTTCCGCATTTCGGAGTCAAGGAAGCCGTCTTCCCGTTCAACATGTTCCCGGAGGTCGACCCGCTGCTCGGTCCGGAGATGCGCTCAACGGGCGAAGTGCTCGGCATGGCGAGCTCGTTCGGACTCGCGTTCTTCAAGGCGCAGGAGGCCGCGCAGGCTCGGCTGCCCGTCGAAGGAACCGTTCTCATCACCGTCGCCGAGCGGGACCGAGAAGGCGTCGGCACTCCGGGGACGAGCGGCGCCAAGATCCTCGAGGCCGCGGAGGCGTTCGCGCACGCCGGATTCCGGATACGATCGACCGGCGGCACGCACGACTTCCTCGTCGCGCACGGAGTGCCGAGCGAGTCGATCCTCAAGGTCCACGAGGGACGTCCCAACATCGAGGACGCCATCGTGAACGGCGAGATCGCGCTCGTGGTGAACACGCCCGCCGGGCAAGTCGAGCGAGTTCGACGATTCCTACATCCGAAAGGCCGCGATCAAGCACCGGGTGCCGTACATCACCACAACAGCTGCTGCGCTGGCGGCCGCCAAGGGCATCGCCGCGCACCGCGAGCACCGCGACGGCGTGCGGTCGCTCCAGAGCTACCACGCCGATGTCGGCGCGTATCCGTCGGGCATCGCCTGAATCACGCCACCGCACAACCGACCGAGGAGGCAAGCATGGAGCCCGTGAAGGTAATCCCGTGTCTGGACATGAAGGACGGGCGGGTCGTTAAGGGTGTCCACTTCGTAGACCTGCGCGACGCCGGGGACCCGGTGGACAACGCCCGGTTCTACAACCAGGAGGGTGCCGACGAGCTCGCGATGCTCGACATCGCGGCGACCGTAGAAGGTCGCAAGACCCGCATCGAATGGGCGCGGCAGGTCGCGGCCGTCATCGACGTCCCGCTCACCGTAGGCGGCGGCATCGCGGCGCTCGAAGACATGCAGGCCCTCTTCGACGTCGGCGTCAGCAAGGCGTCGATGAACAGTGCGGCCGTGAAGCGGCCAGAGCTCGTGCGCGAGGCCGCCGAGGAGTTCGGCTCCGAGCGCGTGATCGTCGCCATCGACGGCCGACGGAACTCCGACATGCCATGCGGATTCGAGGTAGTCGTCAGTGGCGGGCAGAAAGGCACCGGTCTCGACTGCGTCGAGTGGGCACGGCAGTGCGAAACCCTCGGAGCGGGCGCGATCTTGCCGACGAGCATGGACGGCGACGGTACGCTCGCCGGTTACGACATCCCGTTCACGAAGGCAGTCAAGGATGCCGTCTCGCTCCCCGTGATCGCCTCGGGCGGCGCGGGAACACTCGAGCATTTCTATGACGTCGTCGAGCAGGCGAAGGTCGACGCCGTGCTGGCTGCGTCGGTGTTTCACTTCCGGACGTTCACCGTGCGAGAGGTCAAAGAGTATCTGGCCTCGCGCGGAATCCCCGTGAACCTGTAGCCGCCGCGCCGCCCGTTCGGAGCTGCCAATATGTCACCCACCGCACGCTTCAACCTCGTCGACGTCTTCACCGACCGCCCGTTCGCCGGCAACCAGCTCGGCGTCTTCACCGATGCGCGCGGCCTCACCGACGAGCAGATGCTCGCCCTCGCGCGCGAGCTCGACTTCTCGGAGTCGACGTTCGTGCTCCCGCCACAGGCGGGCGGGCACGCGCGCGTTCGCATCTTCACGTCGGCGGGGGAGATCCCGTTCGCCGGACACCCGATCCTCGGGACTGCCTTCGTGCTCGCCGCACCGATGCAGCTTGGGCGCGTCGACCTCGAGACGGGTTCCGGCATCGTGCCCGTCACGCTGGAGCGCGAGGGGGCGCGCATCACCTTCGGCAGGATGCAGCAACCCGTGCCCACGTGGCACCCGTTCGAGCACGCCGAGGAGATGCTCCTGGCGCTCGGCCTGCCGCCGGATCCCGCGACGGTGTCCGAGCTCCCTATCGAGGAGTACGACAACGGCGTGCAGCACATCTACGTGGCGCTTTCGTCGGCCGAGCAGGTCGCATCGCTCCGGCCCGACTTCGCTCGGCTTGCCGAGGTAGTGTCCGAAGGCGTGAGCTGCTTCTTTGCGCGCGGCGCGTGTGTGAAGACGCGCATGTTCGCGCCTGCGCTGGGCGCGCCCGAAGACGCGGCCACCGGGTCGGCAGCGGGCCCACTCGCCGTGCACCTCGCCCGGCA
This sequence comes from uncultured Actinomycetes bacterium, assembly GCA_963817255.1. Lineage (GTDB taxonomy): Bacteria > Actinomycetota > Coriobacteriia > Anaerosomatales > CAVRZR01 > CAVRZR01. The sequence goes on from CAWFNT010000001.1 coordinate 106,699, forward strand.
CGGGCGCATCGCGTGGGGCGAGGAGATCGAGATCTCGCAAGGCGCCGAGATGGGCAGGCCAAGCACGCTCTTCGCGCGTGCGGTGTGCGAGGGCGACGCGGTCACGGTCGTCGAGGTCGGCGGGAGCGCGGTCGTGGTGGGGCGAGGCGAGATCGCGATCTGAGCGTTCGCACGCCCGCGGTCCACTCGCGCGGCAGTCTCGGCGGCCTACAGCCCCAACGCCATGAACACCAGCAGCGCGATGGCGCAACCGCCCATGAGCAGTGTGACGACCCAGCCCCAGATGTTCACCATGCGTGAGCTGGTGAAGGGACCCAGCACGCGCTTCGTCTCGGCCGATCCGGAAGATGAAGAACATGAGCACCGGCGCGATGATGCCGTTGACGATCGCCGCATAGTAGAGCGCCTTGATCGGATTGATGCCGATGAAGTTGAGCAGCATCCCGGCAAGCATCGACCCGGCGATGATCAGGTAGAAGCCTCGCGCCGACCGAAAGCGCTCGCTGAGGCCCTCGCGCCAGTGGAAGAGTTCGGCGACCGCATACGCTGACGCGCCCGCGAGCACGGGTACGGCGAGCAGACCCGTTCCGAAGATGCCCAAGGTGAACAGCAGCGACGCCCACTTCCCCGCGAGAGGCCGAAGTGCGAGCGCTGCCTTCTGTGCGGAGTCGATGTTGGTGATGCCGTGGTCGTGGAGCACGAACGCCGTCGTGACGACGATGAACAGGAACACGACGTTCGCGAGTGCCATTCCGGTGTAGGTGTCTTTGCGCATCTCGCCGATCTCGTGCGAGATGGCCACCGTCTGAAAGTCGCCGATCTCGCCCTCGTCCAGCTCCTGCTCGACCTCTTCCGACGCCTGCCAGAAGAACAAGTAAGGGGTGATCGTCGTACCCATGACGGCGACCATCGCTGCGAGGAACGCGGCGTTGAGCTGGATCTTGGGGATAACGAGGCTTCGCAGAACCGCCGCCCAGTCGGGCTTGATGATGAACCCGGTCAGGATGTAGGCGACGAGCGAGAGCGTCAGCCACTTCAAGATGTGCGAGTAGCGGTGGTAGGGGACGAGGATCTCGAGCGCCGTCATGAAGATGGTGAGCGCGACGACGGCGGCGATGAAGTTCACGGGGATGAGGAGTTGCAGCGATGCGGCCATGGCGCCGATGTCCGCACCGATGTTGACCGTGTTCGCGATGAGCAAGAGCCCCACGATCGGGTAGAGGACGCTCCTGCCGTAGCGGCGCCCGATGACGTGTGCAAGCCCGCTCTGAGTCACTATGCCGATGCGCGCGACCGTTTCCTGGACCGCCACCATCATGGGAAGCAGGTAGACGGCGAGCCACGAGAGCCCCAACCCGTAGGTCGACCCGACGGACGAGTACGTGCCGATGCCGGATGGGTCGTCGTCCGAGGCGCCCGTGATCAGTCCGGGACCGAGCGTCTTCAGGTACGAGACGTGGTGCTTCTGAATGATCTCGTCGGGCTGCCGCAGGTAGGCGGCGAGCCGATCCTCGGCGATGAGCAGCTTGTCGCCCTCGAGAACGCCGTCGACCTTGCCCGTGCGCACGAGGAAGGCGAGCTTGCGCACCGGGACCTTGAACTGTTGCTGCGCCTGCTGGAGCGTGAGATTGGCGGGCAACGAGGCCTCCCGTGGCCGCGGTCGCGACCGTCGTCTCGGCTTCCCGGTCGCCAGCGTACACCTACGAGATCGTGTCTATCCCAGCGTGTATCGGCGCCCGGCTTCGAGCTCGGCGAGAGGGTAGAACGTGTCGCGCCAGTAGATACCCTTGCGAGCGACTGCGAGCCACGTGGAGCGCAGAACGCCGAACTCGAAGAGCAGCGTGCCGAGCGGCCAGAGCAGCGCCGGCGCCCACAGACGACACGTCGCGTGGAAGATGGCGACGTTGGCGGTCCATTGGATGGTCGCTGTTGCGATACCGATGGCGCGGAGCCACGTCGGCCCCACCGCGATGGCAACGAGCGGCGCGAATTCCAGCGACGCGAAGAACAGCAGGCCCGCTGTGCTGGCGAGCGGCTGTCCCGCAGTCGTCGAGCCGTTCTTCTCGATGCCCCGCACGAATGCGCTTGCGGACTCGTACATGCGCACGATCGCGCACCCGGTGCCCACCACCGCGGCACACCGCCCGCCGCTCGCCTTGATCATGCCGGCGAGCGCCATGTCGTCGGCGCTGTCCATGCGCAGGTGCTCGAATCCCGGCGTGCGCTCGAAGGCCGAGCGCCGGACGAGGTTGAACGCGCCGGACCCGACGACCACTCGCGACTGAGGGTCGGAGATCTTGCTGGGGATGAGAACGAGGCAGAGCGCCCGAATGAAGACCGCCCACACGGCGTCGACGAGCCAGCTCGAGGAGCGGTACTCCGGCACGAGCGCGAGGCAGTCGATGTCGTTGCGCTCGCAGTGGGCCACCGCTCGCCGAAGCGTGCCGGGCGTGACGGTCACGTCGGCGTCGCTGAAGAGCAGGAACTCCCCGCGAGCGGCGCGCACACCAGCGTCGAGCGCGTGCACCTTGCCGAGCCAGCCCTCCGGCAGGTCGTCGATTCGGACGATGCTCAGCCGGGGGTCACCTTCGGAAGCGCCGAGTGCCGCGTCGCCCGTGCCGTCGGACGAGCGGTCGTCCACGAGGATGAACTCCACGTCCGGGTAGTCGTCGGCCAGTCGCGAGCGCAGCGCCGGCCCGACGCGGTCGGCTTCGTCACGCGCGGGCATCACGACCGACACGCTCGGCCAGCGATCGATCCCGTCGGGCGAGACGTCGGCGAGACGCACGTTCGCGCGCAAGTGCGGCCAGGCCACGATGCAGCCCGCTGCCCCGCCGCAGGCGAGCAGGGCGAGTGATGACGCGCACGACCATGCGACCTCCCTCCGTGGAGTGTGTCGGCAGGTCGGGGCACTCGCGCGAGCGGATCGTCGCACTCGAACGGAGAGCACGCGCGGTGGCCTGCGGGTAGACTCTCACTGCATTCGAACACGGTGGTGGTCGGTCGTCGAGGAGGACTCATGGATCTGCAACCGCACCACGTCGGATTCGTCGTCAGCGACCTGGACCGCTCTCTCGAGTTCTACGAGAGCCTGGGTTTCGAGATCGAGTCGTCGATGGCACCCGAGCCGGGAAGGTCGCTCACGTTCATCCGCCTTGGCGACTTCTACCTAGAGCTCTTCTGGTACGAGCAGACGCCCGTCGCGCCGCCGGTGCCGGAAGGGCGTCAGCTCGGCTTCCGTCATTTCGCGCTCAAGACGAACGACATCGACGGGGTGGTCGCGGAACTCAAGGCCAGGAACCTCGTCCCCGCCGACGCCGAGATCCGCGAGGTCATGGGACGCTATCGGCTACTGTTCCTGCACGATCCGGACGGCATCGAGATAGAGATCTCGCAAGAACTCTAGGCGCACGGCGCCGACGCGACGCTCGTCGGTCGACGTGGTCCGACTCGAGGTATCCGAGAGGGGAGCCGTGAGCGACCAGGGACCCTGGTGGGCGGCGCTCACGGTGTGGGCCGTCGTGAACGCGGTCAACCTGCTCCAGACCGCGGGTTATCTCTCGCGCGTCGCGACGCGCTCGATGTCGATCAACCACGCGATCGGCTACGCGATCATGCTCCTCGCGATCCCGGCGACCGTGGCTGCCGTGGGGTACGTGCGCGCGGGCGCGGGCTGGCGTTTCTGGATCGGCCCGGCGCTCTTCGACGCCTTTGTCGTGCTCATGCTCGTCGTCGACTACCTGCGCCCTGTCGAGTTCAGATCGCCACCGGTGCCCTCGATACTGGTTCCATATCTGACGCTCTTCTTCGGAAGCATTCTGTTCATGGGCCTGCCGATGTTCCGCATGGATCTTCGGCTATGGGCGGTCACCGCCGTCACTGCGGTCATGCTGCTCGGTTCCATGCTCTTCGCGATGGCCCGGGGCGTCGGCTAGGCGCTACGGGGTACCGGCGCTCTCCAGGAGTCCTCGCGCGAGCGCGCGGATGCCGAAGTCGAAGTCGGCCTCGAAGAAGTCCTCGCGGGCAGAGGAACGCCTCGCGCAGGTGCGGGAACTCGTCGGCGGGGAAGTGCTCGGCGAGCGCGGCCAGCTCCTCTGGTGTCGGCGGCGCCGGCGGGCGCGCTCGCGATCATGCCGACGATGCCGCGCACGGCCGCGGCGATCGCGTTCATGCCCGCCATCGCTCGAGCCGGAGGCAGCCCCGCGTCGCGCAGGATGCCGATGAGGACCTCGACCGGCCGCATCGCCACCGGCGTGCTCGGTCCTCGCGAGAGCACGATGGGTAGCGCGTTGACGTGCGCGAGCATCGCGTCGCGGTACGCGTGAGCAGCCCACAGGATGCGTTCCTCGGCGGGGGCCGAAGGGTCGTCTCCGGTGAGGTCGATCTCGGCCATGACCGCTTCGACGATCGCGTCGAAGAGCGCTTCCTTGTTGGGGACGTGGTAGTAGACCGCCATCGGGTCGACGCCGAGGTCGGCGCCCAAGCGGCGCATCGAGAGCGCCGAGAGTCCCTCGCTGTCGACGATGCCGATGGCCGCAGAGACGATGCGCTCGCGGGTGAGTGGCGTGTCAGGTCCCGCACGTCGGGCGCGTCGGCCCGCGGCCCGGCTCTCGCGCGCGCTCGCGCGCGCGGCTCTGCCGGCGGGCTGCTTGTCCTGCGCCATCCGAGATTCCTTCGGTCGGGGTTGACAGCTCTATTCTACAGTGTAGAATCCCCTGTGTCACCTGTTCTACGGTGTAGAACTACATGCGAGGAGGATTCGATGAAGATCACGATACTCAACGGAGAGCCGGACGCCTCGGCGGCGTTCGACGGCTACGTCCACGCGTTCGGCGACCGCCTCAGCGCGTCCGGCCACGACGTGCGCACACTCGATCTGCGCGATCTCGATCTCAAGGGATGCTCCGGTTGTTGGGGCTGCTGGGTCAAGACGCCGGGTGAGTGCGTCAAACGTGACGACAGCGCTCTGATCTGCCGCTCGGCGATCGAGAGCGACCTGCGTGGTGTTCGCGTCGCCGATGGTGATGGGCTTCACCTCGGCGCTTCTCAAGAGGGCGGCCGACCAGATGATCCCGCTCGTCCACCCCTACATCGTCATCGAGGGTGGCGAGATGCATCACCTCGCGCGCTACGCGCACTACCCGCTCATGGGGCTGCTCGTCTGGCGCCGGCCCGGACACCGACGCCGAGGACCTCGAGATCACGCGAGCGCATGTGGTCGCGCACGGCCCGGAACATGAAGTCGAAGCTCGTATTCACGTCGGTCGCCGACCGCGCGGCCGATGCGCTCGCCGAGGAGGTCTCCCATGAGCTCGCTGCTGTTGCTTAACGGATCGCCGAGAGGCCCGCGTTCGAACTCGATGAGGATGCTCGCTCGCCTCGCCGAGGGCTGGGAGCGCGCGGGCGGCGAGGCGCCAGAGGTCCTGCATCTCGCGCAAGCGTGAGGACTTCGAGCGCGCTGTCGAGGCGTTCGCCGAGTTCGACACGGTCGTCCTCGGCATGCCGCTCTACACAGACTCGATGCCGGCGCTCGTGAAGACGTACATCGAGGACGCTGGCGCGCTACGTGGGCCGGGACGGGAACCCGCGGCTCGGCTTCCTGGTGCAGTCCGGGTTCTCCGAGGCGCTGCACTCTCGCCCGCTCGAGCGCTACCTCGAGAAACTCGCGGCGCGGCTCGGATGCGAGTACGCGGGCACGATCGTGCACGGAGGGGGCGAGTCACTGCAGGCGATGCCCGATCGGGCGCTCGGGAAGTTCTTCGAGCGACTTGCGCGGGTTGGGCGAGTCGCTCGCTCGCGACGGTCGATTCGACGCCGAGGGCCTTCGGCGGGTCGCCGGGACGGAGCGTTTCTCGCCGGTGACGGCGGCGGTGCTGTCGGTCGCATGCAGGCTGCCGATCGCGCAGATGTACTGGAACGGACCGCTCAAGAAGAACGGCGCCTGGGAGCAGCGGTTCGCCGCCCCGTACGGCGCGTCCGCTTCGCGCGGGTAGACCGCGAGAGTCTTGAGGAGGACGCGGCCGGTCGCTGCCGGACGCCAGCCTGTTCGCGTGCGCTCCCCCCTTGGGTATCACGTGAGGTAGGAGCCGTGATGCGCGACGTGCGCGGTGAGTGCGTGGGAGGGGAGAGCCATGCTCAAGGAATTCAAGGAGTTCATCGCCAAGGGCAACGCGATCGATCTGGCCGTCGGTCTCGTCCTGGGAGTCGCGTTCGGAGCGATCGTCACCGCACTGGTGAACGGGGTCATCATGCCGCTCGTAGGCATACTGCTCGGCGGTACCGATTTCACGAACCTGTTCATCGTCGTCAAAGAGGGCAGCACCGCTGCTCCCTACGCGACCCTCAAGGCAGCGACCGACGCGGGCGCGGTGGTCATCAGCTACGGCGTGCTCGTGAACACGATCGTCACCTTCATCATCGTGGCATTCGTGCTCTTCCTCGTGGTCAAGGGCGTCAACCGGATCCGAAAGCCCGCCCCAGAGCCCCCGATGAAGGACTGCCCGTTCTGCGCGACGTCGATCCCCGATGCGGCGACGCGTTGCCCCGCGTGCACGAGCCAGCTCGAGACGTCCGGTTCGTAGCTTCCGCCCGGAACCGCCGCTCAGCGGCGCGCGGCGGCGATCGCGTCGCCGAAGGAGCGCGCCATGGCCGACGCCGCAGAGGGACTCAAAGGCTCCCGCGTCTTCCTGCGCCCGCTGGTCGACGCCGACATCCCGCGCCTCGTCGAGATCGTGAACGAGCCGGAGATTATCGAGTGGTGGTCGGACTACGACGAGGCGCGCATGCGCGCCGAGACGCTGGAGGACGACGACGTCACTTCGTTTGCTATCGAACTTGGCGAGGCAGGTCATCGGACTCATCATGTACACGGAGGAGCTGGATCCCCACTACCGATTCGCGATGATCGACGTGACTGTCGACGCATCGCACGTAGGTCAGGGACTCGGCACCGACGCCCTTCGTACGCTCGCGCGCTATCTCATTGGCGAACGCGGGCATCACCACATCATGATCGACCCGGCGGCCTCGAACGCCCGCGCTATCGCCGCGTACAAGAAGGTCGGGTTCAAGCCGGTCGGCATCATGCGTCGCTACGAACTCGCGCCGAACGGCGAGTGGCGAGACGCGCTGCTGATGGACCTGCTCGCGGAGGAGCTGAGTTGACCTGGGATCGGTCCGCCGCTCCGTCGCACAGCAGCTCTTCCGTGAGGAGCGTCGGTGACTCGGTCCGTCGCTCTACTGGCCGTGCTTGACCTGACGCACTCGGCGGTGCGAGCGGATCACCTGCGAGTCCATTGGCACGATGCTGATCGTGCCATCGACCTCGAGCACCGCTAGGCGCACGTCGCTCACCTTGTCGAACCCATGCTCGCGGATCGCGGCGTCGAGTTCCTCGGGGGTCACGCCCTCACGTTCGAGGCTCGATGCGACGACCTGACCGTCGTTCACCAGCACCCTCGGCTCGCCCATCAACCACCGGCTGACACCGCGCTCTCTGCCCGCGATCCGGCCTACGACCCAGTTGACCCCGAACAGCGTGATCGCGGCGACGATCCCGCCCAGCAACGTGTTGTCCGGTCCGACCATCGCGTTTTGGACGGCGTTCGCGATGAGGAGGACGAACACGAGGTCGAACGGGGTGAACTGGCCGACTTCCCGCTTTCCCGTCAGCCGAAGACCAAGCACCATCACGGCGTAGACAACGAGCGTTCGCGCGACCACGAGCAAGGACCGGGGTCCCACCGGCAACGAGCTGGTGAATCCCTTCCGCGCTCCAGATCGGGCTCACAGGCAGGCCCCCCTCTTACGAACCGACGGCTTCGTACGCCTGCCGAACGACGGAGAGCGCCTCATCGAGTTCGGCATCCGTGCGCAACGGCAGCACCGGCCAAGCCTTCATCTCCATGCCCGCGTTGTACACGAACGGCGCCACGCCCTCACGCGCGTACAGCGCGTCGGCCTCCTCGGCGGTGGACGCCTTCACGGACACGCCCTGATCGGCGAGGAACGCGAACATCTTGCCGGTGCGAACGTAGCCACGGTGCCCGAAGACCTGCTTCGCCTTCACCTCAGGCCACTCGGCGACGATCTCGTCGATGGCGCGCTGGCGCGCGTCGAGGTCCTGCTTCGGGCTCATGACCGCCCCTTCCTTGAAGCGAGACCGCGGACGAGGCGACCTCGTTCCGCCGCACGTCCGTACTCACTTCATCGGCTCGAAGATCAGAAGCTGGTTGCCGTTGTCGTCCAGGAGCGTGAGCTTGGTGTCCGAACGTTCGTAGCTCGCCGCCTGGTCCAGTAGCTCGAGGTATATCTGCTCGGCGCGCATGGCGTCCTCGGGGCCGGCGATGAGCGTGCTGCTGAGCGGCCCCGCCGAGAACGCGCCGAGACGCCCGGCCTTGTACGGCCCGCTGTAGCTGTTGACCGCAGACTGCCCGGAGATCTCACCCTTGAGGAACGTCGCGGTGATCATGAAGTCGGCGGGATCGAGCGAACTCGCCGACCACCCGTCGAGCCGCCATCGGCTCCCGTCGAGCGAGGTACTCCCGCTGAGGAAGTAGAACGCCGCGACCCCTCCGAGGATCGCGATCACCACGACAGCGACGAGCACCCAGCGCAACGTCTTGGACACGATCACTCAGCCTCCATCCAGGCCTCCCGGAGCCACGCTAGCACTTCCGAGTCGACCTCCTCGGGTTCGTGTAGTTCCAGGTGGTGCGTGAAACGACCGGGAGTCGGCTCGACAACCGACTTCCAGCGCGGCGAGCCGTCTCGGTGTCGAAGCGCCACCGTGAGAACGAGCGGCGCCGTCGTCCCGCTCAGGTAGCGGTCGGGTGTCCAAGCGAACGCGAAACCCGTCCGGCGACGAAACGCGACCTGGCTCTTGGAGACCTTCATCTCGGCGGAGCCCGTCGCGTCGACGGCGTCTTGCAGAGCGGTGAAGATCTCTCGGGCCTCGGGTCGTCCCTCGAAGAACTCGTCCACCGTCACTTCCGGGGTCTCACGGTAGGGTTGTGGCGCTTCTTCCCGTGGGCCAACCGAGTTGCTCGACCTCATACGTCGCCCAACGCCTGGGGCGGCTGGACGTCGTCGTAGATCCTCGCCGAGACGAGCTTGCCGCTGGGTCCGCGCTCGTACGCGGCCGCTCCGGCTTGAGGCGCGATCGCGTCGGCGCCCCATCGATCCACCATGTACTCGTAGACGACGGTCGTTCCATCGTCGGCGATCGTACCGAGGTGCAGTGCGATCGGGCCGAGCCTCAGGATGTCGGCATACCACTTCGTGCGGGCCTCGCCGCAGTACACCCACTCCCCGCCCGCCGGCTCGCGAACACATCCGTCGGACTCGAACGCCTCGTCCGCGGCGGTCGCATCGCCTCGGCCGAGCGCCTCGTGGTAGGCGCCGACAGGCTCTGGCGGACGCTCGGCACGTCCGTACTGCATGAGAGGCGGCCGGACGACATGTCTCCCGGTGAGCGGCCACGTGCTGTGGTAGACGCGCAGGTCACGCACGAGGTCGTCCTCGACGTCCGCCACGAGCATCACCGGCAGCTCTCGCTCCCGGCCATCGATATCGAGGTAGAGCAGGAGTTCGTGGATCACTCGCATCGACGTCACGGTGTCGTGCAGGGGCTCGATTCGCGCCCCGTGGCGGGCGAGCCACGCACAGGTCTCTGCGACGAACTCGGCGGGCTGCTGACGACCTCCGTACGGCGAGTCGACCGTCGCCTTCGCGCCGAAGACCCTCACCGCGGTCCGGTCGCCTTCGGCCAGACGCTGGTACAGACTGCGCAGGTCCTGCGCGACCCCGTCGGATGAAGTCATCTGTCGCTCCCGTCGTCGGATTCGGTAGATGGAGTATTCCCGCCGGTAATGAATGCGCGCGTACGTCGCCCGTCGGAAGTGGGCAGATACAGGGGGTAGCTGCTCGCGTGAGGAAGGAATCGCCATGAACGTGCTGGCCAAACAGCTCTCGGAGAAGGTCGGCATCGACGAGGACACAGCGATGAAGGTCGCCGACTACATCGCGCAGAACCTGGACGAGGTCACGGCCGCGGCCAAGGCGCCGGAGCCGGATCCGCCAATGGAGGACACGGAGGGCACGGGTCCGATGAAGCTCGACGATCCGTGGGTGCTTCGGCAGTCCGATAGCTGCTGATCGGCGTGGTAGACGGCACGCGGTCGACTACGGGCAACGCGCGGTTGGAGTCGATCCGCGACCGCATTGAAGTGGCGCCGGGCGTGTTCATGCCCCGCCTGGGTCTAGGTACGTGGCGCGCTTCAGGCGAGGAGGCCGAGGAGGCGATACTCGCCGCGTTCGAACTCGGCTACCGGCTCGTGGACACCTCGGCGAACTACCTCAACGAAGAGGCGGTTGGCCGAGCGATCGCACGTAGCGGGCTGCCTCGAGAAGACGTGTTCGTCACGACGAAACTCGAGGCGTCCGATCACGGGCGCCACGGCGCACCTTCGGCGCTGCGGATGAGCCTGCGTCGGCTCGGTCTCGACTTCGTCGACCTCTACCTCATCCACTGGCCGAACCGCCACGACACGAACGACACGTGGATGGCGATGGAGGATGCCCTGCGCGAAGGGCTGACGCGATCGATCGGCGTGAGCAACTTCGAGATCTCCGACCTGGAGCAGCTCTTCGAGACGGCGACGATCCCGCCTGCCGTCAATCAGGTGAAACTGCATCCACTCGAACAGCGGCGCGATCTGCAGAGGTACTGCCCGGAGCACGGCATCACTCTCGAGGCGTGGGAGCCGGTCATGCGCGGCCGAGCAGGCCGGGTCCGCGACCTCGTCGAGATCGGCCGTCGCCACGGCAAGACCGGCGAGCAGGTGTCGCTCCGCTGGATCCTCCAGAAGGGCGTCATCGCCATCCCGAAGTCGGTGCACGAGGCGAGGTTGCGCGAGAACGCTGACGTCTTCGACTTCGAACTCACCGCCGAAGAGATGCGCGAGATCGACGCGCTGGGCGCGTGAGTGCGGGTGGGCGAACGGGCCAACGGCGCTTGGTCGCGCGGCTAGTCTCCTAGCAGTCGTACTTGGGGGTAGGCGCCGTGCGCTCTCGCGTCGGCCGAAACAAGGGGGGCTCGAAGCTGGCTGGCGAGCCCGGCGGAGAACGCGTCGTAGAGCGAGCAGCTGAGGACTTCGCGCTGTGCGACCGCTGCTGCCACCAGATCCGCTTCGAGGGCAACCACATTGAGTTCCCAGGCGACGAGGTCGTCCCACGCCTGTTCGATACCCCTTGGATGCCTGTGTCTGGCCAGCACGCCGAGCACCTCATACATGAACAGCCAGTCGACAGCGAGGACGAGTTCGCCTCTGACGTGCGACGCAAGGAGTTGAATGGCCTCGATCGAGCCCTGCTCGCTGCGGAACCACTTCACTCCCACGGAAGCGTCGAGCACGTAAACCGGGACATCCATTCCTAGTACTCAACCAGCTCAGTTGACGTGCCGCGCAGTCGGCGAAGCAGTTCGAGACTCGAGGGCTCGTCCGCCGTAGTTGGATCCTCGGCGTACTCCCGCGCAATCCTCTTGGCATCTTCAATGGCCGCGAGTGCTTCGCGCTGGTACTCATCGTCGTGTGCGCGCTTCCGGGCCTGCGCGAGGTACTCAGCCGTCGCCTGCTGGATGATGCCGCTTCGGCTCGCGCCTGTACTCTCGGCCATCTGGTCTACGTCTTCGAGAAGCCAATCCGAGATGGCGATGGCAATCCTGCTGGCGGACGGTCCACAATCGGGTCTGCGGCGTGTGGGTGGGAGACAGGGGTCGCCCCGGTGCGCCCGGCCAAGGCAGAGACGGGCGGACCCCGCAAGCGGGCTTGCGAATAGTTGCAGGATATGCAAGTCTACTTACCGATGATACAGCGCGACTTCTGGATACGCAGGATCGAGGATGCGTGGGAGCATCGCTCCCTCGTGTGGCTCACGGGCGTGCGACGCGTGGGCAAGACGACGCTCGCGCAGAGTCTGCCAGACGTCGAGTACTTCGACTGCGATCTCGCCCGGGTGCGTCGCGACCTGGAGGATGCCGAGTTGTTCCTGGAGTCCGTGCGTGGGAAGCGCATCGTGCTCGACGAAGTCCACCGCCTCCGCGACCCGGCAGAGCTGCTCAAAGTCGCGGCCGACCACTTCCCCGATGTCCGCGTCCTTGCGACCGGCTCGTCCACGCTGCAAGCGACGGCGAAGTTCCGCGATAGCCTGACGGGGCGCAAGACCGAGATCTGGCTCACACCGATGATGAGCGCCGATGTCGAAGCATTCGGGGGAGATCTCAAACGCAGGCTCTCGCGAGGGGGGCTGCCGCCCTTCTTCTTGCCCGAGCGGCTCCCTGTCGCCGACTTTCAGGAATGGATGGACTCCTACTGGGCGAGGGATGTCCAGGAGCTGTTCAGGATCGAGCGGCGCCCCGCCTTCATGAAGTTGGTGGAACTCATAATCCTGAACAGTGGGGGATCGTTCGAGGCCACGGCCTACGCGGGTCCGTGTGAGGTGAGCCGACCGACGATCACCTCCTGGCTGAATGTGCTCGAGACGACCAAGGTCGCTCGGGTTGTCAGACCCTTCTCGACCAGGCGGTCACGAGAGCTGGTCTCAATGCCGAAGGTCTACGCGTTCGACACGGGGTTCGTCGTGGAGTACAGGGGTTGGCACGAGCCGAGGCCGGACGACTTCGGCATGCTCTGGGAACACTACGTGCTCAACGAGATCGATGCCCGACTGCCGTATGTGGACGTTGGCTACTGGCGCACCACCGCGCACAAGGAAGTCGACTTCGTGATCTCCCATCACGGCGCTCGCCCAGTGGCTGTGGAGTGCAAGTGGTCTGCCGATAACGTCGGCAGTCTCCCAGGACTCGCTGCCTTCCTCACCGCGTATCCGCAGGCAGAGGCCTACCTTGTCGCACCGGACGTTCGCCGCCGCCGTCTGATCAGGGTTCGCGATCGCGAAGTTGAGCTGACGGACTTGGAAGGACTGTGCGGGACCCTCGCGGAGCGGTTCCCGGCGCACCGATAAAGGGTCTGGACGTGCGAGCGAGCGAGAAGCGGTCGTGTTCGGATAGAGTGCGGATAGTGGGATCAGCATCGGCCGATGTAGGCCTCGGGCTCGAATCCCAGCTGCAGAGCGCGTCCGGGGGCGACAAGGCCACCAACGACCCTCAGGAGTCCTCATGATCGATCGATACACCCGGCCCGAGATGGGCCGAATCTGGTCGCTCGAGAACAAGTTCGAGATCTGGAAGGAGATCGAGGTCCTCGCCTGCGAGGCCCAGGCCGAGCTCGGCGTGATCCCGAAGGACGAGGTCGCGGCCATCCGAACGCGCGCGCACTTCGACGTCGAGCGCATCGAGGAGATCGAACGCGAGACCAACCACGACGTCATCGCGTTCCTCACCAACATGGCCGAGCACATCGGCGAGCCGAGCAAGTGGGTGCACTTCGGCATGACGTCGAGCGATCTTGGCGACACGGCGCTCTGCTACCAGATGACGCAGGCGCAAGACATCGTCATCGAGGACGTGCACCGGCTGGTGGAGATCTGCACGCGGCGCGCGATGGAGTTCAAGGACACGTTGTGTGTGGGTCGCACACACGGCATCCACGCCGAGCCGATGACGTTCGGCATGAAATGGGCGGCGTGGGCGCAGGCGTTCAAGCGTGCCGAAGGGCGCCTCGTCGCGACACGCAAGTTCTCCTGCGCGTGGGGCGCGATCTCGGGCGCGGTGGGCAGCTACTCGAACATCGACCCCTTCGTGGAGCAGTACGTGTGCGAGAAGCTCGGGCTCCAGCCCGATCCCGCTTCGCAGCAGGTCATCGCACGCGACCGGCACGCGCACGTGCTCGCGGTGCTCGCGACGGTCGCCGCCACCGCCGAGTGGGTGGCGCAGGAGGTCCGCGCGCTACAGAAGACCGATACCCTCGAGGCCGAGGAGCCGTTCGCGAAGGGACAGAAAGGGTCCTCGGCGATGCCGCACAAGCGCAACCCCATCACCGCCGAGCGCGTCTGCGGCCTCGCGCGCGTGGTGAAGGCGAATGCGCAGGTGGGCTTCGACAACGTGGCGCTCTGGCACGAGCGCGACATCTCGCATTCGTCCGCCGAAAGGGTCGTGCTCGCCGACAGCTTCATCGCAACCGACTACCTGCTCGACAAGCTTGCCTGGATCCTCGACGAGCTCGTCGTCTATCCCGAGAACATGCTCGCGAACCTCGAGAAGACGCGCGGGCTCATCTACTCCTCGCGCGTGCTGCTCGCGCTGGTGGGCGCGGGCATGCTCCGAGAGGACGCATACGCGATCGTGCAGCGCGCATCCATGCGCGTGTGGGACGACATCCAGCACAACCGCGCGGGGCTCACGTTGCGCGAGGTGCTGGTGGCGGATGCGGAGTTCGTGGCCGCGGGCGTGAGTGCCGAGGAGCTCGACGCCGCGTTCGACCCGCGGGAGTTCCTGAAGCGCGCGGGGGTTGTGTTCGAGAGATTGTAAGGGGAGTCGCGCGCGAAGTCGCTTCGACTTCCGGTCGCGGATTGCGCTCCTCCGCGCTGACAAGTGGGGGGTCGCAGGTCGATCCTTCGCCGCGACCGCCAAGCGGCTGACCAGCCAGTAGGCCTCGCTGAGCGATGCGCTCGACGCGGACGCCGAGGGTAGGCGCCGCGCCTACTCGTCGACGTCGTTCGGAGGCGCGACCGGCTCTGTTGCGGCCGGAGTCCTCAGGGCGTAGGCGCTTCCGCGCGAAAGAATGCCCCCGACAACCCATCCGGTGTTGGCGTTGATGAAGCTCATCGCGGTTCCCGAGTCGCTCTCGCCGGCCACCTTGGGCTTCACGACCTTCCAGGACTTGCCGCCGTCTTTGGAGGTCCAGATCGCATGGCTACCCGCAGAACCGAGGACTCGCACGTCCGAGGCGCCAAAGGCCTGGACCGCATCGTAGTTCTCCTTGCTCGAGTACCGGACACGGCGCCAACTTGTGCCGCCGTTCGTCGTCTTGTACAGGCCCATGCCAATGGCGTAGCCCGTGGTCCCGTTGGCGAACCACACGTCCTCGATACTGCCGGATAGCCCTGACTTCACCTGCCGCCACGTGCGTCCACCGTCACCCGTGCGAAGCATGATCGACTTCGTCGAGCCGCCAAGGTAGCCGCCTGACACCCAGCCGCGTTTGGCGTCGACGAAGCGGAGGCCGTTGAGGTGGGTGAGCTTGACGGGAGCGGTGATCTTCTTGTCGGCGTGCTGATCGGAAAGCGTCGATCCGCCATTGCTCGTTGTGTAGACCTTGCCTGTGGCCACGAACCAACCCCGGTTCGCGTTCACGAACTGGAACTCCTCGATGCGTGCATCCCGGCGCGTCCAGACGTGCTTCCAGGTGACGCCGCCGTCCGTAGTGCGGTACAGGCGGAAGTCGTCCCACGAGTAGATGCCCTTCCTGTACTCGCCTTCGGCCAGCGCCCAGCCGCGCAGTCTGCTCACGAATTGGACCTGCTTCACGTGCAAGCTCCGATTGGGTAGATAGGACACCTTCCACGTGAGCCCGCCATCGGTGGTGTGGTACATGCGCCCTTTCCACCCACCCGCCCAGCCCTCTTTGGAATTGATGAAGTAGACGCAGTCGGCCCCCTCCTCTACGCCGTCTTGCATGACGTGTGCCGACCACGAGGCGACCGATGTCGGGATGGCCGACAGCGCCTTCAGGTTCGCGGAAGCTGCCCCTGTTGCCGCGAACACCGCAGCCGATGAAGCGAGCACGATCGAAACGACCGTGGCCGAGACAAACCGCCGCGCGTTTCTCGATTCCATGAATCCCTCCGAATGCACAGCCCCTCGTCAATGTGCCGCTATCTTCCCGCCCGCTGCCGGCATTCCTGCCTGACCGGCCGCGTGGACGCGCGGAAGGGGGCGGCCTGGCCAGGAGTTTGACGCGGCGTAGACTCTAGGCATGACCACGACACCGGATGACTTCGACTATCTCGCCGACAGCGAACCGTACGAGCCGTACGAGCCTGACGACGGCGAGTGGTACGAGCTCGACCGCATTCGACGTCGCCGACGCCGCCTGGTGGGTCTCGTATCGATGCTTCTTCTCGTCGCCTTCGCTGCGTGGACCTTGGGGCAGGCGCACTTCAACCCGCTCCTCATCTTCAATCCCGGCGCACCCGCCGTGAACGTCGAAGGCCGGCCGGTACCCCGTCCGCCCGAACGGGTTCTCCGCGACGGTACGTGGGAGATCACCTACGAGTTCTGGTACGAGGGCTCCATACGGACTGTGATTGCGCGTGTCCCGGAGAAGGACTACGCGACGTCGGAATCTCGACCGTACGACATGGAGGTCACCCCCGGGGAGAACCGGACGACATGGACTGAGCGCTACTACACGCGACAGCTCGAGTGGCCCGAGCAGCAACGGGCCGTCGCAGCGCTGCTGCCTCAACTCCGGGCGATCGGCACCTCGATGCACCTCGGCTCCGATGACTACGTGCGGTTGCTGAACGCCTTCGTGGGGACGATTCCCTACGACACCAAGGAAGCGGCGACAGGCTCGGAGCGGAAGCGTGTCTGCGGACTGCTCGTCGAGGGCTCCGGCGTCTGCGAGGAGAAGAGCATGCTGCTTGGCGGGATGCTGGCCGCCGAGGGCTATGACGCGGCCCTTCTCCTTCTCGCGCGCGACGACCACATGGCGGTGGGAGTGCGTTCGGACTCGTACACGTACAAGGGCACTCCGTTCGCGTTCGTCGACGCCGTCGGCGTCACTGTTCACGAGCGCGCCCTGGAGTATCAGGCGCCGATCGAGGTGGGTCAGGCCGACAAGGCCTACGAGTCGACGCCGCTCGTCGTGCCGTTGACGCGCGGAGGGGCTCGGTTCGGCAGCGACTGATCGCCGGGGGGCCGGTTCTGCCTGTCGTATTCGTCGAACGCCAGAGCCGCCGCGCCGAGGATGCCCGCGTCATTGCTGAGCAGCGCCTGCACGACCTCGACGTCGCACCGACCCGCGAGTGCCTTCTCGGCGATGACCTCGGCTGCGCGTGTGACGAGCATGTCTGCCGACTCGCCGATGCCGCCGCCCGACCACGATGAGCCGGGGGTTGAGCAGGTTCACGATCCCGACCAGCGCCTCCCCGAGGATGTTGCCGGCTTCGAGTAGTATGTCGCGCGCAACACCGTCGCCCGCGAGTGCGGCCTGGACGACGTGCTCGGCCGTGACGGCGTCAGGATCCCCGCCGGCGCCGGTTCGAATGGCCTCGCCGCTCTGGGCGCGGGCGGCTTCTCGCCCGCGCGCTGCGATCGCCGGGCTGCCGAGGTACGACTCGATGTGCCCAGACGCGCCACATGGGCACGGGGGGCCGTCAAGACGCACGAGTACGTGCCCGATCTCGCCGGCGAGTCCTCGCGAGCCGCGGTACAGGTCGCCGTCGAGCAGCAGCGCGCCGCCTACGCCGGTGCCGAGCGTGATCATGACGAAGTTGCGCACGCCCCTGGCCGCGCCGAAGCGCGATTCGCCAATGGCGGCGCAGTGGCCGTCATTGTCGAGGGTGGTGTTCTGGTGGGTGCCCGACATGACGAGCGCTCGCACGTCGACCCCCGCGAGGGGCAGGTTCGTGCAGAACTCGACCGACTGCTTGAGGAAGTCGATCTGGGCCGGCAGGCCGATGCCGATGCCGGCGAGCTGGGACGGGTCAGCGACGGCGATCGTCTCGGAGATGAGGTCGATGATCGCGTCGACGACCGAGAGAGCGCCTTTCTTGGGAGTGAGGGTCTGCGTCCGCTTGACGACTCGGCCCGTGCGCTCCATGAGGCCGGCGGCGATATGCGTCCCCCCGACATCCACTCCAACGGCGTACGTGGCCCGCACTACCCCTCCAAGGTGAAACGGCCGACGACCAGCTACGAGTCGGTGCGACGGTTTCGATGATAGCAGCAGGGGACGCCCGCAAGACGTCGTCGGTCTACGCGCTTGCGCGACCGACGTGGCGTGCCGGGGCATAGACCAACTGTGCGGTGTTGCGTAGGGATCGACGTGAGCGCCGTTGGGTGGCCGGACAAGAGGACCGAACTGCTATGAGAGTGCTGTTCATCGGGGGCACCGGGTTCATCAGCACGGCGGTCAGCCGGATGGCGATCGCCCAAGGACTTCGAGCTCTACCTGCTCAATCGCGGATCGCGGCCCGCGCACCTGCCCGGCAGCCACAGCTTGACTGCCGACGTACACCGCCCGGAAGACGTTCGCGCCGCTCTGCAGGACTTGGAGTTCGACGTCGTCGTCGACTGGATCGCCTTCACGCCGGATGACATCGAGCGCGACGTGGCCCTCTTCCGAGGCCGGGTCGGGCAGTACGTCTTCATCAGCTCGGCCTCGGCGTATCAGAAGCCACCGGCTCACTATCTCATCACGGAGTCGACGCCGTTGCACAACCCGTACTGGGAGTACGCCCAGCAACAAGATCGCGTGCGAAGAGCGTCTGATGCAGGCGTACCGCGATGAGGGCTTTCCGGTGACGATCGTGCGGCCGTCCATGACCTACGACTGGAATCTCCCGATCGCCCTCGGGGGGTGGGGCACCTACACGCTGGCCGATCGGCTGACCATGGGGCGGCCGATCATCGTGCACGGGGACGGCTCGTCGCTGTGGGTCGTGACGCATGCGGACGACTTCGCGCGAGGGTTCCTGGGGCTGCTGGGGAACGAGCGGGCGCTCGGTCAGGCCTTCCACATCACGTCTGACGAGGTGCTGACCTGGAATCAGATCTACCAGACCATCGCCGAGGCACTGGGTGTCGAGGCGAAGATCGTGCACATCCCGTCTGACTTCATCGCTCGAGTGGCGCCGCAGATGGCCGGGAGTCTGTTCGGCGACAAGACGTGGAGCGTGGTGTTCGACAACAGCAAGATCAAGTCGTTCGTGCCTGGCTTCGAGGCCACGGTGCCCTTCGCGGGAGGGCATTCGTCGGACGCTGGAATGGTTCGCAGCCGACGAGAGCCGTCGGCAGCGTCGACGAGGCCGTGCACGCGGAAATGGATCGCATCCTCCGGGCATACGCTGGAGCGTCCGGCTGAGGGTTGAGCGGGCCGGTCAGACATTCTGGTCGACGTCCAAAGGAGATGGAAGATGGAGTACCGGGAACTCGGGCGCACGGGAATGGAGAGTCTCGATCGTCGGCCTCGGCACGTGGGCGATGGGCAGCCAGTGGGGGGCGGTAGACGACCGCGAATCGCTTGCGACGCTCGACCGCGCACTGGATCTCGGCGTCAACTTCTTCGACACCGCCGACGTGTACGGCAGCGAGCCGCTGCTCGGCCGGTTGCGTCGGCAGCGAAGCGAGCCGTTCTACGTCGCCACCAAGATGGGCGTGCAACTTCAATCCCGATCCCAAAGCGTACACGCGCGAGAACATGACGGCTGCTGTCGAGGGCAGTCTGCGCGATCTAGGGACGGAGACGGTCGACCTTATGCAACTGCACGTTCCGCCGATCGAGGTCTACAACGCCGAGACGTTCGGCATCCTCGACGATCTCGTGGAGCAGGGCAAGATCCGCCACTACGGCGTAAGCGTGGAGCGGATAGACCAGGCCCTGAAGGCCATCGAGTTTCCCGGCGTGGCGTCCGTCCAGATCATCTTCAACATCTTCAGACAGCGCCCCGCCGAGGACTTCTTCCCCGAGGCACGACGCCGCGGAGTGGGCGTCATCGCGCGCGTGCCTCTCGCATCTGGGCTGCTCACCGGCAAGATGTCGCGCGAGACCGCGTTCGCGCCGGACGATCACCGCAACTACAACCGAGAAGGCGAGTCTTTCGATCGCGGGGAGACGTTCTCGGGCGTCGACTTCGAGAGCGGGCTGCAAGCCGTCGACGAACTGCGCCCTCTGGTTCCGCCGGAAGCCACCATGGCGCAGCTGGCCTTGCGGTGGATCCTGATGTTCGAGGAAGTGACGTGCGCGATAGCGGGAGCCAGGCATCCGGCGCAGGCCGAGGACAACATCCGCGCCGCCGACGTGCCTCCGCTTTCGGAGTCAACCATGGAGACGATCCGAGCGGTCTACGACCGCCATATTCGCGCGCAGGTGCACCACTTGTGGTAGCGCCATTCGAGAACATGCCCCGAGCGCGCATCGGGGGATGAAGGAGGTTCTGCAGTGAGCGAGCGCGAGAAGATGCTTGGCGGCGAGCTCTACGATGCCAGCGACCCCGAACTCGTCGCCACGCGCATTCGTGCGCGGCAACTCACTCGGCGGCTACACATGCTCGACCCGGCCGACGTCGACGCGCGCTCTCTGTTGCTGCGCGAGCTGCTGGGCGACGTAGGTGCCGACTCGTGGGTCGAGACTCCCTTCTACTGCGACTACGGCACGCAGATCACTCTCGGCACTCGAGTCTTCGTCAACTTCGGCTGCGTCTTCTTGGACGCCGCCCCCATCACCCTCGGCGACGACGTGCAACTCGGCCCGTGCGTCCAGTTGTTGACCTCGGATCATCCACGTGACGCGGCACAGCGGGCAGGCGGGCTCGAATCAGCCCAACCCATATCGATCGGGGCGAGGGCGTGGCTCGGGGGCGGCACGATCGTGTTGCCGGGGGTCGAGATTGGGCACGACGCGATCGTCGGCGCAGGCAGTGTCGTAACGCGGCCCGTGGAGTCGGGCGTCACTGCGGCCGGGAACCCTTGCCGGGTCATCAAGGGACGCTGAGCGAGGCTGCTGAGCGCGCGCTGCCGCTATCGCTCGCCCTGGCGTCGCATGCGCGTGATCGATTCGATCGTGACGGCGGCGATCAGCACCGCGCCGGTCACGATGAACTTCATCGCGGACGAGAAGGCGAGCAGGTTCATCCCGTTGGCGATCGAGCCGATCACGATCGCGCCCAGCAAGGCCGACCACACGGAGCCGCGCCCGCCGAACAGGCTTGTTCCGGCGATGACCGGGCCCGCGATCGCCATCAGGAGCAGGTCGCTACCGCCCGAGGACTGGTTCACCGCCAAGAGCCGCGAAGCGGCGAGCACGCCTCCTGCTGCGGCCAGCATCGAGCCGAGCATGAAGACGATGATCCGCACGTGATCGATCTTGATGCCGGCACGCCGGGCAGCCTCGGCGTTGCCGCCGACCGCGAAGATGTGCCGGCCGAAGCGTGTCCGTTCGGTGAGGTAGGCGAAAGCGAGCGCGAGTGCGAAGACGATGACAACGACGAGCGGAAGCCCCCGGTCCTGATTGACAACGTAGATCATCGCAACGAACGACACCCCGATTGCGCTCACGCGCAGGATGAGACCCTGGATCGATCCGACCTCCAGCCCCGCCGCTTTCCGGCTCGCTCGGCCCCAGAGGTTGAAAGCGAGTGTGAGCGCCGATTGCGACAATCGCAATCACCCAGCCCACGGCGTGCGAGAAGTACGTGTACGTCAGGCCGACGACGAACTTGTCGCTCAGGTTCACCGTTCCCGTCTCGCCAAGCACGTAGAGCTGCAAGCCCACCCACGCGAGTGAACCGGCCAGCGTGACGACGAAGGAGGGTATCCGGAAACGCGTGATCATGAACCCGTTGAACAGTCCGATGACCGCGCCGACTGTCAAAGCGGCGATGACCGCTGCGACGGACGGGACGTGCTTGTTCACGATGAGCACTGCCATGACTGAGGCGCACAGCCCGCTCACCGCTCCGACCGAGAGGTCGATCTCGCCGAGCAAGAGGATCAGTACCACGCCGATCGATATCGTCGCCACGGCGGCTTGCTGCAGCATCAGGTTGGTGAGGTTGCCGGGACTCAGGAAACGGGGGTTCTGGAATTGGAAGAAGGTCCAGATCACAGCGACCATGATGAGAACCAGGAGCGCGCCTGCTTCACCCTGCGCGAGTTTGCGACCCAGCTCCCGAATCGCCCCGCCTACGCCATGGGCAGAAGACGTTGTCTTCTGCTCGGCACTCATGCGTTCCCCGTATGGTTCTCAAGTTCGGCTCCGACGCCGAACTCAGCTCCCGTGATTGCCGAGACGACTTCCTCGCGGCTGACACCGCGCACGTCGAAGGTGGCCGCTGTGCTGCCCAGGCGGAGTACGACGATGCGATCCGCGACGGCGAAGACGTTCTCGAGGTTGTGGCTGATGACCACGACTCCCAGCCCGCGTTCGCGCAGCCTCTTGATGAGAAGGAGCACCTGCTCGGTCTGGGACACACCCAGCGCTGCAGTTGGCTCGTCTAGCAAGACGACGCTTGGTTCGCCCAAGAGAGATCGCGCGATCGCCACGGCCTGCCGCTGACCGCCCGAGAGCTCAGCGACGTGAGCGCGCACATCCTTGATCGTGGTCACAGCTAGTGAATCGAGCAGCTCGAGCGACCTTTGCTCCATGCAGGTCTCGTCGATGAAGAAGGCGGCTCGCGCCAAGCCCTTGGCGAACTGTTCGCGGCCCAGGTAGAGGTTGGCCACGACATCGAGATTGTCGCTCAGGGCGAGGTCTTGGTAGACAGTCGCGATCCCGAGCGCCACCGCGTCCTGGGGGCTCGAGATCTTGACCTGCTTGCTCTTGAAGTAGAACGTGCCTTCATCGGCCAACTGCACGCCAGCGATCGCCTTCACCAGCGTGGACTTGCCTGCGCCATTGTCACCAACGAGCGCGACTACCTCTCCGGCGCCGACCTCGAAGTCGACGCCGGAGAGGGCCTGATTGGCGCCAAACGCTTTGCTCACGCCTTTCAGCGAGAGAAGCGGCGACGCCGCACTCGTCGTCGTGCTCAACGCTTCGAGAGCTGCTGTCACTTCAACCCTACCGCTGCGCCTGCCGTCTTGAGTTCAGGGGTGGTCAGTATCTGCTCAGCCGTCCAGAAGCCGTCGGCGACGACCGTTGATGCGATGTTGTCCTTGGTGACGGCAACCGGCGCCAAGAGCACCGAGTCTACGTCCTTCAGGGTGTTATTCACCTTGGAAAGCGTCAGGTCGGACGGAACTGCCTCGCCCTTGGCGAGGGCGACGGCGAGTGTCGCAGCCGCCTCGGCCTCGAGCTTGATCGCCTTGTAGATGGTCATGTACTGCTCGCCCAGCAGGATGCGCTGGATGGCAGCAAGCTCGGCGTCCTGGCCCGTCGTCGGCCTGGTCTTGGGATCGATGCCGGCGCCCTTCATGGCTGCGATGGCGCCGCCACCGGTGCCGTCGTTGGCCGCCAAGACACCCACGAATCCATCCTTGCCGAGCTTCGTGATGGCCTGATCCATCTCGGTCTGGGCCTTGTCGGGGCTCCAGTCAGGCGTGTCGTACTCCGCGCCGATCTTCACCTTGCCGTCCAGGACGCTGTGCGCGCCCTTCTTGAACAACGTGGCGTTGTTGTCGGTGGGAGACCCGTTGATCATCACGATCGTTTTGCCAGCGTTGCCGTCGGTGGTCAGCTTGTCGAGCAGCGCCTGCCCCTGAAGCGTGCCGACCTTCTCGTTGTCGAACGAGATGTAGTAGTCGAGGTCGGCGTTCATGATCAGACGGTCGTAGCTGATGACGGGCACATTCTGCTCTTTCGCCTTCTTGACGATCGAAGCCGCCGAGGCCGAGTCGACCGGATCGAGCACCAGCACGTTTGCGCCGTTCGTCAGCGCCGCGTCAGCCTGAGACTGCTGTAGGGCCGCATCCTGGTTGGCGTTGCTATACAGGATTTCCGCATCGGGGGCGAGTTCCGTGACCTTCGCCTCGAAGAGCGGCTTGTCCTGAGTCTCGTAGCGAGCCGTCTTTGTCTCCGGGAGCAGAAGTGCGATCTTCAGCGGCGTCGCAGTGGTTCCTCCATTGGTGCCCCCAGTGCCTCCTCCGCTATTGCTGCTGCAGCCTGCGAGCACTAGAGCGAGACACAGAAGAAGCGCCGTCGCTGCGAACAGTGTCAGTACCTTCTTCACGCGCATGACTACCTCCTAGCATCTGGCATGTCGCGACCCGCACGTCCCGCAGGTCACCTTCCCGACTGAGCCGAATCTATCGCACCGCAACCACCTCGACCTTTCATCGTGCCCAGCCGGCTGGCGTGCGACCTCGTGCACGCTCCCGGTTGCATGGGCCCATACCCATGCCCATCCGCGGAGCTGCCGCCGTCGGCTCCTCGCACGGAGCCGACTCGGTCTGACGACTCACGCCGCGCCCGCGATACTTCCGGCCCACCATCACGACCCACCTGCACCGTAGGGCTGTCGCCGCGTCCTGTCGGGCCGAAGACCTGACGGCGCCGATTTCATTCGGCCCCGTTCCGGCCCGGCCCTCAATCTATATACCCCTGAGGGGTAGTTGCCCCATCGGGATCGAGCGGCTGGAGGGACTCAGCGTCGGCGTGTAGACTCTGCCGAATGGATAGCGACTCGAAGGAGCATCGCATGGCAACAGCACAGGCGCGTCACATACTCGTGAGCACTGAAGAGCAGTGCAACGATCTCAAGCGGCAGATCGAAGAGGGCGCGGACTTCGCCGAACTCGCGAAGCAGTACTCGTCGTGCCCCTCTGGGCAACGCGGGGGTGACCTCGGCACCTTCAGGCCTGGTCAGATGGTCAAAGAGTTCAACGACGTTTGCTTCTTTGAGGAGGTCGGCGTCGTGCACGGTCCGGTCCAGACGCAGTTCGGCTATCACCTCATCGAGGTCACCAAGCGCGAGGACTAGTGCTGTTCTTCGGGGCGCCGGCTCCACCGCCTCATCGGGTACCAACCCGATGAGACTGCTTCCCGTCGTCTGAGGCGGCGGGCCTCGGTGGCGGGCTCGAGGAGGCGACCGATGGAACCTCGCAAGATGGCAATGCTCGGCAGCGGGAGGGTCGGAAGGACACTCGGCGCCGGTCTGGCGAAGCACGGTCACCACGTCATGATCGGCTCGCGAGATCCGTCGAGCGAGCGGGTGAGGGAGTGGGTCGCTCAGACCGGGCCGATGGCCTCGGCGGGCTCCTACCCTGAGGCCGTCGAATGGGCCGACTGGGTGTTCTTCTGCGTCCCCGGAACTGCGGTCGAGACCGTGTTCACGCTCGTCGAGAGGGGCGCATTCGATGGCAAGCTCATCGTGGACGTCACGAACGCCATCACGACCGTCGACGAAGACCACATGACGCTCTCCTGGGGTGTCGACGATTCGGCGGCGCTTCACATCCAGCGAATGGCGCCGGGAGCGCGCGTCGTGAAGGCCTTCAACACAACGGGCGTGAACAGCATGATCGACCCTGTCGTTCCCTGCGCCCCGCCTACCATGCCGATCTGCGGCAACGATGCCGAGGCCAAGGCCGAGGTAGCCGAGTTGCTCACGGACGTCGGATGGGAGCCGGTCGATCTGGGGCCGATCCACGTGGCCGCGATGATCGAAGCGATGACGCTCGCCTGGGTGCAGTACGGGCGTGTGACCGGTACGTGGGACCACTGCTACAAGATCGTGCACGGGTAGCTGCGCCTCACTTCGCTCGGTCCACATGCGGACGACGGGCGCTGCGCTGATCGCCGGGCCGCCGGCGCCCTACTGCGTGTTGTCGGCGTAGCGCAGTTGAGCGATGGCGCCCACTATCCCCGCGAAGAACGTCAGAGCGGCAACGAGGTAGCTTGCGGGCGGCAGCGTCTGTAGCGGATCGCTCACCATCCCGATGAAGAGCGGCACCACCGACCACGGGAACCAGACGGCCCAGCCGGTCTTTCCGAACAGGTTGCCCAAAGCGAGCATCAACCCAGCGAACGCGATCGGTGCCACCGTGCCACGCCCCCAGATGGCCACCCACGCGACGGGTGGCACCAGCAAGTAGGAGATCCCCGCAGCGAGAAGCGCGTCCCTGGCGAAGCTCGTCGCAATCCCCGCCGAGAAGCCCGGCAGTCCCAACAGCGCCCCCAGGGCGAGTGCCTCGGCGATCACGAACAAGGTGAGCCCGACCCACCACACGAGTGCGACGATGAGCTTGGCGATCACGAAGTAGTCGCGGCTTACGGGCAGCGCGAGCATGTTCTTGGCGGTCGCGTCCGAATACTCGCGCCCGAAGATGTAGCCGACGATGAAGGCGAGCAAGATCATCCCGCCCAAGCCGATGACCAGCACGAGCATCGAGAAGTACGAGGGCCATGTGGCCTCGATGCCTGAGAGGTCCGCTTTGGTGCCGAGGAGCCCGAGCTGAGCGGCGCGCCCGGGCTCGCGCACGATCCACATGAAGAACGCAAGTCCGAGCGGCCCGAGCGACAGCGCCCCGAGGCTCGCCCCACGTGACCTTGCTTCGGCGGAGTTTCATGAACTCGGTGACGAGCACCTGACGGAACATCAGGAGACACCACCTCCCGGGTGACCTGCGCCCGGAGGGTCGTCACGGGCCGCGACGCCGTCACCTGCCGCGACGCTGTCGCTGGCCTTGCCGGCGCCCGTCCGCCACAGGAAGTAGCGCTCGAGATCGGCCGTGAGCAGTGCCTGTTCGCGCTCCTCGGCGGTGAACGTCTCGCCCACGTACGCCCGGCGCGCTTGGCGAGTATCGTCCCGCGAGCTCTCCTCGATGAGGCGCCCGTCGTGCACGATACCGATGCGGTCGGCGAGGTGCGCGACCTCGGCGAGGATGTGCGAGGACATGAAGACGGTGACGCCTTGCTCGTCGGCGAGCGAGCGGAGCATGGTGCGTACCTCGACGATGCCGGCGGGGTCGAGTGCGTTCGCCGGCTCGTCGAGCACGAGCACCTCGGGCGCGTGCAGCAATGCTCGCGCGAGTGACAGCCGCTGCTTGTTGCCGAGGGAGAGCTGACCCGCGCGCTTGCTCGCGTACGGGCCGAGCCCGAGTCGTTCGATGGTCCCGCTCACGGCCGCGCGCCCAGAGCCGGTGAGACGTCGCTGAATGTCGAGGTTCTCCTCGACCGTGAGATTGGGATACGCGGTCGCGACCTCGACGAGGAAGCCGACACGCCCGAGCCAACGCTGATCTCCAGCGCGCACGTCTTGTCCGAGCACGCTCACCGTGCCGGCTGTCGGCCGGATGAGCCCGAGTAGCATGCGGATGGTCGTGGTCTTCCCGGCGCCGTTCCTGCCGAGGAACCCGTAGACCTCGCCTCGGCGAACGTCGAGGTCCAGCGAGTCGACCGCTCGCACGTCGCCGTAGTGCTTCGCGAGCCCGCGGGTCGCGATGACGGTTTCAGGCATCAGACGCCCCAAGGGGCGCGAACGGTGGAGGCCACGTCAGCCCGGCGTACTCGCATGTCCAATGTGGAAGGCATAGGAACCCTCAGGCCGGAGTTGCGACTGCGGCACCCACCGGCACGCCGATGGTTCGGTCCGGTCGTGATGAGAATACTCGCAGCGTCGCTACGCCGCATTCCGAACCCGCCTCGCTCGCTGGCGCGTGCCCCTCGGCCGTCCGGGGATAGATAATGGGCAAGACGCGTGCGGTATAGGGGTCTGCGTCCAGGGAGGAGCGTGGCGGGGATGAGGCTCAAGGTGGTTTGCGTGTTGTGTTTGGCCGTGCTGGTGCTGGCGCCGCTTACGGGGTGTGGGGCCGCCGTGCAAAAGGCCGCCGAGAAGGCGACCGGCGTTGACGTGAACAACGACGGGAACAAGGTGACCATCACGGGCAATGAGGGCGACAAGGTCGAGATGCAGGGCGGTGACGACGTTTCGCTTCCGGACGGCTTCCCCAAAGACGTGCCGCTCTACGAGGGCGCGAAACTCATCATGAGCAACAGCTACACGACCGACGGCAACACCGCGTACACCGCTGTGTACGAGACCTCCGACGACGTGGCGACCGTTCACGCCTGGTACAAAGACGCTCTGCCGAAGGCGGGCTGGACGATTGAAGGCGACGTCGTCAACAGCTCGGACGGTTCGTCGATGGCCGTCATTGGCGCGAAGAAGGGCGACACGACTCTGAACGTGGCCGTCGGCGATTCCAAGGACAACGGACAAGACCACGATCAGCCTCAGCGTCGGGCAGTAGTAGGAACGCCCCGCTCGGCGTCGAACCTCACTCCTAGCGCCGCCAGCTCGCTCGGCCGCCAGCCGGGCGCGTCGCGGCGCCTACAGCGCGCCCCGAATCACTCGATGCGTTTCGCTTGCCTGGAGCGACCGTATCCGAGCCGGGGCGTTTCGAGCCCGCTCTGCCGGGAGTGAGGTGTGCCATGTTCTTTCGGATCATGGATCGGTCACGCGTGCCCGAACTCTTGCGTGGCCTGTCCGAGGAGTACGAGGTCGTCGGCCCGACAGCCAAGGACGGGCGCTTCGTGTTCTCGCGCGTCGAGGACATGGACGATCTGCGCCTCGACTACGACACGACGCTCCTGCCGCCCAAGAAGCTGTTCTTCCCGACCGAAGACGTCCTCATGCGCTTCGATCTCGCGAACGAGAAGGTCACGAACGATGACGCGCCTAGCGTCCCGCGCGTGATCTTCGGCCTCCATCCCTGCGACATCAACGCGCTGCTCCTCATGGACAACGTGTTCATGCGCGACTACGAGGATCCGTATTACAGGGCGCGCCGCGAGGCGACGCTGCTCGTCGGCGTGTCGTGCACGCCATCGGAGACGTGCTTCTGCAACGCGTGGGGGACTGACGAGGTTCACTGGGGCTTCGACATCTTCCTCACCGACCTGGGCGATCGCTACTTCGTGTCGATCCGTTCGGTCGACGGTGCTGAACTGCTCGATCGCTACGTGGAGACGCGTGAGATCACCGCCGAGGACACTGCTGCCTTCCAGGCCGTCACGCGCGCGTTCAAGGACTCCTTCAGCGGTCAGCTCGATACCTCGCAGCTCCCGCTCCTGCTCGATGCCAAGTTCAACAGCCAGATCTGGGACGAGCTGGGCGAGAGGTGCCTGTCGTGCGGCGCCTGCTCCATGGTTTGCCCCACGTGCTACTGCTTCGATGTCGTCGATCGGCTCGCACCGGACCAGAAGTCGGGCGTTCGTGAGCGCCGCTGGGATTCGTGCCAGTTCAAGGAGTTCGCCGAGGTAGCCCACGGCGAGAACTTCCGCGAGTCGCGCGCGAGCCGCATCAAGTACCGCTACTACCACAAGCAGTGGGGCTACCTGTCGAAGTTCGAGCGCGTGCTCTGCGTCGGCTGCGGGCGTTGCGAGCGCTCGTGTCTCGCCGGCATCAGCCCGCGCGAAGTCGTGCGCGCGCTGGAGAAGGGAGGCGTCGCATGAGTTGCTCCATGAGCGGTGCAGCGAAAGGCGCCCGGAAGTCATCCCACTCGCACGCGGCGACCAGTGCCCACATGAGCCCTCAGATGAGCGAGAACCCTTACCTGCCCTGGCAGGCGCGCATCACCTCGATCATCGACCTCACCGACAAGGAGAAGCTCTTCGAGTTCCGCATCATCGATGAGGGCGTGCGCGACGCGTTCACCTTCGATTCGGGGCAGTTCGTCGAGCTTTCGATCTTCGGCGTCGGCGAGGCGCCCATCTCGATCTCGTCCTCACCCAGCAAGCAGGGGTTCATCGAGCTGTGCGTGCGCAAGGCCGGCGACGTAACGAGCGCGCTTCACGCGAAGCAGTGCGGCGACGTCGTGGGCATCAGGGGCCCTTTTGGCCGAGGGTTCCCGTTCGACGACATGAGGGGCTCAGACGTCCTGCTCGTGGCGGGCGGCCTCGGCATAGCGCCTCTGAAATCGCTCATCAACCACATCCACGACGAGCGCCACGACTTTGGCCGCGTGACCATCCTGTACGGCGCTCGTACGCCGGACGAGATCCTGTTCCGGCGCCAGCTCGACATGTGGAAGCATCGCGACGACTTCGAACTCCTGCTCACCGTGGATGAGGCCGACGAGACCTGGACCGATGAGGTCGGTCGCGTCACGAAGCTCTTCGAGCATATCGAGATCGACCCGGCGCGCACGCACGCCGCGATCTGCGGGCCGCCGGTGATGTACAGCTTCGTGATCGACGAGATGCGCAAGAAGAACCTCGAGGCCGACCACATCTACGTCTCGTTCGAGCGCCGCATGAAGTGCGGCATCGGCAAGTGCGGACACTGCGGTGTCGGGCACCAGTACACCTGCATCGACGGCCCGGTCTTCAACTACTGGGAAGCCATGAATCTTCAGGAGGCGATATAGATGGCGCCTCGGGTGGTGGTGCTGGGTCTTGCGAGCGACTTCGGATGTCAGGTCCAGATGACGAACATCGAGGACCATCTGCTCGAGGTCCTCGGCCTGATCGATCTCACGTACTGGCAGCTTGCGTCGAGCGGGCACATGCCTGACGACTACGACGTGGCGATCGTCGAAGGCGCGGTCACGACGCTAGAGCACGTCGAGGCGCTTCGGCGAGTGCGTGCCACCGCCGATGCGGTGATCGCGATCGGCTCGTGCGCGGTCACGGGCGGCATCCCCGCGCTCGCGAACGCGATCCCGCTCGACGACGGCTTCGTTCGCGTCTACGGCGACGGCGTTTCGCTCACGTTCGCCGAGGACCGCATCAGCCCGGCCGCGGTGAGTTCGGTGATCGATGTCGACTACATCGTTCCCGGGTGCCCCATCGACACCGACGAGTTCCTGAAGGTACTCTCGCGCGCGCTCCACGGCCTTTCGGACAAGACGCCCGAACAGCCCATGTGCTTCGCGTGCAAGACGCGCGAGAACGTCTGCTTCTTCGACAAAGGCCAGCTCTGTCTGGGTCTGATCACGCGCTCCGGTTGTCACGCACGATGCGTCACTCTCGGCCGTCCGTGCACGGGATGCCGAGGAATCGCCCCCGACGCGAATCTCGTCGCAGCCCGGACGGTCTTCGAGGAGCACGGGTTCGACGTCGAGCGGGCGCTCTCGGCGATCAGCCTGTACAACACCAACGAGGAGGCGACCCTCTAGATGCCGACACTCTCGGTCGAACACGTTGCACGCATCGAGGGCCACGGGACGATCACGGTCGAGGTCGAGGACGGCGAGGTCCGCGACATCACGATGGATGTCGTCGAGCCCACCCGCTTCTTCGAGTCGATGGTGGTCGGCCGACGCTTCGACGAGGCGCCGCTCATCACCTCGCGTATCTGCGGTATCTGCTCGCCCAATCACGCGCTCACGTCCATCAAGGCGCTCGAGGCGGCGCTCGACGTGCGGGTGAGCGAGCGCACCAAGCTCATGCGGAAGCTCTTGGTGTACGGGAGCTACCTGCAGAATCACGCGACGCACCTCTACGTGTTCGCGGCCCCCGACTTCGTGGGCCTGCCGAGCGTGTTCCCGCTCGCCGAGACCAACCCCGAGATCGTCCAGCGCGCGCTCAAGATCAAGAAGCTCGGCAACGATCTCACCACGCTGCTTTGCGGTCGCCCGGTGCACCCGGTGACGCTGGTGGTGGGCGGCTTCACGAGCGAGCCGGATCCCGCGAGGCTCGAGTCGTTCGCGAGCGCGCTTCGCGAGGTTGCCGACGACGTCGCCGAGACCGTTTCGCTCTTTGCGTCGTTCCCGGCGCCCGGTTTCTCGACGAGCGGCGACATGCTCGCTCTTCGCGACGACAGCGACTACGCGATCTACGAAGGCGAGGTCGTTTCGCTGAAGGGCGGTTGGCGAAGGCCCGTCTCGGAGTATCGCGATTTCATCGCCGAGGAGATCGTTGCGCACAGCAACGCCAAACACTCCACGGTCGACGGGCGCACGTTCATGGTGGGCTCGCTGCCGAGGGTGAACATCTCCTCGGACATGCTCTCACCGCGCGCCAAGACCGCGCTCAAGAGCGCCGGGATCGCTCCCGATTCGCAGAACACGTTCCACAACAACGTGTGCCAGGCCGTCGAGTTGGTGGATGCGGCCGAGAGGTGCGCGCGCTACATCGACACGTCTGCTCGAAATGGGCGGCAGCACCGAGCCCGTGCCGTACTCGATCCGCGCCGGGCAGGGCGCCGCGGCCACGGAAGCACCTCGCGGGACGCTCTATCACAGCTACGGCATCGATGACGACGGCATCGTCACCGCGGGCGACGTCATCACGCCGACCGCGCAGAACCTCGCGAACCTGGAAGCAGACATGCGCGCGTTCGCTCCCACCGTTGTCGACCGCCCCAGGGACGAGTTCCTGCTCGCGATCGAGCAGCTCGTGCGCGCGTACGACCCGTGCCTCAGCTGCTCGGTGCACTGACAAGGCGCGGTTCCAGCCGATTCGTGATCGCCACCCTCACGGCTTCTCGGCGAATGCCTTGAAGCGCTCCATAGTGGCGAACGACTCCTTCTTGAACGACCCTTCCATGAGCGCGAGGGCCTTGCGAGTGCCGGTGAACCTGAACTCGTTCTCGGAGATCCATCGGGTGCTCGCGGGTGACTCGGCAAGGAAGCGGTTGGCGCTGCGGTTCCACACGCCGTGCGTCTCGTAGACGACGTCGAGTTCGTCCGGGAGGGCGTTCTTCTCGACGGTCTCCGTCATGCCGGTGACCCGATTGCCGGTCCGGGTGGTGATCTCGGCCTTGGCTCCTGTCTGAGCCTGTTGACCACTGACGAGTTCGTAACACTCCAGACCAGGCTGCCAGTCGCCGAAATGCGCGGGGTCGGTGAAGAGTTCCACCACCTTCTCGCGCGGCGCGTCGATGACGATCTCCTGCGTGTACTTCACTGCATCCTCCCTCCGAGGGTACTCGTTGGGGACTAGGTACCCCGCCGCCGTTCAGATGAAGCCGCCGGGCGATCTCGCGGCCGGCGGAGGATCCCTGGGGAGGAAACCGCTTGACAATCGAGTTTCCGTCGTGGAAACTGAGATGACGCAGAGTTTCCGCCACCGAGCAAAGGACGTGGACCGTGAGCACCACCCAGCAGCAGATAGCGGAGGTCTTCGGGCGCCACGTCGGCCGTCTCGGATACGACAAGACCACGCTCGACGAGGTGGCCCGTGAGATGCGTATCTCGAAGAAGACGATCTACGTCCACTTCGAGGGCAAGCGCGAGATCTACGAGTACATCGTCGAGCGCGAGGCCGCGCGCGAGAAGATGCGACTGGCTGCCACCGTCGCGACGCTTCCCACCTTCTCGGCGAGAGTGGAGGCGGTCTTGCGATTCCTCTTGGACCAGGCGCGTGCGCATATCGAGGAAACCGGCCGCGACGAGTGGCTGCACGAATACGAGATCGCGGCGGACGCGTATCGCAAGGCACACGGTGAGCTCCTGAGAGAGCTCGTCCAGTCGGGCATCGAGGCGGGCGAGTTCGCTCCGGGGGATGCCTCTCTGGCCGAGCGGATGACGGCCGCGATGGTCCTGGAGTACCTCGTGATAGTGAACGCCGATCCCGCATACGATCGCGACAGCGAGCTCATACAGCGGATCTTGAGGTTCATCGGCTAGGAGTACCGGGGCCGTGCCCGCGCGCGGCCCTTCGTTCGGTCCTGTGGAAACTGGAAACCAAATGGGTTTCCAAGACATGAAGGAGCTTCGTGATGGACAACGTGACAACGACGCAAGTGGCGGCGGCGACCACGACGGCGGCAACAGCGACAACCGGCACCCTGATCTTCTCGGCGGCGATGTTCGTGCTCTCGCTGATCGTGTCGGTCGCGTTCGGGTTCTTCCTGCTGACCGAGCCTTCTCGGCTCACCGAGGCGTGGCACGCCGTGCGGGGACTGCCGCTGCTCGTACAGCTTGTGCTTTGGGCGCTTCTCCTGCCCTGGATGATCGCGCTATGGGTGTGGGCGCTCCCGTGGGCGCTCTGGCTTCGGCTCGTCTTGGTGATCGGGATCCTGCTCTGGTGCAACTGGCTGCTGTTTCCATGGAAGGGCTAAGGGCGCAGTGCGTGCGTCTCGCTCGGTGTCGCTCGGGCTCGCGCCTTCGACTCCCCGTAGGTTTCGGTTGCGCGCCATCGATCTTTCGGCTGCGTGATAGCCGGCCGTGGCTGTCCCATGCCGGATTCGGGAATACGTAGCAGCATGCGGCTGTTCGAATCCGACAAAGCAAGGCGGGTGGCCCTGGCGACGAGCTGGATCGTGCCGGAGTCCGTCCGCTGCGTTCAGTGCGGAGTCTGCTCGTTTCGCTGTCCCGTTGAGATCGACGTGCGCCGCCACGTCTGGCTCGGTGAGCCGGTGCGTGACAGCCGCTGTCTGGCCTGCAGCCAGTGTGTCGACAACTGCCCGCGCGGTCTGCTGCGACTCGAGCCCGTTCGGGTGAGCCGATCTCCCGCGTGCGGATCGGGCGGCGGGCTGACATGGCGACGCGGTGCCTGCTGATCGGTAGCGGACCCGGCGCCATGGCGGCTGCCGAGGCGATCCGAGCCGAAGATGCCGACGCCCGGATCACCATGGTCAGCGCGGAGCCGGAGGGCTACTACTCCCGACCGGGCCTCGCCTACTACCTGGCCAGGGAGGAACCCGAGAGCCGCCTCTTTCCGTTCAGGCGCACCGAGATCACCGAGCTGGGCATCCAGACCGTCACCGGACGTGCGGTGCGCGTGAGCCGCGACGAACATCGGGTCGCCTGGAGGACGGAACCGAACTCGAATACGATCGCCTGCTCTTGGCGACGGGTTCCAGGGCAATACCCGTGCAGGTTGCCGGTGCGGACCTGGACGGCGTGACCAAGCTGGATGACCTGAGCGACGCTCAGGATCTCATTCGGCGCAGCCGGCATGCGCGCGCCGCCGTGATAGTGGGAGGCGGCATCACCGCACTCGAGATCGTCGAGGGCCTGTGCGCGCGGCGGGTTCGGGTCCACTACCTCATGCGGAGGGAACGGTACTGGAGCAACGTCTTGTCCGAATCGGAATCGCGTACGGTGGAGCAGAGCCTTCGCGACCGCGGGGTTCGCATTCACACCTTCACACAGCTTGCACAGATCGCCGGGCGCGGGGGCAAGGTGATCGGGGTCACCACCGACAGCGGTGAGGAGATCCCGTGCGATCTCGTCGCCGTGGCCATCGGCGTGCTCCCGCAGAGCCGGCTCGCAGAGGATGCGGGGCTGGAATGCGGGCGCGGCGTGCTTGTCGACGCGCACCTGCGGTCGAGCGACTCGGACATCTTCGCGGCCGGTGACCTTGCAGAAGTGATCGAGCCCCTAACGGGAAAGCGGACCATCGAGGTCCTGTGGAGTTCGGCGGTCGCCAAGGGGAAGATCGCCGGCCACAACATGGTCGCGAGTGCGCCGATCGAGTACAGCGAGCACGTGCCGCTGAACGTGACCCGGCTTGGCGGTCGCAGGATCACCATCATCGGCACCGTGGGAAGCGGGCACGATTCGGACCTCGAAGGTATCGCGCGCGGGGACAGCGAGACCTGGAGACGACTCGGCGATGGCGCCACCGTCGAGTGGGATAGCACCGACGCTCACCTCAGGCTTGCCATCAGCGGTGGAGTGCTCGTCGGCGCGGTCGTGATGGGCGACCAGGAGCTGTCGTTCCCGCTCCAGGACCTGATCAGCGCCCGGGCAGATATCGGTGTGACTGCCGACAAGCTCGCCGCGCCCGCGGCCGAGGTCGACAGTCTCATCCACGAGGCGTGGCGGGACTGGCGGGCCAACGGTGTTTAGGCGGACCCGTGAGATCTGGTACTCCCTGTTCGCCATCGTCCTCGTGACGGCCCTCTACCTCGTCGCGTACCGGCAGCGGACCTCGCTGCCGGCGGCTTCAAGCCTCGTTGGGCACGGCATCGGCATTCTCGGCATTGCGCTCATGCTGATGACCGAGACCTTGTACTCAATCCGCAAACGCGTGCACGGCGCGGGCTGGGGAAGCACGGCCGCGTGGCTGAGGTTCCACATCTTCACGGGCTTGGTAGGCCCTTACATGGTCCTGCTGCACTCGGCGATGAGCTTCCGCGGGCTGGCCGGCGTCTCGATGCTGCTCACGGCGGTCGTGGTCGCCAGCGGCGTCGTCGGCCGCTACGTGTTCACGACCGCGTCCCACGCCTCTGCGCCGGCCGACATGCCGGCCGCCCCAAGCGCGGCGGATCCGCCTGAGCGGCCGCAACGATCACCACGAGCCCGAAGCTCCCTCGCGGTCTGGCGTTCGGTGCACGTACCGCTTACCTGGGTACTCTTCGCGACGGCCTTCGTCCATGCGGGAGCCGCGCTGTATTACTCGACCTTTCAGCGCTAGGAGGTGCCGGCGTGAGAAGACCACTCGGATTCATGTCCGGCACCGGCGCGGTGATGGCCGGCGTGGTCGTGGCCGGGGTCTTTGCGACGAGCATGTCGATCGGGCCGGTGCTGTTCTCACCAGGCGCGCTCAATGCCGTGTCGAAGGGACACACCTTGGGGGGCGCCGCGAGTCATGCGCAGATAGGCGACACGTGCAGTGCCTGCCACACGGCTCCGTGGAGTTCGCAGACCATGGCCGACCGCTGTCTCGTGTGCCATTCCGACGTTGCATCCCAGATCCGGTCGGGTAACGGCGCACACGCCAAGCTCGTCGGGTCACTCTCGGCGCCCACATGCAAGGGGTGCCACACGGACCACGGCGGAGCGACAGGAGACCTCACCGTCGCCGATCCCGCCACGTTTCCCCACGACTTGACCGGCTACTCTCTTCGCAGCCACAGGCGCACCAGTCAGGGGGAACGCGTCACATGCGTGCAATGTCACCCGCGCGGTCTCGGCGTCTTCGACCAGGCGACGTGCGAGGGCTGCCACGCCAAGCTCGACGCGGCCTTCATGACACGACACGTGGCCAAGTTCGGCAAGACGTGTCTTGCGTGTCACCAGGGCGTCGATAGGATCGGCTCCGACTTCGACCACAACAAGCTGCCGTTCAAGCTGACGGGCAGGCATGCGCACGTGGCCTGCGACCAATGCCACAAGGACATGGGTTCGATCCAAGCCCTGCAGAGCACGCCGACGAACTGCTACGGGTGCCACGCGAAGCAGGACAAGCATGGCGGCCGATTCGGTCAGCAATGCGACCAGTGCCACTCGACTACGCGCTGGGGAGACGTCAACTTCGACCACAAGGTCTTCCCTGTCGACCATGGCCGGCGCGAGCAGCGATCCACATGTCAGACCTGCCATCCGAACGGGGCGACGACCTACACGTGCTTCGGTTGCCATCGTCATACGCCGGCGAACGTCGTCGGGGAGCACGAGGGCCGGAGTCTCGCGCAGCTCACGGACTGCATCCAGTGCCACGAGGGTGGCCGAGGGGGCGGCGACTGAATCAGCGTACGGTTAAGCCGTGGAGTGACCCACCAGTAGGTGCGAGCGGTGAGGAGGCCGTGATGTACAAACACGTACACGTGAAGGTGGAGACGCTCGCCGACTACCTCGCGGCTATGGCCCATGCGATCTTCACGGCGGGGCTCAGCTGGAAGGTCGTCGACGCGAAGTGGGACACGACGGTCCGTGCGTTCGGCGGCTTCGATCCGGAAACCGTCGCTGCGTACAGCCGAG
Source organism: uncultured Actinomycetes bacterium (assembly GCA_963817255.1). Taxonomy (GTDB): domain Bacteria; phylum Actinomycetota; class Coriobacteriia; order Anaerosomatales; family CAVRZR01; genus CAVRZR01. The sequence continues at coordinate 143,918 of CAWFNT010000001.1, forward strand.
ATGACGTCGAGCGGCTCATGAGCGACCCGGGGGTCGTGCACAACAGGCGCAAGATCGAGGCGATCGTGCGCAACGCCAAGGAGCTCATCGTGACCGACCGCGAGTTCGGCGGGATCGATCGCTACCTCTCGTCATTCGCGGATAACGACGACCTCATCAGGGACCTGCACAAGCGCTTCGAGTTCCTGGGCGAGTCGGTGGCGCACTTCTTCCTGTTCGGCGTGGGATTCAACCTCCCGGAACAGGAGAAGTGGGCGCACGCACACTTCGAGGGCGCGTCGCATAGGAGCTAGGCGAACGAGGCTCGGAGGACGAGGCCGAGCGCAGGGGGCCCAGGGCTAGAGTGTCGCCTGGACCTCAACCGCCGCGTCCAACCCCAAGAATCGTCCGTAGCGTCCTGCGGCCGCGGCCAGCCCTCGCCGCTCGGCCGCGCCAAGACGCCGGAAGGGTGCCACTCGGACTGCGACCGAACGAGCCCTCGTCGCGCGCTTCCACACGCCGACGGCGTGACCGTTCACCAGCAGCGTGGGCGAGAGTAGGCCGTTGCCGCCGATCCGGGCGCCGTACGTCTGAGCGAACTCGCCCAGCTGAGCACCGCGGTTCGCGTAGCCGACCATGAACTCGTCGAAGGCGGGCAGGAGCACCACCTCCGGGCGGCGGGCGGCCGGACGGGCCGTCGGGTACTGTTCGACGGCCGGCACTTCTGCCGCCCGCGGGGCGAACCAGTAGCGCGCGCCGTCGTGCTCGGCACTCTCGAGCGTATGGGCAACCGAGGCGAGCGCCGCTCTCGCCTCACGCTTGGGCAGGTCCGCCCAGCGCGCGAGATCGTCTGCGGTCGCCGGTCCGTGACCCTCGAAGAAGCGTGTGGCGAGGTTGGCCAACGCCTCGTCTCGAGCGAGCCGGCTCGCGCCCGAGCCCGCCGTGTCCGGGGGCAGCCACTCGTCGAGCAGCACGAACGTCTGCTGCTTGCCCTCCATCGGCCCCAAGACGAGAAGGCCCTCCTGCGCGAGTCGCGCCAAGATGTGGTACCCCCGCTGTCCTTCGGTCGAGACGCCCCCGGAGTCGAGCAGGGCCGTCGCCTCCGGGCGCGTGAGCTCGCGTCCTCCCGAGAGCGCTCTGCCGAACAGCTCACGCGACCGCGCGAAATCCGCCGGCTCGAGCCCGAGCTGTCCCTCCCGGGCGGCCGCGCGGGCGATTGCGCGCGCTGGTAGGAGCGCGAGCATCCAGCGCACGTCCTCGGCGGCCACGAAATGAAGCGTTCCGCGCATGGGCCAGGTTCGGACGATCTTCCGCTCGGCAATGGCCTGCTCGACCGTGGCGAGCGTCGAGTCGACCGCCCGAAGGCCGATCGCCCATGTGGCGCCCGGATAGTCTTGCGCCTGCACGGCAAGGAGCCGCGAGACCACGCCGTGAGGCGTGGTCTCCGCACCGTTCGCGATGAGCTGTGCGCGACAGCCTCATGCGCAGGATGTCGGCGGTATCCATGCGCTCAGTATGCGGTCGCGTCGTGCGGCGCTACGGCATGAGGCCCTTGAGCAGCGCGAACACCGCGCCAGCCGGATCGGCGAGAACCGCGAACACGAGCATGCCGGGAATCTCCATGGGCTCTTGCATGACTTTGGCGCCGAGTTCCTTCGCGCGTTCGACACTCGCCGCCACGTCGTCCGAGCCGAAGTAGACCAGCCAGTTCGAGGGGACATCCGGCGGCATGTTGGGGGGCATCGGCATGATCCCGCCCTCGCCCACGCCGTCGACGCTGATCTGCCAGTAGTCGCCCGGGCCCGCGTCGAGCTTGTCGATCTTCCAGCCGAAGAGCGCCTTGTAGAACTCGGCCGCCTTCATCGGGTCTCGCGTGGTGAGGTCGTTCCACGACAGCGTGCCGGTCTCCATGAAGACCTCTGCGCCCTTGTGCACGCCAGCCTGCCAGACGAAGAACGCCGCGCCCGTCGGATCCATGAGCGCGGCCATTCGGCCCTGGTCCATCACGTCCATGGCCGGCATTGCGACCTGTGCACCGAGTTCGACCGCACGGGTGACGATCGCGTCGACGTTGTCGACGGCGATGTAGGTGTTCCACATCGATGGGACGCCCGCCGCGAGCATGTCGGGATTCATCGCCGAGGCGGCGGTGACCATCTTCCCGTCCTTCATGAACATGCGGTAGATCGGGCCGACGTCGGTGGGTACGTCGTTGCGCATCCAGCCGAGGAGTCCTTCGTAGAACGCGCTCTGACCATCGAGATCGGTCGCGGCCAGATCGATCCAGCAGAACTCACCTTGTTTGGTGCGTAGCATGGCTGCCTCCTCATCGGCATCGCAAAGACCGGCGATCGCGCACGGTGCTAGAGGGGTCTATACCCCCCGGCTCACGGTGCCGCGCAGCCTCCTCGGCGAGCGATCAGTACAGCCACGGGATGAGCTTCTTCACCCGGGAGCAGTACTTCAGGTATTCGGGGAAGCGCTCGATGAGCCACGCCTCCTCCTTGCGCGTCTTGAGGTCGAACAGCACGAACAGCATCGCGGCGAATGCGAGCGTGATCGGCGCTTGCAGCCATAGCGCCCAACCGAACGAGGCGAAGATGAGCCCGCTGTAGATGGGGTTGCGGACGATGGCGTAGGGACCCTTTGTCACGAGCGACGCATCTTCCTTCGGGTAGGGCAGTGCGGTGAGGTTGCGGGAGCCGAGCTTCAGGAGGCCGCCCACCGCGAGGGCCCCGCCCACGAGCACGAGCACGAGGCCGAGCCAGTGTGCAGCGCTCGCCCACGGCTCGGGCAGGGTCGGCGCACCCGGCCACGCGCGGGGTCCGAACCCGATGAGCGCGAAGAGTATGAACTGCACGACGACGTACCACTCGCCGCGCGTTCCCTTCCACCAGGGCGCGCGAGGGGTGGGGGCTGCGTCCGGGGCGCTCACGACGGTCGCCTGCAGGCTGAATCCCTGGACGGCGTTCTCGTTGCCGGGGGCGCTCCCGCATCACAGAGGTTCAAAGGCACGTGGGTGGTCCTACAACTGCGTGCATGCGCTCACCTCGGCTCTAGTGTGCCCGCTTCCCTCTTCATTCCCCGGGCGCGGCCGCTTTCTTGCCGACGTTCCCAAGCGCCAAGCTCTCCGTCGCGACGACGGCGTCGCGAACAGGTACACTGACTCGCTGCCCGCGCACGCTATCATCCGATGTGCGTCGAAAGGGCGCGTCCCACAACCGTTCGAGGGAGACCGAGCATGAAGCGGCTAGGACCACCAACTGTTCTGCTTATGGCGGCGCTGCTGCTGCTCGTGCCGCTGGCCGGCTGCCAGAACGCCGCGGAGAAGGCCGTCGAGAAGGCAACGGGCGTCGAGGTAGACAAGAATGGGAACAGCGTCACGGTCACCGGCGAGGACGGCACCGTCAAGGTTGAAGGCGGCGACCAGGCGTCACTTCCCGAGGAGTTCCCCAAGGACGTTCCGATCTACCCCGGAGCGAAGCTGGTGGTATCGAGCAGCGCAACCGCCGACGGCAAGACCACTTTCACCGCGGCGTACGAGACCGAGGACGACGTCAAGACGGTCCACGGGTGGTACAAGAAGCAACTGCCGAAAGAGGGCTGGACCGTACAGGGCGAGACACTCACGGGTACCGGCACCCAGTCAACGGGCGCGATCATGACGAACAAGGGCGAGTCCCAGTTGACGGTGGCTGCGACGAGGAGCCAAGACAACAAGAAGACCACCATCACGCTCAACGTCTCCGAGTAGCGTCCGTTACACGCCCAGCGCGCGCCGCTTCTCCCATATCGACTGCACGTGATCCTCGAGATGCTCGACCGCGTGCTCGAGGATGTCGGCGAGCGTCTGCGTGCCGTTCTCCGAGTGGACCGCGGTGCGTGCCCAAGCCCCTTCCGGGAGTCGCTCCAGGTCGGCGGCCATCTGAGCGCGCTGCGTCTCGAGGAGTCGGAGGTCTAGGCCGAGGTCACGATCGTGATATCGGAGCGCTGTGACGTAGTCGACCGACTCGACGCCCATGAGCAGTGGCCGGTCGGTTGCGATCGTCCGCTTCAGGCGATCGCACATGAACTGGTCGGAGTCCACGATGTGGCACGCCACCTCGAGCGAACTCAGTTTGCCGGGAATCGGCCGGGCGCGAAGCGTATCGGCGTCGAGGCCTTCGAGTGCTTCGAGCAGCACTTCCGGTCCGCGCTTGTAGTCCGCGACGAGGTCTTCGGGAGAACGCGTGGCACTGGCCATGTTCAGCTCCTTGGAATCGCGAGTGGTCACACGCGATGTTACCCCGTGTCGACGTGCTCCCGCGGCGAGCCGCAGTACGCGTGCACGTCACGGCTATCGTCCATGGAGCCAGCCCTCTTCGCGGTCACTTCCCCTCGGCAGGAATGCTGTAGCTGTCGACGAGGCGTCCCCCGACGGTGATGAAATCGAAGCGCAACGCATCGCTCGCGATCGTCACTCGCTGCGCCCCCCAGTCCTTTCGGTACCGAACGGCACTGCCACGGGCGGTGGTCCTGAACCTCTGGAGCGGCGCCCCGCCCAGTCCGTTGACGAAGTAGGGGAACCCGTCGCGCATCACGCGCTCGTACGTGTGGGCGTGACCCGACAGGACGGTGTCGGCGCCCCACTTCTCGAACGGCCACCTCATCGCCTTGCGCCCTCCGCGTGAGGAATACGGTGGGTGGTGTGCAAGGACGATGTTCCAGCGGGAGTCCGAGGCAGCGAGCCCACGCTTGAGCCATTCCGCCTGTTTCGAGTCCTTGCTGGTGCCGTCAGGTTCCTGTTCGTTGGAGTTCAGGACGAAGAAGTGGACCGGGCCTTCGACGAAGTCGTAGTAGCGCTCGTTGCCTGACGTGCTGGTGAAGTCCGACCCTGGCAAGGTGAAGTACAGCAGGTATGCAGTGGGCGACGGGAGTCGCGTCGCTGTAGTCGTGATTGCCCATCGTCGGGAAGAACGCATTCTCGGGCGCCTTGCCGACCGGCGCGCGCGAGCCCGTCGTCGAGATGTCCTTGAGCCATCGGCTGTAGTAGGCACCGGTCGAGCGGTCGTACTTGGCGGTCCCCTCGCCGCCGGCGTGGTCGTAGTAGTTGTCGCCGAGGGTCACGACGAAGTCGGGATCCCAGGACGCCACGAGGTCCGCGACGGCTCTCTCGTGCGAGCCGCCGTACCCGTAGTCGCCGATCACGGCGAACGTCGTGGGCTGTGGATCCGCCGGTTGGCTGTTCGTCGTGGTCTTCGGGGCGTCGGTCGTGCACGCCGCGAGCAAGGCGGCCGCGACGACCACGCACGCGAGGGCCATCCAGGCATGAACCCGTCGTGACATCGAGGTTCCTCCCCAGGCGAACGTGAATCGGACATCGTCGTCCGCCATGCGATACGTACCCTTGCCGTGGCGAACGACCGCTTCGGCGAGGTCAGACTTGAGCCACGTCGCTCATCGAGAAGGGCGCTCCGTGGCCCGGATACACCGTAGAGACATGCAGCGTCCGGAGGCGTTGCACGCTCGCTTGCGCTTTGGGTACGTCGTCCATGATAGAGCCGAGCTTGGGCGACGATCGGTTCTCGAGGACGTCGCCGACAAAGAGGCTGCCGTCGCTCAAGAGCAGGCCTACCGAGCCCGCCGAGTGACCTTGAAGCAGGAGTATCCGGGCTCCCGCCAGGCCGTACTCCGTGAGGTCGGAGTCTTCGGTGAGAATCACGTCCGGCTCGAACCGGTCCTCGCTCCGCAGGCGGGCGAACAGGGGCAGGAGCGCTCGTGCGATGAAGCCCGGCTGCTTTCGACCCGCGAACATGTCTGCCTGCGCTGCCATCGCGGCGTCGCCCTCATGCATCGCTACGGGTGCGTCGAAACGCCTCCGTAGATACGCTGCGCTCCCTATGTGGTCGAAGTCGCCGTGCGTGATGAAGATCAACTTGACGGTGCCGGGAGCGCAGCCAGCGGCTTCCAGTCGCCTCTCGAGCTCCGCCCGCTTGCCGTGGGTACCCGTGTCCACAAGCACGAATCCCAGGTGCGTCTCGATCAGATACGCGTTCACGCCGAGCAGGCCGGAACCCAGCATCAACCGGGTGATGGTCGTAGGCACGGGTCATGTCTCCTCTGCGGTCGACTGCCGACGACCGCGCGCCGGTCGGGTGCTGCTACTCCCAAGGTGTCCTACGACGGGACTAGTGTGTTGGCGAACACGAGCCACGCGAGCAGTGACTTCGCGGTGAGGCTCAGGAATACGTACGTCGACTCGCCGAAGAGGTAGTCGCGCCACTTACCGACCTGCTTGTACTGCAGCACCATGTTGATCGCGAAGCTGTTGAAGAAGAGGAACATCGAGACGAAGATCGCGTACACGAAGCCGGGAGGTTCGGCGGCAGCACCGGGACTCCAGATGTAGATGCCAATCGCGATCCACGGGACGATGCCGGTGAGACACCCGAAGATGAACGGCGTCCAGTCGGGACTGCCGGGCTCCTCGTATTTCTCCATCAGCAGGCCAAAGAGCAGCATCGACGCGTTCACGCCGAAGACTGCGACGATAGCCGCGATGTCGAAGACGCCCGGCAGCATTGCGATCAGGACGATCATGAGCGAGGACGAGAAGGTGTACTCGACCCATCGGTAGTAGTTGCGATTGCGCTTCAGGCCCGCCACGTACGAGCGGTATGCCGGACCCGCGATGATGAAGTGCGCGAGGGCCGAGATGAAGAGGAAAGCGGCAACGGCGAAGCCGAGCGGTACTTCGAACAGCGTCTCTGGCGTGCCGGGCGGCGTGCCCGGCGGGCCTTTGATGAAGCTTGCGGTGACGGGCAAGGCGAAGTCGTTTGAGAGCGCGACGATGAGAATGCCCTGCACCAGGTGGAACAGCCCCATCACTCCGTTGTAGGTCCTCAGGCGCCCGAACCTGCGTTCGTCGTCCATGGTGGTTCCCCTCTCTGGATCGTCTGCCCCGGCCGGCGCGTGCCGTTCGGGTCAGTCCCTCGTCACGACCATTGTCCCCATCGGCACCCGCGGGAACAGGTCGAGGACGTCGTCGTTGTAGAGCCGGATACATCCGTGCGAGGCGCGCGTGCCGATCACCCAGGGCTCGTTCGTTCCGTGGATCCCGTAGGCTGTGAACACGTACCTGCTGCCGCGCTGCCGGAAGAGGCGCATCTTGCGCGGGCCGGACACTCCGCCCGTGTAGTACTTGGCTCCGACGCGCCACACCGCGACCGGCGTGGCCCATCCGAGCTTGCCGTGCGCGACCGGAAAGGTGCGCTCGACGACTCCGTTCTTCACCAGATAGAGGCGGAATTCCGATTTGTCGATGACGATGTAGTTGCGCCACGGGTACCCCAAGGTAGACGGCGGACGCGCGTCTGCGACCTTCCCCTCGATCTCGAAGACGTCGACCGCAACGGCGGATCTGCCCGACGGCGCCGAGAGCGCGCGGACGTCAAGCGTATGCCTTCCGGGCCGCAGTCCGCCGACCGACCACATCACGCGCTGCGCACCCCTGTTACCCAGCCTCTTGAGGCTCACGGAGCCGAAGGAGCGTCCGTCCAGGTACACGTGCGCGCGCATGCCGGTGGCCTGGTTCGGAGCGAGCCACGAGATGCCGGTTCCCGAGAAGGCCACGACTGCCCTCGAGCCGCTGCGGCGTGCCGTGCTGGCGCGTCCACGGGAGGCGCCGGTCACCTCGGCGCGGTTCCACCAGCTGCCGAGGAAACGGATGCGTCGATCGGTCTCCTCGACGCGCGTTCGAGCGGTTGAGGCCGAGGCGCGGAGCGCGGTTCCCTCGATCAGGAACGCGTCCACGACAGCGCCTCTCCACTCGGCACTGGGGCTCGTCTCGAGCGCTCGAACCGTGACGCTGTGGGGCCGCCGGGCGAGTCCGTCGGCTGTCCACACCCGCGCGCGCTCGGTGACCGCGTCGCGCGAGAGATCGACCACCTTCGAGGGTGCGCCGTCGAGCGAAATCGCTATGCGTCCCAAGCCGGGCGCCACTCGGGCCGTCAGCGCGACCCCCGTTCCCGTGAAGCGTATCTTCGCGGTTGCACCAGCCGCGGTCGCAAGCCGCCTCGTGCCACCCGAGGCGGCGCTCGTGGTGGCGAAGCGCCAACCTCCGGTGAAGGCGGCGTTGGGGTCGTCGTCTTCGATCCGAGCCGTCGGGCGGAACGACGCAGCCGCTTTGACTGCACCGTGTGAGCCCGCAGACCTGTCCGCCGCCCAAGTTGACCCGGCGCCGGAGGCCAGCTGCGAGCACGCCAGAAGGGAGAACACCAGCACCGCCAATCGAACCGTAAGGTAGCTGAGATGGTGCGTCATGCGAGTGGACACGTGTTGCCTCCGCTTCGCGGGAATCCCGCACGTCATCGGTCGAACACATGGTAGCGGGAAGCGTCGGTCCCGCGCACGTGAGGGCGCTCTTCCGGGTCGAGCGTGGCAGTCCCTCGAAGGCGTCCGGCCGGCCATTGGGTACGAATCTCGTACTGCACGAGTGCGCGGCCAGCGGAACGCGCCGGACACGCGGACCGGAAGGAGATCTGATGAAGGCGTATCGGCTCGTCGAATGGCAGAAGCCTCCTGAGCTACGCGAGGTGCCGGTTCCTGAACCTGGGGTGGGCGAGGTTCTGATCAAGGTGGGCGGTGCCGGGGCGTGTCACTCCGACCTGCATCTCATGGAGTGGCCCGCCGGCATGCTTCCGTATTCCATGCCGTTCACACTCGGGCACGAGAACGCGGGATGGATCGAGAAGCTCGGCCCGGGAGTGACCGGATTCGCGGTGGGCGACGCGGTCGCGGTGTATGGGCCGTGGGGCTGCGGTCACTGCTACGCGTGTCGGCAAGGTATCGAGATCTACTGCGAGAACGCCGCGACGGTCAACGGTGGCGCTGGGGGCGGCGGCCTCGGGCTGGATGGCGGGATGGCCGAGTACATGCTCGTCCAATCGAGTCGCCACCTGGTGCCGCTTACGACACTCTCGCCCAAGGAGGCGGCCCCCATCACGGACGCGGGGCTCACGCCGTACCACGCCATCAAGCGCTCACTTGCGCTGCTTACTCCCCGAGCGACCGCCGTTGTCATCGGCGTGGGTGGTCTCGGTCATATGGGCGTACAGATCCTGCGGGCGATGACCAGCGCGCAGATCATCGCGGTCGACATCAACGAAGACAAGCTCGCGCTGGCCAAGGAGTTGGGCGCGGACGTGGCCATCGTCTCCGATGAGGACGCTCCCGCGAAGGTGGCTGAACTCACCAGGGGCCAGGGCGCCGAGGCCGTCATCGACTTCGTCGGCGCCGAAGCGACGATGGCGCTCGCCGCGAAGATGGGTCACAAGGCGGGCCACATCACGATAGTGGGCTTGGCGATGGGCACGCTGCCGTTCAACTTCTTCGCGCTTCCCTATGAGTGCGCGATCGCCGCGCCATACTGGGGCACGCTGCCCGAACTGATCGAGCTCATCGCGCTCGCCGAGGCCGGGCACATCAAGAGCCACAACACGTACTATCCGCTCGAAGAGGCTGACGACGCCTACCAAGCCTTGCGCGAAGGGAAGCTGCAGGGCCGAGCGGTGATCCTGCCTAACGGCTAGTTGGACACGACACGGCCACGAAGAGGGGCCGCCTTCTGGCGGCCCCTCGGCTGTTCGAACACGGTGCGCGGCGTGTGCAATTGCGATTGCGCCCTTACCGGCCTATGCCGTCGCAAGCCGCTTCGGCTCTCCCTGCCGCACGTAGTCGATGAACATCGGCGTGAGGTAGGGGATGAGTTGCGGCAAGTACGTCGGCATGAGCGATTCCATCGTCTTGGGAAGCAGGTCCGGCATGAGTTCTGCCATGTCGGGCGGCATCTCGCCCATGACGTCTTCGACCTCGCGGATCATGTCGGGCATGCACGTGCCGAGGATCCCGGGCGCGAGGTACGGGAACACGAGCGGCATGACCTTCTCCATGAGCGCGAGGCCGCCCGGAACGTGCTTCATCCCGCGCATCATCGAGTCCATGCCCATCGGCATCGCGTCCATCATCTGCGGGAAGATGCGGGTCATGAACGTCGCCATCTGCTCGGGCTGCATGAGATCGATGAACTTGTCGAAGAAGCTCCAGTTCCACAGTGCGATCTCGGTGGTCTCGGGGATGTTGTAGCCGGCCGCTTCGGCGACGACGCGCGACAGGTCGTCAACGCGAAGGCCGAGCTCGTTCTTGACGCTCGAGTCGCGTAGCTGCACCTGGCAGCAGGGGCAGAGCGCTACGACCGTATCGGCTCCTGCGTCGACCGCCTCTTGAAGCCGGTGTCCGCCGAGCTTCGGGGCGACGGCCGGTTCGCCGATGAGCGTGAGAACCGATCCGCAGCAGATGCCCTCTTCGCGGTTGTGCTCCATCTCGACGTACTCGAGACCGGGAATGGCTTTGAGCATGTCGCGCGGCGGCTCGTAGAGGCCCTGCGCGCGACCCGCGTGGCACGAGTCGTGAAAGGTGACCGTGTGCCCTTCGAACGGGTTCTCCTTGAGCTCGAGTCTGCCCTCGGCGATGGCGTCGGCCACGAGCTCCGAGTAGTGCCTGACCTCGAACTCGTACTCTTCGCCGCGCTCGGCGGCCAGCTTCGCGTAGAACTCCTTCCACACGAGGCCACACGCCGGGCACGAGGTGACGATCGTCTTCGCGCCCCGTTTACGAGCTTCGGTGACGTTGTGTTCGTAGATCTCCTCGAAGAGGTCCCACTTACCCGAGACCTTCATCGGGATGCCGCAGCACGCCTCGTCCTTGCCCATGTAGCCGATCTCGTACCCCGCGTCTTGCAGGAGGCGGATCGAGGCCTCGGCGATGTCCGTCTCGACGTAGCTCGCCGTGCAGCCCGCGAAGTAGATGATGTCGGACGTCTCCGATAGCTTCTCGGCGACGTCGGCCGGCACCCACTTGTCGCGGTTCTCGCGCTTGCCAGCCCAGATGTCGTTCTCGCCGCGAAGCGATGAGGCGATCATCTCGAACGGCGGGAACGTGCCGCGCTTCTCCTCGTTGATCAGCTTGCCGCGCATCTCCATCCAGTTGTGCTCGACCGGGAGCTGCAGCTGGCAGCGGGTGTTGCAGACTTCGCAGGTTGTGCACACGAGCATCGTGTCGACGGCCTTGCGGTCCCACTTCTCGTGTCCAGCCATGACCTCGCGGATGTACGCGTACTTGCCGCGCGGAGACTGCGATTCCCATCCGCGTCCGCTGTACTGCTCGCACGTGTTCACGCAGTAGCCGCAGCGCGCACACGCGTACGCCATGAAGGCGACGTCGCCGGGGATTCCGCGCACGTCCTTGGAGAGATCGCCCGGGCCTTCGGGCGGCGTGGCCGCGTTCGCCACCGGGCGCACGACGCCCTCGAGCGCGCTCGCGCTGCCCATGATGAGGTCGACCATCCCGCCGCCGAGCACCTTGCGAGGGTTCACGAGCTCCCTCGGGTCCACTCGACGCTTGAACGCGCGAAGGGCTTTTGTTCGCTCTTTGCCGAGCACGCTCTCGACCTCACGGCGGAAGTAGAGGCCGGTCGAATAGGCCGCCCCGCCGTGTGCCTTCGCGATCTTGATGACCGAGAGCGACAGGGCGAATGCGAGGTTGAAGTTGAACGAGCGCTCGTCGTGGGGGATGAAGCCGAGCAGCACGACCTTGTCGCCTTTCGCCACCATGCCCTCGAGGATGAACGGCTGCTTGATCTTCTCGTCGATCTCAGCCAGCACCGCCGGCATCTCGACGAGCGGGACGATGACCTCGGTGGGGACGATCGACGGGCCGATGCGCTTCAGGCGCATGGGCGCGAAGCGCTGCTCCCACTCGTGCTCCGCTGCTTCGGGGCCGAGATCGGTGCCATTGTGAGCAGCGACGATCCTCGCGAGCGGGTCCTCAATCTGCGTGGCGCGGGAGGTCGGATAGGCTATGACCGCGAGATACGCTTCGGGCAGCGTGGGTTCGTAGTGCTGATGGGCCTCCTCATAGGGGTGGCCGTGACGATGGGGGAGTTGCTTCTTCAGTCGCGTCGACTCGGGGTTCAGGAACGTGATCGACCAGACGGGCAGCTTCTGTGCCGAGATATCGGAGAGTGCGGCGCCAAGCGAAGGCGCGTCCGGGAACGCGATGAGCCGATGCGTCTCGTCCTCGAGCTTCCGCACGCGGAACGTGACCTCAGTGATGATGCCCGTGATGCCTTCGGCGTCGGCGACATACGCGAGCAGATCCTCGCCGCTGAACTCGCGTACTTCCGACGTGGGCAGCACGACGCGCGCCGACACGACGTTGTCCTTGAACGCGCCGTATTCGAAGCTGCCGAAGCCCGAGCCGCCCTGCGCGAGCCAGCCCGCGACGCTGGAGCTTGGGTACGACGACGGGTAGAGGCGGAGCGCGAGTCCCTGCTTGTTGATCTGGCGATCGATGTTCTCCCAGATCGCCGAGGGCTGGGTCGTCACGGTCATCGCCTCGGCGTCGACCGCTGCGACGTTCATCATCGCGCTCATGTCGAGAACGACTGCGCCCTTGGCCGGGAGCGCGCCACCGTATCCGGACGTGGCCCAGGCACGGGGAACGATCTCAAGGTTCTCCCGCATGGCGAGCTTCACGAGGTCGACGACCTCCGCCTCGGTGTGCGGCCTGACGACGGCGCCGGCCACGCCCGCCGGCACGAACGGCTTCACGAGCTTCGGCATCGCTCCGATGTCGAACGAGTACATCTTGCGTTCGCGCCGGTCGGTGCGAACGCGCTCCGCCCCGACGATCCGGGCGAGCATCTCTTCGGTTCGTGGACTCACGGGTGCCATCGCGCGTCGCTTCCCTTCACATGCCCCGCGTTCGGATTTTGCCCGAATCCCAGGCAGGGTCTTTCGGCATCTAGCCAAACAATGCCCCAAGGGGTATTCTCTGGCACGACCAACGATACCCCCATGGGTATCTGAGTGTCAATGAACGAATCTGAATCCTCGATGCGATCTCGACACCCACTCATATGTGCCCCGATAGGCGAAACGAGAGGCTGCCAGCCATGCAGATCGACTACACCGTCAAGTCCGATAAGCCCTACCTCCAGGCCGTGAAGGCAGTGACCGACTCCGCCGCAGCGCACGGCTACCGCGTGCAGTTCGTCCACGATGTGGCGCAGACCCTTGCCGAGAAGGGATTCGAGCGCGAGCCGGTGACGATCGTGGAGATGTGCAACGCCCGTCACGCGAGCGAAGTCCTCGCGCGCGACATCAAGATCGGGCTGATGCTGCCGTGCCCGGTGATGGTCTACGAGCAGGCGGGCGAGGTCTGGATCTCGACCATGCGGCCGTCGCTGCTCGGGTCGTTCTTCCCCGAGGCCCATCTTGAAGCGATCGCCGCCGAGGTCGAGGCGCAGATTATCGCGATCGTCGACGAGGCCGCCGGCTAGGCCGCATAGCCGAGTCAGCGGGTCTTGGGTGTCGTGGTCGTGTACTGCAGCAGAGACACGATGCGGCCCGGCCCCGCGATGCGAGACCGGGCCGCGTGACCCGTGTGAGACTCGGGTATCCCGGTCTAGGGCGTCAGGATCGACATGATGTTCGACCAGGGTGAGTAGCCGAAGGCGTTCTTCGCCCTCACTCGGTAGTAGAAGGTCATGTTGCGGCCGAGCGTCTGCGTCTTGGTCGTCACGCCCGCAGCGATACCGCTCGCCGTGGTTGCGCTCAAGGTGAACGCGTCGTTCTTCGCCCTTTGCAGGCTGTAGGTCTTCTCGTTGGCGACGTCGGTCCAGGTGACCGTCACCTGATCCTGCGTTCCCGCCCGCACTGCGTCGACGGACCTCAGCTCGGGCGCGTCTGGCGGAGACGTCGACACCGAGATGGCGTTGGACCACTCGGAGATGCCGCTGAGGTTGACCGCTCGCACGCGGTACCAATAGGTCTTACCAAGGCCGAGCCCACTCTGAGAGAGCGAGCGAACGTCCGTGCCGACAGGTGCATCGACCACGCCGGTCTGGAAGAGTTCGTCGTCTGCGCGCTCGACTATGTATCCCGTCTCGAACGCAACATTCGTCCAGTTCACCGTCGCCTTCGCACCAGTGCTGGAGGGTGCTGCGACAACGCTGGTCAGAGTCGGTGCCAGAGGCTTTGGAACGGGGTTGACGACTACCGTGAAGGTGGTGCGGGCGACAGCGCTCCTGGAGCAGGTGGCCTGGCAGGTGATGTCGTGAGTGCCCACCGAAAGCGCGGTCGTCGACCACGTCCGGGAGCTGTTCAGCAAGGTCGTGCCCTCGTACCACTTGTAGCTGATGCTGTGGCCTGACGTATCCTTCGCCGTCGCCGCGAAGCTGACGCGCTGACCGACGATCGCGGGGTTGGGTGTCGCGGATGCCGACGTGATCGTCACGGAATCCCCCGTGCGCACGTTGATCCTGACAATCGCCGCGGCCGAGCCGCCCCACCCGTCGGAGATCATGTAGCGGAAGCTCTGTTCGCCGTACAGCCCCGGCGCCGGAGTGAAGTAGACGTTCGAGCCGTCGCTTGCCACGGCCGCGCCGGCGGTGATCGGAAGCGCCCCATCGAAGGAAAGCGGGTCGCTGTTTGAGTCGTTGTCGTTCGCCAGAAGTGAGGAGATCGGTATCGCCAGCGGTCCGGCGCCCACAAGATCGAGGGCGTCGTCCCCAGCGGTCGGCGCGTCGTTGTCCAGGATCCAGTCGAGCACCATTGGACCCTGATCGACGACGGGCGCGCATGCTGCAATGTAGTAGGTTGTGCCGCCGACGACCTCGAACTGCGCGTGTTCCGGCAGCGGATCCGCGTCAGGCACTCTGGCAAGTGCGCCGAGCGAGTCTCCGGTGTAGGCGACGAGCACGGCGTTGTCCGCGGTGAACGATGCCGTCGCACTGTGCGCCGGGGTCCACGCGTACCAGACGGAGTCGATTCCCACCTCCGGGGGCCAGCCGGAGGGCAGGAGTTCCGCGTTGTGGCTCGGCTCGTCCGATTCGCGCGAGGCGCCGAGAGTGTTGCCGGACACAGAGCCACTGGAACCTGTCAGCGCCTGTGCGTCGGCGAAGTCGTCGTTTGCCGGCCGAACAAGCGGTGTCTCGAACACGCGGAAGGGGACATCCACGCCGGTGAGCGGGAACCATCCCAAGGCGTCATAGGATGCGACCGAGGATCCGCTCGTCCGTGCCGAGTGAGTCCACTCCTAGCATGACGTCGTTGTCGAAGTTGCCTAACCGGTAGTACAACGTGATCGCGTACTGCGATCCCGCCTCGAGGCGGACTGAATTGCCAAAATCGAACGTCGTCTCCACAAACTCGGTGCTCGGACAGAATCGAAGCGGGAACCCCCGCCGATGTCGCGAGTGGATCGCCTGTCGGGGTGGACCCCGAGAGTGCCCAAAGCCGCGCGTACATGGTGCCGGTGGGGTTTCCGATACCGCTTCAGGTAGAAGGAGGCCGAGTCGAGCGTGCCTTCCGTGGCGGTGAAGGTCTGTCCGAGATCGCTGTAGTCTCCCGCGTAGTACGACACATCTATGGCGCCCGTGTAGAAGTCGGCAAGAAGTGCGTCGTTGGCGGGCCGCCAGGTCAGGAGGAAGTCCCCCGAAGCAGCGGGAACGCCCGATTCCTTGCGACCGTCGACCGCGACGTGATACGTCGTGCCGGCCATGGCCAGGAACGTGACCTTGCTCGTGGTGCCGCCTTCGAAGTCGTCGTTCGACGCTACCCGCGTGAGCGCCCCGACCGAGCTGCCCTCGTACACGCCGAGAAGCGTGTCGAACTCGCTGTCGAAGGTATCAAACGTCACGAGCCGCGACTGCGATGGTGTCCAGTCGTACCAGACCGACGCACCGCCCGCATTCGATTCGATCTGCGGCTCTCCGCACCTGCTTCGTGGCGCTGGCGTTCGAGCCGGCGGTCGATCCTGTACCCCCGAATATGGGCTGCGCGAACTCGAAGTTGTCGTTGAGTGGCGGAGGTGGCGGGGTCTCCCACACGCGGAATAGCACGTCCTCGACTCCTGAACGGCCCCATGGGCCCGCAGCGGTCCAGAACCACACAGCGTCGTCCGGGTCCTCGTTGAAGTCCCGAACCCCCAGTTGCACCTCGTTGTTGAAGTCGCCGGCCGGGTAGTAGAGCGTGATCGCGTATTTGGCCCCCGCCTGAAGATGGTACGTATTGTCGAAGTAGAATCTGATCTCCGCGGTGTCCTCGCCGAGGGACGAGGCGGGAACTCCGATCGACGTTGCGAGCGGCACGCCGGTTGGGATTCCGCCAGACAGAGCCCACAGCCGCGCGTACATCATGTCTGGCGGGTTGCCATATTTCGAGAGTGAGAAGGAGGCCGAGTCAAGCGTCCCGTTCACGGCCGTGAAGACCTGTCCCGCCTCGAGAAAGTCCTGGAGGCTGAGGTACCAGTCGTAGCTCACGGGACCCCAGTAAGAGTCCGCAAGCACCAGCGGGGTCGACTGGGCGGAGATGCCGTCCCCGCCCACCGGCGCAGCGGTAGCGGACAGGGGTAGAAGCAGTATCACCGCGAGTGCAGCGATCAACCCGACTAGCAGTCGTGATGGCGCGGCCGTCGCGCGCGCGGCTGGAACCGACGCGGCCCCATGTGGCATGGACGTCCCGCAGTTGAAGAGATGACGCATGTCTGATTCCCCCTTTGTGGCATGCAGCGGCCGCCCCATAGCGCTGCACCCATCCTCATCCCACAATAGTACCCGGGCCCCGAGATAATGTAGCGCGCCGACACGTCATAAGCTAGGTCGCGGAGGTGCCGGGCGTACTTCGCGAGACGGCCAGCGGGAGCTGCTGCCGCCCGTCGGGCGCGGCGGAGTCATGACGGCAGCTGAGCTTAGTACCTGTGTCTGCCGATCACGCCCGACTGACGGGCCGCTCTCCGCCGCCTACGCGGACGCGAGAGGCAGCTCGAACCCGACCGAAGCGCCGCCGGTGGTTCTGTTGGCAGCGAACACACTCCCGCCGTGGTCCTCGACGATGCGCTTCGTGACCGCAAGACCCACACCGCTGCCGCCGGTCTGCCTTGCCCGCGCCGAGTCCGCGCGGTAGAAGCGCTCGAACACGTAGGGCAGATCCTCGGACGGGATGCCCTCGCCAGTGTCGTCCACCGAGAGCCGGGCGAGTCCGTCGACGGCCTTGCAGGTGACTGCAATCTCGCCGTCGTCGGTGTGCCGGATGGCGTTGTCGAGCAGGTTTCGCAGCACCTGTCTCAGGCGGCCCTCGTCGGCGACGACGATCACGGGTGCCGGCGCGTGCATACCAGCGATACCGTCCCAGGCGCGCGCAGACGCGCCGCATCGACCTCCGCACACGCCAGCGCGGCGAGGTCGAGATCGCCCATGTCGTAGCGAAGCGCGCCGGCGTCCGCCGCTGACAGCTCCTGCAGGTCGGACACAAGCCGTGAGAGGTATGTGACGTCGTCGACCAACGAGTTCATACGAGCCGGGTCCGCGACCAGCACGCCTTCGGCGATACCCTCGATCTGGGCGCGCAGGGCGGCGACGGGGTTCCGGATTTCGTGAGCCACGTCGGCCACGAGCCGCCGGCGGAGCGTTTCCGCCTCTTCGAGGGACTCCGCCATCTCGTTGAACGCATCGCCCAAGCGCTCGACCTCGGTCGAGCCTGTAATGTGAACGCGATGATCGAGGTCCCCGGCGGCCAGAGCGTTTGCCGCTTCGGTGAGACGCTCGATGGGCCGCGTGAGGTAGTAGGCGACGCCAGCAGATGCGAGCGCCGCCAGGACGAAGCGCGACGAGAGCGCCGATGAGGATGCCGCGGTTGAGGGAGTCGAGGAAGGTCTGCTCCGCCCCGGTCAAGACGAGCTGCCTACCCATGCCGCCACCCATGTGCGGTGTAGGCAGAGTCGCGACATAGGCCTCGAAGGCACGGTTGGAGATGGCGCGCGCGACGAGTCCCGCGACTCCGACGGAGGCGAGGGCGACCGCGATCATCGAAAGCGCGACCTCGAAGGTCAGACTGCGCTTCATCGGTCGTCCTCCTCCCCGCGATACTCGAGCTTGTAGCCGACCCCGATCACCGTTTGGAGGTAGTCGGGGCGTCGCGGGTCGTCGCCTATCTTCCGGCGGATGTTCTTCACGTGCGCGTCGATGGTTCGCTCGTAGCCCTCGAACGCGTCGCCCTGCGCCGCTTCCATGAGCTGCATGCGCGTATACACGCGGCCTGGATGCGATGCGAGAGTCAGAAGGATGTCGAACTCGGTGCGCGTGAGTTCGATCCGCTCCTCGCCGACCGTCACTCGGCGGGCGACCGGATCGACGACGAGTCCGGCGACAACGGCAGCGCTCGCATTTGAGGTCGCGGCGGCCTCGGCACGATGTGCGCGCCGAAGCACGGCCTTCACGCGCGCGACCACTTCTCTGGGGCTGAACGGTTTCGCGATGTAGTCGTCGGCACCCACCTCGAGGCCGATGAGACGGTCCACTTCGTCGATCCGAGCCGTGACCAAGATGACGGGGAGGTCGTATTCGCGCTGCAAACGGCGGGTGAGCTCTATCCCGTCGATTCCCGGGAGCATCACGTCGAGAAGCACGAGATCGGGGACCGTCCGCGCGACCGCCTCGGCAGCGGCATCCCCGTCGGACGCAGTCTCCACTTCGAAACCCTCCTGCTCGAGATAGGCCTTGAGGACCTCGACGATCTTGGGGTTGTCGTCAACCACGAGGATCTTGCGCGACACGTTCCACCTCCCTGCCGACTACATGATGCGACTCACGAGCGGGTGCTCCAAGTCGACACCCCCGGGCGCGGTCCCCGCGCGTGCTCGAAGCACGAAGAAGGGGTGGGCGTTTCGCCCACCCCTTCTTCGAGTCGAGTCCGGCTACTGCGTGGCCGTAGTGCAACCTCCGCAGGCTCCTGAGCCGCCGCGCGTACCCGCGCCGCCCATCCCACAGCCGCCGCCCGCACCGGTGCACGCTCCGCTACCCGGGCCGGTGCCGTTACAGGGCGCCGTTGAGTTGACCCGCGCGTTGATGCGCGCCGTCATGCGCGCGAGGGCCGCGTCGGCCTGCGCTTGAGTGATCTTCCCTTGCTTGACGAGGTTCGCGAGCATGGCTTTGCGAGCCGTGATGGCATCCGAGACGACCTTGGTCGACGAGACGCCACTGTCCGAAGCGATCTGAGCGAGCGACTTACCCGAGGCCCGCTCCGTGCGTACTTCGGCGACCGTCTGACCGGTCAGCTTGGCAACGACGTCGGCGAGGGTCGCCTTGGCGGCCGCCACTGATGCGCCGAGCCTGAGGCCTGCTCCCGCCGTCCCGCTCGGGTTGCTCGACGGCGCCGCCGTCGCTATCCCGAACGATCCGAGCACCACACCGGCAACAAGTGCCGCGAGAACGTACATACCTACCGTGCGCTTTCTCAAGTCGTGCCTCCTTCGATGTGCCCGCTTCCCGCGGGTCGATCCTTCGTCGGTCGAGCACAGTCTGCAGTGGCGGTGTGAATACCGAATGAACGTGAGACACGAGAACGGTGAACACGGGTTTCGCCAGCGTCGCCCGGGGAGTGCTCCGCGATCATCGCCTCGGCCGTACAGGATACCTGAGCACGGTCTTCAGCTTCTCGGGTGCGGCGCGGTTCGGGTCGCCGATGTAGATCTCGTGGTGCGGTCCGGCGATCTCGTAGCCCTCGTCGGCTGCGTATGCGAGAATCCGCCGGATGGTGGGCGTCTCTTTGTCGTAAGCGCCCACGTACATGATCTGCACGCTCGGCCCTTCCGCGTACGTCTCGACCCTGACGTCGGCGAGCCGGGGCAGGTCCTTCTTCTCGGCAACCTCAGTGCGCATCGTCTCGATGAAGCTCTCGGGGATCGCATCGGGGATCATCATCATGAGCTTCCACGCCATGCGACCGGGCTTCGTCGAGTCGAAGTCACCGCCGTCGGCGTTCCAGTACAGACCTTCGAGCGGCATGACCGGGTAGTCGATCTCGAGCTGGTTCTTGGCCCCGAACCTCACTGGGTAGCCGAGGCTGAAGATGGCCTGGATGGCGTCTTGAAACGCTGTCTCGCCGATTGCGCCGATGCCGTCGACCGTGAGGAAGCGCATCGCGGGCACGTCTACGATGACCGGAGCCTTCGCGCTGGGCTGGTAGAGATGCTTCAGCTCTCTGCGCAGGTCGAGCTTGTCCATGTTCGGCCCCTCCTCTCGCCGAGATCCCCCGCACCCTATTCGTACCCTTCGGCCCGCAGGAGACCGGCCCATGTGGGAGGATATGGATGCGAGCGCGCATATGCGCGCTCGACACAGGTCGTCGTCCGCTTGCGGGAGGAGAACCGATGCCGGTCTACGTCATGTCCGGGTTGCTTGCGGTCACGTTGGCGTTCGTCTTCTACACATGGGGCATCTGGGGTCCCAGGCGTCGGAAGGAGATCAAGCCGAAGCACGTGGTGTTCTTGTGGCTAGGCCTCGTGCTCGACGCGACCGGCACGGCTCTTATGGCTCTGGAGATCGGCTACTACCGGATGGACATCCACGGAGTGATCGGCACCGTCGCCATCTTGCTGATGCTGGTCAGCGCGATCTGGGCCACCTATGCGCGGTCGAAGAGCGATGCGGCGGCTGTCGCCAGCTACATCAAGTGGTCCGTCTGGGTTTGGGCGTTCTGGCTCCTCCCGTACCTCTACGGATTCGTGGCCAACCGTCGGTAGGGTGCGTGGATGGCGGTCGGCAGCCCGTCTGGCCGGCGGTCGCCGGTGTGCCTCGCCGCGCATCGGCGGAGTACGTCAGGCGATTCTGGGCGGCATCGGCGTGCCAGTGCCGCCCTTGGAGCTTCCCAGGGCCAGCACGTCGACCTCTGCGATGTCGGACGCGAGCGGCTCGAGGCGCTTGAGCGCCGACCAGAGACGTGCCGTGGCGAAGGGTGAGGGCTGCTTCTTCTGGCCGAATGAGTAGGCCTCGAACCCTTTGTAGGTCGTCAGCGGTGTGACGGTGCCGTCGGCCGCCACGTTGTAGGCGAGCAGGCACGCGGCGACCTCGGCGACGGCACATCGGTCCTCCGCATCCGCGGTCGGTCCGCTCCACACGTCGGGCAACCGGCCGAGCGCATCTACCATCTGGTACGCGCCATACCAGGTGGGCGGCCACTTCACCTGCTTGAACTGTCGCCCATGGCCGAACATGTAGGGCTTCACCATGCCGCGCGAGCGCCAGACGCCAAGGGCCGTGCGCGCGGCTTCCGCGAGTTCCGCGGGGCGATCGTCGCGGGGAAGTCGCGAGAAAGCACGCAACGCTTCGAGCGTGACCTGCGGGCAGCAGTCGGCCGCCCGGCCTGGGCCGCGCCAGCCGCTTCCGTCGGCGGGACGGCACGGCCACGCGCGGCCCTGCGCGGTGTCGGCCAGGTCGGAACGCGCCGTCTCGAGCGCCCGCCGCACGCGTGCATCGCCGCCGCGCCCGAAGCGCAGCAGCACGTCGGCGATCGCGTGTGTGTCGCACAACAGGGCTCCCCAGCGAGGGACGTCGCCTCCGCGCTCACGCCCGCACATCTGGAAGCGCCCATCCGCGTCGGAGTGGGCGAGCATCTGGTCGAGAAGGCGTGTGATGCGCGCATCATCCGCCTCTCTCAGGCCCAGATCGCCGAGGAGGTTCAGGAGGTTCGTTGCGAGCAGCGGCCTGTCGTGGCCGGTCACGTTGTTGTCGGTCTCCCAGTCCGGGAGCAGCGCGAGGAGGACCTCCGTTGAAGGGTCGGCCATCACGGCCTCGTGGATCTCACGCGCCTCGGGTGCGCTTTCGGAGACGTCGAGCAGGCGCGTGAGCGCCACCCACCGAGCGGCGGGCTCGTCGGATGCAAGCAGCCACGGCGTGGGGTCTTCTCGGCCAAGCAGTGCGAACAGCGACATCTCCTACCCCCTCGGCGAGTATACGACTCGACGTGCGACGCGGAGTCGGACGCCGGTAGTGGGTACCTACTCTGCACTGACCGGCCGAGAGGGGAATCCCGTGAGCAACATCATCGTGTGGGCCGACATTCCGGTCGTCGACATGCAACGTGCCATGAAGTTCTACGCCGCGGTCACCGGGCAGGGCGTCATGGCGATGCCCGGATCCGACGACACGGTCGCTCTCATCGGCGGACCCGGCTCGAGCGAGGGGCCGGTCGTCAGCGCGGACCTCTACACGGGTGGGACGCCGAGCCATGACGGTCCGACGATCTACCTCGGATCCGGCGGCGATATCGACGGCATGGTCGAGCGCGTCGAGCCGGCCGGCGGCAAGGTGCTCCAGGCGAAGCAGTTCATGGGCGACATGGTGGGATGGATCGCGTTCATCGAGGATTCCGAAGGCAACCGTATCGGCATCCAGCAATCCGCGGAAGGCACGTAGGCGCCACGGCGGCCGTCGCTCGGACGTCGCCACGAAACACCGAGGCGGACGTGAGGGGGCGTGGGCATTGGACAAGATCGACCTCGGCCCGAACGGCTTCATCTACCCGATGCCGATGACGCTCGTCGGCGCCGACCTGGACGCCGGGCCCAACTTCATGCCGGTCGCTTGGGTGAATCGGGTGCAGCCCAATCCGCCGCGGGTGGTCACCGGCATGGGTAAGGCTCATGCGACCAACGCGGGCATCAGAGACTACGGCGAGTTCAGCGTGAACCTGCCCAGCGTCGAACAGGTGGCAATCACGGACTGGTGCGGTCTTCACTCGGCGAATCGGGACGGCGTGAAAGGCTCGCGGTTCAGCGTCTTTCGCGGCACTCTCGAGCACGCGCCAATGATCGCCGAGTGCCCTCTGTGCCTCGAGTGCCGGGTCCACCAGGTAGTGGACCTCGGCAGCCACGAGCTGTTCGTCGCCGACATCGTCGGCACGTGGACCGAACAGCGGTTCCTCGGCGAGGATGGCAAGCCAGACGTGCAGCGGATGCGCCCGTTCACGCTGACCATGCCCGACAACCGCTACTGGGCCGTCGGCGAACATATTGCTGATGCGTGGTCGGTAGGGCGCACGCTGGAGCGCGAGGGGTAGCACGGCCCGCCCCACAGCGGCGGGCGCCCACCCATCGTTGCTACTTCACGACAATCACTTTGGCGGCCGTGATGCCCTCAGCTTCGGGCTGCGCGTAGACGAGGACCTTGGCGCCGACCACCACGTCGGGCTTGGCACCCGCTACGGCAGCCTTCACGGTCGTGTTGTCAACGTAGAAAGTCGCCGACCCGCCGCCGTTGAGCGTAACCGTGATCTTATCGGTCGAGACCGACTGCACGGTGCCCGAGGCTGCCTGGGAACCCCCGCGGAAGCCGCCCGCACCGCCGGGTCCACCCGCACCGCCGGGTCCGCCAGCTGCGTCGAAGCCCTGGGGCATCTCGATACCTTTGTCTGCGAAGAACTTCTGGCGTTCTGCCGGCGTCATACTCTGCAGTTGCTGGCGCTCCGCATCACTGAGTTGCGCGAATGCGCCACCCGGTCCGCCGCGCGTGTCCGTCACGGCCTGACCATTCTGGCTCGACGTCCCACCTACCTGTGTTGCGACGAGGTATCCGGCGCCGAACATCACTGCGGCCACCACCACGAGTCCGATGATCCAGACGACCGTCTTGTTCATTGCATTCCTCCATTCGAGATGCTGGCCGTCCGTACGGCCCGTCTTGTGGTTGCGACGCCGGGAGCCCATCGGGTCCCGTCGCCACCTTGTTCACTGGTATCTGAGCGCTTCCATGGGACTCATCCGAGCCGCCCGTCGCGCGGGATAGAAGCCGAAGACGACGCCGATCGCTGCCGACACGCCGGCCGCGAGTGCGATCGCTTGCCACGAGACCACCGCTTGCGTCCCCATGAGCGACGGCGCCAGGAAGACGGCGACCGCCCACCCGATGAGAATCCCGATAACGCCTCCGAGAAGCGTGAGGGTCACCGACTCGGCGAGGAACTGCGCCGATATGGCGCTTTCGTCGGCACCGATCGCCTTCCTGAGGCCGATCTCGCGGGTCCGCTCGGTGACCGTGGTGAGCATCATGTTCATGATGCCGATGCCACCGACCAGGAGCGAGATGCTCGCGATGGCCGCGAGCAGAGTCGTGAACGTGCCCGAGGTCTCCGTGACCGCCGAGAGCAGGTCGGCCATATTCATGATCTGGAAGTCGGCGAGCGAGGAGTCAGCGATCTTGTGGCGCGAGAGCAGAAGGTCGTTCACCGCGCTCTGGACGGTGTCGACCTGAGTAGCATCGGCCACCGTGAAGACGATCGAAGAGACGTACTTCGTGCCGTTCACGAATCGCATCTGGGTCGAGAGCGGCACGAAGATCGCCGAGTCGGTCTGTCCAAAACCGGACGCGCCCTTCTGGTCGAGTACGCCCACGACCGTCAGTTGCATCTTCCCGGCTCTGACGCGCTGCCCAACGGGGTCGACGCCCTCGCCGAACAGGTCGATCGCGGTCTGATAGCCGAGAACCGCTACCTTGCCGTACGTTTCGTCATCGTGCGCGCTGATGAAGGACCCGGACGATGTCGTGAGGTTGTTCATGTCCGCGTAGGCGGGCGTCACGCCGGTAAGCTGCGCGTTCACGTTGTTCGAGCCTGCCACGACCTGAGCGAAGCTCGAGGACTGCGGCGCGACGGCGGACACTCCAGGTACGCTCTCGATCGCCGTCGCATCGTCGCGCGTGAGCGACTGAACGTCGCCCTGAGCTCGCCGCACGAAACCCCCGCCGGTGTCTGGCGACGACGGCCGCACGGTCAGCTGGTTCGCGCCGACGGACTGGAACCGCTGAGTGACCGCGGCTTGGCTTCCTTGCCCAACGGCCACGAGTGCGATGACGGATGCGATTCCGACGACGATACCCAGGATCGTCAGGAAGCTCCGCACCTTGTTCGCGGTGAGGGAAAGCAGCGTCTCGCTCATGAGGTCGCCGAAGTTCACTCGGCCTCACCTTCCTGGGTCACTTCGGTCGCCAGCCCATCTTGCATATGGATGACCCGTCGTGCGTGCGCCGCGATATTGGCCTCGTGCGTGATGAGGATGATCGTACGGCCCTCTGCGTTCAGCCGGCCGAAGAGGTCCATGATCTGCTCGCCTGTCGCTGTGTCGAGGTTGCCGGTGGGCTCGTCGGCGAGAATAAGGTCGGGGTCGTTCACGAGCGCGCGCGCGACGGCGACGCGCTGCATCTGGCCGCCGGAGAGTTCGTTTGAAGCGTGAGACCAGATGGGCTCCGGAAGAGCGACGGAGTCCAGTGCCTCGGCCGCGCGCTTCTCGCGTTCGTCTCGCGGGACGCGCGTGTAGAGCATCGGCAGCGTTACGTTGCGCATCACCGAGGCTCTCGGCAACAGGTTGAAGGACTGAAAGACGAAGCCTACGGTCTCGCGCCGAACCTCGGCGAGCTCGTATGAGTCGAGGTCGGCGACATCACGACCTGAGATGCGGTACGTGCCTGATGTCGGAGTGTCAAGGCAGCCGAGGATGTTCATGAGCGTGGACTTGCCAGAGCCGGAAGGCCCCATGATCGCCACGAATTCACCCGGCTCGACCGTGAGCGACACGCCGCACAAGGCGTGCGTCTCAGCTCCGGCGCCGCCGTAGATCTTGGACAGGTCGATCGCCTCGATGACGGCGCTCACTGGCCTGCCCCCGGAGGACCTCCGCCGATCGAGAACCCGGGACCGCCGAAGCCGCCGCCGCGGTCGCTGTTCCGGCTGTTGCTGGTTCCGCTGCTCGTAGAGCCGGCGGTGACTGTCTTGGTGACGACCACGTCCCCCGCCTTGATCCCACTCGTGATGACCGTCTGAGTCGACCCAGCAAGTCCCGTCTCCACTGCGACGTCGATTGGTGTACTCGCGCCGGCCTTCATGACCTGAACGTACGACCCGCTTGTGCCCGTCTTGATCGATGCGTTGGGTACGAGGAGCACGTTGCGGGCAACCGCGGTCACGATCGTTGCTGCCGTCGACATGCCTGTCTTGAGTTGCTTGTCCGCGCCATTCAGCGTCACCCAAACGTTGTAAGTCACCACTCCCTGGGTTACGGTCCCGTCGCGATCGATCTTATCCACAGTTCCCGCGAGCGTGAGGTCCGGCAGCGCATCGAACGTGAGCTCGGCATCTTGGCCGACCTTCACTGTCGGGATGTCCACCTCGTTGATGGCCAGCTGCGCACCGAGCTTACCGCCGGCTGCGATCACAACGGGTGCGGTGCTCGTCGATCCCGAGCCGCTGGAAGTTGGGTCAGTACCGGTCGCGCCGGTTCCCGAACCGCCTCCCGAGCTCGAGACGCTGTCGCCCTTGGCGATACTGACCGACCACACCCTGCCCGAGACCGGCGCCTTCACGATGAGATCGGTCTCGGCCTCGACGGCGTCCGTGTAGGCCAGCTTCGCGCTGTCGTAGGAGGCGTACGCCGAGGAGAGGCCTGCGTTCGCGGCGCTCACTTGCTGCTCGGCGGCCTTGATCTGCGAGGACGTGACCTTCGAGTTGGGCTTTGCGGCCTGACTCTCGAGCGTCGCGAGCTGGTTCTTCGCTTGGGTCACGGACAGTTCGGCTCGCGTGACTGACTCCCAGGCCTGCTTTCTCTGGGCAAGCGCCTGTGCGGTGTTTCGCGCAGCGGCTTCCCCCTCGAGCGTGTAGAGAACCGCCCCCTTGCTGACCCACTTGCCTAGCACTGCGTCGATGGAAGCGACGGTGCCGGAGGACTTGGGCCAGACCTCGACGGCATCACGCACGGCGAGATTGCCGGCGCCGGCGACCGTCACCGATAGGGTTCCGTTCGCGGCCTGCTCGGTCGTATAGGTTGTGCCCTGAGCGGCAGGTGCCGAGCTGTGCACGAACAGGTAGACGGCAATGCCGATCGCGGCGAACACCGCAATCGCGATCCACCCTCTGTACCGTTTCCACCACTTGCGTCGTGCCATCCCATTTCCTTCCAGACGACCTGCCTCGTGCCGTGTCGAGCGGGCGCGCTGTCGTTCCTGTGGGTGCCCGCGGCGCCACCGGAGCGGTGCCCGGGCGCCGGCGACTTGTCGGCTGCGGACCCACTCTCATGACCGCCGCAATACTCGCACCCGCGGTGTCGTCTCCGCCACTACTGCCAAGTCCCGCTCGAAGCGGAGCCGCCGCCGTATCCGCCGTAACCGTTGCCCGAGCCCCCGCCGCGACCCCCGCCGGAGGACGCGTGGCACGAGGAGGCGGTGCATCCGGTGCGCGGGCACGTGAGCGGTTCTTGCGAGCCGCCCCCGGAGCTCCCGCCAGAGATGCCTGAGCCTGCCGATCCGTTCGACCCCGCGCTCTGTCCGGTCGCGTGGCAGTACGACGACGTGCACCCCGTGCGTGGGCACGTGAAGGTGCCGGTGTTGCCGGCCGATGTCGACGCGTAGTTCGACGCCGTGCCGGAGACGCCCGCGAGCACGGCGGTCGTTTGCACTGTCGCGAAGATGGCCAACGCGGTCAGGCCGGTAGCCAGAAGGACCGCTGCGGTGTTCTTCAAGTGGTGGTTCATGGTGGCTCCGGTTCCTTAGGCGGCGCTGCTCAGTGGCCGGTTATGCCTCAGACCGAGCACACGCGCGATCCAGCGCCAGTGCAGACCGAGGTGGACGACCACGAGTGCGATCGTCGCGTTTGCGGACACCGAGTGGAGTGCGTACCAGATGACGCTGGGATTGTTCGCAATGCCGAAGAAGCCGGCGATCGACTGGGACACCACGATCCCGCTGAGGACAACAGCGACCGCGGCGACAAACAGAAGCGTGTCGACGACGAAGTTGACCCGTGAGGCGGACAGGAGTTTGCGCGCGAAGCGGGTGACTATCTTCGTGACCCAGTCCCAGTTAAGAACCAAGTGCAACAGAAGCGGCACGATGATCGCCACGCTGAGCCATTCGTGCACTGCCAGACCGGTTCGAGCCGGGTAGTACGCGATCAGCAGAACCGCAAACAGTCCTGCGTCCAATCCAAGTCGAGCTCTTGCAGACATGTTCTTCGTTCTCCTTGGGCGACTGCATCGGGGCGGGTCGCCGAAGCACAACGCCGAGCCGCCGAGTTGACTATCACCCGAGGCGTCTGTGCTTCGATTGCGGCGAGGCTACGGTCCCGTAATCACTCGCGAGTTGGCGTGAGCGGTGGGGACCTCCTCGGCGGGGAAGATATCCGCCTACACACCCCAGAGGGCATTACGAACCCGTAGCCGCGCCGCAGACGATTCGCAACAGTCGTGCGACATAGTCATAAGCGAGAGCCGGCGATCGGCGTCGGCACGCTCGACGAATAGAGGTACCGCAATGGACGAGAACACGAGCGAGGGGACGACTGCTCCGCTGCCGGAGCCGATCCAGCCCTCGGTCCCCGAACCCGCAGGGCCAGCGGAGCCCTCCGCGGCCGCAGCCCCCGCGTCGGCCGGCGCCGGCGCCGCCTACGCATCCCAGCCTTCCGCTGCACCAGGCTACGCGACGGTGCCCGCATACCCGCCGGCGACGCAACCCTATGCGGCAGGCGCCCCCGAGTATGCACAGGTCTCGACGACGCCTCCGGATGCAACCGCACCGCGCGCGTCCCGCAGGCCTTCGACGTGGGTCATCGTGACTGCGTCGATCGTCGCGGGCGTGTTGCTGCTCGCGATCACGTTCGGCATCGGCGTGGCCGTGGGTTCGCATGCGAGCCGCTTCACGCGCGGTCCCGGTGGCACGATGATGCAAGCGCCGCGCGGCTTGGGTGGCGAGCGCGGGTGGCGGGACAACGGCGACGCTCAGGGCCAGAACGGCCAGCCGGGGTACGACTACCACGGCTACGGCGGACGCGGCGCACCCCAGAACATCCCCAACCCCGAGACGACTCCTCAGCAGTAGCGCTTGGCCGGGTCGGCCGCCCGCTCTCCCCCTCCCGTCGGGCGGCCGACCGCGTGCTACGCTCATGAACGCCCCAGAGGGAACGAGACGACGTGCTTGAGAAAGCCAACACCATTCTGGTCATCGAGGACGATCCCGCAGTCGCCGAAGGTCTGGTCGAGGGGATCGGCAAAGAGGGCTTCGACGTGCACTGGGAAGCCACCGGTGCGGGGGGCGTTGCGTACGCGCGAGACAATGCGCCGCATCTCGTGGTGCTGGACGTCCGACTGCCCGACGGTTCCGGGTTCGACTTCTGCCGTCAGATGCGACAGCTCGGCCTTCGGCAGCCCGTCCTCATGCTCACGGTGCAGTCCGACGAGCTCGACAAGGTGCTCGGCCTGGAGATGGGCGCCGACGACTACCTCACCAAGCCCTACCGTCTGCGGGAGCTCATCGCGCGGATCCGCTCGCTGCTTCGGCGTTCGTACGGCGAGCTCTCGTCGGTCGAAGCCGACGTCCTCTACATCGACGACCTCGTGATCGACCGCACGCGCGCGGGTGTGACGCGCAGCGGGCGTGAGCTCAACCTGACACCCACGGAGTTCCGGCTGCTGGTGTTCCTCGCTCAACATCCGGGCCAGGCATTCTCGCGTGGCCAGCTCATCGACAAGGTCTGGGGTGCTGACGGCGAGTACTACGACGACAAGACCGTGAGCGTCCACGTGCGGCGCCTGCGCGAGAAGATCGAGGCGGACCCCAGCCATCCCGAGATCGTGCTCACGGTACCGGGCATCGGCTACCGCCTCGCCACCTAGGACCTCCGATGCTCAAGAATCGACCTCTTCGCTGGCAGCTCGCGCTCACGTATGCGGGCATCGCACTGCTCACGGCAGCACTCCTCGGCGGGATACTCCTCACGGTACTGGGCCGGTACTACATTCGCGCCGAGGATGCCTATCTGCACGCCGCGGCGGAGCGTGTCGCCAGGCAGCTCTCGATCCCGGTACCTGCCGACATCGAGCAGCGCGTGGCGATCGCCGCACTCGGCACGCAGACTCGCGTGCGCGTGTACGACGCTTCGGGAGAACTGGTCTATGACTCGGGCTCGCCGCAGTCGATCGATCCCGGCGACTTCCTCCCTGGCGACGACGGCGGACGGGGCAGCGACGGTGGACGCCTGCCGCGGCCGTTGGGCGGCGGCATCTTCGGCGGATCCGGCGCGTCGACCGCGCGAAGCAGCCGTGAGTTGCGCCTCGAGCTTACGGGTGCGACTGCGTCGGGAGGCGGCCAGACATTCGGCCATATCGTGCTGTCCGAGGCCCCCGCGTCCGGCCGAGACGTGCTCGTGAGCATCACGCAGGGCTGGATCCTGGCGGCCGTGGTCGCGGTCCTCATGGCTGCCATCGCGGGCTACCTGCTGTCGGCTCGAATCTCTCGTCCGCTGGCAGCGCTCACCGAGACGAGCGATCGCATGGCCGATGGCGACTTGAGTGCGCGTGCCGCGGTGGATCGCTACGACGAGGTGGGCCAGCTCTCCGAGTCGTTCAACACCATGGCCGAAAGGATCGAGGGCACGGTCGTCACTCTGAGGCAGTTCGTTGCCGATGCGGCTCACGAGATCGGGACGCCGCTCACGGCCCTCCAGGCCGATCTCGAACTCGCCGAGGCCGAGGCGAGTACCGACGACGAGCGCCGTCTCGTACGGCGGGCGCTGACGCAGGCCCGACGCCTCGAGGACCTCTCGACCAACCTGCTCAACCTCTCTCGGCTGGAAGCAGGCGACGCGCCGATGCGCATCGAACCGGTGGATGTGACGGCTCTCGCGCGACAGGGAGCGGACGCCGTCGCGTCCAGCGCCGAACAGGCGGGACTCGAGTTCGAGATCCGGATCGCGTCCGAGCCGCTGGTCGTCCTTGCCGACTCGGCCCGACTCCAGGGCGTCATCGAGAACCTGCTCGACAACGCGGTCAAGTTCACGCCGGTCGAGGGCGGGCGCGTGTCGCTCACGGTCGCTCGGGAGGCCGACAGCGTGCTCGTGTCTGTGTCGGACACCGGTATGGGAATCCCCGCCGCCGAGCAGGACAGGGTGTTCAGCCGCTTCCACCGCGGCCGGAACGCCGCCGCCTATCCGGGGAGCGGGCTGGGTCTCGCGATCGTGCGAGCATCGGTCGAGCGCTTCGGCGGGAGCGTCGGCTTCGAGAGCTCCGAGGCCGGGACGCGCTTCGACGTGCGGCTCCCCCTCGCGTAGCCAGGGCGCGCTAACGCCTGTCGCTAGAGTCCGAGCGCCTTCTCCAGGTACGAGATCGCCTTCTGGCTGGAATCGGGGGCGATGGCCACCGCGACGCCGTCACGTCCCTCGAGGTAGCGCACCGCGGCCGCCACTGCCGCCGCAGCCGACGAGCCGGCCAGAAGCGCCTCCTCCTTGTGAAGCCGGGCGGACATCTCGAGTGCCTCGTCGTCGTCCACGTAGACGATGTCATCGATCACGGAACGGTCGAGAATGCCCGGTACGCACGTCTCCTCTAGGTTCTTCAGGCCCGAGATGTGGTGTCCCACTACCGGCTCGACCGCGATCACCCGAATATCGGGATCCTGTTCCTTCAGGTAGCGCCCGGCGCCGGTGATGGTTCCGGTCGTTCCGACTCCCGCGAAGAAGTACTTCACGAGGCCATCGGTCTGCCGCCAGACCTCCGGTCCGGTCGACTCGTAGTGCGCTTGAACGTTCGCCGAGTTCTCGTACTGGTTGGGCATCACGAACGAGTCGGATTGCCGAAGCATCTCCTCGGCCACGTCCAGCGCGACATCCATTGGATGCCGGTCGCTACGGCCCTCCTTCGGCGTGTGCAGGACTTCGGCGCCGAGCGCGCGGAGGAGGACCTCCTTCTCCCATGGCATGGAGTGCGGGACGACCGCGACCATACGGCGGTACATGAGTACGGCCATGGCCGCGAGCGCGATGCCGGTATTGCCCGAGGTCGCCTCGATGATCGCCCGGTCGTCAAGCTCGCCGCGACGCGCCAGATCCTCGAGCATCCACTTGGCCGCACGGTCCTTCACCGAGCCGAAGGGATTCATCCACTCGAGCTTCACGTAAAGCGACGCTGCCGATGCGCCCGGCATGATCCGCTTGAGCGCGACGATCGGGGTGGGGTTCGCTGCATCGCCGATCATCTCGGCGAGGCTCTCGTAGCGCTTCAGGCCCGAATCGCTCGGTAGTCGCATGGGATCGTCGCCGAAGGAGGTCGCCGCGTCACGTTCCGCGACGTCGTCAGATAGGCGGGTGTCTTCGGGGTCGTCCACGAGATCCTCGCTAAGCGAGAGATGTTGTTGGCAGGATACCCGAAGGCCGCCTGCCGACACCCTCACGATGCTCGCAACAGACACCCCGCTCTTCCGGCGCGTCGGGTTAGTATTGGATGACGACGTCGTGCGGCCCCGAATCGGGCCAGATGACGCGTTCGGGTCAGGCAACGTGCCATGGGAGGGTGAGTGTCGAGCAACGCCGGCGAGCGCGATGTTGCACGAAGAATGGGCTTCGGCCGGAAGAGTCCCCGGCTGCAGCTCCCGCGTACCGAACCGGCGGGTAGCACGGCCCAGAGCCTGGCAGCCATCCTCGGCATGCGTTCGGGAACGAGTGCGGCTTTCGTGGGCGTGCGCGATCCCGGCGTCGGACCGCCCGACTCCTACTCGGCGGGCCGAGTGTCAAAGTCACCACCACTGAGACCGGTGGACGTCATCGTCTACCAGTGCGACAGCACGTTCGGGCTCCGACGCATCAGGGAATTCGTGCCGCTGGTGAAGCACGGCGGCGTGCTCTGGGTCTTGTGGCCCCACGGACAGTCGCATATCACCGAGGGCCACATCCGCCGCACGGGGCTCGCCGCGGGAATGACCGACGTTGCTCTCGTCGGCGTTTCGGACAGACTGAGCGGCATGAAGCTCGTGCACGGGCGTGGGGAACGATAGACACAGCGACATCGAGGGAGGGGACAGTGGCATGACGCGTGACGAACTGCTCCGCTGGCTTCTTGAGACACGCAGGGAGTTCGACGAGCTGGTGGCGGCTATTCCGAGAGACGACTTCGAGAAGCCTATCCCGGGCAAGAAGCATTCGGCCCGAGACGTCGTCTGTCATGTCACGGCGTACGAGGACCTCATCGTCCAGCGGCTGCGAAGTGCTCAGAACGGAGAAACGACGGCCTTCGACCGCGACCACGAGGGATGGGAAGCGTTCAACGACCGCATCTGGGAAGAGGCCAAGCACGTCGACCCGCCGACGTGTCTCGCTCGCTCCCGCCGCGCGTTCCGCGAGCTCGTCGACCAGGTTCGCGTTCTGCAGGACGACGAGATCAACGGGAAAGCCGGTATCGTGCGGCATATCGACCCGGGGTGGCTCGACGGCCGCGCACTGTACGAGGTCATCGGGATCGATGCATTCGAGCACTACCCGATGCACTTCGAGGACCTGAAGAGCGCCCGCCGCGCGTAACGTGCGCGGGCGCGGCGGACGTGGCCTGCTCAGGACGCTTCGAGCAGCCGCTTCATGGGCCCGAGGTAGTAGTCGTCCCATCCGGTGTCGAAATCCTCGGCCTCCTCGGTGGGGACGTTGGAGTGCGTCAGCTCCAGAAACGTCCCGCCACCGTCGACGTCCCACAGCGTGAACGTCGCTATCGAGGGCTCGTCCCAGTCGCCGCCGTACCACTCCTGGACGAGCCGTCGGCCCGGCTCGACCTCGAGGTTGCGTCCGTGCACGTCGCCGCCCCACAGCTCGAACTCGGTCCCCGGCATGTCGGCCATGATGGCCGGCGAGCCGCTCCACGTCTCGATATGCGCCGGGTCTGTCAGCGCCGCCCAGACGAGCGAGCGAGGTGCCGCGATCCGGTATGTCTTCTCGAGCTCCACCACACCCCCCGTGCCCTGTTCACACTCTGGCATCTACCCAAGTACTCGTTGCGTCGCCGGAACAAGGGTCGCAGTCGGCGCCCGCGTTTTCAACCGGGTCGCTCGGCGGGAGGCGTTGCACTCGGCGTCGGACGGGGTATTCGTCTTCATAGCGGCCCCATGAGAGGACGGACGAGATGAACAACAGCGGACCCGTTCACGATGACGATGCGTTCGTCCGCGAAGGCGGCGTGTTTGCACCCCGGACGAACGGCAAGGACGTTGGGTGCGACCAGGACCAGGACTGGTGTCCGCCCGATGAGGTCCTCGAGGACCCCGTGAACGACGAGCACGTGCCCGGCACCGTGGACGATCTGCCGTACGACTACGGCACCGTCGACCCCTCGCCGACCGATCAGCTGCTCGGCACGATCGAGGAGGGTCCCGTCCACGGGATGCGTGACGTGGGGGAGACCGGCTTCGACGAGGATGTCGACGAGTCTCCGCTCGGCGCGAGAGACGAACGCGACTTGTGGGATCGCCAAAAGCCGCTGATCGACGAGGACGACGCGCAGCCGTACAACCTCCCTGAGATGTCGGAAGAGGACGTCCGGAAGGTAGAACGCGCGCTGGGGGAGGACGCTGCCGGGCCGCTCGTAGAGTACGAGGAAGGCACCAGCGCGACGGGGAGTGCGACCGGCACCGAAGACTAAGGCTAGTACAGCAGAGGAGCGGCCCGAGGGACCGTCGACGACCTAGTTCACGTGAATCAGCGAGTCGGTCGGCGCATGTGCGTCCGTGAGCAGCGGCACATCGCCTGTCTTGATGCGACCGGTGTAGAGGTCGCGGGCGAACCCGGCGTACCCGGGAATCGTGACGAGCCCGCCTGCGCGGTCTTCGATGCGGGCCGCGAAGTCGGAGGCGGAGACCTGCTGATCGCTGGCGACCACGATGATGTTGCGGTTCTCCTGCTTGACGTGAGTCTTCCCGATGCCTATGGGGAAGGCCCACACGTTGCCCCAGACGTCGCCGGCCGTGCGGTACATGCTGCGGAAGAGCTTGCTGTGCTCGCCCTCGACCGATCCGATGCAGTTGTAGGCGACGACGCCGTCGGGTGAGAGATGGTCCTTGACCTCCTGGAAGAACTCGCGGGTCGTGAGGTGGAAGGGCAGCGAGTCGGCGTAGTACGCGTCGACGATCACGATGTCGTACGTCTCGTTCGTGCTTTGCAGGTAGCGGCGTGCGTCCTCGGTGAACAGGCGGATCCTGGGATCGGTGGGAAGGTCGAAGTATCGCTTCGCTACGTCGACCACGACGGGGTCGATCTCCACCGTATCGACGCTCACGCCGGGGTAGTCTCGCCAGTAGCGCTTGGTGACGGTGCCGCCGCCCAGACCGAGCACCAGCACGCGCTTCGCGTCAGGTTTGAGCGCCATCGGCAAGTGAAGATAGTCCGGGTAGCGGATCCCGCTCGAGTAGGGATCGGCGAGATCCATGGCCGATTGGTGACTTCGGTCGAATCTCAGATGGCGCTCGGAGCTGTCTTCGGTCACAGAGATCCGGTGGTACTGAGTGTCCTTCTGGAAGAGTACCCTCTCGCCGAACGTGTTGATCTTCGGCGGTGGCGCCACTCGTACGAGCACGAGGCCGCCGATGAGGGCGCCCGCCACCACGACGAGGATAGTGACCGGCAAGGCAGCCTTGGCGAGAGAAGCATGGCGCGGCACGGCGGAGATGCCGGCGGAGGGGTGGTCGGCGCCGACTTCCGCCTCGGCCACCGACTCCGCGCCCACCAGCGATGGCAGCACGAGCGCGAGCAACGCCGTGCCGAGCAGCGCGAAGCCGATCCCGATGATGAGGGGCTCAAGCGAAAGCAACGGGATCAGCCAGAAGGCAGTGGCGATCGTGCCGGCGATGCTGCCCGCGGTCGAAGTGGCATACAGACCGCCCGCCGAGCGGCCGATGTGTGCCAGCCCCGAGTGGGCGGCGATGCGCACGCCAAGCGGGGAGACGATCGCAAGCAGGAGCGCTGGGGCGAAGAAGATGGCCGACGCGGCGACGAGCGAGCCGGTTCGAGGGCCGAGTTCTGCGGCGGCAGGCATCACCTGCTTCGCGATGACTGGCGCGAGCGCCGTGAGCATGCCCGCGAGAGCGATCACGGGGGCGAGCATGCGGGAAGCCCCAAGGCGGTCGGCGATCTCGCCGCCGAGCCAGTATCCGAGGCTCAGCGCGACCATGACCACCGAGATGACACTTCCCCACACGAACAGCGAGTTGCCAAGGAAGGGCGCGAGTACGCGCGTGGCCACGAGCTCGAGGCTCATCAGCGCGCTGCCGCATATGAACACGATCAGGTAAAGCATCGGCTCTCTCGGATCAGGTCCGTCGAATCGTGGGTGCTCGTCCGACTCCACTCGACGCACTCGCCTGTCGGTGTACCTCGATACCCGTGCGCGACGCCGCACGGGGTAGCGTCCGGAGGTATCTTCGCATGACTCGGGGGAGCAAACGCGATTCCATGCACTCCCGAGCGCCGTGATGAGCACGCGCTGGAGGGGTATGTTCGGCGGCGAGACGAAGTGAACGCGTGGGGCACGTCCACGCGCGTCGACAGCGAGGGGAGGACGTATGAGCGAGACCTATGGCGGCCCGCCTCCGGCGGTGCCCGCACAGCCCGAACCAGGCAACGTCCGAAGACGTGACGACAAGCCGAAGACCGCCTGGTTCGTCGGGATCGTGCTGATAGCGCTCGGCGTCGTGTTCCTGCTCGAGAACTTCGGATACGTGTTCTCGGAGAACTGGTGGGCGCTGTTCATCTACGTGGGCGCCGCCGCGGTCTTCGCGAACATGTGGCGGGAGTGGCGACACGCCGGATGGTTCGACTCGAAAGCGGCGGGCTCCCTCACGTTCGGGCTCGTGCTGACCACAGTCGCGACCATTTTCATACTCAATCTCGAGTGGGACCTCTACTGGCCGCTCATTCTCGTGGCGGTTGGCGTCGGGATCGTTGGTGGCTGGATCCTGGGCGCGGTCACGGAACGAAACCAATAGGCTCCGGCATTGCATCGCGTGGAGCGGGAGCTGCCGCGCACCTCGGCTATCATGTGCTGCGGTGTGCCGCGCACCGGCATAGGCTGATGCGCGACGCCCGATCGAGTCGATCGAGGAGCGACGGTGGCCGAGTGCTCGTTCCACCCCGGGGTCGAGACCGAGATGCGCTGCGCGGAGTGCGACCGTCCGATCTGCCCCAAGGACATGGTGCTCACGCCCGTGGGCTACAAGTGCCCCGTATGCGCGAAGCCCAAGCGCAGCCAGTACACCTACGTGAAACCGAAGCAGCTCGCGGGCGCGATCGGCGCGGGCGCGGCCGCAGGCATCGGAGGCGGTCTGCTGCTGGGGTACTTCGGTTTCCGGTTCTTCATCATCGGCATCCTGTGGGGCATGCTCGTAGGCGAGGCGGTCCGCCGAGGCTCGGGCGGGCATCGGGGTCCGATGCTTGCGGTGGTCGCGGCGGGGTGCATCGTCATCGGGTCGCTGGTCGGCGGGCTCGGGCTGCTCACTATGGTTCTCGGAGTCGTAGGCGCGGTCTCCACGCTTTCGTGGACGTGGAGTCGCTAGGCGCCCGGATGCACGGCGAAGCCGGGCCGGCGGCGCACCGGCCGACCATCGCGCTTGCCGAGACCTGCCGGGTCGTTGGCTCGGATGTCCCCCTGTGGCCCCTGCACCGACGCCGCCTTGCCGAGGGCGGTTGTGGCGAGGGCATTCTCGTCGAGATCGAGCGGTCGCTTGCCTCGGCGATAGCCGCATACGAGGGCGAGCGCACGTCGAGGCTGCGGGCACACGTCCAGATATGGCCCGACGGCCGGCTGACGGTCGAGATCGAACGCAGGCTCTCTTCGCTCGATGTCGTCCGCGGTCCGCTGATCGCGCCGGTCCAAGCCGCCGCGCTCGGCCCCTTTCCGACGCCGCCCCCGGGCGGCGCCAAACCCGCCGACCGCTCGTGGTGGGACGCGGCCGCTTTAGAGGCTCGCCGGGCAGGAGCGCATCAGGCGATCGTCCTTGACGACGACGGCTTCGTGTTGGACGGTTCCTCCGCAAGCGTGTGGATCGTGGTCGGATGCAGGATCCTCACTCCGCCTGCCCCGCCGGCCGTATCCGGTGTGGCGCGACGCTTCGTGCTTTCGCGTGCGCAGCCCGAGGGCGTGACCGTCGCGGCCGTTCCCGTGCGATGGACCGACGTCGAGACCGCAGACGAGGTGTTCCTGACGAACGCCTTCGGCGGCGCCGTCGCAGTCCGCGATCGGAGCGGTCCGCTGACGCAGGCGGTGCAGCGTATGTTCGCGGACGCGTGGCCTCGTCAGAATGATGATGGGCACACACAAGGGGAATGTCAGCGGACGGAGGAACAGTGAACGACACGGCCGGACATGGATCTCCACTCCGCACGTTCGGGACAATTGCGCTCTGGATCCTCGCGGGCGTCGCGGGGCTCGTCGGCTTGATAGTGCTCGGGAGCCTCATCGTCCCGCCGTTGACTCGCGCGCGCACGGACACGTGGGGCGCCACGAAGGCCGAGGCGAGCGAGTCGCTGGCGGGTGACGACCTGTTCCCGGCCACCCGGGAGATCTCGACCAAGGCTGTCACCATCGCCGCACCGCCCGCGCTCGTGTACTCGCTCATCGTGCAGATGGGTCAGCACCGGGCCGGCTGGTACGGCTGGGATTGGTTCTACAACCTCACCAAGAGCGACGACTTCGTCGATGGGCACTACTCCCAGAGGGTCGTGCCGGAGCTTCAAGACGTAGGTGTGGGCGACAAGATCTCCATCAACGACATGGTGCAATACACGGTCGTCAAGGCTGACAAGCCGCGCTCGTTCGTGCTCGTGGCGGGCAGCATCCCGGCAAGCGACCTCCCGGTCACATCGCCACCGAAGACCTGGTCCGAGAACTCGATGGCGTTCGTCGTGAAGCCGCTCCCCGGGAACGCGTCGCGACTCATCCTGAGGATGCGCGCGGATGGCAGCGAGACCGGATTCGGGCGGTGGATATGGAACGGGCCGTTGAACTTCGGCGGTGCCTTGTTCTCGCACAAGACTATCGTTGGCCTCAAGAGGGTCGCCGAGAAGCTCGCCGCCGAAGGCGACAGCGCCGGCCAGCTGCCGAGCGAACAGTAGCGGCGGAGGCGACCTCCCGATGCCTCGCTCAGTGCCCGTACGAGATGTCGAGCGGCCGCTGCGACTGCTTCACGTGGTCCGCCCTGCCGTTGGCGGCATGAAGGAGCACGTGCTCGACGTCTGCCGCGGCCTCTCCGAGCGAGGCCACAGCGTCGAGCTCGCGTGCCCGCGCGGATCTGAGGTGGCCCAAGACGCGCGCGACCTCGGATTGCCGGTCCACGAGATCGAGCTCGTCGGTCCGCTCAGACCTGTTGCCGACGCTCGGGGAATCCGCCAACTCGCCATGGTCGTGCGAAGTGGCGAGTTCGACGTCGTTCACGCCCATGGGTTCAAGGCGGGGCTCGTCGCGCGGCCTGCTGCGGTCATGGGCAGATGTGCGGTCCGTATCGTGACCGTGCACAACCACGTGATGTATCGCGACGACATCTCTACCTTCACGAAGTGGCGCTACCGCGCGGCGGAACGCGGGCTGTCTCACGTGACGACCCGGATAATCGCGGTGTCCGACTCGCTGCGCGACGAGCTCATCGACGCATATGGCATCGATCCCGATCTCGTCGTCACCGTCCACAACGGCGTGGACACGCACGCGTTCCTGGATCTGGGGAGCGGTTCGAAGGCGAAGGCCGCTTATGGCCTTGCCCCGGGAACCCCGGTCGTGGGCACCGCGGCTCGATTCGCGCCCCAGAAAGACCTCGGGCGGTTCGTCGATGCCGCGGCACAGGTGCTCGAGTCGCACCCTGAAGCTCGCTTCCTGCTGGGCGGGGACGGCCCGCTCAAAGGCGAGCTCGAGGCACGCATCCGGGAGTTGGATCTCGGCGAGCGCTTGCAGCTGATCGGCTTCGTCGAGGACATGCCGGGTTTCCTTTCGGCGCTCGACGTGTACGTCTCCTCTTCGCTGTCCGAAGGGCTGCCCCTAACGCTCGTGCAGGTCGGAGCCGCGAGCACTGCCCATCGTGGCGACCGACGCAGGAGGCACGAGCGAGTTCGTGCGCGATGGCGTCAACGGCGTCCTCGTACCGCCGGCCGACTCCTCGGCGCTCGCCCACGCGATCGAACGCTTGCTCGATGACCCGGTGGCGCGGCATCGGATGGGCGAAGAGGGACGGCGCATCGCACTCTCAGAGTTCTCGCCCGAGACCATGATCGAGCGCACGCTTGCGGTTTACGATGAGGCCATATCGGGCGTGTAGATTCGGTGAATCCGCTGCTCAAGGCGGGGCAGCGGCTTACTCTTTGCGGTAGGGGAAAGGGTTCGCCCGTCTGGAGGTGCTTCTGTGACCACGCAAAGCCGCAGGATCCTTGTCGTCGAAGACGAGAAGGCGATCCGCGATGTCGTCGCGGCCTACCTGGAGCGCGAGGGGTTCTGGGTCACTCCCGCAGCCGATGGTCAGACTGCTCTGAACGAGTTCTCGCGTCGCCGTTTCGACCTCATCGTGCTCGACCTGATGCTTCCCGAGGTCTCGGGTGAAGAGGTCTGCCGAAGGATCCGCGACGTCTCGGACGTGCCGATCATCATGCTCACCGCAAAGGGTGAGGAGGAAGACCGAATCGCCGGTCTCGAGCTCGGCGCCGACGACTACCTCGTCAAGCCGTTCTCCCCGCGCGAGCTCGTCGCCCGCGTGCGGGCACTCCTGCGCCGCGCGCACGTGACCGAGGAGCCCCAGCGCGAGCGGCTGGTCTATGCCGATCTCGAGATCGACGTCGCGGGGCACAAGGCCTTCCTCGGCGGTGAAGAGCTCGACCTCACGGCGAGCGAGTTCAAACTGCTCGTGACGCTGGCGCGCTATCCGGGCCGCGTGTACTCCCGCATGGAGCTCGTGGAGAAGGTCCTCGGGTACGACTTCGAGGGCTACGAGCGGACCATCGACAGCCACGTGAAGAACCTGCGCGCGAAGCTCCACGACGATCCCCGCGAACCCCGGTTCGTCTACACGGTTCACGGTGTGGGCTACCGGTTCGAGTCGCCCGCTGAAGACTGAGGAGAGCGGTGGCTCAGCGACGTAATCCGATAGGCAAGAGCTGGTTCGGGCGACGTCTGGCCATCTCCTTTGCCCTGATCGCCATGCTCACGGCCGTGCTTGCGGGCGTTATCTTGAGCCTCGTCTGGCTCGAGCAGTTCAACAACTACGTCAGGGAAACGCGTGCCGCGACCGCTGCGCAGGCGGCGCAGAACCTTGCCAGCCGGTACGGAACCTACGGCACGTGGTCGCAGCCGGTCTTCGAGGAGCTGCCCGCCTACAGCATCGCCAACGGCTACGGCATCCAGGTCTCCAATGCAAGCGGGGGCTGGATCTACGACGACCGGGCGCTCGCAGTCCACTTCTACGAACAGGTGACCGGACTGACGAACGTGCCCCTCTCGGACGCGCCGGTTGCCATAGCCCCCATCCGGGTCGGCGATACCACCTTGGGCTACGTCCGCTTGTGGACGATAGGCTCACGTACAGGCGCTTCGCTGTCCGACAAGGACCTCAGATTCCGGAGAGGCGCCCTCTACGGCCTGGGCATCGCGGGGCTGATCGCCGCTCTGATCGCCTCGTTCGTCGGTCTCATGTACGCGCGGCGCATGGTCAGGCCGGTGGAGCTGATCACCGAGACCGCCGAGGCCCTGCGTGCCGGAGACAGCAAGGCACGCACGGGGATGAGCGGGCCTGACGAGATCGGGCTTCTCGGCCGCACGTTCGACGAGATGGCCGACTCTATCGAAGCGGACCGCGAGCTCGAGCGACGCCTCACCGCTGACGTGGCGCACGAGCTTCGAACGCCCCTGCAGGCGATTCAGGCGACCGTCGAAGCGATGCAGGACGGCGTGCTGCCCATGGATGAGGAGCGGCTCTCCATCGTTCGTGACGAGACGGTGCGCCTCGCCCGCCTCGCCGACGGGATCCTCGAGCTCACCCGACTCGAGCGCGGGGCGACCCCGATGCGCATCTCGCGAGTCGACCTCGCAGGCCCGGCTCGCGCCGCCGTCGACTCGCATCGTGCGCTCTTCGAAGCCTGCAACCTGGTTCTCGCTCTGGACGTGACCGAGGGCGTGTGGATCAGCGGCGATCCCGACCGCCTGCAGCAAGCCGTCGGCAACCTGCTCTCGAATGCCGCGCGTTACACGCCGGAGGGTGGCCGGGTCGCGGTAGCTGTGCGCCGCGAGGACGATCAGGCGGTCGTCGAGGTCTCGGACACCGGTGTCGGTATCGCCGAGGAAGACCTCCCGCGCGTGTTCCAGCGATTCTGGCGCGCGGGCTCGGCCCGCGACCGGGCGTCGGGCGGCCTCGGCATCGGACTGGCGGTGGTGAAGGAGATCGTCGAGCGGCACGGCGGGACGGTCGGCGTGTCCAGGCGTCCCGGCGGCGGGACCACGTTCGCACTCCGGTTCCCTCTGTACGCGGCTATGCTCCCGGGGGGTTCGTCGCGCGCGTAGCCGCTCACTGGGGCGGCTGCAGGCCCGGCGGTGTGGGCAGCGGCTTCGATGCGGGCCACTCGTCGATCACGATCACCTGGCTTGCCTCAGCTTGAACCGGGTAGGACTCCCTCACCGGTCCCGTGATCTGGACTTCGACGACGTCCCTCTCCTTGATGTCCGCCGCGCCCATTCGTTCGTACGAGCCGTCGGCATTTCGGCGGAACACAGCCGTGTCTTTGGTGATCGCGAGTGAGGCTGCGTCGAATTCGCGTTTGTCGCCGAGGCTCGCGTCCCAGACAACCAGCAGCTGACCGGTGTCGCCCGAGACGTCGACGGACGTGACCACGCCGGTGAGCTGCGGCTTCGAGGCGTTCGGAACCGAACTCGAGCAGGCGCCCAGTGCCAGGCAGGAGATCGCTATGACACTGACGAGCGCCAGGCGGACGGCAGCGCGCGGCGCATTCTTCATGTCTTCTTCCTTTCCCCATCACCGTCGGAAGCGTGCTCGGACCGGACGCCGGGTTGCTGCGGTACGCTGTGTCCTGCATTCGCGGTCGCTGAGAAAGCGGGAGGCATCATGATTCTTGGTTTGACGATCATGCCTTGGGAGATCATCGCGGGCGGCCTGACCCTCCTCACGCTCTTCGGCTTTCAGATGCTGGTCGGCTACCGGAAGATCCATTTCAAGGGACCGCGCCACCTGAAGATCCACAAGACCACCGCGTGGACCATCCTCGCCGTTGCGCTCGTCCATGCTTCGCTCGCGCTCACGTACGTCATGGGGTGGACCATCCTCTGACGCATGTCTGACGCCCGGCGGCGCTCTTCGGTTCGCGCTTCGCGGCGAAGGGCCGAAGCTTCACCTACAATGAGCCGCGAAGTCGGCTTCGGCCGGGGCCCGCACGGCTTCGGGCAACGCTCACTCACGACGTGGCGATGAGATCCCGTACCGGGGTCTCATCGCCTGAAAGGACGACTGGCGTGGCGCAACCGTACGACCTGAGACCCGATAGCCAAGGCAAGGTGCGCGACCTCTACGACCTGGGCGACAGACTGCTCATCGTCGCCTCGGACCGTATCAGCGCGTTCGATGTCGTGCTTCCCGACCCGATTCCGTTCAAGGGCGAAGTCCTCACCAAGCTTTCGCTGTTCTGGTTCGAGTTGCTCGCCGACGTCGTACCGAACCATCTCATCTCGGCGGATGTTGCCGACCTCCCGAGCGAGTTCGCGCCCCACGCGGACTGGTTGCGCGGCCGCTTCATGCTCGTGACGAAGGCCCAGGTCTTTCCCATCGAGTGTATCGTTCGCGGCTACCTCGCCGGCTCGGGCTGGAAGGAGTACCAGGCCGAGGGAACCGTGTGCGGGGTCGCGCTCCCCGAGGGTCTCCGCGAGTCAGAGCGCCTCGAGCAGCCGCTCTTCACGCCGTCCACGAAGGCCGAGATCGGCGCGCACGACGAGAACATCTCCTTCGAGCGTATGAGCGCGATCGTGGGCGAGGATCACGCCGAGGCGCTTCGCTCGACGTCGATCGCGGTCTACTCGGCAGCGCGGGATCACGCCGCCGCGCGCGGCATCATCATCGCCGACACCAAGTTCGAGTTCGGTCTTGTGAACGGCGTTCTCACGCTCGTCGACGAAGTGCTGACGCCCGATTCGAGCCGATTCTGGCCCGCCGAGGACTACGCGCCGGGCCGGGGGCAAGCCTCCTTCGACAAGCAGTACGTCCGCGACTGGCTCGAGGGAAATGGTTGGGACAAGACTCCGCCCGCGCCTGCGCTTCCCGCCGAGGTCGCAGCCGGTACCAGCGAGCGCTACATCCGGGCATACGAACTCATCACGGGCCGCACGTTCCATTCGGAAGGTGCGATGGCTTAGATGGCACGCCGAAGCCCGCTGAACAAGCGATATCAGAAGGACGTCAAGCTCGGTAGCACGCGGAAGAGCGCCGCAGCTGCGAAGCCCAAGCGCTCGAATGCGGCGCCCGGTTCCAGCTCTCCCGCCAAGAAGAGCACGCGTTCGAGCGGCAGCCGGTACCAGGCCGTGGAGCTGCCGCCGGACGTCAAGCGCCTGCAGAAGATCTCATTCGCGCTTCTCGGCGTGGCCGTCGTGATCTCGGTCCTGTATCTGTGGCAGAACAAGGCACTCGGGAGTGCCGGTTCCATACTCCTGGGCATCGCCTACGCATGCATGTTCACTGCGCTGTACATCGACTTTGCCAAGGTGAGGCCGGTGCTGAAGGCGATTCGCAAGGGGGAGGCTCCTCCGTCCAAGACGAACGAGCCG
Source organism: uncultured Actinomycetes bacterium (assembly GCA_963817255.1). Taxonomy (GTDB): domain Bacteria; phylum Actinomycetota; class Coriobacteriia; order Anaerosomatales; family CAVRZR01; genus CAVRZR01. The sequence continues at coordinate 188,351 of CAWFNT010000001.1, forward strand.
GCCGCGAAGAAGAAGCCGGAGAAGAGCAAGGCCGACAACGAAGACTCGGGGGCGCCCAAGGGCTCGGCCAAGTCCACGGATTCCAGCGACGCGACATAGCGACCCGTCTGCGAAGGGAATGAGATGGCACGCTACGAGATCTTCGTGACGTACAAGAAGGGCATCTTCGATCCGCCGGGCGCCACCGCCAAACGCGCGCTCGCGAACCTGGGCTACGAGGGCGTTCACGATGTGAAGATCGGCAAGTACATCCAGCTCGAGACGGATGCGCCGGTCGATACGGTGCGCGAGATGTGCGATCGGCTGCTCGCCAATCCCGTGATCGAGGACTACCGCATCGAGACGGCCGAGGGGTGATCGGGATGCGGTTCGGGGTCGTCGTCTTCCCGGGTTCCAACTGCGAGCAAGACGTCGTGCACGCCGTGCGCTACCTCGGCTTCGAGGCCGAGTACGTGTGGCACGGCGACACGGACCTTGCCGGCTTCGATGCCATCGTCTTGCCGGGCGGCTTCTCCTACGGCGACTACATCCGTTGCGGCGCGGTCGCCCGCTTCTCGCCTGTGATGTCCGAGGTCACGCGCTTCGCCGAGAAGGGCGGGCCCGTCCTGGGCATCTGCAACGGGTTCCAGATCCTCGCCGAGGCGCACATGCTGCCCGGAGCGCTCCTTCGCAACGAATGCCTGAAGTTCATCTGCAAGCCGGTGCACCTGCGTGTCGAGAGCAGGCTGAGTCACTGGCTCGACCTCGAACCGGGAGCGGTGCTCACCATCCCGATCAACCACAACGAGGGCAACTTCATCTGCGATCCGGACACGCTCGCGCAACTCGATGCGAACGGCCAGGTCGTGCTTCGGTATTGCGAGGCCGATGGCAGTCGTGCACTGGGCGGGTCGGCGCCGAACGGGGCGCTCGACGACATCGCCGGTATCTGCAACGAGCGCGGCAACGTCTTCGGCCTCATGCCTCACCCCGAGCGCGTCGTGGATCCTCTCGGCGGGGGCACTGACGGACAGAACGTGTTCCAGTCGCTCGTTCGTCGGCTCGCTGAGGTTGCGGGGTAGTGCACGACAACCTCGCCTTGCGCCCGTGGTTCGTGTGGCTCGTCTACGCCGTCACCCTTCTTCTGCTCGCCGGAGCGATCGCCGTCATTGCCAACGCCTTGAGGCGCCCGGCGTCCGACTTCGGGAGGCTCGGCAGGTGGCCGTGGGTAGCGATCCAGGGACTCTTCATCGCCTTCGCGGCCTTCGCAGTCGCCGCCGACGTGCTCGAGTTCGGTCTTGCGCTCCCCAGCTGGTTCGCCGGTTCGCTCGGCGGGGTCGTGGTCGTCGCGGCGATCCAGCAGGTCGCGTATCTCCTGCGGGTCGTGTTTCCATCCCCCAGGCGCTCGCACCGAACGCCGGGAGACTCGGCCTAACGGCACACCAGTCGCTGTGCACTGAAGCGTTTGCCTTCCCGCCGGTCGCGGTCAACTCGAACTCAACCGCGATCCAATCAGCATGCAACGGTGCAGGAGAACACTCGGGAAGGTGTCTGTCGTCCGGCGCGCCTCGATGCGCGCCGAGAAAGTAGGTGGGCCGCGATGCGCCTGTCCGCAAAGCCTCTGATCGCAACCGTTGTCTTCATCGCCGTGCTGGCCCTGGGAGTCGCTACCGCGGTTGGCGTGCAAGCACTGACAGTGACTACCAGGCCCTCTGTGATCACGTATCCGCGTGCAAGCCAAGTCCTCGTGAACCTGGAAGGGTTTGCATCTGCGCCGGCTACCATCACGATGCAGTACCGCCGAGTGGACGGCGGGGCGTGGACGAACTGGAAGGGCAAGCTGATCCTTCCGAAGCGTTCCGCGAACACGACCTCGGCGCACTTCACAGCCGGGCCCCCGTGGCTCAACCAGACCACCGAGTTCCGCGCCGTCGTGAACGGTGGTGTCTCGAGCAACGTCGCCACAGTCACCGTCAAGGCACGTCTCTCGAAGCCCACCGCGAGAATCTGGCGGACTGGGCGTGTCTTCGACTCGAACGTCACCTTCACTGGGCTCATTTGGCCGCATCATGAGAAGGGCAAGCCCACCGTCACCCTCACGTTCTCGAAGTGGGTCGGTGGCGCATGGGTTCCGCAGCCCGGTCTCACGGTCAAGGCTCCCATCAGCAGGTGGCGTTACTGGCTGCCTTGGGCCGGACACCAGAGGGACTACGCGTCCAAATGGGCCATCCCGGTGCCGCTCGCGAGCCTCAAGGGAACGGGCAAGACCCAGTGGAGAGTGCAGGCCTCTCACGAGGACACCTCCCACGCGCTATCTCAGTCGGACACAACGACGTTCTGGGTGCGCTAGCCCTTCAATCCGCACGTACGTTCTCGAACGCCGGGCCTCGACGGGGCTCGGCGTTCGTGTTGCGGGGTCCCATCGCCCGGCGTGAGTGCCTCAAAAGGAGCGGCCGCACATCCTTCAACAGGCGACTCGGGGATTCTGGGTACAGTTGTTGTGCGTTGCGCGGTCCGCACGTTGCCTTCGCGCGCCGCTTGCACTAGCCTTCGCCGGGCCGAAGGTCGCAAGCTGGTGCCCAGGTCTGCGTCGGCCAAGATTCCCGGGGGCGAGATGGAGGCGTACGGGTCACTATGAGGTGGCGACGAATCGCGGACGTCGGCGGGGGGTACCCGGCGGCAGTGGGTGCCGTGGCTCTGATCACCGCTCTCGCCTTCCCGCTCAGGTCCTACCTTCCCATCGCAGCGATCACACTGCTCTACGTCCCGGTGATCATAGGGGTGGCTCGCGCGTGGGGCATACGGCAGTCTGCGCTAGCCGCGATCGCGGCGTTCGTGGCCACCGACTTCTTCTTCGTGGAGCCCTACTATCGGCTCACCGTCGAGACACCGAGCGAGTGGATCGAGTTGTTCGTGTTCCTCGCCGTCGCGCTCATCTCGGGACAACAGACGGCTCGTATGCGAGAGAGCGAACAGGCCGCGCTCACCGGGCAAGCGGAACTGGAGCTCCTCAATCGATTGTCATCGCGCATGGCTTCGGAGAAATCGTCCACCGTTGCGGCCGAGTTCACGGTCACTCAGATCACGTCGGTCCTCCATGCGACGAGGGCGGCGCTTTATGCCGCCCCGACCTCGGGCGAGCAGCCGAAGCTCCTGGCGTCTTCGGGAGACGCGGATGGAAGCGCGGATGAACTCGAGTTCGTGTCGTGGGTGCTCGCCTCGAGCAAGGCCATCGGTCTCACGCTCCCCGAGAGCACCCTACGAGCGGAGATGCCCGCTTCGGTCGCCGCCGACGCCGCCGTGCCGGGCAAGGTGGCCGACGAAGTCTACATCCCTCTGCAAACGTCAGACAGCTTGGAAGGTGTCCTCTGCGTCTGCGTGCAGATCGAGCTGGAACGCGGTGTCGAGCAGTCGGGGCTTCTGGCTGCGATAGCGAGTCTCAGCGCTTCGTCGCTGGAGCGTCATCGGTTGGAAGTCGAGGCCGCCAGGGTCGAGGCGCTCAGGGAGGCCGACAGGCTCAAGTCGACCCTCGTTTCGTCTGTCTCCCACGAGCTGAAGACGCCTCTCGCAGCAGCGACCGCGAGGGTGACGGCGCTTCTCGAAGAAGGCGGTGCATGCGATGACGAGCGCGTCCGCGAGGAGCTGCTTGTCGTGGCAGATGATCTTGGGAGACTCAACGGCTCGATAGGCGACCTCATTGACGTGTCGCGACTGGAATCGGACGAATGGCGGCCCTCCTTCGAGACCTACGACATAGCGGACATCCTGGGGACGGTGCTGACGCGCCTACCTGCAGCGGAGCGAGAGCGAGTGCGGTTCGAACTCGCGCTCGACCTACCGCCCGTGAGGGCGGACTTCGCGCAACTCACGAGGGCGTTCTGCAACCTCGTGGAGAACGCCCTGACGTACTCGACGCCCGACTTGCCGGTCCGCGTGTCGGCGCGCCAGACGGCCGGAGACGTGATGGTAGCTATCGAGGATCAGGGACCCGGTGTGCCCGACGCCGAGAAGACGGTCATCTTCGAGAAGTTCTACCGAGGCAGTGCGTCGGCAGCCTCACCTGCCGGAACCGGCCTGGGCCTCACGATCGCGGCGGAGATCATCCGCGTGCACGACGGCAGGGTTTGGGTGGAAGACGCCGGCGAGCGAGGCGCGCGGTTCGTTGTGGCGCTGCCGGTGAGCAGTCGCACCCAGGCGACTTCGGATGTGGAAGGGGCCTAACCGGTATGGGTTCACCTGAGCGGACGTATCGCGTGCTCGTCGTTGACGACGAGGTCCAGATACGGCGAGCCCTTCGGTCGATACTCCAATCCCGAAACTTCGTGGTCGACGAGGCCGAGTCCGGCGAGCGAGCCATCGAGCTCACGACCGAGCAGACTCCCGATCTCATCGTCCTGGACCTCACGCTGCCGGGAATGAGCGGTCTTGAAGCCTGCAGAATGCTGCGGGAATGGTACACGGGGCCGATCCTTGTCCTCTCGGTTCGTAGCGACGACGCCGACAAGATCGCGGCACTTGACCTCGGCGCTGACGACTACCTGACGAAGCCGTTCTCGAGTGGTGAGCTCCTGGCGCGCATTCGAGCGCTCCTTCGCCGGGCGGGTGGTGCAGCTCCGCTGCCGACTGAGATACGCTCGGGCGATCTCGTCATCGACCTCGCCCGGCGCACGGTCACGTTGTGCGGCGAGCCCGTTCAGCTGACCCGAATCGAGTTCGACGTGCTCGCCCAGCTGGCCGGCAATGCGGGCCGTGTCGTGACGTCCAGCATGCTTCTGGATCGCGTATGGGGCCCCGACTATGTGGGCGACACCCAGACGTTGCGCGTTCACATATCGCACCTCAGGCACAAGATCGAGACGCCCGGCGACGTGCCCCGCTACATCATCACGGAACCAGGCGTCGGTTTTCGTTTCGCCGACACGACCTGAGCGCGCCAGGAGGCCTGCGCTTCGAGCCATAGCGGCGGTTTGAGGTCCTACACGGATTCTTAACGCTGGTCGCCTGCTTTTTCACGGCAACCCAACACAGATACGGGCATACTCCGTCGTCGGTACGGTGCTTCGCACGCTGCACGGGCTCGCTTCGCGAGCCACGCGCTGCATACGGGCCGGAGGTAGCAGATGGCGCTATTCGAGGACGTACTCCTGATTGGCGGCGTGGCCCTCTTCTTGGGAGCGTGCTTCACGTACGCCCAGCTTGCCGACCGGATGGTGGGGGGGCGATGACCGCCGAGACGATCGTCATCGGCCTGATCGCGCTTGGGCTGCTCCTCTACCTGTTCTGGGCACTCATCAACCCGGAACGACTCTAGGGGCTCGGCGATGCCGACGATCGATCTGTTCCAGATCGCCCTGTATGTGGTCCTGATCGTGGCGCTCGCGAAGCCTGTCGGCGTGTACTTGGCCCGCGTCTTCTCGGGCGAGAGAACGTTCATGCACCCGCTTCTCGCCCCTGTCGAGCGCCTTGCGTTGCGCGCGATCGGAGCCGACCCCGAGAGCGAGATGAGCTGGGTCCTCTACACCGGTTCGATGCTCGCCTTCACCATGGTCTGTTTCGTGGTGCTCTTCGGCATCCTGCGGCTCCAAGGCGTGCTGCCGCTCAATCCGGCTGGTGTCGGCAACATGCCGAGCGAGCTGGCGTTCAACACCGCGGTCTCGTTCGTAACGAACACGAACTGGCAGGCGTACGCAGGCGAGGGCGGCGTTAGCTACCTGAGCCAGATGGCAGGGCTGACGTGGCAGAACTTCGTCTCGGCCGCGGTTGGTATCGCCGTCGCCGTGGCGCTCGTCCGAGGCCTGACGCGCTCGACCTGCAGGACCATCGGCAACTTCTGGGTGGACGTCACCAGGGCAACGCTCTACGTCCTTCTTCCCATCAGCCTGGTGCTCGCACTCGCGCTCGCGTCCCAAGGCGTCATCCAGAACCTCCGCGGACCGGAGTCCGTGACGACGGTAGAGGGGGCCACCCAGACGATCGCGCAGGGACCGGTGGCGTCGCAAGAGGCGATCAAAGAGCTCGGCACGAACGGTGGCGGGTTCTTCAACGCCAACTCGGCGCATCCCTACGAGAACCCCACGCCGCTCTCCAACTTCCTCGAGACGCTCGCCATCCTCATCATCCCGGCGGGACTCACCATGATGTTCGGCCGAATGGCGGGGAATACGCGCCAGGGATGGGTGCTGCTCGCGGCGATGGTCGTCCTGTTCGTTATCGGCCTTGCGGGCATCTACGGCTTCGAGCGCGCGGGCAACCCGAACCTTGTTCGGGCGGGAGCCGATACCACGGCGTCGGCAGGACGCATCGGCGGCAACATGGAGGGCAAGGAGGTCCGCTTCGGTATCGCTCAGACCGCGATCTTCGAGAACGCCACCACTGCAGCCTCGTGTGGCGCGGTCTCCGCGAGCCACGACAGTATGACTCCTCTCGCGGGCGGGATGGCGATGCTCAACATCGCGCTCGGCGAGATCGTCTTCGGGGGGGTGGGAGCTGGGCTGTACGGCATGCTCATCTTCGCGATCCTATCGGTGTTCATCGCCGGCCTTATGGTCGGACGGACCCCGGAGTATCTGGGCAAGAAGATCGGACCTTCAGACATGAAGCTCGCGATGCTCGCGATCCTGGCGCTCGAAGGCACGATCCTGCTCGTGGCCGGGTTCGCTGCGGCCTACCCCTCGGCGCTCGCATCGAGACTCAACCTCGGGCCTCACGGCCTCTCGGAGATCCTTTACGCGGTCACGTCGGCGGTGGGCAACAACGGATCGGCGTTCGGCGGATTGAACGCCAACACGACGTTCTTCAACATCGCCTTGGGCGCTGCCATGCTCATCGGACGCTTCTTGTTCATCGTTCCGGTCCTCGGCATCGCCGGATCGATGTCGTGCAAGAAGGTCGCTCCGCCCTCGTCGGGCACATTCCCCACGACCACGCCGTTGTTCGTCGGCCTCCTCGTCGGCGTGATCCTCATCGTCGGCGCTCTGACGTTCTTCCCGGTCTACGCACTCGGGCCGATCGTCGAGCAGTTCCTCATGCACTCCGGACGTCTGTTCTAGGAGAGTTGACGTGACCGAGCCCAGACTTACCGACGCTCACGAGCAGCCTGCGGGCCGTCGGCGGCGCGGCGGGCTGCTCTCCGACCCTACCCTGGCAGGGCGGGCGGTGGTCGACGCTTTCGTGAAGCTCGACCCGCGGACTCTCTATCGCAACCCCGTCATGTTCGTTGTCGAGGTCGGCAGCGTCATCACGAGCTTCTACGCGGTGCGCGCCATAGCCACCGGGGCGTCGGATGCGGGCTTCCTTACCGGCATCGCGCTCTGGCTCTGGTTCACCGTCCTGTTCGCGAACTTCGCCGAGGCGATGGCGGAGGGCCGCGGCAAGGCGCAGGCCGACGCCCTGCGCACGATGCGCACGGATACCATGGCGAACCTTGTTGTGCCGGGAGGGATCGAGGTCGTCCCGGCCTCACGTCTGCGTCGGGGAGACGTGGTCGTCGTAAGTGCGGGCGAGATCATCCCCGGTGACGGGGACGTCACCGAAGGCATCGCCTCGGTGGACGAGTCCGCCATCACGGGCGAGTCTGCGCCGGTCATCCGCGAGAGCGGCGGCGACCGGTCCGCGGTCACCGGCGGCACGAAGGTCCTCTCGGACCGGATCGTCGTGCACATCACGTCGGATCCAGGCCAGACGTTCTTGGACCGCATGATCGCGCTCGTGGAAGGCGCCGCTCGTCAGAAGACGCCCAACGAGATCGCGCTCGACATCCTGCTGATCGTCCTCACGATGATCTTCCTCCTCGTGGTGATGAGCCTGCAGTCCTTCGCCCAGTACTCCGCGAGCGAGGTCTCCGTGACCGTGCTGATCGCCCTGCTGGTCTGCCTCATTCCGACCACCATCGGCGGCCTGCTCTCGGCGATAGGCATCGCCGGCATGGACCGCCTCGTCCAGCGAAACGTTCTCGCGATGTCGGGACGGGCCGTCGAGGCCGCGGGCGACGTGGACACGCTGCTTCTCGACAAGACGGGGACGATCACGTTCGGTAACCGGCAAGCAGCCGAATTCCTGCCGGTGACCGGCGTGACCGAGGCCGAACTGGCGGACGCCGCCCAGCTCGCCTCCATCTCAGACGAGACGCCCGAGGGCCGTTCGATCGTGGTCTTGGCGAAGCAGTTCGGTATCCGGGAACGGCACCTCGATCCCGCGACGACGGTGTTCGTGCCGTTCACCGCTCAGACGCGGATGAGCGGGATTGACGTCGACGGATCGCGCATACGAAAGGGCGCGGCCGACGCCGTGAGGGGATGGGTGGAGCAGCAGGGTGGCAGCGCGTCCGACGAGCTCGACCGCCTCGTCCTTGGCGTCTCCGAGCAAGGCGGCACGCCGCTCGTCGTCGCGGACGGCCAGAGGGCCCTCGGGGTCATCCACCTCAAGGACATCGTGAAGGGCGGCATCCGGGAGCGTTTCGGGCAGCTCCGTGCGATGGGCATCCGCACGGTCATGATCACCGGAGACAACCCGATCACGGCTGCGGTCATCGCCAAGGAAGCGGGGGTCGACGACTTCCTGGCGCAGGCCACGCCTGAGACGAAGATGGAGCTCATCCGAAACGAGCAGGCCAACGGCAAGCTCGTAGCGATGACGGGAGACGGCACCAACGACGCTCCGGCGCTGGCGCAGGCCGATGTCGGCGTTGCCATGAACACCGGCACGAGCGCCGCCAAAGAAGCCGGGAACATGGTCGACCTGGACTCCGATCCCACGAAGCTCATCGAGATCGTGGCCATCGGCAAGCAATTGCTCATGACCCGCGGTTCGTTGACGACGTTCTCGATCGCCAACGACGTGGCCAAGTACTTCGCGATCATCCCCGCGATCTTCATGGTCACGTACCCCGAGCTCGGCGAGCTGAACGTCATGGGGCTTCACTCGCCCGAAACGGCGATCCTGAGCGCCGTGGTCTTCAACGCGCTCATCATCGTGGCGCTGATTCCGCTCGCGTTGCGTGGCGTGGCATACCGCCCCGTTGGAGCAGCCGCGCTTCTTCGCCGAAACCTGCTGGTCTACGGCCTCGGCGGTATCGCCCTGCCGTTTGTCGGCATCAAAGCGATCGACGTGATCCTCGTGACCCTTGGGATCGGGTAGGAGCGAACGTGAGTCGCGCATTCATAGTGGCCGCACGCCTCGCCATCCTGTCGCTGCTGGTGACGGGGATCGTTTACCCGTTGGTGGTCACGGGGCTCGCTCAGGCGATCTTCGCCGAGAAGGCGGACGGCAGCTTCGTGATGGCGCAAGGCCGCGCGGTCGGCTCGTCGCTGATCGGCCAGTCGTTCTCCTCCGAGACGTACTTCCACGGACGGCCCTCCGCTGCTGGCGCCGACGGCTACGACGCCATGGCCTCCGGTGCGTCGAACCTCGGTCCGACCAACCGGACGCTGGTCTCGGCGGTCGAGTCCCGCGTGGCGGACGTCGTCGCCGCCAACCCGGGAGTATCGCAAGGTGAGGTCCCGGTCGACTTGGTGACGGCTTCCGGCAGCGGGCTCGATCCCGACATCACGCCGGACTCCGCCTACCTACAGGTGTCGCGCGTCGCGCGAGCCCGGAACCTCGACGAGGCCGTCGTTCGCGATCTCGTCGCGAGGCAGGTGAGGGGCCGGGACCTGGGGTTCCTCGGCGAACCGCGGGTGAACGTTCTAGAGCTGAACCTCGCGCTGGACGAACTCTCGGCGCAGTGATGCGGCGCGGATTCGGCTTCGGCTATCCTGAGCCAGCGCGACCACCTAGGGTCGGGGGAGCCTTGGAATGACCGAGGAGACCGAGAAGAGCACCCATCCGCGGGGCCACCACAAGATCTTCCTGGGCTACGCGCCGGGCGTCGGCAAGACGTACACGATGCTCGCCGAGGCGCAACGGCGCGCCGCTCGCGGCGCGGACCTCGTGATCGGGTTTGTCGAGCCGCATCGCCGACCGGAGACCCTCGCCCTCATGGAGGGCCTCGAGAAGATCCCGACGAAGCGTATCGAGTACCGGGGAGCCACGTTCGAGGAACTCGACACCGATGCGGTCCTGGCTCGGAGGCCCGAGTGGGCGCTCGTGGACGAACTCGCGCACACGAACCTGCCCGGCACGCGTCACGAGAAGCGCTGGCAGTCGGTTGACGAACTGCTCGACGCGGGCATCAACGTCATCTCCACGCTCAACGTGCAGCACGTCGAGAGCCTGAACGACGTCATCGCACAGATCACCGGTGTGTGCGTGCGCGAGACGATCCCAGATCGCATCCTCGACGAGGCCGACGAGGTCGTTCTCGTCGACATCACCCCGGATGCCCTTATCAACCGTCTCAAGCGGGGCGCCGTCTACACCGAGGAGACTGTCGATTCGGCTCTTCAGCACTTCTTCCGCAAAGGAAACCTGGTTGCACTGAGGGAGCTCTCGCTTCGCAAGACGGCCGAAGAGGTGGACGAGGAGCTCGAGAAGTTCATCGCCACCCACGATGTCGACAAGACGTGGGGGGTCATCGATCGCGTACTCGTGGCGATCACCGCGCGTGAGGCCAGCGCCAAGCTGATTCGGCGTGGCTACCAGCTGGCGCGCAGACTCGACGGAGACCTCTGGGTTCTCCACGTTCGACCACCGGGCGTGCTTCTTCCGGGGTCACAGGAGAGCATACTTGCCGATCACCGGCGGCTCGCCGAGGAACTCGAAGGCAACTTCCTCGACATCTCCGGCGACGACGTCGCGCTCGAGATCATCGAATTCGCCAGGTCACATCAGATCACCTTCATCGTCATGGGACAGTCGGTGCGAGGACGCATGGACGAGATACTGCGTGGCTCCATCGTGAACCGGATCATGCGTGAGACTCGCAATATCGACGTGGTCATCGTCGCCGAGGAAGGCCGCGCGGAACGGATGAACGAGGCGAAGCGGTAGGGCGCGGTGCCGCTGCTAGTGCACCCGATATCCCAATGCGTCCATCTCGTCGAGCGTCACCAGGTCGAAGCCCCTGCTCTTGAGCCCAGAGATGATGCGGGGCACGGCTCGCCCCGTTGTCGGGGCCTGTCCGCCCGAGTCGTGCATGAGAACGATGGACCCGTCGTGGGTGTGGCGGAGTACGCTGCTCACGATCTGCCCCGATGAGTGCGACGCCCAGTCGCGCGGGTCGACGGACCAGCGCACCGAGACCATCCCGGCCCTGCGGATGGCGGCCTCGACTCGCGGTGAGGTCGAACCATACGGTGGACGAAGCCAGCGCACCGGCCGACGCGCCGCCTTCTCGAGCGACGCCTTCGCGCGCAGCAAGTCGTCCCTGAGGGCGGCGTCGGAGAGCCGAGGCAGGATGCGATGCGCCCTGCTGTGGCTTCCGATCCCATGCCCCTCGGCGACGATCCGCCGCACCAGAGTCGGGTGGAGTTCCGCGAGTGCTTCCGGTGATGAAGAAGGTCGCCGTGACGTCGTACTTCCGCAGCGCTGCGAGGACGAGCGGTGTCGTGTGCCCCGACGGCCCGTCGTCGAACGTGAGCGCGACGACTCGGGCGCCGACGATACGAATCCTCCGTGGGGCGCTGGCCACGGCCGTTCGAGTCGTCTCTGCGACGAGCCGGAGCTGCTGCAATCCCCGCGTGCGCAGCGGCACCGAGAAGGTAAGCCGTCTGGCCGAGGGACTTCCGGTCATCGTTCTGCGAGGCGATCGCGCGCCACGGACCGGCGCTACCCCGCATCGTGCGTCGCACCTGCACGATGACTCGCACCGGAATCGCGCTCCGAACGCCCGCGGACACGCGAACCGGACGGTAGCTGCGAGCCGCCAGCGGCACGGGCGAGAGGAGCAGCGAAGGGGGTTTGGGGGCAGGGGCGGGAGTCGCTTCGGTCGATGTGGTCAGCGCCGACGCGCTCTGCGCCCCCGTTGCGAGCGCGACGGCGGGGCCGTGCGCGACGGCCAGAGTGACAGACGCTGCCGCGAGCAAGAGCACTCGGGTCTCTGAACCGGCCGAATGATCTGTTCGCTGCGGGGTCTTCCCGGGGGCGAATCGCATCGATCTCGACCTCGGCACATCGCTGGGCGGCACTGGCTCGTCGCGGATGCGACGCTCATCAGCATCGTAGCACCGGGTCGGCGGCATGCCGGTCGACGCTTTCGCCTACAATGGGCGCGTTCCAGGGCCTCCGCCAGGGGCCCGGCACTACCCGTCGACACGCCGTGCCACTGCCTGAGGGAGACGGTCTTACGTGAAGCTGCTCGATTCCGCTCTTGCCCCCCAACTCGCCGAAGAACTCGGCCTCAAGCTCGACGAGTACGAGAAGATCGTCGCGATCCTCGGCAGGGTGCCCGCCGTCACGGAGCTCTACATGTACTCGCTCATGTGGAGCGAGCACTGCTCGTACAAGCACTCGAAGACGGCGCTGCGGCTGTTCCCCAACGAGGGACCGGCCGTGTTGCAGGGCCCGGGCGAGAACGCCGGCGTCATCAGCGTCGGCGACGGCTGGGCCGTCGCGTTCAAGATGGAATCGCACAACCACCCGAGCGCCATCGAGCCCTACCAGGGCGCGGCGACGGGTGTGGGCGGCATCATCCGCGACATCTTCACGATGGGCGCGCGGCCCATCGCCTCGCTCGATTCGCTCAGGTTCGGCACGCTCGACAAGCCGCGGCAGCGCTACCTCTTCGAGGGCTCGGTCGCCGGCATCGGCGGCTACGGCAACTGCCTCGGCGTGCCCACCATCGGCGGCGAGGTCTACTTCGAAGAAGCGTACGAGGGCAACTGCCTCATCAACGCGATGTCGATCGGGCTCATGCGCGAGGAGCGCCTGACGCGCGCGGTCGCAGCGGGACCGGGCAATCCCGTGCTGCTCATCGGCTCGACGACCGGCCGCGACGGCATCGGCGGGGCGTCCACGCTCGCAAGCCAGGAGTTCGACGAGAAGGCCGAGGACAAGCGGCCGAGCGTCCAGGTGGGCGATCCCTTCGAGGAGAAGCTGCTCATCGAGGCGTGCCTCGAGCTGCTCGACGGCGAGCTGCTCGTGGCGCTGGGCGACTGCGGGGCGGCGGGGCTCACGAGCTCGATCAGCGAGATGGCGAGCCGAGGCGAGGTGGGCGTCGACATCGACGCGGCGGCCGTGCCGCAGCGCGAAGACGCGATGAAGCCGTTCGAGATCATGGTCTCCGAGTCGCAGGAGCGCATGGTCGCGGTCGTGACCCCCGAGAACCTCGCCGAGGCACAGGGCGGTGTGCGAGAAGTGGGGGCTGCTCTCGACGGTCATCGGACAGATCACCGATACCGGCCGTTTCGTCGTGCGGATGGGCGACGAGGTCGTGGGCGACATGCCCGCGGCGACCCTCGCCCACGACGCGCCTGTCTACGACCCGGTGGGCCGGCGACCCGCGTACCTCGACGAGGTGCAGGCGTTCGACCCGCTGACCGCCGTCCAGCACCCGTCGACGCCCGAGGCGCTCACCGAGGTCCTCCTCGGCCTGTTGGCGAGCCCCAACATCTGCTCGCGCCGTTGGATCTGGGAGCAGTACGACAACCAGGTCATGGTGAACACCGTGGTGCTGCCGGGCGGCGACGCGGCCGTGCTCAGGGTGGGCGACTCGGGGCGGGGCGAGATGTCGACTCGCGGCATCGCGGCCTCGAGCGACTGCAACGGCCGCTACTGCTACCTCGACCCTTACGTGGGCGCGCAGATCGCGTTCGCGGAGGCCGCGCGCAACGTCGCGTGCGTGGGCGGCGAGCCTGCGGCGATCACGGACTGCCTGAACTTCGGCAATCCTGAGAAGCCCGAGGTCTTCTGGACCTTCTACGAGTCCGTGCGCGGCCTGGCCGACGCATGCAAGGCGTTCGGCGTCCCGGTCATCTCGGGCAACGTTTCCTTCTACAACGAGTCGTTCGGACATCCGATCTACCCGACACCAACCGTCGGGCTCGTCGGACTGCTCGACGATGTCACGAAGCACGCGACGATCGCGTTCAAGGCCGAAGACGACGTGATCGTGCTGCTGGGAGAGAGCCTCGCGGAGCTGGGCGGGAGCGAGTACCTGAAGGTCGAGCACGGCGTGGTCGCCGGTCGTCCTCCCGCACTCGACCTCGGGCTCGAGATGTCGGTGCAGGCCGCCGTGCGTGAGGCGATCCGGCGCGGCATCGTTCGTTCCGCGCACGACTGCTCGGAGGGCGGCATCGCAGTCGCGCTCGCCGAGTGCTGCGTCGCCGGCGACATCGGAGCCGACGTCCATCTGGACGACGACATGCCCGCGGTCGCATCGCTTTTCGGCGAGTCGCAGAGCCGGATCGTGGTCTCGGTGGCCGAGTCCGAAGCCAACGCCCTGGTCGACATCGTGGTCGCACATGGCGTGCCGTTTGCGGTACTCGGCGAGGTGGGCGGCGACTCGCTCGTTATCTCGGGCCCGATCGGCGGATTGGTCTCGGCAACAGTCGAGGGACTCGCCGAGGCGTACGTGCCCACGCTCGAGCGGCTCGTCCACGGTGGCGAGACGCTCGCAACCGAGGAGTTGCGTGAAGGTTAAGGATACGGTGCTCGTACGTGGTCATGCGCTACGCTCGCAGGAGCAAGGCGATCTGCCGAGAACTCATTCGGCGCTTGTGATGGGAGTTTGATGCCGGCACGGACAGCCTGGGCACGAAGGTCCCTGATCGTCGTCGCGCTGGCGGCGGCGTTGATGGCTGGCCTCGTGGGGACCGCGGCGGCAGCCACGTTCGACCCCCTGAACATCATCTCCTACGAGAACTGGCGAGCCTCGAAGTCGATGTCGCGAGGCCGATATCCAGGCGTTCCTCACCGCGCAGACCGGGGTGCTGGACTCGCTCGTGACCACCGACTATGCGGGCGTCAAGAAGCCGGCGTCGAAGATCGTCTGGGAAGCCGCTCAGGCCTGGAACCTGAATCCCAAGGTCATCCTGGCGACGTTGCAGAAGGAACAGAGCCTCCTCGCCAAGCCGAACCCTTCGGCGAAGACGTCTCATGGAGGCGATGGGATGCGGCGTCTACGAGGGCAGTAAGAACCGGTATCCCGGCTTCGGCAATCAGGTGTGGAACGGAGCGAGGAAGCTCTCGACGTACGAGATCACGTATTCTTGGGCGCCCGGACTCGCGAAGCAGGTGACCGCGTACACTCCCGCGGGCAAGAAGAAGATCTCGATCGTCCCCAAGAACGCGTGCACGTACGCCCTCTACACGTACACGCCGTACTACCCGCAGAAGCTCTTCTGGGACGTGTACGTGCGCTACTTCGGCGATCCGCTCACTCCGCCGAGGATCCAGCCGGTCTATCGGCTGCTCAATCAGCGCACCTATCAGTACATCTACACCGCCAGCGAGACCGAGCGCTACCGGACCACGGCTCGCACCTGGAATCCGTATCGGTTCCTGGGCGTGGCGTTCACCATCGACACGAGCGCCACCGCCAATCGGTACGCCCTGTATCGTCTGGAGCACGCGAAGACCGGTGTGTGGACGTACACGACGTACAGAAGCGTGTACGAGCAAGCGCTGACCAAGTCAAAGGGCCTTTGGCTGGACAGGGGCGTGGTCGCGAAGGTCTCCTCGGTTGCCACCGGAGCGCCCGTGTACCGCGTTGAGCACAAGACCACGCACGCGACGTATCTGACGCCGTCGCTGGCCACGAAGACGAAGCTCACCAAGGGCAAGTCTGCGCGGTACATAGACCGCGGGATCTCGTTCCGGCTCGCGTCGTCGAAGGCGAAAGCGGCACCGGTCGGACCTCCAACCTCGCCCGTCGCGGTCATCGGCCTTTCGCTTCAGCCGCATTTCGTCCGGTAGTTGCGCCCGAGACGGCGGCCGTGTGGGCTCGAGGCGCGCGGACGACAGTGCCAAGCGTGCTATCCTACCCGCGTTCGCATCTCGACGTCTCATGGCGAGGACGCCATCGCATGAAGCCCGATTCGCAAGAGAAGTCCTTGCTCGACGACTCCCACCCCCAGCCCGAGGCCCCGGCTGTCCCCAGCGGACCCGAGCGGCCGGACCGGCCGGAGGAGTCTTGCGGAGTCTTCGGCGTGTACGCCCCGGGTGAGGACGTCGCTCGTCTGACCTACTTCGGCCTGCACGCGCTTCAGCACCGGGGTCAGGAGTCGGCCGGGATCGCTGTCGGCGACAACGAGACCGTCACCGTGATCAAGAACCTCGGGCTGGTCTCGCGGGTGTTTCGCGAGAGCGATCTGGACTCCCTCACCGGCGATGTGGCCATCGGCCACACGCGCTATTCGACCACCGGCTCGAGCACGTCGTGGGAGAACGCGCAGCCGCACCTCTCGACCATCGGCCGCCAGGTGATCGCTCTGGCGCACAACGGCAACCTCGTGAACACGCACGAGCTCCGTGAGGACCTCAAGGTCAACGGCATCCGCTTTCGCTCGACGACCGACTCCGAGGTCATCGCAACCCTCATCGGCTCGTTCACCCAGCAGCACAACAGGTTGCGTGACGGCGTTCGCGACACGATGCAGCTCATCCGCGGCGCCTACGCCGTCGTCCTCATCACCGAGAGGGCGCTCTACGCGTTCCGCGATCCCTACGGCGTCCGCCCGCTCGTCTTGGGCAAGCTCGACGATCGCGGTTGGGTCGTCGCGAGCGAGACGTGCGGGCTCGACATCGTCGGAGCCGAGTTCGTTCGAGACGTCGCGCCCGGCGAGATGATCAAGATCTCCGAGGACGGCGTCGAGTCCGATCAGGCGGTGCCCGCCGAGAAGCCCTCGCTGTGCGTCTTCGAGTTCATCTACTTCGCGCGCCCCGACAGCGTGCTGTACGACTGCACGCTCTACGAGGCCCGCAGCCGGATGGGCGCGGCCATCGCGCGCTCGGCGCCGGTGGAGGCCGACCTCGTGATGGGCGTTCCCGACTCGGGCGTGCCCGCGGCCGTCGGCTACGCGCAGGCGAGCGGGATCCCCTTCGGCGAGGGACTCGTCAAGAACCGCTACGTCGGGCAGGACGTTCATCTCGCCCACGCAGTCCATTCGCCAGCAGGGCATCAAGCTCAAGCTGAACCCCCTCAAGCACGTCATCAACGGCAAGCGCCTCGTCGTCGTCGACGACTCGATCGTGCGTGGGAACACGAGCAAGAAGCTCGTCGCAGCTCCTGCGCGAGGCGGGCGCGACAGAGGTGCACATGCGCATCACGTCGCCGCCCGTTCGCTGGCCCTGCTTCTACGGCATCGACACGGACACGCAGGAGCAGCTCATCGCTTCGGCGAAGTCCGTTGAAGAGGTACGCGAGTTCATCGGCGCGGATTCGCTCGCGTACCTGTCGCTCGAGGACCTTGTGGCCTCGACCGGACAGGCCCGGAAGCGACTACTGCATGGCGTGCTTCGACGGCGAGTACCCGGTCGAGATCCCCGATGCGGTCAAGCAGGGCAAGCTCGCGCTGGAGGGGTGCAGGTAGGGCGATGATCCGCCGATAGCGAAAGGGCGGACCGGTAACGGCGAGGGGGTGAGGATGCTCGATTCATCGGGGGAGAGGGACGGCGAGACGGCTGCGACCCCGGCGCAGACGGGCACTTCGTCCGTTCGGCCCCGCCCCGCCGTGGCCTTCCTCGGTATGGCCGCGATCCTTCTCGCCAAGGTCTTGGCCGGACACTGGCTCGCCCTGGGATTCGCGCCGAGCCTGGCGGCCATAGCCTCTGACGCCGTCCTCGTGGTCGCCATTCTCGGGCTGACCGAACTCCTCTTCTGGCGCTGGCGATTCGGCGCCTACCTGGTGCTCGACCTCTTCGTCTCGTTCGCGCTCGTGGCACTCACCGAGTACGTTCAGTTCTATCAGAGCATGCCGGCGCCCGGCATGCTCAAGGTCGCCGGACAGCTGGGCTCGGTCACTCCGAGCCTCGTCGCGTTTCTCGGGCCAGCCTATCTGCTGTACTTCGTCGACGTGCCCTTCCTCATCGTCTTCCGCCGCCGCGCGTCGGCCATTGCAGCGAGTCGGCAGCCCCGCCCGCGCGACATGTCGATCGGCATCGCGGTCACGCTCGTGCTTGCAGTCGCTGCCGTTGCATGGGCCTGGGAGGCCCCACCCTACTTCGGCGACGTGGCGGAGGCGGGCTCGCGTGGTGTGATAGCAATCGAGTCCGTGGCCTTCGCGAAGGCCGCTGCGGGACTGGGATCGACCTCGGTGGCGACGGCCGACCAGTCAGTCCAGGAAGCCGCGCGCGAGGCCGGCGGCGTCGACCTCAAGGACCCGGCGTCCGTCCAGAAGGCCATCGACGAGATATCGCGGCGGGGCCGCGGCGAGCGCATCGCCGACTTCCCGCCCGGCAAGTTCTCGGGCGCGAACGTCATCGTCATCCAGGTCGAGTCGCTGCAGAACTTCGCGATCGACGCGACGTTCATGCCCAACCTGAACGAACTCGCCCAGCACAGCTGGTACTTCCCGAACGGCTTCTCGCAGTCCGGTTTGGGCACCACGTCCGACGCCGAGTTCGCGATGAACACATCGCTGTACCCGCCCCTGGACATGCCTGCGTGCGTCGAAGACGTCGGACCGCGTCATTCCCGCCCTCCCGCGGCTGCTGACGGACAAGGGCTACTCGACATTCACGATGCACGCGAACACCGCGGCGTACTGGAACCGCAAGGAGCTCTATCCCGCGCTCGGATTCGGGGCCTACTACGATCGGTCCTTCTTCGGCACCGATCACTCCATCGGCATGGGCGCGTCGGACCGGCAGCTCGTGAAGAAGGCACTGCCCTTCGTGGTCTCCAAGGCACTGGACGGACCGGTCTACTGCCAGCTCGTTACGCTCTCGCCACATCACCCGTTCACGCTGCCGAGGTCGGCCGTGCAGCTCGAGACACCCGAACTCCTTCGGGGCACGACGCTCGGGCACTACCTCGAGGCTATGAACTACGAGGATCGCCAGATCGGCTGGTTCGTCGACCAGCTGAAAGCCTACGGACTCTGGGACAAGTCGGTGGTCGTCATCTATGGCGATCACGCGGGGCTCAGGCCAAGCGACCTGAAGAAGGAGGACAACCTGGAACGCCTGCAGGTCTTGCTCGGGCGCCCGTACACGACGGCCGACCGGGCGAACATCCCCATCGTCATCCACTTGCCCAAGGACGAGCGCGGCGTGCGCTGCTACACGTCCGCGGGCCAGGTCGACATCATGCCGACCATCGCCGACGCGATAGGATTGGACCTCTCGAACACGCCGCACTTCGGCAGGTCGCTGTTCACGAACACGCGGCCGCTGCTTGCGGGCCGCAGCGGGCTGCCCCTCAGGGTCGTTCGTCAACGACCATCTCGTCTGCGTAGCCGGGAAGACGCTCCGTTCGAGCACGATCCTGCCCCTGGCCAAGCCAGGTGGTTCGGACGCTCGCCTTGACCGCCGAGGACAAGGCAGACTGGAAAGCCGTCCGCAAGCTGCAGACCTTGTCCGACGCATACGTGCGCAACCTGCCGGTGCGGACGAAGAAGGCAGTCATCGAGGGTGCGATCATCCCTCGCAAGCTCAAGAAGAAGTGACGGACCCGGCGTCTCTCGTCTCGCCGCGACTGCTAGAATCGCCCCGCGGGCGCACGTTGCGCTTCACTCCCGCTTCCGACCCACATCGCCGAGGAGCGACATGCCTGACGAGCCGAGCGGATCCGGCTCCTTCACCTACCGCGACGCCGGCGTCGACACCGCCGAAGGCGCACGCGCCGTGCGCGCGATCCGCGCCGCCGTGCGCTCGACCTACCGGCCCGAGGTCCTCGGCGACATCGGCGGCTTCGGCGGGATGTTCAGCGCTTCGGCTCTGAAGGACATGGACGACCCGGTACTCGATCTCGGGCACCGACGGCGTCGGCACCAAGCTCAAGCTCGCGCAGCTCATGGACCGCCACGACACGGTCGGTATCGACCTCGTGGCGATGTGCGCGAACGACATCCTCGTGTCCGGTGCCGAGCCGCTGTTCTTCCTCGACTACATCGCCATCGGCAAGCTCGATACCGCGCGCGTCGAAGCGATCGTCTCGGGCATCGCCGAGGGTTGCCGGCAGGCGGGGTGCGCGCTCGTGGGCGGCGAGATGGCCGAGCACCCCGGCGTCATGGCCGAGGACGACTACGACCTCTCCGGCTTCTGCGTGGGCGCGGTGGACCGCCCGCGCATGGTCGACGGCTCGATGGTCGCGCCGGGCGACGTCGTGCTGGGGCTCGCATCGAGCGGCCTCCACAGCAACGGCTTCTCGCTCGTGAGACGAGTGCTCGTGGACGGACACGAGGACGAGCTCGATCTGCCGCGTGTCGATCTTGGCGGCCGCCACCTCGGCGACGTGTTGCTGCGAGCCCACGCGCATCTATGTGAAGCCGGTCCTCGGCCTTCTGCGCGAGTTGCCGGTCAAGGCGATGGCCCACATCACGGGCGGCGGTATCACCGAGAACCTCGACCGCGCCTTGCCGAAGACCTGCGATGCGCGCATCATCCGCGGTTCGTGGCGCGTGCCGCGCGTGTTCGATCTCGTCGCAGGCGAGGCCGTCGCTGGACGCCGACGAGATGTACAAGACGTTCAACATGGGCATCGGGTTCACTGCTCGTCGTCGACCGCCGTTGGCGGCGGACGCATCCGCGGCCCTGCACGAGGCTGGCGAGCGCGTGTTCGAGATCGGCGAGATCGTCGAGGGCACGGGGAAGGTGACCTACGATGGCTAGGCTCAAGATGGGCGTGCTGATCTCGGGGAGCGGCACGAACCTCCAGGCGATCATCGATGCATGCGCTGCGCGGGCACGTCGACGGCGAGGTCGCCGTCGTCATCTCCAGCCATGCAGGAAGCCTACGGCTTGGAGCGCGCGCGCAAGGCGGGGATCCCGGCCGTCTACATCGACCGCACCGCCTACCGGACCTTCGGCGAGTACAACAAGGCGATCCTCGACGCGCTTCGAGTCGCACGCGGCGGACCTCGTCGTCATGGCCGGCTACATGCGGCTCCTCGGTAAGGACGTGCTCCGGGCATACCCCCATCGCGTGCTCAACATCCATCCCGCGCTTCTGCCCGCGTTCCCCGGCGCGTCGGGGATCCACGATGCTTACGACTACGGCGTGAAGGTGACCGGCGTGACCGTGCACTTCGCCGACGAGGAGTTCGACAACGGGCCGATCATCGCGCAGGAGGCGGTCGTCGTCGCCGAGGACGACACGCTCGAGATGCTCGAGGCGAAGATCCACGAGGTCGAGTACCGCATCTACCCGCGGCCCTCCAGCTCATCGCCCAGGAGCGGCTCGAGATCGTGGGCCGGAAGGTGCGGATCCGCTAGGGCGCGACCGGTCCCTGCCGGCGGCACGCTTCGCGGTGGCACAAGGGGATGGTAAGGAATCGGTAAGGTCCGTCTGCGACCATCGAAACACCCATAGGTCCTGGCGTCCTGGCCGTCGCAGTTCCTTCGAGAGAGGTGGTGCGTACCCTTGAGTGGATCCTGGCGGGTGGAGGAGGTTCGAGATGGAGTGGGAGCCCTTCGTCGAGGAAGGCCTCCTCGTCGCATCGCCCGACGCCAAGGCGCAGTCGATGCCTCGGCTCAACGACGCGTGGGACGGCGCCATCCTCGCTCGCAAGGAATGCCTCGCGTATCGATACGACTCGGCGGACGCGGCCATCCGCGTCGCGATGACCGACGCCGGCGAGTCGCTCTGCAACTACTACGGGTACCGCTTCGCCGAACCCGCCACCTTCGAGGCGTCGCAGCGTGTCTGCTCGGCCTTCTTCAAGCCCGGGATCGCCGACGCCGTCTTCGAGCGAGCGCTCATCATCTCGGGCATGATGCCGCTGCCCAACGAGCGTCTCGACGAGGACAACGAGAAGCGGGTCCGTCACTGCGTGGGCGCCTCGGCCGAACTCTGTGCGATGGTCGAGGCGTTCGTCTTCTTCCAGTAGCCGCCGGCCCCGCTGCCGGACCGCATCTGCGACTTCCGCTCCGCGCGCGCAGCCGCTACACTTGCACACAAGCGATGCCCGGCCTCCTCGCGCGGCTCGGGCGTTCGCGGTCAGTGAGCCGATCGATCAGGGGAGCGGGGCATCTATGGAGCAGGCAGCCATCAAGCGCGCACTCATCTCGGTGACCGACAAGACCGGCGTCGTCGACATTCGCCAAGGCACTCGCCGAGGAGTTCGACGTCGAGATCGTGTCGACCGGCGGCACCGCCAAGGCGCTCGCCGAGGGCGGCGTCGCGGTGCGGCCCATCGACGACCTCACCGGCTTTCCCGAGATGATGGACGGCCGCGTGAAGACGCTCCACCCCCGCGTGCACGGCGGGCTGCTCGCGCGACGCGACGTGCCCGAGCACATGCGCCAGGCCGAGGAGCACGGCATCGGCATGATCGACCTCGTGTGCGTGAACCTCTACGCATTCGAGGCGACCGTGGCGAAGGAGGGCGTCACGCTCGAAGAGGCGGTCGAGAACATCGACATCGGCGGCCCCTCCATGCTTCGCTCGGCGGCGAAGAACTTCGCAGCGGTCACTGTGGTGACGAACCCCGACGAGTACGACGCCATCCTTGCCGAGATGCGGGCGAACGGCGGCGCGACCACCGCTTCGCGACCCGCATGCGCCTCGCGGTGGAGGTCTTCCGCAAGACGAGCGCATACGACAACGCCATCTACAGCTACCTCTCGCGTGCCGCCGAAGGGCCGAACGGGACGCTCTTCCCCGACGACGTGCGCTTCTTCCTCGAGAAGGTGCAGGACCTCCGCTACGGCGAGAACCCGCACCAGCAGGCCGCGTTCTACCGCTTCGCCGACGCCAAGGAGCGATACGCTCGCCCGCGCCGAGCAGCTGCAGGGCAAGGAGCTCTCCTACAACAACATCCTCGACACCGACGCATGTTGGGCGGCGGTGCGCGAGTTCGTCGCCGAGCCTGCGTGCGTGATCGTGAAGCACACCAACCCCTGCGGCACCGCGATCGCAGGCGACATCACCGAGGCGTACCGCCGAGCGTGGGCGAGCGACCCCATCTCGGCGTTCGGCGGCGTCATGGCGTTCAACCGTACGGTCCCTGCCTCGCTCATCGAGGCCATCTTCGAGAACGAGCAGTTCGTCGAGGTCATGATCGCGCCCGACTACGACACCGACGCGCTCGCGCTGCTCACGAGCAAGCCCAACCTTCGGGTGCTGAAGACCGAGTGGCATGCGACCCGTCGGCGGCCACTACGAGTCGCGCGCCGTCGAGGGCGGCATGCTCGTGCAGACCTCGGATACCGCCTCGGAGAACCCCGCGGAGTTCAAGGTCGCCTCGAAGCGCCAGCCCACCGACGACGAGATGGAGCAACTGCTCTTCGGCTGGAAGGTCGCCAAGAGCGTGAAGAGCAACGCGATCCTGCTCGTGAAGGACTTCGCGAGCGTGGGAGTAGGCGCGGGACAGATGAGCCGAGTGGACAGCGCGAAGATCGCGGTCGACAAGGCCGGCGAGAAGGCGAAGGGCGCCGTGTGCGCGAGCGACGCGTTCATGCCGTTCCCCGACTCCCTCGAGGTCTGCGCCGCAGCCGGCGTGACCGCGGTCATCCAGCCGGGCGGCTCGCAACGCGACCCGGAGGTCATCGCCGCGGCAGACGCCGCGGGTGTCGCTC
This sequence comes from uncultured Actinomycetes bacterium, assembly GCA_963817255.1. Classification (GTDB taxonomy): domain Bacteria; phylum Actinomycetota; class Coriobacteriia; order Anaerosomatales; family CAVRZR01; genus CAVRZR01. The sequence continues at coordinate 211,883 of CAWFNT010000001.1, forward strand.
TCGTCTTCACGGGCCACCGGCACTTCAGGCACTAAGCAGACGCAAGCGGCACTAGGCTTGTAGGTACGTCCAACGCCCGCCCGTGGTGACTTGGCCACGGAGTAGGCCTGCCCGGGCGCGTGTCGGGCGCGGCCTCGGCGCGTCGCCCGATGCCGTTGGCGAACTGCCCGTTCGTGGTGTGCGCTGGCGCACACTCATCCGCAGCCAAGGCTCATTCACGTGTGGGCTCGTGCCGACATACCTTCTGATGGAGTGTCGGGTTGCTGCCCGGCGATCGTCCGCCCGCCGGCTGGCCCTTGGGCCGGGCGGCAACGGCCGGAGATCGGGAGGATCAGATGTTCGACCACACGCGCATCCTACGACTCGCGACAGCGCTCATACTCTCGGGAGCGCTGTTGGCCGTGACTCCCGTGACCACGGCGGGCCTGTTCGCCGAAGGCGACGATGAGATCCCGGGTGTCGTCTCGACATCGCCGACAGAGGGGGCGTTCGTCGGCACCGACGACGTCCACGATATCTTCCGCGTCAAGCTGAGCGCCGGGGAGATCTTCCGCGCGGTCCTGCACGGCACGATGATGAGCGACATCGATCTCTCGCTGATCTCGCCCGACACCACGCGGATCGATGACGCGTTGGCCGTCGCGTTCGACGACCGCCCATCCGGCGCGTACCCCGTTCGGTTCTCGTATGAGGTCGACGATTCGGGCACGTACTACCTCGACGTCTTCAGCCATGCCGAAGCGCTCGTCGACGAAGCGGAGTACACGGTGTTCTGGACCACCGACCGTCCTGGAGACACGGGTGAGATGCCTGGCGTGGCTCTTCCTGACTCTCCCTTCTCGGGGATGCTCGATAACGACATCGACCAGGACGATGTCTACAGCGTGTACCTCGCCGCCGGCGACCAGCTGGACTTCCAGCTCGACTCCGATTCAGGCGCGGACTTCGAGCTGTACCTGTTCGGACCCGCTGCGACCTCTGTCGACCGCGTCGGCGAAGCGGTCGCGCGCTCGGACACGCCGGGGGGTTCGGAGCAACTCACCTACGTGGCATCGACCTCAGGCACCTACCACGTGAACGCCTACACCCGCGAAGGCTCGGGTGCGTACAGGGTCTCGTGGGCCAAGAAGGCGGCGCTGAGCACGCCGGTCGTCGCGAGCTCGATGTCACTGGGTCGTACATACAAGGCGAGCGGAGCGATCAGCGTACGCACGACCGTGCGCAAGACAGTCGCCCGGTTGCAGGCCTACCGGTGGGAAAGCGGGAAGTGGGTGCTTAGGAAGACGCAGGCCGCGTCGGTAGTCAGGTCGTCCGGGCATACCAAGTACACCGCCCAGGTACGGCTGCCCTACCGCGGGAAGTGGCGCCTGCGCGCGTACCATCGGGACGCTAGCCACTCGGCCTCGTACAGCGCATTCCGCTACGTCACGGTGCGGTAGGCGACCTTCCACGTCGGCATCGCTTCCCGGCCGCGGCCAGGGCTGCTAGAGTCTGCCCATCGCTCAAGGCCGCATGACAGCCCGGTGGGCGGGCACCCAGTGGCACACTGCTCCAGGAGGAGCGCGTGCTGCTACACCCAACGCACATCACGGCCACCCGCTCTCCCGCCGACTGGGCGCTCGCGCTCCGGTCGCGCTGCCCACTCGTTCTGGCGCCGGCCTCAACGCGTGGCTGGTTCGACGGGCGGGCGATGGTGGCCTGGGATCCGATCGATACTCGCAAAGGACTCGACCTCGCAGAGGTGGCCGCGTCCCTTGAGGCGACGTTCGACGGTCGAGGCCCAGCACTTACCGCGGTGCTCGCACCATTCGAGGGACCGTGTACCGTGGTTCAGTACGGCGGTGCCGTCGAGCTCGCCGAAGACGGCTGGCACGCACGGGGTGCGCTTCCGCCGTCACCGCTGCCGGCCTCGTTCGGACCGTCTTGCCTCGACCGATGCGCGTCTGCGTTGCCGCTCTTCGATCGCCCGCATGACGATCTGACCGGCCGTGAGTACCGTGCGTGCGTACGCGACGTGCGCGAGAGGATAGCCGCCGGGGACGTCTACGTGCTCAATCTGACCTACCGGATCCACGGCGAGACGTCTGTCGCGCCGGCCTCCGCGTTCGCGACGCTGCTCGAGCGGGCCGGCTCGGACTTCTCGGCGTTCCTGCAGCTGCCGGATGGCGAGGCCGTCGCCTCGGTCTCCCCCGAGTGCTTCCTGCGACTGCGCACAGTGGGCGAGGTCCGCTTCGCCGAGACTCGTCCCATCAAGGGGACGAGACCGCGTGGAGCGTCGCCCGAACACGATCGTGCCCTCATTGCCGAGCTGCTTGCCGACCCGAAGGAACGTGCCGAGCACGTCATGATCGTCGATCTCGAGCGCAACGACCTCGGGCGGGTGTGCGTACCGGGGACGGTGCGAGTCGATCCGCTCTACGAGGTGGTTCCCACACCCTACTGCCACCAGCTCGTATCCACCGTCAAAGGCGAGCTTCGCCGGGACGTCGATTTCGCCGAGGTCCTGTCCGCAACCTTCCCATGCGGCTCCGTGACCGGCGCCCCGAAGATCGCCGCCATGCGCATCATCGGCGAGATTGAGACCTCGCCCAGGGGTGCCTACTGCGGGGCGCTCCTCGTCGCGATGCCGGGGATGATGGACTCGTCGGTGTTGATCCGGACGCTCGAATACGAACCCCGAAGCAGCCTGGCGACCCCACAAGAAGCACATGCGGCATCGCGCAGCGTCCGGTGGGGGACTGGAGGCGGGATCACGATCGAGTCGGACCCCGCGTCCGAGTGGCTCGAGACGCTCGTGAAGGCGTCTCCTGTCTCGGGCGATGGCGGGCCGGGCGTCGCCCTGTTGGAGACCTGCCGAGTCGCCTTCGGCCGGGTGGCCCTATTGGATCGGCATCTGGCCAGACTGGCTGCGGGCGGCTGCGGACCTTCCCTACTCGCACGTGTCCGCGCGCGGGTGGACTCTGCGCTGGAGGAGCTGGATCAATCGCTATCGTATGCGCGCTTGCGGATACTCGTGCACCCGGACCGGCACGTGGCCGCGGACGTCGACTCGCATCCGTCGCTTCTCGCTGTCGCCGACGGCCCTGTTCTCGTTCCGCACTCCATGGAAAGCCCGCCCTCGCTTCCACCGGGGGCCGCCAAGCCCGCCGCGCGCGCGGCATGGGACCTCGCGCACGCCGCTGCCCTGGCCAGAGGCGGTCACCAGGCGGCGCTCGTCATGCCAGACGACACGATCGTGGACGGCTCTTCGGCGAGCATCTGGATCCGCTTGGGCACCAGACTCCTCACACCGCCGTCGCCGCCTGCGGTGGACGGCGTCGCTCGCTCCCTCGTGTTCGATCTCGCTCGTGGCCTGGGTTATCGTGCCGAGGAGGCCACGCTCAGAGTGCCGGATCTGGAGCGGGCGGAAGAGGTCTTCCTATCCAATGCCCTCGCTGGCGTCGTTGCGGTCCGCGACCGCAACGGACCGGCATCCGCAGCGCTCGAGGCGGCGTTCGAACGCGTGTGGAGATCGCGTGTCCGCTGAGGTGCCACGGGAGTCGAACGGTCGGAGCCGACCTCGATGCCGCTGCTAGCCAGGGCCCTGTTCCACCACGACCTCGCTTGCGGGCAGCGGGAACTCGATGCCCTCTTCGGCGAAGCGGGTGTGCAACTTCTTCATGAAGTCGTGCACGAGCACCGCGCGATCGGCATACGACGACGCGCGCAGGATGACAACGCCTCGGATCGCCCAGTCACCGAACTCGCGGAAGCGCACGACCGGTTCGCACTCGGCGACCGCGCCCGGCGTCCCCTCGAGCGTACTGCACGCTACCTCGCCCACCACACGCTCGACCGTGTCCAGGTCGGCTCCGTATCCGACCTGAAAGGGCACGGTGACCGAGTGCTGCTCGTCCATCGACGTGAAGTTGGTCACGAGCGACTTGCCGATGACTGAGTTCGGGACGATCACCAGGTCGTTGGAGAGTTGTTTGACGGTGGTGTTCCGCCACGTGACGTCGTGTACCCAGCCTTCTTGGCCGGTCTCCAGCCGGATGAAGTCGCCCGGTTTGATCTGTTTCGAGAGCACGACTTGCAGGCCCGCGAACAAGTTGCCGAGGGTATCTTGCATCGCGAGTGCGATGGCGAGGCCGCCCACTCCGGCAGCGGTCAGCAGCGGGGCGATCGATACGCCGATGGTCGCGAGTGCGACGAGCGCGCCCACGATGAAGATGGCGACTCGCGCGATGTTCACGAAGATGGTGCCCGACGGCACCAGGGCTCCCTCGCGCGTCGTCCATGCGCGAACCAGTCTGCCGGCGACGCGCATCGCAAGCCAGGTGAAGGAGGCGATCCACAGCACCTGCAACGTGTCGAGTGCGATGCGGCCAGCACGGATGGTGAGGTCGAGCGTGGGCAGGAGCACGCCCAGGCCGACGAGCGCGCCCCAGAGCAGCGGCAACCCTCGCAGCGAATCAGCGAGTGCGCGGCCCGCGCGCCATCCTCGGCGGTCAGATGTCGCGCGAAGCGCCGAGCGGATGATCAGCCCGACAACCCAGCCAAGAAGGGTCGTACCGAGCACGACCGGCCAGGCGCCATACTGTTCCACGAGGTCGGTGAGCATGCCTTTCCTCTCGGCGAGGGACCACCGGCAATCGTAGCACCCGCCGCGAGGGCGGCGCGTTGACCCTCCCGCAAGCCGACGCTACACTGTCGCTTGCCTTGCGCCGGGCCAGCCCGGAGCGGCGCCGAGGGCCGTTAGCTCAGTTGGCAGAGCACCGGACTTTTAATCCGGGTGTCGTAGGTTCGAGACCTACACGGCCCACCAGTTGTTCAGCCGCCCCCATCGTCTAGCGGCCAAGGACTCCGCCCTTTCAAGGCGGCAACAGGGATTCGAATTCCCTTGGGGGCACCAGATTAGACACTAGGCCCGTCTGTCGAAACAGGCGGGCCTAGCTGCGTACATGCGAGACGATCGATCTTGACGGCGTCGCCCGCGACGCTTGTGGCGAAAGGTGTTCTACCGGCCGCAGATGCCGCACGAGCGAAGACACAAAACGACCCGGCTGCCACAACCGGGTCGTTTCGCATTTCGAGGAGGGGAAGAAGGCTCTGTCTTCTGGTTCAGTATCCCGCGAAGATGTGGTGCCGCTCTGCATCGCCTGTGGAAGAGTGGTGGAGATACGATTCCCCGTCCTTGCATGGCGCTTCGCTACGTACGGTGCGTCCTGATCTTGGCTATCTCCTCGACGTGGCCGTAGAGGTGCAGGCCCTTCGACACGCCGATGAGACTTCCCGACCCCACACCGATCTCCTCGGCCATGTACTGCTTGAGAAGCTCGAATCCGGCCATGTTCACCGGGAATCCCCCCCACGCGTCCCAGCTGCGGAAGTAGACGACGAGGTGCAGCTTCCCGTAGCGCACGCGGCAGTCGATGAGCCGCATGCACGGCGGGTCGTATCCGGTGCCCTCGTTGTCGTGGACGGTGATGTCCTCGGGCCGGCCGATCTCGATCGTCGCCTGATTGGTGTTGCCGCCTGAGTCGCGCAGCATCTTGATCGCCCATTCGACCTGGGGGAGCGTGAGCCCGAGCAGGTCGTCCTTCACCGGCCACATGATCCGCTGGCCGTAGGTGTATTCCTCGTTCGGCTGGAGCTGGTCGCTTAGGAGGTAGCCGGGAAAGTACTCGCACTTCACGTACTCCTCGTCGGCGAGAGGCGGTATGCCGAGGCCGTCGGGGATGATAGGGAGTAGCGGACCGCTTCCGGGGTCTTTCACGAACACCGTCGCGAAGTCGAGTTCGATCCGGTCGGTGCCCTCGTAGCTGCCCCGCTCGACCTCGTAGCGATAGCCGTGGGTCATGATCGCGTCGATGACCTGGAACCAGGCGTCATCGAGGTCGCGGGCGGTTATCGAGACGGGGAGCAACTCGTTCCTCTGCATTCGACGGCCCTTCTCCCCGGCGCGCTAGAGTTGCGCGTCGTAGCGTTTCGGAACACTGGGCAACGGACTTGCTTCCAGCCCAAGCGCAGTCTAACCACCCGGCCCGCGGTTCGATACCATGACTCAGAACGTGCAGGATTGGAGGCCACCGTTGAAGAAGACCCTCGCCCTGTCAGCCGCGCTCGTACTCCTCGTCGCACTCGTCGCGCTGGTCGGCTGTTCCGCCAGCTCCTCGGCGAAGGTGAGCGTGACCGAGGGAGCGTTCACGCCGGCCGAAGTGACCATCAAGGCGGGAGGGACGGTGACATGGACGAACGAAGGCGTGACCGCCCACACCGTCACGTTCCCCGACTCGGACAGCGAATCGGTCTACCCGAAGCAAACCTACTCGAGGACGTTTGAGAAGCCGGGGACGTACGATTACTACTGCAGGCTGCACACTACCGAGAAGGGGACGGTGGAGGTCAAGTAGGCCGGTCTCGAAGCCGCAGGCACGAGCGCGGCGGCGCAGGGTTTGCTTCCCGAACCACGCCCCCATCGTCTAGTGGCCAAGGACGCCGCCTTCTCAAGGCGGTAACGGAGATTCGAATCCTCCTGGGGGCACCAGCGCGACTCCGCGCCGCCGAGTGAATGCTGGGCGGCGCTTCGCGTGTTGCGGCGTGACGCGTTCGCGCGCGGGCGGGCTCGGACGAGCGCGCTGATACAATGTGCCGGCGGTCGGGCGCACCGGCCGATCGAAGAGGCGCTACGGGCGATTAACTCAGCGGGAGAGTGCCTCCCTTACAAGGAGGAAGTCGGGGGTTCAAATCCCTCATCGCCCACCAAGCGCCGTCAGCGCCCTGGCATTCAGGCAGGAGTCCCTCGTCTACTACCACTCGCCGGCGTAGAGTCTCGGCTCCGTCCGGGGAGATGCCAGTGCGAAATGACACCCACGTAGACGCCGACTATGACGATGGCGGTGCCAGAATCGGGTGGTGTATCGGGCGCTGCCCGAGTTCCTACCCGTCCTGTGATGAACGCCCGTGTCACTCGCTGGAACACGTCGTGTGTTGACGCTTCGACCTCGGCCGCTCGGGAGGACGCGGGCGGCCGAGGTGCTTTCTGCAGCGGATGCGCCCGGGGGATCTGACTCCTCGGCGATTCCCGAGTTCCGGGGCAGGCCCCTTCAGTCCTCGCGCAGCCCGTTTGACCGGCCGTGCGCACGGCTATCTACTTCGCGACGAGGGATCTGATCGGCGCGGATCGGCCAGACGATCGAGCGCCGGCCGAGGCGGCCGGGAGATGGGACGCGAGAGAATCGAGCGACCGGAGAAGAGGATCCCGGATCGAGGCGCAGGCGCCGCGTTCGTCGGCGTGCGGACGGGGGGACACCATGGGCGAATGGGACGTGCGATACCTGGGCAGCCGGGACCGGGCCACTGCGACCAAGACGTTCACCTTCGAGCGCCCCGCTGATCTTACCTACGCACCCGGGCAGTTCTTCTTCGTCCTGCTCCAAGCCGCCGGCTCCGAGCTGCGACCCATCGAGCACCACTTCTCGTTCTCGAGCTCGCCCACCGAACCGGTGGTCGAGTTCACGACCCGGATGACCGGTCACGAGTTCAAGAACCGTCTGGAGATGCTGGAGGTTGGAGACGTCGTGCATCTCGCTGGGCCTGACGGGGCGTTCGTGCTCGATCCCGACGCAACCAAGGTCGTGTACCTGGCTGCGGGCATCGGCATCACGCCCGTCCGGTCGACCGTGCGCTGGGCGCTCGATTCGGGTGCGAAGGTCGATATCGTCGTGCTCTACGCGAACCGCGACCTGGAAGGTGCCGCTTTCCGGGAGGAATTCGACGCGATCGCTTCGGACACGATCCGGGTGGTGAACGTACTCTCGCATCCCCCCAGTGCGTGGACGGGGCTCGCCGGCCATATCGACGCCGACATCGTTCGCGACGTGGTGCCTGACTGGGGCGAACGACGGTTCTTCGTATCGGGCCCGCCCCGCGCGGTCGACGGCCTCACCCGGATGCTCTTCGATGACGTGGGCGTGCCGACAGACCGCGTCATCTCGGAACACTTCCCGGGCTACGCGTAGGCACACGCCCCGGGGCGCGGCACCCGATGCGGCGCCCGCCCCCGAACGTGCGCGGGCGTTCTACTCGGCGGCGCCGTCCATGCAGAAGTACGTGCTGCTCAGATCGTGATCAGCCCACACCGGGCATTCGGGGCAGATGCAACCTCGGCCCTTGGGGCCGCATTCCGTCATGCCTCGCGAACAGAAGATCCTCTGGTCCGCGTCGCGCATGCAGTCGTTGTAGGTGGGACAGCCCGGACACAGACATCTGCTCGCGTTCGACTCCGTGTCCTCGGGTCTCATGCCGACGCTCCGACGCTCGTCTTCTTGTCCAAGCGCTCCTCAACGAACGCCAGGTGGCCCTTCTCGTCTTCGTAGAACCGCTGCAAGAGGGTCGCGGTCTCGGCGTCCTCGACCTCCCACGTTGCTGCTTCACTGTAGCGGTGGTTGTGGAAATGCTCCGCCGTCCTAATGGCGTGCAGGGCGCCGACAGTACCTCTCATACTGCGGAAGGTGGTCACCCAGTCGGCAAGATGCCCCATCATGTCGACCTTCAGCTCGGGCGTCTCGCCCCCAAGCCTGACGATCGTCTGGGACAGCTGCTCGGCGTGGTAGCGATGCTCGCCCTGGAAGCGCCCGAACATCTCGTGAACGCGCTCGTCCTCGGCATGCTGCAGCGCCTCGTCGTAGACGTGCACGGCATCAGTGTCGAGCTGGGCGAGCGACTTGAGCCTGTGGAGCAAGTCCTCGCGGTCCATCGGTCCTCCTCGGAATCTGTCGGCCTCGTTCGCGAGCACCGACGGCCTGCCAGCACGGGCGCCTGTTGGCGCCTCCCGCGGTCGGGACTGTGCGCCCGACGTGGGCTACATACCCGCTTCTGGGCCGAAGCAAGTCCTTGCGGCGAGGATTCGCGTCTGTTCATGGCGAGGAGGCGCTACGGTTTCGACGACCTCCGCGGATTGCCGGCAAGGCCGAGCGCACCCCGGCGTCGGGCGGGCTAGACTAGAGCACATGAGCGACGACAACGAACCGACCCCGGAACTCCCGCCCAACCAGCCGCCGGGCCTTCTCGGCGAGCACGGTCTCAACGTGATGAAGACCGACACGTTCGAGCCGGACGGGATGAACGCCGGGCTGATCCAGGAATCCACCTGGGAAACCCGCTGGCTGACCCTCGTGATCCTCTACCTGGTCTTCTTCCCTGCGGCGTACGTGGTGCTGTGGCGTTCGAAGCACCATTCGCGCCGCGTGAAGATCACCACGACGCTCGTCATGACGGCCGGGTTGGTGTTCGTCGCCTATCTGATATGGCGGTAGCGCAGTCTGGACCCGCCTCCGCGCGTGCTCGGCGCGCGTACCCTAGCGCAAGAACCTCATCACCAGCGCCAGGATGAGGGTCAAGAGCAGGCTCAAGATGATCGACGTGGTGATGGGGACGAAGCAGCTCCAGCTGTCCCCTTGGATGCGGATGTCCCCCGGAAGATGCCCGAGCTTGCCGCCGACGCCGGCGCGGCCGAAGACCCACAGCAGACCGCCCAACAGCGCGAGCCCGACAGCGACCAGGATGAGTATCTTGCCGACCTGTTGAAGGTCCATCCGCGTCCGATCCGCTCACTCTTCGCCGGCGGCCGGTATGCGTCTCGTGCGCTTCTTCGCGGCCACTCGCGCCTTGGTCGCGAGCCGCTTCTCGGTGGCGCTCCGGTGGGCTTCGTTGGCTTGCGCTCGGGCGGAGGGGGAGCGAGGCGCTCTTCGATGCGCTTGCGAAGGCGTTCCAGGCAGTCCTGCTTGTTCCTGAGCTGGCTCCGTTCGCGGCGGCATACGACGACGATGCCCGTGGGCCGGTGTTTGAGCCTGATCGCCGAATCGGTCGTGTTCACCGACTGCCCGCCCGGGCCGGTTGCGCGAAACGCGCTCACGTCGCATTCGGCGAGCAGGGCCTCGTCGGATTCCGGCAGGCAGTATGGCTCGGGAACGCTGTCCTCAGCCGAGCTCACTGCTCGAGGCTGATCGCTTCGACCGGACAGCTTTCGCACGCGTCACGCGTGCAGTCGTAGAGTTCGGGATCCGGCGTCTCGTCGATCACCCAGGCGAGGCCGTCGTCCCGAAGCTGAAAGACCTCCGGGCAGATGTCTTCGCAGAGCCCGCAGCCAATGCACAGGTCCCTGTCGACTATGGGCTTCATCCCGTCCTCCTCGATCGAGGCCAGCTAAGCATCCGGCAGCTCCACAACGGGCCGCTCGCTTCTCGCGCGGCTGTCCTGCCATAGCATACCCATCGCCGCAGGCGGCGTGTCGACGCCAGTGGCCTCAGATGCCGCCCGCAACGGGTATCATCCCCGCGACGAGGCGGCACGTGAAGCGCGGGAGATCCCGATGGGCGATGCGGTGCTCGGCACCTGCTCGTGGACCGACAAGACCATGATAGAGCGCTGGTACCCGCAGGGGGTGTCGACCGCCGAGGGCCGCCTGCGCTACTACGCCGAGCGATTCGACGTGGTCGAGGTCGATTCCACCTTCTACGGCCTGCCAAAGGCAGAGGTCGCTGCCGCGTGGGTCGCGCGCACGCCGCCCGATTTCATCTTTCACGTCAAGGCCTATGGCCTCATGACGGGTCACGAGGTGGACGAACGCTGCGCTTCATCCGGATCTCAGAGAGTACGGCTACGAGGTCACGACGCGGGGGCGCGTCCGGAACCCGCCCGCTGAGATGGTGGAGCGTGCGTTCGAGCTGTTCGTCTCCCAACTCGAGCCCCTTCATCGGGCAGGCAAGCTTGGCGGGGTGCTGATGCAGTACCCGCCGTACTTCACCGCGAAGGACCCGACTCACCGGACCCGTAACCTCGAGTTCATCGAGATGGGCGCCGAGATGCTCCGGCCGCTTCCGGTGTTCGTCGAGTTCCGCCACAACTCGTGGGTGGAGGGCTCCCAGATGGCGAGGACGCTCGTCGTTCCTCGCCGATCGCGGACTCGCATTCGTCGCCGTGGACGCGCCGCAGATCCCCGGAGGCACGACCATGCCGCCCGTCACCGCCGCGACCGCCCCATTCGGCTATGTCCGGCTCCACGGGCGCAACCAGGGAACGTGGAATGCACGAACCGCCTCGGCGGCCGATCGCTTCGACTACCTCTACACGCCCGAGGAGCTCTCCGAGTGGCGCGAACCGATTCGGCAACTTGCCGAGGAGACCGAGCGCACGTGGGTGATGTTCAACAACTGCAAGTACGACTACGCGCCGCGAAACGCGCGAGAGATGGCAGAGATCCTGGGTGACGTGGTAGCGCCGACGGCCGAACGGGGCGCCTACCGGTGAGCCTGCGCCAGAGTCGTCGTCGGGGACGGCCGCTGCGGGCGACGACGAGGGAGAGCAGCTCGGACTGGGGCTCTGAGTGGGGCTAGGGCAGGCGGCGCGAGCCTAGGAGCGCGAATTCGCTCCGGCGACCTTCACCGGGGCCTTCTTGCGCTTCGGCGCGGCAGGCATGTCGTCCGCGCCCTCCCCGTGCCTGAGCGTGATGACGTGGATCTCCGGCTGCGCGAAGAAGCGCAGCGGTGCGGTGACGGTACCGACGCCGTTCGAGATCAGAACCGGCACGCCGCTCTCGCGAGCCCATCCGCTATTGAAGTGCCGCTTGATCGGGGCCAAGCCCACCGAAGCCACGGCCGCGGTGAGGTTGACCTGTCCGCCGTGCGTATGACCTGACAACGCAAGGTCCCACTTCCCGGGCGACTCGGGCAACTGCGGTCCGAACACGTCGGGATTGTGGGATACGAGCACGGCGAAGTCGGACGTATCCACGTCGCGTGCGAGAGCTACAGCGTCAGGGTGACCCGTGTAGAGGTCCTCGACTCCCCCGATGACGATCGAAGCCCCGTCGCGCTCGACGCGCACGAGGTCGTTCTCGAGCAGCGTGATGCCGGCTTTGCGAAGACCTTCCCGCGCCTCCTCGGCGCCTTCCCACGCATCGTGGTTGCCGAGCACGGCGTAGCGGCCCAGCGAGGCTTTGAAGTGGGCAGCCTCGGGGTAGAAGAGCCGGGCTCCTTCGAGGCGGCCGCCTACGTAGTCGCCGCCCAAGATGAGCACGTCGGGATTGAGATGGTTCACGGTCTTGATGAGTGTGGACAAGCGCCGGGCGCCCATCTGGGGACCGGCGTGAATGTCGGCGACGAAGACGATGCGCGTGCCGTCGAATTCCTCCGGCACGTTGAGCGTCTGGATCTCTCGGCGGTCGACCCGAAGCCGTCTCGCTTCGGCTGCCGCGAGCAAGAAGAAGGCGACGCCGAGCAGGACCACGACCAGCGCGAGAGCGCGCAGTGCGCGAAAAAGTGGCGTGCGTGGAATGGGGCGGAAGAAGGGCATTGCCTCCACGTAGTGCACGTCTCGTGCCAGCGCCTGCGGCAGCGTCATGGGCCTATTGTGGTCGGCGCCGCGAGGTAGTCGTTTCGCACGTCTTGGACGAGCTCGCCGTCGGAGATCTCGAGAATACGGTCGGCCTGCTGCGCGACGCTGCGGTCGTGGGTGACGATCATGAACGCCGTGCCCGTCTCCACGTTGACCTTGCGGAAGAGGTCGTACACGGCCGCTGTGTTCACCGTGTCGAGGTTGCCGGTGGGTTCGTCGGCGAGCAAGAGTGCCGGCCGATTCATCAGAGCGCGCGCGATCGCGACGCGCTGCTTCTGACCTCCCGAGAGCGCGTTGGCGTTCTTGTCCTCGAGGCCCTCGAGGCCGAGCAACGCGAGCGTCTCCTCGGCACGCCTCTTGGTCTTGGCGGCGGACATCGTGCCGCCGATCAGCGAGGGCATCGTCACGTTCTCGAAGACGCTGAACTCCGGCAGCAGGTAGTGGAACTGAAAGACGAAGCCGATGAGCTCGTTTCGCAACCGGGCCCGCTGGGCCTTCGACTTGGCCGCCACGTCGTCGCCGCCGTAGAGGACCCGGCCTGCCGTGGGAGTGTCGAGCAGTCCCAGCATGTTGAGGAGTGTGGACTTGCCGGAGCCGGACTGTCCGATGATCGAAGCGAACTCGCCTTTCTCGACCTCGAACGAGACACCTCGCAGCGCATGCGTCGCCGCGTCTCCACTCCCGTAGACCTTGTCGAGGCCCTCGGCGACGAGCAGCGTGTCGCCCGCTCCGGCTTTGCGCTCAGCCACCTTGGATCACCTCGATCGGATCGAGGCGCGAGGTACTGCGGATCGGGATGATCGACGAGAGCAGCGCCACGGCTATGCCGATGCTCGCCGAGATGGCAACGAACTTCGGCTGCACCACGATCGAGAAGCTCACCGGCGCGAATGAGAAACCGAAGATGAGCAGGTAGCCGAGCGCGATGCCGCCGGCGACACCGAGCACGCCCAGCAGCGCGGCCTGGAACAGGAAGATGCGCCCGGCCTGCCTGTCACCCATCCCCATGGCCTTGAGGATGCCTATCTGACGGGTCTTCTGTACCGCCGAGATGGCCAGCGTCGACGCGATGCCCAAGGCCACGGCGATGAGCACGAACGCCTGGATCATGTAGCTCGACGACGACTGGCTCTGAAGCGCGGTGAGCAGGTCGGCGTTTTGCGACTGCCAGTCCGAGACGCTCACGCCAGGCAGCTTGGCGCTCCAGGACTTTGCGACGGCCTGCGCGTCGAACGGCTTGTTCATCTGCGTCTCTATCGCCGAGTACTTGGTCGACGACCAGCCGAGCACGTTTCTCGGCAGGCTGAGATTCACGAAGGCCTGACGTTCGTTGACCGCCGAGGAGCCCAGATCGAAGATCCCCGACACGGTGGGCCGAGCGGTCTGTCCGCCCTGCATGATGAGTCCGATGGTGTCGCCAACGGCCAGGCTGTACTTCTCGGCGAAATCGGAGCCGATCATGATCTCACCCACACCGAGCGAGGCCTTGCCCTTCTGCGTCTTGTCGGCGAGGCCGTAGATCACGTTGAGGCCCTTGATCTCGCCGCCCTTGAGGTTGAGCGGAGCGCTGTCGCCGCCTGAGTCCGCGTACAGCGAAGATACGTTCGCGACCGGCGCGATCGCGCCCGGTTTCACGGCCGGGTCGGTGGTGACGATCCGCTTCATGCGGTCGGTGTAGGTGACCGGATCGCCCTCTGTGACCGCGCTGATGGTGACTTGAGGCGCCGAACCGACGGTCGTCTCCACGAGGTTCGCCTGGAGGCTCGTGATGAGCGAGCCCACGAAGATCTGCACCGCGATGCCGACCGCGATCCCGGCCGCGATCAGGATGGACTGTGCCCGTGAGGTGCGCAGGAAGCGCGCGGCGATCTTGAACGAGAGCATCAGATGGCGCCCTCGCCGGGCGCGGGTGCGCTCGGCTTGGCGGGTGTCGCGTCGGCGGGCCGCGCACCCGGCAGACCGAGCGCGACCGGGTCGAGCATCTCGTCGTGCGGCCATTGCTTGTCTCGGCAGAACGCCGGGCCGCCTACGCCGAGGCGCACGTTCGGCACGGCAGTGCGAATGCGCGCCGCGACATCCCGTAGCAGCACGAGGTTGTAGTGCGTCGATGCCGACAAGACGAGCAGGTCGATCGCGAGCGCGCGACACGCATCGACGATCTCGTCCACGGGTGTGTCAGTGCCCAAGTAGTAGACGTCATATCCGGCAAGGCGGAAGCGGTCGGCAAGCATGCGCAGCCCGAGGTCGTGTTGCTCGCCGGGCGGACATGCCATCAGGACCCGCGCGCCTGCCGGAGACACGGACGAGGCCGTGGTCATCACCTCGGGCGCGAGCGACTCGACGAGGCTTCGCACTGACTGGGTGGTGAAGTGCTCCTCCCACACCCGAGTCCGACCCTGCTGCCAGCGATCTCCCGTCTCCACCATGAGCGGACCGAGGACCAGGGTGTAGAGGTCAGCGACGCTGATACCGCCGACTCGGACGGCATCGAGTCCGGTGCGCACGACTCCATCGCGATCGCGCGCGGACAAGCGTTCTGCGAGCGTGTCGTGCAGTCCCGCGACGTACTCGGGCGCGGGAGGCGAGGGCGGCGACGCGGCGGATCGGGCGGTGGTTTCGTCCATGTGGCAATCCTACCCGACCTCGACTGTCCCGTGGCTGTCGTGGCTGAAGCCTCCGAAGTGGACAGCCGCAGGGGTGGCGTATACAATCCCGTTCGCTGTCCGCTCTCGCGGATGCCCCGTGCGGGGGTGTAGCTCAGCTGGTTAGAGCGCTGGCCTGTCAAGCCAGAGGTCGCGGGTTCGAGCCCCGTCACTCCCGCCATAGAACTCACAGGTAGGCGTGGTCAGAGATGGCCGCGCCTCTTTCGTTCGGGAGGCGCTCGCGGGGCACCCCGCCCCGTGCGATGCGAGGTCCTGAGCTCTGGGGGTCAGGGCGGCGCGGCATCGCTTCACAAGTTTCTTGGGTGGGCTCGCTGAGGGATTCAGGTAGGGTGTTAGCTAGGGCGGGCTTCCGGGCATCGTGGGACGCCGGGTCTGCGAGCTCGTGCCGGCAGGCCGGTACCGCCCGGTCGCAGTGGCGGCAGGGTTCGCATGGACGAGTTGCGGGCGGGACGGATATGAACGCGGCGCAGAACATTCGGGTGCTCATCGTCGACGACGACTACTACGCCCGCGACGCCTTGCAGAGCCTCGTCGCGCGCGACCGGCGCACTCACGTGTGGGCGACGGCGGACTCGGTTTCGGACGCGTGCACCAAACTCGGCACCCAATGCTACCCGGCGCCCGATTTGGTGCTGCTGGACGTGCGTCTCGGCGAGAGGAGCCAGAGCGGCATCGATGGCATGCCGCTGATTCGAGGCGCCTGTCCGCCAGCCAAGATCCTCATGACCTCCGTGCAGAACGACGAAGAGACGGTGCTCTCGGCAATCCGCGCGGGCGCCGACGGCTACGTATGGAAGAACGAGTCCGCGGATGGCATCTGCAACGCGATCGTGGGTGTGATGGAAGGCCGGTTCGTCGTGACTCCCTCCGTCGCCGAGGCGCTTCTTGGCAAGACCGTCGAACTCTCCTCGTACGCGACCGAGGTCATGCGAACGAACCCAGCGGTGCGAGACCTCACCGAGTCGATTCGCAAGACGGTGTACCTCTACTGTTTCTGCGGCATGTCCGCGAGGGAGATCGCCGACGAACTCACGGTGAGCGTCAACACCGTCAACTCCAGGCTGAAGCTCGCGTACCAGATCCTCGGCGCCTCCAGCCGAAAGGAAGCCTTCCAGCGACTCGTCGAGGGGCGGGCGGTCTAGGGCGCGCGTGCACAGCCCGACTGGGCGGGCACACTCCTGCTGATCCGCGCCCCGAGCGCACCCCGATCGCGCGTTCGCCACGATCTCGCTCGCCGCTCCGCGTCGGATTGACGCACGCAGTGCGCTAGCATTGGCGTGGACGACGACGCATTGCCGGAGACGAGGTCGTCGGCCGATCTTGTTGCCTGCCATTCCGATCGAGACAAGCAGACGCAGTGGAGCTGAGAGGCCCCCAATCCAGCGAGCGCGCGCTTCGACCCACGCTTCCGTCTCGACTGCTGGTCGGCGCACTGATCTTGCCGGTTCTCGCGCTCGCGTCAGTCGGGCTTGTGCGACGTTTCAGCGTCCCCGACGAACCCGCGCTGCCTCCGAAGGCGGAGTGGTACGTCCGCCTCTACAACGTCGACGACGAGGCGTTCGCGTACGCAGACGGTGAGAAGGTGGTGAGCCGAGGCTACTACGGCGACACCGGCTGGGTGCGCGTGGAGGTCAACGACGGGCTCAACACCCCCATGGATCACGAGATCCTCTTCAGACTGTACAACGGCTACCAGGGATACAGCTGGGGCTACCAGGTCCGTCTTCGGTGGAGCCAGTACAGCAGGGACGCGAAGACGTGGCGGGTTCGGGACAGGATCGTGTACGACAGCGCGGCGGGCTCGGTCAGCGGCGCCGGAGCGAACGGCCACGACCTCGGAAGGCAGAACCGTTGGATCCACTTCGAGGGGCTGATGCCCCGAACCGGCAGTAGGCGCGGCGTCAACTCGGTTGTCTTACGCTCCTATCCGCTCGGCGAGTGCCGGTGGTACGCACAGATCAGACGACTCGAAGATGGGGTGTTCCAGCCCGATTTCGGCGTCGCTCGGGAGTGGCTTGTGCGAGCCCAGGCGAACGGTTTTCGAGTGGGAGCGACTCCTATCGCGGGCGCAGTGCTCGTGGAGTCGACCGGTCCCGAAGGACACGTGTCCTACGTCGAGAAGGTCAATCCCGACGGCGGCTTCGTCGTGAGCGAGATGGCCGACGGATCCTCCGGCGCAATCTCAACACGAACCTGCCCGGCAGGCCGATCCGCGACAGTCCTCGGATTCATCTACTGATATGTCGCCCATCGGCCGGCTCTCTCGATTGCGCCTGAAGGACTCGATCACGGGATTGCTGGTCGGCTCCGCCGTCTCGTGCGCAGTCATGTCGGCGCTGATCTGGGAATCGTGGGGAGCCGGGCGTCGCTGGTGGTCGTATCTAGGCTACAGCGGAATCCACGGTCTACTGAACTTCGCGCTGATCGCGACACTCTCCATCGGCGTTCTGATGGCGGTTCTCGCCGTGCTGCCTGTGAGTGCCCGGTGGCTTGTATGGTCGCTCGCCTCAAGCATCATCGCTGCGTTCACGGTATTCCCGTTCGTGCTGCTCGACGCGAGACTCGGACAGGAACGCGCGACCTCTCTCTGGGTCGGAGTCTTCGCGGTGGTTCCGATGGGCCTTCTCGTGATGGCACTGACCTATCCCATTCTTACGTGGTCCATAGCCTCAGCGGAGCACGCCGAGGGTGAGGCCGCGTACGCATCGGGACGATGGCGGCTCGGTGCTCTTCGGCGTGGCCTCGTCCTCTACCTGGGTGCCTACTCGGTGATGCTGCTTTGGGCGGCCTCGCTCGCCCTCACGGCGATCCCTCTTGTGGCAACCGGCCAGCAGACGTCGCTGCGTTCCGACCAGAACGATCTCGCGTTCCAGCTCTACAGCGAGTTCGGTTGGGACCTCTCCAAGAATGAGGAAGGAGTACACGCCCGGATCGAGCAGTATGCGGTCTCGTTCCGGGGCACGATCTACGTTCTGGCTCCAGAAGGCGAGCCACGTGCGGGGCAGAGCGGTTCGCCTCGGCAGCTCTATGTTTTCGCGGGTCCCGGCGGGGAGCACCCGTACGCGGACTACCCGGGCGACGCTGCTGCGAGACCCATGAGCCGGGTTGTGATGACCGAATCGGATCCGTACAGGGAAGTCGGCCTGAGCGACGTGCCCCCGCCGCTGGTGATGGAGAAGGTCGAGGGCATCGGGAACGTCGCGCCGACGGGCCGCGTCTACCAGGTGGCGTTGCGTCCGCCCGATCAGTGGTGGGCGGCCTCTCCGATCGAGGACGCCCTTGGGTCGTTCTACTTCGGGTCCCTCCCCGGACTGTCTCAAGGGCTTGAGATCGGCCTGTACCTCGTGGCAGCGCTCCTCACGCTGTTCGCCAGCTTCGCGCTGGTATTCGGACTCGGAACGCTCAACGAACGCAGGAACCGGTTGGCGAGCGATCTTGCGACGGAACAGGAGCGCACCCGCATCGCTCGAGACGCGCACGACCGCGTCTACAACAGGCTCATCGCGTTGTCGAAGACGGTCGAGGCCCGCACGGCTACAGGCGACGAAGTCTCCGAGGCGGACGCGGAGCTGTCGTCAGCCGCCACTGACATCCGAAATGCCGTGACCGATCTGCAGCGCATCCTGTCGGACGGACAATCGATCCCCTCGGGCGGTACTGTTGCGGCAGATGCGCCGGATCGCGACACGTCGCCGCTCGCCATGACCATCCAGGAGCTCTGCAGAGCTAGCGGATTCAGGCATTCGATGGAGGTTGACTGTCTCGGGCTCGACGTGCTTTCGGGGGTGTCGCCGCGGGCCGGTTGGGACGTGGAGTGCATCGTCGAGGAGGCTCTTGAGAACGCGGCTCGCCACGGGCGGGCCTCCAGCGCCGAGGTGCGCTTCACCCGAGGGAAGGGGCTTCTCCGCATCGACGTCTCGGACAACGGCGCCGGCCCCCCCGACGACCTGGATGCCATCCTTCGTTCAGGGGAGCATCACGGGCTACAGGGGATGCGGGAGCGTACCAACTCCCGGAACGGCTCGGTGGGATTGAGCCAGGTGGGCGACTCCACCGTGCTGACTGCCCAGATCGCGCTGGACGCGTCGGACTAGGCCTGCGACGAGAGCACGCCGAGGCGGGGTCCCGTTCGGCCAAGAGAGCGTGACGCGCCGCTCCGTCGTTCGTCGGCGCCACGTCCATTCGACGGTGTCCCGGCTGCTGGAAACAAATCACAAGAAACTAGTGTTCCGCCAACAAGGCGCCTCGTGTCCAATCGAGACGGGCCAAACGGGCCTCGACTGCCCACGGGAGTGAAGACGTCTCGTGCAGTCGCGCGGTCATGCGCAGCCGTTCTCGGTGGACGGCATGACAATCGGGAGGTTCTCATGCGGCACGTTGGTGGAGCGATGTCGAAGCTGATCTCGTGCGTTGTGAGTCTGTGTCTCCTGTGCGGCTCGTTGACTGTCCCGGTGTCGGCCGCCGGGCAACCCGAGCCACCGCCCCCAGGTGCGGTCGAGGTCATTAAGCAGCGCACGGCCCGCAGCATGACCTTCGACAACGGGGACGGGACCTTCACTCACGAGGCGTACGCGGATCCCATCAACTACCGCGACCCAGCTACGGGTCTGTACGTTCCGATTGACTCGTCGCTCGATGAGGTGGACGGGGCGGACGGTCGCACCTGGCACAACCGCGCCAACGCCTTCGACGTGTCCCTTCCCATGCGAACCGCAGGGAACCGATGGGTCACGATCGAGACCTCCAGGGCGGCCGTGAGCATGAGGGCGATCGGGAAGGGCCGAGGCGCTGTGCTGAAGTCCCCTGACTCAGCCGGACGACGAGTGGTCGGTCGCGCCGACGCCGTGACCTACCCGCAGGCGCTGGAAGACGCGGACATCGAACTGGAGAGCAACTCGAACGGCCTCAAAGAGGCGATCGTCCTCCCCAAATGGAACGGTCGCACGAGCTTCAGCTACGCGCTGCGCACGCGTGGGCTCGCACCCCGACTCGATGAAGACGGATGGATCGGCTACTACGAGCGGGACTCGGCAGATCCGGTCTTCGTGACGCCGATTCCGGTGATGTCTGACTCGCGAACAGGGCCTACCGGGCCGGCGGAGTCCGAGAACGCGCACTACGAGCTGACGCCGAGTGGCAAGGACTGGCGTCTCACGGTTGTTGCCGACGCGGCCTGGCTCGCCGATCCCGCGCGGATCTACCCGGTGCGCATCGATCCCTCGGTCTACTACTGGGACGGCAGCTGGGGGCTGTACGAGACGTACGTCTCGAAGTCCAAGCCGACCACCAACCTCGGCACGAGCACGATTCTGAGAGTCGGGGACTGGAGCATCGAGAGCATGGGCATCTGCTATGCCTTGGTGAAGCCGCCGCTCGACGACTTCATGAAGGGCGCGCTCTCGGGAAGCTACGACGTCATCGACGCCAAGCTGAAGATGTGGTGCTACGGCACCTACACCGGCAAGTCCGTGACGAACAACCTGGCTCGGGTCAACGCGTCGTGGAGTCAGACCGGGGTCACGTGGAACACGAGGCCGTCGACGACATTCGTTTCGCAGTGTTCGATCAGTCCGAACGGCTGGACGAGCATCGACGTCGAATCGATCGTTGACCGATGGGTCTCGGGGGACTCGCCCATGTACGGCATCATGCTCTACGCCGACAAGACCACCAACTCGTGCAAGTTCTACCCCACTGAGAGTTCGAGCAGCGCCAAGCCCTCGATCACGGTCCGCTACACGCTTCGGCCGAAGGTGACACTGATCGACCCAGGGCCGGATGTTGCGGTTGCCGGCCCTCCCAACATCCGCTGGGACTTCGTCGACCCGGAGGGGAAGGCGCTCACCAAAGCGGAGTTCGAGATCAAGCAGGCCGCACCCGGCACGGCCAATTGGGTCTCGGGCACGGTGGCTCTCGGGCCGAAACAGAACTCCTATCAACTGGCTGACGGTGCGCTCGCGCTGCAGTCGGGTCGCTACTATGTGCGGATGCGGGCCGCCGCCACCGTGCCAGGCGCGCACGATGGCTGGTCGCTCTGGACTGATTGGCGTCCGTTCGACTACGCGCCACTCACGAGTGGGTCCGACGGTCGGGGCCAACTCGCCTACCACGCCTCCGACGACCTGGGGGGAGGGGCGCGAGTGGATCTTGCCACGGGTCAGCTTCAGATCTCGCGTACCGACTTCGCGGGCCCGGGCCTGGGAGGCTCACTCGGCTTCGGCTTGCGCTACGACTCGTCCACGACCGGCGACTTCGGATTCGGGACGGGCTGGCAGCTTGCTCTGCCATCGATGACGCCAGGTGCGCAGGTCCTCGCGAATTCCGGGTTCGAGTCAGGTCCGAGCGCGACGGGGGATCCGACCGACTGGTATGCATCTGACACGGCGAAGGCCGATCGCGACACGACCCAGGCGAGGACGGGCGCGTCGCTCAAGCTCTTCTCGGCGACGGCGTATGCGTCCGTGAGCGTCGCCGACGCATCCTCGGGAGCAGCCGCACGTTTCACTGTGCCGGGACAGCGGTATGACGTGTCGTACTGGGTGAACACCTCGGCGATGACGGTAGACGCCGCCAAGAGCGACCGGGGCGTGCGCGCCAAGATGGTCTGGTACGACGACAACGGCGCCGAGGTCGGATCCTCGGCGGCCGAGAATGTCGAGGAGAAGACGACGTCATGGGTTCGGCGAACTCTCTCCTGCACTGCGCCCGCCAAGGCTGCTCGTGCGCGCCTCCTGTTCGAGTTCTTGAGCGCCAAGGGAACGGCGTGGGTCGACGACGTGTCGCTCGAGGACGGCTCCCAAGTGCTCACGAGCTCCTCGGGCACGACGCGCACGCTTCGGCAGGCCGGATACGGCCAGTACACACGCGATCCGCTCGGCGCGGGGCTCTCTCTGGAACTCAAGAACGCCGCCGAAGACGCAGACGTGTCGACGAACGCGACCGTGACCGCAGACACGATTCAGGGGGCGTCCGTTGACGGAGCGTTCGTCGGAGCGGCGTCGGGCTATGACCGGTGCTCGGCGAACTCGTCGGGAACGAACTACCTTCAATATGACCTCGCACGCCCTCGGCTGATCGACCGAGCCCGGATCTACTTGTGGGACCGGGCGGGCAACGTTGCGCGCACATACACCTACTTCCTCCAGACCAATGAGACGGGCGATCCGGCGGACTGGAAGGACGCCGGGTCGAGCCTCACGACGCCGAAGGTCGGCAGTGGCTGGCAGACGGTGGCGTTCAAGCCGGTCAGGACTAAGGCGGTACGCGTATACGCGCTGGGCAGCGCTTCGAACACGGGTAACACCTTCGACGTCTGCGAGTTCGAGTTGCCCGTATTCACCCTCAATGACGCGCCGGTGTTCTTCAACGAGGGCGGACAACTGATCGCAACGGCCGATGAGTCCGACAACCCTGTGTCCTACCTGCGCCCGGACGGGTTCTGGCGGCTGGGCGGCGTGGAGGAGAGTGCGCGCCGCGGGCTGGACATCGTGTGGGGCACGTCTTCTGGCAGGGCCGAACGCCTGGACTGGCGTGGCGTGGATTCGAACGGGGTGGCGGCCGCAGAGCAGGGAGTCGTCCGCTACACCTATGACGATGTGGGTCGAACCGTGACGGTGTCGCGGCCCGGACCGAGCTCCGCCGTAGCCGTTGCCACATTCGGCTACGACGCGAGCGGGCGCATCACGCGGACCACCGACGCCGACGGACAGGTCGCGACGATCGAATACGTCAGCGGCAAGGTGTTCCGTGTGGTTCGCGGGCCTGCGGGAATGCGTGTGACGACGTCCTACTCCTACGGAGGCACGGCCGACGCCCCTGTCGTCACCGTCGCGACGACGGGCGAGGACGGAGCGATGCTGACCACGACGGTGACGCTGTCCGCTGCGCTCGGCTACCAGCAGACCGAGGTCGTCTCGGATCCCGCCGGTGCCGCCATTCGCACGACCTACGGCTACGACTCCTACGGTCACGTCGACTCGGTCACCACACCCGCAGGCACCGACACCATGGACTTGGACAGCCACGGAGCGGTCTGGAAGACGAACGAGAAGGGGTTGCGCGAGACGACCGCAGAGTATGCCGACGACCGTCAAAGCAGCGCGACGGACGCGCTCGGGAACAAGACGACCTCGACGTACGACGAATGCGGCCGACTGGTCGATTCGTCGGTGAGAGTCAGCGCGGACGGAACCGAGACCGTTTACACAGCCGCGGGCGACTACGACGAGTGGGGCAACCGCGTCATGGATGGCTCCGGGGGTTCCTCAGGGCTGAACAAGATGCTCAACACGACATTCGAGGTGAACCCCACGACCGACGGATGGACCGGTGGCAACTCGGGGTACACCTGGACGCCGACGTCCTCCCTTCCGTTCTCCCAGCCGTACCTCGGCAGCCGGGTCGTGGTGCTTGCGGGCACGCCAACGGCAGGAGCGCGGCTGGTCTCGGACTCGAGAGGCCTCACGGCCGAGGCTACCTACACGGCCAGTGCGTGGGTGAGCGGCAACGGCCGGCTCTGTCTCGACGCGTACGATTCGACAGGCGCCATGATCTCTGAAACCCCGGTCGCCCGCTCGGCGTCGGGTGGTCTGACTTCGACGGCCAGCATGCGGCGCATCACGGGCGCATGGGTCGCGCCGACGAACGGCGCCGGCGTCCGCGTCCACCTCGCAGTCGATGCAGGCTGCACCGCGGTGTTCGACAACGTGTGCCTAGCGCGAGGCAACGCGTCGAGCGATGAGAACTTGCTGGACAACGCGTCATTCGAATGGGGAAGCAAGAGCGCTCCAACCAACTGGACGGCGTCGGCCGCCACAGGCGTTACCCAGGAGCGCATCGAGATGTCTTCGATCACCGGTTCATGGGCGGCGCATCTCAAAGCGAGCAGCACGACGTCGGCCTACCTGGTCTCGGACTGGGTTCCCGTCAAGACAGGCGAGCGGTACACATTCGGCGGATACCTCGCACTCTGCGGATACAAGACGTCATCAGGCGGTCCGGCCATAGTGCTCGATCAGGCTGACGCTTCGAAGGCCGTGCTCCCGGTGCATCCGCAGGCGACACCCACCGGACTCAGAGGCAATGTGTCGTGGCGACGCTATACGTCGGCGTACACGGTTCCCCCGGGAGTCGAGTTCGTGCGGATCCAGATCAAGGCCTCGAAGGTGACCGGCGACGTCTTCTTCGACGCCTTGTTCCTGTCGCCGGCCGTCACCCAGACACGCCACGAGTTCGACCTCGCCACGCACAGCTTCGAGATCAAGACGACCACGAACACCGGTCGTCTTCTGACGAGTTCCTTCGATGCACGTGGAAGGCAGCTGCTCTCGAAGTTCCGCGCCTCTTCCGATTCGACGAGCGAGACCGTCTTGAGCTCTCGGGCGTATGACCCGGCGGGGCGGCTCAGCGGGGTTGCGATCAACACAGGCACTGCCAACATCTCGGCTGGCTACACGTATACGGCCGCCGGACGCATGACGAGCGCGGCGAACCCACTTGGGCGGGTCACCCGCGTGGGCTACGACGCAGGTGGGCGAGTGACGAGCGTCACCTTGCCCTCCGGTCTGTTCTCGAAGCGCGCCTACGACTCGCTCGGACGGCTCAAAGCGACATACAGGCCTGGCAGTAGCAGCGCTCGGCTTGCACAGAACGCCTACGACTCTGTCGGGCGACCGAATTCGACGACGTACTTCAATGCTGCGGGTACGACGGCCACCGTGGTCAGCACCCGCTACGACGCGGCATCGCGCGTTGCGGACGTGACGCTGACGGGCGAGACGTCCGGCACCGTGACGAACACGTACGACGCACTCTCGAGGATCACGGCTACCAGCATGAGCGGCCCCGCGGGCGCGACGAGCATCGCGACCACGTACGACGCCGGCGACAGGGCCGTTGCCGCCTCGTGGACGGCGTTCGGCGAGACCGGCAGCACGACCGCTGCATTCGCGCCCAGCGGCGAAGTGCTGACGAAGTCCGCGTTCGGTCGCGAATACCGGCTCGGCTGGAACGCGTCGCAAGGTCTCGAATCGGTTCTGTCGGCATTCACCGCCACGGGCTCCGGCCGAGACGCGTTCGGCCGCACGACGTCGGTGCGTACGGCCTATCTAGCCTCCAACAGCCTCTTTGCGCCTTACGCCTCGTACGAACTCGCTTACGACGAACTTGATCGACTGACCGGCATCACCGCCCCCGAGCTCAGTAGAAGCGAGGCGTTCGGCTACGATCTCGCCGACCGGTTGACCTCGTGGCTGAGGGACGGGTTCACGACCAGCTACGAGTACGACTTGTCAGGTAACGTCACTCGGATCCTCGCATCCTCGGGTGCCAGCAGCTTCTCCTACGACGTCGACGACCGGCTCACGAGTTCGACTGCCGGCCCTGTAGTCACGGCGTACGGTAACGACTCACTTGGCCGAAGGATCTCGGAGCGTCCCAGCACATCGACGAAGACGACGACCTACTCCTACGACTCGATGGGCGGCTTGGTCGGATACGAATCCGCCAGCGCGGGCGCCCGCTATGCGTACGGGGCAACCGGCATGCGCGAACTCAAGGTCGTCAAGCAGGGAAGCGCAACGACGACGACGTCTGCCCTTTGGGCGGGCGGGACTCTGGTCGCCGAGAAGGACGAGGACGGCACCCTGCTTCGCTATCTCTACGGTCCCGATGGACGGCCGCTCTCCGTACAGGTGACCAGGGGCGGGGTTGCAGTCACGTATCACTACCTGACGGATGCCCTGGGTTCGGTGGCTGCCCTCGTCAGCGAAACGGGTGTCATCGTCGCCAGCTACGCATACGATCCGTGGGGGCGCATCACCTCCTTGGGCGGGGCGGACCCCTGGCTCGCCTCGCGTCAGCCGCTCCGCTACCGCGGCTACTACTACGACACGGAGTCGGGACTCTACTATCTGCCGGCGCGATACTACGATCCCAAGACCTGTCGGTTCCTGTCGCCGGATCCCGCCACCCCGACGGCCGGGAACCCGCTATCGCTCAACAAGTACGTCTACTGCGAGGACAGCCCGATCGACTCGAGCGACCCGAGTGGGGCGGTAGCCGTATTCGGTGGTGGTGGCGGCAGTGGTTCAGTCTCCATCCCGCTCGTGGCCCTGGCCATCCGCTCGGCGGCTGCGACGAAGTACTGGAGCAGCTACGTCAAGGTAAGAGCCGCCCGCTCAAGCTGGGTGCCACAATTCCCGACTCACCCGTCGATCGTGATCGACTTCTCGAATGAGCCGGGGAAGATCCAACTCGGGATTGCGTGGGGTCCTTTCGGAGGCGGGCTGATACTTGACAGCGAGACCGGCCTGTTCAGATACGGCAGCGTCTCGACCGACGCGGCTGGCGCTCTCAGAGCAGCACGTGGTGGTCTGGGGAAGGGCCCAGTGCCGCTGCCCGGACCGGTATTCATGTTCACGGGTCCGTTGATGAACTACAGCCCCACACAGGAAGGGGTGAGCGAGTCAATCAAGGCCTCGGTTCCGCTACCCGGGATGCCAAGCGTGGGTGTGGGAGTGTCCAGTTCTCTGGATGGACGCGACCAGCTGATCGGGATCTGCCCCGCCGGGCGTGGCCCTGACCGGGACGAACAAGACAAACATCGTCGCATTCCACGCGCGCTACACCGGCACCATCGACGTCGGCGGACGCTCCTGGTACTTCAACAACGATGTCTGGGTGGATCCTTCGCTCGTCCGGTACGATTTCCCATAGTCAGCTGGCGCACTCGCGACGAGAACCGGGATCGCTCGAGCGGACGTCGGTAGTCGGGCCGCCGACGTCCGCTCTGTGCGCCAGCCGCCCGCGCCACGGACCCACATCTCCATGCGTGCCTAGCGTGCGCGCTTCGCCGATACTAGGCACGCGGGTGATTGCGCGTCCGATGGGCGCAGATGAAGTGTGTGTCGCAGACCGGGATGTCGATGAAGGATCTCGTACTCCGAACGTACAGGGAGTTCCAGCGCGACCGCGGCTCTCGGCTCGCGGCCGCCCTTGCGTACTACACCCTCTTCGCGATAGCGCCCGCCTTGCTCCTGGCAGTATCTCTGGCCGGTGCAGTACTGGGACAGGCCGTCGTGAGCACCGTCGTGAAGGACTCCCTGGTGCGGCTGCTGGGCGAGAACTTGACCGACACGCTCGCGGCTCTGGTAGGCAGCCGGAATGCCGCCATGTCATCTCAGACCGCGTGGATCACCGTGCTGTTGCTCCTTGGAACGTCCGCGCTTGCCATGTACCAACTACAGGGTGCGTACAACACGATGTGGAACGTGGACCTGCGGCAGGGGGTGTCGTTCTGGCGGGTCGCTCGAGCTCGTCTCGCGCAGGCGGCCATTGCGCTCGTGCCCGCGGCGCTCCTCGTGGCGGGGGTGCTGGCGAGTTCTGCCGCGGCGGTGCTAGCGTCGCGTCCGCAATTCACCAGATTCGCCGACCTCATCCAGACACTCGGCTCGCCGCTGATCGTGCTCGGCTCGTCGGCGGTCGCTTTCCTCGTCATGCTGAGGTATCTGCCCGACGCGCACGTGCCATGGCGAAGCGCACTGATCGGCGCGGGCCTCACTGCCGTTGCCTGGTTGGTGGGCACATACCTGTTCGGCTTGTACGTGAGCTGGGCCGCTGTCGGCAGTGTCTACGGCGCCGCGGGCTCCGTCTTCGTGCTGCTCATCTGGCTGAACTACTCGGTCAGGATCATGCTCGTCGGCTGCAAGGTCTCGAAGGTGCTCGCCGAGGACGAACGGGGCGGCATCCAGTCGCGGCCCTATGCAGTTGCGGTGGAATACGTGCCGGTAGAGCGGGAGGCCGGAGCTCAGTAGGCTAGGACGCAGTCGCCTCGCGCAGGCCGAGAGTCTTGTTTGCCGCGACCCGGTGCTGGGGGACACTTACAGTTGATGAGGGACTCAAACGGACCGTTCTAGCCGAGGAGTTCGCAGGCAGGTATTGCCTACGGGAGTGGAGGTCGCAGGATGGAGCTACTGAGTCGCACCTGCAACACCGAGAGCGCGAACGTCGAGCGGATCTTCGCCCGACTCTTCGTCATCTTGGGCGGGCTGTACTGGATCTTGATGTTCTTCGGCTCGCAGACGCAGGCCCGCTACGCGAACATCGTCTACACCGCGGCTGACGTTCAGAAGGGCTTCATCAACGAGCTGATCCCGCTCGCCGTCACGATCGCGGTCTTCATCATCGGCATGTTCTACGAACGCCTCGCCGCCCTGATTCTCGTCTTGGGAGCGCTCGGCGTGGTTGCGTGGGGAGTCATCTTCGGCTGGGAAGCGGGCGTGTGGATGGTCATGCTGCTTCTGATCGTCGCGCCGATGCTGATAGCCGCTTTGCTGTACTGGCTTGCCGGCCGCATGCAGCAGATCTGCATGCTGGAGGAGAAGAAGGCCTAGCGAGCGTCCAGGGCCTCCGCAACCTGAGGCACCAGCTCGAACCGCTCGTCGTCCGAGAGCGACTTGACCGCACCCCAGATCTCGGGGCAGTGCGCCTCAGGCCCCATGCTCAGAATCGATCGCAGAGCGCCGTCGACTCTCGCGCGGTTCTTCTTGTCCGAAGATATCGCGAGCTCGTCGAACAGCCAGTCCATGTGCCGCATGTAGCACGTCACGCGCGTTCCTCCCTCGCATCCGCCCGATCTTCTCTTCCCGGCCCCCAAGCGACGACGTTACCGCCCACGCGTCGGCCCGTCACTCCGTCTTGACCGGCAGTCTCAGCTCCAGGAGGCACCTGTCCGAACCCGGACTGCCCAGTCGGTCGAGGAAGACAAGCTCGAGCCCTGCACCTTCGAACGTGCCCTCATCCACCGCCGCGGCGATCTCGCACAGACTGTCGATCTTCTCGGCGGATGCGCCCTCCTTGCGCCACGCGTCGACGAGCGGGCAGGCCGTCATGCGTAGCACGATGAGGTCCTCATCGCGGCGCTCCACACCCGGCTCGAACAGGGTGCCTTCGCACGGCGACCCCCCGCAGAAGACCCGCCCCACCTCGTCCAGGTCGCCGGCGGCACCGGCGGCCTTGTACTTCTCGGCTACCTCGAGTCCTCGGCGATAGACGGCTCGCTTCATGACCTCGACTGCACGCTCTTCGCCCAGCTCCTCGGCGAGCACTTCGAAGAGGTGGAAGTACATGAGCGCCCGGTTCTCGAACGCCGCCCGGGTCTCGGCGCGCGACTGTTCCAGCGCGTCGTTTGCACTTGCCTGACCAGCAGGGATCTCGGGCACGATCACTCCTTCGTTTGCGCGGCATGTTCCGGCTACCTGATGACGGGCGCCGTCGCGCTCTGTTACTACATCGGAAGGTACCAGCACTGAGCCTGCGGCGCGACGTCGTTGCGCTATCCTTGCGCAACGATGCCCGTCATCGACGTCCACACGCACGCGTTCCCCGATGCCCTCGCGCACTCGGCCATCCCGTCGCTCGAGGCCAAAGGCGGCCTGCGCGCGCAGTACGACGGCACTGTGGCCGGGCTGGTCGCCGAGATGGACCGCGCCGGCGTGGACGTGTCGGTCGTGCAGCCGGTCGCGACCAGGCCGGCGCAGGTCGCCTCCATCAACGACTGGGCGGCGGCGGCGCGAAGCGACCGCGTCATTGTGTTCGGTGCGATGCATCCCGATCTCGAGGACCCGGCGACGGAGATCGCCCGAATGGCAAGCATCGGGATCGTTGGCTTCAAGCTCCATCCCGAGTTCCAGACGTTCGAGCCGGACGACCCGCGCATGGCCGACATCTACTCGGCGGCGGTCCGGCATCGCATGATCGTGTTCTTTCACGCCGGTGCCGACATCATGTATCCGAGCGTACGCGGGACGCCCGAGTCGTTCGCGGCGGTCATCGACGCGTGGCCGGGCCTCACGGTCGTGCTCGCTCACCTCGGCGGGTACGAGATGTGGGAAGGCGTGGCCGAGCACATCGCCGGGCGCGACGTCTGGCTCGACACGGCGTACACGCCGCGGCACCTGCCCGATGCCGAGTTCGTGGCGCTCGTGCGCGCGCACGGTGTCGAGCGCGTGCTTTTCGGCACCGACGGCCCGTGGACCGACCCCGCTGAGGAGATCGCGCACATTCGCGGACTAGACCTCGATCGAGACGAGATCGAAGCGATCCTGGGCGCGAATGCCGCGCGCCTTCTTGCGGTGCACACTCGGTAGCAGCCGTGTTGCGAACGCAGGTGGTGCGGGTGCGTGCGTGCGCGGCTACACTTGGGTTGCACACGTTCGGACGAAACGACTCCGGCCCGCCGGCCGGAGGATGGAGACAGCAATGAGCGACGATCGCGACTGGAGCACCGACATCGAGAACATGGGGCCGGGCGACGTGCCCGAACCCGGGCCGGACGAGCCCGAACTCGTCGAATCGGAGCCCGAGCCTGCTCGTGGAGAGGCCGAGGCCGAGGGCGGGTCGACGGCGGAGCAGGACGAGAAAGCCGGCTTCAAAGACTCCGCCCGTGGAGCAGTGGGCAAGGCGGTGGGAATCGCCGTCGAGCTCGGCTCGATCCTGGGCGGGCAAGGTGGCGACATCGTAGGCGCCGAGCGAACCATTGCCGAGGCCGAAACCGAAGAGCTTATCGACAGAGTCGACGGGGAAGGATAGGGCTTCGACGGGGAGACTCCTAGCAAAGGGCTGGTACCGCGGATTGCTCGTTCGGAGGAAGGGGAGATCGTGGTCAAGAAGCTTGGAGCGGAGTTTCTCGGCACGTTCGTGCTCGTGCTAGGCGGTGCGGGCGCGGCGGTGTTCACCGCAGCGTTCCCGGACACCGGGGTCGGAATCCTCGGCGTCGCACTCGCGTTCGGACTCACCGTGCTGTGCATGGCTTACGCGGTTGGCCACATCTCAGGCGGACACTTCAACCCGGCGGTCTCGATCGGCCTGTGGGCCGCAGGCCGGTTTGAGGGTCGCGGCGTCGTTCCATACGTGGTCGCCCAGGTCCTGGGCGGGCTCCTGGGCGCCGCGGCGATCTTCGCTATCGCTGGCGGCCAGGCCCAAGGCGATGATCCCGCTACGCGCCTGGCGGGCGCCTCGAACGGGTTCGGCTTGCATTCGCCCGGCGGCTACAACTTGACCTCGGTCATCGTCGCCGAAGCCGTCGCGACATTCGTCTTCCTGATCGTCATCATCGGTTCCACGAGCAAGAAGGCCGCTCCGGGGTTCGCCGGCGCGGCGATCGGGCTGGCCCTCACCCTCATCCACATCGTGACGATCCCCATCTCCAACACGTCGGTGAATCCCGCTCGGTCGATCGCCACGGCGGCGTTCGCCGGCGGTGGCTGGCCGATCGCCCAACTCTGGGTGTTCATCCTCTTCCCGATAGTGGGAGCGCTCGTCGCGGGGGCCGTGTACCGTTTTGCTCTAGAGACCTAGGCCGGCGCTCGAGTCCTGCATCTTCGCGGCTCGTCGCGGGTCAGACGTCGTTCGAGTGGGTACATTGGAGTTGTTTAACCTACTCCGGGGAGGGATTTGAATGGGTTGCTGCCTGTTCGCGAGCGTGCTGGCGGGTGCACCACGTCTGGCGTTCCTGCTCTGGTGGCTGTTCGTGCCGGGGCGCATAGAACGGACATTCACTAGTTGGCTCTGGCCGCTCCTCGGCGTGCTCTTCTTGCCGTGGACGACACTTATGTACGTGTTCGTCTATCCAGGTGGCTTGAGCTTCGTCAACTGGGTCTTCCTTGGGCTCGCGCTGGCCGTCGACATCGGATCGTATGGCAGCGGCGCCTACGGACGGCGCAATCGGTAGGGTTGCGCTTCCGGGGCTCCGCTCCGGGCATGTCTCTGAGGGCTTCGGCTGGCTGTCGTCTCGCGGCAGTCGCTTCGCGATGCGAGCGAGCGGTGCCGCGACCGGGGCGGCCGGCACAGTGCGATGCCGAGGGAGGTATTGCTTGGCCCAGACGTTCGTTCAGCTGGTCCCCTGGATCATCGCTGGCGCGTTCCTGCCCACGTGGACGTCGTATGTGACGATACTGTTGGGAACCGACCGGCCGTTGAGGACGTCCTCGTCGTACGTGCTCGGTAACGCTACGTGGCGTCTGGTGCTGGGATTCACCACGCTGTTCATCGTTTCTGTGGCCGCTCCGAAGACCCAGAGCCAGGGCGTCACGATGCCTCCCTGGTTCGCCTGGTCGCTCGCGGCGATACTCTGCGGCATGGGGTTCTGGCTTGTGACGCGCAAGCCCAAGACCGCGTCGGCCCAAGCGAACGAGATCCCGGTGTGGCTTCGGACACTCAAGAAGCTCCCACCGGCCGCCGCCTTCGGGTACGCGGTCTACAACTGCGCGCTCCCGGGAGCGCAGTGGGTGTACTTCCTGGGCGGGTGCGCGGTGATTGCGTCATCCGGATTCGATGCCGAGTGGCAGTTCTTGCTCCTCGTCGTGTTCATCATGTTCCTTGAGACGATGCTCGTGACGCCGATCGTCATCTACTACCGCAAGCGCGAGGACGCACGAGAGACGTTCGACAGACTGGACGTCTGGCTCGGACGTCATGCTTCGACCGTGTTCGGCGGCATCCTCCTGATGATCGGCGGGCTCTTCATCTGGATCGCGCTCAATGGAGGGCACGTCGGCGGCTCGGCCCGGTGACGATGGGCAGGCCGCCCGTATGTGCCAACCAGGGACGTCATGGGTACCAACCAACTGGTAGATGCTAGTGCACCGGGTCGAGGCCCGGGATTCCACTGCCCGTGGGGATTGGGTGCCCTAACGGGTCGTGAACGCACATGACACCTGACGTTCCGAGCGACACGTGCACACGTTGCGCAAGCGCGTCCGCCTCGGCGGACCTTTGAGGGGAGAGTGTGATGGCTGACGCCAACGAAGCTCCGGGCACGACCGCGGGGAGCCAGACCGTGGATCCTGCCGCCGAACTTGAGCGAGTGAGGGCGGAGAACGAGCGACTGAGGGCAGAGGTCGAGGGCAAGGCGCGCGGGCGGTCCAGGGGATGGAGGTGGGCCGGCGCGGTCGTCCTGCTGCTCATCGGTCTCATGCTCTTCGGCCTGGCTATCCCCACGATATGGATCAACCGCACGATCATGAACACCGACCAATGGGTCGCGACCGTCGGCCCGCTGGCTCAAGACCCGGCTATCCAGAATGTCGTGGCGGACAAGATGAGCACGGCGCTCTTCGCCAAGGTGGATGTCGAGGCGCAGATTCGAAGCTTGCTGCCAACGGCGCTCGCCCCCATCGCGGCGCCCGTCGCGGGGCAGATTGAGACCTACGCCGACAAGCTGATCACGGAGGTCGTCCGGTCGGACCAGTTCTCCAATGTGTGGACCACGACGATGCGCTCGGCACAGGAGGCGTTCGTCGCCGCGATCAAGGGCGGTCGGCCCGGCGGCGCGGTGAGCACCACGAACGGCGTGATCACGCTCAACACGGCCGCGTTCGTGACAGCGGCCCAAGAACGGCTGGCGTCCACGCGCATCTCCGGCCTTACGAAGTTCATTCCGTGGGACAAGTTCCCCGACTCGTTCGTGCTCTACGAATCCGAGAGGCTCGCGCAGGCGCAGACGGCCTTCGGGCTCTTCAATTCGCTCGTCTGGATCTTGCCCTTCCTCGCACTGCTGTTCCTCGCACTGGCGCTCTGGGCGGCGCCGAACACGAGACGGGCGTGGCTCTGGCTCGGCATCGGTGTCATCGTCGTCACCCTGCTGCCGTTCGAGATGCTCGTCTTCGGTCGGACGGCATTCATCAATGCGGCCTACAAGGCCGCGGCGATTCCCAACGACGCGGCGCAGGCCTTCTGGGACATCGTGTTCAAGTTCCTGGTGACCATGCAGACCACGGCCATCACCATCGGCCTCGTGGTCGCCGTGATCGCGTTCTTCGGAGGACCCTCCAAGCTGGCGCTCTGGTTCCGGCATGCGGTCGCTCGCGGCATGGCGCTGGCTCGCGGCGACGCGAACTTGGGTGCGTTCGGCGAGTTCGTCACGGCGAACAAGGCCGCCTTGCGTATCGTCGCTGTGGCGCTCGGCGTGATCATCGACGTACTTGCGGCACCGCTCACGCCGGGATTCGTCATCGGCACAGCGATCTTTGTCGGGGTCCTGGTCTTGATCATCGAGTTCTTCGGGCAGGGCGCTGCTGGACCTCACCTTGATATGGCTGGAGCGATGGCGGGAGGCGGGACGGCCATGATGGCCCCCGAGATCCCCGGCGAGAGCGCTCCGACGGAGCCGGAGGCCGCGACGACCGAGGTCGCTCCTGACGACACGGACCAGGCCGAGGTGTAGGACGCCACTACTGGAGTCTCGAACGGGCCCGGCACTGTGCCGGGCCCGTCGGCGTCCCGTTCCTGTTGCGCGCAGGCGCTACGAGTCGTCTGACGGCGTTTCCTCGGCCTGTCGCGCGAACCGCCGCTGCTCCTCGCGCCCGTACAGCGACACGAGACGGGCGACGGTCGTCACGAGGAACACCTGGCCGATGAGGGCCTCCAGCGCCGCGAACATCTTCGCGGAGTCCGGACCCGGCGTGAAATCGCCGTAGCCCACGGTCGTGAGCGTGATGTAGCTCATATAGATGTAGTTCACCGGGTTGACCGTGTCGTCGTTCGCGAAGAACGGCTCGCCGGTGATGAATCGCATCGCCATGTACACGAAGGCGAAGAGCAGCCCGAAGATCACGTAGATCGACACGGCACCGAACAGCGTCTGCAGCGTGACCCTCTTCTGTTCGAGGATGCGCTTGCCGATCACTACCGGGGTGACCACGAGCAAGGCAGCCATCATGGCGAACATCCAGCCCACGTATACCGGGTTGCTCTCGACCACAGCGACGACGCCGAAGACGACACCAGCTCCAACGGCGACAAAGGCGATTCGCATCGATCTGGGTCGGGCTCGGGAGGTCCTGAGCGCGACGAGGAGCGTCAGCGCGACGCACGCCATGAGGAATCAGCACCGAGAACGCGCTCGATATGAATGCTGCGACAACGAGATCGAGCAGCAAGAGGACGAAGAGCAGCACGTACATGTCCTCGGCAAGCAACACGCCGCGCCGCGCGCGGCGCCAGCCGCCCTCGTCGCGAACGGGCTTCGGTGGGGTCTCGCGCTGCTCGGTCTCGCTCGTCACTCGTCCCCCTCGATTGCGCCTCTGCTTGCGCTCCACGCCGACGCACTGGTCCGAGCCGGCTGACGTCCGCCATGAGACTATCACTCGCGGGCACCGTGGGTCCTCGGCCGGCGGGTGCTGCGGGCGCCTCCACCCACGCGAAGCGCCGCCGGACACCCGACGGCGCTTCGGTTGCGTGAACGACGCGCTGCGCGCTTTGGAGTGGGTCGGCTAGAGGTCGGCTGCCTCGTCGATCGCCTTCTTGATGTCCTCGGCCTGCGCGTCGACTTCCTTCTTCATCACCTTGGCCGCGTGCTTCATGAAGCGCTCGGCGCCCTCCTCGATCGTCGCGAACCCGACCATCACGATGCCGTAGCTGTCCTCGTCGAGCATGTCGGCCATCATCTTGATGTCGTCGCTCTTGAGCCCGCGCTTCATCTGGCCGGCAAGTGCTCCGACACCCGCGCCCGCGATCGCGCTCGCGAGGATCGTCGGCGGGAAGATCACACCGAGTGCGGCGCCGGTGATCGCGCCGACCTTCGCGCCCCAGCCCCGCTCGCTCGCAACGGTGTCGTAGACCTTCAGCTTCCCGTCGGCCTCTTTGCCGAAGAGCGCGGCTTCGTACTCACCGATCCACTTCTCCTTGTGCACTGCCTCGATCGCCTCGAAGTCCATCTTTGCGTCATCGAGATCCACGTATGCAGCAACGAACATGATCACGCCATCTGGTTCCGCCATGGGTAGATCCTCTCTCTCGTTTGGACAGCACGCGCGTTGCGTGCGTGACTACGTGCGCTAGGGTGTCGGCTTCGGGCCCTTGGATACGAGGTAGATCACGGGTGATGCCTCGGGCACAGAAGAACCCGCGACGGGCGACTGGGACCCGACGGTCCCGGCAGCCGCGCTGGAGAAACCGGGCACCTCGACCGGCGTGAGACCCGCTGCGATGATGGCCGCCGACGCCTCCTCCGACGACTTCCCGACAACGTCGGGCACCGCGAGCTTGCCCGACGACGGCGCCGTGCCGAGCGAGACGGCGATGCCGACCTCCGTGCCTGCTCCTGTCTGCGAACTCGCGGTGGGCGCCTGCAAGAAGACGTTCCCCTTGGCCGTCGTGTCGCTGTAGTTGCGGTAGACCTTCGCCTTGAGCCCGGCCGCCGTCAGCGTGTCGACCGCCTTGGATTCGGACATGCCGATCACGTCGGGCACGGTTATCGACGCCGTTCCCGGTCCCAGCGACACGAAGATCTCCACCTCCGACCCCGGAACCATCGCTATGCCCGCATCGGGCACCTGCGCACCCACGGTTCCCTTCTTGATGGTCGGGTGGTAGGCCTGCGTCAGCTTGACCGCAAACCCTGCCGATTCGAGCGACTTCTCTGCCTCCGCCTGCGTCTTGCCGACGACGTCGGGGACCGTCGCCTTTGGGGGCACCTTGCCCTTCGAGATCGAGATCGCCACGGTGTCCCCGGGGATCGCCTCGGACCCGGCCGCCGGCACCTGTGCGACTACCGAGCCCTCCGCGACGGTGTCGCTGTATTCGTCCGTTGTGACCGTGACCAGGCCGACGGCGCTGATCGCGGACTCCGCATCCGAGCTGCTCGAACCCACGACGTCAGGGACTGCGACTGTCACCGCGCCGGCCGAGATGACGAGGTCGACCGCGCTTCCTGTCTTGACCTCTCGAGCAGCCTCGGGGTTCTGGGAGATGACTTGGCCGGCCGGGGCGGTGTCGCTTTCTACTGTCGAGATGGCTCCCAGCTTCAGGCCCGCATCGTCGAGCGACGCGGCGGCCGCCGCCTGAGTCATGCCGACCACATTCGGTACGGCGACCTTCTCGTTCGCCGTCAAGAAGTAGTACGCGGCGACGATCACCAGGAGCACGCCCAGCACTATCGCGACCCACATCCACGGATTCTTGCCCGCTGGCTTCGCATCCGGTGACTGCGGCGGACCTCCCGCGGGCGGCGTGGTCCCGTCGGGTGGCTCCATCGTCGCAGTTGGGGAAGCGCTCTCTTGCGAGGTGATACCGCCTTCAGGAGGCATGGCGTCGTCCGCGGGCATCGGCGCTCCTTCGCTAGAGTCGGGTGGTTCGCGCGGGTAGGGAATGTCCCCCAACTATCATCCCCCTAGCCCGCACCCGGCACACACGTTCTTACCACGTCGTTCCCGCAATTCGACGCTGCACAGGTGCCCGGTCTGAAGCAGTCTCGCTGGAGGCGCAATCAGTCGCTGGCGACGCCCGTCGGTCCCTTCCAGCCGCTCCATTCCGGTTTCACGACCTCCGCGAAGTGCGCCTTGTACCGGCCGCCCTTCCCGCGCTCGAGCACCTCGTACGGTGGCACCTCATACACGCGGAGCCGGGCATCAAGGAAGTCGGAGAAGACGAGCATCCGGCCATCGTCGGACAAGTCCAGCGCGGTGCACTGATTCCCGCCGATGATGGCGTCGAGCGGCTTGCCGGTTTCGGTGTCGAAGAGCAGCACAGTGCCCCATTCGGGCCCCCTGAGGTTGTACGACGTGGGGTTGTTCGCCCCCCGGCACGAGACGAACAGCACACGGCCGTCCGGCGAGATGTCGATCGTATTGGGGCAGCGGTCCGTCACGACGAACCGACGCGTCTTGAGGGTCTTCATGTCGGTCACCCACACGCAGTCCTTGCCGAGGTCGCTCGTGAACAGACGCCCGCTCGTTTCGTCGGCCACCATGTGGCGCATCGCCGAGCCACGCTTCTCCAAGATCGTCTTGCTCGTGCCGGTCTTGAGATCGATGACAGCGAGTCTCCCCACGTAGCTGTTCTCGCCGAATCCGGCCACGAACAGCCGCTTGCCGTCGGCGGTAGGCCACAGGCCGCGGGGCGTGTCGACGGTCGGCATCCGTCGGACGAGCTTGCCGTTCTCGAGGTCGATCTCGGAGACGTCGTCGCCGGACCAGTTGGCCGCGTACAGACGCTTCCCGTCGGGCGAGAGGGCGACGACCTTCGTCCACGCCGATTCCGTCTTGAGACTCCGAAGGACCTTGAAGGTGCGGGTGTCGATCTCGTACACGGATGCGGATTGCATCTGGCTCGCGTAGGCGCGGCGGCCGTCCTTGCTGAAGATGACCTCGACGGCTCCGTTCTTGCCGAGGTCGACCGTTCCGACGACCGTGCCGGTGCGCGGGTTGTACGCCGCGATCGATGGCTGCGTGACCAGAGCGGTCACCCAGACCTGCTTGCCGTCCGGTGTGACCGCGACGCCCTTCGGAGCGGGGACGCATTCGAACACCCCGACCTTGCTGAGGAGCTGTCCTTTGGGATCGAGCCACTCGGCAACGGTGGTCGGCGAGTCGACAAACAGCGTGCGTTGGATGCTTCGGCAGCCCGGAGCGGTGACCTGGACGACGGTCTTGCCCGCGGGGACGGTCCCGCTGAACGGACCCTTGCCGGTCACCACTTTGGCGTCGGACCTCGCGATCTTGAACGACGCCGTCTTGGGTCGGATGTCCAAGGCGAGCTTGATGTTCGCAGGCTTGAGTGAATACGAGAGCCTCTCGTTGTCGCCGCGCTCGAGCACGATGTTCTTCTTGAGCGGGGCGAAGCCCTTGCGTGAGACGGCGACGACGTACGTCCCGGGCTCGAGGTCTTTCGCCACGAGCGATCCGGTCGCGATCTTCGATTCGAAGCGTACGGTCGAATCGCTCGGCGTCGCGGTGATGCGGATCTCCGCCGGCCGCGTGGCGTATCGCCAGGCGACGAAGGTGAGGGTACCGCCGAGAAGAGCCAGGACGAGCACCGCCGCGAGTGTGGGCGCGCCGGATCGCCGAGATCGCTTGGCGCCGCGGGAACCGCCCGAGCGCGGTCGTCCGCGGGTGGCGTCCGTTCTCCGGGAGGTGCGCGTCGGACGCGACGAGCCGACTCCCGAGTACAGCATGGGCGCCGCCGAACTGCCCGCGTGCCGCGAGCGACGCGTTCGTGCTCTGGGTGGCCTCGACGTCACGGCGCGATTATCTCACGCGGCTTCCGGGCGAAGGCCGCCTCCTGAAGGTGCGAGGAGCTGAGCGACGCCGCACGTACTCAGGCGGGCGCGTCGATCACGCGGGGTCCAGGCCGAGAAGGATCCTCACGACCGCGTGCGCCTGATGTGCGGCCGCCACCATCACGCGCGACGCGAGCAACGCGTGGCCCTCTCGAACGTCGGAGGACAGGTCGCCGACGACCCACACGTTCTCGGCAAGCTGCTCCGTCCGAACGAGGTTCGCTTCGTCGTACCCGGCCAGACCCGAGGCGGTCACGAGCGGAACGTCGGGAAGGTCGCGAGTGCAGACGCCGCAGACCATCGTCTTCGCCTCTGCGCGATCGACCGCCTCCACGATGACATCGGCCCCGCGGACGTACTCGACGATGTTGTCGGGGGTCATGCGCGAGGGCACGAGTGTGAGTGTGAGGTCCCCGCGGATGCGGCGGAGCGTCTCGGCCAGAGCATCGGTCTTGCGCTCTCCCAGTTGATCGCGGAAGAAGAGCTGCCGATTGAGGTTGCTCTCCTCGACGCGGTCGAAGTCGACGAGCGTGAGCGTCTGGACCCCGCTGCGAACGAGCATCGCCGCCACGTTGCTGCCAAGACCACCGCAGCCGACGATGGCGACGTGCGCGGCGGCGAGTCGCGCCCGGACCTCGGCTCGGGGATCAGCGGCGACAGGTGACGACTCATCATCGTCGGCCTACCCGCCTGCCACCGGCGGGAAGATCGCCAGGCGCTCGCCTTCGTGGAGTTCCCGGCTCTCGTCGGCGTGGCGTCCATCGATGAAGACGATCCGTGGCTGGTCGGGGAGGCCGAGCATTCCGATGACGTCGGCGATCCGCGTTCCTTCGGCGAGCTCGTACGTGCGCGTATGCCCGCTCCCGGACAGCGTGTGGAAGTCCGAGAGTGATGCGAACAGCGCGACGTCCACGTTCATCTGTCTCCCGCCTCTCGCGCCACCGACCGGCTCGCAGAGCTGCCCTCGCCACGAGTGTGCGGCGAGGGCAGCGTCACTGCAAGGCATGCGACGCGGTCGTCCGCTACGAGATGCCCATCTCGGCCGCGGTGTCGGCGACGAAGTTGTAGAGCTCGTCGAGTTCGGCGTCGGATACCTGGAAGACGGTGTTGTGCGGCGGGAGTTCGTCAGTCTCGAAGAACTCGGGCAGCCTGTCGTCCTCCGGGCCCATGCCCGCCCGCTCGTTGAAGAGACGCTCGAACGTAAGCGTCTCCCTGCCGAGTTTCATCAGCTCGTCGGCGTCCCACTTCATGCCGGTGTGAGCCTCGGCCATCTCGAAGATCGCGTTGAACGCATCCGCATTGTCGAGCACGGGGAATGCGACGAAGATGCACAGCCCCATTGCGTCGAGCATGGCGGTCGCGATCTGCAGGTTGCGGGACAGGTCGACCTGACCTTCCGGCTTGAGCGGATCCAAGTCGCCGCCGACCTTGAGGATCTCGGTCGCCACGGTGTAGCCGGCCGTGTGGTCGGCGCCCATGGTCGAGGTGGCGTACGTCACGCCGATGCCCTGCACGGCGCGCGGGTCGTATGCCGGCAAGGACTGGTGCTTGACCACGGGGATGCGCTTCACGTTGAAGGCCTTGCCGGTCGCCTCGGCGCCGTCGCCCATGACCTTGCCCGGCTCGCCGCCCTCGAAGATGCTCTTGAGCGCCTTGATGGCGGCCGCTCCATCGCCGAACGCGATGGCGCCGGAGTCCATGTAGACGCCCATCGTCCCGCCCATCTCGATGGTGTCGAGTCCGTAGTCACCGCACGTGCGGTCGAGCTCGGCTATGACGTCGAGGTCGTCGATGCCGCAGTCGGCGCCGAACGCCCAGACGGTCTCGTATTCCGGACCCTTGGTGATGTACTTGCCGTCCTTGTCCACGTAGTAGCGCGAGCACTGGATGACGCAGCCGGTGTGGCAGCCGTGGCTGACGTTGCCCGACCGCGGGCTCGAGCGTGATCTCGCGCTGTGTCTCGCCGCCGGTCGCCTCGGCGCCCTCGAACGAGCCCTCCGAGAAGTTGCGCGTGGGCAGGCCGCCGGCCTCGGAGAGGATGTTCGTGAGCACGTTGGTTCCGTACGTCGGCAGGCCCTGCCCCGAGACCGGGTGCTCCCGCAGCGCATCGCCGAAGCGGTGCATCGCCTCGTTGAACTTCTCCTTGTCGGCGTGCTCCAGGTACTGCGTGCCCTTGTCGGAGATGACGATGGCCTTGAGTCCCTTGCTTCCCATGACCGCGCCCAGGCCACCGCGACCGGCGAAGCGGTTCGGGTAGCCCTTCGGTGTCCGAGATCGCGATGCCGGCGGCCTTCATGCCGGCCTCGCCGGCGGGGCCGTTCGTGATGGTGGCGTAGCGGTCGTCGGCAGGACGCATCGCCTTGATGGCGTCGCCGACGGCGTAGTTGCCCATCCCGGCCCACCCGTCGACGCGGTCGAGCTTGGCGCCGCCGTCGGCCTCGATCGTGAGCATGTAGCGCGCGTTCGGGTCGGCGGGCTTGCCCGTCACGACGATCGCCGCGATGCCGAGGCGACCCATCGCGTGCGCCGCTTGGCCGCCGGAGTTCGACTCCTTGATGCCGCCCGTGAGCGGGCTCTTGGCGCCTATGGACAGGCGTCCGCCGTTGGGCACGGTCGTCCCGCCGAACGTTCCGGGAGCGAGCACGAGCACGTTCTCGGCCCCGAGCGGGTCGGCGGTGCCGGGTACTTCCGTGAAGACGAATGCCGAGGTCAACGCCCTCCCGCCATAACGCTCCCACTTTGCGGGCAGCTCTTCTTTGGTGACCGAGAGATCTGACATGTTGACGCGGAGAACGTAGCGCATAGGACCCCCTTCGTCCGTGACCGGCAACCTGAAGTCGTGCAGACATGCATAGGACGCATCCCTGCTTGTATCCCCGTGTTGACTGTACCCGCAATCCCTAAAGGAGATTCACAGGTCTTCAACACTGAAAGACCCACAGATTCGTGCGCGCGAGTCGGCGTGCCCGCCCACGCCTGCCGGCCTGTCGGTCCACGCCGCAGCAGACGGCTGCTACGTGTGCGACTGCTTGCCCGCCTTGTACAGGCCGAGGTAGAAGCGGTGCGGCCCGGGCGTTCCGTAGGGAACGAACGCGACTTCGTCGCCGGGCACTATCGCGTGGCCGAGGTCGTAGACGGTGTGGTTCACGAACACGCCTTCGATCTGGTCGACCGGCAGTTCGAGCGCGATGGCGAGGTCCTCGGCGGACATGCCCTCTTTGGGCACGTCGAAGGTTGTCGTCGTCGGCAGGCCGCGCTCGGCGCAGTGCGCGCGCAGAAGTCCGAAGATGCGGATGTTGACAGTTCCTTCTCCGTCCATGCGACCAGCATAGCGCTACAGTGTGGCTGGAAGTCACCAGCCCAAGGGGGATTCGTGGACGCCATCGAAGCGATCATGACGCGCCGGAGCATCCGGACCTTCTCAGAGCAGCCGATACCGGCCGAGACGGTCGAGGTCCTGCTCCGCGCGGCGATGGCCGCCCCATCGGCCATGAACGAGCAGCCATGGCATTTCGTCGTGGTCGAAGACGCGTCCTCCCGAGAGCGCCTCTCGACCGTATCGCAGTACGCGAAGCCCTTGGCGCGGGCGCCCCTGGGGATCGTCGTGTGCGGGGACACGTCGGTGCTTCACTACCCCGGCACCATCTACTGGATCTTCGACTGCGCGGCGGCGCTGGAGAACCTGCTGATCGCGGCGAACGCCCTCGGACTCGGTGCGGTGTGGCTGGGCGTCCAGCCCTGGCCCGAGCGCGCCGCCGCCGTGCGAGAGGCGGTCGTGCTTCCCG
Organism: uncultured Actinomycetes bacterium; assembly: GCA_963817255.1. Classification (GTDB taxonomy): domain Bacteria; phylum Actinomycetota; class Coriobacteriia; order Anaerosomatales; family CAVRZR01; genus CAVRZR01. The sequence continues at coordinate 254,764 of CAWFNT010000001.1, forward strand.
AGGGTGTCGAGCCGCTCGCGATGGTCGCACTCGGCTTTCCCGCCGAGGCGAAGCCGCCCGCGGATCGATACGACGCCGCCAGGGTGCACCGCGAGCGGTGGTGATGCGCGTCCCCGCTCCGCTCGGGCACGCGCGCAACGATTGAACGAGTCTGGCGCGACGCTCGCTGTGAGTCGTGCGACCACAGGGAGGCCGAAAGATGTCCGATCACTCTCACGCGACCGTGCGTATGCTGGCATTCCTCGACGCCCTGCGACGCGATCAGGGACTGCCTTCGACGCTCGTCGTCGAGATTCCGGCGGGAGGTATCGAAGCGGGCGATCTCGCCGAGTCCCTCGGCCTTCCGCTCGATAGGATCGAGGGCGTCTTCCACAACTACTCGGTGGCCGGGCTGGACTGTCTGGTCGGGCCCGGCGACCGCGTCGCGTACGTGCCCGTAGGCACTCCGGCGTCGCACCCCTCGTTCTTCGGGGACTTCACGACGCGCAGCGGCGAGTGACGCGGCTCGGCGTCGCACCACCAGCGGAGCTCGAAGGCAGCCGCTACTCCGTCGCGAACGTCGAGCGGGTCTGAGGCACGACTTCCACCGTCATCGGCAGACCGAAGAGTTGGCCCTTGAGCGATGCCTCGAGCTCGCCCATCGGCGGTAGGTCCCCTTCGCCGGCCACAACGACGACCACATCCTCCGTCGCCTTCGAAGATACGAGCCGGTAGTCGCTCCCAGCGAGCCACGTTGTTGCCGCGTCGGCGGCTCGGCTCTCGGCGAGGTATGCGCGGTTGATGGAGTATCCCGTGGTCGCAAGCGGCACGATGATCAGGGCTGTCAGGACGACGACGATGGCGACGGCGGTTCGGCGTGCGTTGCGCGACAGGTCCGCGAGCGCCGCGTTGGGGAACCGCATCAACCCGAACATGAAGGAACCGGTCAGCACGATGGCGAGGTAGTTGGTCAGGAAGAGCGTGAGGCTCCCCATCGCGAGGTCCGCATGGTCGGTGGCGAGCAAGATACCCACGTTGGCGAGGGGCGGCACGAGCGAGATGGCGATAGCGACCCCTGGAAGGGTATCGGATACGTCCTTTCGCCCCATCGCGAACGCGCCCGCCAGACCCGTCGCGAGTGCGGCGAGCAAGTCGAGCAGCCGTGGCGACGTGCGGATCATGATCTGCGTCGTTCCCTCGACGTTCAGCGAGGTACCCCAGGGCAACGCCAGCACGAAGCCGACGCCGATCGCGATGGCGATACCGCTCAGCGCTATGACGAGGGAGTTGAGGATCGCTCGCCGATCTCCGATGCTGATGCCGAAGGCCAGACCCATGATGGGCAGCATGAGCGGTGCAACGATCATCGCACCGATGACGGTGGCCACGGAGTCGGACATGAGTCCGTAGGTGGCGATCGCCGAGGCGAATAGGAGCAGCGTCCAGAAGCGTACGAGTCGCTGCTTCAATCCGGGTTCCTCGAACAGCACGATCTCCCGGACGCGTTGCACTTCGCTCGCATCGACGGGCCCGCCGTGCAGCAGTTCTCCCAGAGAAGCCACGATCCCCTCCATTCCGGCCGCCAACGCTCACGCCCTTTGCGCGGGAGAGAGTCCAACCTCTCACGTGCGACCCCGCCGCCCGGACCACTCGTCCAAGGATAGAACGAACGAGCCGGCGCCATCATGGGAACGTTGAGACTGTCGGTCCGCCCAGTCGCGTCTGCGCCAGGAGGAACACGCCTGTGAACACTGAGGACATCCGCACTGCCGTCCGCGAGATGATGCCCGCTGTGCTCGCCGACCTTGCCGCGCTCGTTGCGCACCCGTCGGTATCGTTTCCCGGCTTTCCTCGCGAGCCCGTCATCGCTGCCGCCGAGGAGACGGTGCGCGTGTTCCGTGACTCGGGATTTCCGGCTGCGGGGCTCATGGATATCCCCGGCGGCTACCCCCTCGTGTGGGCGGAGACGCCCGCGCCCGAAGGCCGCCCCACAGTGATGCTCTACGGACACTACGACGTGCAGCCGGCCGATGCGCGACGCGTGGACTGCGGATCCGTGGACGCTCACCCGCGGCGAGAACGGCCGACTCTACGGGCGAGGCGCTGCCGACAACAAGAGCAGCGTCGCGATCCACGCGGGCATGATGCGCGTCTTCGGCGGGAGGCCCCCCGTCGGCATCAAGCTCGTGATCGAGGGTGAAGAAGAGACGCTGTCGCACCTCGACGAATTCGTCGAGCGCAATCCTGAGCTCTTCCGTGCCGATGTCATGATCGTCGCCGACATGGGCAACCTTGTGGCGGGCGAGCCGGCGCTCACGACCACCTGCCGAGGTGACGTGGCGTGCACGCTCGAGGTCCGCACGCTCGATCACGCGGTGCACTCGGGTCTCTTCGGCGGGCCCGCGCCCGATGCGCTCATCGCGCTCATTCAGATCCTCGCGAGCCTTCACGACGGACGTGGCAACACGCTCGTGCCCGGTCTGCACTCGTACGATTGGCAGGGGGCCGAATTCCCCGAGTCGCTCTATCGGATGCAGTCCGGCATGCTGCCCGGTGTCGATCTGGTCGGGGACGGGTCTGTCGCGACCAGGGTGTGGAGCAAGCCGAACGTCACCGTGATCGGCCTCGATGCACCGCCAACCGACCATGCCATGAATGCTCTCGTGCCCCGGGCGAAGGCCCGGCTGTCCATGCGTATCGCGCCGGGCGAGGACGAGCGGCGCGCGCTCGAAGAACTCGTCGCGTTCCTCGAGGCGAATGTGCCCTGGGGAGTGGAAGCCACGGTCGAGCGCGTGAAAGCGGCTCCGGCGTTCGCCGTCCCCACCGGAGGCCCCGCGATGGCGGCGGCCCGCGAAGCGCTCGCGCAGGCATACGGGCGCGAGCCGGCCGAGATCGGAAGCGGCGGTACGATCCCGCTGCTCTCCACGCTCGCGAAGGCCGCTCCGACAGCCGAGTTCGTGCTCTGGGGCGCCGAGGACGTCTCCGAATCGCGCATCCACGGTGCCGACGAGAGCGTCGATCCGGGCGAGATCGAGCGCATGATCGTCGCCGAGGCCCTCCTCATCGGGCGGCTCGGCGAATCGATCGTCGAAACATCGTGATCGAGGCGCCCGACTCTCGGGGCGGCGGGTATAGACAAGTGGAGCCCGTTGACAGGGCCCTGTGCCCCGGCAGGCACGGGGCTCTTCTAGCAGAGGAGGAGACCATGGCTGACGAGACGATGAAAGACATGGGGGCAGAGGGAGCTGCGGCCGAAGAGGCGATCATGGCCGCGCCGCACCTCGCAACGCACGTGGAAGCACAGGCGATGAAGGCGAGTCTGAGCGCGATTGCGTCCGCCGACACCGTCGACCTCGAGACGACCGCTAGCGCCATTGGCCTCGCGCAGGTCTCGGGAGATGCGCACGTGAGCACGTCCTACGTGGGCATCATGTACGCCAAGCAGGGCGGCACGTTCCAGCAGGGCTACGCGAGCGCAGCCATCTTCGGCGGCGACACGACCGTGCGGCAGGCGGGCGCGCCGCTCATCATCGGTCGCTCGATGAACATCGAGCAGGGCGGCGGTGGCGTGCTCATTGGCAGCGACGTGAAGGTGAGCCACGGCTTCGTCGGAATGGTCGTCTCGGGCCGGTCCGAGATCTCCGACGATTCGAGAGTGCTCATCAGCACGAAGGCCGCGATCATCATCGCTGCGGCCATCCTTGGCGGGTTCGCGGTGGTCGCCGTGGTCATGGCGATGGGGACCAAGCGTATCGCCGATTGGGGCCGCGGAGTGAGGAGCGAGCTGCCAAGCCGGAGCGACTGGCAGGCGCGACTCGACGAGATGCGGGCACGGCTGCAGGATATGCCCAACAAGTGGCAGCAGATGCGCAAGAGCGCGTAGGGCGGGCATCGGCTCGCCAGATAGGCGCACGCGAGCGGGTGTCCGAGTCCGGGTGTCCCTATGGTTGCCACGGGCGAGGTTGATGGCGCTCGGCTCTACTATTGCCTCGAGACGTCAGCCAGTCTGAGAGCAGCTGTGGCAGCTGAAGAGGATACATCGGATCCATAACGCGCCTCCGCCCAAACGTTCTCGGCTACTGGGCGCGAGCGATGAGGTCGATGACCTGTTCCAGAGAGGGGACGCGGCCAGCGAGCCTTAGTTCCTCGTCGATCACGAGCGCCGGCGTAGACATGACTCCGTAGCCCATGATGTCCTTGATGTCGCTGACCTTGATGATCTCGGCTTCGATACCGAGCTGATCGACGGCGCTCTTCACCAGACCTTCGAGCTTCTGGCAGTTCATGCAGCCCAGGCCGAGGACTTTGATGACCATATGCTTCTCCTTCCGACGAGCGACTGCATCGAGAAGCGTCGAAAATAAACGAGCGAAGTGGACGCGTAGCACGCCCGCCGTGAGGCGACCGACTACGAGTCCAGCTCGTCGCCAGTGATCCTTGCGACGGTGTAGCCCACTCCTGGACAGTCTACGTTTCGCCCTCCATGTCCGCCGTCGTCGCCGACTTCCTCGTCGGCCGGCGGCATCTCCGTCCGTGGGGCTTGCGTCTGGTGCCGGCGTCAAGTATCGTTCATTGGCGATAGACGATTTAGGAGGTCGATATGACGGACGAGCGGATGGCACTCGTAGCACGGGCGCTGGCCCATCCCGCGCGCATACGGATCGTGAACCTGCTAGCGGCTCAGACTGAATGCCGCGGCCATGAAGTCTTCTCCGAGCTCCCGCTCGCGCAGTCGACGGTCTCAGAACACCTTCGTGTGTTGAAGGATGCCGGTCTCGTGCAGTCCCAACCTGTCGGGACGGCGATGGTCTACTGCCTCGTCGCCTCCGTGCTCGATGACTTCAACCGCGCCGTGGGAGACATAGCCGCGAATGCTACAGCCTGCACAACCGGGCGGAGAGGATGCTGAGATGTCCGACAACGTGGTGCGTGTCTACGACCCGCCGCTCTGCTGTTCGACCGGAGTCTGCGGTCCGAGCGTCGATCCTGAGCTCGTTCGATTCGCCGCTGACTTGCAGTGGTTGGAGTCGCAAGGAGCGACCGTTGAGAGATTCAACCTCGCGCAACAGCCGGCTGCCTTTGTTGAGAATGCGACGATCCTGGGACTCCTCAATGCCAACGGTACGTCGTGTCTTCCCGTAGTGATCGTGGGTGACGAGGTCGTTTCCACGAAGGCATATCCGTCGCGAGAGGGACTGGCGGCCGTCGTGAATCCGCCCGAAGGAGTCTGAAGGAATGTCATTGCTCGCCGATTCCAAGACCATGGCGCAGAACGCAATCGGAGCGCTCGCCACTGAGGCGACCGATGTTCTGTTCTTCACCGGGAAGGGCGGCGTCGGCAAGACCTCCATCGCCTGCTCTGTCGCGGTTGCGCTCGCGGATGCGGGCCGTCGCACCCTGCTCGTCAGCACGGATCCCGCATCCAACCTCGACGAGGTGCTGGGAGTCACTCTTTCGGACAGGCCCCTCCCGGTTCCCGGGGCCCCCAGGCTCGACGCGATGAACATCGACCCCGAGGTCGCGGCTGCCACGTACCGCGAGTCCATGGTCGGTCCATACAGGGGAGTACTGCCGGATGCCGCCGTTGCGTCAATGGAGGAACAGCTCTCCGGTGCATGCACAGTCGAGATAGCCGCTTTCAACGAGTTCGCAGGCCTCGTGGGCGACCCGGACGCCACGGCCGGATACGACACCGTCATCTTCGACACCGCCCCCACTGGCCACACCCTGCGTCTTCTCACGCTGCCGTCAGCATGGAGCGAGTTCATCGAGACCAACACGACGGGCGAGTCCTGTCTGGGGCCGCTGGCGGGACTCTCGGCCTACCGCGAGTTGTACGGCCGGACCGTGGAGGCGCTCGCCGACCCCGCGTTGACCACGCTCATCCTGGTCTCGCGTCCAGACGTTGCGGCACTGAAGGAGGCGGCCCGCTCATCCGAGGAGCTCCGTGAACTCGGTGTCCGCAACCAGCGCCTCGTCCTCAACGGACTGTTCTTCGCGACCAAGAGTGGCGACATGATCGCCGACGCACTGGAGCAGCGTGGCATCGAGGCGTTGCGCGAGGTGCCACTATCACTCTCGAAGCTGCCGCGAGTGGAGGTGCCGCTCGTCGTGGTCCCCCCAGTCGGACTGGACGGCCTTCGACGATTGGCGTCAGCCCAGCCAGGCCCGCAGGCCGTGCCGATCGAACTGGCAGAGTCGGTCGACATCGCTGGATTGGAGTCGCTGCGCTCGCTCGTCGACGAGATCGCCGAGCGTGGTTCCGGCGTGGTCATGACGATGGGAAAAGGCGGTGTCGGCAAGACGACGATCGCTGCTGCCATCGCCGTCGAACTCGCAAGACGGGGGATGCCAGTCCACCTCTCGACCACCGATCCAGCAGCGCACGTGGCGGACGCTCTGGGTGACTCGGCTGCCACCCTCGAAGTCAGTCGCATCGACCCCGAAGTCGAGGTTGCCGCGTACCGTGAACACGTGTTGGCCACGGCCGGACAGGGCTTGGACCCATCCGCCCTGGCGATGCTCGAGGAGGACCTTCGTTCCCCCTGCACCGAGGAGATCGCCATCTTCCGGGCGTTCGCACGCGTGGTCGCCCGCGCGGCAGACAGATTCGTCATCCTCGACACCGCCCCGACCGGACACACGCTGCTGCTCATCGACTCTTCGGAAGCGTATCACCGAGAGGTCTCACGGAATACGACTGACACTCCCCCTGAAGTGCTCGAACTGCTGCCTCGCTTGCGTGACCCCGAGTTCACGAAGGTGCTCATCGTTACGCTCGGCGAGGCGACCCCGGTTAGCGAGGCTCGTAGTCTCCAAGACGACCTCGAGCGGGCCGGCATCGTGCCCTTCGCCTGGGTCGTCAACCAGACCTTCGCTTTGGTGGAGACCGAGGACCCCGTGCTTCGCGAGCGCGGGGCACTTGAGACTCGCCACATCGACAGAGTGATGCGGAAGCACGCCACACGCGCCGTGAGCATCCCGTGGGTGCCAGTGCCCCCCGTTGGACAGGGTCTGGGAGCTCTGGTCCGCCAATGATGACGCCGATCCCGCAGGTAGAAGAGACCCGCTACATCTACTGCTGCGCGTCGTGCGACCGGAGCTTCGAGATGTTCCTGCCCGTGGGAATCGACGCTCCGCCGAGGATGGCCTGCGTCAACTGCGGCTCGCCCGGCGCCAAGCTCTTGGGACCCGCAGCCGAGTCCACCCCGCCTGGCGGGTGTTGCCCTCCGGGAACCGGCTGCTGCGGGACGCCGGGAACGTCATGACACGCGGCCGGACCTGACATCGACAAGGAGGACCACGCGGTGAAGTACACCTACTTCTGCGAGCGCTGCCGTGAGACGTTCGAGGTCGATGTTGACCCGGACAACGCTCCACCGGAAACGGTGTGCCCGGAATGCGAGTATCCCCGTGCGCTGAAGGCGTTCCCTGCGGCGACGATGCGGGCACCGGCTGCAGGCTGCGCTCCAAATAGCGGTTGTTGAAGGTAGGTGTGCGCCGTCGGTCGGCGGCCAGAGGGAGCGAACAGTCGGGACAGGAGCAGGGAGTAGAGGCCATGGATGAAGCAGTATCAGGTGCGAAGGTCGAGAAGAGGAAGATCGGCTTCTTCGAGCGCTATCTCACCATCTGGGTACTTCTGTGTATCGTCGCGGGCACTCTCATCGGGAATGCCTGGCCTGGAGTCGCCACATGGTTGTCGAAGTTCTCCTACGCGCAGATCTCGATCCCGGTTGCCGTACTTATCTGGCTCATGATCTACCCGATGATGCTCCAGATCGACTTCGCGTCACTCAAGCGCGTTGGCACGGACAAGCGAGGGCTCATCGTCACGACCGTCAGTAACTGGCTCATCAAGCCGTTCACGATGTATGCGATCGCCTACTTCTTCTTGATCGTCGTCTTCGCGAACCTGATTCCGTCCGATCTGGCCAATGAGTACCTCGCCGGGGCCGTTCTCCTCGGTGCGGCACCGTGCACGGCCATGGTGTTCGTATGGTCATACCTCGCTAACGGCGATCCTGCGTACACGCTGGTACAGGTTGCCATCAACGATCTCATCATCCTGTTCGCATACGCCCCGATTGTCATGTTCCTCCTGGGGCTCTCGGACGTCACCGTGCCCTACGATACGGTCATCCTGTCCGTGGTGCTGTTCGTGCTTGTACCGCTGGTGCTCGGATGGATCTCGCGAGTGCAGCTGATCAAGCGCAAGGGCCTCGCTTGGTTCGAGAAGACCTTCCTGCCGGCGCTAGCACCTGTGACGATCACCGCCCTGCTTGCGACCCTCATCATCATCTTCATCTTCCAGGGCCAGACGATCGTCTCGAACCCGCTCGACATCCTGCTCATCGCGATACCGCTCACGATCCAGACGTACCTCATCTTCGCCATCGCCTACGGCTGGGCGTGGCTGTGGCGACTGCCCCACCCCATCGCGGCGCCCGCCGGATTCGTAGCGGCGTCCAACTTCTTCGAGCTTGCGGTTGCAGTGGCGATTGCGTGCTTTGGCCTCACGTCGGGCGCGACTCTCGCTACTGTCGTCGGCGTACTCGAAGAGGTGCCGATCATGCTCTCGCTCGTATGGATAGCGAACAGGACGTCCGGATGGGTCCAGCGTCGCGAACTCGCCGCTGTGTCCAAGTAGAGGGGAGGCTGCGATGAAAGTACTCGTTGCCACGGACCTTTCCGAAGCCGGACTTCGGACCGTTGAGGGACTCTGCGCATGCGGTGCATCCGGCTTTCGCCGGGTGACGCTGCTGCACGTCGTCGATCTCGACCTGTACACGGCTGGAGGTTCGGTCCCCGGCATCACCGAGTGGGCCAACGTCGAGCTCGAGAAAGCGGCAGCGGACCTGCGCGACCATGGATTCGAAGTCGATGTGCGGGTCGAGGTCGGCCCTGCAGTGGACACAATTAAGGCGGTTGCCGATGAGATCGCCGCCGACCTGATCGTCGCTACGAACCTCGGCAAGGGAGCGGTCACAGGACGGTTTCTCGGCAGCACAGCCGAGAGGCTCGCGCCGGCGACGAACCTTCCCGTGCTGCTCGAACGCGTAGCGCACGATGGCGAGCAGTGGTGTCGGATCGGCAGCGGCAGCCCGTTCCAGCGAATCCTGCTCGGGGTGGACCTAGAGGGCGACACCCGGGCGCTGATCGCTCATGTCGCGGCACTTCCCGGAGCAGAATCGGTGCGAGTTCTCCACGTGGTGGCTGAACAGAGCGCGCTAGCAGGCGCGTGCGAACGGCTTGAAGAGGCTGTCGAATCTGTGGCGTCGACGTTGCCAATCGAGTCCGTGGTGCTCGTGGGTAAGGTTTCGGAGCGCCTGCTCGCCGCAGCACGAGAGGCCGACGCGACGGTGATCGCTGTGACCACATGCCGCCACAGCATGCTGCACCGGGGTGTGCTCGGCAGCGTGTCTCGGGAGGTGGCGCTGCATGCAGACCGTGCCGTGCTCCTCCTGCCGCCGGCGAAGCCAACGGGGTAGTCCGAGCTACCGATCCACCCGACAGGGGGAGGACAGGGTAGTGCCAGCAGTAGGCCGGCGAAGAGGAGATTGATCGCATGACTCAAGACCCGGAATCCGGCGAGTCTGGTGCAGATCGGAAGACCGTGCTGGCCAGTCGGCAGATCGTCATCGTCCTCGTCGTGCTGGCGGTCTTCGCGGGCGTGCTCGTGGCGAAGGCCGTGACGGGACGCACCGGTGGAACGGCTCAGTCGTCTTCGGCTACCACCGCAGTCGAAGAAGGCTCGAGCAGCCCAGCCCAAGGCGACGCGGAGGCCAGCTACGAAGCCGCGCTCAAGACCGGCAAGCCCATCTATGTGATGTTCCACTCGACGACGTGCCAACCGTGCGTTGAGATCGACGCTGTCGCAAAGAGGGTCATTCCGGACTACGCTGAGAAGATCGCGTTCGTTGACGCCGTCACCAACAGTGACCCCTCGGTACAACAACTCGCTGCGAAGTTGCCGGCCTTCCAATACATCCCGCAGTCCTTCTTCTTGAAGTCTGACGGCACGACTGCAGACTCGTTCACGGGCGCGATGAGCGAGAGCGAGATGCGAGCTCGCCTGGATGCCCTCTTGGCGCAGCAGTAGCCGTGGAAACCTTCGCCGAACGGCTCGCCTCGGGGGCGATCGTGGGTCCGGCGGCGTTTGGAGTGGCCCTGCTCGGCGGCATGGTCGCAGGCTTCGGTCCCTGCATCCTGCCTATGGTGCCCGCAGTGTTCGGCTACATCACCGGTACAGTCGCAGGCGCGTCAGTGGAGGACGCGCCTAGGTCCGCTCCGCTTCGCGCACTCTCGCTCACTGTCGTCTTCGTTTTCGGCATGAGCCTCGTGTTCTCAGCGATCGGGGCACTCGCCGGTCTGCTGGGCCACGCACTCATTCTGGGTTCGTGGACGTACTATGTCGCCGCGGTGATCTGTGTGGTGATAGCGCTACAGTTGCTTGACGTGATCTCACTACCGATTGACCGGCTGAACGCCTTGCTCCCGACCCGGCGTCCCGAGCGGCGCGGCTTTGTGGGCGCGTTGCTCTTCGGGATGCTGTTCGGACTCGTGGCCTCGCCGTGCTCGACACCGATCCTCGCGGCGATAGCGACGCTCGCGGCGGCGAGTGGGAACGCCATGCGCGGTGCGGCCCTGCTGTTCGTCTACGGACTGGGCAAGGGAGTACCGCTCCTGCTCATAGGGGTAGCGTCGGGCTCGCTCGCCTTCATGAGCCGATTCACCAAAGCGAGCGTGGTCCTGACCAAGGTAGGCGGCGTCGGCCTGCTGTTCGCAGCGGCCTATCTCGTGTGGATCGCCTGACTAGGGAGAGTGAGATGTCTGAGCTGGTTCTCGCGGTGGTAGACCAGAGCTGCGGTTGAGGCGGCGAAACCGACTGCTGCGACGACACTCAGTCGCTGCTGGGAGAGATTCCAGAGGGCGCGACATGAGAGATGCCGCTGCAGTGGCGCCTCCAGGTCTTGGAGGCACAGATGGCACCACAGTTCGACTGCGTGATCCGATTCGTCGAGGCCGACCTGTTCAGGCTGGACCAGCCGCAGCGATCGGCAGCGTTCGCGGCACTGACGAGCGGTGACTCGCTGCCCTTCGTCATCCTTGGTGACGAGGTGGTCAGCGCGGGTCGGCTCGATGCGGACGCGATCGCTCAGGGGATCGAGCGGCACATTGCAGGAAGGTGATCCGCTGGGTCGCTCGTCGGGATTCAGCAAGCCGGGTTGCACAGTTGGCATGCGACGACTCGCCGAGAGGGGTGTGCGAGGTGTGTCCCGAGAATGCCTACGGAGTCAGAGTGAGTGAGGCAGACTATGTCTGGCTTGCGCGGATCGTGATGGACGACGACCGGGACGAGGCTTTGAAGTTCGTCAAGAAGGTCGTGCATCGGCAGATCGAAGCGCATAGGCGGGGGCTGCTGCGGTCCCATCTTGACGTCGAAGGGCGCTGCTGATGCAGCGGATCGCGCTCTTCTCCGACATCCACGGCAACCTCGTCGCGCTCGACGAGGTTCTGGCGGACATCGACGCAGCCGGGATCGACGAGCGCTACTGTCTCGGGGATCTCGTCGGCTACGGGCCCGAGCCAGTGGGTGTGATAGAGCGCATCCGCTCGCTGGGCATCCCCACGATCCAGGGCAACTACGACGAGGGCATCGGCACCCGCCGAGGGGAATGCGGCTGCTACTACGGTACCGACCAGGCACGAAGCGACGGGGCTGCGTCGTATGCGTTCACGGAGGCGGCTGTTGGCGACGCGGACGCAGCTTGGCTCGCGGTCCTGCCGGCCAAGTTCCGCCTGGAGATCGACGGCGTTCGCGTGCTGCTGGCGCATGGCTCGCCGCGCAGGATCAACGAGTACCTGCTGCTCGACCGCGCTGAGAAACAGCTCGTCCGTCTCGCCCTCGAGGCCGATGCCGACGTTGTCTGTGTCGGCCACATCCACGTCCCGTATCACCGGTCGATGCTTGCCGAGGACCGGCGGCACGTCCATTACATCAGTAGTGGTTCCGTGGGCAAGCCCAAGGACGGCGACCCTCGCGCCGGCTGGGTCGAAGTCGTCATAGGCCCCCGCGACGAGGTTCTCGCTGCAGCACAGGACGATGCGGCTGCGGGTCCTGCTGGGGACGACGGAGACCGCGGTGCGGCCGACGACACCACCGCGTGGATCGGCGCGGCCGTTCATCGTGTGGCGTATGACGTCGAGAGTGTGGCGGCGGCGATGGTCGCGTCTGGTCTGCCTGACTCGCTCGCGGAAGCACTCCGCATGGCGTAACCGGCGAACCCCGCCTGAGCTGGGACTCCTGGCCGACGTCTCGAACCGTCTCGACAACTCATCGTCTTCGTCGAAGCCGTCGCGCGCAACGCGTTCGGCTGACGACGACACTCTGCCTAGGCGCGTCGCGGGAGTAGAATGCAGACAGCGGGAACTCGCGCGGACGCCCGCGTGCGCTGAGGTTACGGGTGATGGCGCTCGAGCGAGCCCGGTCTTGTAGCGTTCCGGTCCTAGTCGGCCGGAGGCAGGGGGTGGCACACATGCGGCCACGTACAGCGATTCAGTTGCTTCTTTGGGTGGCGCTCCTGTTCACAGTTGTCGCGCCAACCGCGGCAATGGCCGATGCTGATAACGACATCGGCGGTGCAACAATGGTTGGAATCGGTCAGTCCGCCGAGGGGCAGGTGGATGCCGCCGCCGACCCGGTCGACGTGTGGGCGATCCCGCTTGTCGCTGGCGAGGAAGTCTCGATCACCGTCATTGCCACGGGCACGAGCGGCAAGGCGGACGCTCGCCTTCTCGCGCCCGGTCTTTCGAGCCTGGCGCAGGCCGAGGCCTACTCCATCGTCAAGATGCCCGTCGCGGGCGGTACCTTCTTCGGTTGGAAGTTCGAACGTGCCTACACGCCGGCGCGCGCCGCGACCTTCTACGTCTGGATCAACTCGACTGGGGACCCGCTCCCATATCGCATCTCGGTGCAGCGGACAGTCAACCCGCCCGTCACGGGCCCGGATTCGGACGACGTCCCGGGGCTCCGCGTCGGGGTTGGCTCCGTCACGGGGATCGTGGATAGCCGCACTGACAAGAACGACGTCTATCAGGTGAAGCTCATCGCCGGTCGGCCGGTCACGTTCAGGATGCGGAGCATCAACAACAGTGGCGGGAACGGCGGATGGCTCACCCTGCTCGATCCCGACTCCACTTCGGTGAACGGCTACAAGTACTGGACTACGAAGTACAAAGGCACGTCGATGTCCGACAACGCCTACAACTTCAGTTCCAACAGCACTGCCGATGAGATTGCAGAGCTGGCGTTCACGCCACCTGTCACGGCCGTCTACTACCTGTGGGTCAAGCCCGGGACAGCGTTCGCGTCCAACTTCCCGTACATGCTCACGATCGAGGGCGCTGCTGCCATGCCGGGCCCGCCCACGCGTCCGCTTCTGACCGCGCCCACGGTGCCGGCCTCGACTCTCGGCAGGTACCGAACCTTCTCGTCGAGCGGTCTTCTCGGGCCAAAGCACGCCTTGAGGCCTTACGGATCGCTCGTGACCGTCTACTTGGAGCAGCGCAACTCGCGCGGGGCCTACGTGACTCGGAAGAAGTTCACCGCGAGGAATGCCGACTCGGGTGGCTACACCAAGTACGCGGTCTCGTTCATCTACCCCGGTGCCGCCGGCAAGTGGCGGCTTCGTGCGTACCACAAGGACCTCGAGCATGTTGCGACCTGGAGTTCCGCGCGGTACTTCACGGTGAGTTCGAGGTAGCGACTCCTACTCCATGACCTTCGTCGCCTCGGCGAGGTCGAGTTTGAAGATGCGCCGAATGGGCGGGATCTCGGAGAGCAGCAGCACGACGATCGTCGCGAGCACGACCCACACGTAGGTGATCGGCCGCACCACGATCTGCATCGAGAACTGCTCGCTCGACATGGCCTGGAGCACCGCCTCGGCGACGCGCAGGCCGAGCCACACGCCCACTGGCAGGCCCACGCACGCGAGCAGCAGGTTCTCGAGCGTGATCATGCCGGCGAGGTGCTCGCCGTCCTCGCCGATCGTGCGCATCGTGGCGATCTCGCGCGTGCGCTCTATGACGTTCGCCGTGAACGTGTTGTAGATGACCACGAACGCCATCGAGAAGCCGAACGCGAGCAGTATGCCGAAGAAGAAGTACGTGAAGCTCATCATGCTCCGAAGCCCTTCGAGCATCGAGTCCTTCACGATCACCTGCTGGGCGCTCGGCATGTCGTAGAGGCGGTCCTGAAGCTGGTCGGCGTATCGCGGCTCGGCATCGAGGTAGAGCGCGTTGTACTCGGGCCGCGACGAGCCGACAAGCTCCTCGCCTCGTTCGAGGTTCGCATACGTCGGCAGACCGAGTGACTCATCAGAGAGCGCTCCCACGCGATACGAGAGCCGTTCGTCCAGGTACGGCGACTTCACCGACACGGTGTCGCCCACCTCGACGCGGAGTTTGTCGGCAAGCTGCTTGGCGATCACGAGGTCGCCCTCTCCCAATACCTGCTCGGGCTTGGGACCACTGACGATATCGAAGCCGTGGAAGTCGGCGGCCGGGTCCATCGCCGTGAGCACGCCTTCGTTCGTCACGCCGTTCGCCGAGAGCTTCACCGGTATCACGAGAGCCGGCTGTACCCGTGCGACGCCCTGCCAACGTCCGACGTCGCGCACCTGGCTGTCGGTGAGGTTTGCACCGTAGAACGCCGAGACGTCCCACCGCTCGACCGAGTCGAATCGCTCGTTGAGCAGCCACTGCAACGAGTCGTAGAACGCGCTCGTGCCCATTGTCAGTAGCACCGCGAACGCGATGCCGATGACGGTGTACGCGCTTCGGCGCTTCGCCCGGAAGATGTTGCGGATGGGGATGCGCGCGACCAGCGCGGTGGGCAACAGCCTCCCGAAGACGCGTTCGACGACCGGCAGCGAACCGCCGCGCAGCGAGAAGTTGGGGTCGGCATGCATCGCGCGCGCGGGGGTCATTCGCGCCGAGGTCCACGCGGGCACGAGTCCGGCGAGCACGCACGCCAGTGTACTCATGCCCACCGCCGAGAGCATCACGTCCCAGTAGAGCCGGTTCGCCAGGTACGGCACTCCGAGGAGGCGCGTGTACTCGTCGGTGATGAGCATCGCGAGGAAGTGCCCGAACGCGAGCCCGACGAGCGAACCCAACGCGGCCACCACGATCGCGAAGAACAGGTAGTGCGCGAGCACCTGCCCGTTCGTGTACCCGAGCGCTTTGGCGAGGCCGATCTGCCCGCGCTGCGATTGGACGAGCCGCGCGAGCGCGATGGCAAGCGACAGCGCCGAGATGACAAGGATGAGCGTGGGCATGATCGTGGCCAAGATCCGGTTCTGATCGATCTCCTCCGAGAGCGAGAAGTTGCTCGGCTGGTCCTCGCGTGGCGTGGTAGCGACGATGCGGTATGGCTCCAGGACCCGCTCGACGTCGTCGATGACGCGTGCCCTGTTCGCACTCGCGGTGACGCGCACGACGAAGTCGTTCACCGTGTTGGTCCTGCCAAAGAGGCGCTCGACCTCGTGTTGGGGCATGAAGAGGATCGTGAAGCCCTCGACGGACGGGATCTCGTTCTTCGATCGCGTCGGGAACATGTACTCGGGGCTCGCCACGACGCCCGCGATCCGGATGTCGTGCGTGACGCTGTCCGAGCGGACGCGCAGGCGTCCGCCCGGCTTGAGGCCGGTGTCCTCGGCGAACTTGGCGTGCAGCAGCCCGCTCTCCAGGTCGGACGACTTGAGGTAGCGTCCGCTCTTCACGAGCAGGTCGTCCACGGTAGGACGCCTGTCGGGCGGGATGCCGACGATGCGGACCGTGCCCTGCTCGCCCGCCGAGGTGTCCATGCCGGTGTCGATGACGAGCCGCCCCTCGGCAGCCTCGACGCCCGGGACGCCCTCTACCTTGTGCACGACGCCTGTCGGCGCGCCCACCACGGAGATCGAGAAGTCGGCGAACTTGAGCCGGCCGTACGTTTCGTCGGCGGAGGCCTTCAGGTTCCGGTACGACTCGATGAACGCGACGTAGCTCGTGATGCCGATCGCGACGAGCAGGATGAGCGCGGCGAACTGGCCCTTGTGGGCACCCATGTCACGCCAGGTCTTGAGGAGCAGCATCCGCATCGCGTGTCACCCGTTCCCGCTCGTCCTCGCCTGCTACCAGACGACGTCTTCGGGAGGCATGGGCCGTTCGTTGATCTGCTCCTCGGCGATGCTGCCGTCGCGGAGATGCAGTACGCGATCGGCGACGGCCGCGATCGGCGAGTTGTGCGTGACCACGATGACCGTCTTGCCCTCGCGCTGCGTTCACGTCTCTGAGCGCGCGCAGCACGAGCTTGCCCGTGCGGAAGTCGAGGTTGCCGGTCGGCTCGTCGCCGAGGATCATCACCGGGTCCTTCGCCAGCGCGCGGGCGACCGCGACGCGCTGCTGCTCGCCGCCCGAGAGCTGCGAGGGGAAATGGTGAAGCCGGTCACCGAGGCCGACGGCTTCGAGCAGTTCGCCCGCCGAACGCGACGGCGGCGCGCCATCGCGGGACGCGAGCTGGATGGCGAAGCGGACGTTCTCCTCGGCGGTGAGGGTGGGGATGAGGTTGAAGAACTGGAATACGAAGCCGACCTTCTCGCGGCGGAAGAGCGTGAGATCGCGCTGACTCGCTGTCGAGATGTCTACGCCGTCGATCACGATGCGCCCGCTCGTTGGCGTATCGATTCCGCCGAGCATGTTCAGCAGCGTCGTCTTGCCCGAGCCGCTCGGACCGAGGATGACCACGAACTCGCCTTGGGGGATCACGAGGTCGGTGTGGTTGAGCGCGTGGACCTCGACCTCGCCCATGCGGTACGTCTTCACCACGTCTTCGAGCATGACGAGCGTATCCGGCGGGGCGATGACCTGCGACATCGCTCACCCCTCCTTCTGCGAACGGGGACGCGGCGCGCGCGCAGGAGGTGGCGCCGCGCCCGATGCCGGCGGTGCGGGAGAGGCCGGTGCCCCGGGGGGAGAGGGCACCCGCCCCCTGCCCGCCTTGAAGCGCTTCCCCGCGAGTACGCCCCGGAGCACCTTCTCGTCGCAACCCAGACCGCGGAGCGCGAACTCGGTGAGCGCGTCGATGTGATGCTGCAGGCGCTCGGGGTGCGCGAATGCGTCGAACGGGTCGGTGACGTCCAAGAGCGCCGCGAGGAACAGCGCGGCGTCGTCGGCGTGGCTGATGCGGAACGTGCCCTCGTCGCAGCCCTGCTCGATGACTCGCTCCATGAACGGCACGATCCCACGCACGGCTTCGCGACTCACCCGGTCATGGAAGGCCTCGTTGCCCGGACGATGGAAGAACGCGAGCAAGTCGCCATCGCTCGCGACCGATGAGAGTAAGACGTCGCGGATGCGGAGAAGCTTCTCCACTGCCTCCACGCCTGGCTCGTCGGCAAGCAGGGCCACGGCTCCGACGATACGTTCGCTCATCTGTTCGACCACCGCGTTGACGACGTCGGTCTTGCTGTCGAAGTAGAGGTAGAAGGTGCCCTGCGCGACTCCGGCCGCCGAGACGATATCGGACACGACGGCCTGCCCGACGCCTCGCTCAGCGAACACGCGGGCGGCCGCGTCCACCAGTTCCTGGCGACGGGCAGTGGGGGACATGCGAGTCCTGACCATGACGGAGCCACCCCTCAATCCCACTACTGACTGACTATCAGTCAGTAGTGTACCCTGGATTGTCGGCGTCTAACACCGAAGTAGGGCGAGCAGCCGTGTTCGCGGCCGCGCCGCGCAACCGGGTCACCTGCCTGCGGCGTTGACCGAGGTTCGCGGGCGCGGGTACTATACTCGGGCACTCAACGGCCAGGTAGCTCAGTTGGTAGAGCAGGGGACTGAAAATCCCCGTGTCGGCGGTTCAAGTCCGTCTCTGGCCACCAGCGAATGTGACGAAAGCCTCGCCTCTGCGGCGGGGCTTTCTTGCAGGCTGAGCTGCGGAGACGGACGGCCGATACATGAGAACGTTTGTACCTCAGCCAGCAGCGTCTCGCATCGGCGTTCTCGTTTGTCGGACTGGCCCCCGCGAGCGGGTCACGTGACTATACGTGCGATCAGACTTGGTACATGTTCCGCGAGGGGTGAAGTCCACTATCCGCGCTGACGTGAGAGCGGCATCAACCCGTTGTGCCACCCGGTGCCGGAGACGCTACTGGGCGTGGACTACATCCACGAGTACCTGACGCGTCTGCTGGTGGAGGCGGACTTCCTGCGGCGCTTCGATGTCGACCGGTGCGTACGTGTGCTCGGGCACAGCAGCCCGGACTTCGAGGACCTGCTCGTGAACCTGTATGAGCCGGTCGCGACGAACGCGATCGGACGGGTGCTGACCGGCAAGGAACCCACTCCGTTGTGGATCTCGGATGCGAGGCGCGCCGAGATCGCGCTGCGGTTGGGTCCGTTGACGGGAGCGCAGCGAGGGCGGGCGATGCGCCAGGCCGCCTCGGCCACGTGTGACGCCCTTGGCATCCACGACGACAGGGCTGTGGAGTAGTGTCGGTGGCTAGTTCGCGCAACCCCGTAGATGAGGAACGAATGCGCGCATCACGCTCCATTCCTTGTAGAGCGCTTCAAGCGCCGCCTCGAGTTCCTCCGTCGGCCTGACGATGAGCTTGTGTCTTCTCATCCGCTCGGACAGATCGTCGACGGCATTCGTTCTTGGGTCGTCATCCATTCCCGTACGTCGCAACATAGTGCCCACCTCTTCTAGGCCGGACCACATCACGGCCCACAGCTGCTCCCCGTAGTCTTAAGAAACCTTATCATAGTTAAGTAGGATTAACAACTCTCTCGCCAAGCCTATGTGATGCGCCGACGGCTGGTAGGTTCTGGGTCTACGTGCCACGAAGAACCCACATCGTTCAGCGTACGGGTATACACTAGGTGAAGGGATTCATGCGAGAACGCCCATCAGGGGCGATGGCGATGCTGTGAATCGGCGCATCTTGCCAGCGCGCGGGGTTCCTAGGGCTGGTCGGGCACGCTGGGGAGCAAGGCAACTGATCTGATGTTTGCCGTGGCGCTCGACGTGTTCGCGCCCAGCCAAGCCACGTCGCTGCGACCGGCAGCGAGGGCGATCTTCTTTCCATCAAGCGTGCGCCGGAGTGGTGGATTCATCTGAAGCACGCGAAATGGACGGATGCAGGCAACCCGGACTAGGGAGTCCGTTGACGAGAGACCAGGTGGTCATCCATGTCGAACGGGAACACAGCTTGACTCGAGCATCGCAGTCAGTTCCAGGCCCGGGTCCGTCCAGCGGGCGAGACGGTGCTGGAGAGAATGGTCACGCCCCGGTTCGCTGACGCGTGCGGCTCCGACCGCTTCCACACACTGCCCGAAACCACCTCGTCTCTCACGCCGAATGAGCTATTGACGGAACTCGAGCACGCGCTCGAGCTTGGGAAACTCGAATCGGCGAGCGAGGCCCCGTTCGCGGGGAGACCCGTGCCGCTCAACGACTGCCTGCGTGACCCGCGGGTCGTCTCGATGATGATCGAGACGCTTCGCGGAGGCGAGGAGCGACGCAGGGACCAGTTTCACGCGCTCGCACGATTGGTGACGACTCTGCGAACCTCGCGCACGAGCGGTACGTCCAGCTAGATGCGGCGCCGAAGGACTGTCGAGGCGGGGCTCGGCGCGATAGACGCGATTTCACGACGTACCCTTCTTCGCTCTGCACGCCTGAGACACCGGCCTCTAACCGGTGCTTCGGGTATGCATTTGAATGACTGATTGGCGACTGATGCCCGGCGGGTCCCAGGCGCCGACGAAAGCAGGGGGCCAGCGATGCCGATCGACATCAGGAACATCCATGCGCAGGAGTTCATCAGGACGGCTCCGGATGGAGAACTTGATCTCGAGGCAAGCAAGCGGTTGCTTCTCGAGATCGTGTCGGCCTCGGAACCTTCGGACGACTACGAAGTACTCTTGGACACACGAGGCGCGCACTCGGTGCTGTCTATTCAAGATCTTTGGGTACTGGTTGACGAGCTACTCCAGTACCGCCAGACGCTTTCTCGAAGGGCCGCAGTTCTGGTCCCGCTCGAACGAGCGGACCACGCGGAGTACTTCGCGCGGTGCGCCCAGGAGAAGGGCTTTCAAGTCAATGCCTTCACATCTCTGGGGAATGCAGTGGAGTGGCTGACTGAGACCTGACGCCCTACCAGCCCATCCGCTGGGCACATGCAGCGTGGACGGGTGCCCGCTTTGGGGAATCTCCATACAGAGCGGGCACCGTTTGTGATCGCTCACCCAAGAAGGTCGCGCCTTCGTTGGCATCCTCAATGAGGGAAGGGGGCAACGATGCCATCCGATATCAGGATCATCCGAGCGCATGAGTTCATCCAAGCCACCCCCGAGGGGACGGTCGATCTCGACCAGGCGAAGCGGGTGCTCATCGAGGTTGCCTCGGCGACGGCCCCCTCGGACCACTACGACGTAGTACTGGACGCTCGAAACGTGGAGTTCGAAATGGATGCGGCCGACCTGTGGGATTTGGCGGCCGAGCTTCACAAAGTGAGCCAGGCCTTTTCGAGAAGGACGGCCGTTCTGGTTCCCCAGGAGCGATCCGACTACGCAGGATTCTTCGCGGTCTGCGCCCAAGAACGGGGTTTCGACCTCAGTGCATTCACCCACCTTGGGGATGCAATGGAATGGCTCGATCGCGCCGAGACGTAGGCGGACCTACGGTACGAGGAGAGCGCTGCTCTCTCTTTGATGAGCCTACGTGCGAGGCTGAAAATTACCGTGTCGGCGGTTCAAGTCCGTCTCTGGCCACCAGCAAAGTCACTGACGCCTCGCCCTCGTGGCGGGGGCTGGTAGCGCTTCGCGTTGCTCCGCCGGGGGTATCGACTCCCTGCCACCGTCACGAGGGAGCGGCCGGTGTCCGGCTACACACAGATCATCGAAGTCGTGGCTGCGGGTTTCGAACTCGTCGGAGTCGGCGTTATCGTCGCGGGATTCGTCGCTTCCGTGGTCAGGGGCGTGCGCCTTTGGCCCGCGCAGGGCGCAAGTGGCGCGTATGTTGGCATTCGGTCGACATTCGGCCGGAGCATCCTTCTCGGCCTTGAGGTGCTTGTCGCCGGCGACATCATACGGACCGTTGCACTTCAGCCGACGCTGATCAACCTCGCCGTATTGGGCCTTCTCGTCGCCATCAGGACCTTCCTCGCGTGGTCTCTCGAGGTCGAGATCGATGGGCGCTGGCCTTGGAGGAGAGCACAAGCCGAGAAGGAATGTGACGCCGGGTAGTGCCTGCCTGCGCTCGTCCAAGACGTCAATGGACAGCAGGAGCGCAGACTCGCAGCGGGAGGGTCAAGGTCATGGACCGCGACTACATTGGGGGATGCGGCACAATGATGGGCAACGACCCGAGGCACGCGACTGGGATTCCGCTCATGGCGTGGACTGAGTCGAACGACGAGTACCTTCGCTCCCACTGGAACAGCGAGTCCGCGGAGTGCCTTGCTGCGGCGCTGGGCTGTTCCGTGCGGACGATCTCCAGGCATGCGAAGGCACTTGCGCTGCCTCCAAGAGCCGAGCGCGTCTGGTCTGAGCTCGAGGATGGGTATCTCCGCACGCACTGGGGGCATGCGGGGGCGGAGGAGATCTCGACGGCCCTCGGCTGGTCGGTCAGGAGCATCTACAACCACGCCGCGGAATTGGATCTCCAGGCCGAGGGGCAGCGCCGCTGGTCCGCAGCCGAGGACGAGTACCTCCAAGCGCGTTGGGGTCTCGACAGAGTGGACGAGATCGCTCGCGCGTTGGGTCGTTCCCGAAGCGGCGTGTACAAGCACTCCAGGATCATCGGGCTGCCCATCGGACCTTCCGGCCGCGCCAGCGACAGGTAGCATGTCGCGCGCACATGACTGGGCCCGTCCGCCCTCGAACGATCCCGACTACCGCAGCGCCGCTACCAGCCCGTTCCGAACGCGGGTCGTCATCGTGCGACTCGACAGCTCCCAGGTGACGATCGGTATGCCGAACCGCTCGGGAACGTAGTGGCCCATCGATCCCGGGAACTGACTGGGTCGGCCGATACGGGCGAGTCTCGTGTCGGCGGCGCGTGCGATGCGCTGGGCGATGGCTCGACCACCAGGCCCCGCGTAGTCGACCATCCCGCCGGACGAGTGGAGGCTGACGACGCGCACGTAGCTGCCGCGGACCAGCGCTCGGCAGATCGCACGGGTCTCCAGCTCGGAGCCCGCGGAGCGTCCGGACGTGCGACCCGGCGTCGAGATGACTCGCCACGTGCGCGAGGGGAAGTTGCGGTTCAGATCGACTCCCCGGGCGTTCGCTCTGCGTCCCATGGCAACGCCGTCCGGATTGGCGACGGGCAACACGTCCACCTGCGTGCCGCGGGGGATAGCCGACCGGTGAGTCCTGAGATACTCGACGAATGCCCGTGCGACCGGAGCACCGGCCTCGTCGCCGTGTATCCCGCCGATGATCAGGATGCGCCGCGATGCCGTGCCGAAACGGAACAACGTCATCGGGCGCCCACGCGCCGTGCGCCCGATAGTCTGCGTGGCAGGCCACGTTGCCACGACCGAGGGTGTGGCCGCGGCAGAGGACCGCGCCGCGATCCCGTCGTGCTCGAGCATCACGGCGGCCGATGTCGCTCGCGGCACATCGGCAGAGCGCCACGACCCGTCGGCTGCGAAGGCGAAGCGAGTTGCGGACGCGCCGTCTGCCAAACCCAAGGCGGCTGGTGCCACGAGCAGACCCGCGGCCATCACCGAGATCGGCAGCCTGTATCGCCTGAGCGCGTGTCTCCTGATGGTCTTCGACCCCCTGGACCGGGCAGCGCCTCACACCTACACGCTCAGGTCGCGCTCCGTGTAGAAATAGTACGTGCCGAACACCGCCACGGCCACGATCGCCACGGAAAGTGCGACGTAGACCGGGTCGAGCCCTCCGTCCTTCAACAGCACGGCGGCATCGTAGTACTTGAACGGCGAGAGGAACCTCAAGACGTTGAGGCTGTCCTTGAGGTTCACCAGGTAGTACAGCAGGAACGTCAGGAACATGATCGACGTGGCGATCGACGGGGCCGACTTGGGCCTCCTCACGATCCCTGCGACCACCGCGCCTATCGCGAAGAAGATGAGCTGCAATAGAAGCAAGCCCTCCATCATGAGCAGTATCTCGTTGCCCACGGATTCGCCCTTGCCGAAGTACCCGACGAAGTAGACGGACGAAAGCCACGTCACGAGGTTCAGGAAGACGACCATGGTCAGTCCGGCCAAGAGCTTGGCGGTGAGCGCCCGACCTCTCGAGATGGGCTTGGTGTAGAGGAACTCGGAAGTCCTGTCGCTTTCCTCTTTGGAGATGAGGTTGGCGCCAAGCAAAGATGCGTGCACGGCCGCCAAGACGGCGATGTAGAGGAACAGCACGCCATAGAAGCCGCTCGCCTTCGCAAGGTCGAACCCTGAGAAGCCGAAGACCACCTGAACCGTCTTTGGTATCCCGGCGAAGATCGCCTGTACCGACTGGCCTGCCGTCTTGTAGCCGGCGTACTTCGCCATTCCCGAGCCGACCATGGCAATCATGCCGAGGGACCAGAAGAGAAGCCCCCATCGGTGTGCTCTCAGCTCGCGCAGGAAGATGTTCATACCAGCCGCCTAGGTCGAGGCTCGGACGTCCTTCTTGACGTAGATCACGTAGCTCATCGCGATCGCGACTACGACGATCGCCACCTCAAGGATCACGTACCTGCCTTCGATGCTGGCGTGATTGATGATGTAGTTCGGGTCGTAGAACTTGAACGGCGACAGGTAGCGCACCTTGTCGTTTCCAAGGACGTCGCCGAGCGTGCCGATGATGTAGAGCGCGAACACTGTCGGTAGCGTCACCGAGACGACCGACTTGACCCTCGGCAGGCTCACCGCGAACAACGCGCCGAGCGAGAGGAAGATCAGCTGGACCAGGAAGAGCGTGAACGACATCAGAAAGAAGATCCCGGCGCCGAACGGCTCTTTCGCGACCACCATTGCAGCGAGATACGAGACCACCGAGAAGACGACGTTCGTCAGGACGACCATCGCGAGTGCTGCAGCCAGCTTCGCAGAGACCACGCGAGTCCGAGTGATCGGCTTGGAGAGCAGGAAGTCCGCTGTCTTGCCGGCCACTTCCTTGGAGATCACTCCCGTGCCGAGGTTCATCGCCTGGATCGAGCCGGCAAGGATGGCGAAACCGAGCAGGTAACCGTAGAACCCATAGATCGTGAAGAAGTTCCCCAGTGAGAGGTTGAGCGCCCTGCGGAGGGCGGCGGGGAAGGAGCTGAGTATCTGCTTCGTGGCTGCGATGTCGGTGGTGAAGGCGGGATACAGCGCCATGAAGACGAGGATGAGGCCACAAAGCGACGCGATCCAGATGATCGTCGACTTCCGGTAGGCCTTCACCTCGCGGAGGAAGACGTTCACTGCTGCTCGTCCTCCTTCTGGTAGTAGTGAAGGAAGATCTCCTCCAAGTCCGGCTCCTCCACCGAAAGATCGAGAAGGTCCTGCTCGGCGAGGATCTGAGTGATGCTATTGAGCCGTCCGCGGAAGAGGAAGCTCACCGAGTGGTTGGTCACCGTCAGGTCGCTCACGCCGTCGATCTCGAAGCGCGACGCGTCGGGAGCAGCCGCCATCTCCAGGCTGAATCGCTTGGTTGCGTTCTCCAGAAGCGTCTTGATTTGCTCGACCTTGATGATAGTGCCCTCTTTGATGATCGCTACGCGGTCGCAGAGTCTTTGCACCTCGCTCAAGATGTGCGAGGAGAACAGGATCGTCGCGCCCTTTTCGTTCTCTTCTTTCAGCTGATGGAAGAACTGCTGCTGGATCAGCGGGTCGAGCCCGCCCGTGGGCTCGTCCAAGATGATGAGCTTGGGTTCGTGCGCGAGCCCTTGGATGATGCCGACCTTTTTCTTGTTGCCGTACGAGAGATCGTCGATCTTCTTCTTGAGGTCGAGATCGAGCAGGTCCGCCAAGTACTTGATGCGCGCCTCGATGGCCTTGCTGTCCTTGCGGTAGAAGCTCGCCGAGTACTTCAGGAGATCGATAGCTCGCATGTCGTCGTAGTAGAAGACCTCCGAGGGCAGGTAGCCGACTTCTTGGCGGATTTCCGGCCCCGACTTGAGGATGTCCTTGCCGAAGACCGTCGCCGAGCCGCTCGTGGGATGGATGAGCCCAAGTAGCGTCCTGATGGTGGTGGACTTCCCCGCTCCGTTCGGGCCGATGAAGCCGTAGATCTCCCCCTCGGTCACGGTCATGTCGACGTCGACTATGCCTCTGGACTTGCCGTAGTACTTGGTCAGTTTCGAGGTCTCGATCACGTTCATGTCTGCTCCGTTGGTCGCGAACCGGCATCCGCGCGGCTGTTTGCCAGTATCAGTATGTTCCCCACTGCGGAGGAGGGGGAGTCCCGCCGACGAATCACGCATCAAGCGACATGGTGTCGACGCTGCCGAAGATCCGGCGCACGCTGGCTCGCCCTTCGCTCCACCCGTTTTCGCTTGGCAGCGGAGTGGGAACCAGCGTACGCTGTCGGCTGCCCGGGTGAGCTCGAAGACAGAGCCAGTCGGGCGCCCGCTCGCGAGGAGGAACGGTGCTCGGTCTGCGTTCGGTCGACATGAGCAACCCACTGGCATTGGCGTTCATGGTGCTGTTGTTCGCCGTGGGCATGATGCTCTTGCCCGCGTGTCCGCATCTGTCCGGTGCGGAGTGCGACCACCCGTGTTGCACCAGTGAGGGTCGCTCCCGAATGCACCAGCGCCTGGTTCGGCGTCTGACGAGCTGTGGGCAGGCGGCGGTCGGGACGCCGTCCGTCTCGCTCGAGAATGCGGCCGTTCGTGCGACCGGTACTCCATGGTCCGTGGCCTGCGTGGATCCGCTCGTGGAAGTTCCTCGCCTGAGGATCTGATCTTGGGAGAACGTACGCTTCCTGTCGTCCACCAAGTAGGAGATCCTCCACATGTCAAAGAAGAGCATCATCACAATCGGTGTCGTCATGACGCTGGTCGCGTTCGTGTTCGTTGTCGCCTCTCAGGCAACGAAGCCGAAGGTCGACGGCAAGGTCGTCACCAAGGTCTTCTCGCAGGGGGAGCCCTGCCAGACCGCCCGCATCCCGCTCAACCTCGCGAGTAGCAGCGATCCCTCCGAAGTGTCGGAACGGTTGTTCGCCGCCCTCCAGCCCGTGAAGGGGTTGAACACCGCGTCCGTGGACGTCGGGGCCGCGAGCATCGAGGTGGGCTTCTGCGAGTCTTCGGCGAACGAGGACATGATCCGACAGGCCCTGCTGCCCACCGGTCTTGTGGCCGAGGGGCCGGCGACATCCAGCGAGATCGTGGAATAGTCTGGATCGTTTGCGGTTGCAGGTCGCCGAGAAGATGGCCCCTTCGCTCATACGAGCGGCGCAAGCCTTAAGGCACGATCTGCGAATCCGGCCGACCGACGACTACCAGGCGATGACGCGATAGGCGATGGCTCCAACGATCGTCATGGCGAACAGCGCAAGAACCCATATGAAGAAGGCCCGCTGCTTCCTCTTGCGGCAGGTAGGACACTCGCCGCTCATATCTGCGTAGATCTCGCCGCATGTCTCGCACTTGGGCATGGACACCACCCCCTCGTCGAGTCTAGCCACCCGACGTTACCCCGTCACCTTGTCCCGCGCCGGACTGCGTCGTCCTCGAGGCGCGAGCGTCGGTCGCGACTCGAGTCTCGTTCCGTTCCGGGTCCAGGTCGCGTCGGCCCGAGGTCGCGCGGGTACGTACGTGTCGCGGAGGTGACCCGCGTGCCAGAGACCGTCCAGCCGTCTTCGTCCGCATCGCGTGTCGACAGGCCGACTTGGATCGCGTTCTTCTTCCTCGTCGTCATTGGCGGGAGTAACGCGGTCGCGGTCCGGTTCAGCAACCAGGGACTCCCGCCGTTCTGGGGAGCGGCCGCGCGGTTCCTTCTCGCTGCCCTCATCTTCTGGGCGATCATCCTCCTCTGGCGCGTCGCACTCCCCACAGGCCGAGCTCTCGGCGGCGCGGTGCTGTACGGCATTCTCGCCATCGGTGCGAGCTACGCGCTTCTCTACTGGGGAATCCTTCGGATCCAGGCCGGGCTATTCATGGTGATCCTGTCCTTGGGTCCGTTGATGACGATGTTCTTCGCTGTTGCACACCGGCTCGAACCCTTTCGTTGGAGAGCGCTGGCCGGCGCGCTGATAGCCCTCGCGGGGATTGCGATCGGCGTCGGCGCCGAGCTGGGCCGTTCGGTGCCGGTGCCTTCGCTCGTTGCAGTGGTTGCGGGCGCCGCCTGTGTCGCCGAGGGCTCCGTCGTATACAAGCTCTTCCCGGGCTCCAAGCCGCTCCCGACGAACGCGGTGGCGTTCACGACGGGCGGTGTGATCCTCTTGCTCGTGTCGCGCGTCGCTGGCGAGGCCTGGTTCGCGCCGACCGAGCCTCGAACCACCGCGGCATTCGTCTATCTCGTGGTCGTCGGCTCGGTTCTGCTCTTCTATCTCTACCTGCTCGTGTTATCGAGGTGGACTGCCTCGGCGACCTCGTACGCCTTTCTCCTGTTTCCGATAGCGACGATCGTCATCGCCTCGCTACTCACTTCTGAACGCGTGACGTGGCAGTTCCTTCTTGGTGCGGCTGTGGCTCTGGTCGGAGTGTGGGTCGGCGCCGTTGGAGGGGCGGAACGGCCGCAGCCCCAGGTGCTGCCGGTCGCCGACCGGTGCGATCCCCCGTATCCCGGGTGCGCCTGATACAGGTCTCGGCCTCGGCGGCGCCGGAGATCGGTTCAGCCACGGGCACCGTGACCCGCGCTCCGAGGGCGACATCTCGCCCTCCACACCCCTCGTCGTGTCAGAATCGACCAGACTGAAGCCGGTGCGCGAGGAGGTACGTCGATGGATCGGTCGTCGGGTGAGCTCAAGAGCACGGGCTACGAGATCTTCATTGGCATGGTGTCGATTCTCTCGATAGTCAATCTGTTGCTGGTCTTCGCCTTCCTCCAGGACGGCGAACTGCAAGACATCCTCAACGCGATGAACGCACTCCTGAGCGGCATCTTCATCGTCGACTTCATCTACCGCATCTCGACCGCTCGCTCGAAGTCGGGCTACTTCTTCCGGCAGTTCGGCTGGGCGGACCTGCTGGCGAGCGTGCCGCTGCCGCAGTTCAAGATCCTCCGTGTGTTCCGTCTGTTCCGGGTCTTCCGACTGCTGCGCGAGCTCGGGCCGAGGACGGTATTCCGAAGCCTGGTCGACGATCGGGCGGGAAGCGCTCTGTACTCCTTGTTGATGGCGGGCTTACTGGTACTCGAGTTCGGCAGCTTTGCGATTCTCCGTGCCGAGCAGTACGCAGACGGAGCGAACCTCAAGACTGCATCCGACGCGCTCTGGTACACGCTCGTGACCATTTCCACCGTCGGCTACGGCGATCGCTTTCCCGTCACCCAGCAGGGTCGCCTTCTGGGCGCGCTCATCATCGTCGTGGGCGTGGGCATCTTCGGCACCTTCACTGGCTACCTCGCCAACTTCTTCCTCTCGCCGAGGCGAGCATCGGCTCCGGACACCACTGAAGCCGAAGACCCTCAGCGCAGACTCGCGCAACTCAAGGAGCTCATGTGCCAGCAGCAGACGGAAGTCGAAGGGCTCGAGCACTTGCTTGAGCAGCGGGCTGCCGGCTGACGCTCCAGGGCGCGCTGCGGCCGCCGAGCCGCGCTAGCCGGCCTTGGAGTCGCCCTCGTTCGCCTGGGGCGGTCGACGCGAGCGGCCGACGTTGCTCACGAGCACCGCGACGACAGTCACGAGGTACAGCTGCCCGACGAGTGCCTCGATGTTCGAGAGCAGCCGGCCGATCTCGCTTGTTGCGGTCAGATCGCCGTATCCGACCGTCGTCAGCGTCACGAGACTGAAATACACGAAGTCGGACGGCCGGGTGGGCCGCGCCGCGTAGAAGAACGCGGCGTGCGGTGTGAGATCCGTGGAAGCGGCGCCGGCGTCGAGGTGTCCGGCCTGCAGGACCCCGATCAGGGCATACACGACGGTGAAGAGCAGCCCGATCAGCAGGTAGATATCGGCCGCGCCGGCGATGGTGTTGGCACTGATGGTGGGATGCTGCCACAACCTTCTGGCGATCACGACCGGCGTGGCGAGACTGAGGGCGACCATCGCGACGAAGAACCCCACCCTGGTCAATCCGACGTATCCCGCGAGGCCTGCCAAGCCGACGATCGCGAACGCCACGACAACGACGACACGTCCGGCAAGCTGTGTCTTCGGCCCGGCATCCGATGTGGAAAGCGTGATGAGGAGCGTGACCGACATCAGAACGAGGGGGATCAGGACTCCGTGAGTCCCCTCGCTCACGAAGGCGGTCGAGATGATGCTCGCGACTATCAGTACCAGTACGAGGACGTAGCGGTCCTCTTTGGCGAATCGCTTCCCACGCTCCTCCGCACGCTCGACCAGTCGTGGCGTCGACATTCTCACCCCTCAGTGTCGGCGAGCCATTCCTTCCCGTTCACCTTCTGCGAATGGCGGCTGCGCCCGTTAGCTCAAACAATGTACGGTAATCTCAGTCGGAATGCGGAAGGGAAGCGCCCTCCATTCACCGAGCGCACGCCGAGAACAGATCCGGCGGCCTAGCGTCGACTGCGACAGCCTGCGGCCGACAGCACGCACCCTGCTGCAGGCGGCTCGCCGGGACCCGGTGCGCCACTCGGCGATTCAGAAAAGACAAGCAGACTTTACAAAGCGACAAGTAGGATTTACATTCTTCGCTATGAGACTGGTGAACACCGTCAGGGAACATCGCCGAGGAGCCGACATGACCCAGGCCGAACTCGGTGCCAGTGTGGGGGTCAGCCGACAGACCATCGTCTCCATCGAGGGCGGAGACTACGTGCCGTCTGCGCTCCTGGCGGCGAGAATCTCGAACGTGCTCGGCGTGGAGTTCGAACGGCTGTTCAAGATCGAGGGGGAGGTGGCCTCATGAGGCTGGAAAGCAGGATCACCAAGCACGCCGACGAGCGCGTGAACCACTACATCGGTCTCGCGGCTCGCATCGGCTTCGCCGTTGTGAGCGTTGGCGGTATGCTCGTTGCCGGCTGGTTCGTCTTCGAAGGTCTTGCTTTTGGCGCTCCCGACGGCATCCGGAACGCGTTGCTCGTCGCCACCCCTGTGGTTGCAGGCATGGTCGTGTTCACCGTTCTACAGGCACGCTGGCGCGCCTTTGCGTAGCCGGTGTCCCCTTGCGGCCCTGATCCGGCCGCCGACGGTCCTCGTAGCGGAGCGGGTCGACCTCAGGCTTGAGGGCCAGCGTTGCCTGCCGAATCGCGCTCGGCCTCGGCTGCCTTCTCTTGCTGCTCCTCGACGACCTGGTCGTACGTCTGCATGTTCGCGGGGGGAGGCGTCGGTATCTTCTTCCCGCTGCTGATGGCACGCGAGAGCAACCACATGGCGCCAACCAGCACCACCACGCCGGTCACGATGTAGACGATCGTCGTGTTCGTCATCGGTTCCCTTTCCTCTGCGAGGCTTGGGACGAAGCCGGCGTCCCCCGTAAGGTGCGACACTTGTTCAGTATATTCTGGCCCGGGCGCGTGAGTCCCGCTGAATGAGCTACTCCGCCGTCCTCTCGAACCGAAGATGGACTCGGGTGATCGCGTAACCCATCTCGGTGATTGCGAAGAGCTGCGCCAGCATATCCGTACTTGAGTCGATCTTGAGCAATGCGGCGGGTCCATCGATGCCCTTCTCGCCCCACCACGTCTCGCCGATCGTCCAGCGGCTCAACTCTTCCTTCATCAAGTCGTACGCATCTTGCGCACACCCTCGATTCGCTTGCGCGACGACCGGTCGGATGACTGTGGCTTCCAGGTACTTCGGCATGCTCCCTCACTCCGATGTCAAGGCGACGTGGCCGCGTGAAGGCACTCGAAGTGTCTGTGCGTTAAGCGCCACGATGACGGTCGACGCGGACATGAGCGCTGCTCCGACGGCGGGGCTCAGCAAGATTCCCAAGCTCGAGAACACGCCGGCCGCCATCGGGATGGCGATCACGTTGTAGCCCGTCGCCCACGCAAGGTTCTGCACCATCTTCCGGTGAGTCGCGCGTGCGATGTCCACCACAGTGACGACGTCCCTGGGGTCGCTTCGAACGAGCACGACGTCGGCCGTCTCCACAGCGACGTCGGTCCCCGAGCCGATCGCGATCCCGACGTCTGCTGTGGCCAGGGACGGTGCGTCGTTGACGCCGTCGCCGACCATCGCGACGACCCTGCCCTCAGCGCGGGTCCGCTCGACGGTTGCGGCCTTGTCGGCAGGGAGAACCTCGGCGAAGTATCGTTCGAGTCCCAGCTCCTCGGCCACACGCCGCGCCACACGAGAGTTGTCACCCGTGAGCATCATCGCCTGAATGCCGCGTGCGCGCAGAGCGGCGATCGCTTCCGCCGACTCGGGCCTGACGACGTCTGCGAGTGCGATGGCACCCGCCACGGTGCGGTCCTTGAGTACGACCGCGACCGTGGCACCCCCCTCAGTGAAGTGGCGCACCTCTGCCGGCAGCGTAAGGCCCACTTCGCGAAGGTAGTCCGGGGCTACAACGGCGACCGCGTGACCGGCCACTCGGCCGGTAACGCCGTGTCCGGGCATCGCACTGAAGTCGTCAACATCCCTTGGCGCGGGCGCAGCGGCGAGAATCGCCTGCGCGATCGGGTGTTCGGATCTCGCCTCGACGGATGCGGCGAGACCAAGCACCTCTTCGCGACTCGTATCGCCGAAGACGGCAACGTTCGTCACGGCGAAGTTGCCACGGGTGAGGGTGCCCGTCTTGTCGAAGATCACAACGTCGACCGAGCGTGCCGTGTCGAACGATGCCCGGTCGCGGACAAGGATTCCGGCTCGCGCACTCCGAGACGTCGAGACCGCGATGACGAGCGGGATCGCGAGGCCCAGTGCGTGCGGACAGGCGATGACCATGACCGTTACTGCGCGCTCCATCGCGTACGCGAGCGGCTCGCCGGCCGACAGCCAGCCTGCGAACGTCGCTACGCCACCGGTCAGGGCTACGATCGTGAGCCACATGGCTGCGCTGTCGGCGAGATCCTGCGTCTTGGATCGCGACGCCTGAGCCTGGCGAACGAGCTCGACGACCTGCGCGAGGAACGACTCGCCGCCGGTTCTGGTGACCTTGACGACGAGCGCTCCGCGGGTATTCACCGACCCGCCGACCACTTCGTCACCGGTGCTCTTCGCCACCGGTATCGACTCTCCAGTCAGCATCGATTCGTCGACGACGGAGGCTCCCTCGAGGACCATTCCGTCGGCCGGAACCTTCTCACCGGGCTTGACGACAACCGTGTCGCCGACCCCGAGCGCCTCAACCGGCACGTCGTTCATCCGGCCGTCGGGCTCGCGACGATGAGCATGGGAGGGCACGAGCCTCGCGAGTGATTCCAGCGCCCTTGACGCATCGCCCACCGAGCGCATCTCGATCCAGTGACCGAGCAACATGACGTCGATGAGTGTGGCGAGCTCCCAGAAGAAGGGCATGCCTTCGATGCCGAACACGGTTGCGGCGCTGTACGCGTAGGCAACGGTGATCGCCACGGCGACGAGCGTCATCATGCCGGGAGTGTGCTGCCTAGCCTCGCGCACCATGCCCCTCAGGAATGGCGCGCCACCATACACGTAGAGGAACGTCGCCAGTCCCAAGAGAATCCGGTCGGCCCCCGGCACGTTGACGATGCTGCCGGCCGGCCTGAATGGCAGCTCCGCCGAAAGGAGCACAACCGGGACGGTGAGCGCGGTGCACACCCAGAACCGGCGTCTGAAGTCGCCTGCCGAGTGGCCCTCGTGCCTGTCGGTCGAGCGCCCGCC
The DNA here is from genome assembly GCA_963817255.1 of uncultured Actinomycetes bacterium. Taxonomy (GTDB): domain Bacteria; phylum Actinomycetota; class Coriobacteriia; order Anaerosomatales; family CAVRZR01; genus CAVRZR01. The sequence continues at coordinate 287,650 of CAWFNT010000001.1, forward strand.
GCGACCATGTTCGAGGTGTTCGACGTGTGCCGAATGGTTCTGGAGCGCCGGGTTGCTCCGTTCGTGTGGCGCCACGGTCACGGTGCGCGACTCAATTCCTCGATCGGTTGTGGAACCGCAGCGATGCACGAGGGCACGATGCGCCGCATCCTGCGGTTGTCTCGCTTGTGAGTTTTCCCCGAAAGCCGACGGGCTCGTCTGCGGGGGCGACGCCCACGTTCCTCCTTCGGGTTAGAATCTGACTGCGTTCAGCAAGGTGGGAGACGGCGACGACCCGCGAAGGGAGATCACGTGGGCCTGTTCCTTATCGGCATGTTGGTCTGGGGAATGGCGATCGGCTGGATCGCTCAGATGTTGCTCGGCAAGTCCCGCAGGGCCGGACAGTACGACTGGCTTCAAGCGCTTGTGGCCGGTGCCGTGGGCTCGTTCGTTGGCGGGGCCATCGGGAGCCTCCTGGCAGGTGAGGGATTCGAACTACGGCCGAGTGGCATCATCGGCTCGATCGTCGGCGCGGTCATCGTCGTGCTCGTCTGGAACGCTGTGGCCGCTCGACGCGCGCGATAGGTCGAACCACGGCACGTGACAGCGCGCCCACCGGGCGAGCACACGACGCAAACACAGGGTTGCGGGCGCCGCCGACCGATTCTTCCCAGGCGCGTGTTCGGAGTCCGATGGTCGGCTGGGGGTACTCTATACGCGTTGCTGACCGCCGAAGGGAAGTACGAAATGGCACGAGCCGGAGAGAACACCGCGCTTCAGGTGATCTACTCGTTCTTCCTCGGCCTCATGGTTCTGGCCTTCATTGGCATCGGGGTGTACACGGTCTATCCTGCGCCGAGTTCCCGCTACCAGGTTGAGATCCAAGCGCTGCAGGACCGGATGAACGAGAAGAGCGTCGGCACTCCTACCCCGTCAGAGCAAAGCCAGATGAACGCGATCCAGCGGCAGTTGGACGCGCTCTATAAGAAGGAGGCGGCACAGCAGAAGCTGTGGGCGCGCAATACGAGTATCATCGTCATCTTGCTTGCCACGGCGGTCATGGCTGTCTCGCTCATACTGAGCGAGCAGTTGCGGGTCGTCTCGAACGGGCTGCTCCTCGGGGGCTTGTTCACCATGGTGTACGGCGCCGGGCTGGTCATATACAGCGGGGATTCGATGGCGCGCTTCCTGGTGATCTCGTTCGCGTTCGCCGTGACTCTCGGCCTGGGATATGCGAAGTTCGCCCGCGGCAAGCACGAGCGAGTCGCCGGACTCTCTACGTCCACCGGCGGCACAGTCGTGACAGGGGCTGATGCGGAAGGGTGGGCCGAGGTGTTGGCGCGGCTCGATAGACTCGAAGCTCGCACAGCTGCAGCCGCTGCGGCGCTCGGCTCAGAACAGGCATCCGACGCACGACACACGCAGCCGCCTGGCGCGTAGTGTTGCGCGAGGCTGCCTCGGCATGTGAGGTGAAAGTGAACAACGCAACAAGACGTTCTACGTTCTGTCTCCTGATGGCGATGGGGCTGGTCTGCGTCTCGGCGATCTTGCCGGCGGCGGTCTTTGCCGCCGCTGCCGTGCCCACCACGGGGTCCGGTACGCCCGCACCTTGGTCGTTCGTGGACATCACGGCGGAGTATCTGAACGAGGACGCGACCTACTGTCTTGTCGGCGGCGAACTGCCTACAACCACGCCCTTGCCGGCCCCTGTCGAGATCGCCGTTCCGGCGAGCAGCACCCCGCAGTGGGTGGGTGAAGTGGTGGCAGCAAACCCAGCAGCGGACAAGCAGCTGCCCTACGAGATCGAGCGTCGCGGTTCGATGGACGTGTATTCGCTGACGGTGCAGGGCTCGCGGCTCGCGCAGGTCGAGGCCCTGGTGCCGGGTCTCATCACCCTCAAGGACGGAACCTACACGGTCGCGGTCTCGTGGGTCGCGCCCGCGGCGACGCCGCGGTGCCGAATCTCCGCCGCGCTTCCCGGCGACGCGCAAGTTGTAGAGCCTGCTCAGGGCGCGCAGACTGCCAAGGCGAGTGGGGGCTCGATCTACTACTACCGCGATGTGGCCGATGTCAAAGCGGGGGACGAGATCGCCCTGAACTTCACGTACAAGGTGCCGGAAGTACAGGCGCAGCAGCCTTCGGCCGCAGGGGGCTCCCCAACGCTGTTTTGGGTGATTCTTGGTGTGGGGTTGGTGGTAGTCGTAGTACTTCTAGTCGTTGTGGTTCGTCAACGCCGCAGCGCCTCGGACGACGACAGCCCCGGGAGCACAGAGGTCTGAACGGACCGGGAGCGCGACTCGCGACGCTCGGATTCGGTCGCGAATTCGTAGAGCCGAGATCGCCTCAGCGACAGGCATCCCTCCCGAGATCTTCGAACAGCAGTACGGCGTCAAGCCGGCCGAGATGACCACGCCGATTGAAGACCTCGCCCCCATGTACGGGTTCGACGTGCACACGGACGTGCGCGAGTTCGTGCAGCAGGCGCTCGATGCGGGGGTCGGCGGCTCGTCGGGCGCTACGTCGGAACCTGAGGCAGCCGCTTCTTCGGGCGAAAGCTCCGGCGAGGATTGAACCAGCTGCGAGTAGCGACCGGTACGGTCGCAAGGTATGCCGGATACCCTCCGACTCCGGATCGGCTGGGCCTCGTAGGCGGCTGCGCGCGGCATGCGCATCCCGCCGCACGCTACAATCGTGCGTGCCGATAGACCCGCCCAACCGGGGAGCGCGCATATGCCTTCAATCCTCGTCGTCGACGACGAAGCGAACATCCGCGAGCTCGTGTGCGTATACCTGACCGCTGCCGGGTACGCCGTCGAAACGGCGGAGGACGGCCTTGAGGCTCTAGCGCGTGCTCGCGCCAAGGACTTCGACCTCATCGTCCTCGACATCATGTTGCCCGGGATGGACGGCGCTGCCGTGTGCGCGGCCATCCGCAGGGAATCCAGCGTGCCGATCATCATGCTCACCGCACGCGATACCGATCTGGACAAGGTCGCGATGCTTGAAGCCGGCGCGGACGACTACGTGGTCAAGCCCTTCAGCCCGCCCGAGTTCGTCGCCCGCGTGCGCGCGGTGATGCGTCGAGCCGCGGGTCAGTCGACCGGTGGAACCGCTTCGACGCCGGGCACGAGCGGTCAAGCGCCAGCCGTCACCGTCGGTGGGCTCACCATCGATCCGGCCACACGCGACGTGGCTGTCGACGGCGAGTCTGTGGCTCTTACCACTCGCGAGTTCGATCTGCTCTACGCGATGGCTGCGGCGCCCGGAGTGGTCTTCAGCCGCGAAGCGCTACTCGAACGTGCGGTCGGTTTTGCCGATTTCGTGGACGCTCGCGGCATCGACGTGCACGTGCGGCACATGCGCGAGAAGCTCGGCGACGATGCGGGATCTCCGAGGTTCATCGAGACCGTGCGCGGCGTGGGTTATCGCGTTCGCAAGGATGCGTGGTGACGAGTCGCGGACGCATCGTCACGCGGGCACGGCTCTATGTGGTCGGCGCCGCGCTCCTCGCTCTCGCCGTTTCATTCGCCGTATTCGCGCTTGGATGGTCCGGGTACACGGTCCAGCAACGTACCGACGTGCTTTCCCGCCAGGTGGTCGCGCTCGGGAAGGGCCTGAGTGCGGCGGAGGCGCTGGTCCAGGGCACGGGTCCCGACGAGGTCGCAATGCGAGAACGGTTATTCCGCGTTCAAGCGGGTCTCATTGATGCCGTCCTGTTCGTGACCGACTCCCAGGGCAAGGTGGAACAGTCCTCGGGCACGGGTCAGTTGCGCGCCGTTCCGTTCGAGCGCCTGTCTGATGCGGGATCGAGCGGTGTTCGAACCGGGACCGCGAATGCCTCGGATGGCTCGTCGGTGCTGCTCGTTGCGGCCCCGTTCGACGATAGCAACGCCAGGTGGCTCGTCGCCGTGGAACCGCTAGGCGACGTGCGCCGTGCCCAGCTCGGGCTGCTGGCGGTCTCGGCGGCGAGCCTGCTCCTGGCGGCCCTCGTGGCTTGGTTGGCGGGCGGCGTGCTCGCCCGCCGTCTGACAGCGCCGCTCGTGAGTCTGCGCGACGCAGCGGAGTCGGTGGCAGAGGGCACCTGGGGAGCTCAGGTACCGGAAGCGGGCGACGAGGAGGTTGTATCTCTCGCCCATTCCTTCAATCGCATGTCGACGAAGGTCGCCGATGCCTACGCAGCCCAGAAGGCATTCGTGGGCGACGTGTCGCACGAGCTCCGCACGCCCATCACGTCCATCCGCGGTTTCTCCGAGGCGATCGTCGATGGCACGGTCGCCGAACCGGCGGACGTGAAACGGAGCGCTTCGATCATCCACGGCGAAGCCCTGCGCATGGGGGAGCTGTCAGAGACGCTCCTGGCGTTGGCGGAGCTCGATTCGGGGGCCGTCGAGCCTCTCCGAGAGCCGGTGGATCTCACCGTCCTCGTGGACGCCCTCATCGGACGGCACAGCGGTCCCGCCGATGACGCAGGGGTCGACTTCTCGGTCGACGTGCCCCTCGTGCCGAGGCCGCTCGGGGATCCGGAGCGCCTCCTTCAAGCCGCGTCCCAACTGGTTGCGAACGCGATCGCCCACACGCCGCCGGGCGGACGCGTACGCGTGGTTGCCACCACCGAGGGTCCCAACTGGAGGCTCGCCGTCGAGGACTCTGGCATCGGCATCCCAGAGGACCGACGGGACGAGATCTTCGAGCGTTTCACGCGGCTTGACGCGTCACGCTCAAAGGGAAAAGGTGGGGCTGGGCTGGGCCTTGCGATCACGAAGCGCGTCGTCGAGTTGATGGGGGGCGTGGTGTGGGCAGAGGACAGCGAGCTCGGCGGAGCGCGCCTTGTCGTGGAGCTTCCGCGCGCGGCTGGCACCTGAGGCGCCCGCGCGCTTAATGCAAAATCAACGAGCGACCAACGGCGGCACAACCTGATGAGGCCAGAGTCGATGTCGTGAGTCTTCCGCGGTCGCACCGTGCTGTGCGTGCTGCGTGGAACCAGGCCGCAAGAGAGGTGTTCTCATGAGGGAATATGGCCATCGAGTCGCTGAGGTCGCAGCATTCCTGCTGCTCCTGGCGCTCTTGGTCTTCCCGATGACGGCGCTCGCCGAAGACGCAGCCGATCCGTCGGTCCCGCAGGCGACTGCCACCGTCGCCGACGGAGCCGGGGCCACCGACCCCCTGGTTGGAGACGTCGCCGCATCACCCGAGAGCTCGCAGACTGAAGACCCTCAGGTTGACCCGGCTGCGCCAGAAGATGCGGGTACCGTTGCCGCCGAAAGTGCAGACGTCGAGCCGGGTACCGTGCAGGACGCGGGTTCAGCCGCCCCCGAGTCAGCCGAGCCCGCCGAGGACGCGGCAAGCACCCCAGCCACCGCCACCCAGGTGAGCAGCCAGGCGAATCCGGATACCAAGGCCGCCATAGAAGCAGTGCTCAAGTCCCGGAAGCGCCAGTTCGATGCCAGCGCTGCAGCACTGCAGCGCAGTATCGACCAGCTTGCTGCCATCATTCGTCGCCTTGATGCTGCCGACGTGAACACGTCGGCAGCCCGTGCTCGGCTCGCCGAGGCGCGTACTGCGCTCGCTCGCGCCAGGGCTGCCGAGCGCCTCGCAGTGGCTCGATATCGCGGGGTGATCGGTGCCGACGACGAGGGCGATGCGTATGCAAACGCCCGTGCGGCGGCCCGGTCGTCATCCCTGCAGCTGGAGCGCGCACGTGTCAAAGTGCTTACAGCTGCGAGGACATTGCGTGCTATCGTGAAGAATGTCACCGTCTAGAAATTTGGTGCTTCTACCGATAGCACGTAGTGATGACCCAGACCCGTTCAAAGTGCGTCACCGTAACACTGCTGCTCCTCGCGGTGTCTTTGGCGTATGGCGGATACTCCGTGGTAAGGGGCTCTCGAACCGCTCCTGAGACCACCGTCGGATCGGTAGATCCCACCAGCACCCTGCGGCCGGCGACGACCGCGACGGGCTCCCAGTCCCAGATCGCGTCGGCCTCCTCCTCTGCCGCCGGCTCGCTCAGTGCCACAGAGGCCCAGGCGCTCGATCTACAGCTTAAGGCGATCGAGGACGAACTCGAGTCTCTGAGCGTTCCGGATGATTCGGGCGAGGCCGCTATCGAGGGCGGGCTGGACTAAGCGCGGGGCCCGGGGCGGACGGATTCGACCGCGCCTTCCTAGAGGTAGCGCCAGATGTCGTCGACGCCGGCGTCGACCGCTGGAACACAATCCACGACCGAACGCAGCTGTTCGCCCGTGTCCGGATCCACGCGCCTCAGGTCGATGTCGTCAGGCTCATCGAGCCAGCGACCGTCGGGATCGATGACGACCTTCACTCGCGGCCGCAGGAGATCCTCGTTGTTCACGCGGTGGACTATCCCGGTGCTGTGGTCGTCGAGCACGACCACAGCCCCCATCGGGTAGATGCCAAGCAGCCCGACGAAGGCCTTCACGATGTCGGGATCATAAGCCTTCCCTCGGCCCTGCATCAGCACGGCCAGTGCCTTATCCGGCCGTATCTCGCGTCTGAAGGGCCGGCGCGTCGTCATCGCGTCGTAGGCGTCGCTGATCGCGACCACCTTGCTGAAGAGGTGCTGACCTTCTCGCGTGACCGGTTCCGGATAGCCCTGAAGGTCGTGCCTCTGATGGTGTTCGTACGCGACCACCATCGGCATCTGGTCGACGAGTTGGATCCGCTTGAGAAGATCAGCGCCTTCCTCGGCGTGCGAGCGGACGACCTCCCATTCGGTGCTCGTCAGCGGTCCTTGCTTGGCGAGGATCTCCTCGGGGACGCGGACCTTTCCGAGGTCGTACAGGAGCGCCGACAGGCCGAGTGATCGCAGTGATGTCTCGTCGAGGCCCAGTTCGGCGCCCAAGGACAGCGAGAGGATGCACACGTTTATCGAATGGTTGAGCGTGTATTCGTCGTGGCTCTTGATCGCTGTCAGACCGATGACGGCCGCCGGGTCGCTGAGCAGACTGTCGAGAAGGGAGGCGACGATTCGCTGCAGCGATGTGACCTGGATCACGCGTCCCAACTTGCACGCCATTTCCACGTCGCGCATGGCGCGGACGCCTGCGTCGTAGTTCTCGCGCGCAACTATCTCGGGATAGGCGCCATCGGCGTCGTCCACCGACTCGTCGAGTGCCGTGCTGTCCGTGAGCGCGATGGTAGTGATGGCGTGCTCCGCCAAGTAGGTGGCAGCTGACTCGGCGTCCCACACGCCGGGGTCTGTCAGGGCCGCAAGCAGCACCGCCGCGTCTTCCGTGGTCACGACCGGCAAGAAGGTGACGGCGGAGATGCCGCGTGCGAGCAGCTCGTCGACGAATCGGCGGTAGCTTTCACTCTCGGCGGGGAAGACCTGGTTCTCGACGTACAGGCTGTTCTTGTAGACGCGTACGGTCACCTCGACGAAACCGAAGCCCGCGAAGTCCGCGACGGAGCGCACGAGTTCCTCGAGCGAGCGCACGACCGACGGGTGGTCAAGCGGATACAGCGCCGAGGTTGTGTGCGCCACCGCCAGGCACCGCAGGAGTTCGCTTGCGCTCGCGAGCGCCTCCTGATCCGCGAGAGGCGCACTCGTTCCGTCGCCGGTCGGGGCAGCGAGGAGTAACCGGTTGTCGGACGTGCTCTTGCTCGTCGCATCAGAGCCGCTCATCGGTTCCTCCGCTGGCCGTAGCTGGGGGTGCAGGGTCGGACACGCTACCGTCGCCGTCGGTGACGACGCTCGTGGGCCGCCTGAGCTTCGCGTGGTCCCCGGAGGTCTCTGCGCCAGTCTCCGTGGGTGTGGTCGTTACATCGGTCCGAATCTCGTCTGTCTCAAGGGCGCTCGCCGATTGCGTCTGCTGCGCCTGTTCGATCGACAGGACCGCCCGTCGTGCCAACGATCGCAGTTCCCTGGACGCGCGTCGCAACGCGGGGCGGCGGGATATGCGCCTCAGTGTCGGAAGCGCCTCTGCGCTGCCCACACGCGTCAAGCTGCGCACGATCTCGGTCTTGAGTCCGTCGTTGAGCCGGAAGATGTTGATGTCCTGCAGGCTTCGAAGCATCGCCGGGACCGCTTCGAGAGCCGATACTCGTCCGATCTCGCGTGCGGCGAAGCGCTGCGTCTCCGGATCCCAGTGCGTCAAGATCCGCCCGAGCTCCTGACGCGACTCGGGGGTGGGCGTCTCAGCGAGGGCCCGAACGGCTGCGAGCCGAACCTCGCTATGGGCATCTTGCGACGCGTTCATCAAGGTGGGAACCACGCGGTTGTCCGCGAGAGCGGGAAGCGTCCGAACCACGGTGACGAGTGCGAACGCATTGCCTCCGCGCAGCCGCCTGTTGGCAAGCCCGAGTACGGAGTCCGACATCGTCCTGAGAACGGGGCGCATGAGGGCTCGGCCTTCCTCGTCAGTGCGGTCGTAGAAGTCCACCAGGGCTTCGGTTCCCGCGCTCCCGGCCATCCCCAAGATTTCGCCGACGATCGCCGCCTCGGATTCGCTGGAGGCGATCCGGCACACCTCGGTGAGCACGGCAGGGTCGGCAAGCGCCGAGCGCGCAGTCGAGACACACTCACCCAACGCCGGGAGTGATGCGAGCTCGTCGAGCCGACGAAGCGCTATGCGAGTGGAAGCGAAGGCCCCGCTCCGGGCAGCGAGAGGCAGTGCGGTCGCGATTGCGGCCACCGTGTCGGGTTCGGGATGGCGATGGGACACGGCCACTGCGGCAGTGAGCGCTCGGCCCGCAGCTCGCGTTGGGTCCGACCGCAACAACTGCGCTTCCAGATCAGCGCGGTCGCTGTCGGCTGTCACCTCTTCGAACAGCGCAACGTGGTCGAGTGTCTCGGGGACGCCGCATTCCGAAAGCGGGATCGGCGAGGGCGCGAGCAGCAATTCCACCTCGTAGGCCAGCTCTGGCGGAAGACCCACTGCGCGCGCGAGGCGATCGGGCGCCGTGCCGGTCTGGGCCGCTGCGACACTGAAGAGATGAGCGAGAGCCGAAGGGCTCATGCGCGCGATGGCCTGCGTCATGCCGCTCATGCGCGCCCCGGAGGGGTCGGCTCTCAGTGACCAGGCGAGCACGTTCGTGCGTGTGGACGCGTCGACACGCATGAGTGCCTCGGCCGTGCGCGCCAACACGACTTCCCTCTCGCCGTTCTCGAGACCGCCGAGGATTTCGAGGATCCCGTCTCTTCCAGAGCCGAGCGCCGCGCTGCTCGCCCAGTCTTGGGCCGCTGCCACCGCGCCTTCGGCTATCTCGTCCAGTGGCGCAGTCACGAGGTCGACGCGGGTGAGGTCTTCGTCACGTGCATCCCGGAGGTTCACTTCGATCACGGCGAGATGGCGGATACCGAGCCGCACCAGACGTGCTCTCAGCCCGCCTTCACGACGGAGTTGAACGGGGTCAGCGGTCGCTGCTCCGACGAAGGACGAGGCCTCTTCCTCGGTGAGTCCGTGCGCGATGATGAGCCGCCCGACCTGAAGGGTGTGGAGCGATCGTGCCACTGAAGCGACCTGCGAGGATCCGCGCGCCACTGCCCCGTCGTGCGAATGGAACCCCTCGGGGTCGACGACGAAGTGCAGCGGACCGACGGCGGAGGTGACCTCGTTCGCGCGCGCAGTGAACCTCGCGACCGCGCGTGCCCGAAGCTGACTGCACGCCGGGTACAGCCGCATCGCGTTCACCGCGGTTGCGAGCAGGCGAGCGACCTCCTCGACCTGCGGCTGGCTCGCTGAACCCATCTCCCTCCCTGCCTCGCCATGATTCGGTCCGTCTCGCATTCACGTCTAGCACCGACACGTCGACGCAAGACGCAACGCGAACGCATAGGCTGACCGTTGGCGCCACGCAGTTGGTGTATCGGCGCGTTAGCCGGGGGACTTCACCGTTGCCGCCGCACGGATCGGGGGCGACCGCCTCGCGGAAACGAGCAGTCCTCGCACCGCGGACGGCGGGCGGGGAGTGACCGCGGTCACAGCGTGCCCCACCCCCGTCCGAGCGACTCCGTGCAGGGCCGGGCGAAAGCCGCCGATGTCAATCGCATCCACGCGTTAGACAGAACCTGGGGGCTGGCGTGTCCCTGAGGACAGATGCGTACTACCGGGGTGTCGCGGACGAGGCGCTCCGCGCAGCGGGCCTCTTCGAGCCTCCCGTCGCCATGGACACGGTGGCTACGAGGATGGGCGCGAGGATCATCCTCGTGGCCATGCCCGCGTTCTTCCAGGCGGCGACCATCTGCTCGGACGGCGCGCCGGCATTCGTGCTCAACGCAGCGCTCGCCGAGACGAGGCGTCGGCAATGCGTCGCACATCTGCTCGGGCACGCACTGGCCGAGCTGGACGACCCAGGCTCCGGCTACCCGCGTGATTCGCTCCCCGAGCACCACGTCGCGGAGGTCATCGCCGGCGAACTCATACTGCCGTCGCGGCTCGTGGTCGAGCAGGCCGCGAAGTGGTTCAACGATCATCGCTATCTTGCGCGTCTCTTCGGCGTAAGCGAGGGCGAGATGCTTGCGAAGATGCGGGATCTCGGCCTGATGAGGTCGAAAGGGCTCGGCTGGGACTACTGATGTCCCCTAAATGGATATCATCGAGATGTAGGCTCGGACTGTCGTATGCCCCGTGCTCTCCCGAACGCTGCCTGCCACTCCGCGCCGCGTGCGCGAAATGGCGACCGCGCGCGCGGACGGTTGGCTCCAAGCAGGAGGTTTCATGCGTACAAGCTATGCCATTGGCATCGATGTCGGCGGTACCCGAACGGCTGCTGGCCTGGTTGAACGCCACGGACGCATCCTCAAGGACGCAAAGGCGCCGACGCCCAAGAACGGGCCCTTTGCCATCGTTGACACCATCATCGAACTCGCGGGAGTGGTCCAGAACGGCATCCACCCGAGCGAGATAGCAGGGATCGGCATAGGACTGCCCGCCCAGATCGACTTTCAGCGGCAGTCCGTCGAGTTCTGTACTAATCTGCCGCTCGCGGGTGTGGACGTGAGGGCGCTGGTCATGTCGCGGGCAAAGCAGGAGGTCACGCTTGACAACGACGGGAACCTGGCCGCACTGGGCGAGTACCGCTTCGGCGTCGGCACGGGGTCGCGCGACTTCCTCATGATCACGCTCGGGACCGGAGTGGGCGGGGGCCTGTTCCTTGACGGCGAGCCGTACCGCGGCTCGCGTGGGCTCGGCGGCGAGATCGGGCACATGGTCGTCGATCTCGACGGTCCAATGTGCCCCTGCGGCGGGGCGGGACACATCGAGGCGTTCCTCGGCCGACCCGCCATCGCCGAGAAGGGTCGCGTGGCAGCGCGCTCTCCCGAGGGTCGCGCGATCCTGGAGGCGGCGGGCGGCAATGTGGACGGCATCACCGCCGAAGACGTCCTTACGGCAGCCGCGGCCGGCGATCCCCTCGCACGTGAGATCATGCTGGACGCGGGCGAGGTCCTGGGCCGGGCGCTCGTGGGTATCGTCAACCTGCTGAATCCGAGACTCATCGCCGTCGGCGGCGGCATCGGGGAGGCGGCGGACTTCTTGGTCGAGCGCGCTGCAGAGGTCATCGACGGCGAAGCGCTCGCGGGCCGTCGCGATGTGCGCGTGGTGCAAGCGCAGCTGGGAAACGACGCCGGCGTTCTGGGATCCGCGGCACTCGCCTTCGACGAGCACGACTCGAGGGAAGGACTGCACAGATGAGCGACGCAGGCGTCACTGCGGCGCGGGGCAGGGCCTCGGTCTACTTCGCCCCGATGCGCAGCGTGAAGAAGCAGTCGATGGTCAAGCGTGCGGGCGCACTCCTCGAGCGAGCGGGCCTCGGCGATGCCGTGTCGGAGAACGACATGGTGGCGGTGAAACTCCATTTCGGCGAGGAGGGCAACACGGGCTTCGTCCAGCCGGTCTTCCTTCGCGAAGTAGTCACCCGCATCCGCGCCCACGGCGGCAAGCCCTTCCTCACCGACGCGAACACGCTCTACCGGGGCAAACGCGCCAACGCGATCGATCACCTCACGTGCGCGATCCACAACGGCTTCTCGTTCGCCACGGTGGACGCGCCGCTCATCATCGCCGACGGGATCGATGGTCGTGATGCGGTGGACGTGCCGATCCAGGGCTTCAAGCACTTCGAGTCGGTGCGCATCGGATCCGCCGCCGCGCACGCCGATGCCATCGTGGCGGTCACCCACGTGAAAGGTCACGAAGCGACCGGTTTTGGCGGGGCGATCAAGAACCTCGGTATGGGACTCGGTTGCCGAAGCGCCAAGCAGCGGATGCACTCGGACTTCTCGCCCGATGTCGTCGCCGAGAAGTGCACGGCGTGCAAGCGCTGCGTCCAGTGGTGTCCCGTGGCCGCGATCGCGATCGGTCCCGATCGGGTCGCCGTCGTCGACTACGACCTGTGCTACGGCTGCGGAGAGTGCGTGGCCTCCTGCCCGTACGGCGCCATCGGCATCCAGTGGAAGACCACGCCCGAGTCCATCCAGGAGAAGATGGTCGAGCATGTCGCCGGCGTCTTGGCTGACAAGGCCGGCAAGGCGGTGTTCCTGTCGTTCCTCACCAACGTCTCGCCTGATTGCGACTGCTGGTCGTTCTCGGACGCGAGCATCGTCCCGGACATAGGCGTGCTCGCCTCGGACGATTTCGTGGCGATCGACCAGGCCGCATACGATCTTGTCGTCGCGGCGCGCGGCGAGGAAGGATCGCTCGGAGAGGGCAGCGCTGAGGGAGATGACACGTTCGCGGCCGTCACGGGTATCGACGGCACGATAGCGATGCAGTATGCCGAGGAGATGGGACTGGGAACGCGCGACTACGACCTGGTCGTCATCGAGTAGGGACGGCCTCACGGCTCGGACAGACTGACGGGCGAGTTCGGTCGCCTTCTGACGGGAGGATCCAGTGGATTTTCCGAGCATCATCAAGGAAGCCTGGCGCGTCACGTGGCGCTACAAGACCCTGTGGGTGCTGGGGCTCTTCGCCGGCACCGTTGGCGGCACGTGGGGCACCTCGAGCTACCGTGCCGATTCGCAGCAGGTAAGCCAGTGGACCTCTCCCAGCGCGGCTTGGGCTGAGTTCACGTCCTTCATGCATGACTGGGCGCCTGCGCTGATCGCCGCCGCCGTGGCGCTCGTGCTGATCGGCATCCTGTGGCTCGTGCTCTCCGTCGCTGCACAGGCAGGGCTGGTGTGGGAGGTCGACGCGGCAGAGCGCGGCGGCGCTGTCTCGGCCAGCGAGGGATGGAACGCGGGTTTCCACAGGTGGTGGAAGGTGCTCGGAGTCGGTGCGGTGCTGATACTTCCGATCCTTCTGTTCGGCCTGCTGGTTCTGGTGTTGGCCGGGGTCTCTCTCGTCTCTGCCTTCGGCTCGATCTCTGCCGAAGGAGCGAGGGCAGCATCGGGGTGGGCGGCGCTCGCGGGGCTCGTGGTCTTGGGAATCGTGTCCTTGCCGGTCTTCATCGTGCTTTCGTTCGTGCTCGGCAACATGTACGTCCTTGCGCTCCGCTACCTGGTGCTCGAAGGGCGTCCGGTGATGGACTCCATCCGGGCGGCGTGGCAGTCGCTGCGTCACCGCTTCAAAGACGTGTTCCTGATGTGGCTCATCACGATCGGACTCGCGATTGCATTCGGCATAGCGCTCGCCATACCCGCGGGAGTGGTCGGCGCCGGGATCGCCGTCACCGGAATGCTCGGAGCGTGGCCGATCGCCGCGGTGTTCGGGCTGTTGCTCTTCGTCGTCCTGCTCGTCGTGGCTGCGGCGTGGAACACGTTCACGTCGGCGCTTTGGACGATCTTCTTCAGGCGGCTGACGGGCCGAGACGCGGCTCAAGTCCGTCCCGTGGCGCCGACCTACCCACCTTACCCTGCGCCAACGGCACCTCCCGGCTACGCGCCGGTCGGTCCGCCGATCGGCGGTGGGTACGGGCCGGCACCACAGCAGCCCGCATCGCCATGGCCGTCAGCCCCGCCCCCGCCCCCGGGCTCTCCGCCCGCCCCACCGTCACCACCAACGCCCACCGAGCCGCCGGACGCTGATGCGCCGGGCGTCGGGCCTCGGTAGCGGGACGATGCCAGGCACGCTTCGCGTCTGCGCGACCCCCATCGGCAATCTGGGCGACGTGACGCTGCGCGTGCTCGACGCGCTCCGAGGCGCCGACATCATCCTCGCCGAAGACACTCGAGTGACGCGTCGGCTGCTGACCCGGTACGAGATCCGCACTCCGCTCGAGCGCTATGACGAACACGTAGCCCGGGAGCGGACCCCCGAGGTGGTCGCGAGATTGGAGGCGGGCACGTGCACGGCGCTCGTGTCGGACGCCGGCACGCCTGGGATCTCAGACCCGGGAGCTCGACTCGTCGAGGCGTGCCTCGAGGCCGGAGTGCCTGTTGAGGTGCTGCCGGGGCCGAGCGCGATCCTCGCTGCGCTTGTTGCCAGCGGACTTCCGACGCACGCGTTCTACTTCGGCGGTTTTCTTCCCCGAAAGGCGCAAGAGCGCGTCTCGCTGCTCGCCCAACTTGGACGGCTCGATGCCACGCTGGTCTTCTACGAGTCGCCGCGCAGGGCCGCGAAGTCTCTTGGGTCTATCGCCATGGCCCTGCCCGGGCGCACAGGGGCTCTTGCGCGCGAACTCACGAAGCTGCACGAGGAGGTGATCCGGGGGTCGGTCGAGCAGATCGCGGCCGAGGTGGCCGCGCGGCCTGAGATCAAGGGGGAGGTCGTGCTCCTCATCGGCCCGCCCGTCGAATCCCGGATGGGGCCGGTCTTCGACGCTGAGGCCCTGCGGCTTCGCGTCGGTGAACTCAGGGCGCAAGGTATGTCAGGTCGCGATGCGATTCGTCAGGTGTCCGAGGACACCGGGCTTTCGCGCAATCTCGTCTACGACGTCGCACACGCGAGAGCCGCGAGGGCAGGCGGGGAGCCTACATCGTCTTGACCGCGGTGACGCAGTCCGCGCAGACGGGCCGACCCTTCACATCGCTGATGTCTTCTTTGCCTCCGCATATGGTGCAAACGTCTCGATGCTTCTCCAGGATGATCCGGTCGCCCTCGACGTAGATCGCCATCGGATCCTTCACGTGGATGCCAAGAGTCCGTCGGAGTTCCATGGGTATGACGATCCGGCCCAAGTCATCGACACGTCGCACGATGCCCGTGTCATGCATGGCGGCCCCTCCTTTGTTGCCGGGTGCTTGCGCAGTCGCGAGAACGGTTAGAATCTGCCTCAGGTATCTTCAGATACTCGAACGTGCCTCAGATACCCGAACGTGCCCCCACGAAGCTCGATACCCATCCCCAGGGAGTCTGCAAACATATGGCTGGTCGATCCTTCTACATCACCACCCCGATCTATTACGTGAACTCAGTCCCGCACCTGGGAACGGCCTACACGACCATCGCTGCCGATGCGCTCGCGCGCTATCGACGGATGATGGGCGACGACGTCTTCTTCCTCACGGGGCTCGACGAGCACGGTCAGAAGGTCGCTCAAGCCGCCGAGCAGAACGGCATGGCTCCCCAGGAGTGGGTGGACTCCATCGCCCCGAAGTTCCGGGAGACATGGAAGCTCCTCGCGATCAGCAACGACGACTTCATCAGAACGACCGAGGAGCGGCACGTACTCGGCACGCAGCAGTTCCTGCAGGTGCTCAAGGACAACGGAGACATCTACCAGGGTCACTACGAGGGGTGGTACTGCGTCCCGGACGAAACGTACTGGGCCGAGGATCAGCTTGCCGAGGGCGGGGTGTGTCCCACGTGCAGCCGCCCGGTGGAGTTCCTTCGTGAGGACAACTGGTTCTTCCGGCTCTCGGCTTACGAGCGGCGCCTTCTCGAGCACTACGAGACTCACCCCGAGTTCGTCCGGCCTGAGACCCGCCGCAACGAGGTCCTGTCGTTCGTCCGTGGCGGCCTGAAGGACCTCTCCATTTCGAGGACGACGTTCACGTGGGGCATCCCACTGCCGTTCGATCCGGATCATGTGATGTACGTGTGGTTCGACGCCCTTCTGAACTACATCACGGCCGTCGGATACGGTGCCGAGGGCACGCCCGCGTTCGCGGGCGATCGCGCCGGCTTCTGGCCCGCGAACTATCACTTCGTAGGCAAGGACATCATCCGGTTCCACTGCGTCATCTGGCCGGCGATGCTGATGGCCGCTGGAGTGGCGTTGCCCGAGTGCGTGTTCGCTCACGGATTCTTGCTCACCAAGGGCGAGAAGATGAGCAAGAGCAAGGGTAACGTCATGGCACCGGCCGACCTGGTCGAGCGGTTCGGAGTTGACGCCTACCGCTACTACTTCCTGCGCGACGTCCAGTTCGGAGTCGACGGTTCGATCTCGATGGAAGCCATGATCCAGCGCTACAACGGGGACTTGGCCAACGATTGGGGCAATCTCGCGTCCCGGCTGTTCAACATGACCGAGAAGTACCTGGGCGGACTCGTCCCCCAGCCGCCGAGCCTTACGGACGCCACCGGCCCGGATCGCGAGATGCGGCAGATCGCCGCCGCGCTCCCACCGTGTTTCGAGGACGCGATGAGCCGACTCGACTACGCGACCGCACTCGAGTGCGTGTGGGATCTCATCAAGTACACGAACCGGTATCTGGAGGCAGAGGCGCCTTGGAACCTCGCCAAATCCGAGGAGACCAAGGTGCGGCTCGAGGCGGTCCTCTACAACGCACTCGAAGCCGTTCGCGTCGCCGCGCTCTTCACGGCGCCAGCGATGCCTCTGACATCCGCCGAGATCTGGGCCCGACTCGGCCTCGGGCCGATCGATGAGGTCACCGACATCGCCGACGCCGCCGTCTGGGGAGGGCTCCCCGCCGGCAATCGCGTGGTCAAGGGCGAGCCGCTGTACCCGCGCATCTACGACGAAGGAGAGTGAGCGCCGCGCACGCGGTACTCACGACTGCTTATGGGTTCGCAGGCGCCACTCGACATCCCGCGCACCGATACTCCGCTGGCGGATACCCACGCCCACCTCGATATGCTCGAAGACCCGGCCGGGGCACTCGCGCGCGCGGCGTTCGCCGGCGTGTCGTTCGTGATCACGGTCGCCGATCCCACCGCGGATGCCGAGCGTACGCTCCAGGAACTCGGCGCGTGGCGTTCGGCAGCGGCCGACCTTCTGAGAGTGACGCTCCGCAGTGAGTCGGCCAACGATCAGCCCATAGCGCCGCCAGAAGTGCGGGTCATCGTGGGCGCGCATCCTCACAACGCGAAGGACTTCGACGACGAGGCGCGCGCGCGGCTTTCGGCCCTCGCAGGTGATCCGCTCGTCGCGGGCATAGGCGAGATCGGGCTCGACTATCACTACGATCACTCGCCGCGTGGGGTGCAGCGAGAGGCGTTCGCCGAGCAGCTCGAGACCGCGAAGCGCCTCCGCCTGCCGGCCATCGTGCATCTTCGCGAAGCCCACGTCGAAGGGGAGGCCATCATGCGGAGCGCCGGTATACCCGCGCAGGGCTGCGTCCTCCACTGCTTCACGGGCGACTCGCCGATGCTCGACCCCTTCCTTGAGATGGGCTGTTACGTCTCGTTCGCCGGTCCTGTCACGTTCAAGAAGGCGGATCCGATCAGGGAAGCGGTCGTCCGCGTACCGCTTGATAGACTCCTCGTGGAGACTGACTGCCCGTTCATGGCGCCTGAGCCCTATCGTGGACGCCAGAACGAACCGGGGCTCGCTGTCTTCACGGCATCGCGCATCGCAGACGCACGGGGCATCGGCCTCGACGAGCTCTGCGAGGCAACGTCGGCGAACGCTCGCCGCGTCTTTTCAACGTAGCTGCATCCTGGCGATAGCGATCCACCATCGTGGGTCACGAGAGTGAGAGGTTGGTCGTGCTGTGGCGGACCCGGCGGCGGACATGGCAAGCCCGCGCATCCTGTGCATCGGGGGGAGTCCGCGACGCCAAGGAAACAGCGAGAGGCTGCTGGACGCGCTCATCCGGGGCGTGAACAACGCAGGGGGGCTTCCAGAGAAGCTGGTCGTCGTCGACTACGCGATCGCTCCCTGCCGCGGATGCAACTCTTGCTCGAAGACCGGCGCCTGTGTTGTGCAGGACAGGATGCACGAGATCTACCCGCTGATCGACTCGGCGGACGCGATTGTTGTCTCTAGTCCTGTCTACTTCGCCACGGTTCCTGCCGTGCTCAAGGCGCTGTACGACCGATGCCAACCCTACTGGGCGCGGCGCTACGTCTTGAAGGAGCCGCGGAGGCGGGCCCGACCGGGCGGCATGCTCGTCGTGGGCGGTGGCGGCGATCCGTTCGGAACGGGGTGCGCCGTGACGACGACGAAGAGTGTGCTGGCTGTCCTCGGCGTTCAGTATGAAGTTGAACTCGAGGTTGAGGGTCCAGACGCGGCAGGGGACGTAGAATGCCGTCCCGAGGCACTTGTCCGCGCCGAGGAGTTGGGGGCCGAGATCACGCGCTTAGCCATGGATTTCCGCAGGTCAGAACCTTCGTAGGCGGCCGTCGGGAGTCCTTCTGTCGCGGCCCCATGACGTCGTCCGCGACCGTCCGAACCGTGACGACCTGCGGGTTTGCGTCGCGCATTTCGGTGTGCCTACAATCGCACTCCGTCGCATTTCGGGGTGGATCGATTCTCTGACACTTAGAGGGGTTGCATGGAACGCCGGCCGACCCGACCGGCACGACTCCAACGGACCCAGCATCTGTTCGCAGCCACCATTCCAGCAGTCGTCGTAGTCCTGAGCATCACCGGATTCGTGTGGGCACAAAGAAGCGTCACGATCGTCGCTGACGGCGAGACGGCGCGCGTCGCCACGAGGGCGACCGAGGTGTCGGGCGTTCTAGCGGACGCCGGCATCGACGTGGGCGCCCACGATCTCGTGACGCCGCGCCCGGACGCCGCGTTGCGCGACGGCGACACGATCGTGGTTCGCCGGGCCGTTCCGGTCGTACTGAAGGGGTTTGGGGAACCGATCGAGATCCAAGTTCGTGGGGAGAACGGTCGCCGACGCGCTCGTCTCGGCGGGTATCGATCCCACTGAGCACCTGGGGGTGAGCCCGTCACTCGATAGCCCTCTCCGGCCGGGTATGGATATCTGTGCGCCGAGGACGCTGGTGCGAGTGGTCGAGGAGTCCGACGAGTTGGCCTTCTCCACGGTCAAGACGAGCGATCCGAGTCTTCCACTGGGAGAGACCGAGGTAGTGGTCGGCGGCAAGCAGGGCAGCGTGGTGCGCATCTACCGCACGGTAGTGAGCGACGGCGTCGAGTCTGCTCGCACCCTTGTTTCGCAACGGATCGTCGCAGCCCCCGTGAACAGGTTGCTCGCCGTGGGGACAGCGAGGACTATGGTCGCTCGTGCCACTGCGGTGCAGCCACGCCTCGTGCGGGTGTCCAATAGCGCGGGCCCGGGCGGTACGCGCATGACTGTTTCGGCGACCGCGTACGCGCCCGGAGTCGACAGCGGCGGCTTTGGGACGGCAACGGGCATTCCGGCACGCCTCGGCGTCATTGCGGTGGATCCGCGCGTGATACCGCTCGGCTCGAGAATCTTCGTGCCCGGCTACGGCTACGGCACGGCGGCCGATACCGGCGGCGCCATCAAGGGCGCTCGCATCGACGTGTGCTTCAACAGTTCCTCTCAAGCTGTTCGCTGGGGGCGGCGGAACGTCTCGATCGTCGTCCTCGACTAGCCGCATGGCCTTCTCCGAGCTAGCGTCGCCATCGGCAACCCGGGTGGTGCTCGAGAGCCATGGCCTGGCTACCAAGAAGCGCCTGGGGCAGCACTTCTTGGTCGACGACAACGTGGTAGGGCGCATCCTGTCGCTCGCAGCCCTTGCAGGCGACGAAGTCGTTCTCGAGGTCGGGCCCGGTATCGGCACGTTGACGCTTGCACTGTGTGACGCCGCGGCAGCCGTGGTCGCGGTCGAACGGGACCCCGACCTTCTACCGATCCTTCGCGAAACCACCACCGCGTGCCCACGGCTCGCACTCATCGAAGGGGACGCGCTCGCGATCTCAGAGCAGGAGATGGGACTCCCCTTCGGCGAACCCGGGGCGCTCGTCGCGAATCTTCCCTACTCCGTCGCGGCGACCGTCCTCCTTCACCTCTTCCAGACCATGCCCAGCCTGGAGACCGCGGTTGTGATGGTCCAATCCGAGGTAGCCGATCGCATAGCGGCGAGCCCCGGAACGAAGGACTACGGGTCCTACACGGTCAAGCTGCGGCTGCTCGCCGAAACGGTGGCGCGATTCGGAGTGGCGAGGAGCTGCTTCCTCCCGCCGCCGAGAGTGGATTCTGCGGTCGTTCGACTCGAGCGTCGTCCGCTGTCCTCAGACGACAGCGCTCTGCGCTACGCCGCCGCCGCTGCCGACGCCGGTTTCGCCCATCGCAGAAAGACGCTCAGGAATTCGCTCAAGACGGCACTCGGAAGCGATGCGGCTGAATTGGAGGGAGCGTTGCGAGACGCCGAAGTCGACGGCGACCTGAGAGCCGAGCGATTGACGCCGGATGCGTTCCTCAGGCTCGGAGAATCCTTAAAAACCGCACATTTACTGCGCGTTTAGCGTTGAGGTCGCGGCCTCCTTCGGCTATACTATCGCGATGACATAAGGAGGCTCTATGGACCTTGCACGCCAGGCAGAGGTCGTCGGGCGCATTCGCAACGACCTCGAGGGGCTGACGGGCACGCGCATGCGTCTAAAAGCAAATATGGGTCGCTCGAAGATCATCGAGCGAGAGGGGATTCTGGAGCAAACCCACCCAAGTCTGTTCGTCGTCAAAGTAGAAGAGAAGCGCGACCGCACCGCTCGCGTGTCGTACAGCTACGTCGATGTCCTGACCGGGACCGTCGAGCTGACACATTGCGACAGTGGCGAGAGTCTGCTGCCCTGGCTGAACTGATTCGCGCCAGGAATGCGTACCAGCGGAGCGTAGGCCGATGGCGGTCTGCGCTCCTCGTCGTTTCCGCGCGTCATTCGAGGGATGATGAGTTGAAGACATGCATTCGGGCGGTGTCGTGAAGCCGGCGATCGTCGTGGAGGCGCCGGCGAAGGTGAACCTCCATCTGGGCGTCGGCCGTCGGCGTGAGGATGGCTTCCACGCGGTTGAGACCGTGCTTCAGGCCGTGGACCTCACGGACAGTGTCACGATCCGGCCGGCGAAGGCCTTTCGGCTCACGTGTCACCCCGATCTCGAGATCTCACCGAAGGACAATCTCGCGTGGAGGGCGACCATGCTGCTCGCTCACCGCCTCTCTCGCGACCCGCTCGTCGAGATCGAACTCACCAAGGCGATCCCCGTGGGCGCCGGGCTGGGTGGCGGGTCCTCGGACGCGGCCGCGGTGATCGCGGGCTTGGCCGAGCTCTGGGGCGCCGGTGCCCCGGACGAGCCGCTCCTCACCGAAGTCGCGACGGGCTTGGGCGCCGACGTGCCGTTCTTCCTGCAGGGCGGCACCGCGCTGTACAGAGGCCGGGGCGACGAGTTCGTTCGGATGATCGCCGCACCGGATCTCGACTTCGTCATCGTGAAGCCCCCACAGTTGGTGAGGACAGCCTCGGCATACGTGGAGTTCGACTACTCACCGGTCCCTGCGAACACTCCCGACGTGCTCGTGGAGGCGTGCGAGTCCGGCGACGTGCAGGGAGTGGCGTCGGCGCTCGCGAACAACATGGAGCGCGCCGCGATCACGCTGGTTCCCGAGGTAGCCGACGCGCTAGCATGGGTCAACGCTGCCGAGGGTGTGCTTGGCGCAGCCGTTGCCGGAAGCGGCTCGGCCGTGTTCGGTGTGTGCGCCGACCGCCGGGCCGCTGAAGATGCTGCGAGCGAAGCGCGGTTGTTCGGATGGTGGTCCGTAGCTGCCGGAAGCCGTAGGCACGGCGTGAGAGTGCGGTCCGTGGAGGAGATGTCGTGAAGGTCGATGCGGTTGTGCTCGCGGGCGGCGACGGCGCCGTCATCGACCCTTCCGCGCGTTTCAAGGGGCTTCTCCCGATCGCCGGCAAGCCCATGGTGGAATGGGTCGTGGATGCGCTCCGCGCCGCCGAGACGGTCCACGATATCGCCGTCGTCGTGCCTACCGCCGAGAATCTCGGCCCGTGGGTCGACAAGGTGGACAAGCTGGTCGTCTCCGATGGGCAGTTCATCGACAACGTGCTCGCGGGCGTACGTGCATTTCGCGTCGAGCGCCCATTGCTCATCTCAACGGGAGACCTGCCGGCGCTGTTGCCGGAGGCCGTCGACGACTACGTCCGCACGAGCCTTGCCTCGGGCGCCGAGGTCACCTACCCGCTCATCCGAAAGACCGACATGCTCGAGCAGTTCCCCGGCTCGGAGCGAACGTACGTGAAGATAGTCGGCGGCCCTGTGACCGGGGGGAACATCGTGCTCATCACGCCCGAGGTCGCGGAGCGCAACGCCGAGGTAGGTCAGCGTCTGTTCGATACGCGGAAGAGCGCGCTGAAGATGGCCCGTGTGCTGAGCTTCGGATTCGTGGCTCGGCTGATGACGGGGCGGCTTCGGCCTGACGACGTAGCGGCACGGATGAAGCAGCTTCTTGGGGCCGAGTGCGCGGCCGTGTACACGAGCCATGCGTCCATCGGTGCCGACGTCGACAAACCCGTGGACGTAGTTGTCGCCGAACGGGTGCTCTACGACCGCATTCGTGGTACCAATACACGTAACGGAAACGCGTAGTTTCCGGAGGGGCTCGGCGGGCGAGGTTCGGAGTCCACGTTCGCCGTATTGGTTACCAGGGGGCTGAGATGCAGATCACGAAAGTCACATTGCGCCCCGTAGCCATGAACAAGGTCTGCGCTATCGCGAGCATCGTCATCGACAACTGTTTCGTGATCCACGACCTGCGAGTGGTTAACGGCGACAAGGGCCTGTTCGTGGCGATGCCATCGCGCAAGCTGCCAAGCGGCGACTTCCGCGACATCTGTCATCCGATCAACACCGAAGCGCGCACCATGGTCCAGCAGTCCGTGCTCGACCAGTTCGTTCAGGAGGGTGGCGTCGAGGCCTTCGCGGCTGCTGCCCAAGAGCAGCCGGAGTACGAGGTCTGAACCAGGTAGCGGCCGGACCCTCGTATCGTGACCAGGGGCGGCAGCGATGTCGGCTCGAGGACTTCGCGCCCGGCGTCGCGTGCGGAAGATCACCTTGGGGGAAGCGGCACCCAGGTTGACGCGTTCTCTCGGCGCTTCCTACACTGCGACAGGTCACCGGGGCCGTTGGCCTCGAGCGGCAGGCAGGCGTGTCCCGGTTGTAGCGCGTGACCGTCGGGACCACGTACTGGGGCGTAGCCAAGTGGTAAGGCAGGGGACTTTGGATCCTCGACTCGTAGGTTCGAATCCTACCGCCCCAGCCATCCATCTCTCCTCGGCGTGTCGCGCATGTATGCGACGGCGTTCGGGGTAAAGGAGCTGATATGAGCGCAGTCGCCTTGATCCTTGCCGCCGGCGAGGGCACCCGCATGAGGTCGGATCTGCCGAAGGTCGCCCATCGCATACTCGGCGAGCCGCTCGTGGGCTACGTGTCGGATGCCGCACGCGATGCCGGCTGCGAGCGCGTTGTCGTCATCACCGGGCACAAGGCCGAACTCGTGGAGTCGCTTGTCGCGGGCGCCGAGTTCGTGCGTCAGGACAAGCAGCTCGGGACTGGACATGCAGTCATGTGCGCGCAAGACGCACTGGCGGGGTTTGAGGGGTCGCTGCTCGTGCTCTCGGGGGACACGCCGCTCGTTCGGGCGGAGACGCTCGCGGGACTCATCGCCATGCGTGAGTCCTCGGGAGCCGCGCTTACGCTGCTGACGAACGCACCTGCACGATCCATCGGGATACGGGCGAATCGTGCGCGATTCGGATGGCGCAGTGGCAGGGATCGTCGAGCAGAAGGACCTGGGGCCCGGCCAGCACGAACTGGACGAGGTCAACACCGGTACGTACTGCTTCGACGCCGGCGTGCTGTTCGCGCACCTCGACCGGCTCACGACCGAGAACGCGCAAGGCGAGTACTACCTCACCGACATGGTCAAGGTCTTCAATGATGAGGGACTGCTCGTGACGGCGCTCGCCGCCGAGGAACCGCTGGAGACGCTCGGCATCAACTCGCGCGTGCAGCTCGCCGAGGCCGCCGGCGTGCTCCAGCGCAGGATCAACACCGCGCACATGCTCGCCGGCGTGACGATGACGGCGCCCGGCCTCACGTGGGTGGGTCCGCACGTGACGCTTGGCAGAGACGTCGAACTCCTGCCGATGACGTTCCTCCTGGGCAGAACGAACATCGCGAACGCCGTGGTCATCGGGCCCAACTCGCGCGTCACGGACTCCACCGTCGAAGACGGCGCGCGCGTGGACGCTTCGGTGGTCGTGCAGGCGCGGGTGGGGCCGGGAGCGACCATCGGGCCGGTGGCGTACCTTCGGCCGGGCACCGTCATCGGGGCGCGAGCCAAGGTGGGCACGTGCGTTGAGATCAAGAAGTCGCAGGTCGGCGACGACTCGAAGGTGCCGCACCTGAGCTACATCGGCGACGCCGAGATCGGGACCGGCGTGAACGTCGGCGCGGGCACGATCACCTGCAACTACGACGGGTTCGCCAAACACGCCACCGTCATCGAGGACGGAGCGTTCATCGGCTCTGATACGATGCTCGTGGCCCCGGTTCGCATCGGGCGTGGCGCTGTGACGGGAGCGGGAAGCGCGATCTCGCGCGACGTTCCGGCGGGCGCTCTCGGCATAGAGCGCACCGAGCAGAGGACCGTGGCCGGCTGGGCCGAGAGGCGGCGTTCGTCGGGCGGAGCTGGAGCCACGCCGGAGAGCGAGGCTGCCCCATCGGCCGACGCGGACGTTTCGAAAGACGATCCAGGCGACACGTGAGGGAGAAGCGCGCCAGTCATGTGTGAGACGCAGAAGCGAATGCTCGTGTTCTCGGGGACGTCGAATCCCGAGTTGGCCGAGGGTGTGGCGAAGCACCTTAACGTAGAGCTGGGCAACGTGAAGCTCGACGAGTTCGCGAACGGCGAGATCTACGTGCGGTACCTGGAATCGGTCCGCGGCTGCGACGTGTTCATCCTGCAGTCGATGTGCGCCCCCGTGAACAAGATGCTCATGGAGATGCTCATCATGGTCGACGCCGCCAAGCGCGCGAGCGCGCGGACGATCACGGCGGTCATTTCACACTACGGCTACGCTCGGCAGGACAAGAAGTCGGCCGCGCGCGAACCTATCACAGCGAAGCTCGTCGCCGACCTCCTGACGGTGGCAGGCGTCGACCGCGTCATCGCGATGGACCTCCACCAGGGTCAGATCCAGGGCTTCTTCAACCAGCCCGTGAACCACCTGACGGCGCTGCCGATCCTGCAAGACTACTTCGAAAGCCTCAACCTCGACGGCATCGCGGTCGTCTCGCCGGATGTGGGGCGCGTGAAGGTCTGCAAGAAGCTGGCGGACATGCTCGGCGCGTCGCTCGCGATCATGCACAAGGGTCGTCCGCAGCACAACATCGCCGAGATCACGCACGTCATCGGCGAGGTCGAGGGCATGACGTGCATCGTGGCCGACGACATGATCGACACGGCGGGCTCGGTGACGGAGGGCGCGAAGGCCCTCATGAACGCCGGAGCCAAGGAGGTCTACGTGACCGCCACCCACGGCATCTTCTCGCCGCCGGCGTACGAGCGCATCGAAGCCTCCCCGATCATCGAAGTCGTCGTTACGAACACCGTTCCCGTGCCCGATGAGCGGCGTCACGGGAAGATACACGTGCTCTCGGTAGCCCCCCTGTTCGCGCATGCCATCCAGAACGTATTCAGCGACGAGTCGGTGTCCGAGCTCTTCGACCCCGACTTCCAACTGTAGAACCTGCTAGACTGCACGGGTTGTCGCGGCCCGGACCGGCCGCCGAGAAGAGATAGGCGAGACGCATGACCGAAGCAATCGAGATCACCGCATCCCCCCGAGACGTCGTCGGCAAGGCGAACCGCCGGCTGGCGTCCGCAGGCCTGATACCTGCCGTTCTGTACGGTCACGACAAGGCGACGAAGGTGATCGCCGTGGACCGTCACGAGTTCGAGCTGCTGATGTCGCATCACACGGCAGGCTCGACCATCGTGTCGATCGCGATCGACGGCGAGAAGCGGCCCGTCAATGCGGTCATCAAGGAAGTCCAGCACAGCCCAGTCAAGGGCAGCATCATGCACATCGACTTCCAGGTGATCCGCATGGACGAGGCGATCCACGTCACCATGGCTATCCGCTACGTGGGCGACCCGGCCGGTGTGAAGGCGGGCGGGGTGCTCACAGAGAACTTCCACAACGTGAACGTCGAGGCGAAGCCCAAGGACCTCGTGGAAGCGGTCGAGATCGACGTGAGCGCACTGGAGATCGGCGATAGCCTGCGACTCGGCGAGGTGCCCATGCCGCATGGCGTGAAACTCCTTGACGATGCCGAGGAGATCCTCTGCTCCGTCCTGCCGCCGGCCGTGGTGGTTGAGGTCGAGGTCGAAGCGCCGGAGGAAGGCGCCGAGCCGGAGATCATCGGCGAGAAGCCTGCCGAGGGGTCCGAAGAGGCCTAGAGCCGCTCATGGCGATGATGATCGTGGGGCTCGGCAACCCGGGCCCCGAATACGCGAAGACCCGGCACAACGCGGGCTTCCTCACCGTCGACCTCCTGGGCGAGAACCTTCGCGCGTCCTACTGGAAGGACGAAGCGGGAGCTAAGACCGCGGTCGTGCGTTTCGGCGACGACGAACTTGTGCTGGTCAAGCCGCAGACGTTCGTCAATGTCTCTGGAGCTGCCGTGTCCAGACTCCTTCGGGAGTACGAGATCGACCTGGCCGACCTCATCGTGGTGCACGACGACTTAGACCTGCCGCCCGGAGCGGTGCGTGTGAAGCGCGGAGGGGGGCACGGCGGTCACAACGGACTGCGTTCGATCAACGAGACGCTCGGCACCGGTGACTACCCTCGCGTGCGCGTCGGCATCGGCAGACCTCCCGGGCGGATGGATCCGGCGGACTTCGTGCTGCAACCGATGCGTGGCGAAGCCCTCGAGGATTTCGAGGCAGTCATCCCCAGCGCCGCACAGGCAACGATGCACGTGCTCGAGCACGGTGTGGACTCGGCGATGCGGGAGTACAACGCGGACTAGGTCGCGGGTGCTTGATGCTGCCCGGGGTTTGGGTATCGCCGAGGCGGGAACATCCGTGATGTGAGACCGGATCCACCTGTCCGCTCTCGATCGACGATTCGGGGTGAGCGCTATGTCGGCCACATCCCACAAGCAGCCGTGGACACTCAAGATGCGCACGAAGGACTCCGCGCAGCAGCGCTACGGGTACGGTCAGGTCGCCAGGCATCGTCCGACGCATATGCAGCACACCGGTCAGCGAAGGACCTGATCTCGTCCGGCGAACGCGGGGTGTGCTCGACCGCACGACGGGGCGCGAGGCCGCGCGATCGCACATCCGCCAACTACCGCAGATAGGCCATTGGATCCGTCGGAGCGCCGTTCACGCGGACTTCGAAGTGCAGATGGGGTCCGGTGGAGAATCCGGTGCTTCCCACCGTCCCGATCCTGTCACCCTTCGCGACACGCTGCCCGTCGCTCACCCTGATGCCGCCCGATTGCTGATGGGCGTAGAGCGTCACGACTCCGTCGCCGTGATCGATCATCACCGTGTTGCCGTATCCGCCGCGATACCCCGCGTAGATGACCTGGCCGTCACCGGCGGCCATGATGGCCGAGCCGCTGCCCGCGCCAATGTCGACGCCGGTGTGCAGCTTGCGGGTGTGGAAGATGGGATGGATGCGATACCCGTACGGTGATGTGACGTTGTACGAGCTGGGCACGGGCCAGCCCATGACGCCGTTGTAGTGGCCGCCGCCTTGTGAAGCCGCGGCGAGTTCCGCGGCGATCCGGCTGGACTCCCGCTCCTCCTCCTCGGCGATCGCTCGGTACTTGCGAGCGTTCGCCTTCGTCTCGGCGAGGAGCTCTGACTTGTCCTGATAGATCGCCTGCTGCTCGTCGACGCGATTCCGCCGGCGCTCTCGCAGAGTCTTGAGATCGGCTTCGACCTGCTCCGCTTCGGCACGCTTGATCTGCACCGAGTCGAGCGTCCGATCGAGCTCGACCTTGGCCGCCTCGAGGTCAGCCTTGGTGCGGAGCAGGTTCTCGGCGAGGCTCTGGTTGGAGCGGATCACGCGACGCACGAGTTCCGTGCGTACGATCAGGTCGCCGATGTCGTGCGACCCGAGGACCAGGTCGAGATAGTAGAGGTCGCCCTGCTTGTACGTGACCTCGATGCGCTCGTCGAGCAGGCCCTGTTCGCGCGTGAACTGCTTGCGGGTGCTGTCGATCTGCTCGGACTTCTGGGCGACCTTGATCCGAAGCTGAGCGACCTCAAAGCGAAGCCGCTTGCTCGCCGCCGTCGCTTGCTCGATTCGTGGGTCGAGTTCGGCGACCTCGGACTCGAGCACGTCGATCTTGTCGTCGAGAGCCGCGGTCTGCTTGGCGAGAGTCCCGGCGAGCGCCTCGGCCTTCTTCGCCGCTTCGCGCGCCTGAGCGGCCTTTGCGCGAGATTCGGCAAGGTCCTCACTCGTCACCGCGAACGCCGGGACGGCGAGCGTCGAAACGAGGAGAGCCGCCAGCGCGGCGGCGAGATGAGCGCGACTGCGATGTAGTGGCACGAATCCTCCGCTGGCTTGCTTGTTTGCGAGCCGTATGGAAGGCGCATCAACCTGAATAGGATACCAGCGTGTTGAGGGTACATTCAATGTCGGCACCGTGTCGCGTCGTTCGCTATCGTGGTGCCGCGCCGTGAACTAGCCGTCCTGCCGAGGAGGTCAGCACGATGTCAGACGAGACGTCCGCTCCCGACGAGGGAATGCCGCCCGCCGAACCCGCCGGTCCCGAGGGAGTGATGGGTGCTCCAGAGGCCCCTATGCCTCCCGAGATGCCGCCACCGCCCGAGATGCCTTCCCCTGATATGCCGCAGCCGGTTGAGCCACCTCCGGCCTGGGCGCCCGCCCCGCCCCCGCCGCCGTACGCACCGCCCCCCGGCGAGCCGTACGCACCGCCTCCCGCCCAATACGCGCCGCCCCCGCCCCCGCCGTATTCGGCGCCTGCGGAAGTGATGCCGCTCAGGCCCGGGCCGGCGTCGGACTCGAGCAAGATCCTCGCGGGGATCGGCTACATCTTCGGCATCATTGCCCTGGTGATGCTATTCGTTGACCCCTACAAGGACGAGAAGTTCGTGAGGTTCCACGCCGTGCAGGCCGTCGCGATCTGGGCCGCCTACATCGTCGCGAACGTCTTGTGGGTCATCCCCGTCCTCGGTTGGCTCGCGTATGGGATCGCGGCGATTGCGCTGCTCGTCTTCTCGATCATCGCGCTCGTGAAGGCGTTCCAGGGCCAGTACTACGAGGTTCCGCTCGTCTATCCCGTGGTGAAGGGCTTCGTGGGCGAGTAGCACCGGAGGCTCGGTTGGGAGCCGGTTCGCCCCCGGTGAAGTGCGCCGTTGGGCCGGGGACTACTCCCGGCCGAGACGAATCGAGTAGGTTGCACCTGCGGGGCCGGGCACGATCCGTGTCCGGCCCTCTGCATCCACGATGAACAGCCCGAGTCCGTGCGCGCGCGCGTATGCTTCGGCGCGCTCGGGACCCATGACGAACAGGGCGGTCGAGAGGATGTCGGAGTCGACGCCGGTGACCGCGCCGACCACGGTGAGCGAGCGCATGCCGCGGGCAGGCTTGCCTGTTGAGGGGTCGAGGATGTGGTGATAGCGGACGCCGTCGCGCACGAACGACTGCTGGTAGTCGCCCGAGGTCGAGACGGTGCCTAGAGGCAGTGCGCCCCCCGACGCTTCCTGTGTGGGGCGGAACTCCACGATGCCGATGACTCGTTCCGGCGCTCGAGGATCCTCGATCCCTACGCGCCAGGGCTCGATGCGGCCGTCGGCGCGCTTCTCGCCGACAACGAGGGTCGTGCTGCCGGCCGAGAGGAGCGCGCCCTCGATGGCGTCCTCGCCAGCGGATTCACGCATCGCCTGCCACGCCGCGTCCAGTGCCGCCCCCTTGGCGGCGCCGGAGAGATCGAGTCCCACCGCTGGCGGGGCGAAGCTCGACGATGGCGGCGTGGAAGGAGCGAGCAGAGTGTCGGTGGCTTCGAAGCGAGCCGCGACCCCAGCCGGCGTCGCCGAGGTCTCGAATGCGTGTGCCGCCCTCACCAGACGCTCCAGCTCCGCCTCATCGGGCACGCTTCCCGAGCCTTCGAAGTCATAGAGTCCGACGACGCGCAGCATGGTGGGCAGGAAGTACTCGCCGACCCCGAGGGCCTCGACCCGACCGAGCGCGGCAGCGATCGCGGCGGGGAGGCCGTGCCACTGGTATGGGTCGCGATTGAACTGGGCGACGCTCGAGACTTCCAGGGTGCGCTGGTACGGCGGCGCGGCGGGATCGGCGGCTTCATCGGGGTACGCGGAAAGCACGGCCTCCGACTTCGCGATAGCGTTGAAGGCGTGGTCGACCGCGCCTTCGATCGCTTTGGTGTCAGTGCCGTACGCCGTGATCGTGACGAACGTGCCCAGGGCCTCTCTGGAATCGCGGACCGGCTGGGCGCCTGGCGCGCATCCAGAGACGAGGACTGTCCCGAGCGGAATCGCGGTAATGAGGACGCCGAGGACCCATCGCCCGATAAGACCACGGCGGGATCGGGGGCGTGTGAGGTCGTGTCTTGTGGGAATGAGCATGAGAGCCTGTCGTGGACTACGCGGAAGGTCGGGGTAGCCAGACGCCCGACGTGGACGCTGCCAGTATACTGAGCGGGTCGTTCGAGCACCCGCTGACCCGGAGGGCACCGGCATGCGCTTCGTCAGCTACAACATCCACCGCGCCGTCGGAGCACACGGACGCCCATCGATTCGCGCCGTCGGAGAGGTGTTGCGCGCTCTTCAGCCTGATGTCGTGGCGCTCAACGAGATCGTTCGCGCGCCCTTCGTGGCCGATCAGCCGGCCAGGCTGGGCAGCATGCTGCGGATGTCCCAGGCGTTTCATCGGACGACGAGGAGCTACGGCACGCCCTTTGGGAATGCGGTGCTCGTTCGCGGACGCATCCTCGACGTCCAGCACGTCGCGCTCCCGGCGCCGGGTGCGGAGCCCCGCGGAGTCCTCTTCGTCGACGCCGAAGTCGACGGCGAGTGGTTCACGATCGGGTGCACGCATCTCGAACCCAGGCCGAGGGTGCGAGAGGGGCAACTGGAGGTCCTCGCGCGGCTGCTTCGCGATGTGCGCGGCTGCGGTCTGCTGGGCATGCTGGAGACGCGGAACGCAGGAACCTCCGTCGCGGATGCAGCCTTCCCTGAGACGCCGCCGACGACCGTGAGTATGGTGTCTGACGATGGCTGCCCCCTCGTCGTCGCTGGCGACCTCAACGCCGCTCCCGACGAGTTGGCGAGTCTGCTCGAGGACGCCCGGCTCTCGCTTGCGCCCCCGCATCCCACGTTCCCAGCGACCCGGCCACTGGCCGCCATCGACCACGTGATGTTCTCGCGGCATTGGCGGGTGACCGATTCGTTCACGGTCGCGGCGCCTGTCTCGGACCATGTGGCGCTCGTCGTCGACCTGGAACTTCTCGGCTAGGCTCACCTGTCGTGAGGTCCCGGGACGCCGAGGCGTGGGTATACTGAACACTCGCATTTCGACCCGCCCGCGCTTCGCCGGCAGGGTCTTGCGCTCCGACGGAGGTCTCGTGTTCCCCATAGTGCACAAGCGCCAGCTCTCCGACGCCGTCTTCGAGATGGGCGTTGAGGCGCCGAGGATCGCGAGGAAGGTGCGCCCCGGGCAGTTCCTCATGCTTCGGATCGACGACGCCGGCGAGCGCATCCCGCTCACGTTCTCGGACTGGTCCGGGGACGAGGGATGGATCCGTTTCATCTTCATGCGCGTCGGCAAGACGACGCACGAGCTGGCGCACATGGAGGCCGGACAGGGGCTTGCGGACGTTGTGGGTCCGTTGGGCGTGCCCACGCACCTCGAGGGAGTTGGACGCGTTGCGGTCGTCGGCGGCGGTGTTGGAGCGGCGGTCGCGTATCCGGTCGCGCGAGGCATGGCGGCGGCCGGGAGCGACGTCACGGTGATCCTGGGTGCGCGGAATGCGGACTTGCTCGTGCTCGAGGAGGAGTTCAAAGCGCTACCGCTGAGGGACCTGCTGGTCGTGACCGACGACGGTTCGGCGGGGGAGAAGGCGCTCGTCACGGCTCCGCTCAAGCGGCTGTGTGAGGCGCGGGAGATCGACCACGCGTTCGCGGTGGGACCCGCGATCATGATGAAGTTCTGCGCAGCGACGACGCGCGAGTTCGGGGTGCCGACGACCGTCTCGCTCAACCCGATCATGGTCGACGGCACGGGAATGTGCGGCGCCTGCCGAGTGAGCGTTGATGGGGTCACCAAGTTCGGGTGTGTCGATGGCCCCGACTTCGACGGTCACGCGGTGGACTTCGAGGAACTCATGAGCCGCCAGCGCATCTACGTCGACGACGAGCGGCTCGCTGACGCCGAGTACTCGCGGGAGTGCTCATGCCGCCTGTAGACGACACCGGCGCTGCGGCAGAGCGTCCGCGTCACAAGCCTTCGCGGGGGCCCCGGAACCCGATGCCGGAGCGCAGCGCTCGCGAACGGGCGAAGGACTTCGACGAAGTGACGCTCGGCTA
Organism: uncultured Actinomycetes bacterium; assembly: GCA_963817255.1. Lineage (GTDB taxonomy): Bacteria > Actinomycetota > Coriobacteriia > Anaerosomatales > CAVRZR01 > CAVRZR01. The sequence goes on from CAWFNT010000001.1 coordinate 320,253, forward strand.
TTCGCGCGAGGAAGCGCTTGCCGAGGCGATGCGCTGCCTGCAGTGCAAGAACCCGACCTGCATCGCCGGATGCCCGGTGAACATCGACATCAAGTCCTTCATCGCCCGGATCATCGACGATGAATGGGCGGAGGGCGTCGGCGTGCTCAAGGAGCGTAACGCGCTTGCCGGCCGTATGCGGACGCGTGTGCCCGCAGGAGGAGCAGTGCGAGGCGGCGTGCGTGCTTGCGCGCAAGGGCGAGCCGGTCGCGATCGGGCGGCTCGAGCGCGCGCTCGGCGACTTCGATCTCGCGTGCGACATCGAGCACCGCTGCGTTCCCGAGGTAGCCGCTCCCACTGGATTCCGGTGCGCGGTAGTCGGCAGCGGCCCCGCGGGGCTTGCGTGCGCGGGCGAGCTCGCGATGCTCGGGCACGCTGTCACGATCTTCGAGTCGCTGCACGCTCCGGGAGGCGTGCTCACCTACGGCATCCCCGAGTTCCGGCTGCCCAAGGCGATCGTCCAGGCCGAGATATCGGTCCTCGAGACCATCGGCGTCGAGATCGTGACCGATGCCGTCATCGGAGCCACCTACACCGTCGACGAACTACTGGCTGCCGAGGGCTTCGACGCGGTCTTCCTCGGCAGCGGCGCGGGCCTGCCCGCCTTCATGGGCATCCCGGGTGAGAACCTGAACGGCGTGTACTCGGCGAACGAGTTCCTCACGCGCGTGAACCTCATGCGCGCCTACGAGTTCCCCAAGGCGGACACGCCCGTGTGGCGTGGGCGAAAGGTGGCGGTCGTCGGCGGAGGGAACGTCGCGATGGACTCGGCGCGCACGGCGCTTCGCCTTGGTGCCGAGGAGGTCTTCTTGGTCTACCGTCGCACGGAGGACGAGATGCCGGCCCGCCGAGAAGAAGTCCACCACGCACGCGAGGAGGGCGTCGAGTTCAAGATGCTCTGCTCGCCGTCCGAGATCCTCGGCCGCGATGGGTTCGTGACCGGGCTGGTCGCGACTCGCATGGAGCTGGGCGAGCCGGACCAGAGCGGTCGTCGAGCCCCCGTGTGCGTGCTCGACAGCGATTTCGTCATCGACTGCGACACGGTCATCATGGCGATCGGAACGAAGGCGAACCGGCTGCTTCGGCAGGCGGCCCCCAACGTCGAGGTCTCGAGCCGAGGGTACGTGCTCACGGACGATGACGGCGCGACATCGCAGGCCGGTGTGTTCGCGGGCGGAGACATCGTCACCGGTTCGGCGACCGTCATTCTCGCCATGGGTGCGGGCAAGAAGGCGGCGCAGGCGATGGACCGGTGGCTTCGGGACGCTTAGCGAACGCGCGCGCGTCGCCGGGACGCCGCTGTCTCAACGTTTGGGTACAATCCCAACCGGGCACGATGAGCGGTACGTTCGATGCGCGGTTCGGCGCAATGACTGGAGTAAGCGGTGGCCGAAGAGCCAATCAGTGTTCTCGTCATCGACGATGACGAATCGATAGTGGAGATGGTCCGCCTGGGTCTCGAGGCGGACGGCATGAGCGTCATCGGCGCGCAAGACGGCGCCGAGGGCATCGAGCTGCTCGCGCGTGAGCGCGTCGACGTCGTCGTTCTCGACATCATGATGCCTCGCGTGGACGGGTGGATGGCGCTCATGGAGATCCGAAACGATCCGGCTACCGCCGAGCTGCCCGTGATCATGCTCACCGGCAAGACGCAGGACCTCGCCAAGATCCTCGCGTTCAAGCAAGGCGTACAGCAGTACGTGACGAAGCCGTTCAACATCCTCGAGCTGTCGGCGCGCGTTGAGGGTCTCGCGCGAGGCAGCCGACAGCGCCAGCAGACGCAGGCGTCCTCGGACAGCGAGTTCCGGAAGATCGCCGTTCGCAAGGGCGGCCGGACCGTGCTGCTGTCGATCGACGAGATCGTGTTCCTCTCGGCGAGGAACAAGTCCACCTACGCGCACACGTTCGAGAACCAGTACCTCGTCGATCAGACGCTCGGCGAGCTCGAAGCGAAGCTCTCGAAGAACTCGTTCGTCCGGGTGCACCGCAGCTACATGGTCAACCTCAACTGCATCAAGGAGATCTTGAGGCAGGACGGAAGCTACGTGGTGGTGGTCGCCGATCGCGACGAGACGCATCTCACAGTCGCCAGACGGCAGGTGAAGCACTTCAGGGAAGCGGTGGGGATCTGACGGCCGCGCAGCGCGGCGCGTACGAGCGAGACCGCGCGCCAGGCCCTGCCGCGCTCAGTTCCTCAGGCTTTGCAGGGGTGCCGGCACGCGGCCGCCTCGACGAACGAACGCGGTTCCCGCCCATTCGTTGACCGACATCACCGGCGCGGCACCGAGGAGCCCCCCGAACTCGACCCGGTCGCCGACTCCTTTGCCCGAGGCGGGTATGAGGCGCGCGGCCGTCGTCTTCGAGTTCACCACTCCGATGGCGCACGCGTCGGCGATCACTGCCGCGATGGTCTCGACCGGCGTGTCGCCCGGGATGGCGATCATGTCGAGCCCAACCGAGCACACCGCCGTCATCGCTTCCAGCTTCTCCAGCGTGAGCGCGCCGGACTCGGCGGCGCGGATCATGCCCTGATCCTCCGAGACGGGGATGAAGGCGCCGGAAAGGCCCCCCGTTGACGAGGTCCCCATCGCCCCACCCTTCTTCACCGCGTCGTTGAGCAACGCAAGCGCTGCTGTCGTGCCCGGTCCACCGCAGCGCCCAACGCCCATGGCCTCGATGATGTCGGCGACGCTGTCGCCTTCGGCAGGAGTCGGCGCAAGTGAGAGGTCGACGATGCCCATCGCCACGCCCAGGCGCTTGGCAGCCTCCCGGGCGATGAGCTCGCCCACGCGCGTGATCTTGAACGACGTGGTCTTGATGGCCTCCGCTACCGCGGTGAGGTCCGCGTCGACGGGCAGCGACCGCACCACCGCGCGTACCACGCCCGGCCCGGAGATCCCCACGTTGACGACCGCGTCCGGCTCGCCCGTCCCGTGCACCGCGCCGGCCATGAACGGGTTGTCCTCGACCATGTTCGCGAACACGACGAGCTTCGCGCAGCCGATGCTGTCCCGGTCGGCAGTTGCGAGCGAGGTCTCGACGATGACTTCGGCCATCTTGAGCACTGCGTCCATGTTGATCCCGGCGCGAGTCGAGGCGACGTTCACGCTCGAGCAGACCCGCTCGGTCGTCGCGAGGGCGCTGGGGATCGACGCGATGAGCCGGGCGTCCGCTTCGCCAATGCCCTTGTGCACGAGCGCCGAGAAGCCACCGACGAAATCCACGCCCACGGCATCGGCCGCTCGGTCGAGCGCCAGCGCGATGGGGGAGACGTCGCAGGCGTCGCACGCGGCCGCCAGCTGAGCGATCGGCGTCACGGCGATGCGCTTGTTCACGATGGGGATCCCGTACTCACGTGCGATCGCGTCGGCCACGGGCACGAGGTCCTCGGCGGCGCGCGTCACCTTGTCGAAGACCCGGCCTGCCATCTTCGAGACGTCCGAATCGACACAGTCGGCGAGAGACAATCCGAGAGTGACGGTGCGGACGTCGAGATGCTGCTGCGTGACCATGAGCAGCGTCTCGACGATCTCCTCAGGCTCGATGTGCACGGGGTTTCCTCCTCGGCGGGTCCTGACGGTCTAAGACAAGACGAGTGCGCGGGCGTTCGGATCAAACAGGCGTGCGGGATGCGCGGGCTTGACGGTCGTCACAGGGAGCGCACGGGAACCGCAGCTCAGACCCGGTGCATGAACCGGAACACGTCCTCCCGCTGGAGCGTGATCTGGACGCCCAGCTCATCCGACGTCTTCGTCAAGCGGCTCTGCACTTCATCGAAGGAGGTGACTTCCTCGTCGATCGTCACGAGCATCGTCATGGAGAAGATGCCGCTGATGATCGTCTGCCGGATGTCCTCGATGTTGGCGCCGGATGCGGCAAGGACGTTCGATACCGCGGCAACGATGCCTACGCGGTCCTCGCCAAGAACCGAGAGGATGGCTGGCGTGCGCATGGCAACTCCCTACGTGGGCCTTCTGAGACGAGGCGACGGTATACTCCCTTCTTATACCGCATGCCGAGCGCGCGGTGTCCCCACACGGGAGCCGAGCGCGCTCGCGCGAGCGGTTCGGCGCACCGTTGATTCCCGGTTCGCCGGTCGAACGAGAACGAAACGAGGCGAGCGTGGCCGTTCCCATCACGCCCGTACGTGTGGGCGACGTGGTCAGACTCAAGAAGGAGCATCCCTGCGGGGCGAACGAGTGGAAGGTCACTCGCATCGGGATGGATATCGGACTCGAGTGCCAGGGCTGCGGCCGCAAGCTACGACTCGTTCGCTACGAGTTCGACCGCCGGTTCCGCGGCTTCATCCGTCGTTCGGCCGACGAGTAGGCCGGAAGGCGCGACTACGCAAACAGCTCGCCCGACTCGCTCACTACTTCGCCACGACGGTCTCGGTCGTGCCCGGTTTGACGCGATTGACTTGCACATGGGTGTGGTCGCCGGGGTCGCGGGTGTAGTCGGCAAGCTGAAGATGGAGCTTGTTCGAGAGCTTCCGCACGGCGCCGACCTGGGTGACGCCGCCGATCACCTGGTCTCCCTGGGCGACGCGAGGGTCGGTCACGTGGATCAGCACGACATCGAGGTCGTCGTGTCCGGTCGGTCTGATGTGCACCTCGAAGTCGGGGTACTTGCTGTAGAGCTTGTACGCCTTGACCTTGAGGATCTCGCCGCTCACGGGCGAAAGGACCGGTGTCCCCGCCGGGGCGCCCACGTCGGCTGCGGAGTCGGGCTTGCCCGGCCTGGAGCGCCACAGTCTCAGCACCGAGCCGGTGAGCCAGCCCTGTGCGTCGGCGGCGGTGGCTTCGGCGCTGCGCCCGGTTCCCCGCTTGTCACGCGCCTTGTTCGTCGGGAACGTGGGCACCTTCGTCACGAGGTGTTGCGCGTAGGTGAAAGATGCCTGGTGGAAAGCGATCTCGGTCAGAGTGCCGTCGGGCACCGGGACGTGCAGGCCGACGTCCTTGAACGCGGCGAACAAAGGTGTCGGATCGGCGGCCGGCCGAGAACGGTCCTCATCGGCATGGCCCGCGCTCATGAAGGCCGCGAGCTCCTGAGGCGACCGCCGTACGAGTCGCAGCGCGAGGCGCGGTGCGGGATATGAACCAGCCCACGGCGAGCGCAGCCGACACGACGAGCGCGACGGTGAGCAGAGCCCGCTGTCGCGCGCGCTTGCGCCGCCGCCGCTCCCGCGCAGCTCTGCCCTCGAGCATCAGCCCGGTGTCTCTCGGAGGCCGCATGAGCGAGGGCTCGCTGGTGTTCATCGGCTAAGCCTCGCGATCGAGCCGACGATGCTCACCTTCGTCTTGTGCTGAGCCGAGATCTGCCGAAGGCGCTTCAGTATCGTCGACGCTTCAGACCCCGTCACCACGCCGGGCGCTCCGCTTCCGTTGAGGTAGACCGGCGTGGCGACGACGTCGCGGACGCCGTTGGGACCGAGCTTGGCGTCGAGGATGAACGCCTCACCGGTCTTTCGCGAATAGTGATCGAAGACGAAGTCGCCCAGTGAGTACGCAATGAGCTTGCCCTTGTAGAACTCGACGCCTTGGATCACGTGCGGATGGTGCGACAGCACCATGTCCGCGCCGGCGTCGACGGCCTTTCGGGCGTCTTTCACCTGGTCTGCGTTCGCGTAGTCCTTGTACTCGATGCCCCAGTGGAACGACACGAGCACGTAGTCGTACTGCTTCTGAGCGGCCTTGATCGCCGAAGCGACCGCGTCCATGTTGCCCCGACCGCGAGCGAGACCCGGGCTCGACCCGGTGGCTACGAAGCCGGAGGGCACGACATGGCTGAATGAGAGGAACGCGATCGTCGCCCCATCGCGCGTGACGACCGCGGGCTTCCACGCGGCGGCGCGGTTCATGCCCGCACCTGCGTGTCGGATCCCGGCTCGGTCAAGGGTCGCGAGCGTGTCTCGTAGCGAGGTGCGGCCGTAGTCGAGCACGTGGTTGTTGCCCAAGGCGACGAAGTCGAACCCCGAGGCCTTGAGGCCGACGATGCCGCGCGGATCGCCTCTGAAGGTCACGTCCTTGCCCGGCCACGGCGAGCCGCTCCTGGAGAGGTTGCTCTCGAGGTTGCCGACAGTCACATCCGCCCGCTTGAGCCTACCGGCGACCTTGGCGAGCGGTGCGCCGCCGCCTTTCGAGGCGATGAGCGACTTCACGTTGCGGTCGAAGATCATGTCGCCGACTGCGCTCACGGTAATGGTTGCAGGCCGACGGGCTTGCGCTGCGATCCGGGCGGCGGCGCCTGCTGACACGGACGAGGCGGGAGCGATCGAGGTCCGCTTCGCCGAAGGGCTGGCGGAGGCGTTCCCGACGGGCGCGCCGGCACCCGATGCGGCGGGTACGGCGTGAGCGACCGACGCCGCCGACCCCGGGGTATCTGGCCGTATCGCAGCGGCCCACGCCATCCAGGCAGAAGCGATCAAGGCGAGGCTCGCAAGACAGATGATGGCGGTCGTCTGCCGCCGGGCGCGCCGCCGCGCACTCGCACGAGCGGCTCTACCCGCGACTCGACGTTCCGGGGGCGGTGTCTGCATGCGGCCGGCCGAACCCCTACTCGCATCGCGGACGGACGAAAACACGTGAGTCAGTATATCGTGCGACCAGCCCGCCTTCGTTCACGGGTCGCCAACGGAATGGGGCGCTCGGCGGGTCCGCACGGCCCGCGTTCGTATGGGCCGCGACCGCGCCCCCGCCGCACCTTCGCAACGCAGGCTCAGTGATACAATCGCCTGAACCTTTCACCCCCCGGTGCGAAAGACTCCACCCATGCAGAAACTCGAGGAGATACTGCACGCCGAGGATTCGGCGCGCTATCGTCTGGCCGACGCACGGGAGCAGGCGCAGCAGATCGCCCGAGAGGCGACCGCCGAGGCCGAGTTGATTCGCGAGGAGTCCAAGCGCGAAGCCGCGGCGGAGGCGGCACTGGCGCGCGAGCTGATCGTCTCGGAAGCCGGAGCCAAGGCCGAGAGCATTCGGGCCGATGCGGAGCAGCAGCTCCGTTCGATGCTGCAGGCAGCTGAGGCTCGCACGACGCGCGCGACAGAGGCCGTGGCGCGCGAGCTGACGAGGTAGGCTGTGTCGGTCGCCCGCATGCTCAAGGTGACCGTGATCGGCCACACGTCCGTGGTTGACGACGTCGTCTCCGCGCTCCAAGACGCCGGCGTCTTGGAGGTCGCGCCGCAGACCCACGAGCTTCCGCCTCTTGAGGTGAAGCAGGACGACCCCCGGCTGCGAGAGCTGGACGAGATGGTCGCCGACGCGCAGTTCGTGCGCGAATTCCTCGGCAGATACCACACGCCTGACGTCGCATTCGCTGCCTTCATCAGCGAGAAGATCCACCTCACCGAAGAGCAGTACAGGGCGCTCGAGGCGGATGTGCGCTTCAAACGTCTTTACCTCGAGTGCGTCGACATCGCCGACCGACTCGCGAGTAACGAGCGCGAGACTGCCCAGCTCAAGGAACGGGTGGTAGAACTCACACCGTGGCGCGACTTCCGGATGCAGATCAAAGACTGGCGCGGAACGGAGCACGTGCATCTGTTCACCGGCACGGTCCCCGCGACGCAGGGCGCGGCCATTCGGCAATCGCTGCGCACAGCCGTGAGCGATGTCACCGTCGAGGAGCTTGGCCCGGTGGGCAGCCGGCAGGCCTGGGTCGTCATGGCACATCTGTGCTGCGTCGAAGAGGTGCGCGCGACACTGGGCGGCACCGATTTCCGAGAGGTGACCTTTGCCGATCTCTCGGATTACCCTGCCGAGGAGATCGCGCGGGCCGAGGCGCGTATCGAGGAACTCCGAGCGGACGACGAGGACCTGGTCGCCAGAGCACGGGAGCTCGACGCCGAGCACTACCACGACAGCGTGGCGCTGGTCGAGGCGCTACAGTCAGAACGGGACGCGCTTGTGGTTCGAGCGGACTTCGGCGCGACGGAACGTGCATTCCTCGTGGAGGGCTGGGTCGTCGCGAGCGAGAAGGACGCGCTGTTCGACGCGCTGGAGCCTTGGGAGGGAGACCTCGACGTCTCGCTCGGCGAGCCCGTCGAGGGAGACCGTATGCCGATCGAGCTGCGCAATCGGCGGCTGTTGCGGCCGTTCGAGGTGCTCACCGATCTCTACGGCAGGCCAAACCCCGGCGAGGTCGACCCGACTCCTCTGCTCGCCCCGTTCTTCTTGCTCTTCTTCGGAATCTGCATCAGCGATGTGGGCTACGGTCTCATGCTCATCGTCGGAGCTCGGCTCATCAAGACGCGCCTCGATGTCGCGCCGGGTGTGAAGAAGTTCATGGACCTGCTCACGATCGGCGGCGTGAGCGCGATGGTCGTGGGCGTGCTCTTCGGATCGTATTTCGCGATCCCATTCGAGTTGCTGCCACCATTCCTGCAGTCACTGCGGGTGCTCGATCCGCTGACTCAGCTGACGCAGTTCCTGATCATCTGCCTCGCCTTGGGCGTGACTCAGGTGTTCTTCGGCGTTCTCGTCGCAGCGATCGAAGCATTTCGCCGAGGGGACCCGGCGACCGCCATCTTCGAGCAGCTCTCGACTATCTTCCTTTTCGCGATGATCGCAGTCGCGGTCGTCGTGCCGGGTGCGGCGAGGTGGGCCCTCGTTGTCGGCCTCGGGTTCACGATGCTCATGCAGGGGCGCGCGATCTCGGTCGCTTTCGGCGACCGCGGTGTGCCCGCGTGGGACCGCGGCCTTGGCGTGGGATGGCTGGTCGTCGCCATCGGCGCGATCCTTGGACTGGCGTTCACAGGCGACTGGGGAGTCATCTGGGCCTTTCTCGCCGTCAGCGCCCTCGGCATGTTCGTCTCGAAGACGGTTCGCAAGAGCGTCCTGGCGCTGCTGGGAGGCGCCTACGGCGTGTACGGCATGAGCGCCTTCATCGGCGACATCCTCTCGTACACCCGCCTTGCCGCGCTCGGCCTTTCCGGCGCGCTTGTCGGCTGGGTCTTCAACATCCTTACCGGGCTCGTTTGGCAGGCGTCCGGCGGGCTCTTCGCGCAGGGGGGAGCGGCGATCGTGCTCGGAGTGCTCATCGTGCTCGCCGCCGTCAGCATCTTCGTGTTCGGACATACGTTCAACGTTGTGATCAACCTGCTCGGCGCGTTCGTTCACCCCGCGCGCCTGCAGTTCGTCGAGTTCTTCAGCAAGTTCTACGAGGGAGGCGGGAAGTCGTTTTCGCCGTTCCGCTACAGAACGAAGAACCTGGTGCTTGATGCCGGAGAGTCCCGGCAGGAAGGAGGAACAAGGTCGTGAATGAGACGTTTTGGGGGTTGTCCGGCGTCGACTGGGCGCTCTTCGGGGGCGGGGTGGCGGCCATCCTCGGAGGAATAGGATCCTCGATCGGAATCACCATCGCGGCCTCGACGGTGTCGGGGATCGTATCCGAAGACGGGGAGAAGTTCGGCAAGCTGTTGCCACTCGCAGCCATGCCGGGAACGCAGGGCATCTACGGATTCATCGCGGCGGTGCTCGTTCTCGTCTTCTTCGGCATTCTCGGCGGCGAGTCGACGCTGACCGGCACCCAGGGCTTCAAGGTCTTCCTCGCATGCCAGCCGGTTGCCTGGGCGTGCTTCATGAGCGCCATCTATCAGGGCATGACCGGAGCATCGGCTGCGGGCATCGTCGCGAAGCGCGGCGAGGATTCCGGCAAGGCGCTCATCTTCCCGGCACTGGTCGAGACGTACGCCGTCTTGTCGCTCATCATCACGATCCTCATGCTGCTGAGCCTGCAGACGATGTTCGGGGCGTAGAGCATGGCCCTGTCCGACATCGTCCAACGAATAGATCGCGACGCCGTCGCCGAAAGCCAGGCCGTCGTGGCCGAGGCGCAGGCACAGGCCGATGCGCTGGTGAACGCGGCACGCGAAGGTGCGGAAGAAGCGCGCGAGCGAACGTTCGCTCAAGCGGAGCGCGAAGCTCGCGCGGAGGCCGCGACGTTGCTCGCGACCGCCAGACTCGAAGCGCGTGACCGGATGCTGGGGGCGCGTCGCGAACTGGTCGACCGCGTCCTCGCGAACGCTCTGGAAGCCGTCGACTCCCTCGCCGACGACGCGTACGCGGAGGTCCTCGCGCGCCGGATCGTCGCCACAGCCAGGGGCGGCGAGAGGATCCTCATCGCCGGCGCGGACGTGCCCCGGCTGGTGGACCGTCTGCCGGGCGCAGTCGCTCGCGCCGGTGGCACGGGACTTGGGCTTCAATGGGCCAGCGCGACGGCGCCGGTCGCACACGGAGTCGTCCTTCGAGGCGACCGGGTGAGCGTCGACCTCTCACTTGGCGCCGTCGTCGACGAGCGCCGAGACGAGCTCGCCATGCTCGCGGCCGGCATCCTCTTCGGCGAGGCAGGAGACTGATCCGTGTCGGTCCCGGGTCTCAGAGCGACGCGCGACTCCATCCGCTACGGCTTCGCGGTCGGAAAGGTGCGTGTGCTTGAGACGAGGCTGTTCGGGTCGGCGACGTACGAGCGCCTGCTCGATGCGGCCGACTTCACCGAGCAAAGACGGATCCTTTCGGACACGATCTATGGTCGATATCTCGACACCGCCGAGACGACCGCTGACGTCGAACGGGGACTCGACAGGGCGCTCGATGACTTCTACGGGTTCCTCGACCAGGCTAATCTGCCCAAACCCGTGATGCTCTTCTTCCGCGAGCGCTACGATTTCGCGAACCTCAAGGGCGCACTCAAGGCACATCTTCTGGGCACGGGCGCAGACGACCTCCTCGTCGAACTCGGAACCATACCGCTGGCGCAGTTCTCGGGTCCGCTCGAGGACTTGCCGGAGCCGTTCGGCGCATTGGCCGCGCGCATTCTCGGGAAGTCGAGCCGGCCGGCGCCGGGAGGCATCTACGGCGCGCCGCGTGCACGCAAAGACCAGGATACCGAGGCGCACGAGGCGTCGCTCCAGTCTATCGACGAGGCGGTAGACCGTGCGATGTTCGCGGAGCTCGCCAAGCTCGCCGGGGAGTCCAAGAGCGCGTTCCTGCGCGACCTGGCCGCCCTGCAGATCGACATCGCCAACGTCAAGACCCTCCTTCGATCGCGCCTCGCCAACGCGCCTCGGGACGCCGCGCTCGCGTTGATGCTCAAGGGCGGGTCGATCCCGCTGAAGGAACTCGAGGAGCTCTACGAGATGCCGCTGGCCGACGCCGGCGTGCGTCTGGCGTCGCTCCCGCTGCTGAAGGGTGTTTCCGCGGCCGACCTTGCCGACGTTTCCCGGCTCGACGTGATCGCCGACAACGTCGTCGTCGAGCAGTTGCGCCGCGCTCGCATGGTCTCGATCGGGGCGGAGCCGGTCATCGCATACGTGATGGGGCGCGAGGCCGAGGTAGTGGCGGTGCGCACGCTTCTCATCGGCAAGATGGCGGGTCTTTCGAACGAGGCGCTGCGCGCGCGCCTCCGTGACCTCTATATGTAGAAGGACGTGTCATGGGCCGAGTGGCGATAGTCGGGGACGCAACGAGCGTGGCGGGATTCCGCCCGCTCGGCTTCGCCGTGTTCCCGATCGATCGCCCGCTCGAGGCACGCGAGCTGTGGGGCGAACTCGCGGGCGGCACGTACTCGGTCGTGTTCGTTACCGAGCCCGTGTACGAGGCGATCGAAGACCTTGCCGCCCAGACGACCGACAGCCCGCTGCCGGCGGTGACCGTCATCCCGGGAGTGGGTAGCTCGGGCGGTGTGGGAGAGGCCAAACTCGCGCGTGCGATAGAGCGCGCGCTGGGGACGAAGACCATCTTCGGAGAAGAGGAACAGGCGTGATGGAGCAAGGCACCATCGTCAAAGTCGCAGGCCCGCTTGTGGTCGCCCAGGGCCTCGCCAGCTCGAGGATGTTCGACCTCGTCAGGGTCGGCACCGAGGGTCTCATGGGCGAGATCATCGAGATGCGCCGCGACCGCGCGTCGATCCAGGTGTATGAGGAGACCGAGGGGCTCGGCCCAGGCGACCCCGTCGTGCCGACTGGAGCGCCGCTCTCCGTCGAACTCGGGCCCGGCATGCTCGGTTCCGTCTATGACGGCGTACAGCGCCCGCTCGATGTTCTCGAGAGGCAATCCGGCGCCTTCCTGCACCGGGGTATCTCGGCTCCCGGTCTGGACCGTTCGAAGCGGTGGACGTTCGACCCGATGGTCTTGGTGGGCGAGACGGTGACCGGCGGCTCGATCATCGGTGTCGTGCAAGAGAATGAGGTCATCGAGCACCGCATCTTGGTCCCGCCGAACCTCTCGGGCGAGGTCGTTCGAATCGCGGGCGGCGAGTACACCGTCGAGCAGCCGGTAGGCGTCCTGCGCGCCGGCGACGGCACCGAGCACGATCTCCTGCTCATGCAGCGCTGGCCGGTTCGCATCCCGCGTCCGTATGCCCGAAAGGTGCCCGGAGACGAGCCGCTCGTCACGGGGACGCGTGTCATCGACACCTTCTTCCCGCTCGTCAAGGGCGGCACGGCGTGCATCCCGGGTCCATTCGGCGCCGGAAAGACGGTCACGCAGCACCAGATCGCGAAGTGGTCGAACGCGCAGGTCGTCGTGTTCATCGGTTGCGGCGAGCGCGGCAACGAGATGACCGACGTGCTCATGGAGTTCCCCGAGCTCGTGGACCCGTACTCGGGCCAACCGCTCATGAAGCGCACGGTCCTCGTCGCGAACACCTCGAACATGCCGGTCGCCGCTCGCGAGGCGAGCGTTTACACCGGCATCACCATGGCCGAGTACTTCCGCGATATGGGATACGAAGTCGTGCTGCAGGCGGACTCGACGTCGCGCTGGGCCGAAGCCATGCGCGAGATCTCGGGCCGTCTCGAGGAGATGCCGGGCGAGGAGGGCTTCCCCGCCTACCTCGGCACGCGCCTCGCCGCTTTCTATGAGCGCGCCGGCAAGGTCATGTGCTCGGGCGGCCAGGAGGACGAGGAGAGCTTTCACACGTCGCGGGGCGTCCGGTCTAGCCGCACCCGAGGCCGTCATCGAGCCACTGGTCGCGGAAGCGACGCTCTTCGAGGCCGAGGCGAATCAACGCGAGCAGGAATTCGCCACTGCGCGTGCCGCGCACCTCAAGGCGTTGCGTTGCGGGCGCGAAGGCTCGGTCTCGGTCGTCGGCTCGGTGTCGCCTCCCGGCGGCGACCTTTCCGAGCCGGTCGTGCAGAACACGCTTCGTGTCGTGAAGGTCTTCTGGGCGCTTCAAGACCAGCTGGCCTACCAGCGGCACTTCCCGGCCATCGACTGGCTCACGAGCTACTCTCTCTACCTCGACAAGGTGGAGCCGTTCTGGAAGGGCAGCGTGTCCGAGGAGTATCGCAGCCGAAGAGACGAATGCATGGCGATCCTTCAGCGCGAGAGCGAGCTTGCCGAGATCGTCCGGCTCGTCGGCATTGAGGCCCTCTCGGCCGAGGAACAGGTGCTCATGGAGACGGCGAAGTCGATCCGAGAGGACTTCTTGCAGCAGAACGCGTTTCGCGACGACGACCAGTTCACGTCTCTCAAGAAGCAGGACATGTTGCTGAAGACGATCCTGCTCTTCCACACGACAGCTCTCGCTGCGCACGCCAAGGGCGCTCCGCTCAAGGCGATCTTCGAGGCGTCTGTACGAGAGCGCATCGCCCGAGCGAAGTACCTCACCGAGGACAACCTGGGCGAGTTCGGCTCGATTGCCGACGCGATCGAGACACAGCTCGTGGCGAACGGAGCCGCGCCGGCCCCACCCGGCGCCTCCGCGCTCTTGGAGGTGAGGTCGTAGATGGCTCGCGAGTATATGACAACCCGCGATATCGTCGGCCCGCTCCTAGTCGTGGAGGACGTCGCCGGCGTGACCTACGGCGAACTCGTCGACCTCGAGTTCCCGGATGGGACGCGCTCGCTCGGCAACGTGCTGGAGATCGACGGAAGCGTTGCCCTCGTGCAGGCGTTCCAGGGCACGCGTGGGTCGAACCCTTCCCAGACCAAGGTGCGGTTCCTGGGCAAGTCGCTCGAGATCGGCGTTTCCCGCGACATGCTCGGCCGCATCTTCGACGGTCTCGGCCGACCCCGTGATGGCGGACCCGAGATCATCCCCGAGAAGCGCGTCTCGATCTACGGCAACCCCATCAATCCGACCGCGCGCGACTTCCCCGACGACTTCATCCAAACGGGCATCTCCTCGATCGACGGGCTGAACCCGCTCGTACGAGGCCAGAAGCTGCCGATCTTCTCGGGCTCTGGTCTGCCGCACAACGAACTCGCCGCGCAGATCGCCCGTCAGTCGGGCGTGCTTGCCCGAAGCGACGACCCGGGCAAAGCAGGCGAGAAGCTCGAGGGCGAGTTCGCGGTCGTCTTCGCCGCGATGGGCATCACGTTCGAAGACGCCGACTTCTTCATGACGGAGTTCCGGACGACCGCCGCCATCGAGCGCGCCGTGCTGTTCTTGAACCTCGCGGACGATCCGGCCGTCGAGCGCATCGCCACGCCCCGGATGGCGCTCACCGCCGCCGAGTACCTCGCCTTCGAGTGCGACATGCACGTGCTCGTGATCCTCACGGACATGACGTACTACTGCGAGGCGCTTCGCGAGGTCTCGGCCGCTCGCAAGGAAGTCCCGGGCCGCCGAGGATTCCCGGGCTACCTCTACACGGACCTCGCGTCGCTGTACGAGCGCGCCGGCCGCATCAAGGGCAAGAAGGGCTCGATCACCCAGATCCCGATCCTCTCGATGCCCGAGGACGACAAGACGCACCCCATTCCCGACCTCACGGGCTACATCACCGAGGGCCAGATCATCCTTGATCGCCCGCTCCACCGACGGGGCATCTACCCGCCGGTCGCTGTCCTGCCTTCTCTCTCGCGTCTAAAGCAGAAGGGCATCGGCCCGGGCAAGACGCGCGAGGACCACGCCGACCTCTCCAACCAGCTCTTCGGCGCGTACGCGCGAGGCATCCAGGCGAAGGAACTCGCCGTCATCCTTGGCGAGGCCGCGCTCTCCGACACCGACAAGGCGTACGTCGCGTTCGCCGAGGCCTTTGAGACGCGCTTCATCCAGCAGGGCCGCCGAGAGGACCGCAGCATCGCCGAGACGCTCGCGCTCGGTTGGGAGCTCGTGGGGATGCTGCCCCGCACGGAACTCAAGCGCATCAAGGACGAGTTCGTCGACAAGTACCTCGGCGCGGGCGATGGCGGCATGAGTCCGGCCGAGGCAGCGGTGCCGACCCAGCTCGCGCCCGAACCGACACCGGAACCCGTCTCCGAGCCGCCGACCGAGCCCGAGGCGCAGCCCGCGCCGGAACCGCCGACAGCGCCCGAGGCGCAGTCCGCGCCCGCGCCTGAAGCGCCGACCGCGCCCGAGCCCGCGCCTGAAGCGCCGACCGCGCCTGAGCCCGCGCCTGAAGCGCCGACCGCGCCTGAGCCGCCAGACGCGGACGCCGCGGAGCCCGACATCCCGGTCGAGGCAGCCGTCGAGTCACCTTCCCCCCCAGTCGAAGAGGGCTTGCCCGGATACGGTTGGCAAGACGCCGAGAGCGTTGCCCCGGGGGCCGTCGATCAGTCCGTTGAAGCACCGCTGTCCGACGACATGTCCGCGGAATCGGAGGTTGCGGAAGAGTGAAGCCAGTCTGGGGCCTCATACTTCTGGCGCTCGTCGTCGCTCTCATCGCGATCGAGGTCTTCTCGACTCGCACGATGAAGCGCCTCGGCATCGAGCCTGCGCCGGCGGCACGGTGGCTGCGCATCGTGAATCTCGTGGCGGTCATCGGTGTGACGGCCTTCGCCCTGTGGATCGTCTTCAAGACCTGACATGCCTCCACTTCGAGTCAATCCCAACCGGATGGAGCTGCTGAAGCTCCGGCGCCGCGCCGAAGTCGCTCGGCGAGGTCACAAACTGCTCAAAGACAAGCTCGACGAGCTCATGAAGGAGTTCCTCGCGCGCATCGCCGAGAACCGGAAGTTCAGGGCGGAAGTCGAGCGAAAGCTCTTCGCGGCGTACGGGCTGCTTGCGATCGCGCGTGCCGAAGCCGGCAGCGCCACGATCACCCAGGCGCTCCTCGCCGGCGCGCCAGCCGAGCTCATCACCGCCGAGGAGCGCAACGTGATGAGCGTTCACATCCCCGTTCTGGGCGTGGCCGAGTTGCCAAGACCCGAGGGGTACTCGCTGGCCACCACGCCGATCGTCCTGGACGAGGCTCTGCAAGGACTCGTTGACGTCGCGCCCGACATGATCGAGCTTGCCGAGCGGGAGAAGGCGCTCGAGCTGCTCGCCGCCGAGATCGAACGCACCCGTCGGCGCGTGAACGCGCTCGAGTACGTGCTCATCCCGCAACTCGCCGAGACCATTCGCTACATCCGAATGAAGCTCGACGAAAGCGAGCGTGCGGACCTCACTCGGCTGATGAAGGTCAAGGAGATGATCGAGGCGCAGGCAGAGAGGGCTCCCGAGTAGCCTGTCCGCTTGTCGTTTGTCGCTGTTGCCCGTTGCCTGTTGCCCGACGCCTGTCGCGTGCCGCGTTCTGCATACGACCCGCGGCTAAAGCTCCGCGACCGTCGGCCCGATACCTCTGGCAGTTGAGGGCGTCGAGCTCTCGGCGCATGGGCGGATCACGTCCGCGCGGCTCCTGTCAGGCGGATGCCGTCCCATGAAGGGTCCTGGCCAGGGGAGAGGTCGGGACCCTTGCCTACGCCGTCTGTCCCGTGAATGCGAACCTGTCGACCTTAATGGCGGGCACAAGCACGGGCGTCTCTTCGCCCACGAAGCGCCGCTCCTTGCCGACGCCGCTCGTCCACCACAACACATCCAGCGCGCTTTGCGTGAAGCGCTGGTTCTTGAGTGGACGCGTGAGCGACCCATTCTCGATCGCGAACGTGCCGTCGCGCGTCATACCCGTGAGCAGAACCTTCATCGGGTCTTCGACGTTCACGTAGTGGAACCGCGTCACGTAGACGCCGCGCTCCACCGATCCGATGAGTTCGTCGACGCTCGACTCGCCGGGCCACATCTCCAAGTTCAGGGGGTACGGGCCGAAGGAGTTCGGCGCAGGCAGCGCATGCCCCGAGTTCGGCCACCCACCTCGAGACGCCCAGTACGAATCGGTCACCGGCCGCAGCGCGACGCCGTACTCGATGATCGGCACAGGTCGCTTCGGCGCGCCTTCGTAGTCGAAGGTCAGGCCGACCGCGTGAGGCGCGAGCGCGTCGTCGACGATGGTCACGATCTCCTGGGCAAGAGCGGACTCGAGCTTGCCGCTCATGAACGAACGGCCCTCTTCGTAGGCTTTCGCCGAGAATCCCGTGTACGCGAGGAACTCGATGATCTGGCCGACTGCTTCGGGCCCGAGCACTACCGCGTACTCTCCAGGCTCCAGCTCACCGGGGTTCTCGGAGCGCTCCGCGAGCCCCGCCGCTTCGTCGCCGAGCGCATCGGCGACAAGGTCCGACGCATCTTTGCCCGTCCACGAGGCCCAGCCGTTGCCGCCATTCGGGCCCGTTGAGAGAACGGTCGCTCGGGCGGAGCTCGTCGGCATGCTCGCAGCCACGCCCTTGGAGTTCGCGATGGCGGTCGTGACCAGCGATGTCGACACCGAGCCGGCGGCCGTCAATCCGCGCGATGCGGACTGTTCGATGATGGTGGCCGCAGCGCGGGCGCGCGCCTGCTCGTCGAAGTCCGCAGTCCGTTCGCAGAATCGGTCGGTGGGAATCGTGAGGGGTTCGGGGTCCGGAAGCCCCGGGAATCGCGAGTCCTCCACCGCTTGCGTGGCGGCCGAGACAGCGGCCAGGCAGACCTCGCGGAGTGAGTCGTCGTCGGTGCGGTTCGTGGATGCCACCCCGATCCGGGTCCCTACGACCGCCCGCACGGACACGTTCACGTCTTGCTCGGCGACGTTTTGATGGATGTGGTTGTTGGCGAACCGCGTGAGGGCGGAGCTGTCGGCGATCACGAGCGCCTCGGCCTCGTCGGCGGTGGTCAGCTCCACGGCTCGACTGGCGAGGGCGAGGGCCTCGTCGGCGTTCATCGGCCGACTCCCACCTGGACGCCACGGAAGCGCGCGGGTGCCGCGCCGTGGGCGACGTGAGCGGTCTGCATCGGCTCGCCCTTGCCGCAGTTGGCGATGCCCCAGACACGCCAGTAGTCGCTCGAGCACACGGCGTCACACGAGCGCCAGAACGTCGGCGTGATCCCCGTGTAGTTGGGATTCTTCACGATGCCGGTCAGCTCGCCGTGCTCGATCTTCCAGCCGATCTCGCACGCGAACTGGAAGTTGAGGCGCTTGTCGTCGATCGACCACGAGTTGTTGGTCTCGAGGTAGAGACCGTTCTCGGTGTCGGCGATGAGATCGGGAAGCGACCACTCACCTGGTTCGAGCGACACGGTCGTCATGCGGATGAGCGGCGTCCGGTTCCAGCTCTCGGCGCGCATGCACCCGTTCGACGCCTTGCCGATCTGCAGCGCTGACTCGCGCGAGGTCATGAACCCCTCGAAGATGCCGTTTCGTATCAGGTGCGTCCGCTGCGCCGGAACGCCTTCGTCGTCATAGCCGAACGAGCCGAGCGATCCCGGCACGGTCGCGTCCGCCGTCACTGTGACGAACTGGGAGCCGTATTCGAACGAGTCGAGGTCTGAGACTCCGAGGAACGACGTTCCCGCATACGCCGACTCGTCGCCGAGCACCCGATCGAGCTCGGTTGGGTGCCCGATGGACTCGTGGACCTGCAAGGCGACCTGGCTGCCGTCGATGATGATGTCGGTCTCGCCGGGCTCTACGTCCGGAGCGAGAAGCACGGCCTCGGCCGCTTGGGCGGTCCGCTCGGCATTGCCCACGAGATCGAGGTCGACCACGAACTCCCACCCGGCCTGCACCCAGCTGCCCTTGTGCGAGTTGGGATACGAGCGCGGCACGATCTCACCCTCGTCCAGCGCGTACGCCACGATCCCCGCGCCGGTCTCGATCCACTCCTGTTCGATGAAGGAGCCGAGGCTCGAGCCGAAGGTCTTGCGAACCTTGTTGAAGCCGAGTTCGGCCTTCGTGAGTCTCACGCGATCGCTCGCCCTGCGCATGGCGTCGTCTGCCGCGAAGAGCACGTCCAGCTTGTCTTCGACGCTCACGCCGAAGGGGTCGATCTCCCACGACCCGCGCCACGCATCCTGAACGACAGGGACTTCGGCGAGGAGCACGGGCGGACCGGCCGCGAGCGCGGAGGATCGGGCGATGCCCACGGCCTGCTTGGCAAGGCGAGCCGCTGAGTCCCGTCCGACATCGTGCGTAGCGGCGAATCCCCAGTGGCCGTCGGCGATGACGCGAACGCCGATGCCGAGAGACGAAGAGGAGACGAGAGCTTCGAGGCGGCCGGTCGCTACCGAGATCTCCTCGCGCTGGGAGTCGACGACTCGAACGTCCGCATACGTCGCCCCCGCCAGCCGCGCGCTCTCGAGAGCAGCCTCGATGACCCCCCGCATCGCGTGGCGTCGCGTCGGCTAGCGGACGGAGTTGAGTGCCGAGTCGGAGGAGGACACGGCGGTCGTGATGGCGTCGAAGCGAGGCTGCCACGCATAGCGTCGCGCCCCGGCGTAGTCCGAACGATCCGCCAGCTTCGAGATCTTCACGTAGTCACCCGTACGGGGTGCATGGATGAAGTAGCCGCCGCCGATGTACATCCCGACGTGATGGATGGGCGAGCCGAAGAACACGGCGTCCCCGGGCTCAAGTTCGGTGGGCAGGATCTTCTGCCCGAGCAGGAACTGGCTGCCCGAGTAGTGGGGAAGATCGACGCCGTGCTGACGCATGACGTAGAGGAGAAGCCCCGAGCAGTCGAACCCGCTGGGCGTCGCACCGCCCCAGAGGTAGGGAACGCCGTGATACGCCAGAACGGTTTCCACGGGAGAGCCGGGCTGCACGATGATGCCGGCCTTCGATGCTCCGGCGAGGATCTCCTTGAGGAGCGCGGCCTCCTCGGCACGACGATACGTCGCCTGCTGGCTGAGCACGACGAGGAGGTCCGATTGCGTCTTTGCGAACAGCTCCTGGCGCTCGACGATGCGGAGTTGCACTTCGATCTTGCGCGCCTTGAGCTCGAACTCAAGTGACTCCGCCATGCGCTTGGCGTTCCTGAGCCGGAACAGCTGGTCCTGCAAGTCGGCCTTGGTCTTCGCGTACTCCTCGAGTACCTGCGCGCTGTCGGTGCCGACGGTGTTCAAGAACTTCAGACGCGAGATGAAGTCGTTCAAGGATTTCGAGTCGAGGAGCATCTCCACGGGAGAGTAGGTGCCTGAGCGGTACATGGTGCCCAGTTGATCGCCCAAGATGACGGTGACGCGGTCGTAGGCCTCGTCTGCCGAGACGAGCTCGCCTTGGGTGTTCTGGACCCTGTCCTTCATCGCCTCGAGCTTGTCCGATGCGTCGTTGTAGGACTCGGACGCGATAGAGAGCTCTCGGTCGAGCGCGTCGAGCTGGGCTATGAACGCGTCCAAGCGTGCCTGCTGGGCGGCGAGCCTCGCCCGGAACTCCTTGGTCGCCTTGTCGACGCCGGCGTCGCCTATGACAGAAGGTTCGGGGCGACTGCGCTCGGAACCGATCGCTCCCGGCGCGCCGGGGCCGATCGATACGGGTGGCGGGACAGGGGTGCTGGAGGCCTTCGGGGACGTGTCAGGCGACCCGATCGACGGGGTAGTCGTGGAGTCGGGGCCAGCTCCGTACGCGAGCGGCGCGAAGGTCAGCGCGGCGACGATGGTCGTCGTCACGCCGATCCGCATCAGATTCGCGCTGGTCCCCCGGAGGGTCATCCGTTGCCTTTCACGTTGCGTACTCAAACCCCGCTTGCTCCGCGATTCTCGCGAAAGCGTCGATACAAACCCTTACTCTACCACAAACCCGCAGCGTATCCCCTACGCGGCGTGGAGTTTTCGTGATTTCGGCAGTGGCGTTCAGAATGCAACAGCAACGTGCAAAAGCGGTGCCGAGTCCCGCGCTCGTCTCACACGCCTACGAATTCAACAGAAGTGCCCTGCTTCCTTGATTAGCGGCCCAACACGGGGATCGCCGTGATGTCGCGAGGATGCTCACGCGCTCTACCTGCAGATTCGGCCGTTGCATTCACTCGCGTGGCGTACTATCATACGTTCCCGCGCCGCGGCGCCAATCGAATAGTGCGGGGTGGAGCAGTCTGGTAGCTCGTCGGGCTCATAACCCGAAGGTCGCAGGTTCAAATCCTGCCCCCGCGACCAAGAAATCCGCAGGTCCGAGGCTTGAAGCGCTCGGGCCTGTTCCTGTCTCTGCGGCGGGCGAAGACCTGCTCGGCATATGTGTCGTCGCGATTACACGAGCCGTGGCCTCGAATGTGCTGCTCGGGTTCAGTCGCTGCATCCGGTAGTGCGGGATGTTGCCCTTCGGAAAGAACCAGCCTAGGGTGTCACGAGCAGGCGTTTGGATTTCCCCAACCCAAGATGAGAGTGAGTCAGCATGACGAGCGCACGAAAGACCCGGTTCGCCTTCGTCGCGGTTGCCGTGATCGCGATAGCTCTGATCCTGTCCACGGCAGGATGCGGCAACAAATCCTCCGGCACGAAGATCGCCAGCGGGCCGACGGCCCTCGGCGGTCTCGCCGCAGCTGAGTCGGCCCTTTCAACGACTGCACCGGACGCGAAGTTGCTCGTCGTTCAGACCGCGCAGGGTGTCACTCCCACCGGCACCCCCGTGTGGGGCTACCTCTTCGGCTCGCCGTCGAGTGATAAGACGTACGTCGTCTACGTCACGAACGGGGAGTCGATGGGCTCACAGGAGTACGGCCAGGCGGGGCTGAGCGCCGACGACTGGAAGAAGGTGCCTACGACCGAGTCGTGGAAGGTCGACAGCGACGAGGCCTACACCAAGGCACTGGCCGTCAGCGGCGCGAAGGGCGATCCCGCTGCCTACATGATGGGGATCATGACGTTCAAGTCGGCCGAGGACACGTCTGCCGTAAAGCCGCTCGTGTGGCAGGTCGGCTTCGATCCGGGCACGAGCGGTGCCACGACCAGCACCATCGAGGTGGATGCGAACTCGGGCAAGGCCACGGTCCTGAAGTAGGCCACCCCCTTGTTCCCTGGGGGTGGGTGGCGAACCTGCCCCCTCGCGCGTTCCTCGCTGTCAGCGCCGGGATATAGCATGTCGTCATGACTCACCGGGCCACTTTGCGCGATGCCCAGGACTTGTGGGACGCCGAACGCTACGAAGAAGCCGTGTCGCTGCTCAGGGCAGTGAGGCCGGGGCTGCGTCCTCGGAGTCGGGCGACCGATGCGCTCATCGTCGCTACCCTCGCGGTCTACGTCTCCGATCTCGGAGATCCCAAGCGAAGGGCTCGAACTGCTGCGCGAGATCCCCTTGGATGGCGTGCGCCTGACCGGCGTTCACCTCATCGTATTGGGTGCGCGAGCTTCGTGTCGCGCGGCGGCCGGCGATCTCGCCGGCGCCTGGGCGGATCGGGACACCATCTGCGCGAAGGATCCGAGGAACCCCGCTCTGGCCTTGGCCGATGGCGCTTTGGCGCGCTACGGGCGCGCGGTGTGAGGCGCGTCACATGCGCTTTGGGGCGGCCTCTTCAGGCACCCTCGCGCTGGCCCGATGTAGCGGGTGTAGCGCGGAACGAAGGGGAGCCGGACTCAAGTGAGCAGAGCCGCCGCAGTCGTCATGACAGCAGCACCAGCAGCATCACCGTTTGCAGCCACGCGTTGCTCTCATAACCGGCCGCCCTCGAACGAAGCGCCTCACACCATCGCCGAGCCGGGTCGCACGTCGCAGCCAACATCGAAGCAAGCTGCGACCGGCGAGGCGGGGGTGGGACAGCGTGAGACCCGTCGCTGCGAGCCCGTATCCGGCCCCCACGTCGTGCGCGATCGCACCCGTCCCAATGAGCGCGCTCGGCGTAGCTCCTCCCCCCTCGGTGCCTCTTCAGTAGACGCAAGACACGCTCTCCTGCCCCCCGCAGACGAGCCCCCACTCAAAAAGTGAGAGCGTGAGGCACCGCCGAGAGGCCCCTCCCCCAAGGGGCCTCTCGCCTCGTCTTGGGACTAGCCCGTCGCGGGTCGTGGGCGCTCCCGAGGCTCAAGCCTCGGGGAGGGCGTGCCGATGCACCCATCGCAAGGCGAGTGTGACTCGGAAGACGAAGGACACGCGCAAGCTTCTCGCGAGGTAGGCTGCAAGGACTGCCGGCAAGACCGCCATTCATCGCGATTCGTCCCGAACACACGCGCGCGGCCCGCGAGAAAGCCGCACTCGCCTGCACCCTCTCCTCCTTTGCAGAGCCCACTTCGGGCCACGCTCCTGTCTGGGGCGCGCGGTGCCGGCTGCTAGAATGTGCGGGTTGTCTCACGTGCTCGGAGGTTCGAGGAGCCGCTCATGCCCGCACAGACCCGCACCAACCCACTCATCCCGTTCGCAGGTGCAGGCGTCGCCGCTCCTGGGCGCGGTCGTTCCTCGCCACACAGTTCCCGGCCGTCGAAGGCCTCGGGACCAAGGTGAGACTCCCTGTGTTCCACGGCGCGTTCACCTGGGCGAACCTCGTGACCTTCAGCCTCATGGCGTTCCTGGCGATCGTCTTTCTCGGTCACGAAGCGCGAGGCCGTGTACCGCTACGAGACGGGCCTGCGCTGGGTGGCGGTGTCGATGTGGCTCTTGGGAACCGGCATGGGCCTCTACGCCGCGCTCGGCACGTGGGACCTCTCCGGGTCGAAGTCATCGGCGCTATCGGTCGTGGGCGCTGATCCGCGCCTCATGGCGCAGTTCTGGACGCTGCTTGCTGGCGCGGCCTCCTGCTGATGATGCCGCTCTTCCTCGAGAAGCCGACGTGGCTCGCCACGGCCGACATCGTGTTCACGGCTTTGATGTGGACGTTGCTGCTTCGCGCCATTCTCGGGCCTGGGCGCGCGCTGCACCCCGACAGCCCGGTGCTCAACTCGTCCGAGTTGAAGATCAAGGCGCTCTTCTTCGGCATGTTCGGACTGCTGCTTGTTGCTGCGTTGCTTGCCGCGTGGGGCGCGAGTCTGTTCGCGAAGGGGCCGCGGGACCGGGTCGCGACGCGGGATGTCGAGAAGGGGGCGTCGGCGGTGTAGGGCGCTTCTGTTCGCCCGCGCGCACCTCCGCTACACTGGCACCCTCACAACCGAATAGCGTCGTCCGGTGCCCGCTTGAAAGCGGGAGAATAGGGAACCCGGTGTGATTCCGGGACGGGACCCGCCACTGTGAACGCGACGCCGAGCCGAGAGGCCGGAGCCGCGCAGTCAGGAGACCTGCCAGACGGTGCGAGACGCGGCCTTCGAGGTTCAGGGCCGGCTCGCGGCGCCGCGGTTGCGGCGTTCGTACAGCCGATACGCTTTGAGGAATCCGAAGACCCGCCACCTTTCCGGTGCGGGTCTTTCGCGTTCCCGGGGTCGCGCCAGCGAAAGGGGAAGCAGAGATGTCTCGTATGCTGTACGGCCGCGCGCGCGCATCGGCGGGCAGTCGACTTGGACGGCCGGTTGCTCGCGCACTAGCGATCCTGGTCGCTCTCGCGATCGCAGTCGCCCTGCTGGGGACCGGCTGCACGTCCGCAAGGACCTCTTCGGCCGATGACGCGGCGAAGACCCCCGCGCCGGCGACGGCCGCCTTCCCGGTCAGCCGTCACCGACGACGCGAGCCGCACCGTCACCGTCGACGCCGAGCCGCAGCGCATCGTGTCGCTCGCGCCCGCCAACACCGAGATGCTCGCGGCGCTCGGCCTCAGCGATCGCCTCGTAGGCGTGACGACCTACGACGACTACCCGCCCTCGGTGACGGACCTGCCCAAGATGGGCGATTTCGTGAACCCGAACATCGAGGCGATCGGAGCGGCGACGCCGGACCTCATCGTGGCAACGACGGGCGTCCAGGCCGACGTGCTCAAGAAGCTCGAGGACCTGGGAGCGGTGGTCGTGGCAGTCGATCCGACGACGCTCGAGGGACTCTACAAGGACATCGCGATGCTGGGCGATGCGACTGGGACGTCGGATCTCGCCAAGCAGCGGGTCGAGGCGATGCGAAGTGAGATCGCCGCGATCCACTCGGCCGTCGCAAGCGAAGAGCCGGTGAAGGCTTTCGTCGAGATCGGCCAGAACCCGCTGTTCACGGTGGGGAAGGGCACTCTCATCGACGAGATGCTCGCTGCCGCCGGAGGCGCGAACGTGGTCAAGCAGCCGGGCTACGTGGCCTACTCGCTCGAGCAGCTTGTGAAGGACGACCCTGCGGTCTACTTCGCCACGAAGGGTACGATGAGCGACCCGTCGGACCTGGGAAAGCGCGCGGGCTACGACAAGCTCACGGCCGTGAAGGCGAAACGAGTGTCCACGCTGGACGACAACTACGTCACGCGCCCGGGCCCGCGCATCGTGCTCGGCATTCAGCAGATGGCGGCGGCCCTGCACCCCGACAAGGTCTCGCAGTAGTCGCATGAGCGTCGAGCACGACAGGCTCGAGTCGCCTCGCGTGTCCGAGGTGGAAGCTGCCACGGGGGAGGTCGCCGCTGGCGGCGACCCCACGGCGCCCGCGCACCGAAGCCGCCGCCCCGCCCTCGTGATCGCCGGCCTCACGGCGCTGCTCGTGGTCTCCATGCTCGTCGCCATCGCGGTGGGTGCGGTCCGGATCCCGATCTCGGACGTCGTCGCGTCGCTGGGACGCTTCTTGTCGGGCGCGCCGAAGACCTTCGCCGACGTGGTCATCGTGTCCGTGCGGCTGCCCCGCGTCGTGCTCGCGGCCTTCGTGGGCGCGTGTCTCGCCTCGGCGGGCGTGCTCTATCAGGCACTCTTTAGAAACGCGCTCGCCGACCCCTACATCCTCGGCGTCTCTTCGGGTGCGGGCCTCGGAGCGGTCATCGCCATCGTCGCGACCGCATCGACGCTGGCGCTTCGGTCGGTCGCCGTTCCGATCGCGTCGTTCGCCGGCGCGACACTCACGATGCTGCTCGTCGTTCGGCTCGCCTCCTGGCGCGGCCGACTCGACACGAACTCGCTATTGCTCGCCGGCGTGGCGATCTCCTACATCCTCGCGGCGCTCACCTCGTTCATCATGGTGTACGCGCGCGAATCGATGGCGCAGGTCGTCTTCTGGATGATGGGCGGGCTCTCTGGCGCTTCGTGGGCCTACGTCGCGATGATCGCACCCATGTTCGCGGTCGGCATCGTCGTGCCGCTGCTGCTCACCCGGCAGCTCAACTTGATGCTCCTCGGCGACGAGCGCGCGGCGCAGCTCGGCCTGGAAGTCGAGCGGTTCAAACTCGTCGTACTCGCGGCGGGCTCGCTGCTGGTCGCGGCCGCCGTCTCGGTTTCCGGACTGATCGGCTTCGTCGGCCTGATGGTCCCGCACATGGTGCGGCTCGTTCTCGGGCCCGACCACCGCCTCTTGCTGCCGGCCTCGCTGCTGGGTGGGGCGACGGTGCTCGTGCTCGCGGACCTCATTGCGCGCACGGTGCTCGCTCCCGTCGAGATCCCGGTGGGCATAGTCACCGCCATCCTTGGTGGCCCCTTCTTCATCTGGCTGCTCGTCCGCCGAGGGGCAACCAGATGAGCGGCGCGAGACGCGACTGGGCGAGCGACGCCACGAGCGTGTTCGGCGCGTCCATCGACCGCGCGAACCCGCGCGCTGCGGCGCCCGCGAAGGGGCTGCTCGTATACGAGTCTGCCGACGTCGGTTACGGGGACGGTGCCGTAGTCTCGGGTGCGTCGCTCGCGGTCCACGCTGGGGAAATGGTCGGCTTGGTCGGGCCGAACGGGGCCGGCAAGTCAACCCTTCTCCGAGCCGTCACCGGCGGCGCGGTTCTCATGGCTGGGCGCATCTCGATCGTCGGCGAGCCCCTTGGCGACCTCAGCGCGCAGCGTCGAGCTGCCCTCGTGGGCGTGGTGCCGCAGACCGTCTCGGCGACGTTCTCGTTCCCCTCTCGCGACTTCGTCGAGATGGGACGCAACCCGCATCTTGGGAGGCTCGAGCATCCGGGTCCGGCGGATCACGCGGTCGTGGAGCGCGCCATGAGACTCACGGACACGTGGCGTCTCGCAGCCGAACCGGTGGACACGCTCTCCGGCGGCGATCTGCAACGCCTCGCGCTCGCACAGGCGCTCGCCCAGGAGCCGCGAGTGCTCCTGCTCGACGAGCCCGTGTCCCATCTCGACCTGAATCATCGCCTCCAGGTCCTCGATCTCGTGAGGAGTCTCGCCGACGGCGGGCTGGCGGTGCTCACGGTCTTCCACGACCTCGATCTCGCGGCCCGCTACAGCGACAGGCTGGCGGTCGTCGCCGCCGGGCGCGTCGGGAACGCGGCCGCACCCGCCGACGTCATCACGCCCGACTCGCTGCGCGAGGTCTTCGGCGTCCGCGCGGTGGTCGGCACGGATCCGGTGACCGGGACGCTGAGCGTGACGCCCGTGTTGCGCGAGGAGTCGGTGCGCGCTGCGGGCGCTCGGGGTCGGGTGCTGCTCGTCGCAGGCTCCGGGAGCGGGGCCTCGCTCATGCGCAGACTCTCGCTCGCAGGTTTCGAGGTGCTCGTGGCGGCGGTGAACCTCGGGGACGTGGACGAAGGTGTCGCCCAGGCTCTCGGCCTGAGGCGGGTGAGCCTGGCTCCCTACGCCTCCATCGACGACGACGCTCGGGATCGGGTGCGCGACCTGGCCGCCGGCGCCGACGCGATCGTCGTGTCCCGAGTGCCGTTCGGCGGGGCAAACGTTGAGAACCTCCGATCAGCGGTGGAGTCCGGCCGACCGCTCGTACTCATCGGCGAGATCGATGGCCGGGACTTCGCGCACGGCGTGGCCATGGAGCTGTGGCAACGTGCCGTCGCCGAGGGCGCATTGAGCGTAGCCGACGACGACGAGGCGCTCGCGGCGGTACGCGGGCTTCTGCGAGACGCGGGCGGGGAGGGCACCGACGCCTAGGGTGCTGAAGCGGCGACTTCTTGGCGTGGCTTGCTCGGCTCTGCGCACTCCTGCCCCACCGGTGTGACCTTCACGTCGAGTCCCAGACGCGCGAGGCGATCTGCGAGCGCGTCTCGCGCGAGACCGTGGGTGTTGTTCGTGCGCGAGAGGTGAACCGCAAAGACGTGCGAGAGACGGCTGTCGGCAAGGTTCTCGATGGCATCGGCGGCAGCGACGTTCGACAGATGCCCTCGGTCGGAAGCGATCCGCTTCTTGAGGAACCAAGGATACGGACCGGTCTCGAGCATGTCGGGATCGTGATTGCACTCGAGCGCAACGACGTCGCAGCCCCGAAGCGCCTCGGCCGCTTCGTGAGTGAAGGTACCAGTGTCAGTGAGCAGGCCGAAGCGGCCGGATCCGTCGCGGCCTACGACGAAGCCGACGGGCTCCGCCGCGTCGTGCGACGACCTGAACGCGAGCACGTCGAGCGTGCCGATCCGAGCGGGCTCGCCGGCCGTCAGCAGGCGCACGTCGGGCAAGTTGTGACCTAGCCTCGCCGCACTGAGCGTGCCTGCGGTGGCCCAGACGGTGCACCCCCAGTGACGGGCGATCACCTCGATGCCGCGCACGTGATCGACGTGCTCGTGTGTGAGCAGGACCGCGCTCACGGATGCGGTGTCGATGCCGTGCACCCGTAGCCGGCGGGCGACTTCACGGGCCGAGAAGCCGCAGTCCACCAGGACCGTCGTCTCGCCATCGGTGATGGCAGTAGCGTTTCCCGAAGAGCCCGAACCCAGGAACGCTACACGCAGGGCGCGCTCGTGATCGGTCTTTGGCGGATTGGGCATGCGGGGATTGTACGACACGCGAGAGACACACGGTCGCGTCAGTGCGGCGGAGGACGATGCCGAGACCAGCACGGGGCGATCGGCCGCAGATGGCGTGCGATAACCCCGGCGGGCGGGGAACATACTCCCTCGAAACGTCCTGGCGCACCGCGCGCGTCGCCCACGCAAGGAGGGATCATGCCAGTCAAGCTGTACGCGCTCTCGACGTGTCCGTACTGCCGGATGACTCGCCGCTACCTCGACGAGAACGACGTCGAGTACGAGCTCACCGAGGTCGACCTGCTCGAGGGACAGGAGAAGGACGACGCGGTGGCCGAGGTGCGCCGCATCTCGGGCGGGGCGTCGTTCCCCGTCGTCGTTGTGGGCGACGAAGTCATCGTCGGGTTCAACAAGGCGCGCATCAAGGAGCTGTTGGACCTGTGAGCGATCGTGCGCCGCGTCGCATGTTCGGGCCCGGTACGACGATCGACGACCTCAAGGAATACATGGGGCCGTTCGCCCTGAGACTCGGCTACACGTTCAATACCGAGGAGGACTTCGTGAACGAGGTCCTCCAATCCGAGCTCGAGATCCTCGAGGCGCAAGGCGACGTCTACTGCCCGTGCCGCGTTCGCTCGGGCGACCCCAAGGACGATCTCCAGATCGTCTGCCCGTGCATCCCGTTCTGGCGCGAGCAGTTCGCCGCGATACGGAAGTGCTGGTGCGGTTTGTTCATCCGCACCGACGTCGAAGACGGACTCGAACTCCTTGGAGTCATCGAGGAGCCTGAAGGCCCCGTAGACGTCCCCGTCGCTCGCGTCGTGGATGTGCCCGAAGGTACGTCGATGCACGTCAAGGTGGGTAAGCGCGACATCGCCGTCTTCCACACCGAAGGAGAGTTCTACGCACTATCCAACCTCTGTCGACATGCCTTTGGCCCGCTCTCTGAAGGGTTCCTCGACGGGCACTTCGTGATGTGTCCATGGCATGGGTGGCGCTACGACGTGCGTGACGGCACCACCGACCACCCCAACGCGGACGTGCGCACGTACTCGGTGAGCGTCCGGAACGGCGAGGTCCTCGTCACTCTGTGATTCGATTCGGCGTCGTGCCCCGTCTGACCATTGGGTTACTCGGATTGAACGTGCAGCAGCAGCGGTAGGTCGCCCTTCGCGGAAGGGCGTCTCGGGGCCTCACCCGCCGCGATTCGCTCCGCCGGCGAACTTCCTCATGAATCCTGCGGTTATCCGACCGCCGAAGCACGTCCCTCTCGGTTGTTGCACTTCGGCGGCTCTGGTATGCTTCTCCAGATTCGCGGGGTCTTGCCCCGCGGCGGTCTGAAGCACGTGCATAGAGTGTGCCCGTTGGCACGGGCAGGGAGAGGCAAGGGAGGACGCATGAAGTTGGGCAAAAGCAAGTGGATGCTCGCCCTCGTCATCGCGCTGCTCGTCGTCGCGGCCGGTGTGGCCGGATGCAATAGCAGTGACACGACGAGTGACGGCACCTCAGGCGACGCGGCGAAGGCCAAGCTCGTCATGGGCATCGGCGCACCGCTGACCGACGGCGCGGTCGCGCTCGGTCAGGGCATGGTTCGCGGCGCCAACCTCGCCGTGAAGCAGGCGAACGACTCGCAGGAACTCAAGGACCTCGGCATCACGATCGAGACAGTCGAAGGCGACGACAAGGGCGACCCGACCACCGGTGGTAACGTCGCCACCCAGTTCGCGTCCAACCCCGACCTCGTCGGCGTCATGGGCCACCTGAACTCGGGCGTCACGCGTGTCGCGGTGAAGATCTACAACGCGGCCAACATCCTCCAGGTCAGCCCGGCCAACACGGCCGTCGACCTGACCCAGATGGGTCTGCCGAACTACTGCCGCGTGTGCACGATCGACTCCGTGCAGGGTCCCGTTGCGGCGGACTACGCGTACAACACCGTCGGCGCGAAGACGGCGTACGTCGTCGACGACTCGACCGTCTACGGTGTCGGCCTCGCCGACGCGTGGGCGACTCAGTTCCAGGCCAACGGCGGCAAGGTTGCCGGTCGCCAGAAGACCGGCGACAAGGACACGGACTTCAAGGCGCTCGTGAGCCGCATCAAGGCCGCGAACGTGGACATCGTCTACTACGGCGGCATCTACAACTCCGGCGCGCTGCTCTCCAAGCAGCTCAAGGAGGGTGGAGTCACCGTCCCGATGATGAGCGGCGACGGCTGCTACGACCCCGAGTACATCAAGCTCGCGGGCGCAGCGAACGCCGAGGGCGACTTCTGCACGTCAGTCGGCCTGCCGCTCGACCAGATGCCCAACGGCCAGGACTTCAAGGCGGCCTACGAGGCGGCGTACCCCGGCGAAGCGATCGCCGCGTACGACGCGTACTCGTATGACGCGGCCAACGTCATCATCAAGGCCATCATCGCCGCAGCCGGCCAGGTGGGCGCCGACAAGCTCACGACGACCGAGGGCAAGCAGGCCATCATCGCTGACTCCCGGAAGGTCAACTTCGATGGCGTCACCGGTCAGGTCTCGTTCGACTCGGTTGGCGACACGAACAACAAGGCGATCACGGTGTACGTTGTCAAGGACGGCGCCTGGGTTCCCGCGCCTAAGTAGAACTCCGCGTTTCGCAAGGTCCGTTCTCTGGACCTGACCGCAGATTCGGCCGGGCGGGCACTCCGGTGCCCGCCCGGACTGCGGAACGGTCCTCGTGCGCGCGGGCGCTGTGCTACGATTCGGCGCGCCGCCAGACGACCGGGAGTCCGTCTCCTTGAGCTACCTCATCGAACAGACCATCAACGGCATCACGCTGGGCGGGCTCTACGCTCTGATCGCCCTCGGCTACACGTTGGTCTACGGCATTCTGCTCATGATCAACTTCGCTCACGCGGAACTCTTCATGGTGGGTGGCTACGTAGGCCTCTTCTGGCTCAAGGTCCTGGGCGATCCGGCAATTGCCGAGAAGTTCCCGTTCCTCAAGCCGATCCAGGACTTCTTCGCCAACGGCACGTTCGGCTTCGCGATGATGATGGTTGCCGTCTTCGTACTCTCGGCGATCGTCGTCGGCATCCTAGGCATGATGACCGAGCGGTTCGCGTACCGGCCTCTCAGGCATGCGCCCCGGCTCGCACCGCTCATCTCGGCGATCGGTGTGTCCATCTTCCTCCAGAACGCGATCCTGCTTTGGGTGAGCAGCAAGCAGCTGCCGTACACCCGGGCTGACGGCACGGCGTTCGTGGGAACCAAGACCGCGTTCACGATCGCCGGGGTCAACGTGTCGTCGATGCAGGTCTTCATCATCGGGACGTCGCTGCTGCTCATGTTCGCGCTCGACACCTTCGTGGCGCGGACGCGAATGGGCAAGGCCATGCGGGCCACGTCACAGGACAGGGACGCCGCCGGCCTCATGGGCGTGGACATCAACTACGTCATCGCGCTCACGTTCTTCATCGGTCCCGCGCTGGGCGCGGTCGCCGGCATCTTCAACGGCATGTACTACGGGTCGGTCAAGTACAACATGGGCTTCATCCCCGGCATCAAGGCATTCACCGCAGCGGTCATCGGCGGTATCGGTAACCTGCGCGGCGCGATGCTCGGCGGCTTCTTACTCGGCATCGTCGAGTCGCTCGCGAGCGGCTTCATCAGCAACGCGTATCGCGACGTCATCGCGTTCATCGTGCTCGTCCTCGTGCTCATCTTCCGTCCGGGCGGTCTGCTCGGCGAAGCCGTGACGGAGAAGGTGTAGCGGCATGGCGAAGGCAGAACGCCAGCGAAGTCGACGCCGCGCGGTCGCATCGGTGCACGAAGGCGACGCGGAAGACGGTAGTGCTCGTACGCGCTGATGGCGGCCGCCATCGTGATCGTGCCGTTCATCTTCCAGACGGTCGTCGGGCTACGCATTCCTGGTCCGGATCCTCGTCATCGTCGGCATCTGGGTGCTCCTCGCACTCGGCCTGAACATCGTGGTCGGCTACGCGGGCCTGCTCGACTTGGGCTACATCGCGTTCTACGCGATGGGTGCGTACGCCGGCGTCATCCTCGGGCAGATCGTCTCGCCGGTCCTGGGCGGCTTCACGTACTGGGCCATGCTCATCCCGGCGGCCCTTGCGGGCGCGGTCACGGGTATCGCACTTGGCTTCCCGGTTCTGAGGCTGCGCGGCGACTATCTCGCGATCGTCACGCTCGGATTCGGAGAGATCGTCCGCATCCTGCTGAACAACGACTTCCTCGGACTGTCCAACGGTGCGACGGGCCTTCCCAAGGCAAGCGAGGTTCTCGCGCGCGCCGTGGCCCTCCGTCTGGCTGCAGGACAACATCAGGTTCGAGACTCCCTTCGGGCCGTTCGTGTTCGGCCCGAACATGTTCTGGTACTTCGTCGTGCTCGGTCTGATCATCATCACGCATCATCGTGATCAACCGGCTGGACGACTCGCGTCTCGGCCGCGCGTGGGTGGCCATGCGCGAGAACGAGGTCGCCGCTGCGTCGGTCGGCGTGAACATCCGGACCCAGAAGCTCTGGGCGTTCTCGCTCGGCGCGCTCTCGGGCGGTATCGCCGGCGTCACGTTCGCGTACGTCCAGCAGTTCATCAGCCCCGAGTCGTTCACGTTCATGGAGTCCGTGTTCGTGGTGTGCATCGTCGTTCTCGGCGGCATGGGATCGATTCCGGGCGTCATCGTGGGCGCGCTGGTCATCCAAGGCGTCCCGGCACTGATCCAGGGGCTTGCAGTCGCGGGTGTCGTGCATCTCCCCGGCGAGGCCCTCTCGGCGATCACCGGCTACCGGTTCCTCGTCTTCGGCCTGCTCATGGTCGTCATGATGGCAGTGCGACCACAAGGGATGATTCCGTCCAAACGCCGCGCGATGGAGCTCCATCCTGAGGACGATCGCACGCTCGATCAGGAAGACATGACGATGTGGGACGTCGAGAACCGTGACATCGGTCCCGGCGAGATGTAGCGGGGAGCAGCAACGTGTCCGTCATCCAAGCTGACAAGGTAACGATGATGTTCGGGGGTCTGAAGGCCCTCTCGGACATCAACCTGCACATCGACGAGGGCGAGATCGTCGCGCTCATCGGTCCCAACGGTGCGGGCAAGACGACGTTCTTCAACCTGCTCACCGGCATCTACAAGGCCACCGAAGGCGCGATGACCTTCAACGGCACGGATCTCGGCGGCCTCAAGCCGCACGAGATCTGCTCGCTTGGGCATCGCCCGCACGTTCCAGAACATCCGCCTGTTCGCGAACATGACCACGCTCGAGAACGTCATGGTCGGGCGCCATTCGCGTTCGACGGCCGGACCGTTCCGAGCGGTGCTGCGCAGCAAGAGCTTCCGGACCGAAGAAGCGCGGACCGTCGATGAGGGGCTCAAGTGGCTGCGCTTCGTCGACCTTGCGGACAAGGCGAACGAGCTCGCGGTGAACCTGCCCTACGGCCAGCAGCGACGGCTCGAGATCGCCCGCGCGCTGGCGACCGAACCGAAGATGATCCTTCTCGACGAGCCCGCCGCCGGCATGAACCCGCAGGAGAGCGGCGATCTCACCCGGCTGGTGGGCAGGGTCCGGGAGACCGGCATCACGGTGCTCCTCATCGAGCACGATATGAAGGTCGTCATGGACATCGCCGACCGCATCTACGTGCTCGACTTCGGCGAGCTCATCGCCGAAGGCCTGCCGGCGGAGATCCAGCGCAATCCCAAGGTCGTCGAGGCCTACCTCGGCAAGGGTGCCGAGGCGATGCTGACCGCTACGTCGGAATCGGAGTAGCGATGCCGAACACCGTCCTGAACATCAACGACATTCATACCTTCTACGGGCAGATCGAGGCCCTGAAGGGCATCACCGTCCACGTCGACGAGGGCGAGATCGTGACGCTCATCGGCGCGAACGGGGCGGGCAAGTCGACGACGCTCAAGACGATCTCCGGCCTCCTCGCTCCACGGACGGGCACGATCGAGCTGCTCGGCGAGAAGATCTCCGGGCTCAAGGTCCACCAGGTGACCGCGAAGGGGGTCATCCAGGTTCCGGAGGGTCGGCGGATCTTTCCGCGCATGACCGTCGAGGAGAACCTCGAGATGGGCGCGTTCCTCAGGAACAAGGATGTCGCGGGCGTCAAGGAGTCCATGGAGTGGGTGTTCGAGCTCTTCCCGCGCCTGAAGGAGCGGCGCACGCAGAAGGGCGGGACGCTTTCCGGGGGCGAGCAGCAGATGCTCGCGACTGCAAGAGGGCTGATGGCCAATCCCACGCTGCTCATGCTCGACGAGCCGTCGATGGGGCTTGCGCCGAACCTGGTCGAGCTGATCTTCGAGACGATCGAGATGCTCAACAAGAAGGGCATCACGATCCTGCTCGTCGAGCAGAACGCCGCCATGGCACTGCAGGTCGCGCACCGGGGATACGTGCTCGAGACCGGCAGCATCGCTCTCGAGGGTCCGGGCAAGGACCTGCTCACCAACGAGCGCGTCCGCAAGACCTACCTGGGCGAGGCCTGATCCAAGAGCCCGAC
Source organism: uncultured Actinomycetes bacterium (assembly GCA_963817255.1). Lineage (GTDB taxonomy): Bacteria > Actinomycetota > Coriobacteriia > Anaerosomatales > CAVRZR01 > CAVRZR01. The sequence continues at coordinate 355,455 of CAWFNT010000001.1, forward strand.
CGCGTGGGCTCTGGCCGCCGCTGACGCCGCCTCGATCTCGTCGGTGTCGAACACGAACCGCCCCTCACTCACGCGCCATTCTCCGCCGCACATCACGGCCCTCACCGTTCCTGCCCCGCCGGCCTCGATGAATGCGTCGGCGGGCGACTGGCCCGGTCTCAGGCTCGCCTCGACGGCGATGAGGTCGGCCGCGGCTCCCGGTACGAGCGCGCCGATCCGGCCTTCGAGCCCCAGCGCCGTTGCGCCGCCCGCTGTCATCGCCGTCAGCAGCGTCTCCGCGTCCATATCCGGGTCGAGCTCGCGCACGGCTCTGGCCTCGGCGAAGAGATCGAGATCGCGGTTGCTCGCCGAGGAGTCCGTGCCGATCGCGAGCGTGACACCCGAGCGCCTCAACGCATCCACCGGCGGCGCCCCGTTGCCGAGGTAGGCGTTGGAGCGCGGACAGAGCACGACCGCGCGGGCCTTGGCGGCGAGCAGCTCGATGTCGGCTTCGGTGACCTGCACCGCGTGGACGCAGGTCGCACCTGCGAGCACGCCGAGGGAGTCCAGGTAGGCGACCGGCGTCGTACCCGGGACCTCGAACCCGTGAGCGAGCCGCTCTGCCTGCACCGTGAAGGGTCCGGTGCCCGCTTCGATGAGCTCGACCTCGCCTGCGGCCTCCGAGACGTGGATGGCGAAGACCTCACCGCGGGTGCGGGCCTCATCCGCCGCGGCGCGAATGAGCGCGGGGCCGGACGAGTAGGGCGCATGCGGCGATAGTCCCGCGCGCACCCGGTCGGCGACGATCGGCGCCGTCGGGTACCCTCGGCGCTCGAGCGACGTCGGCCATCTCGGCGGGCGTGATGCCGAGGACCTCCCAGAAGTACGTGCCGCCCAGCCCCACGCGACGTTGCCGCGTCGAAGCGACTCGTCGCCGTAGACGATGTCGCCGACCGCCGTCGTGCCGGACTTCAGACACTCCAGCGCACCGCCGCACGCAGAGTCGCCGAACTCGGCGTGCGACAGGCCGAGGACGACCTTGGTGATCTGTGCGAGCCAGGGGTGGAAGGGGCCGGGCGGGACCAGGCCTACTGCGACGCTCAGGGCAAGGTGGGTGTGCGCGTTGACGAGTCCGGGCGCGACGATGCAGCCTTCGAAGTCCTCGACGGAGTCGTCGAGCCAGCGCGAGCACACGTCCGCGGCGCTGCCGACCTCGACCACGCAGCCCTCGCGGACGGCCACGGCGCCGTGCTCGATGGGAGGGGCGCTCACGGGCAGGACCCAATCGGCGGTGACGATCAAGCAGCTTCCTCTCGTTCGCGCGGGCGGGGCCACGCGGGACGTCCACGCGGGAGCGTCAAGCGGGGCGACAGACCGGCACGTGTGCCTACGTGCCCGACTCGCTCGACTCGGCGGCGGGCCGCTCGTCGGGCAGGCCGAGCAGGCTCGGCTTGCGGAAGTCCATGCAGCCGCAGGTGAGCGTCGAGGTCGGCGTGCGCTGATCGCGTCGAGCACGATGCGTGCGATCGTCTCGGACTCCTCGAAGAAGACCGCCTTGAGCTCGTCGTGCTCCCAGTCGCGCACGACGCCCTCGGCGTAGTTCACGACGATGTAGATGCCGGCGTAGCACGCGCCGATGTCCCGCGCCAGGAAGACCTCGGGCGCGAGTGACTGCCCGACGATGTCTCCGCCGAGGCGCCGCATGTAGTCGACCTCGGCGACCGACTCGAATCGCGGACCGTCGGTCACGAGGTAGACGCCGCGCTTGAAGACGCGGCGCGAACGACTCGCTCGCTCCGAGATAGAGGTGGCTCGCCAGGTCGGGGCATATCGGGCTGGCGCATGATGAGCAGGTGGTCGCCGCGAACGTAGATGTCCTGCTTGATGCGTGAGGTCGATGAAGTCGTTCGGGATGACCACGTCGCGCGGATCCAGCATGTGGTTGAGCGAGCCCACGCCGCCGTCGGCGAGCACCTTGCGCACGCCGGCCTCGCGAGAAGACCCAGAAGACCTGCAGCGAGGCGTCGGCGCGCTTCACGCCTCGTCGCCAGCCGTGCATCCTGACCGCCAGTGCCTCACGTCTTCCGTGCGGGCCGTCAACGGCGAAATGCGTGAAGGCGGGCGAGCGGCCGAACGGGGTGTCGAAGACGAGATCGGTGCCGAGCACGGTCGACGCGCGGGTCGTTCAGTGCCGCCGGGAAGTCGAACGACAGCGAGCCGCTGCCTCCGCACACGCCGAAGTCGGCACGAGGAACCTGCTGGTCGGGCATGGCGCACCTCCTGGAGCGAGGCTAGCGGATGGGGAAGCGTCGCGCCAGCGACGCCGCGCGTCGACTATCGCTGCATGGCCAGCATCTCGCGGGTGCGTCGCCAGGCGAGTCGCACCCCTCCCACCTGGAACCAGTACAAGACATACGTGAGCCGCTTCATGAAGATGGCGAACAGCCCGCTCACGTTCCATCTGAACATCCACCCGACTCCCCACGACGGCCCGACACTCACGAACTCCCCGTGCATGTGCGGTTCGAACGGAACCAGGGCTTCTCCGCGCGTCTCGCGGATGATGTTCGTCGCCGTGTGCGCGGCCTCGCGGATCGCGAATTGCGCGAGCATGGGCAGCGTGCGGCTCGATTCCGGGTCGCGGAACGCCGCAACGTCGCCGACCACGTAGATGTCTTCGTGCCCGACGGCCCTGCAGTACTCGTCGCAGTTCAATCGGCCAGAGTTGTCGGCCTCGAGGCCCCAAGAGACCGCATCGGGGTCGGGTCGCGCACCTCCGCAGAAGACGACGACGCTCGAATCGATTGTCTCCCCCGAGGCGAGATAGAGAGCGTCGCTCTCCACACGCTCCACCATCGCGTTCGTGACGATCTGCGCGCCCAGACGCTCGAGACGCGCGACTGCCTTCACGCGCTGTGGTTCCGGCAAGTCGTACAGGATCGCCGGGCGTCCCTCGACAAGCCGAACACGCAGGTCGGCGGGATCGAGTCCTCGGTCCCGCATCCGCTTCGGCAGCATCTGCGCCATCGTTCCCACTATCTCGACACCGGTCGCGCCGCCGCCCACCACGGTGAAGGAGAGCGCGCGCACGCGCTGCTCGCGGTGGCCGAGTGTAGCCGCGAGGTGGAACTGCTCGTCGATCCGCCGCTGGAGGCGCTGGGCATCGTCGACCGACCACATGGTGATGGCGTTCTCGGCAAGCCCGGGAACGGGCGGCACGAACGCCACCGCACCGGTCGCCAGGACGAGGCGCCAGTAGGTGACCTCCTGAGTAGCCGCACCGCGCGGGCCGAGCAGGGCAACGCGTGCTTCGCTGTCGATGCGGTCGATGCGGTTGTAGCAGACGGTCACCGGCGCGCCGTGGAACAGGTTGTTCAGCCACAGCTCGCAGAACTCCGGGCGCGGGGGGCCCACGGCGACGAGGTCGAGCTCCGAGAGCGCTTGCTGGCATGCGTGAGGCTCCACCAGCAGGACTTCGATGTCGTCGGAGGAGGCGAGCTTGCGGCCGAGGTTCACCGCACAGGTCGTGCCCGCGTATCCGCCCCCGACGATGACGACGCGCCGGCGTCCGGACTCAGGTGGGCAGGGCGCAGGGTCGAGAGCGATCACGGCGGTCCCCTCTGGTGGACTTCACCGGCGTTGGCGAGCCAGGCCGACTAGTACGTACCCGAACTACTGGAAGAACTGGGAACGAGCGAAGGCTCGGGTCAGAATCGCCGGACCTCTCGGTAGAGCGTGTCGCGCTGCACGGGAACGAACCCGGCGTCTCTCACGAGCCGCACGAGTTCCTCGCGAGCGAGCATGAAGCGAGTGCCCGCGGCCGCGACGACGTTCTCCTCGATCATCGTCGAGCCCATGTCGTTCGCTCCGAACGCCAGCGCGATCTGTCCGATCTTCCCGCCCTGGGTCACCCACGAAGCCTGCACGTTGTCGACGTTGTCGAGGTAGAGGCGGGACACCGCCAGCGTGCGCAGGTAGTCCCAGCCGCTCGCGGGCGCGAGTGGCATCCCGCCTGCCGCGGCTTCGCCTTCGGCGAGTTCGGTGTTGCCCGGCTGGAACGACCAGGGGATGAAGGCGCGAAAGCCGACGTGGCCTGCCGCGCACGGCTTCGTCTTGCACCTCGCGCACGCGCCGGAGGTGCTCGACGCGGTCGGCGAGGGTCTCGACGCTTCCGAACATCATCGTGGCTGTCGTCGAGATGTCGAGCTTGTGCGCCTCTCGCATGACGCCGAGCCACTGATCCGAGGTCGCCTTCTTGGGCGAGACGTGCGAGCGGACGCGGTCGACGAGTATCTCGGCACCGCCGCCTGGAAGCGAGTCCAGCCCGGCGTCTCGCAGGCGCTCGAGCACGGTCGGCACTGGGAGCCCCGACAGCCCGGACAGGTGCCAGATCTCCGGCGGGCCGAATCCGTGCACGTGGATGGGATATCGCGCCTTGAGCTCGCGAAGCATCCCTTCGTACCACTCGAGCGGCAGGTCCGGGTGCATGCCGCCTTGCAGCAGGATCGCCGTACCCTCGAGCGCGATGGTCTCCTCGACCTTCGCGTAGAGCTCGTCGGCCGAGAGGACGTACGCGTCGGGGTCGTCGGGGTTGCGATAGAACGCGCAGAAGCGGCAGCCGGAGACGCACACGTTGGTGTAGTTGATGTTGCGGTCGACGATGAAGGTGACCTCGCGTTCGGGGTGCAGGCGCGATCGCATCTGCGAGGCCGCCGCGGCCAGGTCGAGCATCGGCGCGTCCTCGAGCAGGGCGAGCGCTTCGACGTCGGTGAGGCGACGCTCGCCCGCTGCGGCGGCGAACGCGAGGTCGGCCAGCTCCTGCCGGTGCGTCTCGGCGAGTCCGCTCTCGTCGACGGCCCAGGTCACTCGCCGAACACCTCGATCTTCGGCACGCGATCGAGCTGCCCGATCGAGACCGCCTCTTCGAGGTAGCGCTTGAGGCCATCGCGGTACCGCGGTTCGAAGCGGAATGCCAGGGCGTCGAAGTACCCGCGGAACTGATCGGCCGAGAAGGGCTCCCACCTGGCGGCGTAGTCCGAGATCTCGTCGAGGTGGGCTCGGCAGTAGGCGAGCGAGCCCATGAGGGCCTCGTCGACCGCGCGCGTGGCATCGGGCTCTGCTTCGGCGAATGCACGACGGACCGCCCACACCGCGTAGACCATGGGCAGACCGGTCCACCTCGTCCACTCTGTCCCGAGGTCGTAGACGTGGAGCTCCTTCGGGCGGCTGCCAGTACGCGCGCAACGCGTCGTCGCCGATGAGGAGTGCCGCGTCGGCCTCGCGAAGCATCTGCGGCAGGTCGGGCGGCATCTCGACGTACGACGGCGAGGCCGCCCACCGCTTCTCGAGCAGGATGCGCGCGAGCACCTGCGACGTGCGCGAGGTGTCGGTGAGCGCGACCGTGTGGTCGGAGAGTTCCTCGGCGGGGACCTTTGAGAGCAGAAGGATCGACTGCACCTCGCCGTCGCTCGAGATCGCGATCTTGGGGAGGAGCACGAGGTCGTCTGCGTGCCGCGCGTACTCGATCGCGGGAATCGGCGCGATGTCGAGCGTGTCGCCGAGCAGCTCGCGCGACAGCTCGGCGGGGGCCGCCTTCACGAAGTCGACGTCGAGCAAGACGTCGTTCTTGACGAGCCCGTAGTACAGCGGCAGGCAGTTGATGAACTGGATGTGTCCGAGGCGCGGCCGGTTCACGCCGCCCCTCCTTCCCACCTCACGGGGACGGGCCCGGCGTCCCAGGCGGGTGGCTCGGCTTCGGCGGAGTAGATCTCGACGATGCGGTAGAGCGTGTCGCGCTCGACGGGAACGTGGCCCGTCTCCTCGATCATCGCGACCAGGTCGTCCTTCGAGAGCGCCTCGGGCGTCGTCGCGCCGGCCATGTGCGTGATCTTCTCCTCGACGACGGTGCCGTCGATGTCGTCGACGCCGAACACCGTCGAGAGCTGCGCGACTTTGAGCCCCACCATGATCCAGAACGACTTCACGTGCGGGATGTTGTCGAGCATGAGCCGCGCGATGGCGAGCGTCTTCAAGTCGTCGAAGCCGGTCGTACCGGGGAGGTCGGACAGCTCGGTGTTGAGCGGGTGGAACGCGAGCGGGATGAACGCGAGGAAGCCGCCGGACTCGTCCTGCTGCTCGCGGAGGCGGATGAGGTGGTCGATGCGCTCCTCGAGCGTCTCGATGTGGCCGTACAGCATCGTGCAGTTCGTCTTCATGCCGAGCGAATGCGCCTCGCCGTGGATCCGGAGCCAGTCGTCGGGGGAGGTCTTCTTCTCCCAGGCTGCCGCCCGCGTCCGCTCCGAGAAGATCTCGGCGCCGCCACCGGGCATCGAGTCGAGCCCGGCCTCTTTGAGCTGCCGAAGCACCTCGAGCGTGGAGAGTCCCGAGATCTGCGCGTAGTACTCGATCTCGACGGCGGTGAACGCCTGGATGATGACGTGCGGCGGCACGACCGAGCGAATCCGGCGCAGCATGTCGAGGTAGAACTCGAGCGGCCAGTCGGGGTGCAGGCCGCCCACGATGTGGAGCTCGTACGCGCCGTCGGGCACGGCCTCCTCGGCGGCGTGCGCGATCTCGTCGAGCGTCATCTCGTACGCGCCCTCCTGGCCCTTCGAGCGCGAGAACGCGCAGAACTTGCAGCGGTTCTCGCAGATGTTCGTGGGGTTGATGTGGCGGTTGACCATGAAGTACACGCGGTCGCCGTTGATGCGCCGGCGAGCGAAGTCGGCCATCTGTCCGATGCCGACGAGGTCGTGGCTGGCGTAGAGCGCGATGCCGTCCTCGCGCGAGAGGCGCTCGCCCGCGGCGACCTTGGCTGCGATCGGCTCGAGGACCGGGTCCTGGAGATGGAAGCTCATATGGCGCCCCTTCGGCGAGAAACCACGGGCGGATTCCGGGTCGTCGGCATGCTGGGCGCGCCGCCAACGGGCCGAGGGAGATGATACCCGAACCGGAGTGGGAACAAGTGGACTAGCAGCGGCGATTCGCCGGATGCGCCGAACAGGCGGGCACGCGGCCCACCCGCGCTGCCTTGCGGCGCACATCAGGCTGCTGCTATGCCTACAATCATGAGCATCGCGTCTCCGTACGAGGAGGAACTGTAATGGGGCGGCTTCTCATGCGTGCAACCGTTCTCGCGCTCGTCGCGAGCCTGGCCCTTGTCGCAGGTTGCTCGAGCATCGGCGGCGGTTCGGGGAAGCCGTCGGAGAAGGGCACGATCACGGTCGGTTCGAAGATCGATACCGAGGGCGAACTGCTCTCGTCGATCATCAAGATCGTTCTCGAGGATGCCGGCTACAAAGTGGTGGACAAGAGCCAGACGGGCACGACGGACGTCGTCCGCAAGGCACTCCTCAACAAGGAGATCGACATCTATCCCGAGTACACCGGCTCGGGCGTCGTCTTCTTCCCCGATTCGGACCCCGCAGCCTATAAGAACGGCCAAGCCGGCTACGACGCGGTGAAGGCGGCTGATCTCAAGGCCAACGGTATCGTGTGGCTCACGCCGGCCAAGGCGAACAACACGTGGGCGATCGCGGTCAAGAAGGACTTCGCACAGGCGCAGGGACTGGCGACGATGTCGGACTTCGCTGCGTACGTGAATGCAGGCAAGCCGACCAGACTGGCAGCTTCGGACGAGTTCTTCACGAACGCCGACGCCAACCCGCAGTTTGAGTCGGCATACGGCTACAAGCTCACCCGCGAGCAGCAGGTCCGACTCGCAGGCGGCAACACGGCGCAGACCGAGAAGGCGGTCGCCGACGGCACGGACGGTGTCAACTTCGGCATGGCGTACGGCACGGACGGGGCGCTCGCCGACCTCGGACTCATGGTGCTCGAGGACGACAAGGGCGCCCAGCTCGTCTACTGGCCGTGCCCGATCACGCGCAAGGACATTGTCGACAAGCACCCTGACATCGAGACGCTGCTCAAGGCCCCGTTCGATGGCCTGACGCTCGAGAAGCTGCAGGAGCTGAACGCGCGGATCCAGGTGAACGGCGAGTCCGCCGACACGGTTGCCCGCGACTACCTCACGGCGGGTGGATACCTCGGCTCGTAGGATGGTGCCCGCTCGTCAGAGACGAGCTCGCAAGATTGTGGATCCGGATCGGGGAGCCCGCGTGCCGCGTCACACGGTCGTGCACAAGGTTGGGATCACGGCGACGGTCATCGGTGTCACGTCGCTGGTGCTGTTCCCGTTCACCATCGTGGCCGCCAACCGTCTGCGCACCGGAGTTGGTGTCTCGCTTGTGGGTTCTCTTGGCACCGGGTGGTCCGTCCTCCTCATGGCGGGGTGGGCGCTTCTCGCGGCGTTCTCGCTGCTCCCGGTGCGCGAGCCCCTTCGCAGACTCGGTCGCGGGTGGGTGGCTGCCGCTTTGGTGCCGGGCACGATCGTGCTGTGTGACGTCGCCGCGCAGCGGTTGCTTCCGGGCGCAGGCTCGTTCGCGCGCGTGTCGGTGGGGATGGGCGCCTGGATCTCGGCGATCGCGGCCTACGCGGTGGTACTTTCCGCTCGAAGAGAGGTCGGTATCAGTTCGGCTCCGGGACTGGCCCTTGCCGCGAGCGTCCCGGTCGCTTTCGTCGTGCTGCTGGCGTCGGGTGCCTTGGCGGACCTCGGCATGCTCAAGGAATACGCGAACGTCGCGGACTCCTTCTGGGTGTACGTGCGAAACACCATCATCTACTCGTCTGCTGCGCTGGGGGCCGCGACCGTCCTCGGGTTCACGCTTGGTGGGCTGGCGTTCAGCGTGCGCCGCCTCGAACAGCCGGTCTTCGCCGCAGTCAGCATCTTCCAGACCATCCCCGGTCTGGCCATGATCGGCCTGCTCTTCGCGCCGATCGCGTGGGTCAGGCAGCACGTTCCGCTTGCTGAGTCCCTGGGGGTCGGCGGTCTCGGCTGGGCCCCGGTGGTCATTGCGCTCACCCTCTACGCACTGCTCGCGATCACGCGCAACACCTACGCGGGGCTCAACGGAGTGCCGGAGGAGGCCGTCGATGCGGCCCGCGGCATGGGGATGACATCCAGGCAGCTGATGTGGCGTATCCGCGTTCCGCTTGCCCTCTCGGTGCTCTTCTCCGGCGAGCGCACTGCCGCAGTGCAGACCATCGGCAACTCGAGCCTGGGCGCGTTCGTCGCGGCGTTCACACTCGGAACGCTGATCTTCGGCGGGCTGGCGCAACAAGCGCTCGATCTCACGATGCTCGGCTCGGTCGCAGTCGTCTTGTTGGCGGTCATCGCCGACGAGTTGCTGCGCGTGGTTCAGCGCGCTCTGGCCAGGCGTAGCCGAGAAGACCGCTCGACGAGGCCCGGGGCCGGGATGCCAGCATGATCGAGTTCGAGCACGTCTCGAAGACCTACCCCGATGCGCCACTCCCGGCGGTCGCGGACTTCTCGCTCACGATCCCCGAGGGCTGCGTCTGCGTGCTCATCGGTCCGTCCGGGTGCGGCAAGTCGACGACGATGCGCATGGTGAACCGCCTCGTCGAGCCCGACTCTGGCGTAGTGAGACTCGATGGCTCCGACGTCCGCGACCTGAAGCCGGAGGATCTCAGGCGTCGGACCGGCTACGCCATCCAGGGTGTGGGTCTGTTCCCGCACTGGACCGTGCGGCAGAACATCGGCGTGGTGCCCCGCCTTCTCAAGTGGGACGACTCGCGGACTGACGCGCGCGTCGCCGAACTGCTCGACTTGGTCGGGCTCGATCCCCGGACCTACGGTGCCAAGTACCCGGACGAACTCTCCGGCGGCGAAGCTCAAAGGGTGGGGGTCGCGCGCGCCCTGGCCGCCGATCCGCCCGTGCTACTCATGGACGAGCCCTTCGGCGCCGTGGACCCGCTCACACGCGATAGGCTGCAGACCGAGTTCCTGGACATACAACGGCGGCTGCGCAAGACCGTGCTCTTCGTGACGCACGACATGGAAGAGGCCGTGAAGCTGGGCGACCGAATCGTGGTCATGCGAGCCGGTCGCATGGTGCAGGACGACGCGCCCGAGCGCATCCTTGCGTACCCGGCCGATGAGTTCGTTGCCGAGTTCGTCGGGAGCGAACGAGCGCTCAAGCGTCTGTCGCTCGCGCCCATCGCCGAGGCCCTCGGTCCCGCATCCGAGGCCGCCGTGACGGACGTCACGGTGCCGCTCTCGGGGCACCTGCGGGAGGCGCTCAGCAAGATACTCGAGCTGGGCGTGGCGGCCATTCCGGTAGCCGACGAGAACGGCGACGTCGTTGGGAGCGTGAGCGTGTCCACCATCGTGGCGCGATTCGGAAAGCCGCTCGCGTGAGGGGGCGGCGGACATGGCGCGTGCTGCTCGGACCGACCGTCGCTTTGGCGGTCTACCTGCTGCTTGCGGCCATGCCGGGGCTCTGGTCGGCGGTCCTTGGCTGGCTCTTTCCGGAAGAGACGCGACTGCTCTATCCCGACGCGACGATGCTCGAGTTGATCGGGCAGCATCTTGCCATGGTGGTGGCGTCGAGCGTGTTGTCGATCGTCATCGGCGTGGGCCTGGGGATCTTCGTGACCCGACCCGTTGGGCGCGATTTCTACGACGTGGTCCACGACCTCACGAATCTCGGCCAGACCTTCCCTCCCGTAGCCGTGTTCACGTTGGCGATCCCGCTCCTTGGTTTCGGCTTCGAGCCGATCGTACTCGCGCTCACCATCTACGGTATCCTCCCGATCCTCGCGAACACCGTCGCGGGTCTGGAAGGGCTGCCGAGAAGCATCACCGAGAGTGCTTCGGCGATGGGGATGAGTCCGCGGCAATCGCTCTGGCGCGTGCATCTGCCGCTTGCAGCGCCCATCATCCTCGCGGGGATCCGCGTCTCCGTCGTGATCAACGTGTCGACGGCGACCATTGGGGCGATCGCGAACGCGGGAGGACTGGGCTCCCCGATCATCAACGGCCTCGTGAACCTCGACCCCGCCGTTACGCTTCAGGGTGCGCTCCTCGCGGCCGGGCTCGCTCTCATTCTGGACGCCTACCTTGGGGCCGCCGAGAAGGCGTTCTTCCCCGGTGGGGCGCGCGCGTGAGCGAACCGCGTGCAGGCAGCGAAGAGAGCGCGGCCCCGCGTGAGCCGCGCGCGCTCGGCCCGCAGGTGGGCGCGGAGCGCCTCGCCGATCGTGTCGCGCTGCGCGCGGCGATGCTGTACCAGTCCGGCTACTGGTGCGGCGAGTCGGTGCTCAAGGCCGTCAACGAAGTCGTCCGCGAACCGATGCCACCCGAGATCGTGCGTCTCGCCTCGGGGTTCTGCGAGGGGTTCGGCGGGTCGCGTTGCACGTGCGGGGCGCTGGCCGGCGCGGTCATGGCAGCAGGTCTCCTGTGCGGGCGAGAGGAACCTACTGACGCCTGGGAACCTTCGTACGAGGCAGCGGGCGAACTGCGCAGGCGCTTCGTCGCCGAGGAGGGAGCGGGCACGTGCGACGAGGTCGTTTCGTCCGTCGGCGACATGGACTCACCCGAGCGTTGGGCACACTGCGCCGATCTCGTCGGCATGTGCGCCCGCTGGGTCATCGAGCTCGCCGAGGACGAGGGGTGGCCCCTCGCGAGCGCGGAACCCGCCGCCGAGCGGTGAGCTTCGTTCGACGTCACCTCGGCGGGGTACCCTTGTCGCATGCCTGAAACACCGAGCAGTCGTCCGCGCCGCGAGCCTGGCGTCGGGTCGCTTCCCGACGGCGTGGCCTCCTACGCGTCGCGTCACGCGATGTTCCCCGTCGACACTCGCGTGGTTGCGCTCGTGTCGGGAGGTGCCGATTCGGTCGCGATGCTGCGCCTGCTGGCTGACGACTGGCCGGGCGAAAGCGAGTCACCGGTCGCCAGGGATCGGCTCACGGTGCTGCACGTGAACCATGTGCTTCGCGGCGCCGAGTCCGACGCCGACCAAGCATTCGTCGAGGCCCTGTGCGAGGAGCTCGGCATCCACGTCGTCTGCGTGCGTTTCGATGTCGCCGCCTACGCTGAGACTGAGGGGCTGAATCTCGAGGACGCCGGGCGTCGCGTCCGCTACCGGTTCGCCGAGGAGGAGCTCGATCTGCTCTGCGACGCAGCCGGCCTCCCGCGCGGCAGCGGTAGGATCGCGGTCGCGCACACGCTCGACGATCGGGTCGAGACGTTCTTCATGCGCGCGCTCACGGGGGCCGGCTCGGGCGGGCTTTCCTCGATCTCACCCGTGCGAGGCCGCATCGTGCGGCCTTTGCTCGGCACGGACCGCAGCGAAGTGCGCGACTGGCTTCGCTCGCTTGATCAGACGTGGCGCGAAGACTCCACGAACGAGGACGTGCAGAGGTTCCGAGCGCTCGTCCGGCATGAACTTCTGCCCCTCGCCGAGTCTGTGAATCCGAGGTTCAGGACCTCGCTCGCGACAACGCTCGACCTGCTTGCCGACGACGACGCGCTCCTCGACGAGATGGCGCAGGCGTTCGCTCGCGATTTCGCCCACATCGACGCGAGCACCGGTACGGTGGACTTCGATCGCTGTGCGATGCTCACCCTGTCGCGGCCGATGCTGCGAAGGACCGTTCGGGCGGCGCTGCATCTGGCGTACCCGGATTCCTCGCGGCTGGAGTTCGCACACGTCGAGGCGCTCGCCGAGGGGTTCGCCGTCGAGGGCTTCGCACACGACCTCCCGGGCGGGCTCAGAGCCAGGAGCGAGTACGGTAGAATGCTCGTCACGCGCACGCCGGAAGCGCCGATGCACATCACTTCCCGGGCTGCTCGAGGTGCCTGGCAGCCTCGATTTGGGCCATGCGGGTTCCCTCACGGCCGCGGAAGCAGACTCCACCGACACGCTTGGCGGCGCCGATTCTGTCGTCGTCGACGCGACAGGTCTCGGCGGTACTCTTGTGGTGGATGGGGTGAGGCCAGGCGATCGGATGCGTCCGCTGGGCATGCAGGGCAGCCGCAAGCTGTCGGACATGCTGGTTGACGCGAAAGTGCCCCGTCGAGAACGGACCCTGATTCCCGTTGTCCGCCACGGCGAGCGTATCATTTGGCTCGCGGGGGTGCGGATGAGCGAGGACTTCCGACTGGGCGCCGGGACGCAACGTGCGATACGGTTGACGTGGCGACACGGCTCCGACAGCCGACGCGCCTGACGGACCGGCCGCAAACCCGTTGCACGTGCGGCGGCGTTGGAGTCGTCGCGGCGAGGAAACTGCGAGGTGCGAGTGTCTATGCACGCGGACATAGAGCACGTGGTGCTCACCGAAGAGCAGATACGTGGTCGCGTGGCCGAGATGGGCGATCAGATCGGCGCTGACTACGGCGACGAACCGGTCCTGCTCATCGCCGTTTTGCGCGGCGCGGCATTGTTCGTCGCCGACCTGGCGCGGGAGATCACCAGCCCGGTGGAGCTCGATTTCATGGCGGTCTCCAGCTACGGTTCGTCGACCAAGTCGTCCGGCGTCGTTCGGATCATCAAGGACCTAGACGAGGGCATCGAGGACCGTCACGTCCTCGTGGTGGAGGACATTCTGGACACGGGACTCACGCTCAAGTATCTGCTCAAGAACCTGGCATCTCGGGGACCCCGGTCACTAGAGGTATGCACCTTGCTTAGCAAAGCGGGTAAGCAGCGCGTCCCCATCAGCTGCAAGTACGTCGGGTTCGACATCCCGGACGAATTCGTGGTCGGATACGGACTCGATTATGCCGAGAAATACAGGAACCTTCCGTACGTGGGGATACTCAAGCCGGATGTCTATACCAAGTAAAGGGGCCGGGTTAGCGCGGTCGGCGTGTCGGGAACGTGGGCATCTCGGCCCGGGCCACAAGAGATCGGAATCGCGTTGAACAGGAACTTGAGGACCGTACTGCTGTACTTGGCGCTTCTGGCCGCGCTCGTTCTCGTGGTAAGCCAGACGTTCAAGCCGGGTGGCAGCACGAGCGAACTCACCACAAGTCAGTTCACGCAGGCCGTCCAGGACGGCCGCGTGGCGACGGTCACCTATAAGGCGCGCGATGCCGTGCTGATGGGTGACTACTACAAGGACGAGAAGGCTAAGTCCGCCGGTACGGAGTCGAAGTACACGTCGGCGTTCGTCGGCGAGGACACCCTCAACCAGCTCATGGCCGAGGGCATCAAAGCCAACCCCGAGATGACGTACAACGTGGACCCGCAGAACACGAGCCCGTGGCTTTCGTTCCTGACGTCACTCCTTCCGATCCTGCTGCTGGTGTTCGTGATGTTCTTCTTCATGAACCAGATGCAGGGCGGCAACTCCAAGATCATGTCCTTCGGCAAGGCCAAGGCGAAGCGCATGACGCGCGACCAGCCGCAGGATCACGTTCAAGGACGTCTCGGGCGCCGACGAGGCGGTCGAGGAGCTGCAGGAGATCAAGGAGTTCCTCGCGAACCCCGGCAAGTTCCAGGCGCTCGGCGCGAAGATCCCGAAGGGCGTGCTGCTCGTCGGCCCTCCGGGCACCGGCAAGACGCTGCTCGCGCGCGCCGTCGCGGGCGAAGCCGCCGTGCCGTTCTTCTCCATCTCCGGCTCGGACTTCGTCGAGATGTTCGTCGGCGTCGGCGCGTCGCCGCGTGCGCGACCTGTTCGAGCAGGCCAAGGCCGCCGCCCCGTGCATCATCTTCATGGACGAGATCGACGCGGTCGGCCGCCAGCGCGGCGCCGGCCTCGGCGGCGGTCACGACGAGCGCGAGCAGACGCTCAACCAGCTGCTCGTCGAGATGGACGGCTTCGACATCAAGGACAACGTCATCCTGATCGCGGCCACCAACCGCCCCGACATCCTCGACCCGGCGCTGCTGCGCCCGGGCCGCTTCGACCGCCAGATCGTCGTGGACCGCCCCGACCTCAGGGGCCGCGTGGGCATTCTCAAGATCCACACGCGGGGCAAGCCGCTTGCCGACGACATCGACCTCGAGGTGCTCGCGCGCCGCACGCCGGGCTTCACCGGCGCCGACCTCGCGAACCTCGTGAACGAGGCGGCGCTTCTCTCGGCGCGGCACGGCAAGAAGAAGATCGACATGGTCGAGCTCGACGAGTCCATCGAGCGCGTCATCGCCGGCCCCGAGCGCAAGGGCCGCCTCATCTCCGAGCAGGAGAAGAAGGTCATCGCGTACCACGAGTCGGGTCACGCACTCGTCGGTCACGTGCTGCCCAACACCGACCCCATCCACAAGATCAGCATCGTCTCGCGCGGCCAGGCGCTCGGCTACACGCTGGCGCTGCCCGACGAGGACCGCTTCCTCACCACGCGCCAGCAGATGCTCGACAACCTCGCGATGTTCCTGGGCGGGCGCGTCGCCGAGGAGCTCGCGATCGGCGACATCACGACCGGCGCCTCCAACGACATCGAACGCGCGACCAAGATGGCCAAGCAGATGGTCATGCGGTACGGCATGTCCGACAAGCTCGGTCCGCAGACCTTCGGCGAGGCGAACCACGAGGTGTTCCTCGGCAGGGACTTCTCGGCGAACGCGGACTACAGCCCGGAGGTCGCGTACGAGATCGACAAGGAGATCCGCCGCCTCATCGACGAGGCGTTCGAGTCCTCGCGTCAGATCCTCACCGAGCGGCGCGAGCAGCTCGATCTCATGGCGCGCGTGCTCATCGAGCGCGAGACCGTCGACAAGGAAGAGCTTGCGGCCCTGCTCGAGGACCGCTGGGACGAGTACCTCGTCAAGGAGGCCACGGACGCGGCCGAGAAGGGCGAAGAGACCCAAGAGCCGAGGAGCTCGCCAGAGCCGGCCGCCGAGGACGATCGGGCGGCTGCCGCCGAGGGACCGCCGATCGCACGGCACGCCGCCGGCGGTCTCGGGCGCGTAGCGGGTCGCACCGTCTAATCGAGGGGGGCCAGTGGACCGCGACGAGAATCGCCGAGGGCGTCCGTCTCATCCTCGAAGGCATCGGCGAGGATCCGGCCCGAGAGGGACTCGTCGACACGCCAGAGCGCGTGGCGGACATGTACGAGGAGATCTTCGCGGGCCTCGGCCAGGACGCCGCCGAGCACTTCTGCGTGACGTTCAACGAGGGCCATCAGGAGATGGTCCTCGTTCGCGACATCCCGCTCTACTCGGTGTGCGAGCACCATCTCGTGCCGTTCATAGGTCGCGCACACGTCGCCTACGTCCCCGGCAAGGACGGCCGCATCTGCGGCCTGTCGAAGCTCGCCCGGGTCGTCGACGTGTTCGCGAAGCGGCCGCAGGTGCAGGAGCGCATGACCTCGCAGATCGCCGACACGATCGTCGAGCACCTCAAGCCCGCGGGCGTCATCGTCGTCATCGAGGCCGAGCACCTGTGCATGTCGATGCGCGGCGTCAAGAAGCCCGGAGCGATCACGACGACGTCGGCCGTGCGCGGCATCTTCGCAACGCAACGTCGCAACGCGCGCCGAGGCGATGTCGCTCATCAAGGGAGCGTAGTGAGCGCGCCGGCGCGCGTGTGGCGCTGCGGCGCCTTCTCGCTCGCGCTCGAGGACCCACTCGTCATGGGCATCCTCAACGTCACCCCCGACTCCTTCTCTGACGGCGGACTTCACGCGGACGCGCGGGCCGCCATCGGGTGGGGCCGTGAGATGGCGCACGACGGGGCGTCGATCGTCGACGTCGGCGGCGAGTCGACGCGTCCCGGCGCCGGCGACGTGAGCGTCGCCGAGGAACTCGCGCGGGTCCTGCCCGTGGTCGAAGCTCTCGCGGCAGACGGCATCGTCGTGTCGATCGACACGCGTCACGCCGGGGTCGCGCGCGCCTGCCTCGAGGCCGGCGCGTCCATCGTGAACGACGTCTCCGGCTTTCGCGACCCAGGGATGCGCGAGGTCGCTGCGGGTTGCGACGCGGGCGTGGTGGTCATGCACATGCTCGGCGAGCCCAAGACGATGCAGGACGAGCCTCGCTACGATGACGTGGTCGCCGAGATCGGCGAGTACCTGCGGGCGCAGGCCGCAGTGCTCGAGGTGGCGGGCGTCGCGCGCGAGCGGATCGCCATCGATCCCGGCATCGGCTTCGGCAAGACGCTCGACCACAACCTCGAGCTCCTCAGGCGGCTTCCCGAGATCGCGACGCTCGGCTACCCCGTCGTCGTCGGCGCCTCGCGAAAGCGCTTCATCGGCATGTTGACCGGCCAGGACGTCCCCGCCGAGCGGCTCGAGGGCAGCCTGGTCGCGGCGGCTTGGGCGGCGAGTGCCGGCGCCTCCGTGGTGCGCGTCCACGACGTGCCCGAGACGGTGCGCGCGCTCGAGGTCGCGATGGCCATCGCGGGTTTCGGCCCTGTCGCTGGCAGGGAATAGAAGAACCAGACGGCGCTGCGCGCTGCCGTCGTGCAACGGCCGGTCGACTCGCGAAGGGCCGCCTGAGCGAGGACCGCGCCGAGACGAATTCGAACCCAAGGAGGACGGCCATGACCGACGTCTATGTGGGCCTCGGCAGCAATATGGGTCACCGCATGCGCTATCTATCGCGAGGCGTCCACGAGATCGCCGAGATAGACGGGGCCGACGTTGTGAAGGTCTCGCGTGCCTACGAGAGCGAGCCCTGGGGCAACGGGAGCCAGGAGCCGTACGCGAACGCGGTCGCGCTCGTGACGACCACGTTTCGGGCCGATCAGTTCATGACCGCCCTGACCGAGATCGAGAACCGCATGGGAAGAACGCGCGACGTGCCCAACGGTCCCCGACCGATCGACCTGGACATCCTGCTCTTCGGCGATGAGGAGTGGGATTCGCCCGAGACTCAGCATCCCGCATCCCCGCATGGCCGAGCGCGACTTCGTCATCACGCCGCTTCTCGAGATCGCGCCCGACGCGACGTGGCCGGACGGCTCGCCGGTGACGGGGGACGCGGTAGCCGTCGGCAAGATCATTCGCGACCTTGGCCCGATACCTGACGCGGGGTTGGCCGAGGGTGCGCCCATCACCACCGACGATTGGGTGGTTGTCGCCGAAGGAGTGACGGTCCCGCTCGATATGGGGCTTCGCTTCAAGGAGATGGTGCTCGAGCAGGCACAGATACCCTACACGTGGGAGCCCTACGCACCCGACCAGGAGACGCATCCGTTCGGCATGTCCATGCCCGTGAGTCTGCGGGTGCCCGCGGAGTTCGCCGAAAAGGCGCGCACCGTCATCGCCGAGGCCGAGCAGGCGCAGCCGCAGATGGAAGCGGCTGAGGGTCCGGGTGACGATCTCGAGCCGGAACTGGATTGGCCCGCCGAGGAGTAGCGCAACCTCCCAGCGTGTCCGATAACTCCTTGCTCAGGGGTATACTCTCTCTCCCACCCAGCGAAGCCGCGGGGACCCTGAAGGGCCTCGATGTGCGACCGGGAAGGAGCTGCCTGTGAGTGCGATACCGGGGGACGCCGAACCCACCGCCCGAGCGGATGCCACGCGACCCGTGACGGTCTCGACGATCGCGGGCCTGAAGGCCTCGGGCCGTCCCATCGTCATGGCCACGGCGTACGACGTGCCTTCGGCGCGCGCCTTAGACGACGCCGGCGTGGACATCATCCTTGTCGGGGATTCGCTCGGCATGACCGTTCTCGGCCTGTCGTCGACGCTCCCGGTGACCCTGGAGCAGATGCTCCACCACACCGCGGCAGTCGCTCGCGGGACTCGGCGGGCCCTGGTGGTCGCAGACATGCCGTTCCTGACCTACCAGGTCAACGCCGAGGAAGCACTCAGGAACGCCGGGCGCTTCGTCGCCGAAGCGGGCGCCGCGGCCGTGAAGGTCGAAGGCGGTGCCACCATCGCCGCGACCGTGGACCGGATCGTCAGCGCGGGTATCCCCGTGATGGGTCACGTGGGGCTGACACCTCAGTCCGTGCACGCGCTGGGCGGCTACCGGGTACAGGCCAAAGACGCCGACAATGCGCTTCGGCTCCTCGCCGACTGTGACGCGCTGCAGGCAGCGGGTGCGTTCGCGATCGTACTGGAGTGCATCCCGGCCGAGGTGGCCCTCATCACCTCTCGCCAACTCGAGATTCCCACGATCGGCATCGGCGCAGGCGCCGGCTGCGATGGCCAGGTGCAGGTCACGAGCGACCTGCTCGGGCTGGGAGAGCGCACGCCACGACATGCTCGCAGGTATGCGGAGATCGGCGGGCAGATGCGCGAGGCGCTCGAGGAATACGCGAACGACGTGCGCGGCCGGGTGTTCCCCGGAGAGGAACAGTCCACGCACATGGACCAAGAGGCGCTTCGCCAGCTTGAAGAAGCCGCCTTGGACGACCGGCGAGAAGACGGCGGCGTGGCCTGATGATCGAGCGCGTCTACTCCAAGGAGGAGGTGCGGCAGGCCGTAGCCGAGGCCCGACGGGAGGGCAATACCGTCGCGTTCGTGCCCACGATGGGCGCGCTGCACGCCGGACACATGTCGCTCGTGAAGGCAGCCTCGAAGCGCGCCTCGTTCCTTGTCGTGTCCATCTTCGTGAACCCCACGCAGTTCGGACCCGCCGAGGACTTCACCGCCTACCCGCGCGACCTCGAGCGCGACTTCGAGTTGCTCTCCGCCGAGAGCGTCGATTTGGTGTTCACTCCTTCGGTTGAGGAGATGTACGGCATAGTGCCTCCGCGTTCGCACGGCGAGCCGGCGCGTGCGGCTGCGTCCGGCACGCCTCGGGAAGCGGCGCCGACAGCTTCCGTGGAGGCGGGCGTCGCGGTCGACCCTGGCGCACTTGCCGAACGCTGGGAGGGAGCGCTCAGGCCGGGGCACTTCCGCGGCGTCGCTACGGTTGTCGCGAAGCTGCTCAACATCGTGCGGCCCGACCTCGCGTTCTTCGGCGAGAAGGACTACCAGCAGCTGATGGTGGTGCGCAGAATGGTCTGCGATCTCGACGTTCCGACGACGGTTGTTGGCTGTCCGACCGTCCGCGACGGTGCGGGGCTCGCGCTTTCGAGCCGCAACGCCTACCTCACCCCGGCCCACCGCGCGAGCGCGCTCGCATTCTCGCGGGCCCTCGACGCGGCCGCTGAATCGCTCGCGTGGGGCGTGCGCTCCGGCGAGGCGCTCTCGGCGGTGATGCAGGAGATCATCGAAGCAGAGCCGGGTGTCGAACTCGAGTACGCGGCGGTGGTCGACCCCGAGACCCTCGAGCCGCTCCTGTCGGTCACCGCGCCCGCTCGCGCGCTCATCGCCGGCCGGGTCGGCACGACTCGGCTCATAGACAACGCCGCACTCATTCCTCCGCAAGCCGTCGAAGGGGAGTAGGCGTGATCGACGAGACGTCTGCTCGCGCCGTCCCACCCGCACCCTCACCGGCACGTGAGGCGCGGCTGGCGGCGCTCGCCGCGGAGGTGCTCGCTCTCAAAGCCGAGAGCGACGTCGTGTTGCTTGCTCACAACTACCAGCGCCCCGAGGTCCAGGATGTGGCGGACTTCGTGGGCGATTCGCTCGGGCTGTCTCGGCAGGCCGCCGCCACCGGCGCGTCGACCATCGTCTTCGCCGGAGTGCACTTCATGGCCGAGACCGCCAAGATCCTCGCTCCGGACAAGACGGTCCTCATCCCCGAGCCCCAGGCCGGCTGTCCGATGGCCGACATGATCTCGGCAGAGGAGCTTAGGGCGTGGCGAGCCGCGTATCCGGGCGTGCCCGTTGTAACGTACGTGAACTCTTCGGCGGAGGTGAAGGCCGAGAGTGACGTTTGCGTGACCAGCGCGAATGCGGTCGAAGTCGTGCGCCGCCTCGGTGCGCAGAAGGTGCTGTTCGCTCCGGACGAGAACCTCGGTACTTGGATCGCATCGAAGCTTCCCGACGTCGAGTTCGTGTTGTGGAAGGGCTTCTGCCCCACGCACGATCAGGTCACTGCCGAGGCCGTCCGCGCTGCTCGCGCTGAGCACCCCGACGCCGTCGTTCTCGCGCACCCGGAGTGTCGTCCGGAAGTGACCGAGCTGGCCGATGAGGTCCTCTCGACGTCGCAGATGCTCGCTTTCGCCGCATCTTCGCCCGCGGCCAGCTTCATCGTCGTGACCGAGGAGGGCCTGCTCCATGGGTTGCGCAAGGCCGCGCCGGGCAAGGAGTTCTTGAACCTCACGCCCAGGATGATCTGCCCCAACATGAAGCTCACGACGCTGGACAAGGTCCGCGACTCGCTCGCCCTGCACCAGTTCGAGGTCACCGTTCCCGACGACATCCGAGTGCGCGCGCTGGCCGCCGTCGAGCGGATGGTGTCGGTGGGATGAGCGCCGAGGGCTCCCACCGAGTCGTACCCGACCCCGGCGGCACCCTCGCCCCAGGCGTACTTCCCGTATCGCTCGGCCGTCGCTACCTTATGGCCTTCGACACCGATGAGCTCCCCCAGCACAGCGTCGATGTGCTCGTCATCGGCTCGGGCATCGCGGGCATCGTGGCGGCGCTCGAAGCGAGTGAGTCGCACACGGTCGCGCTCGTGACGAAGGCGACCATATCCGAGACCAACACGTGGTACGCGCAAGGCGGCATCGCAGGGGCCGTTGGCGAAGCCGACTCGATCGAGCTCCACCTCGCGGACACCATCGTGGTCGGGCAGGGACTGTGCGACGAGGAGGTCGTTCGAGCTGTTGTTGGAGAGGCCCCGGAGGCGCTGGCGGACCTTCAGGCACTGGGTGTGCACTTCGACGTCGCCGAAGGCGGCGAAGTGGCTCTCGCCAGGGAGGGTGGGCACAGCCTCCCGCGCGTGCTGCACGCGGGCGACACGACCGGAGCGGCCATTCAGGACGCTCTGTCCGCACTCGTGCGGAAGTCACCGGTGATCGAGATCTTCGAGGACCGCTTCTTGGTCGACCTTCTGACCGACGAGGGGCATTGCGTCGGGGCTCTGGTGCTGACGCAGGCCGACGGCCATGCGCAGGTCTTCTGGGCCGACGCCGTGGTACTCGCGACCGGCGGCTCCGGACAGATGTTCCGCGTCACCACGAACCCCGGTATCGCGACGGGCGATGGGGTCGCGGCGGCCTGGCGAGCGGGCGCGGAAGTCTCGGACCTCGAGTTCGTCCAGTTCCACCCGACCGCGCTCGACAGTGCGGCGGAGCCGCGCTTCCTCATCACCGAGGCACTGAGAGGCGAAGGCGCCTATCTGCTGGACTGTGACGAGCAGCGCTTCATGCTCGGGGTCCACCCGCTTGCCGATCTCGCGCCGCGCGACGTCGTGACGCGAGAGATCGAGCAGGTGATGCGCCGGTGCGGTCGTCCGAACGTCTGGCTGGACGCGCGCCATCTCGGCGAGAGCATGCTCCGGCACCGCTTTCCGGCGATCTGGCACGCGTGTCTGGAAGCCGGCTACGACCTTGCGACCGACCTCGTGCCGGTCGCGCCCGCCGCGCACTATCAGATCGGTGGCGTCAAGGTCGACGTGGACGGCCGAACCTCCATTCCCGGCCTCTACGCTTCCGGCGAAGTCACGGCGTCCGGCCTTCACGGCGCGAACCGGCTCGCGAGCAACTCGCTCCTCGAAGGACTCGTCTTCTCGCGCCGCATCGCGCGCGTGCTCGGGGCACAGCCTGCCGGAAGCGCGGAGCAGGGAACCACGTCGCCGAGGATCGCCTCGGCCCAGACTGCGGGACGACCTCCCGCGCCCCACGAGCTCGACCACGTTCGCGCCTCGCTCAAAGCCGCCATGAGCGCTCACTCCGGCATGACGCGCTCGGACGATGGGCTTGCCCTGGCGGCCGCGGAAGTGCGGGAGTTCGACGCCGTGCTCGCCGAGGACATGAGCGACCCCGCAGGCATGGAAGTGCAGAACCTCGCTACCGTGGCTGCGCTGACCGTCCACTCGGCGTGGCTACGCGCGGAGTCCAGGGGAGTGCACCAGCGTCTCGACCATCCCGATCGCGACGACGAGCACTGGCGCGTCCACACGGTCATGCGCCGAGGAGCCGGCCATCGTTTCGAATCCGCGGAGGCCTGAGGTGTTCTCGCTGCCGGATGTCTCGGACATCGTTGCGCTCGCGCTTGCCGAGGACCTCGGCGTTTCGCCGGAGGAGATCTCAGCGGACGCCGACGTGGACCTGCTCGCGTGCGACGTGACGTCGGACTCGACGCTGCCCGCGGACGCGCGCTTCTCGGGCGCGATCGTGGCGCGCGAGGATCTCGTGGTAGCCGGGCTGCCCGTGGGCGAGTGCGTGTGGTCCACGCTCGCAGGGGCGAACAGGCGCGGCCAGACGCACGTCGGCGAGGCCTTCGAGATGTTCCCGCTGGTAGCCGAAGGCGCGCACGTCGAGGCGGGAACGAGAGTCGCCGAAGTGACGGGATCGGCGCGGGTGATCCTGGGAGGCGAGCGGACCGCGCTCAACTTCCTCATGGTGCTCTCCGGAATCGCGACCGAGACCGCGCGGTGGGTCGCCGAAGCGGGTCCCTCCCTCGCGGTCTGCGACACGCGTAAGACCTATCCGGGGCTGCGCTCCCTCTCGAAGTACGCTGTCCGGGTGGGCGGGGGCACGAACCATCGCTCGGGCCTGTGGGACATGGTGCTCGTGAAGGACAACCACATCGCGGCCGCCGGAGGGCCCGAGGAGGCGGTCCGCGAGACCGGCTCGCGTCGGCCGGAGCTGCTCGTCGAGGCCGAGGCCGACTCGATCGAGGTGGCCGAAGTAGTCGCGCGGGCCGGCGCCGACGTCGTCCTGCTCGACAACATGACTGACGAGGATCTGGCGAGTGCGGTCGCCGCCGTGAAGCGAATAGCCGAAGCATTGGGGCGCCGTATCCTCACGGAGGCATCGGGCGGCATCACCTTCGGGCGGCTCGCTGCGCTCGCGTCGACGGGGGTCGATCGCGTGTCGACGAGCGCGCTCACCTTCGCCGCGCCGGTCGACCTGGCCTTGGACGCGGACTGATCGCATGGACCCGATCGTCGAAGTCCGCGCGCGATCCGAGTACACGGCGCTCGTCATCATCTGCATCGCCGTCGGCATCGGGATCGCCGTCTTCGGATTCATCGCACTGATGGTGGCTCGGGACGTGTCGGCCGCAGCCGAACCGCCGCCGGTCGTGCTCCCGGTCTTCATCGGACTCTCGGCCGCGGCGATCGGTGCCGCCGTCACCGTCAAGCGCCGATTCACCGAGCCTGCCCCCCGTTCCACCGGGGCGCGGGCCGATCGGCCGGCCTCGTCGGACTCGCCCGACCTCGATACGACCTTGGAGCGCATCCGAGTGGGCGTCGTCGGCGCATGCGCGCTCTCTGAAGTCCCGGTCATCTTCGGCTTCGCGTATCTCGCCTTGGGCGGCGACGTGGTGTGGGCTCCGGTCTTCTTCGGGGGAGCGCTCGTGTCGTGGGCACTTGCGTTCCCGAGGCCGTCGGAATGGAACCGGTGGCTGTCGGCCGCCGTCTCATAGTGTTCGCCCCGCCGAAGTGGCCGAAGAGGGATCTGGCCTTCCGCCACGGCCGCGAGGCGACAGTCCCGACCGGGTAAACTGAAACCTGAACTCCCGCGTGAGGAAGAGGGCGAGATGACCACCGCAGCGATCGTCATAGGGGCCGTCATCGTGGCGGCAGTGATCTACGCGCTCCTGGGCCTGAAGGTGTGCAACGAATACGAGCGAGCGATCGCCTTTACCCTCGGCCGGTACGCCGGCTTGAGGGGTCCCGGTCTGTACTGGCTCGCTCCCATCTTCCAGTGGCAACGAAAGGTCGACCTTCGAGTGAACACGGTCGACGTCGAGCGTCAGGAGACCATCACCAAGGACAGCGTCACCGTGAAGGTCAACGCGGTCGTCTGGTATCACATCTCCGACCCCGAGAAGGCAGTGCTTAAGGTCGTGAGCTACAACAACGCGACGTATCAGGTGGCGCTCACGAGTCTCAGAAACATCATCGGCCAGCACGTGCTCGACGAGGTGTTGAAGGAGCGCGACAAGATCAACGACGCGCTCAAGCTGATCATCGACACGGCCACCGTTCCGTGGGGCGTCAACGTCGACATGGTCGAGATGAAGGACGTCGAGATCCCGACGGCCATGCAGCGGGCCATGGCACAAGAGGCTCAGGCCATGCGCGAGAAGCGGGCACGCATCATCAAGGCCGAAGCGGAAGAGGAAGCAGCGCGCAAGCTCGCCGAGGCCGGCGGCATCATCGCCGCCATGCCCATGGCTCTGGAGCTCAGGCGCATGCAGATGATCACCGAGGTGGGCGCCGAGCAGAACACCACCACCGTCATCATGATGCCCACCGAGTTCGTCACGGTCGCCGAGGCCCTCACCCAGCGGCTGCGCGCCGGGAACCTGGCCGACGCAGTGGCTGCGGCCTCCGCCTCAGGCGAAGGCGCTGCGGCTCTGACCTCGCTCCTCGGCATGTCGACGGATGTCGAACCGCCCGGTCCGCCCGCTGACACCGACTCGGAGAGCGAGTGACCGAGCCTATCACCGGCGTTGCCATCGTCGATTGGTTCCTGAGCCTGCTGGGACAGTACGGCTACCTGATCGTGTTCGCGTTCACCATCTCGGAGAACATCTTCATCCTCGGCTCGTTTACGCCCGGTGAGACGATCGTCGTGGCTGCGGCGTTCCTCGGCGCGCAAGGTCAGCTGAGTCTCGCCGGCGTATGGCTCGCATCCGTGCTCGGCACGCTCGTGGGCAGCAACATCAGCTACCTCATCGGCCGGCGCGGCGGGAGGACGGCTCTTACCACGTGGAGCGAGCGCTTCCACATCCCGATGATGCGGATCGAAGCCGCCGAGGAGTACTTCTACAACCACGGGTCGAAGACGGTGTTCCTCGCGCGGTTCGCTGCAGGGGTCAAGAACTTCGTGCCGATGATCGCGGGCGCGTCGCACATGGGCTTGTTCTGGTTCGAGATGTTCAGCTTGCTCGGAGCGATCGCTCAGACGACCCTCATGGTGGCCATCGGCTACTTCGTCGGCCAGAACATCGACCTTGCGCTGAAGATCGCCTCGCAGGTCGGCATCGTCGGATTCCTCCTGTTCGTAGGTGTGATCGTGCTCCTCATGGTGGGCCGTCGGCGCTTCATCAACTCGCGCGAGGAACGCCTCATCGCCGAGGAACGCGCCGAGGAAGCCGAAGAGGATGGCTCTGGCGGCATCCTGGACGAGCCCGCGCTCGACGGCATGGACGAATATGAGCCCTGAGGCCGCGCCGGAAATGGATGCCGGCCCGCTCGACCCCGCCGACGTGCAAGCGCTGCTCGCCTCTGACTTCTGGGTTCGGATCGAGGGTGGCGGCCCAACGGGTTCGACCAACGACGACGCTCGCGCGCTCGCCGCCGAGGGTGCTCCCGAGGGTACGGTCGTACTCGCGTCCGAACAGCGCGCCGGGCGCGGACGGTTCGCCCGTGTGTGGGACTCACCCGAGGGGGGCGTCTACTTCTCGGTCGTCGTGCGTCCGGTGAAGCCTTCCGCGAGCGCTGGCGCACTTCCCCTGGCGATCGGTCTCGGGGTCGTTCTCGGACTCGAGCGCTTGGGAGTGTCTCCTCGCCTCAAGTGGCCGAATGACGTCCTGGTTCGAGGAGGCAAGGTTGCTGGCGTGCTCGTTGAGGCGCGCGCAAGCGGCGCTGGGGCTGGCCTACCGAGCGAACAGTGGGCCGTGGCGGGCGTGGGGCTGAACCTGCGACGGTCCGCCGAGTCAGGCGCCGACGCCCAAGGCGCGATCGCGGGATTCCTTGCCGACGACCTTCCAGGGGTGACCCGCGCGGTAGTGGCCGCGGCGGCGCTCGACGGGATGGCCCACGCCTACCTCTCCTTTGCCGACGGCGGTTTCGACCGCATCCGGCAGGACTACGAGCGACGGTCCGTGACTCTCGGACGGGACGTCGTGGTGACGGGCGCGAACGGCGAGGCGATCGCCAGTGGCCAAGCGGTCGGCGTGGATGCCGACGGGCGCCTCCTCGTGAGCACCGATGACGGGCGTGGTGGCTCTCGCTTCCGGTGAAGTCACCTTGCGTGGCGCCCGACCAACCACTTGACCGCTGCCAGCAAATGCCTCTACTGTCGCCGACACAGCGCCGCGCTGCCTGACGCACCTCCCGCGCGGACTGTCGTCGCCCCCGGACGAAGAGGTACCCCTTTGAGCGAGCCCATCCCGGAAGCCCCGGCGTATCGCACTGACGTCCAGTCGCGGTCTCACTATCTGGTGGTAGCCGGCCTGATGGCCGCACTGCTCGCGAGCGCCGCGTGGATCTCGTTCCCCATTGGCACGGTGCCGATCACTCTGCAGGTGTTCGTGGTTGTGCTCGTCGCGCTTCTCCTCCCGCCGAGGTGGGCGGCCGCGACGATCGGGGTCTACCTGCTGCTCGGAGCGCTGGGCGCGCCCGTGTTCGCCTCCGGGCGCGCGGGACTCGGCGTTCTCTTCGGCCCCACGGGGGGCTACCTGTTCGGTTTCCTTGCCGGTGCGACCCTCGGATCGGTGGTACGACTCGCCGTTGCCCGTCGAGTCACCAGGGACGTGATCGCCGACGGCGCCGCCGCGTGCGTCACGTTGCTCGTCATCTACGCGTGCGGGTGGATTCAACTCGCCGTCGTCACGGGCCTGGGAGCCCTTCCGGCGTTCGCCGCCGGCGTCGCACCGTTCATCGCCTTCGACGCGGTCAAGGCTGCTGTCGCTGTAGGCGTCGCTTCCGTGCTCAGACGCGTGGGAGTCGTCGGCGGCTAGCGAGTGCTGGACGGCTGCTTCCGCGCCCCGTGCCGCAGGTCGTGTGTCACTCGCCGAAGTACTTCTGCAGCGCCGGTAGCTTCACCGTGAATCGCGAGCCGCCGCCCGATCGGTTCGTCGCCTGGATCGTTCCACCGTGCGCCGTCACGATCGCCTTCACGATCGCGAGCCCGAGTCCGGAGCCGCCTGTCGAGCGGTCGCGGCTGGGCTGGGACCGGTAGAAGCGGTCGAAGAGGTTCTTCAGGTCCTCCTCGGGAATCCCCGGCCCGTCGTCGATCACCGAGAGCAGCGCCCACTCCCCGTCGCTCTCGAGGCGTACCTCCACGTGCCCGCCCTTGCCGACGTGTCGGCTGGCGTTGTCCACGAGGTTCGCGATCACCTGTTGCAGGCGGTCCTGGTCTCCGAGCACCGTGGGCGCCTCGCCGACGATCGCGAACCTCACGCCGCGGTCCTCGAGGAGCGGCTGGAAGGCCGACGCCACACGCTCGGCAGCCGCCCTGAGGTCCACGATCCTCAGGGGGAGCTCGCCGGTCGCACCCTCGATCTTCTGGAGCGTGAGCAGATCGTTCGCGAGCCTCGCCAGCCGGTCCGACTCGGCGACGATGCTCGTGAGGAAACGCTCCTGGTCGCCCGAGGGCACGTCGCCGTCCAGGAGTGTCTCGGCGGCGCCCCTGATCGCCGTGAGCGGCGTTCGGAGCTCGTGCGAGACGTCGGACACGAACTGGCCCTTGAGCCGTTCCTCGGCGCGGAGCTCGGTCACGACGCGCTCGACCTCATCGGCCATCGAGTTGAACGATTCCGCCACCGCGACGATCTCGCGGGGCCCGGTAGGGCTGACCCGGACCTTGTGGTTTCCGGCAGCGAACGCCGCTGTTGCTCCCTCGAGCTTCAGCAACGGGGCGGTGAGCCACCGCGAAACGAGCTCGGCGACGAGCAGTGTGCCCGCCACGAACAGCACGACAACGGCGACCAGCCGGCCGCGATAGTCTCCGAGGAGCGTCCAGATGGAGAACGTCTCGGCCGAAGCGTAGGCGACGCCCACGACCTTGCCCGAGCGAAGGATGGGGTACGCCACGAACAGCGCGTTCTTGCCCGTGGAAGAGCGCCGCACCGCCTTCGAGTACACACCGTCGATCGCCGAAGCGACCTCGTTGCGCTGCGAATAGTCCGAGCCCTGGACCGACTTCCCGGCCGAAGCAGCTACGACCACGCCGACCTTGTTCAGCACGTCGAGTCGCGAGGCGGGGAGCGGCGAGACGCTTGGGAGGATGCTTCGCATCGCCTGGGTGTCGGTACCGTGCTCGACGGCCGAAGCGACGAGCTGCGCCTCCCGCATGAGCCGTTCTTCAAGCTTGCGAAGCCCGTAGGCCTCGAGTTCGTTCAGGAAATACGCCGAGAGGCCCGCGGCGGCGAGGAGCGCCACAGACAGCAGCGCGAGCATGAGCCGGGTGCGGATCGATGACTGCATGCGAGGGCGCAGTGCCGCTACGCGCGCAGGCGGTAGCCGTAGCCGCGCACGGTCTCGACCACCGCCGGGTCGACGCCCGCTGCCTCGAGCTTGTCGCGCAGACGCTTGATGTGGGTGTCGACCGTCTTCGTCTCGACGAGATACTCCCAGCCCCATGCCTGCCGAAGCAGCTGGTCGCGGTTGAGCACCTTGCCCGCGTGCCGCATGAGCGTTGCGAGCAGCTCGAACTCGCGCGGTGTGAGATCGATGAGCGTCTCCTGCTCGCCGTAGACGGCGGTATGTGCCGCTTCGTCGAGCGTGATGTCGGAGGCGTGCATGATGTCGCCCGCCGGCGTTTCGGGTTTGACTGTCGCCGCCGGCGCGCGCCTCAGGAGCGCCTTCACCCGCGCCTGTAGCTCCCGGATGCCGAAGGGCTTTGCGAGGTAGTCGTCGCCACCGATCTCGAGTCCCACGACCTTGTCGAGTTCGGTGTCCCTCGCCGAAAGGAACAGCACCGGCACCTCGGTATCGGCGCGGAGGCGGCGGCAGACCTCATAGCCATCCATGCCGGGCAGCATCACGTCGAGAATGACGAGGTCGTACTGGGTGTCCTTCGCGAGTCTGAGCGCTTGGTCGCCGTCGTGTGCGACGTCGACCTCATAGCCCTCCTTGCGCAGGTTGTATGAGACGAACTCGGTGATCGACTCCTCGTCATCGACGACGAGGATGCGTGCGGGCGAATCGGTCATCGAGGCCTCCTCGGGCTCGAACGAACGACGTGGTGGTCCTTAAGCCCCCCGCGGACGATGTCGCTTTGAGACCTCCGCGCGCGAGCGTTTGCCATCACGTAGTGCCGAGGCGATGATAGCATCGGTCCGATGCGCCGCTGACCTGCTCGGTTACCGCACCGTCACACGCACGGGCCGAGCTTGCGTTCGTCGGGCGGACTGCGGCGACCGCACACGTGCCTGAGGAGGACCCGGTGATACTTGCGATAGACGTCGGTAACACGCAGACGGTCCTCGGCCTGCTCGAGGGTGGCGTGCTCGACGGGCATTGGCGGGTGAGCACCGAAGCGGGGCTGACCGCGGACGAGCTCAGAGTGAAGATCGGTGCGTTGCTCGAGGCGGAAGGCCACTCATGGAGTGATATCGAGCGCGCGATCATCGCCTCCGTGGTGCCGAGTCTCACGGAGCAGTACGCACAGATGACCTCCCGCACGACGGGTGTTGCTCCGATGGTCGTCGGCCCGGGTCTGAAGACCGGGATGGACATCCGCTACGACAACCCGCACGAGGTGGGTGCCGACAGGATCGTGAACGCGGTCGCAGCCCACCGGCTGTACGGGGGGCCGGCCATCGTGGTCGACTTTGGGACGGCGACTACCATCGACGTCACCGCGGCCGACGGCGGATACCTGGGCGGCGCGATAGCGCCCGGAGTCGAGACCTCGGCAGCCGCGCTCTTCGAGCGCGCTGCGCGTCTGTCGAAGGTGGACCTCGAAGCGCCCGACCGGGTGATCGGCACGAACACGCGCGCGAGCGTGCAGGCCGGCCTCATGCTCGGCGAAGCGGCCATGGTGGACGGGCTCGTGCGTCGCGTGTGGGATGAGCTCGGCTCCAAGGCGACGGTCGTCGCTACCGGCGGGCTCGCCGAGCGGATGGCCCCACTGTGCGAGACGGTCGACACGGTCGACACCGATCTCACGCTCAAAGGGCTGGCGTTCATCTACGAGCTCAACGCCGATGGCGGGACAGGCGCTTAGGCGGATGCGCCTCCCTCGCACGCCCGGCGTCGCGAGGGCGTAGAATCTGGCGAAACCGAAAGGCGCCCGCCGGGCAGCAGTCACGGGCGCATGGGCAAGGGGGACGTCGCGTGCGGCTGTTCCGCGTTGGAAACAAAGTCATCAGTCTGGGCAAGATCACGGACGCCGTCACCGCGATCCTGGAGGACCGCGAACGCGGTGCGACCCAGGAAGATGCGTCGCGCGCGCATGGCGTGCAGCGCTCGTTCGTGAGCTTCATCGAGACGTTGGGCGAGGTCCGCCGAGGCGGTCGCGTCGCACTCGTCGGGTTTCCAGTGGCCAACGCCAACGAGGTGCGCGCACTCGCCGAGCGCCACGCGGTCGACTTCGTCCTCGTCGTGTCCCAAGACGAGCGCGAGTACATCGAGAACGGGCCCGCAGCCGACATCTTCAACCAACTGCTCGAGACCATCGCGGTCTTGAAAGACTACGACGTGCTCGTCTTGCTCGCGAGCGACTGGCGCATCAAGACGATGGAGAAGATCCTCGGCAAGGAAGTCGTGGGGATGGCTCTCGGCCATTCGCCCATTCGTGAAGACGTCGAAGTCGACCTTGCCGAGCTCGATGCGATGCTTGCCGCGGTCGAGTCGGCGAGGCCTCGCGCGACTCGCCGCAGCCGGATGGGTGCGGCGTTCAGAGAAGCGGCGGACGTCGCCGCTCGCTGGAAGCCTTCCGGCGACATCGTGGGAAGGCGGAAGTCATCAAGGAAGTCGTGAGCATCTCGATCGGTTCGGCCAAACGCGATCACGCCGTGGAAGTCGACCTCCTCGGCGAGCGCTTTCGCATACGGCGCGAGGGCACGGACGGCGACATGGCCAAGGCCGCGCAGCTGTTCGCCGAACTCGACGGGACCGTCGCGGCCTTCGGCATGGGAGGGATCGACCTGTCGCTCCGCGCTGCGGGCGGCACCTACCGGTTCAGGTCCGCGAAGCAGCTCGTCAAGGGCGTGCACAAGACCCCGGTCCTCGACGGCACCGGCCTCAAGGGTGCGGTCGAGGGCTCCACCGTCGCCTTCCTCGAGCGCGAGTGCGGTCTCGACTTCCGCGGCAAGAAGGTTCTGCTCACGTCCGCCGTGGACAGGTGGGGACTTGCCGAGGCACTCCACGAAGCCGGTTGCGACATGGTCTTCGGCGATCTCATCTACGCGCTCGACCTGCCGTTCCCGATACGGAACTGGACCACGCTCAAGGTTCTCATACGCACCATCGCTCCGATCGTCGTGCGACTGCCGTACAAGTGGCTGTACCCGACCGGTTCGGAGCAGGAGAAGGAGCCCGAGCGGAAACCGAAGGTGGAGGCGCTCTACGAGTGGGCCGACATCGTTGCCGGTGACTGGCAGTTCGTGCGCAAGTACATGCCCGCAGACATGCGGCGCAAGTGGATCATCACCAACACCACGACCGCCGAGGACGTCGAGCTCATGCGCGGACGAGGGGTGGAGTTGCTCGTCACGAGCACGCCCCGGCTCGAGGGCCGCTCGTTCGGCACGAACGTGATCGAGGCTGCCATGGTCGCTCTCGCGGGGGCGTCGGGCGAGCTGCCGCAGGAGGAGTACCGACGCCTGCTCGACCAGGTGGGATTCGAACCGGATGTGCGCTGGCTGCAACGCGAGTCGTCGGGCGCGTAGACCGCCGCTCACGGCCCTCGCCTTCGGCACCCTCTTTGCTCCTATTCGCGCGTGTCCTGAACTCGCGGATGCCGGGCGAACCTGCGGTGAACGCCGACGCCGAAGTCGTGTGGCTCCGGAGGTTGTCCTGACCTGTTGCCGGTGGTAATCTGTTTGGGTTCAGGCAAGTTAAGGCAAGAGCGGTGCACCTTTCGGCGCTCGCAGTCGCGGGGGCACCTCACGCTAGGAACGTGCGGTCTTCAGATCGTTGGCCGCAGTGAGGAGTTGATCGCTCGTGAACAAGCGGGCTCGCGCTCGTCTCATCGGCGTGACGGCCATCGTACTGCTGGCCATCGTCGCGATCATCGTAGGCGCCGGCGGCAAGCAGGGCGCCTACTACAAGACCGTCTCGGACGTCTCGTCCGACCAGAGCCTCGTCGGCAAGCGAGTACGCGTCGGCGGTGAGGTTGTCGCCGGGTCGTGGGACAAGAAGTCGAATCCTATGCGCTTCGCCATCCGCGAAGAGGGCAGCAAGAGCGACACGGGACCGACCATCAAGGTCGTGTACAACGGCACCGTTCCCTCCACCTTCGGAGACGGCGTCGTGGCCATCGTGACCGGCGACCTCGCCTCCGATGGGACGCTCCAGTCCGACGACATGATCACAAAGTGCCCGTCCAAGTATCAGTCGGCCACGGGCGCCCTCTCGGTCGCCGACCTGCTCAACGGCGGATCCGACCTGACGGGCAAGTCCGTCAAGGTGACCGGCAAGGTCACCGGCGAGATCTCGCCTCCTGGTGGCGACGTCCGATTCGTCATCGCAAGCGCCCAAGACGGCGACAAGACCGTGAAGGTCTTCTACGATGGTGCCCTTCCGCAAGGCATGGCGACCGGCTCGCAGGTAGTCCTGGGTGGCTCGCTCGACAAGAACGGCACGTTCGACGCGGTGTCGGTGGCCATCTCGAAGGACACGAAGAGCCAGTAGACCGACCGTTCTTCGCCGCGCCGCCTTGAATAGCGGCGCGGCGTTTCGCTGCCAATCGGACTGAACACAGGAGACGCGGATGGGGAACTTCGGGACGACGCTCGGCACGGTGTGCATGGCCCTCGCGCTCATCGGCTCCTTCGTGGCGGTGATCTCGCTCATCTGGGGCCGATCGCTCGGCACCGCAGCAAGGCGAGGGGGTCACGAACGTCGGCTACTTGGCGACGTTCGGTGTGTTCGGCGCCCTGACGGTATCGGTCTTCATCCTCGTGGTCGCCTTCTTCCAAGAGAACTTCTTCTTCCGCTACGTCGCCGAGAACCACTCCACCGACGTGTCGAACCTGTCGTGGCTGTACAAGCTCTCCGGCCTGTGGGCAGGCCGCGAGGGCTCGTTGCTCTTCTGGGCGTGGCTCCTCGCCATGTTCGCCGCGTACGTCGCGTACAGAAGGCTGAGCATCACCGACGAGCTCTCGAACATGGGCATCATGGTCGTGAACGTCGTCACGATCCTCTTCATGATCTCGCTGTTCTTCGAGAGCAACAACCCGTTCAAGGTCTCGCCTGCGGAGTGGGTCGAGCGCGAACGGCCAGCTCCTCGTCGGGGCAGATCGGCATGAACCCGCTCTTGCAGCACTGGGCGATGATCCTGCACCCACCCACGCTGTTCATCGGGTACGCCGGGATGACCATTCCGTTCGCGTTCGCCATCGCGGCCATCATCGTGAACGACGGCTCCAAGGCCTGGGTGCAGATCGTCGAGCGCATCACCGTCTTCTCCTGGCTCTTTCTGGGCATCGGCATCGGACTCGGAGCTATCTGGGCCTACGTCGTGCTTGGCTGGGGCGGCTACTGGGCATGGGATCCGGTCGAGAACGCGTCGCTCCTGCCGTGGCTCACGGGCGTCGGGCTCATCCACAGCTTCACCGTCTACCGGCGACGCGAGGGCTTCAAGCGCTGGGCGGTCTCACTTGCCTCTGTGACGTTCGCGCTCGTCATCCTCGGGACATTCATCACCCGCTCGGGCGTCGTGCAGTCCGTGCACGCGTTCCAGCAGGACTGGCTCTCCTTTGGCGTGTTCCTGGCGATGATCGTCACTTCGCTCGTTGTCGGTGTCGGCGGGGCCTGGTTGCGCGGATCGACCTTCAGCAGCAACGACGAGTTCGAGAGCCTCACCTCGAAGGAGAGCGCTTACTACTTCAACAACGTGCTCATGCTGGTCGCTGCGCTTCTCGTCAGCTACCTCACCGTCACCTCGGCTCTGCCTTCATGGATGCCGGGCGGCGGTCAGTCGTTCCCTGCCTCGACGTACGAGTCGGTCGCGCGGCCGGTCGGCATCCTGTACGTCTTCATCCTCGCGGTGTGTCCGCTTCTCGCGTGGCGAAAGACAGGCGCCGCGCTGTTCTGGAAGCGCGTGAAGTGGCCGCTGCTGTCGACCGCGATCATCTCGGCGCTGCTGATCTTCGAGTGGTACCGCGGTCTTCTGCCGATGTTCCGCCGCTCCGAGGCCGCTTCCTCGCAGTTCATGACGATCGTGACGAACGGCGAGGCCATCATCGGTCTCATGGTCGCCGCCTTCGCGGTATCCACCACCGCGTCGCTCTTCATCGAGGGCGCACGGACTCGCTCGAAGGCGAAAGGCGAGAGCTTCGGCGGTTCGCTCTGGCGCATCCTGACCAGGTCGCGGTCGCAGTCCGGCGGGTACCTGACCCATATCGGCATCGGCATCATCCTCATCGGTCTCGTCGGCTCGGCGATGTTCGTGGGCACGTACAACTTCAAGCTTGAAGACAAGGTCGGAACGACGTTCTCCGTCCCCGGCTACGAGTTCACCTACCAGGGCCACACGACGAACACGCTTCCCAACGGCGACAAGGTGACCGTGTTGAATCTGGACGTTTCCAAGAACGGTCGCACGGTCGCACCGATCCGCCCCGGACAGATCGAGTTCTCTCGCCAGCAGCAGACCAAGCTCAACGCGGCGGTGCGAATGGAAGCACTGCGAGACGTGTTCATGACTTTCGACGGCACCGATCCCGCGACGAACAAGCTCCAGGTCACCGTGAAGATCAACCCGCTCATCAGCTTCGCGTGGGTCGGCTTCCTGTTGCTGATCATCGGGACGAGCCTCGCATCCTGGCCAAAGAAGACCACCGCGGCGGCGGCGTAGGGTTGGCCGAGTGACGACAGACGTCGCCACGCGCCCGGCGCTCGAGGTCGAGGGACTGACGCGGACGTTCGGCGCGCGCAAGGCGCTCGACGGCGTCAGCTTCGATCTGCCCGAGGGAGCGTTCCTCTCGATCTTCGGCCCGAACGGCGCGGGCAAGACGACGCTCGTCAAGGTCCTGACCACGCTCACCGCTCCGTCCAAGGGCACCGCCAAGATCGTGGGACTCGACGTCGTCGAGGACGCGGTCGAGCTTCGCGAGCGAATCGGGCTCATCAGCCACAATCCGCTGCTCTACCCCGATCTCTCCGCCGAGGAGAACCTCGAGTTCTTCGCAAGCATGTACGGCGTGCCCGACGCGCCTGCGCGCATCCGCGAGCTCCTCGAGAGCGTGGAGTTCGACCATCGCCGTCTCGACCTCGTGCGCACCTTCTCGCGCGGCATGCTGCAGCGTCTCTCCATCGCGCGCGCGCTGCTCCACCGTCCCGAGGTGCTCTTCCTCGACGAGCCGTATTCGGGCCTCGACCCGCACGCCAAGGACATCCTGGACTCCCTCATCGCCCAGATCCGCGCGCAACACACCTTCGTGATGATCAGCCACGACCTGGAAAAGGGCCTCGAGCTCTGCACGCACGCGCTCATCCTCGCGAAGGGGCGCGTCGTGTTGTTCGAGCCGAGAGACAACATCGACCATGCCGAATTCGCCACGATGTACCGCCAGACCGTCGGTATGGGGGTGGCGTAGGTGAGCGCCGCAACCGAGGCGAGCACGCGGCCGCGTGCCAAGGCCTCATCGTGGCAGCAGTTCAAGGCGATCCTTCGCAAGGACATCGTCATGGAGCTGCGCACCAAGGAAATGCTCACCTCCATGAGCCTGTACACGCTGCTGACGCTCGTCGTCTACTACGTCGCGCTGTCGCAGACGGGAAGCGGGTTCGACATCCGCCTCATCGCCGGCGGACTTCTGTGGCTCGCGTTCCTCTTCACCTCGATGCTCGGGCTCAACCGCTCGCTGGTGCACGAGAAGGACCAGGGATGCCTCGAGGCGCTGCTTCTGTCGCCGGTCGACCGACCCGTGATCTTCTTCGGCAAGGCGGTCGGCAACTTCATCTTCCTGCTCATCGTCGAAGTGATCACCATCCCCGTGTTCATCTTCATGTTCCTGTCGGACAAACCGATCCAGGGACCGATCTGGATGATCGCGCTCGCGCTCCTGGTGGGCTCGATAGGGATAGCGGGGGTCGGCACGCTGCTTGCCACCATGTCCGTGAACACGACCGGCAAGGACTTCATCCTCGCCGTCCTCTTCGTGCCGGTCATGTTCCCGCTGCTCTACGCGGCGGTAGCCGCGACGACTGCGGTGATCGTCGGCAACCCCGAGTACGCTCAGGTGTATTGGCGGGCCATGGCGATTGCGGCCGGATACGATGCCATAATGGTTCTCGCGGCCTATGCCTTGTACGAGTTCATCATCGGGGCCTGACCCGCACGAGCACGAAGGAGGTGACCGGACATGGCTGAAGAGGGTGCAGCGCGCGCCAGGTCGAACACCACCATCTATGTGCTGCTCGCACTGGGCGCGATCCTCACCACGATCGACTTCCTGGCAGCGTTCCTGATCGCGCCCCTCGTGACGGGCGCACAGGTCTCGGAGGCGCGCGCGATCGGTGGCGTGCTGGTCGAGAACCAGCTGCTCTTCTCGCAGAAGATCTTCTACTTCCACGTCCCCGTAGCCATCTCGTCGTTCCTGATCTTCTTCTTCACCGCGTACTACGGCGTGCGGTTCCTCATGACCAAGAAGAAGGAGTACGACACGCGCGCCAAGATCGCGACCGAGGTGACGTTGCTCTTCGTCATCCTCACGCTCATCACCGGCGACCTGTGGACGAGGTTCGAATGGGGGAAGTGGTGGGTCTGGGAGCCCAGGCTCACGACGTACTTCATCATGACGCTCTTGGTCATCGCGTACTTCGTCTTGCGCAACTCCATCGAGGACGAGGAGCGGCGGGCAACGTACGCGGCCGTGTTCGGCATCATCGCCTTCATCGATGCGCCGATATCGTTCGCGATCACGCGCATCGTGCCCTCGTCAGTGCACCCGGTAGTCCTGCGAACGGGTGGCGGACTCGAAGGATGGCAGCTCTGGGCATTCCTCATCGGCCTGTTCGGCATGCTCATGCTTGCGTGGTCCGTCTATCAGGTACGTCTTCGTGAGGAATTCCTGAAGGACCGGCTCGACCTGATCAAGGCGGAACTGGAAGGCTAGAGAAGGCACTCAGGCTGCGCGATCGGCCGTTGGAGTTAGGAGATGCACATGGACCCCGTGCTGCAGGAGATCTACAAGACGGTGCTCGACGCCGCCCCCTTCGTCATCGCGGCCTACACGCTGCTGTGGGTCGGGTTGTTCGGATTCATCTTCCTGGTGCTTCGCCGCGTCACTCGCGTGGAGAAGGAACTCGTCGTCGTCGAAGAGGCCATCGCGCGCCGAAGCGGCGGAGCATAGACCGCGCGACGCCTAACGGCCGTGGCGACGAGTCCGTGAGTTGCACTCGCGGGACGTCGGCTCGATGGCGGCACATCGCCTCGCTTGTCGAGCGGCATCGGATAGAAGGAGAGGAGGACGGAACATGGAGCGCGTGGAGTTGATCGCAGCGGTGCTTGGATGGTTCGCGCTTGCGCTGTACATCGTGGCCACGGTGCTCTATGCATACCAGTTCCTCCTCAGGCGTCCGGTGACGGCGTGGTGGGCACGCTTCACCGTGGGCGCCGGGTTCCTCTGCCAAACCGCTTCGATCGGGCTGAGCTCGTTCGTCGCGAACAACACGAACCTGACCGGCGGGAACTCCCTCGTTCTCGCTTCGTGGGTGCTGATCCTCGTCTACTTCATCCTCGAGCACGTCATCAAGGTGCGGGTGTACGGCACGTTTCTCGTTCCGCTTGCTGCGCTGCTCCTGATCATCGCCTACTTCATGGGAGTGAGCGCCACGACGGCGGAACTCACCACCGAGCAAGCGCGTCAGCTGGCGAGCTGGAGAGTTGCCGTGCACGTCGCGCTCATCTTCCTGGCGAACGTGGGCTTCCTGGTGAGCGCCGCGTCGTCTGCGTTCTACCTCATCCAGGACACGCAGTTGAAGCGCAGGCGGACCACGCCGATCTTCAGGAAGCTCCCGTCGCTCGCGCAGACGCAGAAGATCGCGAGGCGTGCGGTCGTCCTCGCGTATCCCGCGTACACGGTGGGACTCGTCCTCGGCATCATCCGCGCGATCGAGACCGACGTGTCGGGCTGGTGGCAGGACCCGCGGATCATGCTGGCCGGCGTCGTCTGGTTCGTCTACGGGACGTACCTGATGCTCGTGTACCGCCGCGAAGTATCGGCTCGAACGGCCTGCTGGATCTCGCTCGGCGGGATAGGCGTCGTGTTCGTGCTCGCCATCGTCGCGCGCACCGTGCCTCTCGGCTTCCACGTCTTCGGCGCTTAGCCGACGTCGCCCATGACCGAGCCTCCTGTACCCTATCCTGCGTTCCTCGACCTTCGCGATCGTCTCGTCGTGATCGTGGGCGACGGGATGGCGGCCGAACGCAAGGCACACGCGATGCTCAAGTACGGCGCGGACATAGCCGTGATCGGGCCATCGCCAACGCCGGGGCTCATAGAAGCCGAGGCCGACGGGCTGCTCACGGTCGAACAGCGTCCCTACCACGAGGGTGATCTCGCCGGGGCGGCTCTCGTGATCTGCGTTGATACCGATGAGGTCGTGCGGGGCGGGGTCTTTGCCGAGTGCGATTCTCGTGGGTGTCCTGTGAGCACTCCGGGTGCGCCCGAGCTCTCGACATTCAGCACGCCAAGTGCCGTGCGCCGGGGCGCCCTGCAGATCGCCGTCTCCACCGGCGGGAGGGCGCCCGAGGTCGCGAGACAGGTCCGCGCGGCGCTCAAGGAGGAGTACGGCGAGGAGTGGGCCGAGTACGTGCAGCTCATGGCGGAGCTACGCGAGTCTGTGGCCGAGCGTTCCCCCGCCGCAGACCGCCGGGCCGTCATCGAGGCGGTGGCTGCTTCGGACGTCTTGCAGCGCATCCGCGACGGTGAAGCGCCGACCGTGGACGACCTGTACCGGGAGTTCGTGCCTGCCGTCGCCGAGAGCCCGCGTGACGCAGACGTGCGAGGCGACACTGACATCGCGGGATCCACCACCGTTGGACCCACGACCGCCGACCCGACGATCGCGGAATCCACCACCGAAGAAGAGGCGGGGGAGTAGATGTTCGAGGGGGCACATGTCGTCGTGACGGGCGGCAGCAGCGGCATCGGCCTCGCGACGGCGAAGGCGTTCGCCCGCCGAGGTGCACATGTCGGTATCGTGGGCCGCGACCTGACGAGACTCGAGGCGGCGGTCGAGGCGATCGAGCACGTCCGGCTCAACAAGGGCCAGCGCGTCGCATCGGCGAGCGCCGACCTCAGCGACTGGGAACAGGCGTCTGCCGCGTTTGGAAGACTCGCGACCGAACTCGAATGGGACCTCGCGCCCGACGTGCTCGTCAACTCGGCGGGAGTCATCATCCCCGGTGAGTTCACAGCCATGGCACCCGAGGAGTTCGACAGGAACCTCATTCACGGCTTCGACAGCGTCGTGAACCCTTGTCGCGCCGTGGTCGGGGGCATGGTCGAGCGCGGAAGCGGGCACATCGTGAACATGTCGTCGGGGGCAGGCTACATGAGCCTCTACGGATACACCGGATACTCCTCGGCGAAGTACGCCGTGCGGGGCTTCAGCGAGGCGCTTCGCTCCGAGATGAAGCCCCATCATGTGCGCGTGAGCGTCGTATTCCCGCCTGACACCGACACACCAGGTCTCGCGTATGAGAAGACGCTCCGTCCGCCCGAGACGGAGAAGAGCGCGAGCGTTGTCAAACCCATTCCGCCGGAGTCCGTCGCCGAGGCGATCATCAAAGGCGTCGAGAAGAACAAGTTCTACATCCTCCCGGACATCGCGAGCCGGCTCGCGTTGCGGCTCATGGGCCTGTGGCCGGAGCTCTGGTTCTGGAAGATCGACGGCGACATCCGCAAGTCCAGACGCGAGCGGGGCCTGTCGTGAACCTGGCCAGGCGTACGCACCGCGAAGGGGCACCCGACAATGGGACCGTCGGCGACAATATGGCACCGAAATCGCTTGCGACCTGCCGTTCTTCGGCAAGTATTAATTGCCCTGAAGGGCGTTCGGTGGTAGAATTCGAGCGTTCAGGCAACAAGCAGAAGGTGCATGTGTATATGTGCGCGAATACCGCCCTCGCCGGGCCTGCTTGCCTGAACAACAATGCACCGCTCCGGCGAGGGCGTACCTATCTTCGAGACGCGCATGGCGTGCTGAGGCGAGACTGACGATATGCACTTGACGCTGGTTGGCTTGAGCCACAAGACCGCTCCGATCGAGATCCGGGAGAAGCTCACCTTCCCGGCTCACCGTCAGGAGGAGGCCCTCGCCCTTCTCACGTCCTCGCCCCATGTCGCTGAGGCCGTCATCCTTTCGACCTGCAACCGCACCGAGATCTACGCCGTCACCGCACCGGAGTCCGACGGCGCAGGCGCGGTCATCGACTTCATGGCGGACTACCACGATCTCGACCGCCACGAGCTCGTTCGCTACCTCTACATGGCCGACGGCGAGGCTGTCGTCCGGCACTTGTTCCGCGTGGTCGCTTCGCTCGACTCGATGGTCGTCGGCGAGGCGCAGATCCTCGGCCAGGTGAAGGAAGCGTACGAGCACGCCTTCACGAACGGCGGATGCGCGCGGGTCTTCAATAGGCTCTTCCGCCAGAGCTTCGAGGTCGGCAAGCGCGTTCGCAGCGAGACCGAGATAGGTGAGAATGCCGTCTCGATCTCCTACGCTGCCGTCGAACTCGCCAAGAAGGTCTTCGACTCGCTCGAAGGCCGCACGATCCTGGTGCTCGGTGCCGGAAAGATGAGCGAGCTGACCGCCAAGCACCTCGTCTCGAACGGCGTGCGCCAGGTACTCGTCGCGAACCGCACGTTCGAGCGCGCCGCCGAGCTCGCGGACAAGTTCCGCGGCGAGGCGATCCGCTACGAGGACCTCTTCGACCGCATGGCCGAGGCCGACATCGTCATCTCCTCGACCGCCGCGACGCATCACGTCATCACGAAGGACCGCGTTGCGCAGGCCATGAAGCGCCGCAAGGGCGAACCACTCTTCCTCATCGACATCGCGGTCCCTCGCGACATCGAGCCTTCGGTCAACGACCTGCGCGATGTGTTCGTCTACGACATCGACGATCTGAACGGTGTCGTGGAGTCGAACCTCGAGGAGCGCATGCGCGAGGCACAGCGAGCCGAGGTCATCATCGAGGAGGAGCTCAGGGAGTTCGAGCGCTGGGCCGAGTCGATGGAAGTCGTGCCTACGGTCGCGGCCATACGTGCGAAGGCCGAGCAGGTCCGCCAGGCCGAGCTCGAGAGGGCCATGAAGCGGCTCGGCGGACTCTCGGAGAAGGAACTTCAGACGATCGAAGCGCTGACGTCCTCGATCGTGAACAAGATGCTCCACGACCCGACCGACCGGCTGAAGCAGGTCTCGACGGCTAAGGACGGATACCAGTACGTCGAGGCCGCGCGCTTCCTCTACGGGCTCGACGCCATCGAGAAGCATGAGCGCCACGGGCTACTTCGCTCGCTGCTTGGAAAGGGCCGCGAGGCCTCGGTCAAGGACGTCGATCTCGGTACACAGGAGACAGGGGATATGCGTGGCTTCTAGCCGATCCGAGCTCATCATCGGCACGCGGGGCAGCAAGCTCGCTCTGTGGCAGTCGAACTACATCAAGGGCATGCTCGAGGAGCTCACCGGGTTGCCCGTCTCGCTCAAGATCATCAAGACGACCGGGGACAAGATCCTCGACGTCCCGCTCGCCAAGGTGGGCGGCAAGGGTCTGTTCACCAAGGAGATCGAGGTCGAGCTCGAGGCAGGTACCGTGGATCTGGCCGTGCACTCGATGAAGGACGTGCCGACCGAGCTCCCGGAAGGGCTCTTCATCGCAGCCATGCCCGAGCGCGTGGATCCGCGCGACGCGATGGTGTCGGGTGCCGGCTACGACCTCGACCACCTGCCGATGGGCGCGCGACTGGGCACGTCATCGCTTCGACGCCGCTCGCAGGTGGTGGCGCTCCGGCCCGACCTCGAGATCGTGGACGTGCGCGGCAATCTCGACACGCGCATGCGAAAGGC
Source organism: uncultured Actinomycetes bacterium (assembly GCA_963817255.1). Lineage (GTDB taxonomy): Bacteria > Actinomycetota > Coriobacteriia > Anaerosomatales > CAVRZR01 > CAVRZR01. The sequence continues at coordinate 398,177 of CAWFNT010000001.1, forward strand.
CGAGGAGGGCGAGCTCGACGCGGTCATCCTCGCTTCGGCAGGCATCACGCGCATGGGCTGGGCCGATCGCATCACCCACTACATCCCGACGACGCAGATGGTCTCGGCGGTGGGTCAGGGCGCCATCGGCATCGAGATCCGCGAGGACGACGAGTTCATGCGCCACGTGATGGAGCAGATCGGGCATCCCGAGACGATGGAGTGCGTGACCGCCGAACGCGTCGTCATGCGGCGCCTGGAGGGTGGCTGTCAGGTGCCCATCGGAGCGTACGCGCGTTTCGAGGATGACACGCTCACGATGGACGCCATGGTGGGTTCCGTCGACGGGAAGCGAATCGTCCGTCAGCAGATGTGCGGCGACGCCGGCGAGCCCGTCGCGCTCGGCGAGGCGATGGTGGAGCGTCTGCTCGCGCTCGGAGCGCACGCGATTCTGGAAGAGATCCGCGGCGCCGACGACGTCGACGGACTGCTGAAGACCTAGCGCATGAGCGACGGGCCAGCTCTCGATCCCGCGAAGCCCCTCGCTGGCCGTTCGGTCATCGTCACGCGGACCCGCGAGCAGGCGGCCGCTCTCGCTCGGCCACTCGAGGCGCTTGGCGCCGAGGTGATCGCCCTCCCGGTGATCGAGATCGTCGATCCCGCGGACTGGGCACCCGTCGATATCGCGATCGCACACCTGACCGACTACGACTGGGTCGTGTTCACCTCCACGAATGGCGTGGAGCGCCTCGTGGCCCGAGTGCGTGAACACGGCCTCGAACCCGCGGAACGCTTCGCTTCGGCGGGCGTCCGCATCGCCGCGGTGGGTACGGCCACGGCCGAGCGGTTGGCCTCGGCCGGAGTACGCGCCGATGCCGTGCCCGCTTCCCGGGACTTCAGGGCCGAGGGCCTGATCGAGGCGTTCCGGGTACTCGGTGCGGGCGACGAGGGTCATCGCTGGCGCGTCCTCTTACCGCGCGCGCTCGAGGCGCGCGAGATCTTGCCCGATACCCTCCGGGAGCTCGGATGCGAGGTCGATGTGGTCCCCGTGTACCGCACCATCACCGCGAGTCCAGACCCCGCGCTGGTTGCGCGCCTCGCCCAGGGCGGTGTCGACGCGGTCACGTTCACGAGCGGATCGACAGTTCGCAACTTCCTCGCGCTCCTCAAGACTCAACATCTGGAGCCGCGGCAGGTCATGGAGCATCTCACGGTCGCGAGTATCGGGCCGGTCACGACCCAAGCGCTCGAGGAGCGCGGGTACGAACCGGATGTCGAAGCCGCCCAGCCCACCATGGCCGCGATGGCCGCGGCGGTGGGGGAGTACTTTCGGGCCAGAGCGTAGCTTGCTGTGCGTGGGGGCCGTCGGCCGGAATCTAGCTTGCTTCTCCTCCGCGGCACTGCAGGCCGTCCCAGATGATCTTGTCGATCTCCAGAGCTGCTTCCCGTGCGGTCAGACCGGCGGATTCCAACAAGTCCTCGTCGCGAACAGCGGCTGCGATATGCCGGAACATGCCTGCCAGGAACCGCGTGTTGACGGCCGGTATCTCGTCCGCCCTGGCTGCCTCATTGAGGAGCTCCGCAAAGCGCGCGACGAACGCGTCCGATATCGCCCGATAGGCGAGCCGCGACGACTCGTAGCGTTCCATATCTCGCCGGAACGCGTGCGACAAAGGGCGCAGGCTCTCTGCAGCCGCGTGCCAGTAGCGCCTTGCGCGGTCGACGGCCGTCTTGCCTCCGCGTGCGCTCGCCTCGCCCTTCGCGAGCGCGAGTTCGCCCCAACGGCTGATGGCGAGGGCGACAAGACTGTCCTTGTTCGGCGCGATCTTGTAGAGCGAGGCCAGCGAGCAATGTAGTTCACCGGCCATCTCGCTGATGGTGACGTCTGAGAAGCCCCGTGCCGAGATGATGTTCATGACGCCCTCGAGCAGCTCCTCGCGCCGATTACCGCCGGTCGCTCTTGGCAACGGTCTCAGTCCCCATTCGGTGGGTCTTCGCTGCGTCTACTGTAGTAGTCAAGTGGGTAAGATACTACTAGACAATATTACTCGTCCTGTTACGATGTGCAAGGGGTACGTCACCTAGGGAACAGCCGACCGAGGATTCGGTCTCTTACCGAGAGGAGATTCACATGTTCGGAGCTGGCAGTTCGATCTTCAGCACCAATCCTGTACTTGAGTTCTTCTGGTGGATGTTCATGTTCTACCTGTTCTTCATGGTCATCATGATGTTCATCCAGGTGTTCGCCGACATCTTCCGTCGCGAGAACCTTTCCGGTTGGGGTAAGGCCGGCTGGATCTTCCTCATCTTCGTCGTACCGTTCCTCGGCATCCTGATCTACATGATCGCGCGGCCGAAGAACACGGAGCAGGACCAGCGCATGATGGCGCAGATGCAGGCGCAGCAGTCCCGGATGCAGGGCGGCTCGGCAGCCGACGACATCGCCAAGGCGAAGGCGCTGCTCGACAGCGGCGCGATTACTCAGACCGAGTTCGACGCCATCAAGAGCAAGGCTCTCATGTAGGAGGGACTGGTCGGCATGACGAATCACGATGTCCCGGAGAAGAAGCAGACCAGTCTGGGCCTGTACGCGACCGCGACAGAGGCCTACGAGATGTGGAAGGCGAACCCCGAGGGTGTCGACGTCATCGACGTTCGCACGCCTGAGGAGTATGTGTTCGTCGGTCACGCCGAGATGGCGCGCAACATCCCGCTCGCGTTCATGGAGTACCAGTGGGATGCCGAGAAGGACGAGCCAGTCGTCAGTCCGAATGCCGGTTTCGTCTCCCGCGTGAAGGAGCTGTTCGCTCCCACGGACACGCTCCTCATGATATGCCGCTCGGGCGGGCGCAGCGCGTGGTCGGTGAACGCGCTTGCTCAGGCGGGCTTCACTAACGTCTACAACGTGATTGACGGCACCGAGGGAGACATGGTGGCCGAGGAGGGGAGCGTCTATCTCGGCAAGCGCATGAAGAACGGCTGGAAGAACTCCGGATTGCCGTGGACCTATGAGTGCGATCCGGATCTGCTGTGGATTGAAAAGGGACTATGAACGACGAGGAATCGATGAGTGCGAGCTACGCGGGGACGCGATCGGCGACGTGACCAAGTACAAGGAGGAGCACCGTGACTACTGACTTCAGACCCGATGATCACGTAGCGTTGGACTGGAACGAGTTCTACTACACCAACTGCCCGCTCGTGTCGGCGAGCAACGTCGACCAGGAGTTGGGCTGGGTACGCGAGGAGCTCAAGAAGATCGGCATCGAGTACAAGTTCCTGCGGTCGGTACGTGGGAACAACTGGTATCCGCACTACGTTCACAACATGGACAACCTGATGCGCGCCGGGGGATGCTTCCCGGCCATCCAGGCGAATGCCGACATCCGCCGGACGCGCCTCATCGGACTCACGCATGTCCCGAACGAGGGCGGTTGCATGCTCGTGCGTGCGAAGGACGACGTCCACCGAATGAAGGACCTCAAGGGCAAGAAGATCGGCCTGTCCAAGAGCCTGAACACCATCAAGAACGACTGGTGGCGCTGCCAGGAGGAGCAGGGCATCGAGCTGATGCTGATGCTCAACGACATGACGCGCGATGACGTCGAGATCGTCGAGTTCCCGTATCCGGACGACTGGTACGACAAGCCCGAGATGCTGACGCCCATCTACAACCCCTCGGAGCTTTGGCTGAAGCGAGACCACAAGCACGACCTCGCGTTCCGCCCGCTCGAGACGGCGTTGCTGACGGGCGTCGTCGACGCGATCTACACGCAGACTGGGCCGTTCAGCCACATCCAGGAGGCGACAGGGCAGATCAAGGCGATCGAGAACCTCGCCAACTACCCCGACTGGACCCTGCAAGGCGCGAACATTCCCGCAACGTTCACGGTGAGCGACGCCGTGTGCGAGGAACACCCAGAGGTCGTGATCGCGATCATGAAGGGCCTGATCAAGGTCGGGCGCTGGGCGAACGAGCACAAGCACGCCGCCGCCGCGATCCTCGACAAGCAGACCTACTACCTGGATGTCGAGGACACGTTCTACAACATCGAGCGCGTCGACATGGTCCCCAACCTCTCGCCGCAGAACCTTGCTCTCACCGAGATGAACAAGGACTTCATGCTCAGCCACGGCTACATCAAGAACGACTTCGACGTGAGCGAGTGGGCAGCGCCGGAGTTCTTTGAGAAGGCGGCCGCTGAGCTGGTCGAGGACGAGTGGAAGAAGCGCAGCATCGCTAAGCTCCCCCAGGCGGGCACGCTTGAGGAAGCGATGGAGCTGCGGCTCGGCTAGTCTCAGGACCCTGACGGGGAACCGTGCCTAGCGTCCGGCTCCCGTCTCATAGCGTGGCGACCGGTTGCGTCTCTCGGAGGTAGCCGGTCGCCATCCGATCTCACACTGGAGAAGTCAAGTGCAGGAACTGCAGCTCAGCGATCTGCTACCGGCCGCAATCGGTATAGCGTTGAGCCCACTGCCGATCGTGGCAGTGATCCTGATGCTCTTCTCGGCGCGTGCGAAGACCAACGGTGCGGCGTTCGTAGCGGGATGGATCGCGGGGCTGCTGGTCGTCGGCGGCGCAATCCTGCTGCTCGGGGGGACATCCGCCGGCACTTCCAGCGAACCGTCGCAAACCTCGCTCATCATCCAGGCGCTTCTTGGCCTGCTCTTGCTCGCCGCCGCGCTCAAGCAGTGGCGGGGCTTCCGCGCCCCGTCTGACGAGCCGGCGATGCCCGCCTGGATGCGCACGATCGACGAATTCTCGGCTGCGAAGGCCTTCGCTGTCGCAGCCCTACTCTCTGGCGTGAATCCCAAGAACCTCGCACTGAACGCTGCGGGTGTGCTCGTCATCGCGCAAGCAGGGCTGAGCTCGACCCAGGAGTGGACCGCGCTTCTCGTGTTCGTCGTGCTCTCGAGCCTCACCGTCGCACTGCCGGTCCTCTACTACTTCGTAGGAGGAGAGAAGGCGAAGGCCAAGCTCGACACCACGAAGAGCTGGTTGATAGCCCACAATGGGGCCGTCATGGCGGTCTTGTTCCTGGTATTCGGCGTGAAGCTGCTCGCCACCGGTGTCCAAGGGCTTTTGGCGTAGGGACATCGTGGGCTCTCGAGCAACTCGAACAGTTGGCGCGAGACAGGAGGCGATCATCTTGGATGCAACTCAAGTCCCAGAGGCGAACAAGACGACTCTTGGACTGTATGTGATGCCCGACGAGGCCTACGCGATGTGGAAGGGCGATCCCGACAACGTGCACTTTCTCGACGTCCGCACGTTCGAGGAGTACGTCTTCGGCGGTCATATCCAGACTGCACGGAACATCCCCCTGGTCTTTCCCAAGTTCGATCGTGAGGATTGTGCGAAAACAGGCAAGGCGCCTGGGATCACTGCAGACCCGAATCCCGACTTCGTCGCCCAAACTCAAGAGGCGTTCGACCCCGGCGACACCATCCTGGTTCTGTGCGCAACTGGTGGCAGGGGTGCGATGGCAGTCAACGCGCTCGCGCGAGCCGGGTTCACAAACGCCTACAACGTCATCAACGGCTTCGAGGGTGACAGGGTCGACGACAGAGGGAGTGTCTACTTCGGCAAGCCCATGCGAAACGGCTGGAAGAACAATGGGCTCCCTTGGGGCTACGACTTCGACCCGGATTTGGCGTGGGACGACCCGAACGACTGACAGGTCCCTTCGCCGTGAAGAACTGCCGCGACGCTACTCGTTCGCGCGCTGGCGAATGAGTACTCTCTGACCACGATCAGCCGCTCGTCGGCCTCAGCAGACCTTGTACTTCCCGCGGCTGCCCCTGGGGCACGGGTCGCTGCGACAGGTATTGGCCGCCTCCTGGGCGAGCAGGTTCATAACCTCACGCGCGGCACGCGAACAGGAACTTGCAGTTACGTCACGCGCCGCAGCAGACCCGCATGGCGCGCCTCCTCCCGCAACCGGGCATCACACTTGCGCCGGCGTCCACGATCGCGGTTCAGTCTCCGGAAGGCGAAGCCGTGGTCTCTTCGACTATCATCGAAAGGGTCGCGCTCAAGCTGGCGAAGGGCCGCTCTTCTGCGGTCGAGGGTCATCACGGAGCGGCCACGACGTTCAGCATCCAGGCGTGCACTACCGATGACGACCACTGACCGCAGAGGGAGAGCCTTATGAGCGAACCGGATGCTGGCGCCCCAGCAGCAGGCCAAGGCATCGATTCGCGCGAACTGGCCCGTACCGGCACGCGTCTGCTCCTTCTGGCGGCCCTTCTTGGGGTCATCACGGGCGGGGTCACGTGGCTCTTTCTGACCGTCGATCACTACGGGGTCGTGTTCCTGTGGGAAACGCTGCCGGAGTACTTCTCCTCGGTTCCCTCATGGGTCGTGCCGGTGGCCGTGGTCGTCACGATGACGGCGATCGCGTCGCTGGTTGTCGCTCTCTCCAAAGGCCGTCCGTTCGACACGGGGGGCGCGGACCATGAGTACGACCACAAAGGTCGTATGGAGTATCGCAAGCTGCTCCCCGGGGCGGCGTTCTCGCTCGCTTCGCTGTTCTCGGGTGCGGCGGTGGGTCCCGAGGCGCCTCTCGTAGACATCAATGGCGGGCTCGGCACGCTCTTGGCCGAGCGGCTCGGACTGAAACCGGGGCAGGTGAAGATACTCACTTACGCGGGCGTCGCAGGTGCGCTCGGGGCATTCCTCGGAGGCGCTCCGGTGGGAGCGTTGATCGCCATGGAGTTCATCAACCCCAAAGCGATCAGCATGAGCAAGACCGACATTGTCGCCGGCCTGGCGGCGGGCGCGACGGGGTGGGTGACGTTCATCGCTTTGGGCGGACACAGCCTTGCGGCCCTCTTCCCGTTCCCGGACTACACGACAGTGTCGCTTCGCGATCTCGCCTTGGCGGTCGCGATCGGCGTGCTCGGTGCGGTTGTGGGCCTCGCGTACGGAGGGGTCTTCGTCAAGACGCGCGTGAGGTTCCAGGCGTTGCGTGGCAAGCCCTGGCTTGCGGGCGTGGCAGGCGGGGCTATCACGGCTCTGGCAGCAATCGCCAGCCCCTACCTGCTGTTCTCGGGGCAGTCGGAGGTGCCCGTCCTCCTCGAGAAGGCCGCTACGCTGGGCGTCCTCACGTTACTGCTGCTTGGCGTCGCGAAGGTCGGCCTCAGCATATGGAGTCTGTCGACAGCGTATTTCGGCGGTCCGCTGTTCCCGCTGATGTTCACTGGGTTGTGCTTCGGTCTAGCGATAAACCTGGCGATACCCGGCATCCCGCAGGGAGTCGCTGTCATGGCACTGATGGTGGGAATGCTGGTTGCCGCTACGGCGTCGCCGCTGAGCATGACGGTGTTTCTCATCCTCATCGCAAACCCGATGCTTGCCTCGGTCATCGCGATCGGCGCGGTTTCGGCCTACGTCGTGCGGCAGGCGGTCGCCCCCACTCTTCCTGGCGTCTACAGGCAGACCTCGGCAGCCGAGAAGGGCGCATAGCGGCCCGCCAGAGGGCCGAGGAAGTACTCGCCGAGGCACACAGTCGCGGGTGGACGGTCGTCAGCATGAAGCAGGACTTCCGGCGCGTGTTCTGTGACGAGCCCCGCGGTCTGAGACGCTACCGGGTGGTGGCCGGCTCCTCCACCTCCGGCTCGGCCCGCGTGAAGGGGTGTTTCCCGCTGCTCATCAAGTAGCTCAACCCCCGGGTGCTGTCCGAGGACTCGAGTGCAAGCCGCACGATCATCGTCATCGGCACTGAGAGGATCGCTCCGACCGGGCCGAGGACGAAGCCCCAGAACAGCAGCGATCCGAACACGACCGCGGGTGAGAGGTCGGTCCCTTCGCCCATCTGCCGAGGCAGCACTATGTTCTGGATGCCGCCGTTTATCACGATGAACGCCACGATGACGATCGCGGCCGCCTGCGGACCCGACACGAGCAGCGCCATGAGCGCCGGTCCCACGAGGGAGAGCAGGAAGCCGATGCTTGGGATGAACCCGAGCAGGAACGCCAGCGCGCCCCATAGCACTGCATACGGGATGCCCATCGCGAGCAGCAGTACCGTGTCGACGATCGCTACGAGCAGATTGACCCACGCCGTCACGACCACGTAAGTGCGGACGTTCCCCACGAAGCGATCCAGGGGAGCTCGGCGTGCGGGCAAAGCGATGGCTCTGACCTTAGCCGGCATACCTGTCGCCTCGAAGAGCATGAATGCGGCGAGTGCGATCATGAACCCGAAGCTCGCGAACGCGCCGAGAAGCCACGCCGCGACGTTGGCGACCGCTTGGGCGACATCGCTACCCGCGGGACTCGCGTTGATCGAACTCCTGCTGACCCCCATCGATCGGAGCGCTTGAGTGACCTGGTCCTGCATTTCAGCGAACTGGTCCTTGTACTGGGGCAGGCTTTGGATGAACTGATTGAGTGACGAAGTGAGCACGATCATGACCGCGCCGATGACCAGGACCGTCGACACGACGGTGATCAAGAACGCCCAAGTAGGGCGCAACCCACGGCGAATCAGCCACGCTTGCACGGGAGCGACAGCCACCGTGATGACGAAGGCCATCAGGAACTGGCTGATGAGCTCGCTCGCTCCGTGAACGACCGTGAGGATGATCGCCACGGCCGCGACACCGACGACCATCTGGAGGAAGGAGAAGGACTTCTGCTGGTCTTGCAACGAGGACCTCATTCGCTCGAGTAGCTCATAGGCACGATACGCCTTGGACGGGTACTATGCCCGATTGCTAGGATCAACCGTGCGACGGTTACTTCGGACCCGCCAGTCTACTCGATGACCGCGGCCCGCAGGTTGTGAGCGCCGTCCCGTCTGTTCGGGTTAACCTGTCGATGTCGTACGCGACAGCTTCGCCTAACCCTGAGTCAGCAGGCTCGTGTAGCTGCACAAGGGCACTCCCGAGTCTAGTAGAGGGGACGTGATCATGACGATCAAGACCTACAAGGACGGAACGCCGTTCACCGGCGTCATCGGACGCACCACAGCGGAGTCGTCTCCCGCGTGGCCGGAGTCGCCGCGCCCGCCCGAGGGAGCGCCGAACGTCCTGTTCTTCGTGCTTGGACGATGTCGGCTACGGGCAGCTGTCCGCCTTCGGCGGCTTGGCAGAGACACCCGTGATCGACAGTCTGGCCGAGAACGGTCTGCGCTACACCAACATGCACACGACGGCGCTCTGCTCGCCTTCGCGTGGTTGCATCCTGACCGGGCGCAACCACCACTCGCTCGGTCTTGCTTCGATCACCGAGACCTCAACCGGGTACCCCGGCTACAACGGCGTCCTGCCCTTCGACAGGGCCATGCTCAGCGAGATGCTACTGCAGGAGGGCTACAACACGTTCTGCATCGGCAAGTGGCACTTGACTCCGCCCGAGCATACGACCGCCGCGGGGCCGTACGACCGTTGGCCACTCGGCCGCGGTTTCGAGCGCTACTACGGCTTCCTCGGCGGTGAGACCAACCAGTGGTATCCCGAGCTCACCTACGACAACCACGAGGTCGAGCAGCCCGCGCTGCCCGAAGAGGGCTACCACATCAGTGTCGACCTGGCCGACAAGGCGATCGAGTTCATCCAGGATGCGCATGTGTCGGCACCCGACAAGCCCTTCTTCATGTACTACGCCACGGGCGCCGGCCACGCGCCGCATCACGTTCCCAAGGAGTGGGCCGACAAGTACAAGGGCAAGTTCGACGGAGGCTGGGAGGAGTACCGCAAGACAGTCCACCAGCGCCAACTCGACATGGGCATCATCCCTCCGGGAACCGCGCTCTCGGCGCAGGATCCGGACGTGCCGGAATGGGAGACGCTGTCGGACGACGCCAAACGGCTCTACGCGCGCTACATGGAGGTCTACGCGGGCTTCGTCAGCTTCACCGACCATCACTTCGGGCGCGTGGTTGAGTTCCTGAAAGAGATCGGCGAGCTGGACAACACGCTGATCATGGTCATCTCGGACAACGGGGCCAGCTCCGAGGGCAGTGCCGTGGGTTCGCTCAACGAGATGTTCTTCTTCAACAACGTAGCTGAGTCGCTCGAGGCCAACCTCAAGATGATCGACGAGCTGGGCGGCGTTGAGACCTGCAACCACTACCCGTGGGGCTGGGCCAACGCGGGCAACACGCCGTTCCGCCGCTGGAAGCGCGAGACCTATCGGGGCGGCACTACGGACCCCTGCATCGTTTCGTGGCCCAAGGGCATCCAGGCCCGGGGCGAACTGAGGACCCAGTACGGGCACTGCATTGATCTGGTTCCCACGGTGCTGGAAGCGCTGGGGATCGAGGCGCCCGAAGCCATCCGAGGTGTGACCCAGGCCCCCATCGACGGCATCAGCTTCGCCCACACGTTCGACGACGCTGCTGTGCCGAGCAACCACCACACGCAGTACTTCGAGATGTTTGCCCACCGCTCCATCTACCACGACGGCTGGCGCGCGGTCTGCCCGTGGCCGGGGCGCAACTTCACCGAGGCTGCCACGAAGGGGCGCAAGTTCGGCGATCCAATCACCAACGAGGTGCTCTTGGATATCGAGACGCACGACTGGGAGCTCTTCCACGTTGACGAGGACTACTCCGAGACTCACAACCTCGCAGACGAGCATCGCGACAAGTTGATCGAGTTGATCGGTCGTTGGTGGGCCGAGGCGGGCAAGTATCAAGTCCTTCCCATCGACGGCAGCGCGCTCCAGCGTCTCAATGTCGAGCGCCCCACGATCGCCCGGCCGCGGAACACGTTCGTCTACTACGCGGGGGGTTCAGGCATCCCCTTTACGGCCGCACCGAAGGTCTACAACCGCCCGTGGAGCATCACCGCCGACGTGGTCATCCCGAAGGGCGGTGCCGAGGGCATCTTGCTTGCCCAGGGCGGTCGCACCGGCGGTTACGCGTTCTTCGTGAAGGACCAGAAGCTGTTCTTCCTCTACAACTGGCTGGGCCGCGAGAGGTTCTGGCTCACATCGGACGAGACGATTCCCGAAGGCGAGGTCGAACTGCGATACGAGTTCGAGCCGACCGGCGCGCCGGATATCCCCAAGGGCCTCGGAGTGCCGGCCACGACACAGCTCTACATCAACCGGAAACTTGTCGGCGCCGTGGACCTGCCCTACTCGGTGCTGAACATGTTCGGGACGCAGGGCCTGTCATGCGGATACGACGGAGGCGAGCCTGCGGCTCCAGACAGGTACACCGGCAGGTTCCCCTTCACAGGGACCATCAGGCGGGTCACGCTCGATCTGTCGGGCGACCTCATCCAGGACGCCGAGGCCGACATGAAGATCGCGATGGCGAGGCAGTAGGTCGCCCACGGTATCGCCAGTCGAACCGACACGAGGAGGCCCGGCAGCATGCCGGGCCTCCTTCTTTCTGTACGTTCACATGATCTATCGCAAGAGCCCGACGCCGTTGCGGCTTCCGCCGACGACCTACGGGGTGTCCGACTCTCCAGGTGCCTTGGACTCGGTCGGCGCCTGCGGCTCCACAGGAGCGATGGGCTCGGCCGGAGGCGCGGACACCGGGGCCGCGGGCTGCACCGGCGGTGTCGTTGCGGCGGGGGCGCCCTTCTTGCTCGTGGTCTGCTGCTGTCTTGCCCGCGCACCGCCGCCGTATGACCCGATATCGATGGCCAGCGCAAGGCCGAGGAAGATCCAGTTGATCACGCTCAATCCCTGCGGGTACACGATCGCGTACATCACAGTGGTCCACGGGAGGAAGACGAGGCCCAGCGTCGGCCAAGCCCACCAGACTACGGGCCAGTTGGTGAAACCTGCGTACCAGTACGTCGGCCGGAGCAGCCACCACAAGACGCCCGCGAGCCGCGGCGCTCCTGCCAGCAACAGCGCGAACAGACAACAACCCATGAGTAGCCCCCTCTGTCGTCGGACTTGGCCTATTGGGTTGTTAGATACCCAACGAGGCCATCGCTGCTGCTCCTTGCTCGCCTACTCCGGCGCGGGTTCATGAGCCGAGCGGGATAAAACGCGAAGGGCCGCCCTGCGGGGCGGCCCTTCTGCTATTCCTAACAGGTGCGCGAAGGTCCTGGCATCGAGACCCCAGGACTGCGGCCTACCTACATGAGTGCCTTCGTCTTGATGGCGTCGAACTCAGCCTGAGTGATGGCACCGCTGTCGAGAAGCGCCTTCGCCTTGGCGATGTCGTCGGCAGCCGAGCCGCCCTGCATGCGCGACTGCTGCGCCTGCATCTCGGCCATCATGCGCTGGTCCTGCTCGGTGTTCTTGGGACGCGCGATCACGTAGACCAGGATCCCGAGAAACGGAAGGATGAAGATGAAGAGGATCCAGAAGGCCTTGCCCCATCCGCTGAGATTCTCGCGGCGGAAGATGTCCGCGAACACCGAGATGAACATCCAAATGACCATGAAGAACAGATAGAACATCAGCATCCACCAGATGAACTCCAAGACAGGGTTGCTGCTGAATATCGAGCTGCCAGCTCCGAACATGTGTTACTCCCCTCGTTGACTACGGTAACTGCCGAACTCTATTGACCTCGGCGCATTTCGTCGAGCGCGACCGCGACTGCGAGCACAAGCCCGACGTCTTGACCCGGACTGATCTCGACGCCGTAGGTATCGCGAACGCGGAACCACTTCATCGAGACCTCGGCGACCTTATCACGACCTGCAGTGATTTCGTACTCGTGGTTGACGATGTTTCCCTGCACATCCCAGTCGCCGCCGCCCTCGATGCTCACGTTGAACCGGTCGCGCAGTGGCGAGATGAGCGCCTTCTTGACGGTCGCGATCTTCCGTCCGCCGCGTTCGATCTCCATGGTGTCCTTGATGTGCAGCATCTTCTCCTGGATGGACGCGACCTCGTTGCCGTTCGCGTCCTCCAGCACGAAGGTGCTGCGCATTCTGAGGGCCTTGCCGTCGGCCTTGAACGCACGGTTGCCGTTCTCGTCCTCGATCCATGCGTCGTCGCCGATGGAGAACATCTTCTCGCGCATCTGATAACGGGTCGCGCCACCGCCACCCCCGAGACCGCCACCCAAACCGCCGCCTCTATCTCGCAGTCCCATGGTCCGCCTTTCCTGTTCCTGACATGGTCATCAGGGTTCTTACCCCAATGGCGACTTGATACCGGCTGGGTCGGTCGAATCGTGCTGGTGGCATGGCCGGCACCTTGCAGCCTCACCATCGGTCCGCACGCTAGGCCTGAGCCTTCCGCATCTGGAACGCTGTGAACACTCCGATGGCGCCGAAGGCCAGCCCTAGGATGCCGAACACGAACGGCGTGACGAGCGCGCCCGCGACGGGTCGCGAGAGCAACACGAGACCCACGAGGATGCTGAGCACGCCCAGCAGGCCGATCCCCACGCCGCCGCCCTTGAAGGCTTTGACAAGGTCCACGAAGCCCATGACGACGCCGATGAAGCCAAGCATCACGACCAGGGTGGTCGGAACGAGTATCGCTGCATACACCGGGAGTCTGATGACGGCTAGGCCAGCCACGATGCCGAGCAGGCCCATCAGCAGCTTCCAACCCCACATCGTGCTGTCGACGAAGATCGTGACGAGGTTCAGCACGCCGGTGAAGAGCCAGTACCAGCCGAGAACTTGAACGATCACCAGAGTCGTCGAAGCGGGACTCGAGAGCAGCAGAAGCCCGATGATGACCGCCGCGATGCCTTGGAGCAGTACGAGCCACCAAGGGACCGGCGGTAGTGCCATATCAGCTGCTCCCGGTGGTGCAGCTGTGGCTGTCATGTCCGCCACTGACCTCCCCCTTCTGTCGGTGCCGAGACCGCCTCCGGCGAGGCGGTGCTACCGGCGGTGAAGCACTACGGTTCTATGTTCCCCCCAGCGGTGTTCGCCGCTGGGGACGTCGCGACGCGCGCTGCCCCGCGGGCCTGCCGTTCCGCTCGGAGTCTCAGGGTTGCCCGGACCGCGAACGCCGTGAGCGGTGCCGCGAGAGTTGCTCCCACGACTCCCATCACGATGCCCCCGAGAACCGTGGTCAAGAGCACCACAAGCGGATGCAGCTCGAGCGCGGAACCGACCGCCCACGCCGCGACGGGCTGCTGGAGAAGGTTCTGAGACACCAGTACGACCACCAAGATACCGATCGCAGCGGTGGCTCCTCCGGAGCCCAATGCTACGAGCACCGCGAATGCGCCGGAGATGAATGCACCGAAGTATGGGATGTAGGCGAGGATGAAGGTGACGATCGCGATCGGCCCGATGAGTGGCACGTTGAATATGAGCAGCCCGACCACGATGGCGACCGTGTTCACGGCGGCCACCACCGTCGTGCCCTTGAAGTAGTCGCGGATCGATCGGGCACCGTCGTTGACGATGTCGAATCCCACGTCCGCTGGAAGGCCGACATGGGCTCCCACCCACCTCGAGAGCAGCGGCATGTCCTTGAGGATGTAGAACAACATGAACACGCCGATGAAGATGCCGAAGAAGAACGCGGCCAGTCCGGTCAACCCTGATGTGACAGCCGAGGTGATCCCCTCGGCAAGGCTCGGGAGCGCCTTCTCGATCGCGGACTGCAGCCGGAGCAGCTGCTCTTGGCTTATGCCGAGGTTCGCGAGCCACTGGCCCAGCGCCTGCACGCCCGCGGTGAGCTGCTCGACCACCTGCGGGCCCTGAGCGACGAGTCCTCTGATGACAATGGTGAGAGCGGCGGCGATCACCAGTATCAGCAGCAGGAGAGCGATCACAGCGCCGGCGCTCCGCGGCAGTCGCCTGCGTTCCAGAACATCGACCAGCGGGGCCACGGCGACGCCGATCACCACAGCGATGATGAGCGGCAGCGTGATGCCGATCGTGGCTTTGTACACGAAGCCGGCAATCCAAAGCGCGCCGGCGAAGCCGATGAGCAGCCAGCCGTTCACGCCGAATCGCTGGAGCCACCTGGGGGCCAGGCTCAACGCGGCCGAGGACGCTCGCTCGTTTGTGTCGCCCAACGACTACCCCTCCGCCGGACGTCCTCCGAGGTCTGACGCGCCGAAACGCCCGGCTCACGCTGACAATCGTAGCGCACGAGTGTTCGGAAGTCGCTTGTCTCACGCGGTGTCGCAGTCGCCATCGGTCGCCGCCCGATTGGGTACCTACGTTCGTGGAAGTCGAAAGCGACCGCACGTCGGTTGTACGGTCGGACCCGGAAGAAGGGAGCCTCATGGCCCAGTTGATCGCACTCGGATTCGAGAACGAGTTGGCGGCGGACAGCTTCATCGCGAAGCTCCAGCAGATGAGCAAGGAGCAGATCATCGGTCTGCAAGACGTCGTCAAGGTCGTCCGCACGCCCGACGGCAAGACCAAGCTCCACCAGGGCATGAACCTTGCAGCCGCGGGCGCGCTTTCCGGCGCGTTCTGGGGCATGCTGATCGGTCTGATCTTCTGGATGCCGTGGCTCGGCGCAGCCCTCGGTGCGGCCGGTGGTGCCATCGGCGGCAAGATGAGCGATGTCGGCATCGACGACAACTTCATCAAGGAGACTGCCGAGCGGATCCAGCCGGGGCAGGCAGGCGTATTCATACTCGTTGGCTCGTCGACGCCCGACCGAGTAGAGGCCGAGATTGCGGGAACGAAGGCGACCGTGATCAAGACGAACCTCTCGGCGGACGCCGAGGCGCATCTGCGCGAGCTATTCCCCACGGAATAGCCATCAACACGGCGTGATTCGTGTGCGAAGATGGAACGCACACTCCCGGCGCCACCAATGTGGCATCGGGCACGATGAATGAGAGGAGCATCTAGTGAAGTACGGACCTGTGGACGTGGTCATCGTCGCCGCTGGTGAGCCGAAGTGGGACGGCAGCGTCCTGGCCGAGCTCGCGAAGGCAGTCGAGGCCGGAAGCATCCGCGTTCTCGACGCAATGCTGCTCGCGGCAGACGAGGACGGGAAGGATCGTCACGATCGACATCGAGGATCTGGGCCACGAGGCCAAGAGCAAGCTCGGCTTCATCGACACTGGCACCAAGGGACTCTTCGATTCCGAGGATATCGACACCATCTCCGAGGGCATGGTGCCGGGTTCTGCGGTCGTGGCCGCGCTCGCCATCGAGAACGCGTGGGCCGTGCCGATCATGAATGCGTTCGACGCCGCGGGCGTCGAGTCGCGCTGCACACGCGCATCCCCGCCGTGATCGTTGACGAGGTCCTTTCCGAACTGATGACCGAGTAGTACGAGGAGCAACGATGCCAGGACTTCATGAGAGCAATGGCCGCCACCGCGGTCGTGTCGGGCACCGCGCAGGCGACTCGCAACGCGGTCGATCGCCGGCAGGCGGAGAAGAACGTCGCCGCGTACGGCGATGCGAGCCAGCAGTACGCCCAGCAGCAGGCGCCGCCGCCCCAGCCTGTGTACGCGGCTCCGGCTCCAATGCCCGCGCCGGTTGACCAGGACGACAAGCTCGCGCAGCTCGAGCGCCTCGGCGCGCTCAAGGCGCAGGGAATCCTCACCGAGGAAGAGTTCGCGCAGCAGAAGGCGCAGATCCTCAACTCGTAGGACCGCGGGCGCCGGAGACTATCGGCGCAAGACTCAGCGCGATCATGCCGCCGTGCGGTGGGCCCGATTCTAGGGTTCCGCCCACGGTGGCACTGCGTCCCAGGCATGCGCGATGGCCTTGCGGTGCGATCGGCGCGTGGGGGTCGAGTGCTTCGAGTTCCCGCCAGAAGGCCGCGGAGTGGTTTGGCTGCCGAAGATGCGTCAGCTCGTGCAACACGATGGCTCGAACGAGCTCGGGCGGGAGGAAGACCAGGCACCGGTTGAGCGATATCGAGCCGCCCGTCGAGCAGCTGCCCCACCTGTGTCGCTGTCCGCGAATGGTGGCCCTCGTGTAGCCGAGCCCCGTGTGCGCCGACTCCTCGTGGAGCAACGGCAGGAGGCGCTCGGAAGCGGCACGTTGCAGCCAACGCCGAAGTGCCGCAAGACAGGCCTCGGCGTCGTGGACGGCGCCTTGAACCACGAGCAGGTCCCTACTTACGCCCGCTCGCACGGTGGGAGAATCGTTCGACGGTACTCGACGCCCCAGGTCTCACCGGTCGCGGCGAACTCCACCACGTCGGGCAAGAGTGCGTCGGATCCCGCGAGGAAGATGGCGCGTCGGTCGGCAAAACGGACGCTCGCTCTCTCGATCCAATCCCGCCGCTCCCGCAGCAATTCGGAAGGGTCGAAGTCGCGCATGCGGCGTGGCACGACGACCACGAGCCCGTCGCGAGGCGTTATCGTGAGTCGCACCCGCCGGGCGCGATCGCTCAGTCGCACCGTATGTGCCGGGAGGTCCGCGTGCGCAGGCACGTGGGTCTCGCGCGGCCTGTGCGTGCCGGCTTCAAGCGTCAGTCGGATCTCCTCGGTCGTTGTGCGGTGCCTGTGACGGGATCGATTGTGTCAGATGGTGGGTCGGCGCCGGGGTCTCGGCAGGTAGCGGGGTCACGCATCGAGTGGCAGAGCGCGCGCGTGAGTGAGAAGCTAGGCGATACGCGACCGCAGGGTTGGCGCGGCGCGAGTCCGAACGGGCACGAAGGCGAGGCAAACCTATGAATCGCGATCTGCGCGGCAGAAGCTTCTTGAAGTTGCTGGACTTCACGCCGGACGAGATCCGCTCCCTGCTGGAGTTCTCGGCGGAGCTCAAGGCCGCCAAACGCGAAGGTCGCGAGGAGCAGCATCTCATCGGCAAGAACATCGCACTCATCTTCGAGAAGACGTCGACGCGCACGCGCATCGCGTTCGAGGTGGCCGCCTACGACCAGGGTGCGCATGTGACCTACCTGGAGCCGAGCGGCTGCCAGATGGGCCACAAGGAATCCGTGAAGGACACCGCTCGCGTGCTCGGCAGGGTGTACGACGGCATAGAATACCGGGGCTTCGCCCAGGACACGGTCGAGACCCTCGCCGAGTACGCGGGCGTGCCCGTCTTCAACGGGCTCACGAACGAGTTCCACCCCACTCAGTTCATGGCCGACGTCCTGACGATGTCGGAGCACTCCTCCAAGCCCGTCGGGGAGATCTCGTTCTGCTACCTGGGCGACGCGCACAACAACGTGGCCAATTCGCTCATGGTCGGCGGATGCAAGCTCGGTATGGACGTCCGCCTTTGCGGGCCGAGGGAACTCTGGCCCGATGCCGAACTCGCGGAGAAGTGTCGCTCTATCGCCGACGAGACCGGCGCCCGCTTGACTGTCACCGCCGACGTGGAAGAAGGGGTGGCAGGCGTCGACTTCCTCTACACCGACGTGTGGGTCTCGATGGGCGAGGAGAAGTCCGTCTGGGACGAGCGAGTCGCGCTGCTGCGTCCGTACCAGGTCAACGACGAGGCCGTAAACAAGACCGGTAATCCGGCGGTGAAGTTCATGCATTGCCTGCCTGCGTTCCACGACCGCGAAACGGCCGTGGGCACGGAGGTCTGCGACCTCTACGACCTGCGCGGCGTCGAGGTCACGAACGACGTGTTCGAGTCGGAACGGTCGATCGTGTGGGACCAGGCGGAGAACCGGATGCACACCATCAAAGCGATCATGGTCGCCACGATCGCCGGCGAAGGAGCCGCCCGATGAGGGCTGGACGTCCATGAGGATCGTCGTCGCACTGGGCGGCAACGCGCTGCTTCGGCGCGGCGAACCGATGACCGCCGAGGCGCAGCGGGAGAACGTACGCATCGCCGCGAGGGCTCTCGTGCCGGTGGGCGAGAAGCACCAACTCGTGATCTCCCACGGCAACGGGCCGCAGGTCGGCCTGCTGGCGCTTCAGTCGGCGGCGAGCGACGGGACGGAGACGTTCCCGCTTGACGTCTTGGGCGCGCAGACCGAGGGCATGATCGGATACGTCATCGAGCAGGAACTCGGCAACTTGCTTCCCGAGGAGCGGCCCTTCGCCACCGTGCTCACGATGGTGGAGGTCGACTTGGCGGACCCCGCCTTCGCCGACCCGACCAAGTTCGTCGGACCCGTCTACGACAAGGCGGCCGCCGACGTGTTGGCGGCGGAGCAAGGCTGGACCTTCAAGTTGGACGGTGCGGACTGGCGCCGGGTCGTGCCGTCCCCCGAGCCGAAGCGGATCTTCGAGATCCGCCCCATCCGGTGGCTCCTCGAGAAGAACGTCATCGTCATCTGTGCCGGTGGGGGCGGCGTACCCACGACGTTCGAGGGCGGCGGGCGCCACGGACGACTCGTGGGAGTCGAGGGTGTCATCGACAAGGACCTTGCGAGCGAACTCCTCGCACGCGAGGTGGGCGCCGATCTGTTCGTGATGGCCACCGACGTTGACGGGATCTACGCAGACTGGGGCACGCCGAACCAGACGCGTCTTCGCACCGCAACACCGGAGGACCTGCGCGAGGGCGGCTTCGCTGCGGGATCGATGGGACCGAAGGTCGAGGCGGCCATCCGCTTCGTCGAGCTCACCGGCCGCAGGGCCGCTATCGGCGCACTGCAGGACATCGAGGGAATCGTCGAGGGAACGGCCGGCACGAGCGTGGTCGCGGCGCGGTAGACGCGATCGCGTCGCGACACACTTCCCGCGGGGATCTTCAGACGCCTGAATCGGATTCGGCGAGTGCGGCCTTCAGGCGCGCCTGAGCTTCTTCGTCGAGCGTCGTGGTGATGATCGTTGCGTCGGTCCCCCGAAGCTCGGCTTCGATCGCCTCCGGGTCGCTGCCGGTGACCATCATGAACAGAGCCGCCGTGCCCGGCTTCAGCTGCTCTGAAGTCTGCTTGATGAAGTCGTCGTCGATGCCGTAGTCACCGGTGAGCTTGCCAACGGCGGCCCCGCCGGCCGCGCCGACTGCAGCACCGGCGAACGGAGCCAGGAAGAGCAGCCCCACGGTGGCTCCGAGCATGCTTCCGACAATGGCTCCGCCCCGTGCTGCCGAGAACGTTTGGTGCACCTTCCGCTTACCATTCTCGTCCACAGTGACCTTGACCATGTCATCGACTCTGAGCGCGCCCTGGTCATGCAGGGTTCCGATCTTCTCGTTCAGTGCATCGGCTGCTGCCTCGTCCTTGAGGCCCAGCACCACCAGGCTGCTCATGAGTGCTCCTCTCCGCAAGCGGGCATCAGCCCGATGCGTCGTCGATGGAACGCGGGCGGGGATGTCCGCGTATGGGATTCATACCCCGCGGGTCCGGCGACTCCTTGTGCGACGTGCGATCGCGTAGTGCCGACGCGAGCTCCCGACTACACTCCCCGCGGTCCCTGCGCCTTCTTCTCGCGCTGGAGGTTCGCCTGCCGGCGGAAGTTGAGGGCCTCAACTCCCAGAGAGAACAGGATCGCGAAGTATACGTACGCGCGGTCTAGCTCCTCGCCGAAGCCGTCGGCTATGAGCAGCACGCCCACTAGCACGAGGAACGCGAGCGCGAGCACCTTGATCGACGGGTGGCTCTGGATGAAGTCCGAGAGCGGGTCGGCGAAGAACATCATCACCAGGATCGCGATCGTCATCGCGACGATGATCACACCAATCTGCTGCGTGAGACCGACGGCCGTGAGCACCGAATCGATCGCGAAGATCATGTCGACCACGACGATCTGGGCGATGATTCCAGCCATACCGCGGCGAACGGGTCGTGCCACCTGCTCCTCTTCGTCTTCTTTGAGCTCGGTCGTCTTGTAGATCTCGGTGACTGCCTTGTAGGTGAGGAAGACCCCGCCGCCCACGAGGATGACGTCTTGGGCGCTGAAGGAGTGCCCGGCCAGCGTGAAGAGCTCCGTGTCCAACTGGAGCAGCCAGGAGATGCCGAGCACCATCACAATGCGGCCCACGAGCGCGAGCGACAGGCCCAGGCGCCGCACGAACTTCTGCTTCTCGGCGGGCACGTCTTGCGTGACGATGGCAAGGAAGATGACATTGTCCACGCCGAGCACGATCTCGAGGATGGTCAGCGTGAGGAGCGATACGAGAGTCTGAATCGTCAGGATGTCACTCATGAGGCCCCTTTTCGGCGTCCCGCTGGAATGTCGCGGGCCGTCCCATTATCGAGACAGCATGCAGGGGGGTCAACGCGCGATGCGTTGGTCCGGGGCGACTCTCCGTGAGAGCACGGGTATGGCCCGGGAGCGGCGCTGCTTTCATTGACAAAGCGCAGGCCGGTGGGCAGACTGTTCTCTGCTTTCGGGCGGCACGGGCTTTGCACCGTCGGCTCGGCAGGCAAGGGGACGTGGCTCAGTTGGGAGAGCGCTGCCTTCGCACGGCAGAGGTCGGCGGTTCGAATCCGCTCGTCTCCACCACAGACACCAGGCCCCCGGGATCGCCACCCCGGGGGCCTTTGTAGCTAAGGACGCTGGTCAGCCGGTTGCCGGTCCGGCGCGTGTGCCAGGCGATGTGGCATGTCGCTCGGGCTGCGGTGTGTCGGATGAGGCAGGCGACCCTGTATACTCAACGGCTGGCACCATCGTTGCCGCGACGCTGTGGGGTCGCCGGCGACTCACCCGTTTCAGCCCTGACGTGAGGAGACGCCATGATGGAGTGGATCACTACCTACGGGAACATGGTTTTCTTCGTCGGCCAGGTCGTCTTCTGGCTGGTCATATGCGTGAGCGCCGTGTGGGCGACGCTCATCTTCCGCCGTCTGACGAACGCGCGCATCGCGTTCTGGGCGGGCGAGGAGGTCGTCTCCAAGCCGAAGACCGCGCTCGCAACTCCTGCCAGCGGCTCCGGTGAGTTCGACAAGCCCGCCGCCGACACGGCCGAGAAGCCGGCCATCGACGAGTTCGTCGACTAGCAGGACGGCGCTGCTGCGCACTCCGCGCCGCGCTTCAACCGCTTCGTTGACCCTGCCACCCGGACAGGGGGCACGCAGTTTTCAGGAGGCGTCACCATGGACTTCCCTGAGTATCGGCCGCGTAGACTCCGCGCGAACGAGACCATTCGCTCGATGATCCGCGAGAACACGCTGGACCCCAGCGACCTCATCTATCCGCTGTTCGTGAAACCCGGCCAGAACATGCGCGACGAGGTCTCCTCGATGCCGGGCGTGTACCAGATCTCGCTCGACCAGCTCGCAGGGGAGATTGACGAACTCAAGTCACTCGGCATACCGGCGGTGATCCTGTTCGGCCTGCCCGAGACCAAGGATGAGGCCGGTAGCGGTGCGTACGACCCCGACGGCATCGTGCAGATGGCCATCCGCGCGATCAAGATGCACGATCCCGACTTCTACGTCATCACAGATGTGTGCATGTGCGAGTACACCTCGCACGGCCACTGCGGCGCGCTCGACGAGCACGGCTGCGTCATCAACGACGTGACCCTTCAGAT
Organism: uncultured Actinomycetes bacterium; assembly: GCA_963817255.1. Classification (GTDB taxonomy): domain Bacteria; phylum Actinomycetota; class Coriobacteriia; order Anaerosomatales; family CAVRZR01; genus CAVRZR01. The sequence continues at coordinate 420,365 of CAWFNT010000001.1, forward strand.
GCTCGCGGCGACCGCCGTCTCGCACGCCGAGGCGGGGGCCGACATGGTCGCCCCCTCGGACATGATGGACGGCCGAGTGGCGGCGATCCGGGCTGCGCTCGACAACGAGGGCCTCAGCAATGTGCCGATCATGGCGTACGCGGCGAAGTACGCGAGCGGCTATTACGGCCCATTCCGCGAGGCTGCCGACTCGGCGCCCTCCTTCGGCGACAGGCGCGCCTACCAGATGGACCCGGCGAACGCTGAAGAGGCCATGAGGGAAGTCGCGCTGGACATTCGCGAGGGTGCAGACATCGTCATGGTCAAGCCAGCCCTCGCGTACATGGACATCATCCGCCGAGTGAAGGACGAATTCGGCTACCCGACCGCCGCGTACAACGTGAGCGGCGAGTACGCCATGGTGAAGGCCGCGGCGGCGAACGACTGGATCGACGAGAAGCGCGTCGTGCTTGAGACGCTTACCGGCTTCAAGCGTGCCGGTGCCGACTTGATCCTCACGTATCACGCGAAGGACGCCGCGAGGTGGCTGCGCGAAGGGTAGGTCTCCCGACCGCTCGCGCGTGTTCGCCCTGACGTGGGCGGCGCACGATTCGCTTCACCTGCACCGCCGGGTCCACGCGGCGTCGTACAAATCGAACGGCACTAGGCATGGCTGACAACATCGGAAACGCCGACGCACGTCCCGACCTCGAACTGGAAGAGGAGTTCGAGGGCGGTCCCGACGCGGTCGTCGACGAGGACGCCACTGTCACCGAGCAGGAGATGGCCGAGGCTGAGGCGGGATGTGGCGAGGTCGGAGTCGCGATTCCGCTCGTCGAGCACCGTGCCGACGCCCCTCCGTCGCTGGCTTCGGATGAACGCCTGCCAGCAGGCGTTCATCCTGCAGAGGCTCCTGCGGGGCATCCCCACGGCGCTCCCGGCGGGATGCCGGCCGGTCATCCCCCGATTCCCGAAGGCGTGAACGAGCGCCCCGCAGGCCATCCCGGCGGCCACCCCGCTGGCGTCCCGGGCGGCCCGGGCGGTGGGCATCCGGCCGACGTGGACCGCCAGCGTCACGGCGGCGCGCGGAGCGTCGGCTTCCGCCCCGGGGGCGGACCCGCTGCGATCGCGTATCAGGAGCGCACCGGCATCAAGGCACCGCGCATCATCGCGTGGGAGATCACGCGCTCGTGCAACCTGAGCTGCGCGCACTGCCGCGCGGCAGCGGAGTTCGGCCATTACGAGGGCGAGCTCTCACTCGACGAGATCAAGGCGACCATCGACGACATCGTCACGATCTCGAACCCGATCATCATCCTCACCGGCGGCGAGCCGCTCATGCGCCCCGACATCTGGGAGATCGTCGACTACGCGCACGAGAAGGGCGCGATGCCTGTCATCGGCACGAACGCGACGCTCATCACCGAAGACATCGCCGCCAAGATGGCCGAGCACAAGATTCCGCGCATCTCGGTCTCGATCGACTTCCCGACCGCCGAGGAGCACGACAAGTTCCGCGGCGAGCCCGGCGCCTTTGACGCGTCGATCGCCGGCATCAAGATGGCAAAGGCGCACGGAGTGGGCGTGCAGATCAACATGACCGTCACCACGCTCAACCACACGAAGGTCGAGGCGGTGCACGACCTCGCCGAGTCTCTCGGCATCGATGCGTTCCACATCTTCATGCTCGTGCCGACGGGTCGCGGTAGCGACCTGCTCGACAAGGAACTCCCGCCCGAGGAGTACGAGCGCGTGCTCACGTGGGCGTACCACCGCCAGAAGACGTCGCCGCTGCACTTCAAGCCGACCGACTCGCCGCACTACTACCGCATCATCCGGCAGCTCGCGAAGGCTGAGGGCAAGAAAGTCACACGCGAGGAGTACGGTCTCGATGCGATGACGCGCGGGTGCTTGGGCGGAATCACCTTCTGCTTCATCAGCCACACGGGAGACATCCAGCCGTGCGGGTACTTCGACATGCAACTCGGGAGCGTCAAAGCGCAGCCGTTCTCACAGATCTGGACCGAGAGCAAGGTCTTCAACGACCTCCGTGACTACTCGCTCCTCAAAGGCAAGTGCGGCGCGTGCGAGTACAAGGCGGTGTGCGGCGGCTGCCGGGCGAGGGCGCTCGAGATCACGGGCGACTACCTCGAGGCCGAGCCGTACTGCGCGTACGAACCGCCCGCCTGGAAGGGCGCGTGCGAAGAGGCGTGAGTAGAGGCGTAGGTGCGAGGCCCGGCGAAGGTCTCTGCGAGCAGAGGGGTGCGAGATGTCTGAAGGACTGTTGCGTGCGAGGATCCTCGAAGACCTCGTGTCGGGCGGCGGTTTCCCTGTCGCACCCGGACCGTATTGCGATCTGGCCGAGCGGTTCTCAGTGTCCGAGGCCGAGGCCCTCGACATGGTGCTCGAGCTGCGCGAAACGGGCGCGATACGCAGGATCGGCGCGACCTTCCCTGTCGACAGTCCCGTGGGCTTTTGCTCGGTGTTCGACGATGAGGAGATGGCACCCGCACCCATCGCCGGCGTCGAGATCACCTGCGACGAGGCCGAGCTTCTCATGTTGCTCGCCGACGACCTGCCGTTTAGCGAGCATCCCTACGCCGAACTCGCGGCAGTGCTTCAGGATCGCGGAGTCGACGTCGACGAGCGCTGGGTGATCGAGCGCATCGGCTCGTGGAGGGACGCGGGCGTGATCTCGCGGTTCGGGGCGGAACCGGGGTAGGGTCTCCTAGGCGTCCTCGTCCCCGCGCTCGGCTGCCTCAACGAAGAAGCCACGCAAGACGCCGGGCCTCGTCGCGAGGACTGCCCAGCCCAACGCGACTCCGAACCACAGCGTCGTGAGCCGAATCAGCACCGTGGCGGCGGCGGCGACGTCACGCGTCGCACCCGACAGCGACGAGCAAGCCTGCGAGCGACGCCTCGGTGAAGCCGATCCCGCCCGGCAGGAACATCAGAGCCCCGATTACCGTCGATGCCGCGTAGATCGCGACCGCCGCAGAGGGGCCAAGCCCATGAAACCCGAGCGCCTCGACGCAGGCCCAAAACGCGATGCCCTCTGCGCCCCACGCGAGCAGGGAGAGGCCGACGGGGAGCGCGAGCCGCTTGATCGCGAGCGTATCCCGCAGCGTCATGGAGATCTCCGTCGCGGAGGCATGGTGTCGACGCGCCCACTGCCGTGACGCGACGCCCTTGAGCGCCAGCTCGTGGAAGCGCCGTGACGAGAGAACGAGGGTCCCGACCGCGACCGCAACCGCGACCGCTGCGAGCGGGGCCCAGCCGCCACGGAGTATCGAGACTCCACCGATCGAAAGGGCGATCACTGCGATCAGGTCGGCTAGTCGCTCGGAAAACACCAAAGAGATGCCCCGGGTCATAGGCATCCCGGTGAGTTCTCGGCCGAGGTACGCCTTCAGCACTTCGCCGACCTTCCCGGGCGTGACTGTCATCGTGATTCCGGAGAACTGGACGTAGAACGCGTCACGCCACGAGTGCGGAAAGCCGACGACACGGGTGAGGTAGTGCCAGCGAACCGCTCTCAGCGTGAACCCCATGAGGACGAGGGCGAGCATGAGCACGACCGTCCCCGACGGCATCCCCCGGATTGCTGCGGTGACCGCATCGACGTCAGCGAGGCCCGCCAGTACGGCGTAGATGAGGACGCTGAGCAGGGCGGTCGCGAAAAGGCCGCGAAGAAGGCGTTTGCGATTCACGACGAAGGATTATCGCACTATCGTCATACCGCACGTCATGGGACACTAGGCGCTGGCTCGTCGGCTGACGGCCGCGGTCTCCGTGTCCGACCTCCCAGTAGCGAAGGTCGCCGTGACGAAGAAGGCTGGATCGGCCAAGAAGACAGGTGGAGGCGGGACCTCTCGTTCTGACGCCCGGGCGCGGAAGGCGTCGAGCGCGCGACCCGGCGGGGCCGGGAGCGGGACGATGCTCGCACGCCTGTTCCCACCCTCTTCGGGAGTCGCAGGTCGGTCTTGGATTGCCGCGCTTGTGCTGGGAATAGCCCTGGCGCTGGTATCCGTCCCGCTCTATCCGCTGATGGGCGCAGCCGAGCCCTACCTGGCGTTCGTTCTGGCAGGATGCGTGATCGGCTCTTTGGTCGCCTCGGGGTGGGAGGCCCTCGTCGCGTCGGGTTCGCTTGCCATCGTCATCGGCGCGCTGTACTCGGTCCGCCTCTCTGGCAACTCCTTCGTTGCCGCCTTCAACAACCTCCGCGATTCCGAACGGTTCTTGCGCGACGTGATCGTGCAATACCTGTACGGCAACATCGTGCTCCCGCTCGTGCAGGCGTCTGGACGCCACGGCTCCGACGCGCGAGTTGTGCTGGTCGTCGGTCTGTTCACAGCGGCCCTGGTATCTTTGGCCGTCCGCGCCTTTCTTGAATCTGAGGTCGCGGGGCGAGTTGCGGGCTCCCTCTTCCGGTCTTCGTCGGGGTTTGGCCGAAAGCGACTAGGCACAGCGATGTCGCTCGCCGTGATACTCCTCAGTCTCTTTGGTGCGCAGGTCAGCGCGTCCAGAACCATCCAGAGTGAATTCGAGAAGCCTCTGAAGCGCGGCGAATACGCAACCGACTACGGCGTCTACGAACACACGATCCAACTCATGGCCGGTGGCCAGACGTACTACTCAGCGCTGCAGAAATCCATCGTCGAGGATGCCCGGTACCTGAAGGATCCGGCGACGGGTTATCACCTTCTGTCACCGACGTGGGTGCGCTTCCCCCTGCCGTTCGCGATCTGGTCCGGGATCTACGCAGTGGCCCCAGGTGCGGTGACCTTGTTCGCGTCACTGCTCGCTGTGGCTGCGCTCGCGGTCGCCGGCTGGGGAATGGAGCGACTCGTCGGACCGGGCGCCGGGCCGTTCGCGGTCTTGCTCGCGGGACCTTACCTGATCATGGTCTCTATCTGGCAGTCCCTGTTCCTGCCCGAGTGGTTCGGTTCGCTGTTCGTACTCGCTTCGTTTGGGTTCCTCGCCACGCGACGACGCTACCTGGCCATACTGTTCGCCTTGCTCGCCGTGATGACTCGAGAACACCTTTGGATGTGGATGGTGATACTCGGCGTTGCTCTCACGGTCGAGGCGATACGGGAGAAGAAGTGGCGACCGGTTCTCGCGTGGGCAGGCGGGACCGTGCTGGGCGCGGTGGCGGTCGGCCTGCACTGGTGGAACGTCATCGCCAACCACTCGGAGCATGCTAGACGCGGCGGCCACCGGGGGACTGGCGACTGCCGGTCGGCTGGTACGGGTTCACCGCGATGATGCGAAACCAGATCGTCGTCTCGAACTTCCTGATGTCGGTCTACACCTGGCATCGCTTCGATGGCGTCTGGTTCGTGATTGCTGGCCTCGCATGCTTTACGTGGCTTGCGCTTGCGGCGCTCAGAAAGGGCGTGTTCGAGCCGGCCGCGTGGGTCGCGGGTGCGTATGTCGTCGGTTGGCTCGTGGTGCCCGGAGTCCTCGGGTACTTCAGCACGTACTGGGGGATTCTGTACCTACCCCTCGTGCTGGTCGGCACGGGCGGACTCGTCGTATTGCTGCTCAGGCTGGTGGGCGGGACGTCACTCTATCCAACTCCCACCGCTGAGCCATCCTGACCTCTCGCTCGGCAACCCGCACGCTCGCTAGGCGGCCGGCTGGGCTTTGCGCCGCTTCAAGCTCAGCTTCATCGTGAGTATCCGATCGCTCGAGAAGATCCTAGCGGCGATGAACACGAGCACGCCGAACCAGGCCAGCTGGTACAAGATCCCGAACCAGACCGCCGCGTAGTTGCCCAGGAAGAGGTTGGGTCCGGCGAGGAACGGATACGTGAACGGTATCGCCATGACGACCCAGCGCACGACGTTCGGCAGCTGTCCGATGTCGACGAAGAGCGTGAGGAAGTAGGGGATGAGCAGCAGGACCATGAGCGGTGTGAGCATGGCCTGCACGGACTTCACGCTCTCCGCGAACGCGCCCAGGATGATAGCCATCGAGAGCGCGACGAGTATGCCGGCGAACAGCGAGAGGCCCAGCATGAGGTAGTCCTGGGCACCCAGCGTAAGGCCGAGCTGGCGCATGACGGCTTCCGACGCCGCCGCGGCTCGCGCACTCGCGCCCGTGCCCGCAAGCCCCTTCTCCATCCCGCTCATGTACGAGCGCATGCCTGCCATGTACACGCCAGCGGACAACAAAGCGATGAGTCCCGCAGCCACCATCTTGGCGGTGACGAGGCTCGCGCGGTTGATCGGGTACGACAGCAGCGTCTCGAGGGTCTTGTTCTCCTTCTCCGTGGCGATCGCTGTCGCGATCATCTGCGCCGCGAAGATGATCACGACGAAGAGCACTATGGGGATGAACGTCGTCTGCTGACCGACGAAGCTCATCACCGAGTCCACCGAGCTCGCGGCCTCGGCTCTGCCGATGACGACGTGCTGCGTCACCTGCACCGGCTCTTGCATCATCTGAAGGGGGATGGTCGGCGCGGCCCGCCGCGCGACTTCGGCGGACACCAGCTTGTTCAGGGCGGCGAGTGCCGCGCCGAGCGAACTCACGTCGTGCGACCCAAGGAATGAGAAGTTGCGCACGACCGCCCACATCCCGACCTTCTGCGGCGTTCCGCTGTCGAGACCCTTTCCGAACCCCGCAGGTATGAGGATCACAACGTTGCCGTCGGCCCGCTTGAGCTTCAGCGCGAGGTCCGATGCCTGCGCGTCCGTTGACCCGGCATTCGCCGGCACCATCTGGGCTTGGAAGCCGCTGTCCTCCAGGGCCTTGGTGACGAGCGCGGATGCTGACGAGCGATCGGCGTCGATGACGACGACGGGGTGCTTCGCCGACGCGCTTTCGCTCGACGACCCGAGCAACTGGCCCAGGCCGAAGAACAGAAGGATGACGATGAAGAGAGGCACGAGCATCTGTGCGGTGATGAGCTCGCGGAGTTCCTTCCTCAGCAACACGAAGAAGCGTCTCATCGGCTGGTCACCGCCTCGGCTGACGCGGCACCGGACATGGCCGCATCGCCTGCTACCTGCCAGAAGACCTGCTCGAGGTTCTCGGCGTCGTACTTGGCCTTGAGTTCGGCGGGCGTGCCCGTGTCGTGGATGACGCCCTTGGCGATGAGTGCGACGCGGTCGGAGAGGAACTCGATCTCGAGCATGTTGTGGCTCGACAGCAGCACCGACATGCCTTGCCGCGCGAGCGACTTCACGCGCTCCCTCAGCTCGATCGCGTTGATAACGTCCAGCCCGCTCGTCGGCTCGTCCAGGATCGCGAGCGTCGGCTGCGTCATGACCGTTCGCGCCAGCAGCAGCTTGCGGGTCATGCCCTTGGAGTACGAGCCGAGTTTGTCGTTCAGCCGATCGCCCAGGTCGGAGACCTCCCGCGCGCTCGCGATCGCGGCGTTCACCTTCGAGCGGTCCTTGAAGAAGACCTCGGCGACGAACTTGAGGTAGTCGATGGCCTTCATGTTCTTGTAGGCCCCCGCCTCTTCGGGCAGGTACGAGATGAGTTCGCGCACTCGCTCGGGCTCGCGGACGGCGTCGATCCCGTCCACCACCACCTCGCCGGACGTCGGCCTGAGGATCGTCGCTACGATGCGCAACGTCGTCGTCTTGCCCGCGCCGTTGGGGCCGATGAGGGCGAAGACCTCGCCCGGCGCGACCTCGAAATCGACGCCACGCACGGCTTCGAGCTCGCCGTAGCTCTTCCGAAGTTGGCGCACCGAGAGGACAGCATCCGGCATTGCTCTCTCCCTTCGAAGGGCGGTCCGTCGCGCTCGAGCCTCTGGTATCCGGGCCCAGGTTTCCCGCTCCCAGCGAGCGCAATATCCGCACACATGATACCCGTGCTGGGCCGGTCGCTGCGCTAGAATGGGCGCACCCCAAGCCGCCTGTCTTCCGGGTGGTCGGCCGCGACCCACCGCCACCCGTCGATCTTGCTGAAGGAGCCAGCATGACCCCCTCTCCAGATTCGTCCGCCGGTCTCGGCAGAGCGCGCTCCGAGCAGTACTTCGAAGCCGCGTGCAACCTCATCCCCGGCGGCGTGAACTCGCCGGTCCGTGCGTTCAAGAGCGTCGGGTGCAGCCCGATCTTCTACGAGCGGGCCAAGGGCAGCCGCGTGTGGGACGTCGACGGGAAGGAGTACGTCGACTTCGTCGCCTCGTGGGGGCCGATGATCCTCGGTCACGCTCCTGAGGCAGTGCTCGACAAGGTCCGCGCGCAGCTCGACAAGGGCACGAGCTACGGCGCGCCCACGTTCATCGAAGTGGCGATGGCCGAGGCGGTCATCTCGGCGGTGCCGAGCGTCGAGATGGTGCGCTTCGTCTCGAGCGGCACCGAGGCCACGATGAGCGCGATCCGCCTCGCACGCGGGTACACGGGTCGCGAGAAGTTCATCAAGTTCGACGGCAACTACCACGGCCATTCCGACGCCCTGCTGGTGGCGGCCGGAAGCGGGCTGCTCACGCTCGGCATCCCGAGCACTCCCGGCGTCACGAAGGGCGCCACGCAGGACACGATCGTGCTGCCGTACAACGACCTCGACGTCCGTTCGCGAGGTGCTCGAGGCCGAAGGCGAGCAGGTAGCGGCGATCATCCTCGAGCCCGTCGCGGCCAACATGGGTGTCGTGCTGCCGCAGCCGGGCTTCCTCGAGGGGCTGCGCGAGCTCTGCGACCAGTACGGCGTCGTGCTCATCTTCGACGAGGTCATCACCGGCTTCCGCGTCGCGCTGGGCGGCGCGCAGGAGTACTACGGCGTGACTCCGGACCTCACGACGATGGGCAAGATCATCGGCGGCGGCTTCCCGGTGGGCGCCTTTGGCGGGAAGCGCGAGATCATGGAGAAGCTCGCGCCGGTCGGCCCCGTGTATCAGGCGGGCACGCTGTCGGGCAATCCGGTCGCCATGGTCGCGGGACTCGCGACGCTCGAGGCGCTCAAGCAGCCGGGCGTGTACGAGGAGCTGGATCGCAAGGGCCGCTTGCTCGCGAGCGGGCTCTGTCACGCCGCCGAGGCGGCGGACGTCCCCGTGTTCTGCACGCGGATCGGCTCCATCTCGTGCATGTTCTTCACCGATGCCGAAGTGACCGACTGGAAGAGCGCCTCGACGAGCGACACCGATCGATACGCGCGCTACTTCCAGCGGATGCTCGCCGCGGGCTTCACGATCGCGCCGAGCCAGTTCGAGGCGACGTTCGTATCCCTCGCGCACACCGACGAGGAGATCCAGGCGTTCGTCAACGCCGCCGGAAACGCGCTCGGAGCGCTCTAGCCCGTGCGCGTCATCGTGGTCGTCGCGGCTCGACGGGCGGGACATCGCGCCCCTCGCGAGGCAGGCGGACGACGCAGCGGCAAGCGCAATAAGCGCAATAAGATGAAATAAGAGCAACAAGCGCGTATACTCGGCTCATGAGCGATCAGGTGACACTCCTGACTCCCCGGCAGGTTGCCGAGCGGCTCTCGGTGTCGACGCGCACGGTCTATGCGTGGCTGGCGGAGGGCAGGCTGCCCGAAGTCAGACTCTCCGAGCGCGTCACGCGGGTTCCGAAGACGGCAGTCGACGAGTTCATCGCGCGGTCGACAACCCGTTCGTCCACGCCGCCAGCAGGTGCCGGCACGGATTACGTTGCTGCGGAAGCCGCGGCCTTATACACTGCTTCGACCCCGGCCGCCCAACCAGCCCTGTCGCGCAACGCGGCGGAGACCCCGTCCGAGCGGCTGCGAGCGCTGCTGAATGCGAACCGAGATGCGATCGCCGAGATCGTTCGTGGGAACAGGGCCGACAACGTGCGCGTGTTCGGCTCGGTTGCGAGCGGAGAAGCCAGGGATGACAGCGACATCGACCTTCTGATCGATCCGATGCCGGGGATGACCCTGTTCGATCTGGGGCGCATCAGTTGGCGGCTCGAAGAACTCCTGGGAATCAGGGTCGACGTCGTGCCGGCCCGATCGCTGCGTGAGGCCATCCGCGAGCGCGTCCTCGAGGAGGCGGTTCCGCTGTGAGTCCGGAGCGGGACTCCTATCTGAGGCTCGAAGACGTGCTGGTCGCTTCTGCGAGGATTACGGAGCTGGTCTCCCGGGGCCGAGATGAATGCGAGGGCGACTGGGTGTTGCGCGACGCACTCATCTACGAACTCGCGGTCATCGGAGAGGCGTGCTCCGCGGTTCCGACGGACGTGCGCGAGAGCTACGCGCATGTGCCGTGGAGGGACGTCATCGCCATGCGTAATGTGCTCGTTCACGGCTACTTCTCGGTTGCCTTCGACGATGTTTGGACAACTGCACTCGAGGACGTTCCAACACTTGCCATTCAGTTGAAGTCGATTCTTGATGAGTGGCGCAGCTAGCCGATAGGCGTACAATCTGTCGGGTTTGCGGCTGCGTCCGCGCGGCCCAATTCTCAATGAAAGGGCACACACATGAAGGCGATCATCCCGGCGGCAGGTCTGGGCACGCGCTTTCTGCCTGCCACCAAGTCGCAGCCCAAAGAGATGCTGCCCGTCGTCGACAAGCCCGTCATCCAGTACGTGGTCGAGGAAGCGTGCGAGGGCGGTGTCGACGACATCCTCATCGTCACAGGGCGCGACAAACGCGCGATCGAAGACCACTTCGACCGCTCGGTCGAACTCGAGGACCAGCTCGAAGCGACGGGCAACCTGGACAAGCTTAGGGAGATCCGTCGGATCTCCGAGATAGCCGACGTCTTCTACGTCCGCCAGAAGCGCCCTCGCGGCCTCGGGCACGCTGTGTTGTGCGGCGCACCGTTCACGGGGTCTGACCCCTTCTTCGTCATGCTCGGCGACGTTCTCGTGCCCGACAGAAGCGTGCTTCCCCAGCTCCTCTCGGCGCACGCGAAGTACGGGTCATCGGTGCTCGCAGTGACGCCGGTCGAGGAGCATCTCGTGAGCCGGTACGGCGTCATCGAGGGCCATGAGGTCGAGCCCGGCGTGTGGAAGCTCACCGACCTCGTGGAGAAGCCGACGATCAACGACGCACCCAGTAACCTCGCCATCTTCGGCAGGTATCTGTTGACTCCCAAGATCATGGAGATCCTGCCGCACGTGAAGCCGGGCCGAGGAGACGAGATCCAGCTCACGGATGCGCTCAAGCAGCTGCTGGAGACCGAGGACATCTACGCGGTCAAGACCGAGTCGGGCCACGACACCGGCAACGTGCTGTCATGGCTCGAGGTGAACGTGGCCCTCGGGCTTCAGACCGAGGAGTTCGGTGCCGCCCTGCGCGATTCGCTCGAGAAGATGCTGGGGTAGGGCCTACGCACTCGCACATCCGCCACACGCGGTCCACCACCGTCGGCGCGCCGGCCGTGAGGCACTGGCGATGAGCGACGACAAGGGGGCGCTTGCCGCCTTGTACGACAAGCACGGCGAGAAGATCCGCTTCCTCGTCGTCGGCGTGTGCAACACGATAGTCAGCTACCTGCTCTTTCTCGCGCTGCTGGCCACGCTTGGCGCCGCGCTCCACACGCTGTCGGATTCGTCGTCGACGCTGCTGTCGCGGATCGGTGACGCGTACTACCTGATCGTCCAGTGGGCCGGGTGGGTGCTCATGGTCCCGGTGAGCGCGACGACCATGAAGTACTTCGCGTTCAGGAGCCCGGGCAGACTCATCCCGCAGATCGCGCGCGCGTACCTGGTGTATCTGCCGGCACAGGGTGTGAGCACGCTGATACTCTGGCTCGCCGTGCGGGTGGCGGGCCTTCCGCCGCAGGTCGGACAGCTCATCACGATCTTCGCAGTGACCGTTTTCACGTTCCTCGGGCACAAGTACTTCACGTTCCGCCACACGATCGAGATCGCCGAATTCGGAGATGTCGCCGAAGAGGCGGCGGGGGGCGCGTCGGGAGAAGCTTCGACCGATACGGCGGTCGACTCCGGCGACCGCGAACGCTAGAGGTCTCCGCGCTGCCGATTGGTATACTCACCTGCGGCTGAGCTGCACCGCCGAAACGCCGATCCCGGAGCGACGAATGCCCCCTGCGATCCCCCACCTGTACGCTTGCATCCTCGCAGGCGGAAGCGGTCAGCGCTTCTGGCCGCTGTCGCGCGAGCTCAATCCCAAGCAACTGCTCTCGGTCTTCGGGACCGAGTCGCTCATCGCCCAGGCAGTGCACCGGATCACCCCGCTGTCGAGAGTGGCGAGGACGTCATCATCGTCACCAACGAGCGGCTCTTCGACGAGCTGCGGAACCACCTGACCGCACAGCCCGATCCCGATCTGCATCGGCTGCGTTACCTGAAGGAGCCGACAGCCCGCAACACGGCTCCGGCGATCGCGCTCGTCGCGGCGGTGCTGGAGCGCGAGGATGCCGATGCCGTCATGGTCGTGCTGCCCTCGGACCACCAGCTCGAGGGCGACGCGCTCTGGCGCGACTGCATCGAAAGCGGCGTCAAGCTGGCGCGAGGCCGGCTACCTCGCGACCATCGGGATCCGTCCCACGCGAGCCGAGACGGGATACGGCTACATCAAGGCCGCCGAACGCCTCGACGATCACGCGGTGGGCGCGGCGGTCCCGTTCCGCGCCGAGCGTTTCGTCGAGAAGCCCGACGCCGAGCGCGCGCAGGCCTACCTCGATAGCGGCGAGTACTTCTGGAACGCCGGCATCTTCGTCATGCGCGCGGGCCAGCTCCTCGACGAGCTCGCCGAAGCAGGCGCCGACGGGGCGCGCATCGCCGAGGTCGCGCGAGCGATGGCAGCCATGCCGGAGGAGGAGCGCGCCGGCCAGGCAGCGTTCGAGCTGTTCTCGAACGTGCCGGCCATCTCCATCGACTACGCCGTGATGGAGACGTCGTCCAACGTCGCCGTCATCCCGGCCGGTCTCAACTGGAGCGACGTGGGCTCGCTGCTCGCACTCCAAGACATCGCCGAGCCCGACGAGCACGGGACGGTGCGTGTTGGACGCGGCGTCGACGTCGACACCACCGACTCGATCGTCTACACGAGCGACCGGCTTGTCGCGACTGTGGGACTCCAGCGACACGATCGTCGTGGACACGAGCGACGCTACGCTCGTGCTCGCGAAAGACCGGGCGCAGGACGTTCGGCAGGTGTTCGACGCACTCAAGGCGATCGGTGCCGAGGAAGTCGTGCAGCCCAAGGTCTCGCTCCGGCCATGGGGAAGCTGGACGAGCCTGCTCCGAGGACCCGGCTACCAGATCAAGCTCCTCGAGATCACGCCGGGCAAGAAGCCGAGCCTGCAGCGGCACCACCACCGAAGCGAGCACTGGATCGTCATCGCCGGTACCGCGCTCGTGACGCGCGACGATGAGCGCTTCGAGGTCCACGTGAACGAGAGCGCGTTCATCCCCGTGGGCGCCGTGCACCGCATCGAGAACTGCGGCAAGGTGCCGCTCAAGGTCATCGAGGTCCAAGTGGGGGAGTACCTCGGCGAGGACGATATCGTCAGGCTGAGCGACGACTGGAACAGGGAGAAGTAGCCGATGGCCAAACGCGCGCTCGTCACCGGAATCACCGGCCAGGACGGCTCGTATCTCGCCGAGTTCCTGCTCGAGAAGGGCTACGAGGTGCACGGGCTGCTTCGGCGGGCATCGACGTCGGCACGGCTCGAACGCATCGAGCACCTCATCGACCGGATCGAACTGGTGCACGGCGACATGAGCGACCAGGGCTCACTGATCGACGTCGTCGATGAGGTTCGGCCACACGAGGTCTACAACCTTGCTGCGCAGTCCTTCGTTGGCGACTCGTGGCGCCAGGCTGTCTACACTGGCGATGTCGACGCTCTGGGTACGACGCGCCTCCTCGAGGCCGTGCGGCGAGTCAGACCCGAGGCCCGCTTCTACCAGGCATCTTCGAGCGAGATGTACGGCATGGTGCACGAGGTCCCGCAGAAGGAGACGACGCTGTTCCACCCGCGATCGCCCTACGGTGTGGCCAAGGCGTACGGCTACTACATCACTGTGAACTACCGCGAGTCGTACGGCATGTTCACCGCCAACGGCATCCTCTTCAACCACGAGTCGCCCCGCCGAGGATTCGAGTTCGTGACGCGCAAGGTGAGCGACGGCGTCGCGCGCATCAAGCTCGGCCTGGCCGAAGAGCTGCGTCTCGGCAACCTCGAGGCGAAGCGCGACTGGGGCTTTGCGGGCGACTACGTCGAGGCGATGTGGCTCATGCTGCAGCACGACGAGCCCGACGACTTCGTGATCGCGACCGGCGAGACGCACACCGTCCGCGAGCTCTGTGAGATCGCGTTCGCGCGCGCCGGCCTGGACTATCAGGACTACGTGAAGGTCGATCCGCAGTTCATCAGGCCTGCAGAGGTCGACTTGCTCCTCGGCGATCCCACAAAGGCGCGCGAGAAGCTGGGCTGGGAACCGCGTGTGACGTTCAGAGAACTCGTGGAGACGATGGTGGACGCCGACCTCGACCGCGTGGGCAGGCTTGCGAAGAGTGGAGCTGCTCCCGCCGCTAGAAGACGCGGGACCGGCCGAGTACCACATCGCGGACGAGTGAGCCGACGGTGACCGATTCCTCGCAGATGAACGATCGTTCACTCGACCTTTCCGCGTCACGCGTCTGCGTCACCGGTGGCGCGGGCTTCCTCGGCTCGTTCGTGCTCGAGGAGCTGGCGCGCCGCGGGGCGACCGACGTCTTCGTGCCGCACGCGAGCGACTACGATCTGCGCACGCTCGACGGCGTCACGCGCGTGCTCGCGGACGCGAGGCCCGACGTCGTCATCCACCTCGCGGCGGTCGTCGGCGGCATCGGCGCGAATCGCGGCGAACCCCGGGAAGTTCTTCTACGAGAACGCGATCATGGGCACGCAACTCATCGAGGAGTCGCGCAAGGCGGGCGTCGGCAAGTTCGTGGCGCTCGGCACCATCTGCGCGTACCCCAAGTTCACGCCCATCCCGTTTCGCGAAGACGAGCTCTGGAACGGGTATCCCGAAGAGACCAACGCGCCCTACGGGCTCGCCAAGAAGATGATGCTCGTGCAGCTCCAGGCCTACCGCGAGCAGTACGGCTTCGACGGCATCTTCCTGCTGCCCGGTGAACCTCTACGGCCCTCGCGACAACTTCGACCTCGAGACGAGCCACGTGATCCCGGCGATGATCCGCAAGATGGTCGCGGGGCGCGACACGGGTGCGCCGGTGGTGCTCTGGGGCGACGGCAGCCCGACTCGCGAGTTCCTTTACGTGGAGGACTGCGCGCGCGGCATCTGCGACGCCGCCGAGCGATACGACGGCGCGGAGCCCGGTGAACCTCGGCGCCGGCTTCGAGATCTCGATCAAGGACCTCGCCGAGCTCATCGCGCGGCACGTGGGATACACGGGCGGGATCGTGTGGGACACGAACCAGCCCAACGGCCAGCCTCGGCGAATGCTCGACGTGAGCCGCGCGAAGGAACGCTTCGGCTTCGAGGCGCGCGTGCCGTTCGATGAAGGCATCCGGCGCACGGTCGAGTGGTGGGAGCACCACCGTGAGGGAGATGTCCGTGCTTAGGGCGTTGGTCGCGTCTATGCGGCCGAAGCAGTGGACGAAGAACCTCATCGTCTTCGCCCCGCTCATCTTTGCGGGTGAACTCCTCGAACCGAGCGTGGTGCTGAAGACGGTCGGCGCTTTCGTCGTCTTCTGCATCGTGTCGGGCGCCACCTACATCGCGAACGACATCCGAGATATCGAACGCGACAAGCTCCATGCAAAGAAGTGCAAGCGGCCCATCGCGTGCGGCGCGCTGAGCGTACGCACGGCCACGTGGGCGGCGGGTGTTCTGCTCGTCGTCGGGCTGGCTGGAGCCGCGGCGCTCGGCGTGGAGTTCCTGGCGGTGACGGTCGCGTACCTGGCATTGCAGATCCTCTACAGCTGGTGGATCAAGGACCAGGTGATCCTCGACGTGATGGCGATCGCCGTGGGGTTCGTGCTGCGCGCGCTCGCCGGCGCGGTCGTAGCCGGCGTGAGTCTGTCGTACTGGCTCTACGCTGCGGTGTCGTTGCTCGCGCTCTTCCTCGGCTTTGCGAAGCGGCGCCACGAGCTCGTCGTGCTCGACGAGGAGGCGAGGGCGCACCGGCCGTCGCTCGAGCACTACGGGCCGCAGTTCCTCGACGCGCTGCTGTCGTCCGTGACCGCCGCGACGATCGTGACGTACGCCATCTACGCGGCGTTTTCCGAGACGGCGCAGCAGAACGCGCAGGTCTTCCTCACGGTCCCGTTCGTCGTGTACGGGCTCTTCCGATACCTGTATCTCATCTATCAGAAGGACTTCGGCGGGAATCCCGAGGAAGTGCTGCTGACCGACGTTCCCCTCATCGTCACGATCGTGCTCTGGCTGCTCACCGCCGCCGCGGCGCTCTACGTTCTGTAGGCCGTCCGGGGCACTCCGCCGCCCGAACATCGCCACGAAAGGACCTGCCCGATGACCTCGAAGGTCGCCATCGTCAGGACGAACCCCGAATCCGTCCTCGAAGACACCGCGCGCGTCATGCGCCTCGGCGGCGTCGACGCGGCGCTTCCCAAGGACGCGCCCGTCATCTTGAAGGACAACATCTCGTGGCACATGCCGTTCCTCTCGGCGAACACGACGCCGTGGCAGCTCGAAGGCGTCATCCGCGCGCTTCGGGGCGGGGGCTGGAGCGACGTGGTCACCGTGCACAACAACACGGTCGTGACCGACCCGTACAAGGGCGAGCGATTGAACAAGCTCGCGCCGCTCTGGGAGAGCTACTGCGTGCCCGAGAAGTTCAACTTCAAGCCCGAGGACATGGGCTGGATGCGCTACGAGCCCAAGGCCCAGATGCTCGCGCTCGACAAGATCTTCCCCGAGGGCATCTACATCCCGGACTACTTCCCGGGAAAGAGCATCCTGCATCTGCCCACGGTGAAGTGCCACATCTACACGACTACGACGGGCGCCATCAAGAACGCCTTCGGCGGGCTGCTCAACACGCGAAGGCACTACACGCACACGTGGATCCACGAGACGATCGTCGACCTGCTCGCGATCCAGAAGGAGATCCACCCGGGGCTCTTCGCAGTCATGGACGGCACCTTCGCGGGCAACGGCCCGGGACCTCGCACGATGGAGCCGGTGCAGCTCGACGTCATGCTCGCGAGCGAGGACCAGGTTGCGATCGATGCCGTGGCCGCGAAGGTGATGGGCTTCGACCCGCTCACGATCCCGTTCATCCGTCTCGCGCACGAACGCGGCCTTGGATGCGGCGACGTGCGCGAGATCGAGCTCGTGGGCGACGACGTCTCCGACATCAAGGTGCAGTTCCACGTGGGCAACAACTTCGCGTCTTCGGTGGGGCACGGCCTGTGGCACAGCCCGCTCAAGGCGATCCAGAAGCTCTTCTTCCACACGCCGCTCGTCTACATCTTCATCTGGGCGTCGTTCGTCTACCACGACTGGGTGTGGTGGCCGCTCAAGGGCAAGGGCATCCAGGCCAAGCTGCGCCGAGACACCACGTGGGGACGGATGTTCGAGACGTACAAGCCGGCTGCCGACGCGACGGACTACCTGCCGGGTGGTGCGGCGTGCGTCGCCCACGACCTGCCGGACCACGCGAGCGGGTTCGTGAGCGACTAGGACAGGGGCCAGGGCGCGAGTGAGCGACAGCCGGATCGCAGGAGACAGCTTCGTCGAGCGCTACGCCGCGTGGCTGGTCGCCGTTCCCATAGCATCCATCGCGCTGTTCCTCTCGTTTGCCCGCGAGATCCAAATCGGCTTCTTCTTGCCCGACGACGCGTTCTACTACCTGAAGATCGCCGGCAATGCAGCGAACGGCTTGGGACTGTCGTTCGACGGACTCCACGCCACCAACGGATTCCAGTTCCTCTGGCAGATGGTCTTGATCCCGCTCATGTGGGTATCACGGCTCACGCATATCGATCCGCTTGTGTTCGTTCCGCTCCTCGAGGGCGCGTTCGTGATCGCCGGCGCGATCGTCCTGTTGCGGACCGTGAGGTCGCTCGGCGCGCCAGCGGGTCCCACGGTGGTGGGCCTGCTGCTCGTCATCGCGAACCCATTCATCCTCAAGCCGCTGTTCAGCGCCATGGAGACGTCGCTCGATTTCGCGGTGCTGGCGTGGCTGTGGTCGTTTGTCGCTCTCATCGCCGCCAGGAAGCGCCCGCTGAATCGCCGAGAGGCGCTGCTCGTTGGCGCGCTCGGCGTGGTTGCCATGCTCGCCCGCTTCGACAACCTCGTGCTCCTGCCCGCCCTGGCCGTCGCGTACCACGCGGCCGACCGCGAGTCGTGGGTACGCCGTTCGGCTGAGACGGCCGCAGTGGTCGCCCTCGGTCTGGTCGCCTATCTGGCGTGGAACCAGCTCGACTTCGGGATCGCGCTCCCGGTGAGCGGCGCGGTCAAGAGCTGGATGAACTTCCCAGAGGGGTTCTCGATCGACCTGTGGGCGCAGCGCGTCTTCTCTCTCGCGAAGTGGCTTGTCGTCCCCGGCCTCCTTGTTGTAATGGGCGTTGCGCTGATCCTCGGCCTTCGGTCCCGGGGACGGTTCAGAAGCCATCCGGAGGAGGCCTGGCTGTCGAGTTGGATCGCCCTTTTCGTCGGGGTCGGGCTCCACATCGCGTACTTCGTTCTCTACATGCAGTTGTACATCGCGACGTTCTGGTACTACGTGCCGGAGTTCGTGGCGTTCGCGGTTCTCGGGGCGTGGCTCGCCGAAGTGGCTCGTTGCGAGATCGCGAATCGCGGCGGCGGCGGTTGCTCCGTGTGCTGGTTCTGGTGCCGTACGCGGTCCTCTACACGACCTACACGTTCGATGCGGCGCGCAAGACGCGGTTCAACGAGGTTGTAGAGGTGGGAGCGTGGGTCGACAAGAATCTGCCGAAGGAAGCGCGTATTGGCTCCTGGAATGCGGGTGCCGTGAACTACTTCTCGAATCGGACTGTCGTGAACCTTGACGGCCTCGTCAATGACACTGAGTACTTCCGCGATTATCTCAAGACCGGTCGCACCGCCGACTACCTCAAGCGGGAGAAGATCGGCTACATCGTCGAGTACTTCCCGAATCCCCAGGCGTTCGATGCGGCCGGGTTGGGCTATCGCGTGATCAAGGTGTTTCCCTATCGCATCGACGAACGCTCGTTCTTCCAGCGAGGAGGTACGAGTCACGACGAGTACTACATCGTTGCCGAGCGGCAGAAGTGAGTGGGCAGAAG
>CAWFNT010000002.1:0-402427 GCA_963817255.1 uncultured Actinomycetes bacterium
CACGAACGAACGATCCTCGAGGCCCAAGCTCCGCGCACTCGACTCACTCCTCCCCGAATGTGAGTCGCCGTACCATCGAGAACGCGATCTTCCAGAAGCACGCAGCTCAGGCCGGAGGGCAGACAGAATCCTCGTGTCGGTCTTCGTTGCGGCGTGTCCCCGTCGGCCTGGCGACTTCCCATTTCCTCGCACCCGGATGATAGGCCTGTCTGCGTGAGGTGAACAGCAGTATCTGGAAGGCGGTGTCGCCGATACCGTCGGAGCGGTCGAGCAACGCAAGACTGCCTAGCAGATCCTCGGCAGCTGCTCCCCGACGAGCATGTCCATGATGCGGTTCGCGCCGAAAGACGGTGTGCACGTACACCTTGCCCGGCGGCGCCTCGCGACGCTGCCGATGATGGCCGCGTCTTCGCCGTACGGGGCGGTGCGCATCGCCTGGAGCGCGGCCTCGGCCTGCTCGGCGGGGAACGACGGCGACCATCTTGCCCTCGTTCGCGACCTGGAAGACGTCGTAGCCGAGCATCTCTGACGCGCCGCGCACCTGCGGGCGCACGGGGACGTCGGTCTCCTCGACGGTCATCGAGACGCCGGAGGCCATCGCGAGCTCGTTCAGCGTGGATGCGAGGCCGCCGCGAGTCGGATCGCGGAAGCAGCGCACGCCGGGTGCGGCCTCCAGCACGGCCGCTACGAGCTTGTTCAGCGGTGCCGCGTCGGTGAGGATGTCCGTTTCGAACGAGAGCCCCTCGCGGGTCGAGACGACCGCGATGCCGTGATCGCCCAGCGTCCCCGAGAGCATCACCGCGTCGCCGGGCTTGCAGTACGAGCCGGAGAGGTCGACGCCCTCGGCGAGCGACCCGACGCCGGCGGTGTTGATGAAGATGCCGTCGCCGTGGCCCTTCTCGACGACCTTCGTGTCGCCGGTGACGATGCGGACGCCGGCCTCGATCGGCCGAGTCGCGCATGGAGACGAGGATGCGCTCGAGGTCGGCGACGAGGAAGCCTTCTTCCGAGCACGAAGCCCACCGAGAGGTACAGCGGCGTGGCGCCGCTCGTAGCGACGTCGTTCACCGTGCCGCACACGGCGAGTCGGCCGATGTCGCCGCCGGGGAAGAAGACCGGGTTCACGACGTAGGTGTCGGTCGACAGCGCGACGCGCCCAGCGGGGAAGTCGAGCGAGGCGGCGTCGTCCATGCGCTTGAGTGCCTCATCGCCGAAGTCGGCGATGAAGACGTCCTCCACGAGCTCACGCATCATCGTGCCGCCGGAACCGTGTGCGAGCAGGATGCGGTCGGAACGCATGCGCGACACCCCTTCTCAGAAGACGGATGAGGACGCCGAGGCCCCCGCCCCCGGCCGCGAGACTCGGGCTGAGTCCGCGGGCAGCTGCGGCAGGACTCCTAGGTCTTACCCAAGTCCGTGTAGCGGTAGTATGCCGCGCACGAGCCTTCCGAGGACACCATGCACGGTCCGATCGGGTGCTCCGGCGTGCACGCCTTCGCGAAGAGCTTGCATTCGAACGGAAGCGTCACGCCTCGCAGAACTTCGCCGCACTGGCAGCCGCGGATCTCGCGGGGCTCGGGCGGCGTGACCGGGATCTTCTTGAGCGCGTCGTAGGCGGCGAACGCCTCACGGATCTTGAGCCCGGTGTTCGGGATGACCCCGATGCCACGCCACTCGGCATCGGCGGGCTCGAAGACCTCGTTCATCTTCTGGACGGCGGCGACGTTGCCCTCAGGCATGACGCCGCGGGTGTAGGCGATCTCAACGGCCGCGCGCCCCTCGGCGATCTGCTTCACGAGCATGTAGATGCCTTGGAGCACGTCGACCGGCTCGAAGCCGGTGATGACGCTCGGGACGTGGTACTCCTCGGCGAGGAAGCGGTAGGGCTCGAGGCCGATGATCGTCGAGACGTGGCCGGGCAAGATGAAGCCGCCGATCTGCACGTCGGGATCGTTCACGAGCGCGCGAAGCGCCTCGGGGACGGTCTTGTGCGCAGAGAACACCGAGAAGTTCTCGATGCCACGCTTCGCGGCGGTCTCGACCGCCGAGGCGATGATGGGCACCGTGGTCTCGAATCCGACGCCGATGAAGACGACCTGCTTGTCGGGGTTCTTCTCGGCGAGGTCGAGCGCGTCGAGAGGCGAATAGACGATGCGGACGTCGCGCCCGTCGGCCTTCTCGCGCGTGAGCGACGAGTACGAGCCCGGGACCTTCATCATGTCGCCGAACGTCGTGACTATCACGTCCGGTTGCCGAGCGAACTCGATCGCGGTGTCGATGTCGGCGTTGCTCGTCACGCAGACCGGGCAGCCGGGGCCGGAGAGCAGTGTGATCCACTCGGGCAGGACGCCTCGAAGCCCGTGCTTGGCGATCGACACGGTGTGCGTGCCGCACACCTCCATGATCTTGACGGGCTCGATCTCGGTAGTGGCGATCGCTTCGATGAGCTTCCGGGCAACTACCGGATCGCGGAAGCTGGAGTAGTCCATATCGCGCTAGGCCTGTTCGGAGATGAACTGGTTGAACGCGGCCGCCTCGGGGGATTCATCGGGAGCGGCGGACTCGACAAGGCCCTCGGCCGCGAGCTCGCCCTCGGAGAACATATCCATCTGGAGCAGCAAGTCGAGGGTCTCCTTCGCATCCGCTTCATCGATGATCTGGATGGCGAAGCCCGCGTGAACAAGTACGAAATCGTTGGCTGTCGCATCGGGAACCAAATCGAGGCTCACTTTCCGGGTGACCCCCATGATGTCGACCTGGGCCATCCGGGTTTCGTCGATCTCAACAACTCGTGCCGGGATTGCAAGACACATACGTCAGCGTCCTCCTAGGTCCGCGTGCGCCTCAGGGCGTATCCCTCGCATCAAATCTCGTGCCGTCGTGCCCAGGCCACAACAGCCTGTCCGTGCGACACGGCGCCGTCGTTCGCCGGAAGCTTCAGGTGCGTGAGCGGCGTCAGTCCGGACCTTCGGAGTTCGCGGACAGCCCCGCCCAGGACGAGCCGATTCATGAACACGCCACCGCCGAGTGCGACCCGGTGGATGCCGGTCTCGGTGGCCGTCGCCAGCGCGCAGACGACTATACAGCGCACAACAGCGCGGTGGAAGCGAGTAGAGATGACGCCGACCGGAACCCCGGCGGCGAGGTCGTCCAGCACGGACACCAGCAGCCCAGTCGGGTCGATGACGTGCGCCGCATGACGTGCCGTCGCGTCGGCGGCGGAGCCCGCCGCCGACGCCACGGCGCGCAGCGCGAACTCGTAGCCGCCCTCGGCGGCAAGGTCCGCAGCCGCCTCGAGCTCGATCGCCGCCTCGCCTTCGTACCGCGCATCGTCGCGCACGCCCACGATCGCGGCGACCGCGTCGAAGAGCCGACCCATCGAAGAGGTGAGGGGCGAGTTGACCCCGCGCTCGATCATTCGCAAGAGCAAGGCCTCCTCGCCTTCGGCGAGACGCGAGCGGAGCGGGCCGGCCCCAGGGTGGTCGAGCAGCCCGAGGCCCGCAAGGGCGCCGATCGCCATGCGGGCAGGCCGCCGGATCGCGGCGGCACCGCCGGGCATGGGCACGTAGGCGAGGTGTGCGAAGCGTTCGAAGCCAGCCCAGTCGGCGATGAGCACCTCTCCGCCCCAGATGTGGCCGTCCGTTCCGTAGCCGGTGCCGTCGAACGCGACACCCGTGACCTTCTCGGCGATCCCGTGTTCGGCAGTCACACTCGCGATGTGCGCGTGGTGGTGCTGCACGCCGACCTTCGGCAGGTCGAGTCCCATCGCGAACTTCGTGGACAGGTATTCGGGGTGCAGGTCGTGGGCGACGATCTTGGGCGTGATGCGGAAGAGGCGCTCGTAGAGGCCGATGGTCTGCTCGAACGACGCCAGCGTCTCGGCGTTCTCCATGTCGCCGATGTGCTGCGAAGCGAACGCGTACGCACCTTTGAGCAGCGTGAACGTGTTCTTCTGCTCTGGTCCGACCGCGAGGATGTCGACGTCGCTCTCGAAAGGCAGCCGGAGCGGGAACGGTGCGTATCCGCGCGCGCGGCGCACGGGCTCGACCGCGCCATCCACTACGCGGAACACGCTGTCGTCGTAGCGCGATCGGATGGGTCGGTCGTGGAGCAGGAAGGCGTCGGCGATACGACCGAGGCGCTCGAGCGCTTCGGCGTTGTCCATCGCGATGGGCTCCTCAGAGAGGTTGCCCGACGTCATGACCAGAGGGCGCTTGGCCTCGGCGAGCAAGAGGTGATGGAGGGGTGTATACGGGAGCATGAGTCCCATTTCCACGAGGTCGCCGGCGACCGAGGGCGCGATGCGCCCTTGGACGAGGCGGCCGTCCGTCTCGCGTTTCCGCCGAAGCAAGACGATCGGACGCACCACACCCGCAAGCAAGACCTCTTCTTCCGTCCCGATCTCACAGAACGCGCGAGCCGTCTCGAGATCGGGCACCATGATCGCGAGAGGCTTGCCCCAGCGATTCTTGCGCTCGCGAAGGCGAGCCACCGCCTCCTCGTTCGTTGCGTCGCACGCGAGGTGAAAGCCGCCGAGGCCCTTGATCGCGAGGATCCGGCCCTCAAGCAGCAGTTGCACCGCGGCGGCGATGATCTGGTCGCTTCGCTCGCGCTCCGCGTCGCGGTCCCGGTGCGGCCGCGAGCCTAGTTCCCGGCTTGGATCCCAACTCGCGTCTGGCGGGAACCGGGGATCCCCTCCGCCCCCCGCCTCTGCGGCGACGTTGAGATACAGCCGCGGCCCGCAGACGAAGCACGCATCCGGCTGCGCGTGGAAGCGGCGGTCGGCCGGGTCGCCATACTCGGCGGTGCACTCAGGGCACATGGGGAAGTCGCGCATGGTCGTCATCGGCCGGTCGTACGGAATGTCGTCGATGATGGTGAACCGTGGCCCGCAGTTCGTGCAGTTGATGAATGGGTAGTGGAACCGTCGGTCATCGGCGTCGAGAAGCTCGTGCGTGCACGGAACACACGTGGCGATATCCGGCGAAACGAGCGTCATGGCGCCCTCGACCGCGGAGGACTCGCGGATCGCGAAGCCCGAGAGCGTCTCGGGCTCGACCTCCTCGACCACGACCGACTCGATGACGGCCATCGCCGGCGCCCGCTCGCGCAGCAGGCGCGGGAACGAGTCGACCGCCTCGGCGTTGCCCTGCACGAGCGCGAACACGCCTTCGGAGGAGTTCAGCACCCAGCCCTCGAGGCCGAGCTCGCGCGCGAGGTTGTAGACGAACGGCCGAAAGCCGACGCCTTGGACGATGCCCGTGACATGGAGTGAGAGCGCCTTCACGGCATCCACCTCGCCAATTCGGCGCAGCTAGCGGGCATCCGACGCCGGGCCGGCGCCCGCGGCGTTCGCAACGAAGCGGTTGTTGATGGAGACGAACAGCTTGTATGCCTGGTCGAGCAAGTGCATTGCCTCGACCGAGGTATGCGAGCTGATCGTCTCCTGAGCACCGAGGTATGGGTCGTCGTGGATGAAGGCGTTGCGCACGGCGCGCATCTGCCGCCAGCGATGCGGGAAGTCCCTGAACCCGAGCTCCGCCGCGGCATCCTCGAACTGTTCGCCCGTGAGCATCGGGAACAGGCGACCGATGCGCTGGCCGACGGCACGTTGTCCGTCGAGAACGGCCTCGCGGATGCCGGCGTCAGCGCCGCGCGCCCGCATGATCCGGTCGAGGATGTCTTCGAGCAGCGTCTCGAGGAAGGTCGCGACGAGGATGACCACGATCTCGGCTTCGCCATCGGAGTGGTAGCGACGTATTCGCGCATCGAGCTTCCTCAGCCGTTCGGGCGGGAACATGCGCCGCTCGCCGGGCGGGGCGCCACAGAACGGGCACTTCTTGGTGCCGTCGCCGAACGCGGCGTCCGCCGAAAGGAACCCGCACGCCGGGCACTCCCAGTATCGGGGAGCCTCCGGCTCCGTCTGCGGTTCCACGTTGGGTTGCCCTTGGAACGTGCCTTTGACCTGCTTGGGTTTCATCCGCCGATTGTAGCAGCGAGCGAAGGTCAGTCGTGGGCGTGGCTGTGCGTGTGCGCGTGCCCGTGCACGTGGGTGATCTCCCCGTGTCGATGTGCGTGTTCGTGGATGAGGTTCACGGCGAGGAGCATCTCGCGGTCGTCCAGCACCTCTTGGGGCGGGCCGTCTCCCGCAACGCGGTGCGCTTCGGACAGCACGACCATCCGGTCGGCGGCCTCCTCTGCGATGGAGAGATCGTGCGTGGCGATCACTACGGTGCGCCCCTCACGCTTCCACTCATACAGCACGTCCAGAAGCCAGACCTGGCTTCGGGGATCGAGCGCGTTCGTGGGCTCGTCGAGGAGCAGGACGTGGGGCTCCATCGTGAGAACGCTGCCGATGGCCACCCGCTTCTTCTCGCCGCCCGAGAGCGTGTACGGCTCGCGGTCGAGGAGCTTGTCGATGCGCAGCTGCTCGGCGACTTCGGATACGCGGCGGCGGACCTCGGACTCCTCCAGGCCGAGCTGGAGAGGGCCGAAAGCGAGCTCGTCGAAGGCGTTGCTGGAGAACAGCTGCACGTCTGCATCCTGGAACACGAACCCGACTCGCGAGCGGAACTCGCGGCGAAACGCAGGATCTTCAAGCGCCTCCTCGGTGAGCGGCTGGCCGAACGCGGTAATCGTCCCCGAGGTGGGGAAGACGAGACCGTCGAGCATCTTGAGCAGCGTGGACTTGCCGGAGCCGTTCGCTCCGACGATCGCGACGTGCTCGCCGCAGCCGACCGTCAGATCGATGCCGTCCAGCGCCGCCGCTCCCTTGCGGTACTCGTGTCGGACCTGCTGGAGGCTGAAGTCGACGTTCATCTGGGCAGGACCACCCGATCGATGGCCACGAAGAATGCGCACGCGGACGCGCTGGCCGCGAGCCATATCCAGTCGCGACCGCTCATCGCGAGGCGCCGGATCGAACGCATCGCACCCGTGTAGCCACGGGAGAGCATCGCGTCGTAGACGTCATCGGCCGTCTTGACCGACTTGTGGACCACGAATGCCATCCGTCCGACGACCCACTGTCGGTTCTCCGAAGTCGTACCCAGTCCGAGCGTGCGGCTCTCCCGGGCGAGATGGATCTGCTGCACGGTCCGAAGGAGCGACACGATCTGCTTCTGTGTCATCGCAAAGGTGGCGACGACCACGTCGGGCATTCGCAGTGCCGTAAGCGCCGAGAGCAGGTCGGTCCAACGGGTCGTCCACACGATGAGCAGGGCGAAGCCGGCGCTGGCCACCACGCGAAGCACGAGCGTGAGGGCGCCGAGGACGCCCGGGATGGTGAGCGTCAACGGCCCCAGCTCGACCAGCGCCGGCCCAGGCGTGATGAAGCGCGTCGTGGCCGGCGCCGCGATCAGCACCGCGAACAGCCCCGCCGATGCCCAGACCTTGCGGGCGAACGAGCCGACGCCCACTGCCGAGGCGGCCGCGAGAACGAGCGTCAGGCCGACCAGCCCCGCAAGTACCCAAAGCGAGTGGACGAGGCTCGCGGTGACGGCAAACCCGACGAGGGAGCCCAGCTTGACGCGGGGATCGAGCCTCTGGAGCAGGCCGGGGCGCGTCGCCAGCTCCTCGTTCTCGAGCACCTCTCCGATCGCGTGGCCGATCGAGTCGGCCGTCCTCCGCGCGAGTGAACGCCTGCGTCTGGACGGCCGTACGACGGGCGCGATGTCGCTCTCGCACATGGAGCAGCTACGCCGTCGGCGCCGCAGGGGGCTGCGACGCGTCCTTCCCGCGGGCGAGCAGAAGGGCGATGGCCCACGTCACTCCGACGACAAGCGCAGCGCCGATGACCGCGGCAAGCAAGTACCCGAGCAGCGGGTTCTTCACGAACGCGGGCGCATAGTCGGGAATGGCTGCCGTCCATGCGCTGCCGAGCCGCTCGAGGCCCGCTGGGCACGAACCCGAGCATGGACTGGAGCTCCTCGGCGCCCCACTCGCCCCATGCCGTACCCGAGGCAAGCACGCCGATGGGTGTGAGGAGGATGAGACCGCCGAGTCCCGCCCAGAGCCACCGCATCGGCTTCGACGCCGGTTTCATGTCGAGCAGCGCAGAGTCCTGCTTTGCCATGACCGCCACAACGCCCATCGTCACGAGTGCCTCGACCCAGCCGAAGAAGAGCAGGTGCTCGAAGGCCATGGCGGGCACCGCGACGTTGAGCGGATAGGGGGCGTACAGTGGCTGTCCGCTCGCAGTGTGCGCGAGAAGCGGCTGAAGGCCGAACTCGACGCCCGCGAGGATGGCCCCTGCGACTATCGCCACGTACGAAGCGACACCCGACGCGGCGACCTTCCGCCCGTACCCGGGCTTGTCGCCAGCGATCAAACGGTAGAGGTAGAAGCCCACGAACGGCATCACCACAGCCATGTTGAAGCAGTTCGCCCCGATCGCGGTTATGCCCCCGTCGCCGAACAGAAGGGCCTGGATGACGAGCGCGATCGAGACCGACAGGCACGCCGCCCATGGTCCCAGGATGATGGCGATCAGCGTGGCCCCGACGGCGTGTCCCGTCGAGCCTCCGATGACCGGCACGTTGAACATCATGATCACGAACGAGAATGCGGCTCCGAGTGCCATGAGCGGTACTTGTTTGGTCTTGAGGGTCTTCTTCACCTTGGCCGAAGCGACCGCCCAGATCGGCACCATGGCCACGTCGAGCACGGCGTACGTTTGCGGACCAAGGTATCCGTCGGGGATGTGCATCTCGAAGCTCCCCCTAGATATGACGGCCGGTCGTGGTCATGACGAGCTTGCCGTGCTTGACGCCTTTGGTGCCGAGCAGCCCGTCGGAGATCGCGCTCACGTCGGCGCTCCCTCCTCGGACGACGATGACTTCGAGGCAGTTGTGGGCGTCGAGGTGGACGTGCATCGCCGAGACGATCTTGTCGTGATGTGCGTGCTGTAAAGCGTCCAGTTTCTCGGATAGCTCGGAGGCGTGATGGTCGAACACCATGGTGATGGTGCCGACGATCTCGTCCGCCGAACCCTCCCACTCGGTCTCGACGAGCGCGTCGCGCACGAGGTCACGGACGGCCTCCGATCGATTGCGACCGTTGCCGCGCCGCTCGACGAACTCGTCGAACTTGCCGAGCAGTGTCTCGTCCATGGCGACGCTGAAGCGGGTGAGCTTGCTCATCGACGATTCCTCCACCGAGTTCCACGACATCGCGACGGTAACACGAATGGGGAAATCGTAACACGCCCAGCCTCCCCGTCAAAGGAGCCGGGCGTGCTCGCACCGTGGGCCGACCCTCGGATGCGCCTCCCGGCACTTCCGCGGCCCGAGTGACGGCTAGACGAGTTCGACGCTCACGTCGACTGCCCCGCCGCCCTCGAGTGCTTCTATGGCCGATTCGAGCTTCGCTCTTGCCTCGCCGAGCAGGACCGTTGCCTGCGCGATGTCGGCGCTCGCCGCCGCTTCGTGTCCGTGATCGGCCAGGTGGTGCAGCTGCTCCAGCCATTGCTGCACGAGTGCAATGGCATCGTCGGACTGACCGACGGCCAGCTTCATCTGCCCGATATTGATGCCCTGTTCACACATGCTGTCTCCTTGCGAGCGTCAGCACCCGGGGGTGCGTCACGTTACTGCCGCGAGCGGACCGATCGAGAGCTATCCGATCCAGGGAGCGAGCTCCTCAACGAGCTTCTTCTTTGGCATCGCGCCGACGAGCTTCTTGACGACCTGGCCGCCGGAGAAGACGAGCAGCGAGGGGATCGAGAGGATGTCGTACTTGGTCGGCGGTCGCCGGGCTGTCGTCGACGTTCATCTTGGCGATCACGATCTTGTCGCCGTGCTCGTCCGCGATCTCCTTCAAGACCGGCTCCATCATCCTGCACGGATTGCACCACGGCGCCCAGAAGTCGAGCAGCACCGGCTTCTCGCTCTT
The DNA here is from genome assembly GCA_963817255.1 of uncultured Actinomycetes bacterium. Lineage (GTDB taxonomy): Bacteria > Actinomycetota > Coriobacteriia > Anaerosomatales > CAVRZR01 > CAVRZR01. The sequence continues at coordinate 9,892 of CAWFNT010000002.1, forward strand.
GATCACGTCGGCCTCGAAAGTCGCGTCGGTGACGTGCGTGAGATCAGCCATCGTTCGTCCCCTTCCTGCTCGCTCGTGGCTGTCGCTAGAGCGAGCACACCTTCTCGTCTATGTACTTGACGGCCTCGAAGGCTGCCGATGCGCCTCCTGCTGCCGCTGTGATCACCTGTTTGAGCTCCGAATCGGTCACGTCACCGGCCGCGTACAGGCCCGGCCACGAGGTTCGTCCGTCGTGATCGACCTTGATGTACCCCTTCTCGTCACAATCCACGAGTTCTCGCACGAGTTCGCTCACCGGATGGATGCCGACGAAGATGAAGACGCCCTCAACTGGAAGCACCACGTCTTCCTCGCCCTTCGTCGAGACAAGACGTACGCCTGTCACCTTGCCGTCCTGCCCGACGATCTCGGAGACGACGCGGCTCCACTGCATCTCGATCTTCTCGTTCGCGAAGCAGCGTTCCTGGATGCACTTCGTGGCGCGCAGTTCGTCGCGGCGGTGGATGATGTGGACCTTGCTCGCGAACTTCGTGAGGAACATGGCTTCCTCGATGGCGGCGTCGCCGCCACCGACGACACAGACCGTCTTGTCTCTGTAGAGGGCGCCGTCACAGGTTGCACACCACGACACGCCGCGTCCCGTGAACTCGGCCTCCCCCGGAACGCCAAGGTGGCGCGGGACCGCGCCCGTCGCGACGATCACCGCTCTTGCCAGGTACTCTTCGCCGTCGGCGGCTTCGACCACGAAGTCGAGATCCTTCGGCTTGATGGCGGCAACGTCCGCGAACGTGCTGAGCACGGCGCCGAACTCCTCGGCCTGTTTGGTCATCAACTCGCCGAGTTCCATACCCGACAGTCCCGAGGGGAACCCAGGGTAGTTCTCTATCCAGTCGGTCGTGACGATCTGCCCGCCCGGGATCCCGCGCTCGAAGACGACGGTCTTCGCGCGGGCACGTGACGCGTACAGGGCGGCGGTCAGTCCGGCGGGGCCGCCCCCTACGATCGCGATATCGACGTTCTCCACTACTGCAGTCCTCCGGTGGCCGTGGTCAGGTTGCTGGGTAGCGGCTGGCCTGCCTTCTTCGCGTCCTTCGAGATCTGCTCAAGTGCAAGTGCTGCCTGCTGATAGAGGCCGTGCTCGTTCGGATTACTCTTTGTCAGCCCCAAGACGGTGATCATCTGCGTCGCCGCAGCTTTGTAGTCGTGTCGCTGAGCCTGCCAGTAGAAGATTCCCAGCCAGTAGTTCGCCTGGGCGTGACGAGGGTTCTGCGCGATCACCTGCGCGGTCTGGGTGATCGCCTTGTCCGTCTGCCCCGTCCTGAAGTACTCGACTGCCAGATCCGTACGCACATTGGGGTCGTCAGGTTCCAGCTTCAGGTAGCGCTCGTAGTACCCGATCGCCAGGAGGGCCGAGCGAACGCTGTTGGTCTGCTCGGCGAGGTCGTAGTAGAAGTCGCCCATGCCCTTGAGGGCGCCTGTATCGTTGGGCTCCGTCTCCAGAGTGATCAGATAGTCCAGCGACTGGCGCTGCCCGGTGCTCAGCAGGTCCTTGAACTCATTGGGGATCGTCGCCGGCGAGTTGCTCTGTCGGCCGGGACCGTAGAAGGCGATGATCAGGATCGCCGCGAACACCGCGAGTGACGTCGCCAGAATACCGAGAGGGATCTTGTAGCGCTGGAACGGGCGAACGATGTAGCGTCGTCCGAACCCGCCTTCGAGTCCCTCGCCGTGCCGCTCGACCGTGACGCCGTAGGTCTGCGCCTTGAGCAGCATGTTGAGGTCGTTCGTGATGAGCGTCGTCTCGCCGTTCTTGTGAGCGACCTGCACCGCGACGGCAAGTATCTTGTCGTCGGCGTTCCTGGTCGACAGTCCCTCGGGAAGCGGCGATTCCGAATCGAGCGGCATCACTCGAAGGCGTCCGCCATCGGGCAGGTCGACGCCCTCGATCAGGCTGCCCTGCTCGGACAAGTCGAACAGGATGCGGCTTACCTCACGGCCCCTGAACCTGAGATCCGGATCGACACGGGACGTCTTGAGCTTGTCGAGCTCCGCGAGCACCGTTTCGGGGATGACGACCTCGGCGTTGGGGAAGCCGAGAAGCGAGCCCGGGTCGGCGAGCAGCACGTTGGTATCGAGCACGACGGTTCTCATCAAGTCCTCTCATGACCATCTCGGGCGAAGTGCCCGCGCCGTCGCCTAGCTACTGGTATACCGACGTCGCGTAGTCCGTGATCACGTACGGGGTGTCGAGCGGCTTTCCCGCTCGCCACGCCCGGTAGGGTCCGACGATCAGGGTTCCGGCTACCTTCACGCGTGCCCAGACCTGCACCCTTGTTGGATCCTGGTCGTACTGGTAGACCTCGACCCCCTCTTGCCTCGCAATAGCGGCCGCCTGGTTCGCGGCCTGCACGCGGGACTTGCCCCGTGCGTAGCGCGAGAGCCTGTCAGCAATATCGTTGGTTGCGTTGTTCAAGTCGTAGCGGGCACGCGCGTAGTGGCCGACTTCGTTCAGGAACACAGCGGCCACGAAGAGGATCAAAGCGATGATGAGTATCGTCCTCATTGGGCAAGCACCTCGTAACCCGTGTGGATCGTCATCAGTCTACCAGCCCTATTCCGGGTCCGCAGCGTGCTCGGCGCGCTTCACTCGGCGCCGGATGTAGAACAGCATCGCTCCCAACACCATCACGACGCCTCCGACGATCGCCAACCGGTCGAGATACGACGCGTGAACGTCGACTGTCTGAGAGGCAATGACGAGTGTTCCCGCAACAACCTGAAGACGCAGTCTGCCGCCCGTCGACGCTCGCAGGTCGATCGGTACGGTGACGTAGTTCTCGGCAGGCAAGAGGGTCATCGTGCGCAGCCGAGGCGAACGCAGGCTGACGTTCTCGGCGGTGAGGCGCAGTACGACCTTCAGAGCCCGATCGGAGGAGTTGTTGATGCTGAACGGCACGGAACCACGGGCGCTCGAGAGGGTCAGGTCACTGGCGGTGATGCTCACCGCGCCCAGGACCTTCTGCGCACTTCGCACTGCGGACGCGGCGTACGAACGGCCCCGTTCCGCCAAGGCCCAGCGCCCGTCGGGCCCTGCCCAGCTGGCACTCTCCGCCACGAGCGAGTCGGTGACGGCTGCTTCGGCTTCGGGATCCGCGTCTCCCAGCACGCTCGCCAGGGCTTCGGCGTAGCGCCGGGACGCGGCTATCGAGCTCCACCAGCCTGCGGGGGTAGTGCGCATGATGCTCGCACGCCGAGCGAGCGAGAAGCGATTCTGCAGCTCCGGCTGCGCCGCGGCCTCCTTAGCGGTCACGAACGTGATCCACGGCTGCGTTTCGACAAGCTGAGCGCGCCGCACGAACGTGCTGACGCTTCCGGACCGCCCGGGGCCGACGTCGACAATCAGCGGAATCGCTGTGGTCGTGTCCTCAGCGCCTTCGATCGCTCGGACGAACAGGGTGTCGACAGTGCCGGTCGCGCCCGCGCTTCCGAACACCCGACTGAGGGAGGCATCGACCGAGAGCATGGTCAGCGGCAGCTTCGGAGACGAGAACACGCCGACGGGCACCGACGTCTCGGCGCCCCTGATGTAGCGCGGCGAGACGAACGCGTAGCGAATTCCGTGAGCTCGGGCTTCCTCGGCGGCAGCGGTGGTGAGGCAGCCGTGCGCCGTGAGCGTGCCGACCGAAGCGGACTCGTCGAGCGACGTGGCGTAATGCTGTCGGCCGAGCGTCAGGTGTTCGCCTACGTCGCGTTCGCGCCCGATGCTCGCAAGCCCGGCAACGTCGGGGTCGGCGTAGGGCACGTCGAGCAGTTCGAGCCGACGAGTCGCGACGGCCTGCCCGAGCCGCGCCAGTGCCTCGGCGTACTCCCGTGCCACCGGAGTGTTCGCCGCTACGCTCTCGAGTCCGGCGGGCGACGCGTAGGTGTATCCGGTGGACACCTTCTTCCACTCTTCAAGCAGTTCCGGCGCGATGGCCAAAGACGCTCGAAGCCGGCCGTCAGCGAGGATCGCATTGGCGAGCGCGATCGCTTCATCGCGCGCGTCTGTCTCCACCGAGGGGTCTACTACGAAGTTGCCCTCGGGGTCGCGAGCGGGCGCGCTCGAGATTCGAATGACGGGGGCCAACCTCATCGGTCGAGCGGTGGGATCGTAGACGCGCAGCGAACCGGGAACCGACCACGAGTTGGGCGGGTTGCCCTCGCTCGCGACCGTGAGCGCTACGTCGTAGGTTCCGGGCGCGAGGTCGAGGTCGGCGATCGATCGCTCGAAGGTGAAGGTCTGTCGTCCGGCCGGAACATCCGACCGGATGAAGGTCTTTTGGAAGATGAGCCGACCGCTCGGCCTGCGTATGCGCAGTCTCACCTGCAAGTATGGAGCGACTTTCGGGAGCAGCACGTTGGCGTCGTACGCGAAGGCTCCGTCCTGTGGTACTGCGATCGAGGTGGCCGTCAGCGACGCCGAAGCGGCTGCTGGCGCGGCGAGCGACGGGGCCTGTGTGCCTCGCGGCACAGGCGGCACTCCCTGGCCGGATGCGATGGTGGGTGACGCGCTCGGCTGGCAAGACAAAACGGAGACGAATGCGAACAACAGCAGGAGCGAGCGCGCGAATGGCGAACGGGGCGACATGTATGCTCCGAGGGCCAGGGCGTCTCTGAGGGACCTGGCCACGAGGATCGTCACGACGATTTCGGGCACATAGATTATCGCATGCGCTCGCCGAAAGGACCTGTGGGCAGTGTCACAACGAAGCGAGACAGTCGCCATACCAGAGGTATTGCCGCTCATCCCCCTGCGGGACCTCATCCTGTTCCCGAACCTTGTCGTGCCGCTCTTCGTGGGGCGCGAGAAGTCGATCAAGGCGCTCGAGGAGGCGATGCGGGAGGATCACCTCGTCGCCCTTGTCACCCAGCGTCACCCGGAGACCCAGGAACCGGGTCCCGACGACATCTACGAGATCGGCTGTATCGCATCGATCATGCAAGAGTTGAAGCTTCCGGACGGGACCGCGAAGGCTCTCGTTGAAGGCCAGCAGCGGTTCCGCGTCGCCGAGTTCGTCCAGACCGACCCGTTCTACCTCGTGCGAGTGGAGGCGATAGCAGAAGACACCACCGTCGACGTCGAGATTGAAGCGACGATGCGTACGCTGGTCGGCGACTTCGAGAAGGCCGCCGAGTTGGGAAAGCCCATTCCGCACGAGGTCGTACTCGCTGCGTCGGCGATAGAGGAACCGGGGCGTCTTGCGGACTTCATAACCTTCCACCTCAACTTGAAGGTTGACGAGAAGCAGGAGATCCTCGAAGCGGTCGACCCGAAGGCCCGGCTCGACCGAGCCGCGCGTTTCCTGCGCAAGGAACTGGAGATCCTCGAACTGGGCAGCAAGATCCAAAGCCGAGTCAAGGAGCAGATGACCGAGACGCAGCGCGAGTACTTCTTGCGCGAGCAGCTCAAGGCCATCCAGCAGGAGCTCGGCACGCTCGACGAGGTCCAGGCCGAGATCGACGAGTACACCGAGAAGATCAAGCAGTCCGGGATGCCCGAGGGCGTGGAGGAGAAGGCGCTCAAGGAACTCGGACGCCTCGAGAAGATGCCGCCGGCGTCGGCGGAGACATCCGTTATCCGCACCTACCTCGATTGGCTCGTCGGACTGCCGTGGATGAAGGAGTCTGAGGAGAAGCTCGACCTGGTCCAGGCGCAGGCGATCCTTGACGAGGACCACTACGGCCTGGAGAAGGTCAAGGAGCGAATCCTCGAGTACCTTGCCGTGCACAAGCTCACCGACAAGATGCGCGGCCCCATACTCTGCTTCGTGGGGCCTCCCGGTGTAGGCAAGACGTCGATCGGCAGGTCCATCGCCCGCTCGCTGGGCCGAGAGTTCATCAGGATGAGCCTGGGCGGCGTCCATGACGAGGCCGAGATCCGAGGGCACAGACGCACGTACGTCGGCGCGCTCCCGGGTCGGATCATCCAGTCGATCAACCAGGCCGGAACGAAGAACCCGGTCTTCATGATGGATGAGATCGACAAGGTCGGCATGGACTTCAGGGGGGACCCCACCTCAGCGCTTCTCGAGGTGCTCGACCCCGAGCAGAACAACTCGTTCCAGGACCATTACCTGGAGGTCCCGTTCGACCTGTCGGATGTCATGTTCATCACCACTGCGAACCTGCTCGATCCGATCCCGCCGGCGTTGCGCGACCGCATGGAGGTCATCCACTTCCCGGGCTACACCGAGGACGAGAAGACCCACATCGCCGAGCAGTATCTCGTTCCCAAGCAACTCGAGGAGCACGGTCTCACGTCCTCCAAGCTCGACATCACCGAGGACGCCGTCCGCGAGATCATTCGGCTGTACACCCGCGAGGCGGGCGTCCGCAACCTCGAACGCACGATAGCGATGATCTGCCGTCAAGTTGCGCGCAAGGTCGTCGAGGGCAGGAGAGGCGGCACTCGCGCCACGCCCAGAACGCTTCACAAGTACCTCGGCCCACCCAAGTACACCTACGGTCTCGCCGAAGAGAAGGACGAGGTCGGCGTGGCCACTGGGCTCGTGTGGACCGAGGTCGGCGGCGACGTCATCTTCATCGAGGCGACGAAGATGGAGGGCAAGGGCGGCGTCCTCATGACCGGTCAGCTAGGCGACGTCATGAAGGAGTCAGCGCAGGCAGCGCTGTCCTACATCCGCACCCGGGTCAAGGAGCTCGGTGTTCCTGAGGACTTCTACGAGAACACCGACCTGCACATCCACGTACCCGCGGCCGCCATTCCCAAGGATGGGCCCTCGGCGGGTATCACGATGGCCACGGCGATCGCGTCCGTGCTGATGAACTGCCCGGTGCGCCGCGATATGGCGATGACCGGCGAGATCACACTTCGTGGTCGAGTGCTGCCCATCGGCGGGCTCAAGGAGAAGCTGCTGGCCGCCCACCGCGCGGGCATCAAGACCGTTCTCATACCGAAGGACAACAAGCGCGATCTGGAGCTGCTGCCCGAGCACGTCCGGACGGAACTCGAACTCGTCCCCGTTTCCAGCATGGACGAGGTGCTCTCGCGAGCGCTGAACCGTGACTGCAGGCCGAAGATCGAGCGGGGCAGAGCGCGCGGGGTCTAGGGCGCCGCAAGCGGCCTGGCGAGTCTCCGGGCACCTTCCGGCACATCGACGGCCATCTCGGGCCCACCACACCCAAGCGGTGCTACTGCACTGGCATCTCGCGACCACGTTGCGTAGCGTCCGCCAGTATGGCGCGTTGCCGCAGGCCGCCAACGCACGTCTTCGCGGGGCAGCCTCGTGCTGTCTGAAGGCACCAACGGACGCCCGACCCCGGATATGTCGCCAGCGGGAGACATAGCGGATAGGGCTGGCGAAGATGTGGGTATCAGCACCTTGTATAGACGTGTTAAGACGCGGGAGAGGGAGTCCGAGGGGACCTCGACGCAATCGAATACGTGATCGGCAGGCGCTGGCTGCGAAGAGGCACGGGTCTCGGGGCAAGGCCCCACTTGCGAAGAAGCCGAACCGACGGAGACACCGGAGGTTCGGCTTTCGAGTCTTCTGACTGCAGGCCTTTGATGGTCGCCGGAGACGGGGGGTGTTGCGTAGCGTGAGATCTCTCCAGGGGGAAACGTCGGCAGATGCAATGCGCGATCGCAGCGGAACGCAAGGGAGGTAGCCATGTCAAAGCGCAGGATTCTCATGTTTGTCGTCGCCGTCATCGCGGCGATGGCGCTCGTGGCCGGCCCGTTGGCGGTGAACGCGGCGGCCCAGTACGTCATCTGGGGCAAGGGCGCGCCGTCCGGCCCGGGCAACGCCTACCCGTCCGCCTACAAGCCGGGCGTGATCATCGGCGTCGGCTCGAAGATCATCGGTCAGGTCGCGAGCCAAGGCGACATCTACGTCAACGGCGGCGGCACCAACCGGGTGACAGGAGACGTGTGGACGAACTCGCAGTTCGCGCAGAACGTCTCCCAGGTGAACGGCACCGTCCACCAGAACTACGTGCCCCTGCTCGCCCCGGTCATGCCCACGCCCAACACCGACGCGCAAAACGCGCTCGGTGGCACCAACGTGGTGGTCATGGCCGGGGTCCCCTACGCGTTCACCCCAGGCGTCGACTATGGGACGGTCACCGGCGGGAACTCGGGCGGCAAGATCCTCAGGTTCACCGCGGGCACCTACTACTTCGACTCGATCTCGTCGATCGGCAACGACCCGACCTTCGAGATGGACCTGAGCGGCGGACCCGTCAACATCATCGTGAAGGGCAAGATGGCCCTCGGGTCGGGCGCTGACGTCGTCGTCACGGGCGGCACCTACAACTGGGCCGTCCCCAACATCTACGTCGAGTGCCAGCACGACGGCACGGCCGGGCCCGGGCCCTATGCGTTCAACGCCGGCGGCGGCTCCGACTGGCTCGGCACGGTCTTTTGCCCCGTCGGCGGGATCAACTTCGGTTCCGGCGCGGGCCCGACGACGTTCGACGGGTACTTCTGGAGCGACTGGGACGGCGACGTCGGCGGCAGCCGGCAGCCGGCCGTCTACATCGAGCACGGCGTGCGCAACCCCGATCACGGACCGGGCGGCACCCCGCCGGTCATCGTCGTCAGGAAGGTGATCTCCATCGACGGCACGACCCGTCCGATCCCAACAAGGTCTACATGGACGCCGACACCTATCCCGGTCCGTTCGTGCCCTTCGGCACACCGATCTGGTTCGGGTTCATAGTCGAGAACGTGGGCGACGAGCCGGCGTACGACGTCGTGCTCACCGACTCGGTCTTCAACGCCGGGTCGACACCTCCGTTCGATCCCACCCCGCCCATCCCCAACCCGCTCCCGGGTCACGACACGTACGTCTACGAGTACGGCCCCGTGAGCTTCTTCAGCCTCTTCCCCTGCGCGAACAGCAACTTCCTCGTCTGGGGCAAGGGCACCTATACCACCTCTGCCGTCATGAGGAACGCGGTGACGATCGGGGCGAACGGTTCCGAAGTCTGGGGCAACGTGGGAGCCGTAGGTGACGTCTACGTGAACGGCGGCGGCACCAACAGGATCAAAGGCGCCATGGTCACCGACTCGCAGTTCCAGCAGAACCCGGCTCAGGTGGCTGGCGACTTCATCATCAACAACCCAGCATGGCCGGCGGTCGGGCTGAGCGGCACCTACTTCAAGCCGACGTTCGTGGTTCCCCCGGCTCCCCCGGGAGGCCCCAACAAGAGCATGGCCAACGGATACGACTGGACGACCATGCCCTTGGCGAACGGCATCGTCACCGGCGGAGCGCTGGTCAAGCTCCACTTCACGGGGACGCCCGGAGGAGCGGTCTACTTCTTCGACTCGCTGAGCCTCGGCAACGGAGGCAAGCTCTACTTCGACCTGACGAACGGCCCCGTCAAGATCTACGTGAAGAACCAGGTGAGCTTCGGTTCCGGTACGACGTCGATCCTCACCGGCGGCGACGCGAGCATGATCTCCCTCGAGTCGCTGTGGTCCGGCACGACGAGCAAGCCCTACGGCTTCAACCACGCCGGAGGCTACTGGGCAGGCGACGTCGTCTGCCAGAAGAGCGGCATCCACTTCGGCAACGGGAGCACCTCGGGCATCTTCGAGGGCTACATGTGGAGCGACTGGGACGGCAAGTGGGTCAATGCGAACGGTGTCGCGTCGTACAGTAACGCTGTCTACATCGAGCACGGTGCGGACGTCATCCAGCCGCCGAAGCACTGCGAGCACCACGACTTCGTGTTCGCCATATGGGCCGACGCCGCTGGTCAGCCGCTTGGCCCGTCGCCTAGCGACCATGTCTACGCCTACTGGGAGACCCCGCATCCATAGACCCTTGGACACAATGAACCAGGTACTCTGAGTCGTCGCGGTGCGGATGCTCGGAAGAGCCGCTCCCCGGGAACGTACGAGTCCCCGGGAGAGTGGACGGGCGCAATGACAGAAGGCGGTGGAAGTATCCACCGCCTTCTGTGCTTCTGTGCGGTTCCGGCGTGGACGGGGCTCTCCTGATGGGATGGCCGGCGTGCGCGTCGCCGCAACGCTAGGGTCCGACCGGCTGGGCTGAAGGCGGTTAATTGACGTAACCAACGGGGTACAGGACAATGTGCACGCACGCACAAACTGCATAAGCCCGCAAAATCAGGAGAGCTTCGATCCGTCGCTGTAACGTGGTGACCTTGGCGACGGGGAGCTACTAGTCAAACCGGCCTGAGATGTCAGGCCGGTTTTTGTGTTTCATGGGGCGCCGGTCCGATGGGCGAGTGCGCGGGGGGCCTTCCGCTCGAGGGCGGCCCTTTCGTGGACCGGTATGTCCGCGCCTCTGCGCGGCAGCCAGCAAGGGAGGAGATGGCAATGGCACTTCGCAAGTGGAGGCTGTCGGTTGTCGTCGTCGCCGTCATCGCGGCGATGGCGCTCGTGGCCGGCCCGTTGGCGGTGAACGCGGCGGCCCAGTACGTCATCTGGGGCAAGGGCGCGCCGTCCGGCCCGGGCAACGCCTACCCGTCCGCCTACAAGCCGGGCGTGATCATCGGCGTCGGCTCGAAGATCATCGGTCAGGTCGCGAGCCAAGGCGACATCTACGTCAACGGCGGCGGCACCAACCGGGTGACAGGAGACGTGTGGACGAACTCGCAGTTCGCGCAGAACGTCTCCCAGGTGAACGGCACCGTCCACCAGAACTACGTGCCCCTGCTCGCCCCGGTCATGCCCACGCCCAACACCGACGCGCAAAACGCGCTCGGTGGCACCAACGTGGTGGTCATGGCCGGGGTCCCCTACGCGTTCACCCCAGGCGTCGACTATGGGACGGTCACCGGCGGGAACTCGGGCGGCAAGATCCTCAGGTTCACCGCGGGCACCTACTACTTCGACTCGATCTCGTCGATCGGCAACGACCCGACCTTCGAGATGGACCTGAGCGGCGGACCCGTCAACATCATCGTGAAGGGCAAGATGGCCCTCGGGTCGGGCGCTGACGTCGTCGTCACGGGCGGCACCTACAACTGGGCCGTCCCCAACATCTACGTCGAGTGCCAGCACGACGGCACGGCCGGGCCCGGGCCCTATGCGTTCAACGCCGGCGGCGGCTCCGACTGGCTCGGCACGGTCTTTTGCCCCGTCGGCGGGATCAACTTCGGTTCCGGCGCGGGCCCGACGACGTTCGACGGGTACTTCTGGAGCGACTGGGACGGCGACGTCGGCGGCAGCCGGCAGCCGGCCGTCTACATCGAGCACGGCGTGCGCAACCCCGATCACGGACCGGGCGGCACCCCGCCGGTCATCGTCGTCCGGAAGATGATCTCCATCGACGGCAAGGACCCAAGCGATCCGACGAAGGAGTACTTGGACGCCGACACCTATCCCGGCCCGTTCGTGCCCTTCGGCACACCGATCTGGTTCGCGTTCGAGGTCAAGAACGTGGGCGACGAGCCGGCGTACGACGTCGTGCTCACAGACTCGGTCTTCAACGCCGGGTCGACACCTCCGTTCGATCCCACCCCGCCCATCCCCAACCCGCTCCCGGGTCACGACACGTACGTCTACGAGTACGGCCCCGTGAGCTTCTTCAGCCTCTTCCCGTGCGCCGGCAGCGACTTCCTCGTTTGGGGCAAAGGGACAGCCAGCACCTCGGCGGTCAGGAGAGACGGTGTCGTGATCGGGGCGAGCGGCTCCGTGGTTTGGGGCAACGTCGGCAGTGTGGGTGACGTCTACGTCAATGGCGGCGGCACCAAGAGGATCAAGGGCGCCATGGTCACCGACTCGCAGTTCCAGCAGAACCCCGCCCAGGTGGCCGGCGACTTCATCATCAACAACCCCGCATGGCCGGCGGTCGGGCTGACCGGAACGTACTTCAAGCCCACGTTCGTGCCTCCTTTGGTTCCCCCGGGCGGACCGAACAAGACAGGCATGCCCAACGGATACGACTGGACGACCATGCCGTTGGCGAACGGCATCGTCACCCTCGGAGGACAGGTCAAGCTCCACTTCACGGGGGCACCCGGAGGAGCGGTCTACTTCTTCGACTCGCTGAGCCTCGGCAACGGAGGCAAGCTCTACTTCGACCTGACGAACGGCCCCGTCAAGATCTACGTGAAGAACCAAGTGAGCTTCGGGTCATCGACCAGGTCGATCCTGACCGGCGGCGACGCGAGCATGATCTCCCTCGAGTCGCTGTGGACAGGCACGACGAGCAAGCCCTACGGCTTCAACCATGCCGGAGGCTACTGGGCAGGCGACGTGATCTGCCAGACGAGCGGCATCCACTTCGGCAACGGCTCCGAGTCGGGCATCTTCGAGGGCTTCATGTGGAGCAATTGGGATGGCAAGTGGGTCGCGGCGAACGGTGTCGCGTCGTACAGCAACGCCGTCTACATCGAGCACAGCGCGGACGTCATCCAGCCGCCGAAGCACTGCGAGCACCACGACTTCGTGTTCGCCATATGGGCCGACGCCGCTGGTCAGCCGCTTGGCCCGTCGCCTAGCGACCATGTCTACGCCTACTGGGAGACTCCGCACCCATAGGGCGCATCTTGCGAACGGTACTGACAAGAGGCTGCGAACCCCACTGAGTCCGTAGGTCGGGAGACCGAAGAGGCTCAGGGGGACGCGCTCAAGGCGGGTGGATGATCGCGAATGCGGCGGGCGATGGAATCGGCATCGCCCGCCGCAGACGTTAAGGGTGTGTTGGGCGGGCAGCTGGTGTTAGTTGACATCGGCCACGGGGGAAGAACATACTGTCACCTGAAAACTGCATATACTCGCGAACTCAGGAAAGCAACGATCCGTCGTCGTAACGTGGTGACTTTGGCGGCGGGGAGCTACTAGTCAAACCGGCCTGGTCTACTTGGCCGGTTTTTGTGTTCTCTGGGGCACCGGTTGTGCGAGCGGGATGCAGGGAGGGTATGGGGCTATTGGGGCACCTTCCATACGTAACTGGGTATGCATGCAAAGGAAGAACTTACAAGACCAGTAGGGGAGGGGACTGCTATGTCCAGTCCAGTGAGGCGTCTCTCTCTAGTCGCGGCGGTGATGGTTGCCGCTCTGGTGGTGCTCGCCGGTCCGGCGGTCGTCTCGGCCAGCGCATTCGCGCCGGGCGACTACGACAACACGGTGAACACAACTGCCAACAACCAGACGACGGGCCAGTATCGGGACGTCATCTGGTGGGGGAAGGCTGACCCGTACGAGCAGGACTACATCAACGCGAACCCCAACCTGATCGCGACTGCCGGTTCGCCTTCGCGCGCCGTCGTTGGCGGGGACGACTTCGCGATCAACTTCACCGGGCAAAGGAGCGGTGGTGGTCTCGCCGGCCAGAGTTGGATCACGGTCTTTGACACGACACCCGCGGACAAGACGGCCGGCTCGCGGAGTCTGGTCGATTTCACCGTGCCCGGGGGCGTCACGCTCAAGGCGGACGTGCTGTTCGCCTCACCCGGACACAACTCTTCCGGCGGGATCCTCGCGATGTATGACGAAGACGCCGGGGACGGACTGGCACTGCTTGCCCAGCACGGCGGCGGCAACAATCCCGACCATGCCAGGCTGAGCCTCGTCTATCAGATCGCGGGGACCGGCACGGAACTCGAGTCCATCGACGTCGGCCAACTCTTCGAGGCGGATACCAACCCGGGTACCGGTCCTGGACAGGCAACGGGTGCGACATCGGGGGATAACTGGTATCGGCTCGTGATGAATGTCTCGGTCACGGGTGCGAACAACGACCAAGTCGCCGTAACCGGGTCTTTCTACAACCATACGGATCCTACGGACCCGAGCAGTGCAATAGGAACCCTGATCACCGACCTGGCTTGGAACGGCACTCTGGGTCTTGGTGATCTGGCAGGGAAGAGCCCCGCTACTCCCGGCGAGGTCGGGCTCATCGCCATGACGCCTGAGAGCTTCAGTGACGGTGTGGCGAACGGTTGGACTGGTGCCGATCCGCACACCGACAACATCGGCGTCAGCATCATCCCCGAATCAGGCCCTCCGCCGCCCGTGATCAAGGTCAAGGTCGAGAAGACTGTCAACACCTTCGTCGCGCGCACGTGGGACTGGGACATCGACAAGACCGTGACTCCCGCAACGTGGCGTCTCTTCAAGGGTGACAGCGGCACGTCGACCTACACCGTGAGCGTCGACAAGACCGGGTACCACAGCTCATACATGGCGACCGGCACGATCACCGTGACCAACCAGTCCACCATACCCGTGCTCATCACGTCGATTTCGGACGTGGTGAGTCCCAATCAGGGAGCTAACATCACGCCGCCCGTCGGCTTCTCGCTGCCCTACACGCTGGCTCTCGATGAGACGCTCGTCTTCACGTACGACGTGACGCTTGACGACGACACGAACCAGACGAACACGGCGACCGTGAAGGTGGGAGTCCTCGGCCAGGCCGACAAGGAGTTCCAGGCCACCAAGCCGGTCGACTTCACCCATGCGCCGATCTCCGAGGTGAACGGCACGGTCACGATTACGGACACCTACGGAGACACCACACTCGGCGTCATCTCGGACGACGAGGTGTTCCACTACTCCCGCAGGTTCACGTGCGAGGACCAGGGCGAGAACCCCAACACCGCCACGATCGTCGAGACCGGCCAGCACGACCACGCGCTCGTAGACGTGAAATGCTATGCCATCGACGTCACCAAGGACGCGCACACGCGTTTCACGCGCACCTATCGTTGGACAATCGAGAAGTCGGTGACACCGGCGAGCTGGGACTTCTTCGCCGGTGACAGCGGCACATCGGACTACGCGGTCGCGCTGACCAAGGACGAGGGCACCGATTCCTCGGCAGTCGTCACGGGCACCATCACTGTTCACAACCCGGCGCCGATCGCGGCGACGATCACCAATGTCAGCGACTATGTCTCACCGATGATCGGGGCTGCGCTCCAGGGCCCGACTACACCCTTCGTACTTGGGTCCGGAGAGACGACGACCTTCGCCTACTCGGCTGACCTTGCCGATACAACGACCCGCACGAACACCGCGACCGCCGAGCTGCAGAACTTCGACTACGACTGGCTGCTCAACGCCACGATGGCGGGCAAGACCAACTTCACGGGCACATCGAAGGTCGAGTTCGGCGATCCGGCGACGAAGGTCAACGACAGCGTGACTTTGACGGACACGATCGCTGGCAACCTTGGCAAGTACTCCGATGACGCCACGGTGAAGTACTCGAGGATCTTCACCTGTGCCAATGCAGGCGACAATCCCAACCGGGCGACGATCGTCGAGACCGAGCAAAGCGATGACGCGACCGTCACCGTCAAGTGCTGGAGCCTGGACATCGACAAGGACGGGCTTGGCTCGTTCAGGCGCACGTTCAACTGGACCATCAACAAGAGCGTTACGCCGAACGTCTGGAACTTCCTCAACGGCGGATCCGGCGTATCGACCTACACCGTCACGCTCACGAAGAGCGCGCCTATAGAGACCGGCTACGCGGCGAGCGGCCATATCTACATCAACAACCCCGCTCCCATACCCGCCACCATCAATAGCGTGTCCGACGTGATCCAGGTCGTGAACGTCCCCGCTGTTGTGAGCGGCACGTTCCCCGCCATCATCCCGCCGAACACGACACTCACACTTGACTACGTGGCACCGCTGGCCAGCACTGCCACAGTGACCAACATGGCGACGTACGTACAGCAGCACTTCCACTACGCCCCGAACGTAGCGCCCACCGCTACAGGGACGAGCAGCGACAGCGCGATCGCGCCAATCGTCTTCGGTGGAGCGACAACCGTCGCGAACGACACGATCCACGTCACCGACACCTGGAAGGGCTCTCTCGGGGCGTTCTCGAGTAGCAGCTCCGTGCAGTACCCGCGCACCTTCACGTGCGCCGACGTGGGCAACTGGCCGAATACGGCGACGATCACCGAGACGGGCCAGCAGTCGAGCGCCAACGTGCTCGTAACGTGTTCGTCGACGATCCCCATCCCCGGGCTTTCGATCGACAAGACAGCGTCTCCCAACTGCATCTTGAGCGGCACGGTCGTCACGTACACCTACGTCGTCACGAACACCGGCCAGACCGTCCTCACGAACGTGGTCGTGACTGACGACAAGCTCGGGTCGATCGGCACGATCCAGGTGATGAACCCCGGCGACAAGGTCACGCTGACGAAGACCGCCCCGATAACCGACGATGTCACCAACGTCGGGAAGGCGACGGACGGCGTGCTCGTGGCAACCGATCCGGCGAGTGTCGACGTCGTCCATCCGGCGATCGACGTCGAGAAGACCTCCGACGCTCCCGCCGAAGGCGTGCTCAAGGGCACGACGGTGACGTACTTCTACACCGTGAAGAACACGGGTGACGTGCCGTTGAGCAACGTGAACGTGACCGACGACAAGCTGGGCACGATCGCCACCGGCGTGTCGCTTGCCGTGGGCGAGACCAAGTCGCTCCCGTCCAAGTCCGCGGCGCTGGACGAGGCCACGACGAACGTCGTCACCGCGACAGGCGTCGATTCGTGCAACCATCAGGTCTCGGACCAGGACTCACTCATCGTCGATGTCTTCCTGCCCTTCACGCCTCCCGACATCAAGCTCGAGAAGGCCGCCATCGGCGAGGAGTTCTCACCTGGCGATCTCGTGAGTTACACGCTGACGTACACCAACATCGGTGACGGACCCGCCAGCAACTTCACCATCGTCGACGACTACGACCAGCGCTACATGAGCGTCGAAGACGCAGGTGGCGGGGTCGACGACGGTGACAAGATCACGTGGACCATTGCTGGTCCCGTTGGTCCGGAAGAGCAGGGTTCGGTCACCTACACGATGCGGCTGAACTCCGACTTCGAGTCCGGTACGACGCAGGTGTGCAACACCGCCGTCGCGACCGTCACAGGTGACGTAGACACGTCGAACAACACCGCTTCGGACTGTGTCTCCGTCAGCTTCGTCGAGCCCACCCCCGCGCCCGAGGAGGAGGAAGAGGAGTTCCTGCCCTTCACCGGTGGCGAGCTCGGCCTGATCGTCCTGGTTGCCCTGATCGCGCTCGCGGGCGGCCTTGCACTCAGAAGGATAGGGCGCACCGACGCATAGCAGTCTTTCGCGGGTGGTACCCGGCAGTGGCCCGCCGAGTGTCGGCGGGCCACCGTTCGTACAGGGATCTTGGGCGCGGCGCCGCGCAGGGCGCGGACGCGCGACTTGGGTCGCCGGTTCGGCTAGCTCGGCGGGATGTTCTCGCCCCAGTCGATGTGCTGGTTGTCGCGCCAGTCGATGACGTGCCAGACCTCGTGGCGCAAGATCGTGCTCAGCGAGGCCCTGTGGTTCGGGCTGATGAGGATCCTGCCGCTCTTGAAGTACGCGACAGCCTGATAACCACCGGGCGTTGCACCGATGCTGACGGTGGTTCCGGAGAGGATCGGGTGCTGGGAGACGAGAGACGCGAGGATGGATCGAGCTTGCGACAGCTCGTCGCCGTCTGAGCTATCGGAGTCCCGCGATGCCGTCGGCGCGGTGTAGGGCGACGATGCCTTCTTCTTGCGGACACTCGTCGTCGTCCTCGTCACGGTACGAGTGCGCGCCACAGTCGCGGTCCTCTTGGTCGAGCGGGGGCGCGTGCGATGAGTCGTCGTCGCGTTGGAGGAGCGCTCGCGAGGTGCCTTCGCCAAAACGGCTCGCCGCGTGGCCTGGGCGACGCGCCGAGTGGCCTTCGCGGCGGGCTCGCGCTTGGGGACTGGCGAGGTGCGCTTCGAGACGGTTCGCACGAGACTCCGTCCCGCAGAGGGGTCGGCGCCATCGAACTTCGGTGCGACCTCGTCGCGCGAAGTCTTCGCCAATTCGATCCCGGCATCGAGCGAGCTCTCTCTCGGCTCCGGTTGCGCGCCTGCCGCGCTCACGCCGGCGGCCACTACGGGCGCCCACGTGAGAGCTACGACGAGAACGAGCGCCACGGCAGGGAACCACCACGCGCGCTGCGGCCCTGAGAACGGATACTGCACAGCCCTGCTCCCTTTCGGTCAAAGGTCGCATCGGCGCGACTCCGCCCCGTATCTGTGGGTGGAGACGCGCGACGTGCGTGCCTCTGACCCGGCGGTCCGGCTGCCGTGGGAGAGTCCCCTCTCCGGTAGGCCCGTGACTTTGCGAAGCGGCCTTTCGAACCGCCGTGCCTTTTTCGGGAGCGCTGCCGATGTGCCGTTTTCAAGTCTTGCTACCCAATGCTTCGGCGTGGCGGGCTAGAATCTTGAGCATGTGGATGGCGTGAGCCCCCAGCGATCGCGCGTGCCTTCTCGGGGTGCCCCGACGCACCGTGCGACCGAGCTCCGAGGAGAGCCGATGACGTTCGCTGCAACGCAGCAAGGAGCCCGGCCCGCCAAGGTCGTCGCGCGCGCCGTCGGCAACGTGCTGATCGGCATCGCGATCGGACTGGCCGCGTACTACGCCATCACCGACGCTGAGTCGGAAGTGGTGCGCCGAGGCGCTCGTCAGGAACTCGTGAAGCTGGGCCCCATCGCTGCCGCGACCCCGCGCGTCGTCACCACGCAATCTCCGGGGCCCGTTCTCGACTTCGCGGGCTGGGCGACGCAGGACGCCCGGTTCTGGAACCAGGCCGACACCGGCGATGCGATCGGGCGGCTCGTGATCCGTCGAATGGGCCTGGACTCGGTGGTGGTGAAAGGAGCCGACCGGCAGTCGCTCAAGAGCGGGCCCGGCTGGATTTCGACAACGAATGTTCCGGGACCGACGGGAAACTGCGCCATCTCCGGCCATCGAACCACGTACCTGGCCCCATTTCGGAACCTCGACGACTTGCGTGAAGGCGACGTGATCGACCTCTACACCCCGTTCAGGCGGTATCGTTACCGGGTATCGAAGTCGTTCACGGTTCGCCCGTGGCAGGTCGAAGTGATCGCGCCGACGAAGTCACCGACTCTGACCCTGACTGCATGCCACCCGCCCTACAGCGCCAGATTCCGTCTTATAGTCCAGTCCGACCTGGTCGACGCGCGACCGCTAAAGGACGCGCCGAAGAGTGTCGGTCAGTAGAGATCGCGGAGGGAATGCCGTGCGAGTGCTCGTCACAGGCGGGGCAGGCTTCATCGGTTCGAGCACCGTTCACGTGCTGCTTGGCGCCGGGCACGAAGTCGGTGTTGTGGACGACCTCTCCACCGGGAAGGTGGAGAACCTCCATCCGGCGGCCTGGTTCCGTCGGCTCGACATCCTCGATCCCTCGTTGACCGCGGTGTTCGCCGAGTTCTCACCTGAGGCGGTCGTGCACCTGGCCGCCCAGGCCAGCGTGTCGGCCTCCTTCGCAGATCCCGAGCGCGACAGCGCGGTGAACGCCGAGGGCACGCGACGAGTCGCCACGGCGGCGCTGGATGCGGGGGCGCAGCGTGTCCTCTCGGCATCATCGGCGGCCGTCTACGGCGATCCCGAGGCGGTGCCCCTTCCTGAGACCTCAACCACCGCGCCTATGAGCCCGTACGGCACGTCGAAGCTGGCTGCCGAGCGGCTGCTGTTCGAGGCAGTACGCGGCACCGATGTCGATTTCGCGAGCTTCCGCTTCGCCAACGTGTACGGGCCACGCCAGGATGCCGCGGGTGAGGGTGGCGTCGTGGCGGTCTTCCTCGACGCGATCGCACGAGGTGTGCAACCGGCGATACATGGCGACGGACGGCAGACGCGCGACTTCGTGTACGTGGCGGACGTGGCATCGGCACTGGCCGCCGCCCTCGAAAGCGAGACCCCCCTTCGATACGCTGGCAGGGCGACCGCGGACGGCTCGTGGGACACCGTCGATGCGGCGTACAACATCTCGACCGGTGTCGAGACGTCGGTGAAACAACTGAGCGACAACGTGCGAGGAGCCACCCGCTACCTCGGTTCCTTCTCGCTCGCGCCTGCGCGCGAGGGAGACATCGGCCGCAGCGCGCTGGATCCCGCCAAGGCCGCCGGTGTGTTCGGTTGGCGCGCGAACGTGCCGCTCGAGCGCGGCCTTGCCTCGACGTGGCGTTGGATCCTCGCCTCGACCCAGGAAGCAGACCCGACGGCCCATGGGTGACGGCGGTCCGCAGAGGGTCGGCGGGGCTGCCGAGGTGCCGGCGCCCACCCGCGAGGACTTGATAGACCTCTACGAGTCGAAGGCACGCGCAGAGCTCGCGGAGGCCGACGGCCTCGCCTCCGGTGCCGACGTGATCGCGAGCAGCGGCAGCCTCATCGCACAAGTCGCACTCGTCAAGGGCCTCCCCGGACCGGCCGAAGCCGCGGGCGGTGCGGCGCTCAGCGGTCCCGACGGTGTGGCGGCGGACAGCGCGTTGTCCGCCTTGGGCTACGACCACTCGGCGGCATTCAAGACTCTGAGCCGTCCGGAACCGGGACTCGGCCGCGAGCAACGAGTGACACGCCTGCGCTACGTGCTCGAGGCAGTCGACGCGTTCGCGATCGTCGCCCTGGATGCCGAGGCCGCGGAAGACGTCCGAGATGCGTTCGGCATCGATCGACTCGCTTTCGGCCGGCCGGTCCGCGCGGCCGGCCGGACCATCGTGGCGGTCGACGGCCTCGAGGCTTCGCTCGCAGATGCGGAGCGCAAGAGGCGGGTCTGGCGACAGCTGCAGTCACTGAAGGTCTGAGATCGGTTCGCGCCGGGCTGCAGCGTTGGCGGCCCGCTGCGCCGCGCCCGGCAGACGCGCGGCTCCAGAAGGGCAGCGGGCGCCGCATCGGCGCCCGCGCACTCGACGTGACGCTCGAAGACCTAGTCGTCCTCGATCTCTGTGATGGCGCCCATCGGGCACTCCTCCATGCACGTGCCGCACGCCGTGCAGTCGTCCTCGTTCACCGGCTCGGCGCATTCGCCGACGATCTCGAGCACGCCCTCGGGACAGCTGTCGACGCAGATACCACAGGCCGAACAGTCTTCCTCGGTGATGATCGGACGAGACACGGCGACTCCTTCTCAAGCGATCGAGGCCTATGTCCATGGCCCCGGGACAAACGGACGTGCCGTACCTTATCGGTGGCTTTGGGGGATGTAAAGAGGTGTCGACGACCGAAACGCCGCCAGCGTGGGGACGTTCGGACGGGGATTGCCTAACAACCGTCGGTTCAAGAAACTTGATATACATACGCTCAGATGTTAGGCTACGCCCGTTATCCGCGAGATACACGCGGGAATAGGCACACAAAGGACCTGCTCAGCGCGCCTATCTGTTGCCGGGCAGTCAGTGCGACAGGATAAGAAGGGAGCATCACATCTCATGGCTAAGGTACTTGGAATCGACCTGGGAACCACGTACTCGGCGATGGCCGTGCTCGAAGGCGGTCAGCCCACGATCATCGTGAACGCCGAGGGAGATCGCACCACCCCCTCGGTGGTGGCGTTCCGCAAGGACGGTGAGCGCATCGTCGGCAAGGCTGCGAAGAACCAGGCGATCACGAATCCCGAGAACACCATCAAGTCGATCAAGCGCTTCATCGGCCGGAAGTTCGAGGAGACCACCTCGGAGCGCAAGACCGTGGCGTTCAAGGTCGAGAAGGGCAAGGACGGCCGGGCGAACGTCGAAGTCGAGGGCAAGCACTACACGCCCGAGGAGATCTCCGCGATGGTCCTGCAGAAGCTCAAGGCCGACGCCGAGAAGTATCTCGGCGAGAAGGTCACCCAGGCCGTCATCACCGTGCCTGCCTACTTCAACGACATGCAGCGCCAGGCCACCAAGGACGCCGGCAAGATCGCCGGTCTGGAGGTCATGCGCATCATCAACGAGCCGACGGCCGCGGCGCTCGCGTACGGGCTCGACAAGGGTGCGCACGATCAGACGGTCCTCGTGTTCGACCTGGGCGGCGGCACGTTCGACGTGTCCGTGCTCGAGCTCGGCGAAGGCGTCTACGAGGTCAAGTCGACCAATGGCGACAATCACCTTGGTGGCGACGACTGGGACCAGGTCGTCATCGACTGGTTGGCCGACAAGTTCAAGGCCGATTCAGGCATCGATCTCCGCGTCGACAAGATGGCCCTGCAGCGCCTCAAGGACGCCGCCGAGAAGGCGAAGATCGAACTCTCCCAGGCGCAGACGACGCAGATCAACCTGCCGTTCATCACCGCCGATGCGAGCGGCCCGAAACATCTCGACTACCAGATGACCCGTGCCGAGTTCCAGAAGATCACGTCGGACCTGCTCGATCGGTGCAAGAAGCCGCTTGAGGCCGCCATGAAGGACGCAGGTCTTAAGATGGGCGATCTCGACGAGGTCATCCTCGTGGGCGGCTCCACGCGTATGCCGGCGGTCCAGGAACTCGTCAAGAACATGACGGGCAAGGACCCGCACATGGGCGTTAACCCCGACGAGGTCGTTGCGCTCGGCGCCGCGATCCAGGCCGGCGTGCTCGGCGGCGAGGTCAAGGACATCCTGCTTCTCGACGTGACGCCGTTGTCGCTGGGCGTCGAGACGCTTGGCGGCGTGATGACCAAGATGATCGACCGCAACACCACGATCCCGACGCGCAAGACCGAGACGTACACGACCGCAGCTGACGGCCAGACGAGCGTGGAGATCCACGTTCTTCAGGGCGAGCGCGAGATGGCCGCGTACAACAAGACGCTCGGCAAGTTCACACTCGCGAACATCCCGCCCGCGCCTCGCGGCATCCCGCAGATCGAGGTCACGTTCGACATCGACGCCAACGGCATCGTGAACGTCTCCGCGAAGGATCGCGGCACCGGCCAGGAGCAGAAGATCACGATCTCGGGCTCGACGGCGCTCTCCGACGAGGAAGTCGACCGCATGGTCACCGACGCCGAGGCGCACGCCGACGAGGACCTGAAGCGCAAGGAAGAGGCCGAGGTGCGCAACATGGCCGACACGCTTGGTGTACGGCACGGAGAAGACGCTTTCCGATCTGGGCGACAAGGTGCCGGACGACACGAAGACTGCGTGCGAGGAGGCCATCGCCGAGGTCAAGAAGGCGCTCGAGGGCGACGACATCGACGCGGTGAGCAGTGCCACCGAGGCGCTTCGGCAGGCCAGCATGAAGCTCGGCGAGGTCGTGTACCAGCAGGCCGACGCCGGCGCGGACATGGGCGGCGAATCCGGTGGCGAGGACGCCGGCGAGGGTGCGCCCGAGTCGAGCGAGGAAGAGGTCGTCGAGGCCGACTACGAAGTCGTGGACGAGGACAAGTAGCCATGACGCGCCATCCGCACACACCCGGGGCCGGCGACCCACTACGCCCGCCTGTTTCGGGGTTCGCCGGCCAGCCGGCCGACGAACCCCTGCAAAGGGCGGGCTTCGGGGTCGCCGGCCCCGCGTCCCCGGACGTCGATCCTGAGCTGGAGACGGACCTCGGGCCGGAGCTCGCGTTCCGTGGCGACAGCGTCGATGCGGAGCTGGAGGCCGCATACGCCGACCTCCAGGCCGCGCTTGCTGAGGTCGAGGCGGCGCGTGATGTGGCGGTCCGTACGCAGGCCGAGTTCGAGAACTACCGCAAGCGTGTCATGCGCGACCAGCAGGACATGGTCAATCGCGCCGGCGAGCGGATCATCGGCGAGGTGCTGCCAGTGATCGACAACCTCGAGCGGGCCATCGAGCACGTGACCGCCGGCGGCGACTTGAAGCAACTCCTGGCGGGCGTAGAGAGCGTACACAGACAGCTCATCGACGTCCTGAAGAAGGAAGGCGTCACACTCATCGACCCCTTCGGCCAGCCGTTCGACCCGAACCAGCACCAAGCGATGGCCCAGCGCGAAGACGCCGAAGTCCCCGAAGGCACCGTCGTGGACGTCTACCAGAAGGGCTACGAGATGCACGGCAAGTGCATCCGCCCGGCGATGGTGGTCGTCTCGTCGGGGCAGGGGGCCGACAAGGAGTAGCGCATGGCCGCGGGCACGAACTACTACGAGGTCCTCGGCGTCAAGAAGGACGCTACTGCCGACGAAGTGA
This sequence comes from uncultured Actinomycetes bacterium, assembly GCA_963817255.1. Lineage (GTDB taxonomy): Bacteria > Actinomycetota > Coriobacteriia > Anaerosomatales > CAVRZR01 > CAVRZR01. The sequence continues at coordinate 33,800 of CAWFNT010000002.1, forward strand.
AGAAGGCGTTCCGTCGGCTCGCACGGAAGCACCATCCCGACGCCGGCGGCTCCGAGGAGAAGTTCAAGGAGATCAACGAGGCGTACGAGGTGCTGTCCGACGCCGAGAAGCGCGAGCAGTACGACCAGTACGGCCAGTACTTCTCGGGTGGCATGCCGCCCGGCGCGGGCGGTCCCGGCGGTCCCGGACCGGGTGGTGGCTTCCGCTATCAGGTGAACGTCGAGGACCTTGGCGACCTGGGCGATCTGTTCGGTAGTGTCTTCAGCGGTCTTGGGGGTGCAGCCGGCGGCAGGCGGCAGCAGCAAGCCGCGCAGGCCCGACGCGGCGCGGACCTCCAGTACGACGTGTCCCTCACGCTTCGAAGAGGCACTGAGGGGCGTCTCGAAGAAGGTAGAGATCCAGCGAGCGGAGAAGTGCGGTTCCTGCAAAGGCACCGGTGCCAAGCCCGGTACGAGCCGAACGACGTGCCCGGGCTGTGGAGGGACCGGCAACGTGTCCCAGGGGCAGGGGCTCTTCGGCGTTTCAAGGCCCTGTCCGAGATGCAGTGGCGAGGGCACCGTGGTCGAACAGCCGTGCACCGCTTGTCGCGGTCTTGGTGCGGTCACCAAGCTCAAGCCCGTCACCGTCAACGTGCCGGCGGGTGCCACCGATGGCGGCAAGCTGCGCTTCAAGGGCAAGGGAGAGCCCGGGCCCGAGCGGCGGACCCTCAGGCGACCTCTATGTGATCACGCACATCAAGCCGCACCCCTACTTCAAGCGTGAAGGCGCCAACGTGCTTCTCGACTTGCCCGTGACATTCGCGGAAGCGGCATTGGGCACAGAGATCACCATCCCTACCCCCGATGACGGCAAGGTCAAACTCAAGATCCCCGAGGGCACCGAGGATGGGCGGGTGTTCCGCATCGCGGGACGTGGCGCGCCCAAGCTCAAAGGCAAGGGCAAGGGCGACCTGAAGGTCAAGGCGCAGCTGGTCGTTCCGACGAAACTGACGTCCGAGCAGAAGGAACTCCTCAAGCGATTCGAGTCTTCGCGCGCCGAGGACGTTCGCTCGCACATCAAGTAGAGGCAGCGAGGCCGGGAGGTATGAAGGCGTGACGCGACAGGAAGGCACTGGGAAGGATCGGCCACTGTACATGATCAGCGTGGCTGCCGAACTCGCGGGCATGCATCCGCAGACTCTGCGCATCTACGAGCGGAAGCACCTCGTCCAGCCGCAGCGTTCGGCGGGAAACACGCGGCTGTACTCCGACGCGGACATCGAGCGGCTGAAGCTCATTCAGAGCCTTACACAAGAGGAGGGCGTCAACCTCGCCGGCGTCATGCGGATCATGGAGCTCCAGATCGAGCTCGACCGCGTTCAGGGCGAACTCGAGAGTGCGCGTTCGGAGCTCGGCAAGACGGAGCGGCGCCTCGCCCACGAACTCCACGAGCTGCACAAGTCGCTCCGCGGCGAGATCGTTCGCGTTCCCCCCGGCGAAATGGTGAGACGGGAGCCCAGATGACCCGCCCGAGGACCACTTGGGGCCATCGCCCGGTGGCTCGACGCCGTTCAGAGCGGACGCATGCCCGGCGGACCGCTCTGACACCTCGCCGCATGGGCGTGGTCACGCCTCGGACGCAAGGAAGCTCCCACCTGAGCATTGGACACCCCGCGCTCGTGAAGCGCGCTGTTGCGAAAGGCACCAAGCTATGCGACTCGACAAGCTGACGATCAAGGCTCAGGAGGCGTTGCAGGCCTCACAGGGCATCGCCGAGGAGGCGTCGGCCTCGACGATCGAGCCCGAGCACCTGCTCAAGGCACTCATCGACCAGGCCGAGGGCATCGTTCGGCCCATTCTGCAGAAGGTGGGGGTCGATCCCGATGCACTCTCGAGCGAGGTGACCATGGCGGTCGAGAAGGCGCCGAAGGTGAGCGGCTCGGCGCTCGTACAGGGACTGGGACCTCGCCTCAACACAGTCTTGAACGACGCTTTCAAGCATGCCGAGAAGCTGAAGGACGCCTACGTGTCCACCGAGCACCTGCTGCTCGCTCTGGCCGACGACAAGGGCGAGTCCGGCAGGCTGCTCACCGGCGCAGGCGTGACCTCCAAACGTCTCGTTGAGGCACTGACCGAGCTCAGGAGTGGCGCGCGCATCACCGACCAGAATCCGGAGGCGCAGTTCCAGGCGCTCGAACGGTTCAGCCGCAACCTGACGAGTCTCGCGCGCGAGGGCAAGTTGGACCCGGTCATCGGTCGGAACGACGAGATACGCCGAGTCGTACAGGTCCTGTCGCGACGGACCAAGAACAACCCGGTGCTCATCGGCGAGCCGGGTACGGGGAAGACAGCCATCGTCGAAGGGCTCGCGCAACGCATCGTCGCCGGCGACGTCCCCTCGAGCCTCCAGGACAAGGACCTCGTCGCGCTCGACCTGGCCGCCATGGTCGCGGGCGCGAAGTACCGGGGCGAGTTCGAGGACCGCCTCAAGGCGGTGCTCCGCGAGGTCGAGGAGGCCGAAGGGCGGCTCGTCCTCTTCATCGACGAGCTCCACACGATCGTCGGTGCCGGAGCCGCCGAAGGCGCGATGGACGCGTCGAACATGCTCAAGCCCGCGCTCTCGCGCGGCGAGCTACACGCGATCGGTGCCACGACGCTCGACGAGTACCGCGAGCATATCGAGAAGGACGCCGCACTCGAGCGCAGGTTCCAGCCGGTGTACGTGGGCGAGCCGAGCGTCGAGGACACGATCGCGATCCTCCGCGGCCTCAAGGAGAAGTACGAGGTGCACCACGGCGTTCGCATCACCGACGGCGCCATCGTCGCCGCGGCGACACTCTCGGATCGCTACATCGGCGACCGCTTCCTGCCCGACAAGGCGATCGACCTCGTCGACGAGGCCGCGTCGCGCCTTCGCATCGAACTCGACTCGATGCCAACGGAGATCGACATCATCGAGCGCCAGCTCATGCAGATGCAGATCGAAGAGCAGGCGCTCATGAAGGAGACCGACCCCGCCTCGGCCGAGCGCCTCGATGCCTTGCGCGGCGAGATGGCGGCATCGAGCGAGAAGCTCTCGGGACTCAAGGCGCGCTGGGAGAACGAGAAGGAGATCATCTCGGGCGTTCAGCGCTACAAGGCCGAGCTCGACGAGGCGAAGATGGAAGAGGAGCGCGCAACGCGCGAAGGCGATCTGCAGCGCGCCGCCGAGATCCGCTACGGGCGTATCCCCGAGATCGAACAGGCCATCGAGGACGCCGATGCACGCCTCAAGGAGCTCCAGGAGTCCGGGGCGATGCTCAAGGAAGAAGTGACCGAAGAGGAGATCGCCGAGGTCGTCGGGATGTGGACCGGAATCCCCGTCGCGCGGCTCCTCTCGGGTGAGATGGAGAAGCTCGCGCGTCTCGAAGAGGTACTGCACCAGCGCGTCATCGGCCAGGACGAGGCAGTCTCCGCAGTGGCGAGCGCGATCCGACGCTCGCGCGCCGGTCTCTCGGACCCCGAGCGGCCTATCGGCAGCTTCCTGTTCCTGGGTCCCACGGGTGTCGGCAAGACGGAGCTGGCGAAGACGCTGGCGACCTACATGTTCGACACCGAGAAGGCGCTTGTGCGAATCGACATGTCGGAATACATGGAGAAGTTCAGCGTACAAAGGCTGATCGGCGCGCCTCCGGGCTACGTGGGCTACGAAGAGGGTGGCCAGTTGACCGAGGCGGTCCGCCGCCGGCCCTACAGCGTGATCTTGCTCGACGAGATCGAGAAGGCGCACTCCGACGTGTTCAATGTGCTGCTGCAAGTGCTGGACGACGGACGGCTCACCGACGGGCAGGGCCGCACGGTCAGCTTCCGCAACACCATCGTCATCATGACGAGCAACGTGGGCAGCCAGTTCATCCAGATGTTCGCCGAAGGTGGTGCTGACGAGAGCGAGCGCGACCGTATGCTGCAAGAGGCGCTGCGCGCGACGTTCAAGCCGGAGTTCCTCAACCGCGTGGATGACATCGTGACGTTCCATGCGCTGTCGCTCGACGAGATCAGCAAGATCGTGGAGCTACAGCTCGAAGAGGTCCGTGCTCGGCTGGGAGACCGCAAGATCGCCCTCGAGCTCACGGACGCCGCGGTCGAGCGCCTCTCGCTCGACGGTTTCGACCCGGTGTTCGGCGCACGCCCGCTCAAGCGGCTCATTCAGCGCGAGGTCGTGGACCGGGTGGCCAAGGAGCTCATCGAGGGTCGGGCACACGAGGGCGACACCGTGACGATCGGGGCCGGCGAGCAGGGCTACGTGGTTCAGTAGGCGTCCGTTCCCGCACTCAGTGGCCCGCGAGGCACTCAGCACACAGGAAGAGACAACGAGATGCCCTTCTCGCCAGACACCGTTCGCGATGGTTTTCCCGCACTCAAGGAAGGAGCCGCCCACTTCGACGCACCCGGCGGCTCGCTCGTGCCGGCCGTCGTCGCTGACGCCGTCCGAGACACTCTGGCTTCGGCGATCAACCAGCGCGGGACGTTCACGATTGCGGACCGCCGCACCCTCGAGATGGTGCGGCAGGCACGCCTGGCGATGGCGGACCTGCTCGGCGGGGATCCTCGAGGCATCATCTTCGGCCGGAGTATGACGCAGCTCACCTTCGACATCTCCCGCGCGCTCGCAAAGACGTGGGAGCCCGGCGACGAGATCGTGGTCTCGCGGCTCGACCACGACGCCAACATCCGCCCGTGGCTCTACGCCGCCGAGAGCGTCGGTGTCGCCGTGCGTTGGGTCGAGTTCGATCCGGCGACGTCCGAGCTCACCGTGGCCGACGTCGAGGCGCAGCTCACCGACCGCACTCGGCTGGTGGCCATCACCGCGGCTTCGAACCTCATCGGCACGCGCCCACCGATCAAGCAGATCGCCGAGAAGGTCCACGCGCGCGGAGCGCTGCTGTACGTCGACGGCGTCCACTACACCGCGCACGCGTTCGTCGACATCGAGGAGATGGGCGCGGACTTCTTCACCTGCTCGCCGTACAAGTTCTGCGGGCCGCACTGCGGAGTGCTGGTCGCGTCCCCGGCGCTCCTCGAGACGCTCGAGCCCGACAAGCTGCTGCCGTCGGTGAACTCCGTGCCCGAGCGCTTCGAACTCGGCACCCCGGCGTTCGAGCTCATGGCTGGGACGACCGCGGCCGTGAATTTCCTGGCTGGGCTCAGCGGTTCAGTCGAGCCGTCGCGCCGGGAGCGGCTGCGAAGCTCGTTCGCGGCGATGGGCGAGTACGAGGACGGCCTTCGTCGAGCGATCGAATCCGGGCTCGCCGAACATCCGAGTATCACCGTCTACTCGCGTGCACGACTGCGCACGCCGACGTTGCTCTTCACCGTTGATGGTTTCGAGTCCGCAGAGGTGTCGGCGCGTCTGGGGGAACTCAACGTCAACGCGCCGGCCGGCAACTTCTACGCGCTCGAAGCTTCGCGCCACCTCGGGCTTGGCGAGGCCGGCGGCGTGCGTGTCGGGCTTGCGCCCTACAGCAGCGCGGGCGACGTCGACCGGCTCCTCGAGGGGTTGCGCAAGATCGTCTGAGGCCGCGTCGCGGCCCGAAACGGGCATCATACGACGATACGACGAAGGGAGCGGCCGTGGCGTTCGAAGGGTTCTCGAAGGACACGCTCGAGTTCATCGGCGACCTTGCCGCGACATAACGACCGCGACTGGTTTGTCGACGAACAAGCCACGCTACGAGAGCGGCTGTCCTGGAGCCGGAGAAGGAGTTCATGGAAGCGATGCGCGAACCCCTCGCCGCGATCGCTCCGGGGGCCAACGCCGACCCACGAGTGAACGGCTCCATCTTCCGCATCAATCGCGATACGCGCTTCTCCCGGGACAAGACGCCGTACAAGACGCACGTGGACCTGTGGTTCTGGATGGGTCCGGAGCGGAAGACCTCGCCCGGAGGGTACTTCGTCCGCGGATCACGGCCGATACCGTGTGGGTTGGCGGCGGAGTGCATGTGGTGTCCGAGCTCCCAGCTCGCGCGCCTGCGCAGGGGATTGCGTCGGACGAGACCGGACGGGAGCTCGAGGGCATCGTCGCCCGATTGCCGCGAGCAGGGCTGGGTCGTGGCGCGAGCAGTCATACAAGCGAGTGCCGACCGGCTATCCCCGCGGACCATCCCCGAGCGGAGTTGCTCCGTTACGGCATCCTGCACGCGATGAAGTCCCAGATCTTGCGGTGCCGCCAGGAGTTCTACTCGGCGGCGTTCGTCGACTGGTGCGTGCGCATTTCGCCCAGACCGTGCCTCTGGTGGACTGGCTCGCCGAGAACCTCTAGCGCCGAGGGGCCGGCTCGAACGTCGGCAGCAGTGCGCCGGACGATGCGGGTACGTACCCGGTGGAGGCACGGCGACGGTGCAGACGATCTCGACTGAGCGCGTGCCGATTCTCGTCTGGGGAGAGTCGGCCGACGAGTCAGACGCTCGCTCAGACGCGCAATCTCGCGAACCTGCCGTTCGCGTTCGATCATGTGGCGCTCATGCCGGACGCGCACGTTGGCTTCGGCATGCCGATCGGAGGCGTGCTAGCCGCCGAGGGGCAGGTGATACCGCATGCGGTGGGCCTGGACATCGGGTGCGGGATGCGCGCGTGGAGGACGAACGTCCTTGCCGCCGAGCTCATGCCGCTGCGCGATCGCATACTGAACGACATCCAGCGATCGGTTCCGCAAGGATTCGAGTGGCATCGGACGAGTCAGGCAGACCGCACCGACGTCTTCGACGACTACCCCGAGTCGAGCGCCTTGGCTGCCGAGATCTCTAAGGCCGAGCGCCAGATCGGCACCCTGGGCGGAGGCAACCACTTCATCGAACTACAGGTCGACTCGGCGGGCGTCGTGTGGGCGATGATCCACTCTGGAAGCAGGAATGTCGGCAAGCAGATGGCCGATCACTACGACCACCTCGCTCGGGAGGACAACAGGCAACGCGGCTCGTCGGTGCCGCCGGAGTGGGGCCTCGCGCACCTGCCGGTCGAGAGCGAGGCCGGATCCGAGTACCTCGAGGTCATGAACTGGTGCCTCGCGCTTCGCGCGTGAGAACCGTCGGCTGATGAGCGAGGCCGTGCAGCGGGCGATCTCCCGGCACTTCCCCGAGATCGAGCCCGACATTGCAGTCGACGTGCACCACAACTACGCGGCGGTCGAGGAGCACCTGGGCGAGAAGGTCGTCGTACACCGGAAGGGTGCCGTTCGCGCGGAGGGGACCGTCGTGGTCCCCGGCTCGATGGGGACGTCGTCCTACATCTGCGAGGGTAAGGCTGCGCCTGAGTCGTTCGAGTCGTGCAGCCACGGAGCGGGTCGCGCGATGGGGCGCAAGCAGGCGGTGCGCACGATACCGCGCGAGCGCGTGATCCAAGAGCTCGCTGACCGCGACGTGCGTCTCTTCAAGGCGAAGAAGCACGACCTCGCTGAAGAGGCTCCGGAAGCCTACAAGGACATCGAGCAGGTACTGAGCTGGCAACGCGATCTGGTGGAGCCGGTCGTGCGGCTCGTGCCGATCGGCGTCGTGAAGGGCTGAGGATGCTCGCACGGGGCGAGGTCCCGCCCAAGGGTCCTACTCCTGAAGCGCCCTCTCGGCTTCGAGTGTCCGGATCTGTCCGGCTATCTTCGAAAGGCGGGCGACGTTCACGCCCGCTACCGCGATCGCCGCAAGCATCAACGCCCCGAACAAGAGGGTGTCCAGCACGTGCATCTCAGTGACATTGCCTACCGGAAGGAGGCTGGTGAGAGGGGTCACGATGATGACTGCGACGAAGACGCACTCCCACGCCCACCAGCTTCTCATGCGGCGCAGGTAGACGATGCGAGACTCTCGATCGGAGAACAGCTCGAACGGGCCCGCGCTCGCCCTCTTGCGAAGGTAGGCGACCTGTCCACGCGCGAAGACCACCTCTGCACCGGTCGAAGCTGCGAAGTCGAGGTACTCGCGGCTCTCCGCCTTCTTGGCGTCCTTCGGGAGCAGCTGGATCCGGTACACCCACCGGCCCGGTTCCCCCTGCTCGAACGTAGAGCGCATCATGCCCGGTCGGACGAACTCCAGGCCTCGCGCCGCCATCTCGTTCAGCCAGGCCTCTTCCTTCTCGAAGAAGGCGTCGCTGATGAACGGCTTCCGGATCTTAGTCTGAGTCATCGTTTCCCCTCCGCTCGTATGCGCCTACCGTTGCTCACGAGCTGTTCGAGACGCTCGATCTCGCGTGCCACCACCTGACGCCCTATGTCGGTGATGACGTACTCCTTCTTCCGGTCACCGATCTCGCCACACACCGGTGCGATCCAACCCTTGTCGACTAGCGTAGCCAGGGCTCCGTAGAGGGTGCCCGGCCCCAGGTTGGTTCGCCCGTCGCTCATCTCCTGCACCTGCTGCATCACGCCGTAGCCGTGCAGCGGCGCGTACAGCGCCAGGAGGATGTAGTACACCGTCTCAGTCAACGGGCCTTGCGTTTCGGTGGGCATCGATCCTCCCTCCCCACGGATACCTGGTCGTCCTCTTGCACCCCGCGATGAGGTATATCGTTGACCGCTATATCGACTTACGTTATATCGGAAGCCGATATAGTTTGTCAAGAGGACTCCGTGTGGCACCCTGCCGATAGGTACGGTGCCGCCAACCCCGGCGCTGTCTTCAGGATCACCGCGTCGCTCCACAGGGCAGGAGGTGGCGGCTACGCGTTTCGAAACCGGTCTACGGTGCTCCCCAGCGAGGAGGACACCGCTCGCGTCTCACGTCTTGCGTCGTCGCACGGCGGGTATGAACGGGTAGTGGCGCGCCGGCGAAACGACGCCGCCGCGCTGAGGTGTTGATGCGCATGCCCGGACGACCCAAAGCGAATGCGTCTGCAAACCGCAGTCGTCGCTCACAAACAAACGCCATTCGGTTGTTCGCACTACTGGTCCTGTTCCTCATGTTGCCGGTTGCCTGTACCGGGACCGTACGGGGGCCGCCCCCGAGCGCGGTAGCGGCGCGCGTGGACGGTCGATCCCGGCTGGTCCAGTGGGCGTTCCCGACTGACTTCGATACCACGCTCGTCGCAGGTACCAGCTCCAACGGGGCCTTCTACCTGGCCTCGCTCACCGCCGAGGGTGCGGTGGCGTGGCGGGATGACTACGACGTCGAAGGGTACGACGTCGTACGCGTGCTCGACGCGGCGGTTGCGCCTGACGGAGGCGCGAGTGTACTCATCGCACACTCCTCGGCAAGCAGTCACCAAGAGGGCCGGACCGTCGTGAGGTACCTCTCTGCGGGGATACGCGCCTGGTCGTACGCCTTCGAGGCATCGTGCACACCCGAGGCAGTCGCCTTGGATCGCGCCGGCAACACCCACGTTGCGGGGAACAGCCGCTCGACGAAGGGCACCACCGATGCGTACGTCGCGAAGTTCGCGGTCGGCGGCCGCATCGCCTGGGAGCGGACGTACAACGGTCCGCAAGGCGTCTTCTCGGACGTCGCGCAGGACATCGCCTTGGATTCCGACGGGAACGTTTACGTGTCCGGGAACACATACGGAGGTCCTGCGAGGAACTCGGACGCGCTGCTCCTGAAGTATCGGACGGACGGTCGGCTGCTGTGGTGCAGGACCTACCACCTTCCGAGGTCCCGGCCGTCGCCATACAAGTGCGACACGGCACGCAACGTCGTACTCGATGCTCGGGGGGACGTGTTGCTCGGAGGGTGGAGTCACATGTCGAAGCCTGATTGGGACTTCCTTGCGGTCAAGTACACAAGGAGCGGAACGTTCCTGTGGGCGCACACCTACGCCGGCCCGAAGGCAAACGGTCGCGATATTGCGACCCTCCTGGCAGCCGATAGCCAAGGCAACGCCTACCTGGCGGGGGAGAGCGAGGGATCGAAGGACAAGGACTTCGCAGTCGTCTCGCTCAAGCGGGATGGGACCAGGAGATGGGTCTTTCGTTTCGACGGGCCGGACCATCCGCAGGATGCTCCGACCGCGATGTGCGTGGAGTCCGATGGAGTCCTGCACCTTACTGGAACGTCGTGGGCGATCGGACGACAGAGCACGTTCGCGACGATCGCCATCACCTCGCGCGGCGAGCGTCGCTGGGGCCAGAGGTGGAACGCCGGACCATGGGGGGACACTCCGCACGCGCTCTGGTTCGACGGTTGGGGCACTCTCGGCGTCGCCGGTCCCCTCGTGACGGGGGAGGGCGTCTGGGAGTATCAGGGTGTAGTACTTCGAATCACGCCCTAGAATGGCCCGCGGCGGAGCGGTTGAAGTCTAGTCGTGGCGTCGCTTCTCCAGGAAGACGATCGTGACTCCCGGCACCTGCTCTTGCTCTCGGGTCCGGCGATAGCCGAGTGACTCGTATAGCGCGATCGCGGGCGCGGTGTCGGTCCCGGTGAAGATCTCGAATCGAGGAGCGGTAGGGTACTCGGCTTCGAGCACCATCATGAGCGCTCGGCCGACGCCCTCTCGGCGGGAGCTCGGCAGAACGGCGAGGCGGCGCACCATAACGCTGCCGTCGTCGAGTTTGTGACCGCGAACCGTGCCGACCGGGTTCTCCCCAACTCGAGCGACGAGCGCGATGTCGCCTTCCTCGAGCGCCGCTACCACGTCAGCGGCGACCTCGCGCATCGGCGGGATCTCCACGCCGTAGCGCTCCGCCTCGCTCCGGAACCCTTCGCGTACGAGCCAGGCGATCGTCTCGGCGTCGTCGGCGGTCGCTCGCGAGACCTCCAGGGCGGTCGCGCGCCCGAGATCCGGCGCCGGCTCTGATCCCGACGTCATCTCGAACCCGACTCGTCGACCGGTCGAATGAGGGCTTTGCCCACCGAGAACGCGTCGGCGAGTTTCGGTGTGAGCCCGCGGTATTCCCGCGAGCCTGCGATGTAGACGAGGGGATCCAGCGCATCGACGTCGACGTTCTCGCCCGCCGCATCGAGGATCGACTCCTCGGCGTGCGTCTCGACGATCTCGCCGATGACGAGCACGTACTCACCGACATCGACCTGCTCGGTGACGCGGCACTCGAGGTTGTAGGGGCACTCGGCGATGAGCGGCGTGGAGAGCGCGGAGCCCGGCTCCAGCGTGAGGCCCGCCTCGGCGATCTTGGCAGGGTTGCGCCGCCCGCTCACGAGGCCGCAGAAGTCCACCTGAGTGGCCAACGATGTCGGTGGGAGGTTGACCGTGAACTCGCCCGTCGCGCGAATGAGCTCGAGCGTCCGGCGCGTTCGGCGAAGCCCCATGGCCACCGACGGTGGCGTCGAGGAAACGATGTTGATCCACGCAACCGCCAAGGCGTCGGCCTCTTGCATGGTGCCGCCGACAACGAGTGGGCACGGCATCGGATACAACCGCTCGCTGGGTCCAAGCTTCCTCTTCATGCTGACTCCCGGTGGTGTGGTCGTCTCGGAGTGGACGCGGTGCCCCGCGCGTGTGGTGCGCGCGGCCCGCGCGCCGCAGGCGAGTATATCGCGGCGTGAGCGCGCGCTGAGGTGCCGGAGCGGTTCGGCGGGGAGTCACCCCGAGATGCCCAAAGCCGAAGGGTACGCAGGTTGCTTCGGCGGTAGAATCATCGTGGTGCCTCACTTCAACTACATCCAACCGGAACTCGCGCCCCTGACCTCGTGCGGAGGGCGCGCGTGAGCGTGGTCGACCTCTCCACGGTCGGTCTGACCGATCGCGAGCGCGACCTGTTCGCGCCGCTTGCCGAGGACGGCTTCTTCCTCGGCCGCGTCTCTCGCGTGGATCGCGGGCTGCCGCTCGTGCTGACGGCCGGAGGAGCGCTCAGGGCCGAGCCGGCGGTACACCTCATGCGCACGCGCGGCGAGGGCGAGAGCCGCGCGGTTGTGGGGGACTGGGTCGCGCTCTCTCACCCGGAGGGACATGACGTCGCCATCATCGAGGCGATCCTACCGCGCTCCTCGGCGTTCATCCGCAAGGATCCGGGGATCTCGACTGCCGAGCAGGTGTTGGCCGCGAACGTCGACACCGTCTTCGTGATGCAGGCGCTGTCGGGACGCGGCGTGAACCTCCGCCGTCTCGAGCGCGAGCTCGTCCTCGCGTGGGAGAGCGGCGCGCAGCCGCTGGTCGTACTCAACAAGGCCGATCTGGCCGACGACTGGGAGGAGCAGCGCGCCGATGCGGCATCCGTCTCGGCAGCAGTCGATGTCGTCGTGACCAGCGCTCTCACCGGACAGGGCCTCGAAGAACTCGCGCCCTACCTCGGCCGGGGCTGTACCGTGGCGCTCCTCGGCAGCTCGGGAGTGGGCAAGTCCACGCTCATCAATCGGCTCGTTGGCGAGACGGTGCAGGCGACGGCGGAGGTCCGGACCAAGGACGACAAGGGTCGGCACACTACCGTCGCGCGCGAGATGGTGCTCCTGCCTCAGGGCGCAGTCGTGATCGATACGCCCGGCATGCGAGGGCTGGCGCTTTGGAGTGCCGAGGAAGGCATGGAGTCGGCCTTCCCTGAGATCGAGGCGCTCGCCGTCGACTGCAAGTTCGGCGACTGTCGCCACGAGACTGAGCCCGGGTGTGCGGTGATCGCGGCGGTCGAATCAGGTGGACTCTCTCAACGCCGCCTCGACAGCTACCGTGACTTGAAGCGCGAACTCGTGGTGCTTGCCCTCAAGACCGAGGAGCGAGCCCGCAAGGAGCGGGAAAGACAGGGTCGGATCATCGCCAAGTCGGCGAGAGACTTCTACAAGCACAGCGAAAAGAGGCGGGGCCGTGACTGAGGCGTCGCCCGGATCGCCGGCTGTCGACCGCCCCGACGGCTCGCTCATCGCGGTCGACAACGTCGTGAAGGTCTACGACACGGGCGAGGTACCCTTCACGGCACTTCGCGGCGTCAACCTGCACGTGAAGACGGGCGAGTTCGTGGGCCTCATCGGCAAGTCCGGGTCGGGCAAGACGACGCTCATCAACATGATCACAGGCATCGACCGTCCGACCTCAGGTGAAGTCGTCGTGAACGGCACTCCGGTGCACGCGCTCAACGAGAACCAGCTCGCGATGTGGCGCGGCAAGACGATCGGTGTCGTGTTCCAGTTCTTCCAGCTCTTGCCAACGCTTACCGTCATCGAGAACGTGATGTTGCCCATGGACTTCTGCAACGTCTACACGCCGGGCGAGCGGCCCGTGCGCGCGATGTCGCTGCTCGAGGAAGTCGAGATGGTCGACCAGGCCTACAAGCTGCCCTCGGCGCTCTCCGGAGGGCAGCAACAGCGGGTCGCGATCGCGAGAGCGCTTGCGAACGACCCCGCGATACTCGCCGCCGATGAGCCCACGGGCAATCTGGACAGCAAGACCGCGGATGCGGTCTTCGGCCTGTTCGAGAAGCTCGTGGACGAGGGCAAGACCATCGTCATGGTCACGCACGACAGCGACATGGCTGCACGCGTGCGTAGAGCACTGCACGTGCACGATGGTGAGATCGTCGAAGAAGTCACGAACCGTGCCCGGAGCGAAGCGTTGCCGGCAGCCGGCGTCCGCGCGCGATCTCGCGGCTCGGCCGCCGCGCGATGACCCTCCCGCCTCGCTGGCGGAAGGTCATCTCCGACCTGACGTCCAATAAGTCACGCACGATCCTTGTCGTGCTGTCGATCGCGATCGGGGTCTTTGCCATCGCGGTCGTCATGGGCGGACGAGGCGTCTTGCTGCGTGAGTTCGACGAGGACTACGCGGCGAGCCAGCCGCCCGACGCTGAGTACGCGACGTCCGACTTCGACGACGGTCAGCTCCACGAAGTGCAGCGGCAGCCGGACGTCTCGCTTGCCGAGGCGAGGCGGCGGCTTTCGCTCAGGTTCACATCGCAGTCCGATCCGGCGGAGTCGACGGCCGGGTGGTCGACGATTCGGTTGTGGGCGCTCCCGACGTTCGAGCAGCAGCAGATCTCGCGCATCACACCCGAGAAGGGTGCCGAGTGGCCGCCCGGGCCAGGCGAGGTGCTCCTCGAGCGCAGCGCTCTTCAGGCGCACGACTACGAGGTCGGGGACGTCCTCACGGTCGAGACGCAAGCCGGCGAGCGTTCGCAGCTGCGCGTCGGAGGGTTCGCCCACGACATCAACGCGTTTCCCACGACGTTCACCGGAACCGTCATCGGCTACGTCGCCATGGAGTCGCTCGCCGATCTGGACGAACCGACCGACTACAACAACCTCTCGGTGGTCTTCGCCGAAGAGGACTTGACGCGGCCTAAGGCGAGCCGTTTGGCGGCTGACCTCCGTGATGACGTGCTCGTGCCCATGGGCATGCAGGTCTACAACATGGCGGTGCCCAAGCCCGGCAGCCACTTCTTGGGCGACATCTTCAAGGCCGTTTCGCTGCTGCTTCTGGCTCTCGGCGTGCTGTCCCTTGCTCTCTCGGCGTTCCTCGTCATCAACACGATCTCGGCGATCATGGCGCAACAGGTCAAACAGGTCGGGATCATGAAGTCCGTGGGTGGGCGCGCGCGGCAGATCATGGCGATGTACCTGGCGCTCGTGGGCATCTACGGGTTCCTTGCCGTGGCAGTGGCCCTGCCCATCGGGATGATCGCGGGTCGGTTCTTCATCGAGTACGCGGCGAGGATGCTGAACTTCCGGGTCACGTCGTTCGTGCCGCCGGCGTACGTGCTCACCCTCGAGATCGCCGTCGGCCTGGTTGTCCCGCTGGCTGCGGCGTTCGTACCGGTGCGGACGGGATCGCGCGTGTCGGTCGTGAAGGCCCTCAGCGCCTCGGGCATCTCGGCGGCGGGGTTCGGTCACGGCATCGTTGACCGCATCCTTGGGCTGATGCGAGGACTGCCGCGACCGATCGCGCTGTCGCTGCGCAACACGTTCCTGCGCAAGGGCCGGCTCGTGCTCACGCTCTTCACGCTTACCCTCGCTTCGGCAGTCGTGATGGGCACGGTCTCCGTCCGCGCGTCGATTCTTCAGACGATCACCGACATCGGTGCGTGGTGGAACTACGACGCGCAGGTGAACTTCGCCAGACCCAAACCCGCCGAGGAGGTCGAGCGGATCGCGCGCGAGGTCCCCGGTGTCACCGACGTGGAGACCTGGGTCGAGTCCGGCGTCTCCTACAAGCGGGACGACGGAAGCGAGAACGAGTCTATCTTCGCCATCGGTCTGCCGCCCGATACGCGATTCATCACGCCGACGCTCGTGTCAGGGCGCTGGCTCGAAAAGGGCGACACCGATTCGATCGTCGTGAACACGGACATCTCCAAGGACGAAGCACGAATGCGGGTCGGCAACACAGTGAGGCTCAAGATCTACGGCGACGAGCGCGACTACAAGGTCGTAGGGATAGTGACCGGGCAGCTCATGGGCCCGACGGTCTTCATGGACAAGACCCAACTGGACGGCGTGACCCAGTCGGCTGGAGGGATCACGCGATTACTTGTGACGACCGAGGCGCACACCGAAGCGATGCAGGATACGGTCGCGACAGAGCTCGAGCGGCGTCTCGATGACGCGGGGATGACGCCGACGGGATCCGAGACGCAGCTCGGCATGCGCGAGCGGCTCGCGAGCGAGCTCAACATCCTCGTCACGTTCCTCGTGATCATGGCTGCGCTGCTCGCGGCGGTCGGCGTGATCGGCCTCACGGGGACGATGACTATCAACGTGCTCGAGTCGGTGCGTGAGATCGGCGTGATGCGGGCGATCGGCGCGAGTCACGCCTCGATCTTCGGCATCTTCATCACCGAAGGTGTGGTGGTGGGGCTCATGGCTTGGGCCCTCGGCGCGGTTGCCTCGTGGCCGATCTCGCTCATGCTCACGAACGCGCTCTCGGGCGCGATGAACCTGCCGCTCTCCTACGTCTTCTCGTTCGCGGGCATCGGCATCTGGTTCGTGTCGGTGCTGTTCATCGCGGTGATCGCGAGCCTGCTGCCCTCGTGGCGCGCATCACAGGTGAGCGTGCGCGACGCGATCGCGTACGAGTAGGGGGGCGGGCGGCAGAGCGGCGAAGGGCATCCCTTGTGCGCTGCCTCTCTCGCCGCGGCTATGCCTGGCTCTTGCCAGGCATGTCAGTCCGGGGGAGCACGATGGTGAACACCGCGCCTCCGGCCGGCCCGTTGGCGGCACCTACGGTGCCCCCGTGCAGCTCGACCAGCCGCTTGACGATGGCGAGCCCTAGGCCGCTACCCCCACTGTCGCCCGTACGCGGACCCTGGGCCCGGTAGAATCGATCGAAGAGCCGGGGCAGGTCCTGCGTGCGGATACCGGTCCCCGAATCCACCACTTCGATCTCGACACCGTCCCGGCCGGCCGAGGACGTCACCTTGATGGGTTCGCCGGGCGGGGTGTGATCGGCCGCGTTTCCGATGAGGTTGAGCAGCGCTTGCATCAACTGATCCGGGTCCCCGGCCACCCAAAGGTCCTCCTCGGCAGTGACGGCTATCGGGTGACGTCCGAGGCCGCGTCCGCGTGCGGCGGCGGCCTGCAGCAGCGCGGCCACCTCGAGCAGCTGGTGGGGGCGTTGCTGCTGCGATTCCAGGCGTGCCAGCGCGAGCATGTCCCCGACGAGCCGGTTCATCCGACGAACCTCGTCCTGAAGCAGATCGATCTCCTCGGCCCGCTCTTCGGAGGACAGGTTGCCGATCTCGAGCAGTTCGAGATGGCCGGAGACCACCTGGAGAGGGGTTCGGAGCTCATGGGAGGCGTCAGCAACGAATCGGCGCTGCTCCCCGAACGCGCCCTCGACGCGGTCGAGCATGCTGTTGACGGAGTGCACCAGAAGCCCGACTTCGTCATCGGGCCCTTCGTAGGTGACGCGCTCACCGAGCGAGGACTGGGTGACCCGCTCGGCAGTCCGCGCCGCATTCCGCAATGGCGAGAGGCTTACGCGAGCAGCCCACAGTGAAAGCAGCGCAGTCAAGAACACGGCCAAGAGTCCGGCGAATGCCAGCGTGGTTAGCATCTCGTTGGCGAGCTGCCGGTTTGGCTCGAGCGGCCGTGCCGCCTGGAAGACCCCCAGCACGCTGCCCCCTGTGGCCGAGATCGGCACGGTCGCCGCGCGATAGCTGTTGCGAAGGTAAGTGATGTCGATGAACGTGCGCCTGGCCAGTTTGGGATCGAGGGCACGAAGGTTCGCCGGCGCCTGTTCCAGCCTCACATCGGAGTTTGACAGCGTCCGCCCGTTGGCGAAGCGCACCAAGAGAATGGGACGCGAGACCGAATACGCCGCACTGCGGGCCCGCAGGTAGGTCCGCGTGGAGGTCAGAAGATCGTCGGCTGTACCGCTGGGCACCGCGTGCTGGAGCGCCGCGGAGTAGGCCTCGGCCTCCCTGAGCAGGCTCCTGTCGAGATCGGCGGCCATGGTCTCGGAAAGACGAACGTAGGCAAGAGTCGCCATAAGCAGCGAACTGAGCGCGACCGCAGTGGTGACGGCCAGTGCGACGCGGGCGCTGGCTGACAGGCGCCTACGTGCGGACACGGTATCCGGCTCCCCGCACCGTCTCGATCACGGACGGTTCGCCGGGTCGATCGAGCCTGTGGCGCAGGCAGCTCACGTTGACGTCGACGACGTTGGAGCCACAGTCGAAGTCGTAGCCCCAGACCGCGTCCAGCAGCTGCTGGCGTGTGACAACCTGACCGGCGTGCCGCATCAGGTACTCGAGCAGGGCAAACTCGCGCGCGGGCAGATCGAAACTGGGCCCGTCGCCGACCCTGGCGATGCGGGTGCGCGTGTCGAGGAACAGGTCGCCAACCTGCAAGGTATGGCCGGTAGCCTGACGCTGGCGCGCGTTGGCGCGTACTCGTGCTGAGAGCTCGCGAAAGGAGAACGGCTTCGTCAGGTAGTCGTCCGCTCCCAGGTCCAGCAGGTCAACCTTGTCGTCGACCTCGTCCAACGCGCTCACAACGATGACTGGCGTTTCCGGGCTGGCGGAACGGAGCCGTTCCAGCACCGTACGCCCGTTGCCGTCCGGGAGCAGCAGGTCCAGCACGACGAGGTCGTAGTCGCTGTCGACAGCCATCCGGGAGCCCTCCGCAACGGTGCCGGCGCGCTCCACTCCGTGACCCTCGGCGGCGAGACCTTTGACGATGAACGACGCTATGCGGTCCTCGTCCTCGACCAGCAGGATCCTCAAAGCCGCTCCTCCCGACCTTGTAGAACAGTCTAGTCCTCCTGCGGGTCCGGCGCGTCATCCGTCGCATCATCGTCGGCGTCGTCATCGGAGTCATCGTCCGGACTCGTGACCGTCTCGTGCTCGTCGGTATCGTCACCGGAGTCATCGTCCGGACTCGTGACCGTCTCGTGGTCGCTGCCACCGCTGGGTGGCGTGGTCTTCGATGGCGAGGATTGCGTAGCCGACTTCGGCTTCGAGGGCGTGGGGGGAGAGATGGGCGTGGCGGCACTCTTCGGGTCCGCGATCTTCGCTGGCGTCGCGGTGGCGCTGACTTGCGAGGATACCATCGGCTTCGCCGTGGCTATGGATGGAAGGTCGGACGGCGTCGGCGCCGGCACAGTCAGGCGCGGAGCCGCCAAGGCGGTCGCCCCCACAAGGAGGACGACCGCCAGCACGATCCACAACACAAGCGACTGCTTCGTCATCGGTCTCACCTGTCTCGACAGCAGGATGTACCCGGTGCGACGCTCCTAGTCGTCGTCGACCTCGTTCGCGTCGTCGTCGACCTCGTTCGCGTCGTCGTCGGCATCGTCGGCCTCATCCGCATCATCGTCGACCTCGTTCGCGTCATCGTCCGCGCCAGCAGGGTCACCGCAGTCGTCGAAATCGCCGTCTCCGTCGTCATCGATGCCCGTAGTCGCGTGAGGAACGGCAGGCGCCTTGGCAGGTGCGCTGACGGGCGCGACCGGAGCGGCATGCGACTTGGCGGGTGCGCTCGTTGTCGCGGCCGGGGCGACCGCTGGCTTGCCGGTCACACTCGGCGTTGCGCTGCGGTTGGCACTCGGCTCGACCACATGGCAGCTCACGCAGTTGGTGCCGATGTGGTTCGCCGGCGCCGAGGCGTCGGCCGGGATCGATGGGGCGAGTCCGTAAGCCAGCGCGACCACAGAGAGCAATACCGTGCCCGCCAACACCGTGACCAGCAGCCACCTGCGTCTGAGCATCAACCTGAATCTCGTCATCATGGAGACCCCCTTCGGGTCGTGGGCGCGTGGCGCCCTGCAAGCCTTCTACGGAGATTCTCGGCTCGAAGCATGAGGGGTCGATGACAAGCAGATTAAGGGCACTTCATGTTCTGGACGCGGCGATTGGGGCGGGTCTGTCGCGCGGGAGCCCGCAATCGTCGAGTAAGCGAGACCCAAGCGGTGCCCGGCCGCAAAATTCGCTGGTTGCTAGCGACAGACGCCGTCGCCGAGATCTCCGGGTTGTGGGGACGGGGGTACGCCGCTGAACCACGCATCTGCGGGGACGCCCCGTGAGCGCTCGCCCCGCGCGCTCCTATGCCGAACCAGGCGTCTACTTGCAGAGCACCGCGTGGATGATGTCGGCGCGCGAGATCGTCCCCACGAGCGTGCCGTCGTCGACCACGGGGAGTCGGTTGATCTTCTCGGCGGCCATCGTGGCTGCGGCCTTGACGACGTCGTTCGTGGACGAGACCACGATCGGGTTCTTGATGACGACTTCGTCGATGGGGTGCTCGGCCTTCTCGTGACCGGCCTCCATGAACAGACCGAAGGTCTCGTAGAGCGTGCCGCTCGACAGCATGATGTCCTCGAAACGAGGCATGATGGCGCGGATCATGTCGCCCTCGGCGAGCACTCCGACGAACTCGCCCGCATCGTCGACGACCATGAGTTCGCTCGCCCAGCTGTGGCTGAGGATCTCCGCGGCCTCGCGCATCGACGTGCCCAAGACGATTCTCGTGAAGTTCTTGTTCATGACGTCAGCGATCTGCATCGGTCCCCCTCCGAACACACGTGCCGGCATGCGCCGAGATGGACTGGTAGCGCGAATCCTAGCACGAAGCCGCTGGTCGGGGCATAGCCTCACCCCCGGCGCTCGGGTTCGACGGCTCTGCACAACGATGGCCGACTCGTGGGGCACCGGGCAGTTGTACTCGCACACTCCGCATCCGATGCACTTCTCGGCGATGACCTTGGGTCGTCCGAGCTTGACGGTGTTGCCCTCGGGCGTGCGGACCTCCGCCTCGTTGATGACGATCGCCTTGTCGGGCATCGGGCAGAGTTCCTGGCAGACGAGGCATGTCTTGGCGTCGGCCCACGGGATGCAGCGATTCTCGTCGATGTACGCGCGCCCGATGACGGTCTCGTGCTTCGTCTCGAGCGTGAGCGGCATGATCGCTCCGGTCGGACACACACGCCCGCACTCGGCGCACGACCATTCGCAGAATCCGATCCGGTAGTCCATCTCGGGAGTGAACACGCCGAACACCCCGGCCTTCGAGAGCGAGGGCTGCAGCACGTTCGTGGGGCACGTCTTCATGCACTGCCCGCACCGGCTGCACAAGCGCGAGCACGTCGCGTTCGGGAGGCGCGCCCGGCGGGCGCACGAGGCGAGGATCGCGAACCCGGTGCGAGAGCCCGGTGTACGCGTAGAAGCCGACGAGCAGCGCGCCAGCCGACGCGCCGAGGAACGCCCGCCGTCCGACGTCCTGCGGCACCTTCGCGGGACGCGAGCCGAACGAGATCGCGGCCGTGGGGCAGGCGTCGGCGCACTCGAAACCCAGCTGGCAGCGCGTCTTGTCGGTGGCATGGAAGTCATCGGACACTGCGTCGAGCGGGCAGACCTGCGCGCACTTGCCGCACGAGATGCACTTCTCGGCGTCGACCTGCCGGCCCAGCGGCGCGACGTTCCCGATCTGCCCGAGGAGCGCTCCGAGCGGACACACGTCCCTGCACCACAACCTCGGCTCGAGCCACGACATGCCGAGGATGGCCGCGAACATCGCGAGCACGCCGAGCGAGAGGCCGTAGACGAGCGGCTGCGGGAAGACGAGGCGCCCCGCCAGGACCGAATCCACGACATCGACGCCTCCTCGCAGGGGCGGCAGCGAGCGAGGCGGTGTCACCGGCGAGGCGCAGCACCCTGTCGAGCAACGGGTAGAGCAGCACCGTCGCGCTTCGGGTGAGCGTGGACAGCGGATCGAACAGGAGGAAGGCGCTGCTCGCGAAGAGCAGCAGGCCCGCGCATGCAAGCAGGATGACGCCGGGCAGCTTGCGGAGCACTCGCCTCGTTCGCGGGGCCAGGCGGGACGGGCGGCTCTTGCCGCCGGTGATCTCGACGATCGTCCCCATCGGGCACGCGTAGCCGCAAAACGCCCGGCCCGCGACGAGCGGGAGCACGAGCATGACGCGCTGCCAGCAGCATGGCCGGCTTCCAGACGCCGTTCGCGAGGGAGTTGACGGTGATGAGCGGGTCTGCGACGAGGAACGCGCCGAGGTAGAGCCTGCCCGAGCGGCCACACGGTGAGCGTGAGCAGCACGAAGAAGGCCGCGAGGAACGCGAGCTGGAACCAGCGGCGGTAGCGGTGGATCCCGCGGTGCGGCCTGACGTTCACGCCGAGCCCGCTCCTCACGCCGCATCCTTCGGACGATGTCGAGCTTGTCGAGGTCGATGACGCCCTGGCCCTGTTCGGCGGCTCGCACGAGGTAGGTCAGATCGGTCGGCTTCATGCCGAAGAGCGTCGTGCCGTACGCGTCGACGGACGCCTGGACGGTGCCGGCGATGAGCGCGCCGGGACGCCGGACGTCGGTGAGGCTGCCGCCGCTCGGGCCGTTGCGCACCAGGATGCGCGTCGCATCGAGCACGACCAGGTGCGGCTTCACGAGCGAGTTCACGTCGACGATCTTCTGGTCGAAGTCCTGGTGGATGAGCCCGCGCGTCGAGCCCATGATCCCCATGAGGTTCTTCATCGACATCGTGAGCCCCGCCATGCCGTGCGTCTTGGCGATCGGGACGTTGATGAAGACGTCGGCGTCGAAGGCGGGCACGGCGAGCGGCCATGACGTGAGGATCTTGCCCTCGGGGATGCGGATGCGCTCGAAGTCGCTGTCGCCGAGCACCTTCATCCGGCCGTCAGCCGTCTCGACAGCGGCGGCGATGCCGGAGACCTCGTAGGCGTTGCGCGGCGGCGCGGTGGGCCGGTCGAACACGACCACGTCGCGCGCGCCGGCCTCGTACGCGAGCGTCACCAGCGTCGCGACGACGGTCGGGTTGGTCGTGGCCGCGTATTCGGGAGCGCGAGCGGTGAGGATGTTGGGCTTGATGGCGACCCGTGCGCCGCGCTTCACGAACCGCTCCATCCCGCCGAGAGCGGCGAGTGCGGCGCGGACGTTGGCCGCCGGGTCTTCGCCGCGGTAGACGGCGAGATCGGGAACGACCGGGGCTGCCGGCCTAGAGGGAGCGGTCGCGGCGGAGGACTCCGCAGCGCGCGTGGCCTCGGTCGCAGGGGTTGGCTCGCCGGCACGAAAGGTCCGGGAAGCGGCGCCCTCGCCGCGCTGCGACTCCGACCAGTCGAGGAGGCGGGCGCAGCCGCTCAGACCACCCGTACAGGCGGCCAGGCCGCAGATACCCAGGTAGCGGCAGAAGTCGCGGCGTTCCATCCCGGCTCCTTTCGCACTCGCCTTCCACAGTGAACCACGTCTCGCGGCGCAGCGCGCGTCTTCCGCTGGCGCAAGGCTTGAAGCATCCACGATGTCGCAGTGAGCGAGTCCACTGTCGTTCTATGCTACTGTGCGCACGCCGGACCCGGATCGGGACCGCGCTCGACGTCGGGAGGGAACCTACAGTGGGCGATGCCAACGACGACACCCGCCGAGGTTTTGGCAGCGACAATCACGCCGGTGTGCACCCCGCGGTCCTCGACGCGATCGCCGAAGCGAACAGCGGCCACGTCCCCGCGTACGGCAGCGACCTCTTCACCGAGAGGGCACACGCGGCACTTCGCCGGCACCTCGGCGAGGAAGCGCAGATCGCGTTCACCTTCAACGGCACCGGCGCCAACGTCGTGTCACTCGCCACGCTCTGCCGCCCATGGGAATCCGTGATCTGTGCCGCCTCAGCCCACATCAACACCGATGAGTGCGGCGCCCCGGAGCACATCGCTAACGTGAAGCTCGTTCCCGTCGAGACGCCCGACGGGAAGCTTACGCCCGAGCTCGTTCGGCCCAACCTGACCGGTTTCGGCTTCGAGCACCACGCGCAGCCGCGCGTCATCTCCGTGTCGAACGTGAGCGAGCTGGGGGGTGTCTACACCCCCGACGAGCTGCGCGCACTCGCCGACCTCGCCCACGAGCACGATATGTACCTGCACGTCGACGGCGCGCGCATCTGCAACGCGGCGGTCTCGCGCGGCGTGCCCCTGCGCGCGCTTGCCGCCGACGCGGGCGTGGACGCGCTCTCCTTCGGCGGCACCAAGAACGGCATGCTCGCCGGCGAGGCGGTCGTGCTGTTCGGCGACGCGCGCTCCGATGACCTGGCGTACGTTCGCAAGCAGAGCGGCCAGCTCTCGTCGAAGATGCGGTTCGTGTCGGCGCAGTTCATCGCGATGTTCGAGGGCGACCTGTGGCGTGAATGTGCGTCGCACGCGAACGCGATGGCGGCGCGCTTGGCAGGCGGGGCGACGGAGGCGGGCATCGAGATCACGCATCCCGTGGACGCCAACGAGGTCTTCGCGATCTTGCCGCGGGAGGCAACGCCGGCGCTTCAGGAGCGCTTCCGCTTCTACGTCTGGGACGAGGCGAGAAACGAGGTTCGCTGGGTCACGTCGTGGGACACCGCGGGCGAAGACGTCGACGCACTCGTAGCCGCGCTCGCGGAAGTGGCGTCCGAAGGTGCCGTGACGCGCTCGCCGAGGAAGCTCGGCTACCGCACCGTAGCGGAGATCTCGTAGACGGTGCCGCGAAGGTCGCAGATGTAGAGCTCGCCGTCGGCGTCCTCGCCGAAGCTCGCGATGCTGAGCTGCGTCTTCGCCAACTGTCTCGTCTCCGCCCCAGCTCCTCGCCGAAGCCCCCAGATGCGGCCCGTGACGAAGTCCCCGTAGAGGTAGACGCCCTGGAGTGCGGGGTTCTTCAACCCCCGGTACACATAGCCGCCGGTGACCGACTCCCCGGTGGGGTGCGGGTACTCGGCGACCGGCATCACGAAGCTCGACGTGTCTGAGGGTTCGGGCGCGCCCGGAGGATAGGGGTGTGTCCCCTCGAGGATGTTCCAGCCGTAGTTCTGTCCGCCCGTGCCGACGGGGGCGTAGTCGATCTCCTCCCAGTCGTTCTGCCCCACGTCTCCGATCCACAGATCTCCGCCGTCTCGGTCGAAGGAGAACCGCCAGGGGTTCCTCACCCCGAGAGCCCAGATCTCGGGCCGGTAGCCGGCCTTACTCTGGGCGGGAGCGACGAAGGGGTTGTCGGCGGGGATGCGGTACGTCGAAGGGACCGCTTGTCCGCCGCCCGTCTCCCCAACGTCCAAGCGGAGGATCTTGCCGAGAAGCACGCCCGGGTTCTGCGCGCGGTTCTGCGGGTCTCCGCCCGAACCGCCATCTCCCATCCCGACGTAGAGGTTGTCGTCAGGGCCAAATACGATGCACCCCCCGTTGTGGTTGGCGTATGGCTGCCGGACCAGTAGGACGCGGCCGCGAGACACCACCTTGGGTGTGTTGCTCCGAGGGTCGCTCACCGTATACCGGACGACGTTGGTGTCGCCCGACGTGTCGGTGTAGTTGATGTAGAACCGGCCGGAGTGCAGCGAAGTCAGGGGAGAACGCGAGTCCGAGAAGACCCTGCTCGCCACCGTTGCTGACCTTCGCTGAGACGTCGAGGAAGGGGGCGCCGAGCAGCCGACCGCCCGCGACGACGCGTATCCGACCCGTCTTCTCCACGATGAACAGCCGTGTCGCATCTCCCGGCGCGACGCGTCAGGAACAGCGGCTCGCTCAGGTTCTTCCAGCGCGGCGTCAGAGCCAGCGTGATCTGCGAGAGACCGACCGGGGACGTCGGCACGACGGTCGGTGGTGTGGTCGGCTCAGGCGACTGCGACGGCTGGGACGAGGGGCCGCCGTCGACGACCCGGGGCGGAGCACTCTTCGAGCAACCCGCAGCCAGCAGGGCCGCCAGCAGCACGGCCCCGAGGACGGCGGACAAGGCCGCGCCTCGACGAGCGTCCGTGTATGCCGATCCTCGGCTCATGACGCCGGCTCGGCCTTTCGGAGCGACTCTATGACCGAGATCACGTCGTCCGCGTGTCCGTCGACCTTCACCTTCGGCCAGATCCGTGCGATGCGGCCGTCGGGATCGACCAGGAACGTCTTGCGCTTCGCGGTCACGCCGAGGACCTCCCGCGCGCCGTATGCGTCGATGATGTGTTTGCCCGGGTCTGGGACGAGCGGGAACGTCAGTTCGAACTTCTCGATGAAGCGCTTCTGGACTTCGGCCTTGTCTGCACTCACGCCCACCACGAGGGCGCCGAGCGACTCCAGCTTCGAGCGATGCTGCTGGAAGTCGTTCGCCTCGTGCGTTCAACCGGGCGTGTTGGAGCGCGGGAAGAAGTACACGACCACCCACGACCCGCGATGGGCGGACAGGTCGAACGGTGCGCCGGTCGCGGTCTCCGCGACGATTCCTGGAGCCTCTGCGCCGAGCGTCGGCATCGTCAATTCGGCCATGGGTACCTCCATCGCGTCGTGTAACTCCCGACGACATGTATGTACCAATCTCGCGTGGTGCCCTGACGAGATATGGCGTGGGCTCGTACCGGGTGGGTAGAATCTGCATCTCGAACGCAAAGGGAGGTCTACTCGTGGCGCAGAAGTGCGAACTGAAGAACGCAATGGGCATCCCGGACGTCGCGTGCGATGAAGAGGATTGCATCTACTGGCGCGTCGCAGATCATCTTGGCGTGGTCGTGTACGAGGACGGCTGTGCCATTCAGCATTTCCAGCTGCTCGACGACGGCGCCGAGATGGCAGCTTGGCTGTTGAGCGTCAAGGAGCGGGTCGACGGTCAGCAGCCCTGTTAGACGCACCGTCGACCGATCGGCAGGTGCTCGTGGACCGGCAGCGATCTGGACCGCTCCACCCGCCGGCCACAGGCCTCAACCCCTCCAGATTCCAGCGTTGACCAGCGGTCGAAGCGAGGGCATACTCGTGTCTACAGACACCTCCTCGATCTAGCCGCAGACTGTTCCCAGCAAGAGACGCATCAGGTGCACGAGGGGGCTGCTACAGCGGTTGTTGGCGGGCAAGCCCGTCTGGCTGATTGCGACCGACCCTCGTGAGGGTCGGTCGTGTTGTCTTTGCGGGGATCTTGGCGTGGGATTCGGGCCGGCACCCGCCACGCCGGGCGAAGGGGTTGGACAGATGGCTCTCCGTAGAGCCGGTCAACGCGTGAGGCGCGCCGAGTGGGGCTCGGCCGCCTTCGCAAAGGGGGACTTGAAGATGAGCACGTCGTCGCGCGGTCGCTCGTACCTACTTATCGTCATCGTCGCACTGCTGGTAGGAGCTGGCGTCGTCGCCGCCGTTACCGCGCTCGCTGCGTCGAACCTCCAGAACCTGGGCTTCGAACAAGGAGCGCAGGGCCTGGACGGCTGGTCTGTGCCTCAGCCGGTCGGCGACTTCGTGGGTGCTGTGGGGCCGGAGGGCCCCGACCAGTACCCGGTCTACAGGAGCAAGGGGATCACGGTCGCTCCCCGTGAAGGTCGGAAGATGTTGCGTCTCGGGACCCCAACCGGTGCGAGTCAGCGCAAGGGCAAGAATCAGGTATCGCAGACCTTCACCAGTGTCGACACTTCGCTGTCGCTTTCGTTCCGATTGTTCTCGTGGGAGTTCCGAGGTGGCGACACGCTCACGATCGATCTGGAGGACGTGAAGTGCAGGTCGAAGTCATACGGCACGCTCGAGCAACCGCTCACCATCACGATGACCAACGGCAAGAAGAAGACGTTCACGAAGTTGCCGATCCAGATCAAGATGGACAGCAGCCCTCCGGCCGGACGCCTGCTCGACACGGGCTGGCGGGTGCTCAACGTGCGGGGCATACCCGTGGGCAAGAGCATGACGCTCACGTACGCGCTTTCAGTTCCCAACAATACGGGTCATGGCACCTGGGCCTACTTCGACTACGGAAACACACCTCCCGTGGCGGAGTTCGAGTGGGACGATACGATGCCGTTCGAGGGCTTGGACCAGATTGTCTTCGGCGACCTATCCAGCGATCCCGACGCCGGTGACTCGATCGCGTCGTATGACTGGCACATCACCGGACCGGGCGGATTCACGGACGAGTTCGACGGTGAGAACTCCTACTTCATCCCGCCCAACCAAGGCCGGTACGGGGTCACTCTCACGGTAACCGACCAGCACGGCGCAACCGGGTCGGCAAGCACGACGGTCACGGTCGACAACTCGTGGGCGCCCGCCAACGCACTGAACACGCAGTTCGTGCCGGGCAGGCCCACGTCGCTCATGGCGCGCTTCCTCGACCCCGGATGGGAGGACACCCACGCGCAGGCGTCGTGGGACGTCGGCGGGATGCACATCGCCGGGTCGGTAGAAGATCACCTGGAGACGCTGAGTTCGGGCATCGCCACCGCACCGGTTACTCTCGATGCGAGCGCCGACGGGGTGTTCACGATCACCGACAACGACGGTGCGTCCTTCACGGATTCGATGACCGTAGAGGCCGTCCAGCCATCCGAACTGCCCGAGAGCTACGAACCCAACAATGCGTTCGACCAGGCGCCCGCGCTCACGAGCGACTGGGTGCGCCTGTCCCAGCTCCAATCCTCGGGTGACGTGGACGTCTACGAGGTCCTCATGCCGGACGGCTCACCGCTTCCGATTGGCACCGAGGTGCTCGCTTCGCTCAAGGAGCTCCCCGCCGACTACGATCTCGTCGTCGTCACCAAGCCCGTGCAGCAACAGGCTGGCGATGCCATGCAAGCCGCGCCGTTCCAGGAGAACACCGCCGATGGCAGCGGCGTGGACCAGTCCGCGGCGACGAACGACGTTGGCCCCTTCGCGAGCTCCGGAGGCGTGAGCTCGAGCGGAGCCCGCCACATCGGTGCGCGGCATATCGGGGCAAGACACATCGGCGCCAGGCACATCGGTGCGCGGCATATCGGGGCAAGACATATCGGGGCAAGACACATCGGTGCCCGACACATCGGCCCGATCTTCGGCGTGAACAACATCGACGGGTTCCCCCTGTCGGAGATGGCCTTCACCGGCCTTGACGGCAACAACTCGGGTGCGACCGACATCGCGCTGTCGGAGCTAGGCATCCCGGTTCCGGAAGGCGAGACCTATCGCGTCGCCGGGTTCTCGGCCAACAAGGGAACCTCTGACGAAGCAGTGCTTGCCAGCACGGAAGCCAGCGGGACTCGCGTGTTCGTGGCCGTGGTGGGTGCCGGTGGCGCTTTCAGCGATCAGCCCTACGCGCTCCAGCTCGAGACGGCGCAGGGTGACTTCGACGCGTCGTACGACCCCGCGAACTACGCGCCGTTCGTTCCCGAGTCCTCAGCCACGAGCCAGCCGGTCACGCTCGCGACGCCGGCTGCGCAGCTGCCGCAGACACTCTTCGTGACGCAGGCTCAGCGCTATGCCGTTCTCTACGGACAGGCCGAGTGGAACGGCCTTGCGGCCTCGCTGTCGGCGTTCGTACAACGCGCCGACATCCTCGGCAAGGTCGTGTCCGTTCCAAGCACCATCTACGATGCCTGGGACAGCGACCCGCGCAATGTCGACGCCGCGAACCAGGTGGCGAGCGACGTCAGGACGATCGTGCGCGACGAGTTGAAGAACAACCCAACCATCAAGTACGTGGTCTTCGTGGGCACCGACCGCATCGTGCCCCACTATCGCGTGCCGGATCAGACGGTCATCGGCAACGAGCGGCTGTACGCCGACAACTCGTTCCTCTTCGGCGATACGCCCATGTACGCGAGCCTGTGGAGCAAACGCATCCTCACGGATGACTTCTACACGGACGCGGAGCCGATACCGTGGCAAGGCAGGCAGCTCTTCATCCCCGACGTTGCGACGAGCCGTCTTGTGGAGACGCCAGCCGAGGTCACGCGCCAGCTTGCGGTGTACGCCGATACGGGCGGCCAGCTCGAGCCCGCAACGGCGATGGTCACCGGCTTCGACTTCTTCAACGACGCCGCCACGGCGACCGCCGACACGTTCGACGCGGCCGGTCTCACGACGGACCGCAGCCTGGTCGGCTGGGATTGGAAGGCGGCCGACCTGCGCGCCAAGCTCCTCACCAGCCCAAAGAGCGTGAGTAATCCGAACTCACACTACCTGCACTACGCCGCACTGTCGGCGTGGGGCTTCAACAACAACAGCTTCACGGACCTGCTGTTCAGCCAGGACGTCGCGAACGCCGGGACGGCAGCGAATGCCCTGACCGGCAAGCTCGTCTTCACCATCGGATGCCATGCCGGCATGTCGGTGGCCGACTCCGACACCGCATCGCCAGACCCGCTGCTGGGGCTCCAGCCCGCTCTCGACTTCCCGCAAGCGATGGCGCGTCAGGGCGCGGTCTTCGTCGGCAACACGGGACACGGCCTCGGTGACGACACGACGATCGGCTTCTCCGAGAGGTTGACGCAGATCTACGCGGCCGACCTGCTTGGCAACATGGGCACGACGGTCGGCGACGCGCTCGTCGCAACCAAGCAGCAGTACCTCATGGGCCTTGGCGCCATGACCGTGTACGACGAGAAGTCGGCTATCGAGATGGTCCTCTACGGACTCCCGCAATTCCGCGTGAAGACGGACGCGGGCGCCCTGAGCGCTCTCTCGGCGGTCTCGGGAAGCGCGCACGCAACGGGCTTCAGTCTGCTCCAGTCCCTGGGGCTGATGCCGAGCGACTTCACCTTGAGCGTCACCGACGGCGCATCCACGGTCACGACTGTCGCTCCACTCACGAGAGTGGACACGACCGATGGCAGCTACTACAGGGCCGGTACGACCTCGACCGGCGGGGTGGAGGACACCGCCTTCAGACCGCTCCAGCCGAAGGTGGAGTGGCCGATCTCGCACAGCGCTGTCGGCGAGGTACACGGCGTACTCGTCACCGGTGGTGCGTTCGCCGAGGAGTCGTTGTTCAATCCGGTGTTCGGCAGGCCCACGTACGAGTGGGAGATCGATCCCGGACAGATCGACACGTCGCCGGACGGCTGGTGGCCGTCGTGGCTGCCGGTGCTCAAGACGTTGGCCTCGAACGAAACCACGATCCAGAACGTAGTCGTCCGTGCCGGCCAGTTCCGGGACGAGTCGACGGGCACGGTTGTTTCGGGGACCGAGCGCCTGTACTCCTCGCTCGCAGTCGATCTGCTGCGCTCGTCCGATGTCACCGATTGGGAGGCTCCGTGGGTAGGTGGCGTGACCATCTACTCGGTCGATGCAACACACGTGTCCCTCGTGCTCTCGGCGGCCGACGCTTCCGGCATCTCGCGGATTGAGGTCCTACAGACGGCTGCGGACGGAACCATCAGCGGCACGTCATCGATGCCGTCGAATCCGAATGCAGGCCAGTTCGTGGTCCAGGTGCCGGTTCCGGCAGGTGTCGACCTCACGGAGCTGAGCTTCACGATCCAAGTCGCGGACGGTAATGGCAACATAGCGGTCAACACTGCCAAAGGTGCGACGCTGCGTTTTCTGAGCATCGACGCCGGTCCGGACATGTCCCTCGCCTTCGGCGTGCCCACGACGTTCACGGCGACCATCGCCGACTACGCGCTTTCGCCGCAGCCGGTCGGGTATCGCTGGGACTTCACCGGCACTATCGGCGCGTCTGAGTACTCCGAGTCGGTTACGGGCATGGTCGAAGACGCGCTCGTTTCGGTGAACGAGACAAATGGTGCCGGCACGTTCTCCGTGCAGCATACGTTCAACCTGCCGGATGGCGCGCCCGATCCTCTCCCGGACCTCTCTATCGGCGCCACGCTCACTGTGACGGATGGCTTCGGCGGCATCGGCTCCGACTCGAAGCAGCTCATCTATGACATCACGCCGCCCGAGCCCAGTAACGTCGTGTGGGTCGATCCGGCCGGGAGCGACGCTGAAGGTGACGGCAGCGACCTCAACCCCTATCTGACCATCCAGTTCGCGATGGACACGATCAGGTCCAACTTCCCGACAGGTACCGTGATGGCGAACCCGGGGACGTACACCGAAGCGCTCCAGATGAGAAACGGCATCACCCTATACGGCGTGGGTGGTCCCTCCGAGACGATCGTGGCCGGTGACGTCGGTCCGGCCGTTGGTGCCTACAGCGCGGGCGAGCCCTCGCGCATCCAGGACTTCGGCCTAACGCGCGCGCCCGAAACGACGGGATGGGCGGTCGCGGTCAATGGCATGCCGCTCGAAATAGACAACTGCCGAGTCTTCGGCGGCCTTGCAGCAATCTTCAGCGGCGGTCTCAACCTGCTCAGTGGCGAGACCACTGTCACCAACACGACGATCCAGAACAACACCGGTGATACCGGAGGCGGGCTCTATGTGGCCGCCGGTGCTCGCCCCTACATCGACAACTGCACCATCATCAACAACCATGCGACGGCGAACGGCGGCGGCGTCGCCATCTTCGGAAGCGTCGAACTGCGGAGAAGCACCATCTGGTTGAATACCGCGGACATTCACGGCGGCGGTCTTTGGATGGAAAGCGTCGACGCATCCACATCCGTGCTGGATGACAACAGGGTCATAGGCGGCCACGCCGAGGGTGTGGGAGGCGGCGCCGTCTTCTGGAACTGCGACAACGTCGATGTGCAAGCGGGCTACTTCGCTGGGAACTCCTGCCGCCTGGACGGCGGGGGAGTGTTCGTGAACGGCCCAGGGGAGCTCCGCCTCTGGGATTGCATCTTCGACTCAAACACTGGAGAGCAGACCGGCGGTGGCATCGCCGCCCAGGGCGGTGCCCACATCGGGCTCAGCGGCTGCACCGTTTCCGCCAACTACTCGCAAAGCGGCGGAGGCATATCGGCCTACGGTGGCAGCACTCCCTACATCACCGCCAGCGTCGTGCGCAACAACACGGCGACCGCAGGAAGCGGCGGCGGGATGGTTCTTGGCGGTGCCCACCCGGCGATGGTCCAGGACACTGACTTCCTCGACAACACGACGTCATTCGATGGCGGCGGCATCTACTCTCTGGATTCCACGCTGAGCGTGATAGGCGGCACGTTCGCCCGCAACCAGGCCCACTACGGAGGCGCCCTCGCCCTCGAGTCCGGAGGCGAAGCGCAGGTTGAGAACGTCGTCTTCGATCGCAACCGCGCCGCGCCCGGTGGCGCGACGTTCACTCCCGGCCGAGGCGGGGCCATCTACCTGTTTGCCGGCACACCTCTCCTGAAGGTCGTGGGCGACACCTTCGGGGAGAACTACGCCGGCATTGACGGTGCAGGCCAGGCGATCTACATCTTCAGCGGCTACGTTCTCGGCATGAACACCGTGATCTATCAGAGTGTCCCGTTTGGGCCACAGACGGCGCCGATCTTCCCGTCCGCGGGCTGGCACGACTTCGCGTCCTGCCAGGTTACAGACGCGGATCCCGGTTTCATTGACGCCGCCAACAGCAACTACCTGCCACTCGAAACCTCGCCTCTGCTCGGTGCGGGCGTGACTCAGAACACCTTCACCGGCATCCCGAGTCCGTTCCCAGAGAACCTGACCATCGTGGGGATGACGTACGACCACGACGGCGTCACTCGTCCTCGACCCGCCGAGCATCGGTGCCTACGAGTTCGTCGAGCAGTAGACGCTGGGACTGCATGTATCTGTCGGGTGGCCTCGCCTGTCGGGGCCACCTGCACGTCGGGGGCGGTCGGTTCCGCCGTGCTGCCTGACTCCGGACTTGAGGGCTCCCGAGGCCCGAACGGGGACGAGGCCGTATCATCAACGGAAGACGTTGCGACAGAGGCGGTGAGGTCACGGGAGCGCAGCAGGGGGAACGGACTGCGGGCCCGCAACGGGGTGGGCCTCCAGCGAGGGGCACCGCCGCTCTCGCACGTGCTGCGGTGCCCTATGTCCCCCGCGCACTGATCGAGCACCTCGCCTCGCATCCTGATCGAGCTGTCCCCTGGATCGACCGGATCGAGGGCACGCTCGTGATGGCGGACGTCTCGGGCTTCACGGCGATGTCGGAGAAGCTGGCGAGCGCCGGCAAGGAAGGCGCCGAGCGGCTGACCGAGATCATCAATCGCTTCTTCGGCGAGATGCTGGATATCGCGTGCGCCTACAACGGTATGACGTTGAAGTTCGGCGGAGACGCGATGCTCATCCTGTTCACGGGCGAGCACCACGCATCCCGCGCGGCCGCCGCCGGGCTCGAGATGCTGGCGGCGACCGCCAAGCACGGCGCCTTCAAGGTCGGCAGCGGCCGCGCGAAGCTGGGCATGTCCATGGGCGCTCATTCGGGCGACTTCTTCCTTGCCGGCGTGGGCGATCCGGAGACCCGGATGCAGGAGCTCCTCCTCGGCGACGGCACGTGTCGCACCTGCGCTGCCGAGGGCGCGGCCTCTTCCGGTGAGCTGTGCGTGACTCCGGAGTGTCTCTCGGCGGTGGACGTTCCCTTCGGGGCCGAACCTCGAGACGCCTTCTGGCGCATCGCAAGCATCCGCGGCTGCCTTCCCGGCCGATACCCGCGCGACCCGGATGTCGCCGAGGACCTCGCGCGCGATCTGCTTCCGTATCTGCCGCCGCCCATCGCGCGGGTCATCGAGACAGGCGAGGGCTCGGCGGACATCGAGGGCGAACACCGCAAGGTCGCGATCGTGTTCATCAACGTCCTGGGCACTGAAGAGCTTCTGGCCGAAGAGGGACCCGATGCTCTCGCCGACGAGGTCCAGTCATACACCAGGCGGCTCGTCCGCCTAGCGGAAGAACATGGCGGCTTCCTGGTCAGCAACGACATCTACGACCACGGCTTCAAGTACATTCTCGTGTTCGGCGCCCCGGTCGCGCACGAGCAAGACACCGCCAATGCCCTTCGACTCGTGGCAGGAATGCAGGAGGGACTCGCCATCGCGTCCTTGCGCCTCGCGCACCGGATCGGCGTGCACGCGGGGTTCGTATACGCCGGCGATGTGGGGCCATCGTACCGGCGCCAATACACGGTGATGGGTGACGCAGTGAACCTGGCGGCCCGGCTCATGAGCTCTGCGGCTGCCGGCGAGGCGCTCGTCTCGGACCTCGCCGCGGCGGAGGCGGGCGCGGGGTTCACGTACGAGAACATGCAGGCCATCCGCGTGAAGGGTAAGGCGCAGCCCATCGCGATCCGCCGCCTGAATGGTACCTGCGAGATGGACACCCGGGCGTTCGAGACGTTCGGACCCCTGCTTGGGCGGCGCGAGGAGCTCGCCTCCGCAGAGTCGGTCATGACGTCGGTTGCGAGCGGCGAAGGCCGCACGCTGCTCATCGTGGGGGAGGCAGGCATCGGTAAGACGCGCCTGAGCGCGGAGATCGAGACGCGCATGGGGGCTGCCTGCTGGCAGGTGTTGAAGTCGGCGTGTTACTCGCACACCGCGAACACGCCCTTCTACCCTTGGCGGCAACTCTTGCACCGCGTGTTCGACATGGATGCGACGGCGCCGGCCGAGGAGCGCGCGCGTGCAGTGCTCGACGCCTGCCGCCGCATCGGCTCTCGCGCCGTCGAGCTTGCTCCCCTGCTCGGACCTCTCTTGGACGTTCCGCTTCCGGTCACCTCGATGACCGAAGGTCTCGACGACGAGGCGCGTCGGCGACTGCTGTTCGACCTCGTCGCCGAGGTGGTTCGAGCCGAGGCGGCTGAGGCGCCCATCGCGCTATTCGTGGAGGATCTGCATTGGGCGGACGGCAGCTCCCTGCAACTGCTCACTCACGTCGCCGACCACACGTTCGCCGACCGGGTCTTGATCATGGCCACGCAGCGGCCCACCGAGTCGCCGCTGATAACACCCAAGCGTGGCGCCGCGTCCACGCTCGAACTTGGCGAGCTTGACCAGGAAAGCTCTCTTGGGGTCATTCGCGCCGAGCTGCACGAGCGCGAGCTTCCCGACAAGGTCATCGCGGTGGTTCTGGGTCGTGCGCGAGGCAACCCCTTCTTTCTCCAGCAGCTCGCGGACTCGCTCGCGCGCCCAGGGGTCTTCGAGCGGCTCGCATCCGCTTCGGCCGACCGTATAGACGAGGAGCTCGCAGCGCTCGACATACCGGACCGTGTCCAGGGTGTGGTGATGGCTCGCATCGACCGGCTGCTGCCGCTCGAGCGCGACGCGCTTCGCGTGGCATCTGTCATCGGCGCGCGATTCGAGCCAGGGATGCTCGCCGCGCTCCTTGATTCGGTTCCCGAGGTCGATCTCGATCGCTCGCTCGCCGATCTCTCGTCACAGTCCCTTCTTGTGCGCGAGGACGATGGTTGCGTCGTGTACTCGTTCGTGCACGGCGTCATCAGGGAAGTCGCCTACGATTGCCTGGCATTCTCCCGGCGTCGCGAACTGCATCATCGACTCGCTGAGAACATCGAGAGCCTGAACCGCGACCGCCTCGAGCCCGTGGTGGAGCTGCTCGCTCACCATTACGCGCTCAGTCGCGACGACGGCATGACGCGGAGGTACTCGGTTTCCGCTGCCGAGAAGGCGCGGCGTCTCTTCGCCCACGACGAGGCAATCCGTTATCTCAGGGGCGCGATGGACGTCACGCGCGCACGCGACGCCGCAGGCGCCTGCAGCCGAAGCTACCTGGTGGAGGCGATCGGGGACGCGTATGAATCGTCCGGTCGTCACGACGAGGCGATCCGGTCGTACCGGGACGCGCTCGGTCGCTGGCAGCGGACGGGCCGGACATGCACCACGACCGACACGGACGTGGCACGACTTGCCGAGGGGGCCAGCTCGGACGCAAGAGAGTCGTTGCTCTGCAGGAAGATCGGCTACGCGCTGTACCGAAGCCACCGTTCGTATCGCGACTCCCTCCGCTGGTTCGTCCGGGGGCTCGAGCGCCTGCCGAGCGGGGAGCCCGAACTCAAGGCCCGGCTGCTCGAAGCCGAGAGCCGCGTGCACTTCCGTCTCGGCGATCTTAAGGGTGCGATCGACCTCGCCGGCCAAGCGCTGCGAGTCGGGCGCGATGCAGGAGACCTCGCCAGTCAGGCTTACGCGCTGAACATCATGGCCAGTGCTCACTACCAGCTCGGAGACCTGTCGCGCTCGATCCAGGAGGACCGTCGCGCGCTGGTCTTGTATGAGAAGATCGGCGACCTGTTCGGACAGTCGGCCACGCACGGGGGACTCACCGTCGACTACATGGACCAGGGACGGCTCGACGAGGCACTGGTACACCAGAAGGCGGCTCTCGAGATCTACGAGCGCATCGGGGACCCGACGGAACTCTCGATCGAGCTCAGCAATGCGGGTGAGCTCATGCGCTTGCGCGGCGACTTCGCGGCCGCGGAAGAGTACCTGCAGCGCGCGCTCCAGAGCACCCGAGAGGCGAACGCACCGGTCATCGGGGCGTGGGCCCTGCTCTTTCTGTCGCGCACGCAACTCGATGCCGGTACGCCCCAGGACGCCTTAGTCTCCATCGAAGAGTGCATCGCCGCGCTCGAGCATGCCGAAGCCGGGGCCGACCTCGTGGAGGCTCGAGTCCACTACGCGGCGGTACTGCTCGCACTAGGTGACGCTCGACGCGCCCGCGAGGTCGCACAGCAACAGCTCGAACAATCACGTGTGCTGGAGCGAAGGCTGTTCGAGGCCATGGCGCATCGGGTGCTCGGGCAGGCCGCGGCCGCTCAAGGCGACTTCCTCGCCGCCGAGCACGAACTCCTTGATGCGGAGCGGATGGCGCGCGAGATGAAGGCCACGTACGAGCAGGGGCTTGCTTTGCTCGCGCTCGCCAGGCTCTACATCGCCGCTCCCGATGGTGCGCCGGTGCGCTCCGCCGCCCGCGCGCTCGCTCGGGCCGAGAAGATCTTCGACCGCATCGGCGCGAGGCTTCGGCTTGCCGAGGTCGCCGAGTTGAGGTCGGCTGCCGGGGTCGTCGCGCAGGCGTGCAGGCAGCGACCCGGCGC
Source organism: uncultured Actinomycetes bacterium (assembly GCA_963817255.1). Lineage (GTDB taxonomy): Bacteria > Actinomycetota > Coriobacteriia > Anaerosomatales > CAVRZR01 > CAVRZR01. The sequence goes on from CAWFNT010000002.1 coordinate 70,714, forward strand.
GCGCGACCGCGCCCAGTCCCGATAGCCGGTCGCCTCGGGGCTCCCACGCCGGCGCGTCCATTCGACGGCACGTGCGCGCGAGTGCGTTCGCCCGCCGCCGCCTCTGTCGCGTAGGATTGTGCGCATGTTGTTCCTCGTAGACGGCTATAACGTGACCATGGGCGACCCGGCCACGGCGGGACTCTCGCTCGAGGCGCAGCGGGACGAGCTGGTGGCCCGGTTGCGCGCACGCGGCGAACAGGTGCTCGGACGCGGATCCATCATCGTGGTCTTCGACGGCGAGATCGGCGTGGCTCCGGGCGGCCTCCCGCGTTCGGCGACCCATCCCGTGGAAGTGGTGTACTCGCGCGGAGTCACCGCTGACGACGCCATAGTCCAGCGCGCCTCGCGCGAGCGCGGGCAGGTGTGCCTCGTCAGCTCGGATCGCGGGCTGGCCGACCGGGTCCGAGCAGCTCACGGGCGCGGCACCGAGGTCCGCCCGCGAGAGAGCGTGTACGATGCTGCCGTCGGGCGTACCCGACCTCGACAGCGGGGCCCTGAGCGCGAGGTCGGGCTTCCTCCGGGCTCCAACAAGATCACCGAAGAACTGAAGGGCCTCTGGCTCGAAGAAGAGGAAACCGAAGAGGAGTGACATGCCGGGCCTGGGCGTTCTAGTCAATGTCGTAGCGATCATCATAGGCACGGTCATCGGGCTGCTCTTCGGCGGGCTGATCACCGAACGACTCCGGCAGACCGCGTTCAAGGCCATCGGCCTGTCCACGATCATCATCGGCGCCGGCATGGCGATCGGCGGGCTCAACGATCTGGGCAAGTCGCACATGGGCGACTACGCGCCGCTCGTCCTCGTGGGCTCGCTTGTCGTGGGCGGACTCATTGGCGAGGCATTGCGGATCGAGGACGGGCTCGAGCGCTTCGGACGGTGGCTGCAGGACTTCGCGCACAGGCTGCCGTTCTTCGAGCCGGCGGGCGAGGGTCCCAACGGGGAGGGGCATACGCTCGTCGAAGGGTTCGTGACGGCGAGCCTGCTCTTCTGCGTCGGCGCCATGACCGTTCTCGGTTCGATCCAGGACGGGCTGGGCGACGCTTCGACGCTCTACCTCAAGGCGGCCCTCGACGGCATCGCCTCGATCGCTCTCGCCTCGACGCTGGGCATCGGAGTGGGGCTATCGATCATCCCGGTGATCGTCATCCAGGGTGGCATCGCGTTGGGCGCCAGCTCGCTGCAGCCGATCATCACCGTTGAAGTGATCCACGGCATCCAAGCGGCCGGTGGCGCGCTCATCATGGCGATCGGCTTCGATCTCGCGGGTATCAAGCGGCTGCCCGTTGGCAATCTCCTGCCGGCGATCGTCATCGCGGCCGTCGCCGCGTGGTTCCTCGGGTGAACGACAGCGAAACCCTTCCTTCCGGGCGCCGTGTCGCAGGTCACTGCATCGTCTGCAACGAGATGGTCGAGCGCCGCGCCGACGGATCGTGTCCTGCCGGTCATGCGCCCGCAGCCGTCGCAGGCGACATCGAACTCGATGCGCACGGACCCCTGCCGGTATTCCCTGGATTCAACTGGGGCGCGTTCCTGCTTCCGCCGATCTGGGGCATCGCGCACGGCATGTGGGCGGGCATCTTCTTCGTGCCGCTGTGGGCGTTCGTCGATAGCGCGATCCGGGCCACGGTCGACAAGCCTGCCTGGATGCAGGCCCTGGCGTGGGTGTCACTCGTCGGCACGCTCGCGTTCCAGTACGAGTTCGGGCGCACGGCCAACCGGCTCGCGTGGCGCAGAGCGTGCGAGCGCATGACGCTCGACACCTACGTGAAGCGGCAGCGTTTGTGGGCTGCCGGGGGAGCGGTGGTAGTCGGGGCGTTGGCGGTCTCGATCGCCACGTACCTGTCTCGCTGACAGCCGATCGCCGGCCACGGGGTCTGACGTTCGTCGCGTCGGCCGACACGCCGTCACTCGCCGGCTGGTGATGAAGCCGAGACTCCGAGAACGGCCCCTCCGCTGAGGTCGCAGACGTAGAGCTCCCCTTCGGCGTCCTCGCCGAAACTGCTGATGTCGAGCGGCACCCTGGCGAGCTCCGCCGCCCCGGTCCCCTCGTCGGACCTGAGCCCCCAGATCCTGCCGGACACCCAGTCGCCGTACAGGTACACGCCTTGGAGCTCGGGATATCGGGACCCGCGATACACGTATCCTCCGATCACGCACTTGCCCTTCGAGTGCTCATACTCGGCAACGGGCATCGTGATTCCCGACGGGTCAGGCGGCGGCACGTGTCCGGGCGGATACTCGTGCGTCCCCTCAAACAGGTTCCAGCCGAAGTTCTGGCCGCTGGTGCCCTTTGGGATGCGGTCGATCTCCTCCCAGCCGGCCTGACCGACGTCGCCGACCCAGAGGTCACCTGTTGCGGGGTCGAACGAGAACCGCCACGGGTTCCTCAGGCCCAGCGCCCAGATCTCGGGCCGGTAGCCGTCTCTGCCGACGAACGGATTGTCCTTTGGGACACGGTAGGTAGCCGGGACTCCCTGGCCGTCATCGGCTTCACCCACGTCCAGCCGGAGCAACTTGCCGAGGAGCGAGCGGGGGTTCTGGCCGCCGTTCTTCGGGTTTCCCGGCGTGAGACCGTCGCCCGTGCCCACGTAGAGGTAGCGGTCCGGGCCGAACAGGATGCAGCCGCCGTAGTGGTCGGCGGTGTTCTGCTTGACGAACAGAACCCGCTCGCGGCGGGTGATCCTCGGGGTGCTGCTAGGGGGATCTGCAACGGTGATTCTGACGACGTTGCTGTTGCCGGACGTATCCGTGTAGTAGACGTAGAAGCGACCGGTCCGCATGAAGCCCGGCGAGAAGGCGAGTCCGAGCAGCCCCTGCTCACCTTCTGAGCTGACCCGTTCTGTGAGGTCGAGGAACGGCTTCTCGAGCAGGAGCCCGTCGGCCACGACCCGTATCCGCCCCGCCTTCTCGACGACGAACAGGCGCGAGGAGTCTCCGGGTGCGAACGTCAGGAACAGTGGCTCGCTCAAGCTCTCCCAGCGAGGCGTCAGAGTGAGGCCGATCCGCGCAACGTCGACCGTCCCCGAACCCGTCGCGGCCGTCGGCTCGCTTGACGAGGTGGCGCCCTGGCCGCCGCGTGGCGGTCGGCCGCCGGAGCACCCGGTGAGCGCACACGCCGCAAGAAGGGCGATCGCGATCGCTGCGCCGAGGCCCAGCCGAGCGGTGCGCGTCGAGCGCCCGCAGAAGTGTCCGGTCACGCATGCTCCCAGGGGTTGCCTTGTGCCGCTTTCACGTCTTCCTACCCACCTTGAGCGGTGAGAGGGCGGGGAGAGCCCTTGCGGGCATAGCGTAACAATGTTATGTTACGAAACAGCGGTACGTGGGAACGGTGTATCGAGTGCAGGTAATGGAGGTGAGACACGTGAGCGAAACCGAGTTGATCTCGAAGAAGGATCTGCTGTTGGCAAGCGGTATCTCGTACGGTCAGCTCTACCGATGGAAGCGCAAAGGACTCATTCCGGAGGAGTGGTTCGTCCGCAAAGCGACATTCACCGGCCAGGAGACCTACTTTCCTCGCGACCAGGTGATGGCCCGCATCGAGAAGATCAAGGCTCTGAAGGAGGAGGACGTCTCGCTCGATTCGATCGCCGAGGCGGTTTCTCCGACTCTGGCGGTCGCAGACATGCCCGTCGAGGACCTCGCGAGCAGAGGGATCGTATCGGCGGCCGCCCTCGGGCTGTATCGCGACGTTCATCCCGGCGAAGAACCGCTCGCCTTCGGTGAGGTCCTGACGGCGTACGTCCTCGATCGGCTGCTGCAGACTGGCGAGGTGAGTGTCGAGGAAGGCCGCATGCTCGCCCGCGGATTGGAGGAGACATACTCCTCGTGCGAGGGGCATGCGTGCGACTTCGTGTTCGTGCGCAAGATGGGGCTCTCGACGTGTTTCGTGGTGACGAGTGGGGCCGACATCGCGTTCGAGCACGGCGCGCGGATCGTGGCCAGACTGCCCCTGGCCGCGTGCATCGAAGAACTCAAGACACGGATTCGGTAACGGAGGCGGAAGACCATGGCCAAGACAGGGTTCACGGTGGACCCGAACGAAAGCAACGCACGGATCGCCGGCGAGGGCCAGCTTTCGGGCGGCACGTACGGAGCGGTGACTATCAATGGCGCCGGCAGTATCCAAGGCGACGTCGTGGCGAGCTCGATACGCATCAACGGAGCGGGAACGGCCCACGGCAGCGTCAAGGCCGACACCATCGTCGTCAACGGAAGCGCGAGCTTCGGCAACGACGTCCAGGCAACCGAGATGACCGTGAACGGCGACTCGAGCGTCGCCGGTGGCGCAGGAGTGAGCCAGCTGAAGGTGAAGGGGCGCTTCTTCGTGGGCGGCGGCGTCGCGGCGCACGAGGTCGACGCGAAGGGCGAACTCACCGTCACGGGTGACCTCTCGGCGGATAGATTCATCGCGGAGGGTGCCATCACGGTCGGTGGGTTGCTCAACGCCGAGACGATCGACATCAAGCTGCACGCGCCGAGCAAAGCGCGAGAGATCGGCGGCCAGAGCATCCGCGTCACACAAGCGCGCGGCATCGCCTCCGTGTTCACCTTCTTCGCCGAGAAGCGACTGACGACCGATTCTGTCGAGGCTGACGACATGGTGCTCGAGTTCGTGACCGCCAAAGTCGTGCGCGGTGCCCGGATCGAGATCGGCGAAGGCTGCAACATCGAACTTGTCGAGTACACGGACGACTTCAAGCAGCACGCGGGCGCTACCGTGGGCAGCGCGGTGAAGGTCGTGACGGGCTAGGCGAAGCGACCCCGAGGCGGCACGTGCGCCTCGAATCGCGCTGCGACGCGGGCCGCTCGGCAAGGCTGCCGGGCACTCGCGGTACGGGAGGGGCTGATGCGCGTGCCCGGCGGACACAGGTTTGAGTCGTTCGGCACGAACCGCAAGATGGTCGCCGCCTCCGCGACTGTCGGCAGGGAGAAGAACACCATCCACCTGGTAACCGAGGTGGATGTGACCGTGCCGCGAAGGATGATCGCCGAGCACCGCGAGCGTACCGGCGAACAGATGTCGCTCACCGGATACGTGGTGACGTGCCTCGCGCGCACGTTCGCGGACTTCCCCGATCTCAACGCGTTCCGGAAGGGCCGCCGACTGGTCGTGCTTGAGGACGTGGCGATCAGCGTGGTGTTCGAGCGCGATATCGAAGGAGAGAGCGTCCCAGAGCCGGTAGGGATCCAGGGCGTGAACCGGAAGACGTATCGCGAGGTCAACGACGAGCTACGGGCGGAGCAGCAACGCACCGGCGAACCGATCGGCTCGGCCATGGGCCAGACGTGGGTGCGCTTCATCCCCGGCTTCCTGTTGCGCAGCTTCACCCGACTTGCATCTCGCGACATCGGGATCCAGAAGCGGTACGGCGTCGCCGGGGTGACTGCCGTGGGCATGTTCGGTTCGGGGCCGATGTGGCTCGTTCCGCTCACGGGCGCGACAGTCACCGTCGCCGTCGGTTCGATCGCGAAACGCCCGGCATTCATCGACGGCGCAGTCGAGGAGCGCGAGCATCTCTGCCTCACCGTCTCGTTCGATCACGACATCGTCGATGGTGCGCCGGCCGCCCGCTTCACGACTCGCTTCGCCGAGATCCTGTCGAGCGGCGACGAGGTGCGCGCCCTGACGGGCGAAGCGGGATCAGGCGCCGCCTCGTAGTCGCCGATGGACGTCGGCGCGTCGGTCGCCGAGGAGCCGCGGGTGCCAGCGCAGCCACGGGCGCGCCCTGCCGCTAGAGAGACTCCCGCCATCCCGGTGGCACGAAAGCGGTCGGGCAGACGTCGTTCAGGAAACACGCCCCGCACGCTGGCCGCTTGGCGGTGCACACCGCCCGGCCGTGCGTGATCATGTCGTAGTTCACGCGGTGCCAGTGATCTCGCGGGAAGATCGCCATGAGGTCGCGCTCGACCTTGTCCTGGTCCTTCTCAGTCGTCAATCCGAACCGGTGCGCGAGACGGTACACGTGCGTATCGACGGCGATGCCCTCGACCTTCCCGAACGCCTCGCCGAGCACGATGTTGGCGGTCTTGCGCGCGACGCCCGCCAGCGACGTGAGCCCCGCCATGGTGTCGGGTACCTCGCCGCCGAACTCGGCGACGATGCAGCGCGCGGTCGCGATGATGTTCCTCGACTTCTGGTGATAGAAGCCGAGGGTGCGGACGTAGCCCTCGACCTCGACTTGATCGGCCGCGGCAAGGTCGGCCGGAGTCGGGTAGCGCTCGAACAACGCCGGCGTCGCCTTGTTCACCCCGACGTCGGTCGTCTGCGCCGAGAGGATCACGGCGATAAGCAGCTGGTAAGGGTCCTTAAAGTGCAGCGCCGCATGCGGGTCGCCGTACGCCTTCTCGAGCCGCTCGGCCAAGACGGGGGCGAGTCGCGTGCGTTCGGCCGCGGCGAGTTGCGGCACCGGTTCTGAGGATTGCCTGGCTACCACTGTGTCTCCTGTCTCCTCACGGCGCGGTCGAAGTGAAGGGTCAGATGTCGGCCGGTCGCTGCAGCTTCACGAGGAACTGCGTCGCCAGCAGGAACACCGCCCAGACGATGAGCGCGACCGAGCCGACGAGCACCGCGTTCGACGGGCCGATGAACTGCCCCAGCGAGCCGAACGCAAGCCCGGAGATCGGCATGATGCCCATGAACGACATTACGAACAAGCCCATGACCCTGCCGCGAAGGTGCGCCGGCGTTGTCGACTGTATCGACGTGTTCGCCAGCGAGTTGGTGGTCATGAGCGCGGCACCGGCGAAGGCCGAGATCACCGCCGACAGCCACAACGTGCGGGAGAGCGAGAACGCGAGCAGCAGCACGCCGAAGCTGAGCAGCGACACGGGGATGATCCTGTTGCGGTTGATGCTTGGCCGAAGGCTCGCGACGGAGAGTGCGCCGATCATCGCGCCCATCCCGTTTGCCGCCATGACGATCGCTACCGCGCGATTGTAGGGATCGGTCTTCACGGCAAAGCCAAGGGACTTGCTCACGATGGCGGGCAGGAGCGTCATGTAGGGGAAGCCGAAGATGGTCATGATCGCCGTGCTCAGGATGAGCAGTCCGACAACGCGGTTGTCGAGCGCGTACTTCAAACCGCCGAGGAGCGTCTGCACGGTGCCGCCACGCCGCGTGCCCTGGCCCTTCGCATCGATGGGTGCCTGCTTCGGCCGAATGATCCACAGCGCGGCAACGACGAACAGGAAGCTCGCCGCGTTCGCGTAGAAGATCTCGCCCATGCCGAGTCCCGCTACCACGAGCGCGCCGGCGACAAGCGGTCCGATCAGGCGCGACGACTGAAACTGCGCGGAGTTGAGCGCGATGCCGTTGAGCAGCGATTCACGCGGCACGAGGTCGGGGAGCATCGCCAGCCATGCGGGGAACTGCAGCGCCGAGAACACTCCCGCAATGATCCCCAGTAGGGCCACCCACGCGAGCGCGGTCGTTGGCTGCGCCGATGAGAGCCTCCCGGAGTTGTACAGAACGCCCAGTGCCGCGGCCTGGGCGATCAGAACGACTTGGATCCACATGAGCAGCTTGCGGCGGTTCACACGGTCCGCGAGCGTGCCGCCGGCGATCGCCAGGAAGAGCACGGGGATGCCAGAGATGAAGTTGATTAGTCCGAGGTCGAACTCGGACTGGCGCAGCGCGAACACCACGATGCCCAGGGCGTAGTTCTGCATCCACGTGCCGACGTTGCTAACGAGCGCGCCGAACCAGAACCACACGAAGTCCGGGTACTTGAAGGACTCGAACGTGCCACCACTACGAACGATCGGTTCGGGGGGGACCCTGACGTCGGCCGTTTCGGTCTGGACCTCGTACAGCGTCGTGAGGTCTTCGGCCGCACGCTCGTCCGGCTGCTCTTGCCCGCTTGGATTCGAGTTCTGGTCGGATTCGCTCACGTCTTGCAGATTCCCTAAGGGTCGGTCGGCGTATCCAGGCATTGTACTCAGGGCTGTTGACCGCCTGCCGCGCCGGGCATAGGCTTCTAGACCCCCGCTCCGGGCACCCGGTGCGGGCTTTCGTGCTGCTATCTGTCGACCGGCCCAAACGAGGAGTACTGCGCCCGATGCTCATAGATCGACTCTCCGCGTCGCTTCACCGCGCTCGCTCGTGGACGCGCCTTCTCGAGCTGCTCTCGAACGGCGAGGATGCGACGCTCGCGGTCTCAGGCCTGATTCGCCCCATGCTGGTCGCCGCACTCATGCGCGAATGGCCGAGGACGACGCTCGTCGTCATCGCCGGCGAAGAAGCAGCCGGACGCTTCGCGCGCCAGACCGCGGCGTACCTGCCGCACGGCGACGTGCTGCACTTCCCGGAACGCACGGACCTGCCCTGGACCGACGAAGCGCCGGACGTGGGCGTCGTCGCGCGCCGGGCCCGCGCGTTGCACGCGCTCTCGAAGGCCCGCCCGGTAATCGTCGTTGCCTCGGCGCGGGCGCTCATGCGCGTCGTGCCGCCGCACGGCAGCCACGTCTTCGAGCCACTCGTGCTTGAGGAGGGCGGCGTCCTCGACCTGGACGAGTCCTCCCGCGCGCTCGCCCGCATGGGATACGAGCGCGAGGACCTGGCCGACCGGCCCGGGGTCTTCGCCGTTCGCGGCGGCATTCTCGACGTCTACGGCGGCGACGCGACGCACCCGGTGCGCGCCGAGCTCTTCGGCGACGACATCGAGACCCTCCAGCGCTTCGTGCCTTCGACCGGACAGACGATCGGACCGGCCGGCCGAGTCGAGATCTACGCGTGCCGCGAACTCTCGCTCGGTTCGCGAGGCATCGCCGCGCTCGAGCAAGAGCTGCGAGACCAGGCGCTCAAGGGCGGCGAGGTCGCGCACCACCTCGAACTCATCCGCGAAGGCGTGTACTTCAACGGCATCGAGCGCTACATGCCGATGCTCTACAAGCGCGCCGGGCGCTCCCGCTGAGTACGCCGACCCCGCGACGCTCGCCGTCGTGATCGAGCCACGGTCGCTGTTCGACGACGCTGCCCGTCGCTATGACGAGCTCGAAAGCCAGGCCAGGTTCGCCAACGTGCCTCTGGAGGGACTGTTCCTTCCCCCGGCGCAGCTCGACTTCGGCGAGCGGCAGCGCGTGACGCTCATGTCGTTGCTGCAGAGCCGGCGCCGGGGTGGACGGCGAGCTCTCGGCGAGGCGACCCGAGGTCTCGGGCGGCGAGGAGCGGTTCGTGGGCGGCGTTCGCTCTCTCGCTGCGAGCGGCTACGGCGTCGCGCTCGCGGTGCCGGACCGACGTGCGCGCATGCGCGTCGGCGACACGCTCGCCGCAGAAGGGGTGGCGCTCACGGTCGAGCGCGACCACGTCGTCGCCCAACCGGAAGGCGCGACGCGCCGGACCTCAGGCTGCGACTGCCGAGGCGGACGCGGCGGCGGCCGAAACGGACTCTGCGACCGGCACCGCCGCACTCGAAGCCGATGTCGTCGCGCTCACCGACGTCGAGGTGCCTTCGGGGTACGTCGTGCCCGACGCCCGGCTCGCGGTCGTGAGCATCGACGACGTCTACCCGCGCAGCGCGCTCAAGCGTCGCGCGCGCGACATCGACCCGACGCGCTTCACCTTCTCGTTCGCGCCTGGCGACTACGTGGTGCACGCGACGCACGGCATCGCGCTCTTCAAGGAGATGGTTCGCCAAGAGGTTCTCGGCATGGAGCGCGACTACCTGCTGCTCGAGTACGCGAAGGGCGACAAGCTCTACGTGCCGGTCGAGCAGCTCGACCGCGTGACCAAGTACGTCGGCCCCGAAGGCTCGGCGCCGCAGAGTCACTCGGCTGAACACCGCCGACTGGTCGCGCGCGACGAAGAAGGCCCGGATCGCGGCGCGAAAGCTCGCCTTCGACCTCGTCGACCTCTACGCGCGCCGAGCGACCGTCGCCGGACACGCGTTCAAGCCCGACACGCCGTGGCAGATGGAGATGGAAGCGGCCTTCCCGTTCGAGGAGACGCCCGACCAGCTCGCTGCGATCGCGGACGTCAAGGCCGACATGGAGTCCGACACGCCCATGGACCGCCTCATCTGCGGTGATGTCGGCTACGGCAAGACCGAGGTCGCCATCCGCGCGGCGTTCAAAGCGACGCAGGACGGCCTGCAGGTCATGATCCTCTGCCCGACGACCATTCTCGCCCAGCAGCACTTCGTGACGTTCTCCGAGCGCTTCGCGCCGTTCCCGGTGAAGGTCGAGGTGCTCTCGCGTTTTCGCACGGCGGCGCAGCAGAAGGCGGCACTCGCAGGCTTCGCCGACGGAGAGGTCGACGTGCTCATCGGCACGCACCGTCTGCTCTCGCGGGACGTGACACCCAAGACGCCTCGGGCTCGTCATCATCGACGAGGAGCAGCGCTTCGGCGTGGAGCACAAGGAGCACCTCAAGAACCTGCGCGAGCAGATCGACGTGCTCACCCTCACCGCGACGCCGATCCCGCGGACGCTGCAGATGTCGCTTTCGGGCGTGCGCGACATGAGCGTGATCGACACTCCGCCGCCCAACCGCTTTCCCGTGCAGCTGCACGTGGGCGAGTACGACCCGGACGTCGTGAGCGGTGCGATCCGACGAGAGCTGGAGCGCGGCGGCCAGGTCTACTACGTGAGCAACCGCGTGAAGTCGATCGACGAGGCCGTCCGGCGCGTGCAAGACGCGGCGCCCGAAGCGCGCGTGGGCGTCGGCCACGGCCAGATGTCCGAACACCAGCTCGAGCGGGTCATGGAGTCGTTCGCGGCCGGCAAGGTCGACGTGCTCGTGGCGACGACCATCATCGAGAGCGGCATCGACAACCCGCACACGAACACGCTCATCATCGAGGACTCGCAGCGCCTCGGACTCGCGCAGCTCTACCAGCTCAAGGGCCGTGTCGGCCGAAGCCACGTCAAGGCGTACGCGTACTTCATGTTCCCGCGCGCGAGCACGCTCACCGAGCAGGCGGTCGAGCGCCTGACCGCCATCAGGGACCACACCGAGCTGGGCAGCGGCTTCAAGATCGCGATGCGCGACCTCGAGATCCGCGGCGCCGGCTCGCTTCTCGGCGCCGAGCAGTCCGGCAACGTGGCCGCGGTCGGCTTCGATCTGTACGCGCAGATGCTGCAGGAGGCCGTCACCGAGGCGCGCGGCGAGCCGGTGGTCGCCTTCCCCGAGGTCAGGGTCGATCTTCCGGTCGCGGCGTTCCTGCCCGAGGAGTACGTCGCCGACGTCGACGAGCGCGTGCGCTTCTACCGGCGCCTCGCCGGCTCGCCGTCGATCGAGGCGGTCGATCGCGTCGCCGACGAGATGAAGGCAGCCTTCGGCGCGCCGCCTCCTCCAGCCCGCAGCCTCGTCGACATCGCGCGGATCAAGGCACGGGCCGGAGACCTCGGCATCACGACTGTCACACTCGTCCGTCGGCGGCTCGCGATCACACCCTTGGACCTGACCCCTGAGCAGCGGGGAGTCCTGGCCGCTCTCGGGGGCGTCTACGTCGAGCGCGAGCGCAAACTCACGCTTCCGCTGGAGTATGAAGGTTCTGTGACGGCCGAGGCCCTCGGCGCGCTGGATGCTATACTCCGTGCCGTCTGACACCTGCGTTTTTCGGAGGAAACCCCATGAAGGTCTATCGGATGATCGCTGCAGTCGTGCTCGTTCTGGCTGTCGCGTTCGTGGCCGTCGGTTGCTCGTCGAACAAGGACACTGCTGCCGAGGTCAACGGTGAGAAGATCTCGCTCACCGAGCTCGACAAGCAGGTCGAGCAGCTCAAGAAGCAGTACCCGACCATGTTCACGGGCAGTGACGGCGAAGGCCGGCTACTCGACTTCAAGCAGCGCCTCCTCGACAACATGATCAACCAGATCCTCGTCGAGCAGGCCGCCAAGGACCAGGGCATCAACGTCACCGACGCTGACGTCGACGCGCAGATCAAGCAGCTCAAGTCGGGCTTCGAGAACCAGGAGAAGTTCGACCAGGCACTCAAGAGCGCGGGCATGGACGAGGCGGGCCTGCGCACGCAGGTCAAAGAGCAGCTCATCACCCAGAAGCTGATGGACAAGCTCGCGGCGAACCAGGCCAAGCCCACCAACGCGGAGATCGAGGCATACTACGACACCAACAAGGCTCAGTTCGAGCAGAAGGCCGCCACGCGCGCCTCGCACATCCTCTTCCCCGCCGCCGACAAGGCGACCGCCGAGAAGGTCCTCGCCGAGGTCAAGAAGGGCGGCGACTTCGCGGCGCTGGCCAAGAAGTACTCGACCGACGCGGCGACCAAGGACAAGGGCGGCGACCTGGGCTGGCCGACCACCCCGTACGTGGCCGAGTTCGAGGCGGCGCTCGCCAAGCTCAAGCCGGGGCAGACGACCACTGCTCTCGTGAAGACGCAGTACGGCTGGCACATCATCAAGGCGACCGACAGCCGCAAGGCGAGCACGAAGACCATTTCCGAGGTCAAGGCGCAGATCGAGCAGATCTTCGTGCAGCAGAAGAAGGCCGACGCATACCAGAAGTACATCGAGAAGCTGCGCAAGGACGCCGACATCAGCATCCTCGTGGCCGAACTCAAGACGCCGGAGAAGAGCTCGGAAGCCACCACAGTCAAGTAGGCGGACTCCGGCCGTCGGACACGGGGTGGAGCGAAGCGCAGACAGCCCCGCGCCGTTCGGCGAGTTCGTACGCGTGATCGCGGTCCTGCGGGGACCCGACGGGTGCCCGTGGGACCGCGTGCAGACGCACCTGAGCCTGCGCAAGAACATCATCGAAGAGGCCTACGAGACCGTCGGGGCCATAGAGTCTGAAGACGACGCCGAGCTCTGCGAGGAGCTCGGCGACGTGCTTTTGCAGGTCGTTCTGCACGCGCAGATCGCAGCCGATGACGAGCGGTTCGACATCGACGACGTCGCCAGGGGCATCACAGCCAAGATCCGTCACCGGCACCCGCACATCTTCGGCGAGGCCGAAGCAGGAACGCCGGACGAGGTGCTCGCCAACTGGGACAAGATCAAGCACGCCGAGAAGTCCGAGAAGGGACACGGCGCGCTCGACGGCATCCCGCAGGCGCTGCCCGCGCTCATGTACGCGCAGAAGATCTCCCGCAAGGCGGTTGCGGTAGGCTTCGAGTGGGAGACGCTCGACGACGTGTGGGAGAAGGTCCACGAGGAGATCGACGAGCTCAAGGCGACCGAGCCCGGAAGCGCCGAGGCGGTCGACGAGATCGGCGACGTGCTGTTCACGATCGTGAACCTTGCGCGCAAGCAGGGCATCGACGCCGAGATGGCGCTTCGGCAGACATGCGAGAAGTTCCGGGCACGGTGGGGCGACATGGAGGCGGCTGCCGGCGAGATGGGTAGACCGTTGTCGGAGCTCACGCTCGACGAGATGGAAGCGCTGTGGCAACAAGCGAAAGCAGAGGGAGGAGAAGCGATGAGCGAGATCATCAGCGTCTACGCCCGAGAGGTGCTCGATTCGAGGGGCAACCCCACGGTCGAGGTCGAGGTCATGCTCGATGACGGGTCGTTCGGACACGCCATCGTGCCGTCGGGCGCGTCCACCGGCGCGTTCGAGGCGGTGGAGCTGCGCGATGGCGACGCCACCCGCTATCTCGGCAAAGGCGTGCTCACCGCCGTCAACAACGTGAACGAGATCGTCGCTCCCGAGATCCTCGGCATGGACGCCACCGATCAGCGCGCCGTCGACATGACGCTCATCGCGCTCGACGGCACGCCCAACAAGGCACGCTTGGGCGCGAACGCGATCCTCGGAACGTCGCTCGCCGTCGCGAGAGCTGCCGCCGAGTCGACCGAGCTCACGCTCTACTCCTACGTGGGCGGCGCGAACGCGCACACCCTGCCCGTGCCGATGATGAACATCCTCAACGGCGGCGCGCACGCCGACAACAACGTCGACCTGCAGGAGTTCATGATCATGCCGGTCGGCGCGTCGTCGTTCGCCGAGGGGCTTCGCTGGTGCGCCGAGATCTACCACACGCTCAAGAAGGTCCTGCACGAGCGCGGCCTCGGAACCGGCGTAGGCGACGAGGGCGGCTTCGCGCCCAACCTCCGGAGCAATGAAGAAGCGCTTCAAGTGATCTCGGAGGCGGTGGGCAAGGCCGGCTACACGCTGGGCGAGCAGATCCGTTTCGCTCTCGATCCCGCGTCGACCGAGTTCTTCGACGCCGAGCGTGGCGTCTACGTCCTGGCCGGGGAGGGCCGCGAACTCACCCCCGCCGAGATGGTCGAGTTCTATGCCGGCCTGGTCGCCCGCTACCCGATCGTCTCGATCGAGGACGGCATGGCCGAGGAGGACTGGGACGGCTGGAAGATGCTCACCGACCGACTCGGCGACGAGATCCAGCTCGTCGGCGACGACTTGTTCGTCACCAACACCGAGCGACTCTCGCGAGGCATCTCGATGGGTGTCGCGAACTCGATCCTCGTGAAGCTCAACCAGATCGGGTCGCTCACCGAGACGCTCGACACCATCGAGATGGCGAAGCGTGCAGGCTACACGTGTGTCATCTCGCACCGCTCGGGCGAGACCGAGGACACCACGATCGCGGACATCGCGGTCGCCGTGAACGCGGGTCAGATCAAGACCGGTGCGCCGGCGCGAAGCGACCGTGTGGCGAAGTACAACCGGCTCCTGAGGATCGAGGAGGAACTCGACGACTCCGGCGAGTTCCCTGGGATGAAGGCGTTCTACCAGCTGGGATAGGCAAGGCCAGAGGGGGCGCATGAGCAAGTCCACCGGCAGCGCGGGTAGTCCGCCCGATCGATTCGGCGTGCCCATCGAATCGGTCCTCGAGCGTCGCGACCGTCTCGCCGACATCTCCGACATCAAGTTCGGCGAGGAGCGCGTCTTCCCGAGACTCGTGGAGGTCCTGCTCGCGGAAGTGCCCGAAGGAGCGAGCGTTCTCGAGGTCGGCGCGGCGACCGGCGTTCTCACAGCACCGCTGCTGCAGAAGGCGGGCTACCTCACGGCGCTCGAGCCTTCGGCCGGCATGCTTCGACGGCTGCTCGAGACCGACATCGCTGAGTCGGACCGCCTGAGCGTCGTCCAGGGGATGGTCGAGGACCTGCGACACGAGGTGCTGTACGACGTCGCCGTCGTCACCTTCACGCCGCGACGCGGGACGGGTCTGGTTCGGCTTCTACAGGAGCTTGCGACCCGCGTCGTCGACAGGGTCGTGATGCTGCTGGAAGTCGAGAACACGCTCGACTGGGCGTATGTCGCCAGAGCGGCGTCGATCCAGGGTTTCGATGTCTGGCTGCGGATCGTCTCCTCCCGACCCGACGCCTCGGGGAATCGCAGGCGAGCGGCGGTGTTCGTCGCTGACGTTGCGAACTGGGAGGCGGTCTTTGCCGCCGAGGACGCGTGGACGATCTCCGACGCGCGGGAGGTCGAGGTGCCATACCCGGCGCCGCGCGGCACTGCAACGCGGCTCGTCCGTTTTCTGCAGTCCGGGAGCGACCGTGCGCTCAGGGTTCAGACCGATCCGCAGGGGATCGATCGGCTCTACGGGAATCTGCGCACGGCAGCGCATCGACTGGCCAAGGACGAGATCACGGTGCGCAGCCACGGAGGCGTCATTCATCTCGTTCGCCTTCCCAAGCCCGAGGAGACGCTCGCGTCGCTGGAGTGAGCGCGTCCGATGGGATGGGTCCCTCGACCGGCCCACGTGGAGCAAGCGGTCTGCTGCAGCCCTGAGCAGCGCTTGTGCTATCATCCGATGCGGCGCTACGGCGCAGTTCGTCGCTGGCCTTCTCACAGGACTTCCTCGATGACATCGAGAACCACGCAGCAAGGGGCTTCAGCGAAACGTCGGTCGGCCTCCTCGGGAGGCTCGAGCCGATCGTCCTCCTCGCGCACCCCCCCGAAGCGATCGCGCGCCCGCTCTGGCGCGGTAGCCGCTGGTGCGCCGAAGCGCCCCGCCCGACAGCACAAGGCTGCCGCGAAGTCCGCGTCTCGTGCCCCGTCCCGCTCCCCCCGTCGGCGCTCGCCGCTCGCGCCAATCTTCGATCGCCTGTCGGCGCTGTCACGTCCCGCGCTGGTAGTCGTGGTCCTGGCGGCGGTCGGCGCAACGGTCTGGTCGTTCTACCCGGTCATGAAGGTCCAGTACCGGGAGGAGCGCGAGTACGCGCGCCTCAAGGCCGAATACGAGAGCGTCCAGGCGCGCAACGCGCGCCTCGGCAAGCAGGTCGCGCATCTCCAGACGACCGAAGGCGTCGAGGACGAGGCGCGGGCGGACGGTCTCGTCTTGCCGGGCGAGCATCCCGTCCACGTCACGGACGCAAGTAGGCCACCCACGCAGACCATTACCGAGAAGGACTTCCGGGTGGAACCAGAGCAGCCCGTCGAAGCGCCGAGCGGCCCGTGGACGCCGGTCCTCGATCTCGTCTTCGGCGTGAATCAGTAGCCATGTCGGTTGCGGGCACGTCGGCCGCCGAGGCTGAAGCCACACTTGTTGCGCGGCAGATCGGGCGCGTTCCGCGCGAGCCGTGGCGCGTCGTCGTGCGTTGCCAGTGGGGACGTCCAAGCGTGATCGCCTCCCCGTCGCGGCTCGAAGACGGCACGCCGTTCCCCACACTGTACTGGCTTACCTGTCCGTGGCTCATCGAAGCAGCCGGTGCGCTCGAATCCGAGGGCGTACTAGCCGAGTGGGCTCAACGCATGGCGGAAGACCCGCAGCTCGCGCAGGAGCTTGTCGCTACTCACGCGGAATTGAGGCGGCGCCGTGCCGAGGAGTCGGGCGGCTTGGACGAGTGCGCCGGTGTCGGTGTGGCCGGGCAGCGTGAGGCGTCGCACGTGAAGTGCCTGCATGCGCACGTTGCGCTCGTACTCGCAGGCATCGGCGACCCCGTCGGTGAGGAAACGCTCGTGCTCACCGGCATCGCGTGTGATGACGACGCATGCGCCGCTCTCATGGTCGAGGGGTAGGCGCCGTGCGCATCGCGGCCATAGACATCGGCACCGTCACGACGCGCCTTCTCGTCGCCGACGTCACCTCAGACGGAATCCACGAGGTCGAACGTTCGACCGACATCACGCACCTGGGGGAGGGCCTCACAACCAGCGGACGGCTCGACGACGGGGCGATGCAGCGGGTCGCGGACGTGATCGGTGGTTACGCCGGGCGCGTAGCCACGCTCGGCGTCGAACGCACCACCGCGTACGCCACCTCCGCCTCACGGGATGCCGAGAACGCCCAGGACTTGCTCGATCTGCTCGAACGAAATGGCGTGCGCCCGGAGATCGTCACCGGGTCGACCGAAGCGAGGCTGGCATTCGCCGGCGCGACCTACGACTTCGAGGGCGAGAGCATCCTCGTCGCCGACCTCGGAGGGGGATCGACCGAGCTGGTGCTCGGCGACGTCCGGGTCGAGGACGGGCAGCGTGCGCGCGACATCGAGGCATCGCGCTCGATCGATGTCGGCTCGAAGCGCGTGACCGAGCTCTTCTTCGCGAGCGATCCGCCGACACCGCTCGAGATCGAGGAGGCGCGGACGTTCGTCGTGCGCGAGATGCGCCCCTACTTCGACGGGCTACGCACGCGCCCGCGCCTTGCGCTCGCGCTTGCCGGCACGGCGACGACGCTCGCGGCGATCAAGCAGGAGATGGCTGTATACGATCCCGACAAGGTCCACGGTTCGTGCCTCACCGGATCGGACCTCTCGGACATGCTCGAGCTGCTCGCGGCCCTGCCGCTAGAAGAGCGCAAGCAGGTCGTTGGGCTCGATCCAGGCCGAGCACCGGTGATCGTCGCCGGCACGCTCATCCTCGAGACCGTCGTGGGACTCGCCGGCTTGGATTCGACGCTCGTGAGCGAGCACGACATACTCTACGGAATACTGCTCGACTCGTATTGCGGACTGATCGGCTGAGGAGCGCGACTCGCACTGTCGCGGCGAACCTCGCCGGCCGAATGGGCGGGCGTGACGGCGGTGTATCCGAATTGGCACAGGAGGGGGCCTTAAAAGCCTCTGGCCGAAAGGCCATGTGGGTTCGAATCCCACCACCGCTACCACTTCCACTCGCTCGAGATCCCGAGACCTTCCACGTTGGAAGGACGCGCGGTCTCGGGTGTCATACTTGGATCAGCGAAGCCAGTCGTCGGAGTCGACGGCGATCGGCACATGACCCGGATCGCTCTTGGCGGTCGAGTACCACGCGATCTTCCAGCCCCCGTGTGAGGGCAGTTTGACTGCGACGGAGTACGTCGAGCCACCCGGGGCGTCGCGGTTCTTGGTCGTCAGCGTCTTGTAGAAGCGGTACTTGGCGACGGACCGGCCTTTGACCTTGACGACGTAGCGCTTGCTCAGCTGGAGCATCACGGTCGACGAACCGGCTCGGTGCCGCGGCTTGAGGCTTCCCCGATGGTCACGCTGAGACTGTTCTGCTTGTTGAAGACGCCGGGCATGCCAAGCCGGTCCGACAGGCTCACGACGTCGTTGTTGCTGGTTGTCGGCATCAGCACGGCCTGAGCCGAGGAAGCGCATGCGATAGGTGTATGCGCCGACGGACTGTGCAACGCTGAATACGCAGTCCCCGTACTGATTCGTCTTTCCCCGCGAGTATTCCGTGAACGGTTCGGTGCTCGTGGCGCCGCCCTTCTTGCGGTCGAGTATGAGCGAGAGGCCGGTGAGTTCACCCGGCTGCTGCATGCCGCTCACTGCCTCCAGGCTGCCTTCGAGCTTGATGCGGTCGCCGTAGGTGTAGGAACCCGACCACGCGGAAAGGTGCGCGACAATCGACAAGGGCTGGCGCTCAAGCGCAAAGTCGACCCGGTGTGGCGGATCGGCCAGATTCACTTTGACAGTGTCCCCGAGCGATACCGCGGCGTTCTCGAGCGGATCGGCAAGACCGGGTCCGCGGAACCCCGCGGGCACCGCGTGACCGTTCCACACCTGGAATAGGTAGTCCGTGGTCTTGAGGGGCTACCAGGAACCGCCAGTCTGTCCGGAAGTACGCGGAGCCAGCCAAGTCCGCGAGACTGTTCTCCATAGGGAGGGTCAACTCGTAGGAGCCGTCGGTCTTGGTGCCGTCCTCAGTCATGCTCCCGGTCTTCCACTTAGCCGAGGCCGAGTCCCAGTAGTACGCGATGACCTGCGCACTCGGCAAAGGCGACCGGGATCCCTTGTCGACCACGGTCCCCGTGACCTTGACTTGGCGGGGCGCAAGGCTACCGTCGATGCCGCTCGTCACCTTATCGGCGGCGATCGGCACCGGCGTCCCAAGTTTGAAGAGCGCTGGATTGTTGAAGGACGTGACGAAGCTCGGGTGGTCTACGCCGGAGTAGATGCTACTCACGTATGCCGAGTCTTCGCTGAACATGACGATGGCGGTGGGCGCACTGGGGAAGACGTACTGGGAATACGTTCCATCAGCACCGCTCTGAGTGTGCCACTTCTCGCAAGACAGCGTTCCGTCGGCCAGCAGCGAGCAAGCGGTGATGCTGACTCCGGCGAGCGGTAGACCAGTGAGCCGGTCTGTGATGCGGCCCGTGATTGTTGCGTATCCATCTCCAGCCTCGAGCGCGCGAACACGGCTCTCTGAGATCGGACCGGCCAATGCGGATCCTACGAAGCAGCCCACAACAAGGACGCACATGAGACATGTTGCACCTAGAAGCCCATAGGCTTGAGTGCGGCGGGAGGCCAAGTGAACCACCCTCTCTCCAAAACGCAACTTCGACGCCTGGCGGCATGCGCGGCAGCCAGACGAGACACGTGCTCAGGAGAATGGGCTGGTTCATCTTCCCTTCTGTGAGTGCCACACCCCTGTACCCCTGCCTCCACCGTACGCTCGGCAGACGGGAAGCACAACGAGCGCGGTGCAGCATGTCGCCGAGGGCATTCACCGAAATCGACGACGGAACGGTTGAAGAGATTCGACCACCACTCACGGATAGCTCACGGTCAACGTAGTGAGATACTGACTCGACGACCACGGGGAGGTGAAACGGTGACCGAGCGCATCAGACTCACGCAGCTCTCGAGCAAGTCGGGTTGAGCGGCCAAGTGGGGTCCGGCGGACCTCCAGGCAGTCCTCGACAAGATTGCGCCGGGCACATCTGCGGACCTCATGGTCGGCTTCGAGACCAGTGACGATGCCGCCGTGTACCGGCTGAGCGACGACATGGCGGCGCTTCTGACCGTCGACTTCTTCACCCCCATCGTCGACGACCCGTACGACTTCGGCCGCATCACTGCGGCGAACGCACTCTCCGATATCTACGCCATGGGCGGCCGTCCGCTCGTGGCCTTGAACCTCCTGGCGTTCCCATGCTCGATGGGCGCGGAGATCGTCGGTGAGGTCGTTCGCGGTGGAGCTGAGAAGGTCGCCGAGGCGGGCGCCGTGATCGTGGGCGGCCATACGATCGACGACGCCGAGCCCAAGTACGGACTAGCCGTATTCGGCGCCGTTCATCCCGATCGTGTGGTGCGAAACGTCGGCGCTCGTGTCGGAGACGTGCTGTTTCTCACGAAGGCCGTGGGGACAGGCATCATCGGTACTGCCCTGAAGAACGGCCTGGAGACCGAGGAGACCGCGCGAGATGCGATCGAGTCGATGGCCGCTTTGAACCGGGACGCGGCCGAAGCGATGACGGAGGTCGGCGTGCGAGCCGCCACCGACGTGACCGGCTTCGGCGTTCTCGGACACCTGCACGAGATGCTCGCGGCAAGTGCTGTCGCCGGGGAGCTGAGTCTGGCGGATCTCCCGCTCCTCGATCGAGCGCTGGGCCATGCGACGGCCGGCGTGGTGCCTGGCAGGACCGCAGACGTCGTCGCTTTCTCGCGGCCGTTCACGATCTGGGAAGCCGCTGACTTCGACCCCGAGGTATGGATGCGCGTGCTCTGCGACCCCCAGACCAGCGGCGGACTACTCATGAGCGTACCCGAGGAGTCTGCCCAGGAGATGCGCGTCGAACTTGCGGTTCGAGGGGTCCTCTGCGCAGTTGTCGGTCATGTGGTTGAAGGAGAGCCGGGCACCATCACGGTGCGCTAGTGGGACGAGCGTCCGGCGGCCAGCACGCGAGAACGCGCGACGGCCGCCGCTGCTCTAGATGTCACCCAGCCAGATCGCGCGCTCCCCAAGTCCGCAGCGCTCAGAGGCGATTCTCAGTTGCTCCCGATCCGCCGTCACGAGACCGCAGTCCTGCGCGATTGCGAGCGCGATGTACTCGGCGTCGTAGGGCGACAGGTCGTGCTCGAGCCCGAGCTCAAGAGCGCGCACGTTGAGTTCGGGGAACGACAAGAAGGCGATAGGAGAGAGGTCGAGGCTCGCTAGGCGTTCGAGTGCCGTCAACCGATCGAGCCCCGCGCATCGCGCAGCCAGCCACAGAGCACTCGCAGCCTCCATCCGGGCTGTGGTTGTAGAGAGCAACCGGAGGTCCGACTCGAGGACTGCCGTGGCCTGAGGGGTCAGCGGTTGCTCGGCGAGCGCATTCACGATCACGCTGGCATCAACGACCAAGTCAGGCACGCCAAGCGTCCCGATGTCGCCGGATGGCCGCCACGAGGTCCGGGTACTCGCGCCCCTTGTCCTCCTCGCGCCATCGCTTGAGGGTAGCGTGCAGCTCCTCCGGCGTCATGATTCCCGCCGATTGGCGCAGCACATCCTTGACCTCTGCCTGCAGCGAGCGGCCCGCAAGGTCGGCTCGCGCCTTGAGTCTGCGCATCGTTTCCTCGTCCAGACCCCGTATCAGGAAGTCGGGCATGGCAGCCTCCACTCATGGTGATACCGAAATGGTATCACACGCGATGTGGCTGCTGAGTGGAGTGTGGCAGGGCGCGCCAAACCGTCTCCGTACAGCATCCAAACGGCGCGAATCACGAAGACGTCAGGACCGCGCGGGAGAGGTCATGGCCGGGTGTCCGGGTGGAGCCGACTTGTACGTAGCCGGCCGAGATCCGCTACTCGATGTCGACGTGCGCACCGCTGCAGTAGGGTGGGTTCGTGGTGAGCCCGCAGTTGCAGATGGCGCTCGTGATGGGTTCGTCGACCTCGAACTTGAGCGGCATGATGCCGCTCCCGGTGTGCGACCCGTCGCAATACGGAACGGTCCGCGTCTTGCCGCACTGGCACCAGAAGTAGGTGCCAGTGCCCAATTCGGTGACCAGTGGATGGCTCTTGGCCTCGTCGTTCACGTAGCGCATGCGCTCCTCCTGTGGGTCGGGGGTTCAGACGGCGCCGCGTCGGCGTCCTGTGCAGTCGCTAGCTGGAGAGGCCGGGCTCCTCCACCCGGCCTGAACAGTTGGTACCCGTTTCGCGGCTCACGTTCGCGCGGAATCGCGCTTTGACGCTCCACTCTCCGTGCTGCTACGCTTGCCCGCGTCCGAAGGGGAGTAGCGATCTCGGCTGAACGCGCCGGGAGGTCGTATCGACATGCTGGGCCGAAAGGCCCCGGTGCGACCGGACGAACGTCACCTCCACGCGAGACCTTCGGCGGATGTATCCCGGCGCCCGCCGTGGCGCACGTCCGCCGAGGTCTCGTTCGCATCTCGGGGGAGCGAAGGAGGTGTGACGTGCTCTACGTGTTCCTCGTCGCGGCCGTGCTCATCATGGTCGGCGAGCTGGCCGACAAGTCGCAACTGCTGGCGCTCGTTCTGGCCACGCGCTACAAGGCGTGGCAGGTTCTCGTGGGCATCTTCTTGGCCACGTTCGTGGTGCACTTCTTCACCGCGCTCGTCGGCCAGTTGATCGGCGCTTCGATTCCGACCGGCATCCTGCCCTGGATCTCGGGGCTGCTGTTCATCGGCTTCGGCATATGGACGCTCCGTGGCGACAAGGTCGAGGAATCCGAGGCCGACCGTGGGGCCGCGCGATTCGGCCCGGTCGTTGCGACTGCCGTCGCCTTCTTCTTCGCCGAGCTGGGCGACAAGACGCAGATCATGACTCTCACCATCGCCGCGGACCCGGGCGGGGCGTTGCTCGCCTACCTGAAGGAAGCCGGCCCGACCGTGAACGCGTGGATCCGCACGCTTGGAACTCCAGGCGCGATCACACCCGTGCAGCAGTTCTGGGCGGTGACGTTCGGATCGACCATCGGAATGGTCGTCGCCGATGCGATCGCGATCCTCGTGGGCCGGCTGCTTGGGCGCAATCTTCCTGAATTGCTGCTGCGCAGGGTTTCCGGTGTCGTCTTCATCCTGTTCGGCTGTCGCGACGATCGCGTCGACGTTCCTGACGTAAGGGTTGCGGGCTACGCTGCAGGTCGCGGTGGCCGATGCCGGAGAATCGCGACCGCCGGTGCGGCGATGAGCCCGGCGACGATCACAGCGCTGAGCGCGTCGCCTTCGGCGACCTCGAACAGTCCCTCAAGCGGGGCGGCTATCGAGACGATTCCTGCTTCTCCCAACTCAGCCATGCCTGTCAGTGCGAGTTTGACTGCGAGCAGGAGCAGGAGCACCGACGTGAGCGAGAAGAAGAGGCGTACGTCCATGCGGAGCGAGCCGCGCACGATCAGCACGCCCATTCCGGTGGCGATCGCCAGTCCAAACGCGGCGCCGAGCAGCGTCGCCGCAAGGCTCGAGCTCCCGACTGCGGTTGCGGCGAGCAAGAGGACCGTCTCGACGCCCTCGCGCAGGACCATGAAGAAGGCGATCCCGAATACCGCGGTCGCAGCGCCGGCGGAGCTCCGGTGCTCGGAGGTCGCGACGGCCATCCGGTCTTTGAGCGCCGAAGCGGCTGTCCGGCCGGTACGCCACATCCATACCACCATCGTTGTAACGAGCGCCGCCGCGACCAGGTAGAGAACGCCCTCGAACGTCGCGCTCTCCGGCTCGACACCCAGAAGCGGGAGAGCGAACGCGCCCAAGACGCTCAGCGCAACCGCGGTTCCTAGGCCGGCGAGCGCCCAGATGCGCAGTTCGTTTCGGCCCGTCGCGGCGAGGTACGCGAACATGACGGCTATCACGAGGGCGGCCTCGAGACCCTCTCGCAACGTGATGACCAGCGCTTCCATTGTCGACCCCTTTCGCGGCCCGTGCCTTTGCTCGTCGTACTTAGCACATACTAAGCCAATTCCATTGTACGTACGCACAAGAACGCGCACGTATCAGGACTCTTGAGTGCAATCATGCGAAATCGCTTATACTTTCCCGCACCGAAGGACTCCGGCGCGAGGAGCGACCATGACCGAGACAGCAACTCCCGACTATCGTCAGATGTGGGCCGACCTCGGCCTCGATCTCGAGATGCACGACGTGCTACTTGGCGCCGTGGGCCAGCTCTTCGGCGATGTGTACCTGACGCAGAACAACCGTCCCAAAGGCATGGACTACCTCAACTTCGTCATGAGCGAGGTCCACGGCCTGCGCATCAAGGAGCTCGACGACTTTCGCAAGTCCGGCGGAAAGGTCGTGGGGACGTATTGCCTCTACGTCCCCGAGGAGATCGTTCGCGCGGCGGGCGCGTGGTGCGTGGGCATCTGCGCCGGCGCCGAGTGGGCATACGACAAGGTCGAGCAGGTGTTGCCTCGCAACACGTGCGCGCTCATCAAGTCGATGATGGGCTTCAAGCTCGGTCAGGTGTGCCCGTACCTCGAGGAGTCCGATCTGCTGGTCGGCGAGACGACGTGCGACGGCAAGAAGAAGGCCTACGAGCTCATGGGCGAGCTCCACAACATGTACGTGATGGAGCTGCCGCAGATGAAGCGCGACAAGGACATGGCGTTCTGGCGCGACGAGATCGTGGGGCTCATGCACAAGGTCGAGGAGATGACCGGCAAGACCGTCACTGCCGAGTCGCCTCGGGCCTCGATCAAGGAAGTCAACGACAAGCGCCGCGCGCTGCAGCGGATTGCCGCCGCTCGTGCTGCCGACCCAGCACCGATCTCCGGCAAGGACGCGCTGCTCGCCACGCAGGTCGCCTTCTACGACGACGTGCCGCGCTTCACGCAGATCGATGAACGCGCTCGCCGACGAGCTCGAGCAGCGCGTCGCCGAGGGCGAGGGCGTCGCGCCGAAGGGCGCGAAGCGGGTGCTGATCACCGGCACGCCGATGGCGCTTCCCAACTGGAAGCTCCACGACATCATCGAGAAGTCGGGCGCCGTGGTCGTGGGCGAGGAGATGTGCACCGGTTCGAGGTACTACGAGAAGCTCGTGACCGAAGATGCCGCGACGCTCGACGAGATGATCGACGACATCGCCGAGAAGTACCTCGACATCAATTGCGCTTGCTTCACGCCCAACACGGGCCGCATCGACGATGTCGTCCGCATGGCCAGGGACCTCAAGGCCGACGGGGTAATCGACTACACACTGAACTTCTGCGGCACCTACCAGATCGAAGCCACGAGCGTGGAGAAGGCGGTCAAGGACGCCGGGCTGCCGGTGCTGAAGATCGAGACCGACTACTCGGCGGAGGACGTCGGCCAGCTGCAGACGCGGGTCGAGGCGTTCCTGGAGATGTTGTAGGGCGTCGAGCCACGAGGCGCCGGGCTGTGGCCACGAATCAGGATCGGGTGAGCGCGTGATCGTCCTCGGGCTGGACATCGGTTCGCGAACGGTTGATGCCGTCTGGCTCGAGGACGGATGCGTCGTCGATCATGCGGTCGTCGACACGGGCTTCGATCCGCGCGCAGTCTCCCAGGCCCTGCTCGCGCACGCGAAATACGACCGGCTCGTCGCGACCGGATACGGACGACACGTTGCTCGCGACGCTTTCGATGCCGACGTGGTCACCGAGATCACGGCGTACGCGCGAGGGGTCTCGCATCTGCATCCGGGTGCCGCCAGCGTGCTCGACATTGGTGGCCAGGACACGAAGGTCATCTCTCTCGGGCCCGGCGGCAAGGTCGTCGACTTCGAGATGAACGACAAGTGCGCGGCGGGCACGGGGAAGTTCCTCGAGGTCATGGCACGTGCGCTTGGGTTCTCGCTCGAAGAGCTGGCGACGGAGGCACTGCTCGCGACTGATGGCGTGACGATCTCGTCGATGTGCACGGTCTTCGCCGAGAGCGAGGTCACCGGTCTCGTGCATCGCGGCGAGGATCGCGGGCGCATCGCCCGAGGACTGCACGAGTCGATCGCCAAGCGCACACGTTCCGCGCTCGGCCGCGTGCGAGCGGCGGGCCCGCTCGTGTTCGCCGGGGGTGTCGCGAACAATGCCGCGATGGTCGAGCTCATCCGCGCGGGGTTCTCGGGCGAGGTCATCGTGCCCGAGAGTGCGCAGACGGTCGGCGCGCTCGGGGCGGCGTTGAGCGGGAACGGACATCATTCGCCCGCGGGCGGCGTCTCCTAGACGTCCTCGATCTCGTCTTCGGCGGCCACCATGATGCCGTGCTTGGCGAGTTCGGCGTGAGCCGCGTGTCGCTCTTCCGGAATGAGTCGAAGCGCGATACCACACAAGCTGCCGCGCGTACGGGGGAGTGGCATCACCTTGACTGTGAGGCCGGCGTCAAGGAGCGCTTCCTCGGCGGCAAGCGACTCATGAGTGCTGCCGAAGGCAAAGACGACGAATGGTCTGAGATCGGGCACCGGCTGTGAGTCCTTCCGGGGATTGCGCCACTCGGGCGCGCTACGCCCGCCGCCTGCATTCGAACGCAATAGTATCAGGCGGTGCTATGGCAGCGATAAGATGGAACCGTAGGCATCGGACGTGGCAGAGGAGACGTTATGGCGAAGCGCGTGCTCATCCTCACCGATCGAATCGGGCACGGCGACGACGATCTCGGTCGCGTCCTCATGAAGAACTTCCTGTATTCGCTCGCGCGCAACGCCGAGAAGCCGTCGGCGGTCGTACTCATGAACGGAGGCGTGCGACTCGCGTGTGAGGGGTCCGACTCGCTCGACGACTTGCGACTGATGGTCGAGAACGGCGTCGCCGTGAAGGCGTGCGGCACGTGCCTCGACTACCTGAAGCTCATGGATTCGCTCCTGGTGGGCGAGGTCGGGACGATGCCGGCGAGCGTGGAGGGGCTGCTCGGCGGCGACGAGGTGGTGACGATCGCGTAGGATACCCCGCCCACGCCCCAAGACGACAAGACCCCTCCCGACGATCGCCGGGAGGGGTCTTCACGTGCGCGGCCGCTGGGGGAGACAGCCGCGGGGTGGGGTTACGCGTTCGCAAGCACCGATGCGGGGCAGCAACCCTTCGAGGTCACGCCGGCGGCGCTGGTGAACTCGAGCTCGAGGGCGGGGTCGAACCCGTGGTCTTCGACGACGCCGTCGCGCATCCGGATGGTGCGGTCGCACGCCTCGGCGACCTCGGGGTTGTGCGTGACCAGGACGAACGTCGTGCCGGTCGTGCGGTTGACCTCACGCATGACGCCCATGATCTCTTCGGACGTCGCGGTGTCCAGGTCGCCCGTGGGCTCGTCGCCCAGCACGATCGTCGGGTTGTTGATGAGCGACCGGGCGATCGCGACGCGCTGCTGCTGGCCGCCGGAGAGCTCGCTCGGCAGGTGGCCCTTGCGATCGCCAAGGCCGACGAGGTCGAGCAAATCCTCGGCGCGCTTGAGAGCGTCACCGCGCGACGTGCCGGCGTACTCGGCAGCGAGAGCGACGTTGTCGATCGCCGAGAGCGTCGGGATCAGGTTGAAGCCCTGGAAGATGAAGCCGATCTCGGCCGAGCGGATCTTCGTGAGTGACTTGCCCTTGAGTCCGTCGACGCGGCGGCCGGCGATCGACATCTGACCGGCGTCGGGGGTGTCGAGGCATCCGAGGATGTGCATGAGGGTCGACTTGCCCGAGCCCGACGGGCCCATGATCGCGACCATCTCGCCGCTCATGATCTCGAGCGAGGCGCCGCGCAGGGCGTCGACGTGGTTGTTCTTGCCGAGCTGGTAGCGCTTCTTGGCGCCTGTGATCGTGATGACGGGGGTCATAGCTCCTCCAAAGGTGTTCGTGGTGCTGGCTGTCAGGTGCGTCGCCGGGCGGGTCGCCTGGGCGGCGGTCGTTGTCGTGGTCCGTCCGAAGCCCTTGCCTGCGCTGCGCTTCGTGGGGCGCTCGCCCCGGCCGGTCGTGGCCATGCGCGGGATCCGAGGCATGCAGTCGGACGCGCCGGTGTTGCAGTGGTGCCGGTCCATCGTGAGGGCGAGTGCCCTGGTGTTGTCGAGGCTCATCTCTCTGCTCCTTCGGTATCTCGTGGGTTTGGCTTCGTCGGTCTGATCGTCAGTGTGGCTCGTCAGTGCTGTCCGCCACTGAGCGCTACTCGAACCTGAGCGCCTTGACGGGGTCGAGCCGGGCGGCGTGCCACGCGGGGTAGATCCCGGAGAACGCGCCGAGCACGAGTGCGAAGGCGAGCGATCCTGCTGCGAGCCGGCCGGTCACCAGGAAGAGCTCGGTGCTGGAAGCCTGCCCGGCGAAGTTCAGTGCTTGTGCGATCGCGTATCCGATCGCCAGTCCCAGGAGCCCGCCAACGAGGCCGATGAACGCGGACTCGGCCACGAACTGCTGCATGATCGCGCGGTGGCTCGCGCCGATCGCCTTGCGGATGCCGATCTCCTTGGTGCGCTCGGCGACCGACATGGTCATGGTGTTGATGACCGAGAGCCCGCCGACCAGGAGCGAGATCATCGCTATGCCGAAGATGATCGAGTTGAAGATCCTCATGCCGTCGACGACCTGCTTCTTGAAGGCGCTCGGGCCAGATGCCTTCACGTTCGCGACGCTGGAGTTGATGGTCTTAGCGAGCTTCTCGGGGTTAACGCCATCCTTCGGGTAGACCACCATGCTCGTGGCGAGCTTGGTCGGGTCGATGTTCGTCCGAACGGCGGCCGGCAGGTCCTGCATGTAGAGCTTCTGGGCATCGGCCATGCCGAGCACGACGGTCTTGTCCGGCGCGGTCAGGGTCTTGTCCATGATCCCGACGACCTTGAACTGCTCGCCACGCACCGTGATGGTGCCGCCGAGCTTGGCGTCGAGCTTCTTCACGAGGTCCGAACCCACGACCGCCACACCAGTCTCGCCATTCTTGACGTCGCGGCCTTCGGCATACGTGACCTTGAAGGACTCGTAGCGGTCGCCACGACCGTCCGAGGCGATGATCATCGGCGGCACGCCCATGCTCACGGCCGACTGGTCCTTGTCGATGAGCATGCCGATCTGCGCCTCGGCGGCGAGCACGCCGTTCACGCCCTCGATCTCACGGGCGCGGTCGGTCGACATCGGAGCGCCGAACATGCCGGCCTGGCTCGCGTCGACCACGGTGACCTTGTCGCCGTAGTACTTGATGCCGCCGTCGACGAGCAGGTTGAGCTTCTCGGCCATCGCGCCCATGACCACGAGTGCGAGGACGCCGATGGTGATGCCGAAGATCGTCAGAAACGCGCGGGTCTTCCTGCGAAACACGTTACGAGCGATTCCCATCCTTCTCAGTCCCTTCCAGTGTTCGCACTCACGGTGTGGAGCGCATCGATAAGTCGGTCCGGTGTGTCGCCCTTGCACACGAACGCGTCGGCGCCGGCCGCAAGAGCGTGGCTCCGCGCCTCCGGGCGACCGCACAGGACGATCACTCTTGCCTGCGGCGCGCTGGCCGCGATCTCGTCGGTGAGGGAACCGCCACGTGCGCCGGCCGGACGCGGGTCGGCGAGCTCCCAATCGACGAGCACGAGTTCGGGGGAGTGCGCGTCGGTGGTGGCGAGGAGCGAGGCGACGTCGTGGGCCTCGGCGACGACGGTCAGTTCCGGGTCCTGCGACACGAGCAGGCGAAGCGCGGAACGGACCTCCGGCTTGCTGTCGGCGATCACTACGTTCATCTCGACACCTCCCTTCACTGACGCTCGTCCGAACTCACACGAGCAGTGTCGTCCCAGGGAAGGGTCGGGCACATCAGGAGGAAGGCTGGTTTTCGACCTGGCCGAATGGCTAGGTTGGGGGCTGGCCGGGCGGGTGCGGGAGGCTAGCGCGGAGAAGCTGGTGAGGTGCGCGTGGGTGCAGCGCGGCCGACAGCGGCGCCACGGGCCCGATGGCACACGCCCGCGAGCGACTACCGGATGCGCCTCACCTTGAGTCCCTGGGGAATCAGCACGTCGAAGTCGGCGTCGGCCGTCATGAGCGTGGCTCCGACAAGCACCGCCAGCGCGGCGGCGTATGCATCAGCGAGGCCAAGGCGGTGAGTGTGCTTGAACCCGGCGGCAGCGATCGACAGATCCCTGTCGGCGTCGACTACCCGCACGGGGAGCGCATCGAGCGCCGCGACTACCTCGGCAACGTCTGGGTAGCGCACGGTGCGCACGGCCCGGTACAGCACTTCCGCCCAGTTCACCGAGGTGATGAGGTGCTCCGAGGAGGCTGCGCGGGCATCGAGGAGGGCTCGTTCTGCCAGATGGCCGCCAGGCTCGGCCAGCAAGTGGGCGAGCACGGCGGACGCGTCCAGAACCAGTGCTTCAGTCATCCACGTATCCATGGCGGCGGTCGCGCTCCGCCTCCTCGGCCTTCTTCTCGGCGAGGAACTCGTCAACAGTAAAGGTGGCCCCAAGGCGTTTGAGAAGGCCGCGGCTCTCTCGAATCGGATCCTTCATCTTGGGGACGAGATAGACGGCGCCACCCCACTCAACGACCACGAGTTCGTCGCCCGGCTCGATTCCCAACTTCCTGCGCACCGCAGCCGGCAGCACGATCTGCCCCTTCGACGAGACTTTGATGACCACCTTGCTCACCGTCCTCGCGCAAGCATGACGCCTTACATTCTTTGACGATTGTAAGGCAGCCCCGCGCGAACGGCAACGCGACCCTACCGGGAATCCCTGAACTAGCCCTGACTGGTCTCCAAACCCGGCGCTCACGGGGCGGTGCGTCGTGTGCGCCTCGCTGCCTCGCCCCGCTACCCCCGTTCCCACCCCTGGCGCGATGTGATACTACGATTGAGCGTCGGGAACGCCGCGCAAAGTCAGGAGCTTCCAGGTGACGATCTCCCAAGACAGCCTGCTCGACACGCTCTTCGATCGCATGCCCATGGGTGTGGCGGTGTTCGACCGAAACGGCAACATCGTGCGCCTCAACCATGCGTGGATCGAGTTCGCCTCCAGCGGCGCTCAGCCCCAGATCGAGGGCGACTGGACGGGTTGTCACATCTACGACGTCTTCCCTGAGACGCAGGAGTGGGCCGACGACATGGCGGTCAAGGTCTACAGCGGCGAGACGGTCACCATGAGAAGCCTGCAACTCGAAATCGACGGCCGCGTCTCGTACTGGGACGCGGCCTTCTCCCCGGTGTTCGAGGCGGGCGAGATCGTCGGCATCATCGAGGTCGTGACCGACGTGACCGACCGCGAGATCACCCACCAGGAGCTCGAGGCCCGGGTCGAGGAACGGACGCGCGAACTCGCGCGCAAGAAGGAGGTCGCGGACGGCCTCCACTACATCCTCGATACGCTCAATTCGTGCTGTCCCGAGGAGCAGGTCCTCGACTTCATCATCTCCGAAGCGCGAAGGCTACTCGGCAGCGAGGCCATCAGCGTCTACCGCCTGCACGTGGAAGGCGGGATCGCGACGATGGAGTTGCAGCGAGGCATCGAGGACGAAGCCGTGGCCCACCTCGAGATACCGATTCTCGGCAGCGGGTACGTCGCCCAGACGATCATGCAGCGAAAGCCCATGGTGATGCCCGACGTCGCACCGCTCGTCGCGACTGCGGCCGAGCAGATGCCACCGGAGCAGCAGGCCAACCTCTGGAAGCTCCTCGAGCACTTCAAGGCGATACTCGCCGTCCCCATGATCGTGAACAACGAGGTCTACGGCGGTCTCACCATGTACTATCCCGAGCCACGTGAGTTCTCCGATGAGGACATATCGCTCGCCGAGGACCTCGCCGATCACCTCGCGCTCGCTCTCGAGAACGCCCGCTTGCGCGAGCACGCCGAGGAGTCCGCCGCAGCCGAAGAGCGCAGTCGCCTGGCGCGCGACCTCCATGACGCCGTCACGCAGACGCTCTTTTCGGCGAGTCTCATCGCAGAGGTGCTGCCGCAGCTCTGGGAGCGCAACGAAGAAGAGGGCCGGAAGCGCTTGACGCAACTACGCGACTTGACGAGAGGAGCGCTCGCCGAGATGCGGACGCTGCTCCTGGAGCTTCGGCCAGCCACCCTCGACGAAGTGCCGCTCACGGACCTGTTCCGGCAACTCGTGGCGGCGACGCACGGGAGGAGCGGCATCGAGATCGACGTCGACATCGAGACGGAGTGCGATCTGGATCCCGACGCGAAGATCGTCTTCTATCGCATCGCGCAGGAAGCGCTGAACAACGTCGCGAAGCACTCCGGGGCGACGCGTGCGACACTCGCGCTCGCCCAGCTCGGGGACACGGTGCAGCTCTCGGTCGTCGACGACGGGCGCGGGTTCGCGACTGCCGAGACGCGCCCCGAGAGCCTGGGCCTGAACATCATGCGAGAGCGCGCGGAGTCGGTGGGCGCCGAACTCGCGGTCGCGAGCACGCCTGACACCGGCACGCGCGTGACGCTCACCTGGCAGGGCGGCTGTAAGGAGTGCTCATGCTGAAGGACGACCCAACAGCCGGCTCGGGCGGCGCCGAAGGCGACCCCATCAGGGTCATGCTCGTCGACGATCACGCGATGGTGCGAAGCGGGCTCTCGGCGTTCCTGCTCGCCTTCGACGACTTGGAGCTCGCGGCCGAGGCGTCGAGTGGCGAAGAGGCCGTGCGGCTCTGCGGTGACGCGGGAGTGGACGTCGTGCTCATGGATCTCGTCATGCCGGGTATGGACGGCGCGACCGCGACACGAGCGATCCGCGAGGCGTGCTCGCAGCGTGCAGGTGATCGCGCTCACGAGCTTCCCCGAGGAGGATCTCGTCACGAGCGCGCTCGACGCGGGCGCGATCGGCTACCTGCTCAAGAACGTCACCGCAAACGAGCTCGCCGACGCGATCCGCGCGGCCCATGCCGGCAGGCCCACGCTCGCGCCCGAGGCGACGAGCGCGCTCATCCACAGCGCGACGAGCGGCCCGGCCGTGGGCTCCGACCTGACCGAACGCGAGCGCGAGGTGCTCGCGCTCATGGCCGAGGGCCTTTCGAACGCGCAGATCGGGGCGAAGCTGTTCGTGAGCGACTCGACGGTGAAGTTCCACGTGAGCTCGGTGCTCAGGAAGCTCGGCGCCGCGAGCCGAACCGAGGCGGTCTCGCTCGCGATGCGCGAGAAGCTGGTGTAGTCGCGCACCTGCGGAGCTCTATCGCCCCAGCGCGGCCTCCGGCGACCGCGGCCTCACGCTCCCGCTAACCCGTCGGCGCGTGATCCGAGGGCGCCTCGGCTATCGGCAGCTCGATCGTGAAGATCGCCCCGTGGGGCTTGACGTTGCCGCCAACGATCGTGCCGTCGTGAACCTCGATCAGCCGTTGCGTGATCGCGAGACCGAGGCCGCTTCCGGAGCTGTCTGCAGGACGTGGCCCGTGCCCTCGATAGAACCGATCGAAGAGCCGCGGGACATCCTCGGCGGGGATTCCCGGGCCGTCATCGGCGATCGTGATGGCGACGGTGCGTCCTCGCACGGTGCAGCCCAGTTTGATGCGCCCGCCCTCGCGCGGTGTGCGCGTATGCGTTGCGCGTGATGTTCGAGCAGCGCCTGGTCGAGCAGGTCGACGTCGCCGCAGACCCAGACGTTGGCGGGACAGTCGATCGACACATCCCTGTCGCCCAGGCTACGTGTTCGTGTCGCAGCCTCGAACAGCATCGCCGAGACCTCGATCAGCTGGGATGGACGCTCGCGTGCGCCCTGCAGCCGGGCGAGCGCGAGCAGGTCTTCGACGAGCCGAGTCATTCGGCGAGCCTCGTCGTCGATCATCTTCATGGCTTCGTCGGCATCCGCGCCTGTCGTCTTGCCGCTTATGAGCAACTCGGTGTTGCCACGGATGATCGCGAGAGGAGTCCTGAGCTCGTGCGATGCATCTGCGACGAATCGCCGCTGCTCGCCGAACGCTCCTTCGAGCCGATCGAGCATCGAATTGAGCGAGTCCGCAAGCGTCCCGAGCTCGTCAGGCGGCCCGTCGTACTCGATGTGCGTGCCCGGAGTGGCGTGCGTGATCGCAGCGGCGTCTTCGGCCATGCTGCGCAGCGGCGCGAGGCTGCGTCTCGCAGCCCATAGCGACAACCCCGCGCCGAAGAGAAGAACGATGACCCCCGTCACACCGAGCGTCGCCGCGACCTGGGTCGCGACGCGTTCGGCCTGCGTGGTCTGCAGCGCGGCTTGGAAGAGCCCGATCTGATCGCCCTTCGACGTCATGACCGGCGATGACAAGACGCGGTACTGCGTGCCTCGAAGCTTCAGGGTTCTCAGGCCGGCCACGGCGGAGGTCGGTTCGCGGGCGGCGGCGTTGCCGGCCGCGCCCTCGAGACGGACCTCGGAGTTCGATATCACGTGGTTCCTCGAGAACATCACCGCGAGGATCGGTGCCGGCCCGAGTCCCACCTCGGTGCGTGCCCCCAAGTAGACACGGGTCGCATCGATGAGTGCCTGCCCGGTTGGCGCGCCACGCATGGCGGCGGAGTATGCGTCGGATTCGCGTACGAGCGCTTCGTCGATGTTCGAAGAGAGGGAGCGACGGACCCCCAGGTAGGCGATCAGCGTCAGCGAGCCGATCGCCGCAGCAAGCGCCAGAACCATGGCCAGGGCCACACGTCCGCTGGCTGTAAGGCGTCTGCGCCTAGCCTCGGACACGATAACCGGCGCCGCGGACGGTCTCGATGAATGACGGTTCGCCAGGTGTATCGAGCTTGCGCCGCAGGTATCCGACGTAGACGTCCACCACGTTCGTGCCGGGGTCGAAGGTGATGCCCCACACCGCATCGAGGATCTGCTGCCTCGTAAGAACCTGGTCGACGTGTAGCAGGAAGTACTCGAGCAGTGCGTACTCACGACTTGGAAGGTCGACCGTGGTCATCCCGTTCGAGGCGCGACGTGTCTTCGTGTCGAGGGTGATCTCGGCAGCCTTGAGGACTCGGGACGTCGGGCGACCCTGGCGCGTGTTGGCGCGGATCCTCGCCGAGAGTTCGGCGAATGCGAACGGCTTGACGAGGTAGTCGTCAGCGCCTGCATCGAGCAGGGTGACTTTGTCCTCGACTTCTCCCAGAGCGCTTACGACGATGACAGGGGTCTCGGGATTCTTCGAGCGCACGGATTTGAGCACGTCGAGGCCGCGGCCGTCCGGGAGTATCAGGTCAAGAAGGATGAGATCCCAGTCGAATTGGGCCGCAAGCTCGTTCGCCTCGCGGGCGGTTGCAGCTCTGGAGACCGCGTGACCCTCCGCCTTAAGACCCTTGACCGCGAAGGACGCGATGGCGTCCTCGTCCTCGACCAGCAGAATATGCATCAGTGCTGCTCCGAGGAGTCGTTGCTCGTGCCGTCCCTCTCGACTTTGCTGGGCTCCGTCTTGGTCTCGCTCGACGTCTTGGCGGCGTCCTTCGAGTCCTCTTCGTCCTCTTCGCGAAGCGTGGGCCGAACGACCTCGTGCGATGCGACCCGCTCGTGGTTCGTGCGCGAAGACGTACGTGAGGTGCTCGTGTGTTTCGAAAAACGAGGTGAAGTCGTGGTCTTGGTGGTCTTACTGGAACGAGTCGAGGTCGTTGTTCGGGTGGTGGTTCGCTTCGTCGTGCTGCGCGGGGCGGTGCGCTGAGTCGTGCTCGTGCTCTTGGCGGAGGCAGCCGCCTTTGTAGGCTGCCCGCCGCTCTTGGTCGAGCTAGTGCCCACAGTTCCTGTCTTCTTGGCCGCCGAGGTCCCGGCGCTAGCGGCCGGCGCGCGTTTGTCGCCGGCGGAAGGGATCTGCGCTGCAGTGGGTGCAGCTGCGTTCGCGACAACCTCCCCGACCCCGGCCTGCAACGGTCGGTCGCTCACGATCGTTGGCACCCGGCGTGCGAGCGTCGGGGAACCCCACGCCGTCACGGCGACGGCGAGGGCCAAGAACACGCCGACACCGACGGTGACCGCTCCGATCGTGGATGTGGTCTGGTCTCTCATCTTGGTAACCATACCCCGTTATGCGATGGGAAGAGCGGCATACGCTCAGTCTTGAGCGCCGCCGCTGCCTAGCGTCGAGTCGCGAACATTCATGCGATACCCTGCGAATTCGATGCCGAGGCCGCGCAGGCGCCCGCTCCCGGTCTAGTCGTCACCGCCGCCGGCGCTGTCATGGCACTGGATGCACGTTGCCGAGGAGTAGCCGCTCGGGTGGCAGGTCGCGCACGGGAAGCTTCGGTAGGTGTGCTCTCCGCCCTGGATCCGAGGATGACTGAAGGTGGCGCTCGACCAGGGTGTCGACGGGGTGTGGCACGACGCGCACGTTGTCCCGTAGTGCCCACTGGGTGCGCTATGGCAGCTCGCGCATGCTGTGGAACTGGGATGCGAGGCCGTCCACGTCGATCCCACCGTGTGACAGTTGGTGCAGGCGAGCGTCGAATGCCCGCCGGGCGCTTGGTGACACGTGGTGCACGTCGAGGACGCGCCGGGATGCGAGAAGGCCCACGTCGATCCCACCGAGTGACAGGTGGTGCAGGCGAGCCGTCGAGTGCCCGCCGGGCGCCTGGTGACACGTGGTGCACGTCGAGGACGCGCCGGGATGCGAGAAGGCCCACGTCGCTCCCACCGAGTGGCAGGTCGTGCACGCGGCCGTCGAGTGCCCCGCGGGCGCCTGGTGGCAGGTGGTGCAGGTCGACGACGCGCTCGGGTGCGAGAACGCCCACGTCGCGCCCACCGAGTGGCAGGTGGTGCACGCGGCCGTCGAGTGCCCCGCGGGCGCCTGGTGACAGGTGGTGCAGGTCGAGGACGCGCTCGGGTGCGAGAACGCCCACGTCGCGCCCACCGAGTGGCAGGTGGTGCACGCGGCCGTCGAGTGCCCCGCGGGCGCCTGGTGGCAGGTGGTGCAGGTCGACGACGCGCTCGGGTGCGAGAACGCCCACGTCGCGCCCACCGAGTGGCAGGTGGTGCACGCGGCCGTCG
This sequence comes from uncultured Actinomycetes bacterium, assembly GCA_963817255.1. Lineage (GTDB taxonomy): Bacteria > Actinomycetota > Coriobacteriia > Anaerosomatales > CAVRZR01 > CAVRZR01. Next base: position 107,589 of record CAWFNT010000002.1, read on the forward strand.
AGTGCCCCGCGGGCGCCTGGTGACAGGTGGTACAGGTGGACGACGCGCTCGGGTGCGAGAACGCCCACGTCGCGCCGACCGAGTGGCAGGTCGTGCACGCGGCCGTCGAGTGCCCCGCGGGCGCCTGGTGACAGGTGGTACAGGTCGAGGACGCGCTCGGGTGCGAGAACGCCCACGTCGCGCCCACCGAGTGGCAGGTCGTGCACGCGGCCGTCGAGTGCCCCGCGGGCGCCTGGTGACACGTGGTACAGGTGGAGGACGCGCTGGGGTGCGAGAAGGCCCACGTCGCGCCCACCGAGTGGCAGGTCGTGCACGCGGCCGTCGAGTGCCCCGCGGGTGCCTGGTGACACGTGGTACAGGTGGAGGACGCGCTGGGGTGCGAGAGAGTCCACGCCGCGCCTACGGAGTGACACGTCGTGCACGTAGCGGTCGAATGCGCCGTCGGCGCCTTGTGGCAGGTCGTGCAGGTGGTCGAGGCGTCGGGATGGGCAAATGCAAACGTGAGCTTGCCCGGGTGACATGTCGTGCACGCAGCAGTCGAGTGTCCGGCTGGCGTTTGGTGGCACTTCAGACACTCGGCCGATGCTGGGTGGTAGAACGCCCACGACGCAGATCCCGCCTTGTGGCACCCAGAGCAGGTCTGTGCGGAATGCGGCTTGGGGGCCTTGTGGCACGCTGTGCACTTTGCAGTGGCAGCAGGGTGCTTGAACGCCCACTTCTTGCGCGACGCGTGGCACGTCGTGCACGTCATCTTCGAGTGCTTCACGGGCTTCTTGTGACAGGACGTGCACCTTGTCGAGGCGGGGTGGGCGAAGGCCCAGCGTGCGCCCAGCCGATGGCATGCGGTGCACGAGCCTCGCTTGCTCACCGCGCTCTTCCGATGCTTGGCGCGATGGCATTTCGTGCATGCGGTCTTCGTCAAGTTGTGGCATCGGCTGCAGCGGACGCTCTTGTGGGCGGCGGGCTTCGCCGCACTGGTCCCACTGGCCGCCGCGCGCGCGAGTGTCGGTGACGCGGGCGCGCTGGAAGGCTGGCTCGCTGCCACCGCGATGCCTGTAGAGGCGGCTACGACGAGCACTGTTGCGGCGATCAACTGGACCGCGCGCGCCAAAGTCCACTTCATCGGGCTGAGTTCCCTCATGCTTTCCGTCTCACAGATCGTCGGTGACGAAGGGGCGGGCGCGCCAGGCACCTTGAACGAAGTGTCGGCGTCATTGGGCGTCCACTGAATGAGCGGGAGATGAGAGAAGTCTCATCATGCAAAGGCCGGGATGCCCTGAAATGACGGGCGGACTGGTGTCTGAACATGAAGCGGAGCTCGCAGGAAACGCGCCCTGTCAGCCCGCGCGCCAGTGGCTCGACACTGCGGTGACGCTCGTCCGCGTCATCCGACGGCGGCGACGATCCGGTCAACGATCTCGTCGAGGATCTCGCGCGACGTGGCGAAGTTGAGCCGAGCGAACCCCGCGCCCTCCGGGCCGAAGTCGTGCCCGTGCGAGAGGGCGACCCGAGCGTCACGCTCGAGTTGCTCGGCGGGGTCGTCGCCCAGACCCATGGCGCGGAAGTCGAGCCACGCGAGGTACGTGGCCTCGGGCGGATCGTAGCGCACCGCCGGGAGCTCCGCGGACAGACGCGCTGCGAGGTGGTCGCGCTGTGCGCTGAGGTGCTCACGTACGCGCGCGAGCCAGGGTTCACCCGCTGTCCAGGCGGCCAGCGTCGCCTCGGCACCTGGTGATCCGACCGCACCGAGGAGGTGTCTCGGCAACTCCTCGAGATTCCGCCACAGACCGTCATGTCCGACGTGCGCGGCCGCGCAGTGCAGCCCCGCAATGTTGAACGCCTTGCTAGCCGCGCTGATCGTCACCGTGCGTGCCGCGGTCTCCTCCGAGACCGAAGCGATGGGGACGTGCTTCGCACCCGGGAACACCAGATCGCACCAGATCTCGTCGCTCACGATGAGAAGGTCGTGTCGCTCGGCGACCTCGGCGATAGCGGCGAGCTCGTCGGCGTCGAACGCTCGCCCGGTGGGGTTGTGCGGATTGCAGGTCAGGATCACGCGGGTGCCTGAGTCGACCACGCTCTCCAGACGCTCGGGGTCTATGCGCCAGCCCTGCGGATCGAGCGGGCAGTCTACGACACGTCGGCCGGTCGAGGTGATTGCCGGGAAGAACGGGTGGTAGACGGGCGTGAAGAGCACGACACCGTCGCCTGGACGTGTGTGGAGCCAGAGTGTCGTCTCGACCGCCTGCATGACGTCGCAGAAGATGCGCACTCTCCCGGGGTCGGGTCTCCAACCATGGTCGCGCTCTTCCCACGCCGAGAAGGCCTTCGGCAGTTGACGTGCGGCTGCCCAGTTGTAGCCGAAGTCGCCTCGCTCGACGAGAGCGCGGACGGCATCCACCACGACCGGCGCAGGCGCAAAGTCCATGTCGGCGACCCACGCGGGGATCACGTCGTCGGCGTACCACGTCCACTTGATGCACGTGAGCGAGCGGAGGCGGTCGGGGTCGGCGGCGCAGGTGGGGCCGGAGCCGGTTTCGGGCGTGAGATCGCTCGTGGGTGTCACTGGGCACTCCTCGCCTGGACCGATCGTGTCGTCAGCGACAGCGTACCCTCATGGACCTTCGTGCGCTCGCCAGCGACGCGTCGACCTGGGGCGGGGAGCGCCGGGGCCGTCCGGCCGCGACGCGTGGACGGACGAGGGGCTTGGTCGGTACGGAGAAGCTGATGGCATCTCTGATTCGTCAGAAGGGGGTATAGTTGTCGTGGAGCGCGGCTACCGCATGCCGCATCTTGGGGACGCACGGGGAGGTGATGTCGGTCTAGCCGACGTCGCGGCACGTCTACCGATCGGGGCAGAACGCTCTCAACCGGCAACGGAGCGTTCTTCGTGCAAGCACCGCGACTTCAACTGATGCAGTGGCATGACGGTTGGGGGACTGCCTGCGAATAGCTGGGGGCTGCAATGGGGGCCATATCGTATTCGGGGGAATCTCCAGTTGGCGCGTGACGCCGGACTCTGCACGCGGAGTTCCGGTAACAGGCGTTCTACTTGAGAAAGGAATGGCGATGTCTCGAATGAAGAGGGTTTCCGCGACGGGCGGGATTCGGGTAGCCCGGCGCGCGGGACGTTTCGCGATCGTCTTGTCGCTACTACTGGTTGCGCTGGCACTTCCGGTGCACGCGTTGGCCGCCGAGAAGGTCTGTCCGCAACCAGGTACGACGTTGACGGATCCGTCGAATGACTACCTGGCCATTCTGGTCGGCTCGGATGGCAGGTTCAACAGCGGCGCGACCGGCATCATCACCGGTAGTGAGTACCGGATCAGCTACGCGTGGCCGAACGTCCCGTCCACCAGCTTCACCACGATTCGCGTCGACGGTGTCGACAGAGTCCTCGGGTATGACGGCGCGCTACCGATGCTGGGCCCGACCGACGTGAGTCCCACCATGAGTGAGACTGAGTGGGTGATCGGTGATATCGAGGTGACGCAGCAGCTGTCGCTCGTTACCGGCACATCGACCGGTCGCCCCGACACCGGCCAGTACACGTACAAGTTGCGGAACCTGAGCTCCACGCAGGCACACGACGTGGGCGCCCGGGTAATGATCGACACGATGCTCGCCAACAACGACGCCGCACCGTTCCGCGTTCCCGGCACGGGAGACGTCACGACCGAGATGGACTTCTTGGGGGCGTCCATCCCCGAGTACTGGCAGGCGTTCGAGGATCTCTCAAATCCCAACATCATGGCCCAGGGGACGCTCAAGGGCGGCGGGGCGGTAACCCCCGATCGCTTCAGCATCTGCAGCTGGTCGCGGGTGTGGAACGCGCAGTACAACATCCCGTCGGCGTGGGACTACACGACCACGCCGGCCCTGCCCACGGGAGATAGTGCCACCGTCATGTGGTGGAATCCGATAACGCTGCAGCCGGGAGAGTCGAGAACTGTCACGACGTTCTACGGGCTCGCCACGATGAGCGGGACGGCCGACTTGAGCGTGACCGGGCCCGTTGCGCTCGCCGTCATCGGAGGCGCTTGGTCGCCCAACCCGTTCGCGGTGACGGCCTACGTCGCCAACAACACAGGCACTGACATGGCCAACGTGCCGGTCCACCTGACGCTCCCAGCCGGCCTTGCGCTCGCGCCCGGAGAGACGGCGGACCACACCATCCCATCCATCTTGGCCGGGAACAGCGGCCAAACGTCCTTCAACGTGATGGCGGTGTCTGCGGGGACCTGGACCTACTCCGTGTCCGCGATTCAACAGACGGCGTCGAGGGACGTCTTGGTGCCCCTGCTCGCCCCGGTGGGCAATCCTGAGATAAGCGTCGAGAAACTCATCTCCATAGACGGCGGGGCCAACTGGATCGATGCGGACGCGGCTCCGGGGGCGTTCGTGCCCTTCGGCGTGAATCCGCTGTTCAGGTATGTCGCAACGAACGAGGGCGACGTGGCTCTGACGAACGTCGCCGTCGCGGACTCGGTCTTCGGCGTCATCGGCACGGCTAGTTCCCTAGCTGCGAATGGCGGCTACGCCACCTTCAACTACGGGCCGGTGCCGTTCGCGACGCTGTTCCCCTGCGCAAGTGACTTCCTCGTTTGGGGCAAAGGGACAGCCAGCACCTCGGCGGTCAGGAGAGACGGCGTCGTGATCGGGGCGAGCGGCTCCAAGGTCCTCGGCAACGTGGGGAGCGAGGGTGACGTCTACGTAAATGGCGGCGGCACCGCAAGGATCACGGGAGCGCTGGTCACGGCGTCGCAGTTCCAGCAGAAGCCGGCTCAGGTCTCGGGTCCGTTCCTCGTCAACCAGAGTCCGTGGCCTTCGGCCTATCCCAAGCCGACGTTCGTGATCCCCCCGGCTCCCCCGGGCGGACCGAACAAGACAGGCATGCCCAACGGATACGACTGGACGACCATGCCCTTGGCGAACGGCATCGTCACCCTCGGAGCACAGGTCAAGCTCCACTTCACGGGGGCGCCCGGAGGAGCGGTCTACTTCTTCGACTCGCTGAGCCTCGGCAACGGAGGCAAGCTCTACTTCGACCTGACGAACGGCCCCGTCAAGATCTACGTGAAGAACCAGGTGAGCTTCGGTTCCGGCACGACGTCGATCCTCACCGGCGGCGACGCGAGCATGATCTCCCTCGAGTCGCTGTACTCCGGCACGACGAGCAAGCCCTACGGCTTCAACCATGCCGGAGGCTACTGGGCAGGCGACGTCGTCTGCCAGACGAGCGGCATCCACTTCGGCAACGGCAGCACTTCGGGCATCTTCGAGGGCCACATGTGGAGCGACTGGAGCGGCAAGTACGGCACCGCGTACAGCAACGCGATCTACATCGAGCACGGCGCGACGGTCAAGCTGCCGCCGACATTCTGTCAGCACCAGAACACGGCGACGGCCAGCGGAACCTACGAACAGCAGACGGTAACGGAAAGCGAGAACCTCTTCGCGAACTGGCACAACTAGGCGGGGTCTAGCGTCGGTTTCACGGCGCTGCCCATCGAGTTCCAGGAACGTGGCGCGGGCCTCCAGTGAGGCCCGCGCCACGCGCGTTTCGGGCCGTCGGCCGTCATAGGCGCGCGAGCACTCTCGCGGATCGGGATCACGCGCCGCCGGGCGGCGGGCCGTTGAGCGGACACAGCGACAGCGGCCGCCTGCCTCGCCCTACTTCACGACGACGGTGCCCGTCATGTTGGGATGGATAGAGCAGTGGTACGCGAACGTTCCGGCGGTGTCGAACGTCTTGCTGTAGGTCTGACCGTTCGCGAGCTGACTCGAGTCGATGCCGCCATCGCCGGTGACTGTGTGCGTCGCGGAGTCCTTGTTCGTCCACGTCACCGTGTCGCCGACCTTGATGTCCACGGTCGCGGGATTGAACGCGAAGTTCTCCATGGCTACGTCAGTCCCCGTTGCCGAGGTCCCGCCACCCGAACTACCGCTGCCGCCTGAGCTGCCGGAACCGCCCGAACTGCCGCATCCGGCGACAAGGAGCAGCCCGAGTACCAGGATTGCCGCGAACGAGGCACGTACGAGATTTCGCTTCATGATCCTTCCTCTCTCAATGGTCACCCCTGCAGCGTGACCGACCGCAAGAGGTCTATTCCCAGCCACGCAATCGCGTCGCCGCAGACCGTCGTTTTTGCGTCGCCGATCGCGCGCCCGGGCGTTCCGCGGAGCTCCTCGGGGCCGAGCCGCGCGTCCGCGGCGCCGGAAGCCCTAGGGCCCCAGAGTCCTAAGAATCTCCTCGTACTGCTCTTTCGTGATCTCCCCGCTGGCCAGCCGACGCTTCGCTATCGCGACAGCCTCGTGGTGACCATCCTCGCGCGTAGGCATTCCCGGTTGCTGCGGCATTCCGGGCTGTTGCGGTCCTGCGGGGTGGTGGCTGCTGCCCGTTAGCGCCCTGATCGCCCAGATCACCAGGAGTACCAGACCCGCGAGCACGAGCAGTCCGAAGACGATCATCAAGACCTCACCGAACCAGCTTCCGCCCATCATCGTGTTGTAGCCGTATCCATATCCGCGCATCATCGTCAGCTCAGAGCTCCTTCAGGTGGTCGTCGGCCTCCATCATCTCCGTATCGGTCAGTCGCCAAGGCGGGATCGGGGGCTGCAAAGCTCAAGGTCAAGCCCGTGGCGTCGACCACGAAACGGCACGATGGCGGCCGCGAGAGCACCGCGATCCCACATGGTTGGTGTATTCCCGCGCGCGTCCGACAGGGACGGTGCCGTGAGTGTGGTTTCGATGGAGCCGCTCCGGACCAGCCCGTGTAGTCGAAATTCGCGCCGAGTGATAGCGCGGCCTAGGGCTGATCCGCCCAAAGCCAGAGGCTGGCCGTAGAGCGGTACGGCCGCCAGAGTTCGCTCCGCTCGGCGAGCTCGTCCCGCGTGGCCGCGCGTCCCAGCCCGAGCATCCGGCCCGCGCTGATGCGCACGCCCAGGTCGTCGAGTGCGAGCACGTCGGGGCGCCCGAGAGCGAAGATGAGGTACATCTCGGCGGTCCATCGGCCGACCCCGCGAAGGCTGATGAGCTCGGCAATGACCTCGTCGTCAGAGAGCGAGTCGAGCGACTCCCAGTCGAGTGCGCCGGCGAGGGTCGCCCGAGCGATGCCTTGGAGGTACTCGACCTTGCGGCCCGAGAGACCGCAGGCTCGAAGGTCGTCGACGGACGCCTCGGCAAGTTGGCTGGCCGAGACGCCGATGCGCTCGACGACTCTGCCCCAGATGATGGGGGCCACCTTCTCGGAGAGCTGTTGCGCCACGATCGAACGTGCGAGGACCGGGAATCCGGTCTCGTATGGCCCGCGTCGGATCGAGCCGACGCGGTCGATCAGAACGCCGAGCAAGGGATCGGCAGCGGCGAGCGCACGCGAGGGCGCGTCGTCTGCGGTCATCTCGAGCATGCGCGTAGCGGAGTGCATCGGAGCCGAGTGTACGCGAATGCGCGGGCAACACGTCCGACGCCGATCGCGTGACGAGCGTCGTTGCGCGGCGCCAAGCCGGCGGCGCTTCCCACGGCGGGCTCCGCCACTAAGGCGTTCGGGAATCGCCCCGGTCTCTTCGGCACTTCGCGGCTGGCGGCGTCACCTGCGATGTAGTGGGGCGGCAGCGGTCTCGCTCGGTCTTCCTCGGCAGCGGCATCACATGAACCCCACATGAGGTCCCTCTCATACTTCTTAAGGTGGCGCTCCTTCTGCTCGATGCCTGCGATGTCGCACTCCGGCGACGCGCAACGCGTAAGACGTCAACGCGATGCGGCCCATCTCCTTGGCAGGAGAGACAGGAGGGTCTTGTAGTGACAAAGAGACGACTTGCAGCACTCGCAATTGCAGGCCTTGTGTTCGCAATAGCAGCGAGCGTCGGCGGGACGGCCGTGGCCTTTCCGACGAGGACCGGCGCCTGCACCGGCGGCTGTCACCCACGTGACGCAGCCGTCCAAGTAACAGCCATACCGACTTCGAACAACGGAACGACCGCAACCTACGAGCTTGGCGTCTCCGACACCTACAACGACGGCGTGACGGGTTGGGGGGTCTTCGACGGGACCACGAGGGTCGCGGGAGCCGACGGCGGCGGAAGCGTCAGCGTAGCCGTCGGCAAGACCTACACCGTCTACGGTGTGGCCGGCGCGGGTGGCGCAGGGTCCAACTCCATCACGATCAGCCCGATCGCGCCTCCGCCTCCTCCTCCGCCTGCGGACACCACCCCTCCAACGGTGGTCCTCAACGCCCCCACCAACGGTGCGGTAGTCAGCGGCTCAGTCAGCCTGGGCGCCATCGCATCCGACGTCGGCTCCGGCATGAACCGCGTCGAGTTCCGCGTCGACGGAGCGTTGGTCGGCACGGACACGACCGCTCCCTACGCTGCAGCCTGGAACAGCACCGGCGCGCTCGCCGGCTCGCACTCCATCGAGGCCAAGGCGTTCGACAACGTCGGTCTTTCATCCGTGTCGACGATCATGGTCACGATTGCGGATTCGACCGCCCCGACCGTGGGTATCGCCGCGCCGGTCGCTGATGCCACCGTGAGCGGCTCCGTCGTCTTAGACGCGACCGCCGCGGACACCGAGTCCGGTGTCGCACGCGTCGAGTTCCGCGTGGATGGCGTGTTGGTCGGCACCGACATGGTCGCTCCCTACGGCGCCGCTTGGGACAGCACCGGCGCGCTCGCCGGTTCGCACTCCATCGAGGCCAAGGCGTTCGACGTCGCCGGCAACTCGGCCGCGTCGACCATCGGAGTCACTATCGCCGCTTCTCCGCCTCCTCCTCCAGCCGACCTGACCGCCCCGACCGTGGGTATCACGGCGCCGGTCGCTGATGCCACGGTGAGCGGCTCCGTCGCCTTAGGCGCGACCGCCGCGGACACCGAGTCCGGTGTCGCACGCGTCGAGTTCCGCGTCGACGGCGTGTTGATCGGCACGGACACGACCGCTCCCTACGCTGCCGCCTGGAACAGCACCGGCGCGCTCGCCGGCTCGCACTCCATCGAGGCCAAGGCGTTCGACGTCGCCGGCAACTCGGCCGCGTCGACCATCGGCGTGACGATCGCCACGCCTCCGGCGCCTCCCACACCCCCGACCGGCGCGACCGCCACGCTCACCGTGAGTGTACGGTCTGAGTCCCGCGCGGTGCGCGAGGCTCGCGTCGTGCTGACCAACAGCGTGACGAACAAGGAGTACAAGCTTCGGACGTCTCGCCAGGGTCTTGCCCCGTTCGGCGGGCTGCCAATGGGCACCTACGATGTCAGGGTCTCTGCCAGCGACCACGTCACGTTCACATCGACGGTTCTGGTCGACTCGGTCCAGGAAGTCGCGAACATCCTGCTCGAGCGGAGGGAGAAGCATGACTCCGACGAGGACCGCGAGTGGTATCGGCGCCATCTCACCGACGACGCTTCAGACGACTAGTCACACCGGCCCACGCGGGGCCCCACCGGTCCACTAGGGCCGAAGTAGTCCGAGGACCCCGCCCGGACGGCTGCCAGGTTGCAAGGTGGCGCCGATCGGGCGGGGTCCTCTCTTCGGCCGATTCCCGCAAACGCTCTATCTCGGGCGCTCGCTCGACGCGGCGTCCTGCTGTACGTACTCCCGCAGCACCGGCGGCGGTCCGGGCTCGCCGAGCAGCGCGAACGTCTGGCGAAGCACGCTGGTCTGCAGGCCTGGTTCGTTCGGCTCGCCGAGAGGATACCCGTGGTCGAACGGAACGTGCAGGGCCCGAGGTGGTCGCACCTTCTCGGCAACTTCGCTCAGGAACACCTCGACAACTGACGGGATGCCCGCGCGCTCTATCTCGGCGGCGACCAGACTCACGGTCTGGTTGCACATGGGTCAAGCAGGCACGAGCAGCGCGACATCAACGCCGCCCTCCACGAACATCCGCGCGATCTCGGGCGCTGTCTCCTCGATGAGCACCTTCGGCTTGGTGACGTGCCCGCATAGCGAGACTGTCCGAGGAGCCAGCTCGCCGATCTCGCCGCGCCCGACCATCTCGCGCAGTCGATCGAGCGGGATGAGCAGGTTCGGGTCGGCCTGGAGGCCCGCGTGGTCGAAGCCCTGGCCAGGGTAGGTGTTGACGAGAACGCGCGGATCGACGTCCGACGGCACGATCCGGATCGAGGGGTCGTTGCCGGGTTGCTCGGCATTGAACGGCGGCTGGTTCGGCATGACCATGCACGCATGCACGACGAGGCCGACGCGCGATTCGGCGAGCGACTTGCGCGGCTCGGCCCATGGCACCGGGTCGATGCGCTTCCACTGGTATGCCTTCACAAATGACCGAAGATCCGGCGAGAGCGATTCCATGGTGGCCACGAGTTCCTCCAATCCGGGCGTGTGCTCTTGAAGGTACCCGTAATGCGGGATGCGGCCTGGACCTTGCGGTGACCGGTCGGCTCGAGCTGCATCGCCAAAGGCCACGCCCGAAGCGAAGCGCAGCCGACCATGCAAGCGGGGGTGCCCACCGCTGATTAACGGGTGGACCTGCGGTACCGGAGGCTATCTGGCGGTCACGTACTTGTAGGCCGAGGCGCCCCACGTATGTGCGGTGTCAGCCGGCGCGATGGCCCTGATCCGCCACGCGCCACGACCCGTGAGGTTCACGATCGAAGTGAAACGGTCGGGAGCTGCGTCGGAAGAGACAGCACCCCACGTCCGCTTCCACACCCAGCGACCCCTCTCGAGACGGAATGCTTGGATCCGGATCGCGTGCGGAGCCCTTGAGTGTTTCGGCAGCAACGTGCCTGAGGCCCGGAACGATCGCCCGACCTTCACCGAACTTGCTGCGAGCGGCGCGAGTGCGAGTCTGTGCGACATCGGCGGGCCGGGACCGATTCGAATCGAGCCCACGACCCACGTGCTGCTCACAGACGGGCAATACCGCTCGTCGCCCTCGAAGCGCAGCCGGTAGAAGCCCTCGGCTCCCATGACGAGCGGCTTGCCGACAAGGTCTTCCTGCGCGTACCGGTCCACGGTTGTCCAGCGGACGCAGTCGTTGCTCCTCTCGAGGACGACCCCCGACCAGGGAATCGAGGCACCGTCGGCTTCGACCCATGGGTGCAGGGTGAGGATCGAGCCCACGAGAGCGCCGGGCGGGGCATCGACGTGTAGCTCGGTTGGGACGCGCGAGTCGACGCCATCAACCCGAACGGGCGTGCTCACAGAAGCGCCACTCACATCGTCTCCGGCGAAACGCGCGCGGAAGAAGGCCGGCGATACGACCGCGACGTGTACGGTTCCCGAACCGGTGAGCGACGATGTGACGAGAGTCCCGTGGCGCCGCCACGTCGAGCCGTCCTCGCTCCGTTCGATCTCGAGCGTCCTCGATGATGGGAGTCCGCCATCAGTGAGCCGGACCGAGAGCGATGTCTGCCCGCCCGCTGCGGCGACCTCTGGCGCGGCGATCGAAACCGCGGTCGTTCTCCTCGGCCCGACCGTGAAGCTCCAGCGATACGCTACACCGGACGCCGTGACCTCGACGTCGTAGGTCTTTCCTCGCTCGAGCGGCCGACGAGGGATGACGAACGCCGTCTTCGATCCCGTGCGACGCACGAAGTGCTGCAGCTCCGCTCCCCCACAGCGAAGATGCGAGTCCGAGAACGTTCTCGCCGAGTTGAACATGATGATGATGGGGAGACCGATCGGGTTGGTGTAGCCGCTTCCCGCTACCGGATCGGGCGATTCTCCGCCCCAATACGAGGTGTAGGGCACTGTCGATCCCGGACCCGGCCACCTAACCGGGAAACGCGCCGAGCGTATAGCTGTCCAGTCCCAGCCGCATTCGAGTGTGGATGCGGTTCGGCCGTCTTGCTCGAACGTACTCATGCCGTAGGACTGGGTCCCCGGTTGCAGCATCACGACCGCGTGGAAGGGCGCCGTCGCCCAGCAATCGATCGCGCCTGCGCCGCCGGCCCACGCGCAGCAGTTGCCCGTGTGCAGCGCGCCTTCGCTGGTGTACCAGGGGTTCGTCGGATCTTCGGAATGGCCGAGCAGCCCGTTCATGGCCTGGTAGCGGGAGTGGAGCCATCTTCCTTGCGCGCCTGCAAGGTTGCCTTTGGCGGCGGGAAGTCCTGCCGCGGCGCGGAACTCGTTGAGGCGGACGAGCCAAGGCTCGTCGGCCGCACGGGCAGGAGCAGGTGCCGCGAACGCGCAGGATATGGCGATGGCCGCGGCGAAGATGACCCGGAAGAGTGCGCTACGGGCGCTGCCGGCGATCGAGTATCGAATCATGCGGTTCCTTAGGTGCCTTGGGGGCGCTTGGCGCGCACAGAGTAGCACTCGAGATGTAGTATCGGCCGTCGTGGAATCGGGCTGTAACGTGGGCGCCCTGCTCACGCGATGATGCCGAGGTCGCGGGAGCCGGCGCGCCGTGGGTGGGATGCGATCAAGCAGGAACGAAGGCAGTCGAAGCCGAGGGACACAGAAGCGGAGGGTATTCGTCACCATGGCTGCTCGTCGAGGCGATGCCGAACGCACCAAGGCCGCAATCCTTGAATCCGCACGAAGGCTGTTCAGCGAACACAACTACAAGCGAGTCACGATGCGCGATATTGCGGCGGACGCGGGCGTGAACCACGCGCTCGTCCACCGCTACTTCGGCACGAAAGAGGACGTGATCCACGAGATCCTCCGGCGCGAGATCGATGAGATGCGCGCGCGCTACGCCGGGGGCCCACTCCAGCCGCTCGAGACGATCGAGGACGTGAGGGCGATGCTGACCCGCACGTTGACCATGAGGCACGACATGATCCAACTCGTCGTGAGGTCCGAACTCGCCGAGTTCCAGCCGGAGAAGATGCTCGACGAGGATTTCGTTCCCCTCGAGCGGTTGGTGGACTGGATCGCCCGCCAGCAGTCTCTCGCGCCTCAGACCGACGCGCCGCGCAAGGATCCCGCGCTCGTAGCGTCCATCGCGGGGGCCGGGGTATTCGCATTCGGGTCCATGTCGCCCTGGCTCATGATGATCGTGGGACTCAAGCCCGAAGACTATCCGCTGCGGCAGCAGGAGATCATCGACCTTCTCGTGGCATTCGTGGCCGAGGCAGCCGGCGTGTCTCAAGATGGCGTGGGGGGCGCGGCAGGCCACGACGATGCAACCGACGCGCTCGCGAGCGACTAGCGGCGAGGCATTGGCGCGCCCTCGCACGTGAGGCGAAAGCGCTGGTCACGCATCGGCTTGGGCTCCGGGTTGAACATCTCGTGACGGATCACGACATCGCCGTCGTGCTCGATCTCGTCGAGCGGGACAAAGCCGACCTTCTCGGCGACTCGCAGTGATGCGCCGTTGCGCGGATCAACGCAGCTGATGAGCCGGTCGAACCCGATCACCGAGAAGCAGCGATCGACGACCGCGCGGCCGATCTCAGTCGCCAACCCGCGGCCCCAGAGTTCCTTGCGTAACGTCCAGCCCACTTCGATGTCGGGCGCGAAGGTGCAACCCGGCCCTGAGAATCCGACGACTCCCGAGAGTCCGGGTTCGGACTCGCGCAACTGTAGCGCCCAGCGGCACCATCCCCAGCCTGCCTGCATCCTGATCTGCCGGTCGACGAAGTCCTCGGCATCGGACATCGGGCTCTCGCTCCACCTGCCGAGGAATCGGGTGACCTCCTCATCGGACGCGAGCGCGAACAATCCTTCGACGTCGTCCCGGGTCCATTCACGCGCGCGCAGGCGCTCGGTCTGGATGACGATGGGTCCCACGGATCACTTCACCTCAACATCGAGTATAGGTGCCGCGGCCGTACCGGGCACGGAGGAGCCCACTGGACACCATCGCACGCCGCTTCGCGGGACTGAGCAAGCACATGTCGCCTCCTCGGGTAGAATCGCAGCGTGGTCCCTGACGCCGACATCCAGGCCCGTCTCCGCTCGCTGCCAAAGACCGACGAGCTTCTCGCGAGGCCCGAGATCGCGGCAGTACTCGACCGCGTCCCCCGCGCGCTCGTGGTCGACGCGGTTCGCGACGCGATCGACGGCGTTCGCGATCGGCTGTTGGGCGGGGACGCGATCGAGCCTTCGGCCGAAGCGATCGCCCGCGAAGCGGTTGCCAGAGCCGAGCTCGCCATGCGGCCGTCGCTTCGGCCGGTCGTGAATGCGACCGGCATCATCGTGCACACGAACCTCGGCCGGAGCTTGCTCTCCAAGGCCGCCGCCCAGGCGGTCCACGACGTCGCAACGTCGTACTCGACGCTCGAGTATGACGTGGACAGCGGCGAGCGGGGCAGTCGTCACACGCACGTCGAGTCGCTGCTCTGCCGTCTGACCGGTGCCGAGGCCGCGATGGCGGTCAACAACAACGCGGCTGCGGTGATGCTCGGACTCGCCGCGCTTGCGCGCGGTAGAGAGGTCGTTGTCTCCCGCGGCCAGCTCGTCGAGATCGGCGGCTCGTTCCGCATCCCGGACATCATGCGCGAGTCAGGCGCGACCATGGTCGAGGTCGGCACCACGAACAAGACGCATCTCGCCGACTACGAGAATGCCATCACCGAAAGCACCGGCTTGCTGCTCAAGGTGCACTCGAGCAACTTCCGGGTCGTCGGATTCACCGAAGAGGTCTCGGTGGGCGAGCTCGTGGACCTGGGCGCAAAGCACGGCATCCCCGTGTTCGAGGACCAGGGTTCGGGCGTGCTCGTCGACCTGCGCACGTACGGGCTACCGTACGAGCCGACGGTTGGAGAAGCGATCGGACAGGGCGCTCAGCTCGTGTCCTGCTCTGGCGACAAGCTCTTGGGAGGTCCGCAGGCCGGGATCCTCGTCGGCACCTTCGACATCATCCAGCGGCTGAAGAAGCACCCGATGGCGCGTGCCGTCCGCCTCGACAAGATGTCGCTTGCGGCGCTCGAGACGACGCTCAGGGCATACCTCGACGCCGATCGCGCGGTTCAGGAGATACCAACCCTCAAGATGCTCACCGCCACGCAGACCGAGATCGGCGAGTGCGCATCGAAGATCGCGGACGCGCTTCGCGCCGCGCTGGGAGATGCAGCGACGATCGAGACGTTCGAGGACGTATCGCGCGCAGGTGGCGGAGCGCTCCCGCTCGCAGACATCCCGACCGTCGTCGTCGCGGTGACGCCGGCTGACGGCACGCTCAGCGTGGACGCGCTGGAGAAACGCCTACGGTGCGAATCGGATCCTCCGATCATCGCTCGCATCCACGAGGGGCGTCTTCTGCTCGATCCGCGAACCGTGCGCAACAGCCACGACGAAGTGATAGTCGCTCGCCTCGCCGAGATCCTCGGCGAGGCCGCGGGCACATAGCCGATCGAGGCCGCGCGCCTCGGCAGACCACGACAGGAGACCGCTGATGGCAACGCCGCCAGGCCGTCCGGTGCGCATCGAGGTCACGGAAATCCTGCTCGGCGGGGAGTGTCCCGTCGGCATCAAGGTGGGCGACGTCTGGGAGATTCGGGACGGGATGCTGCCGCAAAGGATGTGCGGCTCGGCCTGGAACTCGATCCAGCACTACGTGTTCGGACTGAGAGCCGGAGGCAGGATGCCGTGGAGCGGTGAGGCCGAGATCTCGGCATGCTGTCCCGATCCGAAGAACCCTGTTGTCTTCCGGATAACCACGATCGAGGAGTGACCGGGCGTTGATGCGTCGATGACCGCCCCCTCGCTCGTCCTCGGCACGGCCGGTCACATCGACCACGGCAAGTCAGCGCTCGTGAAAGCGCTCACCGGTACCGACCCCGATCGGTTGGCCGAGGAGAAGGAGCGCGGCATCACGATCGAGCTCGGCTTCGCGCGGCTCACGCTTCCGAGCGGCCGCACGATGGGCGTCGTGGACGTGCCCGGGCACGAGAAGTTCGTCCGCCAGATGGTTGCAGGCGCCACGGGCATCGATGTGGTGCTGCTGGTCGTCGCGGCGGATGACGGCGTCATGCCGCAAACGCGCGAGCACCTCGCGATCATCGATCTCCTCGACATTCCCAAGGGCGTCGTCGCGATCACGAAGGCCGACCTCGTCGACGCCGACTGGATCGATCTCGTGCGAGAAGACGTGCGCCAACTGCTGGAAGGCACCAGCATCGAGGGCTCACCGATCGTCGCGGTTTCGGCGCGCACCGGCGAGGGGCTGCCCGAGCTGCTCGCGGCGCTCGACGAGATCGCCGAGGAGGCGCCGGCCCGTCAGGCGAACCTGCCGATGCGGCTGCCCGTCGACCGAGTCTTCACGATCTCGGGAGCGGGCACTGTGGTCACCGGAACCATGTGGTCGGGAACGGCCGCGCGCGACGACGCCGTCGAGCTGTACCCCGGCGGCAAGCGAGGCCGGTTGCGAGGCGTGCAGGTGCACGGCGAGTCGGTCGAGCGGGCGCAAGCCGGGCAGCGCGTAGCGCTTAATGTCGCGGGCCTCGACAAGGACGAGATCGAGCGCGGCGACATCGTCGCCGAGCCCGGGACGCTCGCGGTCACCGACCGTTTCGACGCGCGCATCACCTACCTGGGCAAGCCGGGCGAGGACAAACCGTTCGAGAGCGACACTCGTGTGCACGTCGATCACGGTACGCGCGAAGTGCTTGGACGCGTTCTGCTCATAGACGCCAAGGCGCTGACACCCGGACAGTCCGCGCTCGCGCAGATCCGGCTGGAGCAGCCTCTCGCTCCGCGCTACGGGGATCACTTCATCATCCGAAGCTACTCGCCCGTCTACGCCGTCGGCGGCGGAGTGGTGCTCGACGCCCTGCCACCCCGGCGCACCGCGCTCAAGCCTCACGAGCGCGAGTTGCTCGACGCGCTCGTGGCGCACGATCTCGCTTCGGCCTCCACAGGACTGCTTGCGGCTCGCGCCATGCCAATGTCCTCCGCCGAGGTCGCTGCGGCGATGGGTGTCCCGCGCGCCCAGGTTGCCGACGAGCTCAATCGGGCGACGCTCGAGAGGCTCAAGGTGGCGGGGGAGACCTACTTCGTGACGCCCGAGGCGCTCGAATCGACTCTCGGAGCAATCGAGCGTGCCCTCCTCGCGTTCCACGAGGAGCAGCCCACGGCCACCGGCATCGCGACCCTTGCGCTTCGCGACCGAGTCGATCGCAGGCTGAGTCCGAAGGTGTTCGACGCGCTGGTCGACCGTGCGGCCTCAGGCGGCATCGCCGTCGTCGACAAGGGCGCCGTCCGACACTCGAAGGCGGGGGTCTCGGCGATCGCCGAAGAGGAGAGCGCGGTCGCCGCTCTGAGCCCCTTGCTTGCCTCGCAAGGACTCACGCCGGCGAGCGTTGGCGAGCTGGCCGCGGCTGCCGGCATCTCGGATGTCGGCATCGCGCGCAAGGCGCTGACGCGACTGGCGACCGAGGGGCGCGTGGTCAGGCTGAGCCCCGAGCTGCACTTCGACGCCGAAGCGCTCGCGCGTGCACGCGCTGCGCTCATCGCGCACCTTCGCGAGCATTCGGACGGGGCGACCGCAGCCGACCTGCGGGACGTCCTCGGCGTGTCGCGCAAGTACGCGATCCCGCTACTGGAGTACTTCGACGCGCAGGGCGTGACGAAACGCGAGGGTGACGTCAGGGTGCTGGGGCCGCGCTCCTAGCGCCGGGCGAAGTGGTCGACGCCGCCGTGTCTTCTCGGCCGGGTGCTCAGTCGTCCCGGGGACCCGAAGCGCTGTCGTGGCAGTGGCTGCACGTCGCCGAGGAGTACCCGTTCGGATGGCAGCTCGCGCATTTGAAGCTTCGGTACGAGTGCTCGCCGGTGGACGGATGCCGGAAGCTGGCACTCCTCCAAGAAGCCGAGGCCTTGTGGCACGACGAGCAGTTCGACCCGAAATGGCGCGACGGAGCGCGGTGGCACTGTGCGCAGCTCTTCGATGAGAGGGTGCGAAGCCGCCCATGTCTTGCCCACCTTGTGACACGACGTGCACGTGGTCCGCGGATGGCCGGATGGACGACTGTGGCACTTGGTGCAGCTCGCCGACGCGCCGGGGTGCCTGAAGACGGCGCTCGAGAAGGCCGCCGAGGCCTTGTGGCACGAAGCGCAGTTCGATCCGTAGTGCCTCCGGGGCGCGTTGTGGCACTTGGCGCAGGCGTTCGACGAGGGGTGAGGCGCCGCAGACCACGCTTGTCCCGTGGAGTGGCACGACGCGCAGCCGCTCTGGGTGTGGCTTGCCGGGCGGTTGTGACACTGCGTGCAGTTCCTCGTCGCGGCCGTGTGCTTGAACGTCGTGCTCTTGAAGGCGACCGCGATCGAGTGGCACCGGGAACACGCGCCGGGATAATGGCCTGATGGCGCGCGGTGGCACGAGGTGCAGGCGGTCTTGCCCTTCGGATGCTGGAATGCCCAGGAGTCGACCTTGGGGTGACACGTCGTGCACGATCCGGCCGCGTGCTTGGCAGGTCGAGCGTGGCACGTGACGCATTTCGCCGACGCGCCAGGATGGGTGAACTCCCACGTCGTGTTCGTCTTGTGACAGGTCGTGCAACTGGCGGTGGAGTGCTTCTTGGGCACCTCGTGACATGAATCGCACGTCGCCGTCGCTGCCTTGCTTACCGGATGCGTGAACGTGAACGTTGCGCCTGGCTTGTGGCACGTCGCGCAGTCGGGCTTGCCCGCGTGGTTGCTGTCGCCAGGCGCGGTGTGGCAGGTGCTGCACGGCGTCGCGGCCATGTCGTGGCAGCGCTCGCAGACAGCCGAGGGGTGGTTCGGCAGATTCGCCTGGCCCGCATCAGGCCCGGCGACGAGTCGCACCGAGCGGACCTGTCCCGACGTCGCGATCGTTCTGCCTGCTGCCGCCTTCGTCTCAGGGCTCACCGAGTGGCCGGCTTCGGGATGGCATGCGATGCACGGCCCCTTCGAGGCGTGGACCGCGTGGGAGAAGCCGGGAAGGTTCGTCTTGACCGAGGGATGGCACCGCTGGCAGTGCTCGTCGGGGACCGTTCCCGCGCGGCCGCGCTCCGAATCGGGCAGGTTCAAGACCGTGTCGACGAGTGTGCCGACTTGCGGCGACAGGTGACACTCGGTGCAGGCGACGTCGCGGTGAGGCAATGGCGGCCTGCCCGCTGCGATGTTCGACGCCGCATAGGCCGCGAATGCAAGCAGCAGCACGACGGCCGCAACTGCCCCGCCTCGACTCAGATGTCGCGCTCGTTTCTCTTCCATGACCCGTCTTTCGGGGACTCCAGGCATCGGCGTGCGGTTGTTTCGAGTGCAGTCAGCGTGCCACTCGAAGGGTGCAAGGCCCGCATGAGTATCATCGGCCGAGAGCGTGACCAGCACGATGAGGGGCGGATGAGGGTTCTCTTAGTGAGCTTGGCGAGCGCTGCTCTCGGTCGGCGAGTGCTCTGCCCGCCCGCCTCGCTGCGGTGGCGCGAACTCGGCGCCCCGCATAGAATCCGCACGTGGAGGCGAATGGGTCCTGGTGGGCTCCGCGGTCTTCAAAACCGTTGTGGGGCGTGAAGAGCGTCCTGGGTGTGTTCGATTCGCACACGCCTCCGCCATATGCTCGCACGCCGCCTCGCGGCTTCGATTCGCACCGATTCGTGCGGCTGCCGCCAATTGTGGAGAATCGCCGCACACTGCCTATCCCGCACCGACAGGCCGACGAGTGCAGGCTAGAATGTCACAGGCCGACCAACGCATGAGGTAGAGCCAAAGGAGTAGCGGTATGGCGCTGGAAGACGGACAGGAGATCGCGGGCGCAGGAGCCTGAGAGCGAGCAGGAGCCGGAGCGCAGCAACAAGGCGTTCCGGTGGGGCATACTTGTCGCTCTCGCCGTGATCGTTCTCGTCGTGCTCTTCCTCCTGCTGCGCGGGTGCGGCACCGACCAGACTGGCGGTGGCGGAGGTTCGTCAGCTGAAACGTCTCCCACGGCGGGCGCGGAGCTTGCGATCTCGATCGAGAACAAGGTCTACGCGGCGCTGCGGGCCAAGACATTCAGCAAGAACAAGATGCTCAATTCATGGGTGTACATCGCACAGGCGACCACTAACGGCGACGGCACCGTCACGATCTATCTCACGAACACCACGACGGAACTGCGGAAGAGTCTGGGCATACGGGGACCCGCCCAGCTCACGCAGGTGGTCCTGGACACCGTTCTCGCGGCGGTTCCCGAGGTCAAGAAGCTGATCGTTCTCGACTCGAACGGGACGCCGATGGGCACGGTCACGCGCTAGCAGACTACTCTCGCACCGTGCGCGAGGCAGTGCTGCGCGTGGCGTAACTGGTGCCGGTTCGCCCGCCTCGAGTGGGGCGACGTGGGTTCACGCGCTCGTCACCATCTGCTCCTCGAGCTGCTCTATCGTGCCCTGAAGAACGCGTTTCTCCTGTTTGAGCCCGTCACGAAAGTCTGCACGGTCCGTATCCGCGATCTCCATGCGCACGTCCGACAAGAGGAGCTCCAAGGCGCGCTTGAGCAGTGAGGCGTCTTCCTCGGCAATCTGGATCACGACCATCGCGATACGCCCCCTTCCCACTGCAGAGGATTCCCACTTGTGAGGGGTTTCGCGCTGCGACCAGCGTCTTGGGCGGTTTCGACGTCCGAGGCGTCCGGGGGGCCGCGCGGCCGTGGCGCGCGCCGCCGCTCGCGGTTGAGGTTCCGTTGCCGACGCGGCCAGGGCCGCGGTCTCGGCACGGGTGGTGCTAGATTAGCTGGCGGCCTGTCTTCCGGCCCTTTGTCCAGCATCGGAGGAGTACGCATGGAACGGACTGTTCGGGCTTTCGTCTCTTGTATGGTCGCCGCTCTTGCCGCGCTCTCCCTCGCCGGCCCGAGTATCGCCGCCGCGGCAACGCAGGGCGAAGCCGTCTCATTCTTCGACTCGCAGCACGGCTACATAGCGGGCAGCTGGGGATCGGGTCTCGGGTTCGTGTCGAGCACGAGCGACGGTGGTTCGACCTGGAAGACAACGCAGCTGAACCGCTCCATGGTGGGAGTCAGCGCAGCGAGCGCGACCAACGCCTGGGCCAGCCCTTCGTTCGACAACGCTGCATTCAAGACGACTGACGGTGGGTCGACCTGGCCGCGCGTGGAGCCGGTGGGAGCAGGGGCGGGGTACAACTTCGCGGATGTCGCCTCCACTCCGGGCGGTTCCGTCGTGATGGTAGGCGCGCATCTGGGCACCGTTTCGGGTGATCTTGCCGCCATCTGGACTTCGCAGAACGGCGGTGTGACCTGGTCGAAAGGCTATGAAGGACCCGTCTACTCCGCGCCCGAGGGCTCGACCGAGCCTCCATCCACGAACGCGCGCATCCAAGCGGTCGACTTCGCGCCTGACGGACAGACCGGTTGGGCGGTGGGCACCGAGCTCAAGCAGCTGGGCGGGAATCAGTCGTTCCCGACCTTCTCGCGAGTACTCGTATTCAAGACATCCGACGGCGGCAAGACATGGGATCCTCAGAGCGTCACCGCTTCGTCCGCGGCCGTCGACGTGAGCGCGGTCAATGCCACGACCGCATGGCTGGTGTGCGGGCTCGGCCAGACGTTCCGCACTACGAATGGTGGCACTACTTGGGTCGCCACTGCCTCGAAGCCGAGCGGGATCAGCCCGTATGCGGCCAGCGCGATCGACGAGTCAACGATCGTGATCGTGGGCGACAAGGGCAAGATCGCCCGGACGAACAATGCGGGCGCGAGTTGGACGTACCCGACGTCAGCCCTGCCGGTGACCCTCAGAGCGATCGACATGGTGAGCTCCACCGTGGGATACGCCTCGGGTACCTCATCCTCTTACATGAAGACCACCAATGGCGGAGTCACATGGGCGGCGCACGCGCTGTTCAAGGAGACCCGCACGTCTCTGACCATTTCCGCCGCGCCCTACAGTCCTTCCTTCGGCCGCCCAGCGAGCGTCCGCGGCTACTTGCGGACGTCCTCAGGCGCCGCCCTCGCTGGTCGCATGGTCACTATCGAGTCGTCAACGGACCGCGTGCACTGGAAGTACAACACGCAAGCGACGACCACCTCATCGGGCAGCTACTCAGCACCGGTTGTGTGCACCCAGCGCACGTGGTTGCGGGCGCGCTTTGCCGGCAATGGACCCTACCTTGCCTCGGCGAGCCGCACCATCGACGTTCGACCTCGTGCCTATCTCACCACGCCGGTCGCTCCCAGCACGATGTCGCGCCTTCGCTCCTACACCGTCTACGGTTATCTCAAGCCGCGGCATTCGGGCAACGCGGTGACCCTCTACGCCTACCGGTACGAGAGGGGGACGTGGAGACTCCGCGTCACGGCGTCCGCGCGCGTCTCCAACTACCAGAACTACTCGAAGTACGCGGCGAGGGTCCGTCTACCCTCTGCGGGCAAGTGGAGGATCCGCGCGTACCACTACGACTCCGGCCATTACCCCACCTACAGCGGGTATCGCAACGTGACCGTGCGGTAGGCCTCCCGTCCACCGCAAAGGCGGCGGAGGATTCCATAGCGACAACGGCGGGCGCTACGATGTACTGGTGCCCGCCGTTCTGCGTCGTGAAGCGGGCCGCCGGATACGAATGCTCGAGTCGCGTTCGTCTGCGGTGGTCATTCCGACCGGCGCTTCGCTTGAGGTGACAATGCTTCTCACCGCCGAGGACCTCGTCGTCGATCTGCCCGCCGAGGCAGGACCTGTGCGGGTGCTCGATCGGGTGTCCCTTGCCGTCGACGCAGGTTCGATCGTGGACGTGAGTGGTCCTTCGGGCGCCGGCAAGACCATGCTGTTGCGCTCGCTCGCGAGGCTGCTTCCGCAGCAGGGCGGTCGTCTCGCGCTGGAAGGCGTTCCCGCCGAGAACATCCCACCAGCCGAGTGGCGCTCGAGGGTCGCGCTGCTGCCACAGAAGGCGTCCATTCGCCCGGGTACCGTGCGGGAGAACCTGGTGCTCCCCTGGACGCTCAAGATCCGCCACGGTCGCTCGTTGCCGACCGACGATGCGCTCGTGGTCGCTATGGTGAGCGTGCACCTCTCGGACATCGCCTTGGATCGGGACGCGGCTCGCCTCTCTGTGGGGCAGGCGGCGCGCATCGCTCTTCTGCGGGTATTGCTCACCGATCCGGACGTTCTCCTGCTCGACGAACCCGACGCCAACCTCGACGAGGCAAGCGCCGAGCAGGTCACCCTCGCCACGCGCCAGTTCGCCGAGCGCGGGGGAGGTGTCGTGCGCGTGCGGCACCAACGCGCGGACGCGCTCGCATCGCGGCGCCTCCGGCTCTCCGCCGGCAAGCTCGAGGCGGTGTAGACGTGCCGGAGACCGGGGTCATCGCGATCGGTTGGTGGGAACTCGCCCTCGCGACCGGCTTCGTCATGGTCGTCGCGGTGATCTCCTGGCGCCTTGCTCTCGGCCTCGAGAAGGACCTCGCGATCGCGACGCTGCGTACCTACCTCCAGCTGCTGGCGCTCGGTTTCGTACTCAGATGGGTCTTCGCGAACCAGACGTGGTGGCTCGTCATGATGCTGCTCGGCGTCATGACCCTCGCCGCGGCCGCGATCATCGTCAGACGCTCGCCCGACGCGCCCAAGGGGATACTCACCTCCTCGTTCTTCTCTATGGCACTTACGGGACTCACCGTCACGTTCTCGGTCACGGGACTCATCGTGCACGTGCAGCCCTGGTATCACGCGCAGTACGTCATCCCCATCGCAGGAATGGTCCTTGGCAACTCCATGACAGGCATCGCGCTCGCACTCGAGCGCGTCTTCGCCGACATGGACTCGCGCTGCGACGAGCTGCTCGCGCTCACCGCTCTTGGCGCAACGCCGTGGGAGACGGCCTCGGGCTCGATCCGCACCGCTCTGCGAGCCGGCATGATCCCGACCATCAACTCGATGGCTGCCGTTGGGATCGTCTTCATCCCGGGCATGATGACCGGCCAGATCCTCGCGGGCGTCGACCCGCTCGAGGCCACGGGGTATCAGATCGTCGTCATGCTCATGGTGGCTGCAGCGACTGCACTCGGCTCCGTGCTCGCCGTGCTTCTCACGTACCGCCGCCGTTTCTCGGCCGACGGGGTGTTCCTGGAGCGCGGTCTGCGCGAGCAGTGAGCGGGACGGTCCCGGCGCACGCGCCGGTCGGCCACACTCGCGCGCCCCGCTCGAATCGCATCGGCCGGCCGCCAGCGTCCGCGCGCCCGGTCGTGCGCTACTATGTGCACGTTCGTGCCTGCCCCGACCCTAGGTCGCCCGACCGGTTCGGCGAAAGGCCTTCACGACCGGTGCCGAGGAGAGGCATGACCAGCTTCGAGCTCTACTTGAGGCGCAACAGCAGCAGGTTCGGCGAGTACCTGGACACCTTCTTCACCGATGGCGTCCATCCGGACATGCGCCGCTACCTCTACGACATGCTCGCCGATTTCACCGCGAACGGGGGCAAGCGGCACCGCCCCCTCATATGCTTGCTCGCGTGCGAGGCCGTCGGCGGAGACCCCAAGAAGGCGTGGCCTTCGGCAGCAGCCATCGAGCATTTCCACACCGCGGCGCTCATCCACGACGACATCGAGGACGCGTCGCTCACCCGCCGAGACGAGCCGTGCCTGCACGTCCGCGAGGGCGCGGGACTCGCCATCAACGCCGGGGATCTCGCGTTGTCGCTCGTCACCGGCACGGTCGTGAACGACCCAGGTCTCGATGACAAGCGGAAGCTCCGAATCCTGGCGGAACTCGTGGACATGACCACGCGCACCATCGAGGGGCAGGCGCTCGACATCGGCTGGGCGCGAGACGGCCGCTTCGACCTGTCGGTCGACGACTACCTGCTCATGGCCGACCACAAGACCGCGTACTACTCGGGCGCCGTACCGCTCGCCGTGGGAGCGATCGTGGGAGGCGGGACCGACGAGCAGGTCGAAGCGCTGCGCTCCTTCGGCATGGCGGCAGGGCTCGCGTTTCAGATCCAGGACGACGTCCTGAACCTGGTGGGCACGAAGGAGTCGACCCGCAAGGACTTCCGGAGCGACATCACCGAAGGCAAACGCACGCTCGTAGCGATCCACGCACTCGCGAACTCGACCCGTCGCGAGCGCTTGCTCGACATCCTCTCGATGCACGCCGAGGACGCCGGACGTGCTCGACGAGGCGGTCTCCATCCTGCAAGAGAGCGGTTCGATCGCGTTCGCCGAGACCTACGCAAGGGAACTCATACTAGGAGCGAAGCCATTGCTCGATGCGGCCATCGCCGACAGCAAGCCGAAGCGGCTTCTCATGTCGATGGCGGACTTCTTCGTGAAGCGCAGCTCGTAGGGCACACAATGGCGTCCCGCTCGCGCGCGGCAGGAACGTACGCTCGTTCGAGTCGTACCGCATATGGGAGGCAGCCCCAATGACCATGCAGTCCGTTCAGATCTCCGAGGCGATCCGGTGGGTCGGAGCCATCGACTGGGAACTCCGGGACTTCCACGGCTACGAGACACCTCGAGGCACGACCTACAACGCGTATCTCGTGCGAGGCGAGAAGACGGCACTCATCGACACCGTGAAGCTCCCGTTCGTCGACGAGCTCCTCTCCCGGGTGCGCTCGGTGATGGACCCGGCGGACGTCGACCACATCATCGTGAACCACATCGAGCCCGACCATAACGGCGGCTTGCGCGCCGTTATGGAGGCGATGCCCAACGCGAAGGTCGTGGCGACGAAGACCGGGGCGGCGGGCGTGTTCGAGTACCACGACGGCCTCGAGATCGGTGTCGTCGGACCCGATGACGTCATCGATCTCGGCGGTCGCACCCTCCACTTCCTGCCGGAGCCCATGGTGCACTGGCCGGACTCGATGTTCACGTACTGCCCCGAAGAGCGAGTGCTCATGCCGAACGATGCGTTCGGCCAGCACCTGGCGTCCGAGGAGCGGTTCGCCGACGAGGTCGGCGTCGACCTCGCTCTGGAAGAGCTCGTCACCTACTACGCGAACATCCTCATGCCGCTCGGCAAACAGGTCTCCAAGGCCGTCGAGCAGGTCAGGTGAGCGCGGTTGGGCCTGTAACGTCATCGCACCATCCCATGGGGTCGCGTGGCGGGGCGCCGACCTCGGGACCCTGCTCGACACGTACGCCCGGCTTACCAGCGGTCAGACGCTCGAGAAGATCGTCGTGGCGTTCTCGACGATGTGGGGTTCGACGGAAGCGCTTTCGCGGGCGGTGGCCGACGGCATCGGCGCCGAAGGCGTTCACGCCGAGGTGTTCGATCTCGCAGTCTCGCCGTTCGCCCACATCACACGCGAGTTGCTCGACTCGCGTGCGCTTCTCCTCGGCTCGCCGGCCCTTCACCGAGGGATGCTGTACCGCGTCGCGGGCTACTTGCAGTACATCGCCGGGCTCAAGCCGGAGGGCAAGATCGGCGGAGCGTTCGGAAGCTTCGGGTGGAGCAGCGGGGCGACCAAGCAGATCACTGCGCGGCTCGAGGAGATCGGATTCGAGCTGCCCTTCGAGCCCTACACGCAGAAGTACCGTCCGACCGACGCTGAATTGCAGGCCGCCCGCGAATGGGGCGCGCAGTACGCGCGGTTGGTGAAGGAGCGCGGATGAACCGGCCGTGCGCGCACGTGACAGGAGCAGATAGGTGATCGATCTCGAGACCGCGCTGGCGGACCAGCGTGACCTTCGCACTCTTTGCGCCGACAAGCCGCTCGACGGTATCGAAGCCTACTGGTCGAACTCCAACTACGGTTTCGCCCGTACGCTCAAGACGTACTGCGGGTATCCCGTCGACGAGCCCATCTGGGCGGTCATACCTCACGGCGTGTATTTCCGAAGCGACCGGGTCTCACGAGGGCGAGATCGCCGCGCCGGTTCCCGCGGTGCTGAGCTATCCGGAGTACGCCGACCGTGCGTACGGCGATTCTCGGGCAAGCGCGTCATCCCGTCGGCGTCGCCTTTCCTGTACGCGCTCGCCCAGTTCCGCGAGGCATTCGCAGCCGCCAAAGGAGGTCGAGGGGACGATCGTCTTTCCCAAGCACTCGACCGCGGTGGTCGATCTCGTCGACCGACTGGGGCGCGCTTGCCGACGAGCTGAAGGCACTTCCGGAGCGATTCCAGCCTGTGACGGTGTGCCTGCACTGGCAGGACTACGCCCGGGGCCGGGCGAAGCCGTTCATGAGCAGGGGTCTTCCGCTCGTCTCGGCGGGGCACTTCAACGACCAGGAGTTCCTGTATCGCCTCTTGCACCTGCTCTCGCGGCATCGCTATGCGGCGAGCAACGACGTCGCATCGAACCTTCTCTACGCAGTGGCTGCCGGCGTCCCCTACTTTCTCGTTGGCGAGACACCGGAGCTCACGATCTCCCCGGGTTTCGAGTCGCAGGCCGAGACGTTCAAGCCGGTTCCCGAGATTCACGAACGAGTTGCGGAGGTCCGAGAGCTGTTCCTGGAGCCCGTGGACGAGATCACGGACGCGCAACGGGAGATGGCCGAGTACCATCTCGGCGCGTCGAGATTCAAGTCGCCGGACAGCTTGCTCATGGACCTGCACTTCATACGGCAGATGGCGGGCCACTGACGGCCTCGGAGACGCTCCGACGCCCCTGCTTCCACGCGACCAGATCGTCGACGGCCTGAGCGACCGAGAGGGCGGGTGCCGGCGCGTCGGGGTCCGAGTCCTTGAGCGCGGCGAAGAGCTCCGCGAGGATGGGCGGCTTGATGTTGCCCGCCGAGAGAACGTCTGCGCGTGCGAACACTTCGGCCGGCGTGCCGGAAAGCGCTATGCGGCCTCCCGGAGCCAGCACGTAGGCGTGATCGGCCAGTTCAGGCACCGAGTCGATGTCGTGTGTGGACATCACGATCGTCGTGCCGCGCTCCGCCGAGAAGCTCTGGAGGAGCTCGAGGAGCGCTCCGCGCGAGGCGGGGTCGAGACCTTCGAGCGGCTCGTCGAGTACGAGGAGTTCGGGATCTAAGACGAGCGCTCCCGCGAGCGCGACCTTCCGCTTCTCTCCGCCGGAGAGGTTGTGCGGCACGCGGGTCGCCAGATCTCGGATCCCCAGCAGGTCGAGCGCCCGGGACACACGCTCGCGCACCTCGTCCTCCGGCATCCCGTATTGCCGTGGCGAGAAGCCGACGTCCTCGGCGACCGTCGGCGCGAGCAACTGCTCGTCCACGTTCTGTAACACCACGCCGATCCGCTTTCGGATGGCACTCCACTCGCGCGAGGGGTCGACGCCGAACACGCGCACGAGGCCCTCCTGCGCTCTGAGCAGGCCGAGGATGTGGTAGATCATCGTGGTCTTGCCCGAGCCGTTCGGCCCGAGCACGGCTACGCGAGAGCCGCGACGGGCGACGAAGTCCAGGCCGCAGAGGTGCACCTCGACTCCGTCTTCGTACGAGTGGCGCACGCAGGACACGCGGACGACCTCCTCGGCATGGCCGTTTCCTTCGCTCATGACGACCTCCAGCGCACGACGAACGCGACTGCGAGCACGCATCCGGCTCCGACGAGCGGAAGCCAGCTATAGGGATTCAGGGTCTGCCACGCGACGCGCCAAAGAACGCTCGTCGTGAGCAGCAGCGCGCTGAAGAGGATCAGAACCGCGTCGGTTGCGGGCGAGAGGCTCTTCGGCAGATCTGCGCGAAGCCGCCTTTCGTAGCCACGCAGCCGCATGATGTCGTAATCGTGCTGTGAGAGGTCGAAGGAGTAGAGGAGCAGTCCGCCGAGCGCGCGCGTCGTCAGGCGAGCGCCGCGGACCGGGTGCGCTCCCGCTATCCCGGCGCGAAGGCGCATCGAGCGCAGCAGATTGCCGAACTTGTCCAGCAGAAGGAACGTCGCGCGGTACGTCATGAGCAGGGCGTCGCCAACGACTCCGGGGACGACTCGCTGAACCGGCGCGAAGACCTGCGGGTACGGAGTCGTGAGCACGATGAGGACGGCGGCAAGCGCTGCCGACACCGCTTTGAGCACGATCACGGCGCCCGTCAGCGGTCGGGCGCAGACGCGAATGCGAAGATGAGGGCGAAGACGGCGGGATAGGCGGCAAGGCCGAATGCGAGGCGGTAACGCAATCGTGTCGACACAACGACCGCCGCGAGTACCACGACCAGCGACGAGACGATCAACACGTTCCAGGTCACGACGACCGCGGCGAGTACCAGCGCGAAGCTGACGAGCTTCGAGCGTGGCGACAAGCGGTGCATCCACGACGACTGCGAGGTGGCGGACGTGTCGATGACGCCGATGTTCACGTTCGATGGACCGTGGTCTCGTGGCCGGGCACCTTGTGCTCGATCGGTCCGAGTGCACCCTCCCAGATGAGGCTCGGCCGGACTCTGGCGACGTATGCGAGGATGCCGGCGGTCACGAGGGCCTCGATGATCCAGCCGAATCGGTCCCAGGGTGTACACGACCGCCGCGAATCGCCGCACCGACTGCGACGTGCTCGCCGAGGCGCCGCGACTGCCCGCGGGTTCCGCGCCTGGCTCGCTTTCACCCCCGCTGAACAGCCCCGCCGAGAAGACGCCGGCGGCGAACGGGTTCTTGAAGGTGAGGGTCGAGGGGTCGAGCGCTCCGGACTCGCGCGCCGTGGCGGCGCCACCGCCTGCGAGGGCGACGATTCCTACGAGCATCGTTGTCGTCGTGGCGAGCGTGATGACTGTGGTGATACCTCCCGACCAGCCCGCGTGGCGTCGGCCGAGTGCGCGGACGAGGCCATGAAACAGCGCCCATCCCATCACCATCTCGGTCGTGATGAGAAGTGTGTTCAGGCCCAGAACGGTCACGCCGCCGTGGCCGAGCATCGCGAGAACGACCTCGACGATGAACGCCGCGATCACCGCAAGGGCGGGCCCGAGAAGCACGCCGGCCACGACCGTCAGGTTGAGGTGGTACGCGATCGGTACGATCTCGCTCGACATCGCAACGAGCATGAGCGCCGAGATCACGGCGAGCAGCGGCACCTTCCGCCGAACCTCACTGCGCTCGGCATAGCGCCCGGCCGCGAAGACCATGACGAGTGCCAGCGCCCATCCGCCCGCCCAGAGCCACAGCGGCAGCACTCCGTCAGGTATGTGGATGTGCGACACGGGATCAGCCTCTCCCGCTTGTGTCACGACGCCGAACCGCTTCGGCCTGGCTGCACGCGGCGCACAGACCGAAGAGGGTCACCTCGTGCCGGACCAGCGTGTAGCCGGCCATCTCCTTGGAGAGTGCCGCATCGTCTCCGAAGGGGCAGGGGGCATGTGCGACTGCTCCGCATCCGGTGCAGACGATGTGATGGTGGTGGTCGTCGGCCATGCACCACACGTAGAGGTCGGATGAATGCCGAGCGCCGACCTTCTGGATAGAGCCGGCGGCCTCGAGCGCCCTCACGGCGCGGTAGGTCGTCGCCAGCGGGGTCTTCAATGTGAGGGAAGCCAGCCGTTCCCGGAGGTCCTCGACCGTGAACGCACCCATGTCGGCTGCCGTTTGAGCGATCCGTCGGCGCTGCGGCGTCACGCGCCCCGTCCCGTATGCGTCGCCTACGAGGTCTCTCGGCGCGTGCGGACTGCCCGTTGCCATCCGGGCCCTCGTCGTTCGCTGCCCCACGCCACGCGCCTCCCGTTCTCAGGTGAGAATCATTCTCACTTTGGACATAGTACCCCGTCGTGCCGCAGTCGAGCGTTCCGCTCGTCCGATCCGAGGTTCGCCTATCATCGGATGCGAGCACCGCGCGTTGGGCGACAAGCACGAGCCCGACAATGCGCTGCCGGGAGGAGTGCGGGTGAACATCACGCAGCTGAAGACATTCGTCGCCGTGGTCGAGCGAGACTCGTTCTCTGAGGCGGCGCGCGCCTTGGGGATCTCTCAGCCCGCAGTGACGATGCAGATACAGTCACTCGAGTCGGAACTCGGTGTGACGCTCTTCGATCGGCGATACCGCCGAGTCGACCTCACCGAGGCTGGCCGCGTGCTACTACCGCACGTGCGTGACGCGCTCGGCGAGCTGGAGCGTGCCCGGGACGAGCTCGAGGACCTGAGCGGCCGGGTCACCGGTCGGCTGACCGTCGCCGCCAGCACCACTCCGGGGCAGTACGTGCTCCCGAATTTGCTCGGCCCTTTCCTGCGGGAGTATCCCGAGGTGGGTGTCGGCCTCGTCATCGGCGATACCGCGTCCGTCGTGGATCTGGTTGAGAGCGGCGAAGCTCAGTTCGGCATGGTCGGGGCGAAGATCCCCGGGGCTCGTGCGCTCTTCGAGCCGGCGGGCGAGGACGAGTTGGTCGTGATCGCTCCGCCCTCGAATCCGCTGGTGCGGCGCCCAAACCTCCTGCTGACCGATCTGGTCGAGGAGCCATTCGTCATGCGCGAGCCTGGGTCCGGCACGCGTCAGGTCACCGAGGCGGTCTTGCGCGGCGAGGGCATCGACCCCGGGGATCTGAGAGTCGTGGCGGAGCTGGGAACCAGCGAAGCGATCGTGCGCGCGGTGGAAGGAGGACTCGGACTCGGTATCGTGAGCCGCTGGGTGGCGGACAAGGCGCTGCAGCTCAAGACGGTCTCCGAGGTCTCCGTCGGCGGGTTCCCGGTGAAACGGCCGTTCTACGCGGTACGTCCGCGGGGTTCTCTTACGCGGGCCGCCGATGCGTTCCTCGATTACCTGAGGAAAGGCGCCGCCGTCTAGCCGCTGTGGCCGCGCACCTCGTCGCGAGGCCGGCTGCCGCCGGGTACATAGGGCGTATGTCCGGCAGTCATCGGAAGGAGGGGTGCCCCATGAGACTCAGCGCGCGCAATCAGCTTAAGGGCACGGTCGTTTCCGTCAAGGAAGGCGCCGTTGAAGCGCAGGTGGTTCTCGACGTCGGCGGGCAGATGATCACGCCGTCGTGACCATGGACGCCGTGAAGGACCTTGGGATCGCCGTTGGTGGCGATGCGATCGCGATCATCAAGGCGGACAGCGTCATCCTCGCCGTCGACTAGCGCTTCGAATCCGCAGCCCTCCGACTACTGGCGCGAAGCTCGTACCCCGAGCGGTATCCTAGCTCCAGGCCAGAGCAGCGGCTCGTTTGTTGCTACCATCGAGCCGCCGTGGCGCGACGCATCGAGTGAACACTCGGCCCTGGTCGAACCGGCACCGTCGCGCCGGCATGGAGGAGCACATGACGCCGCCCGAGGCACCTGCACCGATACCTGTGACCGCCGCCGTTCTGGCCGGTGGCAGGTCGATGCGTATGGGCGTCGACAAGACTCTGCTGCATGTCGATGGCGTCCCGCTCGTTTCGCGGGTCGTCGAGGCGGTCTCCAGCGTCTGCTCACATGTCACGGTCGTGACGAACCGCCCCGACTCGCTCGCTGACGCGGGGCTGCCGGAAGGCGTATCGGTCCTCACCGACGAGGTCGCGTACCTCGGTCCGCTCGGCGGACTCGTGACCGCGATGGGTGCTGCGACCGACGAGTGGGTGCTCGCGGTCGCGGCCGACCTGCCCTGGCTCTCGACCGGACTCATCCGTGCACTGTGGGAGTTGCGCGACGGCGCCGACGTCGTCGTCCCGGTGACCGCCGAGGGTGCGGAACCCTTGCTCGCACTCTATCGGGTCGAGGCGTGCCTGCCGGCTGCGCGCGCCGCGATCGAGTCCGGCAGGCGTCGTCTGGTCGCGTTCTTCGGCGCCGTGAAGGTTCTCGAAGTGCCCATTGAGTCGCTCAGGGACTCGGACCCGGATCTCCGGAGCTTCCTGAACGTCAACACCCCGTCGGATCTGGCCGAGGCCCGCGACGCGGCGGAGCACCGTCTGGAGCCGGCCAAGAGCCCTCGCGACGCCGACATCCGGCTGTCGGTGATCGAGATCGGGCCAGCTCGTGGGCGCGGCATGCCGAGCGAACGGCCCGTGACGGTCTACATGAACGACGTGGAGGTCGCTACGGTCCAAGCCACTCCGAAGGACCTCGAGGAGATGGCCGTCGGCTTCCTCGTCTCCGAAGGCCTCCTCACCGACCGCGACGCGCTGGGATCGGTCGAGGCCGATGTGAAGCGTGGACTGGCGTACGTGACGACGGCCGAGTCCGTACCGGAGGACATGGTCTTCAAGACGCGCTACATCACGAGCGGGTGCGGGAAGGGCGTCACGTTCTCGAGCCTCGGACACGCCCGCGGTCTCGACCCCATCACCTCGACCATGCAGGTCTCGCCCGAGCAGGCCTACTCGCTCATGGGCGATCTCTCGCGCGCCGCCGAGAAGTACCGCGACACCGGTGGCATCCACGCGTGCGGACTCGCGCGCGACGGGCAGCTACAGATCGCGCGCGAGGACGTCGGGCGTCACAACGCTTTCGACAAGCTTCTCGGCAGGGCGTGGCTCGATCGCATGCCTACCGATGACGCCGTCCTGCTCTCGACCGGACGCATCAGCTACGAGATGGCCGTGAAGGCCGCGAAGTCGCGCGTCCCCATCGTCGTCTCGCGCACCGCCGTCACCGACCTCGCCGCCGAGATAGCCGCGGAACTCGGCATCACTCTCATCGGCTACGTCCGGCGGGGACGGATGACGGTCTACACGCACCCGCACCGCCTGCTGACTGCCGAGGAGGCGTGAGCGCATGACGCGAACGATGACCGTCGAAGAGGCGCGGGACCTCGTCTTCGAGCGTTGCCGACGTCTCGACGCCGAGCGGGTCGAACCCCTGGAAGCGCTGGGGCGCGTGCTCGCGGAAGACATTACGAGCGACATCGACATCGCCCCCTTCGACAACTCGGCGATGGACGGGTACGCGGTGCGCGCCGGGGACACCCTCGGGGCAACCGCTGAGTCGCCGGTCTCGCTCGAAGTCGTGAGGCACATCGCAGCCGGCGACTTCTGGGACGGCACCCTTGCTGCAGGCGAGGTTGCGCGCATCATGACGGGAGCTCCGGTACCTGCCGGTGCCGACGCAGTCGTTATGGTCGAGTACACGTCGCCCCCGACCGTCGAGGTCGGCGCACGGGTCGCGATCGCGCGGGAGGCCGCTGCTGGCGAGCACATACGCAGGCGCGGTGAGGAAGTGCGCGCTGGCGAGGCCGTCCTGTCGGCGGGTGAGATCGTCACGCCGGCGGCGGTCGGGCTGGCGGCGTCCGCCGGCCATGCGACGCTAGCGGTCTTCCGTCGCCCGCGGGTGGCGATCATCTCGACCGGCAGCGAACTCGTCGAGATCGACCACAAGCCCGGGCCGGGCAAGATCCGGAACTCGAACTCCTACTCGCTTGCCGCTCAGGTCATCGCTTCCGGTGGCGTGCCAGTGAGGTTCGGCATCGTGCCCGACGACGAAGCGGCGACGCGCGAGGCGTTCGCAGCGGCCGCTGAGGGCTCCGACTTCATCGTGACGAGCGGCGGGGTCTCGGTCGGCGACTTCGATTACGTGAAGCCGGTGCTCGAGGAGATGGGAGAGCTCGCCTTCTGCAAGGTGGCCATGCGCCCGGGCAACCCGCAGACGCTTGGGACCATTCGCGGCGTGCCGTTCTTCGGGTTGCCGGGCAACCCGACCAGCACGTACGTCGGATTCGAGATCTTCGTTCGGCCGGCGCTGCGCCTCATGCAGGGTTTCTCGGCGATCGACCGGCCGCGCTCGGTCGCCACGCTCTCACACGACATGAAGAAGAAGCAGGATCGCCGCTACTATCTCAGGGCGCGGGTGGAGCGCGACTCGACCGGCGGCCTTGCAGTCTCACTCTCGGGGAGCCAGTCATCGGCTCTGCTCACGGCCGCTCACAAGGGCAACTGCTTCATGGTCCTGCCAGAAGGCGTGGGCTTCTTCGAACAAGGCACTCAGGTCGAATGCATCCGGTTGGACATCGAGGAAGGAACGCCGCTATGAGTTCTGAGGAACCGAAGATCGTTGATCCGAAGTACGCCGTGCAGGTCACGCAAGAGATGGTCTACGCGGTTTCTGCAAAGGCCAAGGACGGGCGGATCACGTGTGCGGTTCTGCGGAGATTCGCCGAGGACCAGGGTGTCACATACCGGGTCGCCGGCGCAGCGGCCGACGCCGCGGGCATTCGCGTGAACAACTGCGAACTGGGCTGCTTCTGAACCCGGTCTCCTTCGGAGCGTGATGAACGAGGTACGAACCACATCCATTCCCGTCGTTTCGATCGTCGGGAAGAGCGACTCGGGCAAGACCACCTTTCTCGAGAAGCTCATACGTGCGTTGAGCGCGCGGGGCTGGCGCGTGGGCACGGTCAAGCATCACGTACACGAGTTCGACATCGACGTCCCCGGGAAGGATTCCTGGCGCCACGCGCGCGCCGGGGCATTCATCACGATGGTCTCGTCGCCGGCACAGTTCGCGTCGATACAGCGGGTCGGTAGCGAGCGCCCACTGTCGGAGCTCGCGGCACATGCCGCCCAGGCGGGTGCGGACATCCTCTTGACCGAGGGGTACAAGTCCACCGCGACGGCCCGAATCGAAGTCTCCCGCCGAGGCCGCTCCGAAGAGCTCATCTCGGAACCCGACGAGCTGATGGCGGTCGCGACCGACAACGACGACGTGTGCCCGGACGGGGTCCCGAGGTTCGGCATCGACGACGCTGAGGGAGTGGCTTCACTCATCGAGGGCTTGTTCCTCGGGGGCGGAGCCGCGGGCTCGGGGAAGCGCGCCGCGTCGGGCATCGCCACGGAGGCCGGTGAGTCCTGTGGCGACTGACTCCCTGGGACGCCGCATCGACTACCTGCGGATCGCTATCACCGACCGCTGCAACCTGCGCTGTATCTACTGCATGCCCGAGGAGGGCGTGCCGTGGAAGCCGCGCGAAAGCATTCTCAGCTACGAGGAGATCGAACGCTTCGCGCGCATCGCGGTCGGCGAGGGCATCTCAAAGATCAGGCTCACCGGCGGGGAACCGCTCGTTCGACCAGGGGTCGTCGACTTCATCAGGAACCTCAGAGAGCTCACGGGCATCGAGTCAATCGCTCTCACGACGAACGGGACGCTTCTGCCGCGCTACACCGAGGACCTCGTTCGCGCAGGCCTCTCGCGCGTGAATGTCTCGCTCGACTCGCTCGACCCCGAGGTCTTCGCCCGGATGACCCGGGGCGGCAGGCTCGACGAGGTCCTCGCAGGCATCGACGCTGCTCTCTCGGCGGGGATGTCGCCCATCAAGCTCAACGTGGTCGTAGTTCGGAGCTTGAACCAGGACCTGCTTGCCTTTGCGCGCATGACGCTCGATCGCCCTTTGCACGTCCGCTTCATCGAGTACATGCCGGTGGGCGACGACGCCGAGGCCGGCCCGGCCCACGAGGGTGGTGCGTGCGCAGGCGACAGCGACGCCTTCCACTGGACGATGGACGACCACGTGCCGAGCGCGGAGGCGCTCGAATCGCTTTCGTCGGCGACCGAAGCGGCCGGACTGGGACGTCCGGAGCCGGTGGCGCGAGACGACGCGCCAGGCGGATGGGGGCCGGCGCGCTACTACCGGCTCGAAGGCGCACAAGGCACGCTCGGAGTGATCTCTCCGCTCTCGGCGCACTTCTGTGGGGAATGCAACAGGCTGAGACTCACTGCCGATGGCATGCTCAGGACCTGCCTGTTCAGTGACGACGAGATCGACGTCCGGACGGTGTTGCGCACGGGAACGGACGAGGACGTGCGCCTGCTGATCAAGGGTGCGCTCGAGAGCAAACCGGAAAGCCACCAGATGCGGATAGGGACGCTGCGGCGGATGTCGCAGATCGGAGGCTAAGCGTGACCGACGCGAACGGACACAGAACCCATTCGGAGCCGGCCGGACTCAGCCACGTGGACGAGTCGGGCGCAGCGCGCATGGTCGACGTCTCGGCGAAGGACGTCACTCACCGGACCGCGGTCGCCTCGGCGTTCCTCGAGGCGGCGGCCGACACGGTTGCGATGGTCGTCGCCGGCAACGCGCCGAAGGGCGACGTGCTGGCGGCCGCGCGCATCGCAGGGATCATGGCCGCGAAGAGGACGAGCGAACTGATACCGCTGTGCCACCCGCTTGCGATCACGCATGCCGCGATCGCGATAGAGCCAGTGGCTTCCGGAGACAGGACCGGCTTCGACATTCTCGCGACGGTCGAGGTCGACGGCAAGACCGGCATCGAGATGGAGGCCCTCACGGCCGCGGCGGTCGCCGG
Source organism: uncultured Actinomycetes bacterium (assembly GCA_963817255.1). GTDB lineage: Bacteria > Actinomycetota > Coriobacteriia > Anaerosomatales > CAVRZR01 > CAVRZR01. The sequence goes on from CAWFNT010000002.1 coordinate 144,486, forward strand.
GCTCACGCTCTACGACATGTGCAAGGCCGTGGACCGGGGCATGGTACTCACCGACGTCATGTTGCTCCGCAAGGAAGGCGGGCGCTCGGGGCGCTGGACGCGCGATGCCATGGTCGGCGGAATCGCCGCAGGCGCCGGGATGTCCGACGCGGCGCGCTCCGTTCAAGACGAGGACGCGTGATCTGATGACAGTGCACAAGCAACCCGAGCCCGGCAGCGTCGTGTCGGTGAACCTCTCGGAGCGAAAGACTGTGCGCAAGACCCCCGGCACGCACGGCACTCTGGTGCTCGACCGGGGGTTCGATGGCGACGCGCACGCCGGCGATTGGCATCGGCAGGTGAGCCTGCTCGCCGAGGAGTCCATCGGCACGATGGTCGAGAAGGGGCTCGACGTGGGAGCCGGAGACTTCGCCGAGAACATCACCACGCGGGGCATCGACCTCATGGCGCTGCCGGTCGGGAGCGTCCTTCGCATCGGCGATGAGGTCGTACTAGAGGTCAGCCAGATCGGCAAGGTCTGTCACACGAAGTGCGCCATCTACTACCAGGCCGGCGACTGCGTCATGCCGAGGGAGGGCATATTCGCGGTCGTTCGCGAAGCAGGTGAAGTGAACGTGGGCGATGCGGTAGCGGTGGTTGCGTTCGGCGACGGCACGTGCGATCGCACGCCGGAGTCCGCTGTTCGAGAGTTCGAGGAGGAGCGGGCAAAGGAAGCGGCGCTCGTACAGCGGGCTCAGGAGCTCGGGCTCACCGGCGATGAGGCGGCCGACACAGGGGAGGACACGCCATGACGGCGTTACGCATCGGTTTGCTCACGACGTCTGACACGCGCACCCGCGAAACGGACACCGCGGGTGCCGCTTTGCACGCGCTCTGCGAGCGGCGCGGCTGGGAGATCGCCGTCTACCACCTCGTACCCGACGATTTCGAGCGTATCAGCGAGATGCTCGTGGGCATGGCCGACATCGAGGCGTGCGACATCGTCATCACCGCCGGCGGCACGGGTCTCGGCCCGCGCGACGTGACTCCCGAAGCGACGCTCGAGGTCTGCGAGAAGGTCGTGCCGGGGATCGCCGAAGCGATTCGCGCCGAGAGCCTCGCCATCACGAAACGCGCCATGCTCTCGCGGGGGACGGCGGGTGTGCGAGGCCGACACGCTCGTGGTGAACCTTCCCGGTAGCGAGAAGGCGGTCAGGGAGTCGTTCGCCGTCGTCGCCGACCAGCTCGAGCACGCGGTCGAGATGATGGCGGGCGGCGGGCACTAGCGCGCATACTGGGGCTATGAGCAGCCCTGACGAACATACAAGCGAGCGCGTGGAAGCAACCGGAGCACTCGCGGCCGCCGACGCGACTCCGGAGGCGGCATCCCCTCTGACCGCCGTCTACCTCGATCACGCCGCTACGTCGTGGCCGAAGCCAGCCGTGGTGGTCGATGCCGTGCACGAGGCTCTCACCAAGTACGGAGGCAATCCCGGACGAGGCGCCTACGCCCTTGCGGTCGCAACAGGCCGGATGATCGCCGAGGCCCGGCAGGCTTGCGCGGACCTCCTTCGAGTGCCCGATGCGAGCGACGTCATCTTCCTCTCGGGGTGCACCGAAGGGATGAACCTCGCGCTGAAGGGACTGCTCTCGCCGGGCGACCGGGTCGTCGCGTGCTCCACCGAGCACAACGCCGTCGCGCGGCCTCTCACATGGCTCGCCTCGCGCGGGGTCGTGGTCGACGTCGTCGATACGGGGCCGACCGGGCTGCTCGATGCCGACGCGGTCGAACGAGCGGTTGCAGGCTCGTCCACGCGGGCGGTGGTGTGCCAGCACGCGAGCAACGTCACCGGGACGATCCAGCACATCGGAGACATCGTCGACGTGGCTCACGCTCATGGCGCCTTGGCCATCGTCGACGGGGCGCAGGCGGGCGGCCACCTCGATCTCGATCTTCCCGCGATCGGGGCTGACGCGTACGCCCTCTCGGGCCATAAGGGCCTCCTCGGTCCCCAAGGGATCGGCCTGCTCTACCTCGCTCCCACGGTCGAACCCGAGGAGCTGATCCAGGGCGGCACGGGCTCGGGCGCGTCCGAGTTGCCAACGCAACCGACCGCGCGGCCCGACCGCTACGAAGCGGGCACGCCCAACACCCCGGGGATTGCGGGAATCGGAGCGGGTGCTCGCCTGGTCGCCGAGCGCGGTGACGAGTTCCGTCGGGAGGAGCGGCGTCTCACGCGGAGGCTTCACGAGGGCATTCTCGGACTGGCGGGGTTCACCGTCCTGGGTCCCGGTCCCGACGAGTGGCGGGTTCCGCTCATCTCGGTGACGCACGAGAGGATGGACGCCGATCAGATCGCCTTCGTGCTGGACAAGCGGTACGGCATCGGCGTCCGTGCCGGGCTGCACTGCGCGCCATGGGCGCATCGCACGGTTGGAACGCTCGAGTGTGGCGCGGTGAGGTTCGGACTTGGTTGGAGCACGACCGAGTCCGACGTCGACACGACCCTCGAGGCGCTCCGGGCCCTCGTTGGCTGACTTGAGAGGGGTACTCCTGAGCACCGCGTATAGCCGACGAGGGTCGATGCATCGGGCCGAATGACCAGCGCATTCGGTTTGACACCCCTTGGCAGCCGCCCGTATTCTCCCCGTAACTACTGTTACAAGCCCGGGCTCGGCGGCGACCGGCATCGACGTCCGAGCGTCGTGCACTGTCGTGTGCATTCGATGCGGAGCACGCGGTGTGGCACGGCCGATGCGGGGTGGTCCGAGCAAACGTCAACGACGCCGCGCGGCGCCGGAGGCGGACATCTGATACCCCGACACGCATCGACGGGACGACGAAGGGCTAGGGGGTGTCGACGATAGGACTGGTAGAACTCAACGTCTGGCTTGATGCCGTCTTCGTGACGCTATATGTGATCGTCATATTGGGGCTGTCCGGGCATTTCATCGGCAACATCCTTACCGGACGCGCCAAGCGGCGGTTCATGGGTTGGGAGTGGCCGGAGCATGAGGGGCCGCCTATCCCCACGCTGCCCAAGTTCCTTCACTTCCAGCATGTCGCCTCGATGATCGTCCTGGCGATCACCGGGCTCTACATCCGCTTCCCGTTCTTCACGGGCGGGCGAACGGCAATGCGCTACCTCCACTACGTCGCCATGATCATCGTGACGATCAACCTGTTGTGGCGACTGTGGTATGCGTTCGCGTCGCGCCGGAGAGATTACCGCGAGTTCGCGATCACGCAGCGCGATATCACGACGGCGCCCCAGGTCATCCTGTATTACATCTTCGTCAAGAAGTCGAAGCCGCACCTCGGCAAGTACAACGTGATGCAGAAGGGCACCTACATCATCTTCGCGCCCCTGCTGATGCTGCAGGCATTCACCGGGTTCGCGCTGCTGACGTTCACGATCCCTTCCACGAACCTTTCGCCTCGGGATATCCTTGTCGGGTGGTGGCTGGGCGCATTCCTCGGCTCGACCGATCTGGCCGGCTGGTACATGCGAACGGCGCACTACATCATCAACTGGCTGTTCATCATCATCACGACTATCCACGTGTACTTGTCGGTCACCGAGGACTTCCCGGCATTCCTCAGCTTCTTCGGGCTGGGGGCACTGGATAGGGAACACGCCACCCACGGCGAAGGACACGGGGACGGAGACGACGCCGGCGGGCACGAGCCTGCTCCGGCGCTCTCGCACGCAGACTAGTCGCTGGAAGGCGAAGAAGGAGGACGCGTGAGTGGACTCCGCGTGCCGCTGCTCGCAGCAGGCATAGCGGTCATGTTGCTGGCACCCGGTCTGGCATTCGCGCAAAGCGCCAGCCAGCCGGGTTCGTCGACGTCCGCGTCCCAGGCGGTATCGGCGTATCAGTCGGCGCAGGCGACGGCGACCTACGACCTCTCCTTCACGCTTCCGACCGCCGGCAAGTCGGGCTGCATGGTGTGCCACGGCGATCCGAATCTCGTGCGCATCCAGAACGGCCAGACCGTGAGCATGTACATCGACACGGCGATGATCGAGACATCCGCCCACGCCACCGTGCAGTGCACGGGTTGCCACCTCGACTTCGCGTACAGCGTCCCGCACATCGCTCCGGGGAGTGAGGCGTGGCGCGATGTTGCCAAGGCGGCCTGCAAGAACTGCCACAAGGAAGCGTTCACTGCGTACAGCGCGGGCGTTCACAGCCCCGCTCCGACTCCCCCCGCGACCGGCGCGACTGCCACCCCGGCCGCGACATCATCGGGCAGCACGGCCAACACGACCCGCCTGCCTCTGTGCGGCGATTGTCACGGCTCGCACGATATTCAAATGCTGACTGACAACCCCGCTGGGCAGGAACAGCTCCATGCACGCGGTAAAGAAGTATGTGGAGACTGTCATCCGGCGTATTGGGACAACTACAACGACTCATATCACGGAGCAGCCTACAAGCGCGGAGCCAAGGACGCGCCAGCATGCTGGCAGTGTCACACGGCGCACGACATACTCATCTCGACGGATCGCCGGTCTGCAGTCAACGAGGCCAACCTGACCGACACGTGCAGCACATGCCATCACAACCAACCCAACGACGAATACGTGACCTACTCGACGTTGGTTCACAAACGACAGGAGATCTACTCGGAGAATCCGATAGTCGCCTTTTGGCAGCACGCGGTCGAGACGATCGGATCGTGGTTCGACTAGCGCCGACATCGCTGATCGGGAACGGGAAGGGGAGCGCAATGGCAAGTGCACGCAACTATCGGCTCAAGGACGCGGTCCCTCTCGTCCTTGCGATGTTGGTCTTGGGCATCGGCCTCGTCACGGCGACGGTCGCGGTAGCAGCGGAGGTCGCGGCGCCTACCGACCAGTTCACGGTCACGGTCGGTGGCGCTGTGTTCGCCGAGAAATGCGACCCGTGCCACGGCAACATCGCCCAGACCAAGAACTTCGCATCGTCGATCACCTTCAAGCACGGCTATCACCAGCTCGTGCAGTGCTCGGCGTGCCACTCGCGGTTCCCACACCGGCCGGAAGGGACCGAGCGGCCGACGATGAAGTCGTGTTTCGACTGCCACGGGTTGAGGCACGGGCCCATGGGCCTGATCGCCACCGACGAATGCCAGAAGTGCCACCTTGAAGACCAGGAGGACCTGCGGCCAGCCTTCCATACCGCCGATTGGGCCGAGAAGCCGCATGTCGAGCCCTCTAACAAGGAGCTCAACACCAGATGCATGATGTGCCACGACGGCCCATTCTGCGACGACTGCCACGTCCAGAAGGACATCAACTGGACGCCGCCGACCGGCTACTACTACGACTCCGGTAGCGGTTGTCTCGCGTGTCACGGCAGCGACACCCTCTTCAAGACCTCCGGCGGAGTCCCCAAGTCGTTCCAGGTGACAGGTGTCACGGACTCGGCGCACCAGGAGATCACGTGCCAGCAGTGTCACATCGACTACGCCTACGAAGAGAAGACGCCCCCGACGAAGCTTTGGAACATCAACGCTGGTATCGCGTGCTCACAGTGTAAAGACCATAAGGATCCCAATACCGAGTACCAGCAGTCGATCCACGCCGAGGAGATCAACAAGGGCAACTACGAATCGGCGACGTGCGCCTCATGTCACGGGGGCCACTACATCCAGCGTCTGGATACCGACGCGGCAAAGTCCTTGCTCCATGCGTCGGCGTACCGCGTGTGCGCGCGGTGCCACAAGGAACAGTACGTCACCTACAACGACTACTATCACGGCGCCGCGTACAAGCAAGGAGCGTCCGATGCCCCCTCGTGTTGGGACTGTCACGAGTCCCACAAGGTCCTGCCGGCGTCAGACCCGGAGTCGTCCGTCTACGCCAAGAACCTCGGGGCGACGTGCGGCCAGGAAGGCTGTCATAGGGGATCGGACGAGGACTTCGCGGCTGCGGCCGGTCAACTCATCCACCAGAAGAATGCGGCCGTTGAGCAGAATGCGCTCAGACGGCTCCTCTCGACGGTGAGGTCGTGGTTCTCCTAGCACAACATCCCAAGCGCATACTCTGGGGGCTGGCGGTCGCCGTGGCGGCCGCCGGCTTCTTTCTGTGGGCGATGCCCCAGATGGTGCGTGGACAAGCCCCGGTGACCCCGGTGATCGACACCTCGGCCGCGGTTGACGGCAGCCAGTGTTCTTCCTGCCACGCCACGCTGGGCACGACGAACAAGCCCGGGCTCATCTTCAGCCACGGCAACCACCTCGTGGTGTCGTGCGCGGGCTGCCACTACCAGATGCCGCACGAGCAGGGCGTGACGCAAAGCGTGCCCATGGAGGTCTGCTTCACCTGCCACGGCGTCGCGCACGGCCCCCAGGGAGACCTCGCCACCAAGGCATGCGAGAAGTGCCACACGCCCTCCTTCGAGCTTCGGCCCCAGAACCACACGGACGACTGGAAGGCGAAGCCCCACGCCGACTGGGCGAAGGCCTACGGCGTGAACGACTGCATGATGTGCCACGACGCCCCGGCCGACTGCGACGCGTGCCACGTAAAGGAGTCCGTGAACGTCGGGAAGATGCCCGCGACCTATCAGTCGATCATCATCGAGAAGCCGGCCCCGCCCGCCGTGAAGATCTATCCCGACGAGCCCGTGACGATGGCGCAGTGCGCGTATTGCCACCCGGACCTGGACAGCCCGAGCTCGTTCATGAAGGGGCGCCTCGTCTTCGCGCACGGCACGCACCTGCAGCGCGACTTCGACTGCACCGTCTGCCACAACGAGTTCGCCCACACGCCCGATGACACGACCCGCCCCGACATGCTCTCGTGCTACCGCTGCCACGGCCTCGTGCACGCGGGGCAGGGCGCGGTCGCCGGGGTGGAGTGCGAGAAATGCCACCCGCCCGGCTTCGAACTGAAGCCCGCCGACCACACCGAGGCCTTCGTCTCAGGCACGCACAAGAAGCGCGCCACGCGCGACCCCGAGTACTGCGCGATGTGCCACGAGCCCGCGTTCTGCGTCGAGTGCCACACCGGCAAGCAGGTCATCCCGAAAGACCACAAGAACGCGAAGTGGCTCACCCGGCACGGCCCGCTCTACCTCGCCGGCAAGGGAGCGTGCGGCTCGTGCCACGACGACCCGTCGTGCAAGCGCTGCCACACCACGGTCATGCCGCACCCGACCGACTGGCTCACCTCCCACTCGAAGGCAGCCAAGGCCGACTCGAGCGACTGCGACGTCTGCCACACCGACAAGTCGAGCTGTCAGGCCTGCCACCACGACCGGGTGAAGAACGCCTACCTCGTGGAGAAGAACTGCAAGCCGTGTCACAGCGAGATGAGCCTCAAGCCGCCCACCTCGATCAAGCAGAAGACGTATGCCGAGCACGCGGTGCACTTCCAGGTCCAGAAGGCCAAGGGCGAGCCGTACGTGTGCGACGATTGTCACGTGACGTTCCAGTCAAGCCAGACGGTCGCTCCGGGTTCCGGTGCGCTGGGGAGCGCTGGGCATGACCTTCGCTTGTGCTACAGCTGCCACGGATCACTCGACTACCGCAATGTCATGATTGCGCCGTATCCGGGGCCGCAATTGTGCGTGCGCTGCCATACCGATTTGTACATCTAGCCCACGAGACGCGCTCGGTCTCAGTACAGAGGTGCTCCCAACGGTGTTGAATGTCCGACGCGCACGCCCGCTCGACATAGCGATCTGGGTGGTCGTCGCCGCCGTCTTGGCGGTCGGCGCGTACCTTGCCTTCGCCGTCTGGCAGCAGAACCGCAACGTCGTTCGGTCCACACCCGCCGCGCGCGGGGTCGCCGAACTCGCAGCTCTCGTGAAGAAGCAGCCCAACAACATCGGTCTCAGAATGGACCTCGCGCAGGCGCTTGTGGTCGCCCAGCAGGAGAACTCCGCCGTCGACCAGTACCGGGCGATCCTGAAGGTCAAGAAGGACTACCCGCCCGCGCTCTCGGGACTTGGCTTTGTCGCGATGAAGAAGAAGGACTGGGCCACGGGGGAAGGCTACTTCCGGCGGGTGGTCGACCTCCTGTCCAAGACGCAGACCGCCGAGCAGGATTCCGGGCTGGAGACCGCCTACTTCTACCTCGGCACCGCGTTGATGGAGCAGAAGAAGTACGTAGACGCGGTCGGCTATTTCAAGGCGGCGTTGCGCCTGAGGCGCGACGCCTCGGACACGCACTACGCGCTCGCATACACCTACAAGCAACTCGACTCGCCCAAGAAGTACCGCGACGAGTTGGAGGCGGCAATCGCTTTCGACCCGACCATGCCCGAAGCCAACTACGACCTCGGTCTCCTGATGCTGCAGGAAGGCGATCTTGGCAGGGCCGCCGAGTTGTTCAGGATGTCCGCGAACGGTGCGCCCGGAGTGGACAAGCCGCAGGTGGAGTTGGACAAGCTGGGGCCGTTCAAAGCGCGCATGCGGACGGCCACCGATCTTGAGAAGAAGGACCCGAAGAAGGCGCTCGAGGAAGCTCGGATCGCCGTTGCACTCGAGCCGAAGGACCTTGACGCGCTGCGGCTCCTCGCGGTGCTGTGGGAGGCGAACAAGGACAAGGATGCCGCTGCCGGCACCTATCGTCGTATCCTGACTGTCGCACCCGGCGACGCCGAAGCTACCAAGGCCATCGAGAGACTGACCAATGCCAACTGAGCCCGTCCCCGAACTGGACGCCAGCGCCGCCACAGCCCCTCAGGTTGGCGTCGCCCCGATGAGCCCACGCGAGCGCAGGCGCAAGATACTCATCCTGCTCGCGCTCCTCCTTCTGCTCGCGGCGCTTGCGTTCATGGCGATCTACTACGCAACGAATCGCCAGCTTCCGGTGCCGAGCCTCCGGGCCCCTGAGGCTGCTATCCAGCCCCCTGTGTACCTGTTCTCGATCACGGGCAGCGGAGCAGACAAGCTTGACAGCCCTGTAGGCGTCGCCGTCGGCAAGGACGGGCGGGTCTACGCGGTCGATTTCGTCAAGCGTCGCATATCGGCGTTCGACAAGAGGGGGAAGTTCCTCTTCGCGTTCAAGAAGATCGACGACGGAACGAAGACCGAGATCAAGAACCCGGTTCACCTCTCAGTGGACGCGACGGGCAACGTGTGGGTGAGCGATCGGCGTCTCAAAGCGCTGTACGTCTTCTCTCCGGAAGGGAAGTACCTCCGAAAGTTCCTGCCCTCCGGCGCGAAGTCGTTCAACTGGACGCCCCTTGCGCTTACGTTCGACCGTTCGGGCGGGCTGCGTGCCACGGATGTCGGCACTGAGACGGATCAGCAGGTCTACTACTTCTCGGCGGAGGGTTCCCAGACGGCCAAGTTTGGGAAGACCGTCCAGGTGCGGACGTTCGACGAGGCTCCAGGCGGCTTCTACTACCCCAACGGCATCGCGGTGGCTCCCAACGGCGACGTGTACGTCTCAGACGGGGACAACCGGCGCGTGCAGGTGTTCGACAAGACCGGCGCGTTCAAGAAGATCCTCAACACCTCGGGCGTTCCGCGCGGCGCGGCCATCGACGACAAGAAGCGTCTGTACGTCGTGGACGCCCTCGCGCATCAGGTCGATATCTACGACCTCGAAGGCACTGAGATAGCCCATTTCGGACAGCAGGGGTTCGGCCCGGGGCAGTTCAACTTCCCGATCGATGTCGCGCTCGACGGCAGTCGCATCTACGTGACTGATCGTGGCAACGACCAGATACAGGTCTGGGCGTGGCCGGGCGCCGGGCTCCCACCGATCAAGGCACCGAGCACGCCCCTCGGTTGGCTTGCCTGTCTTGCGCCTCTGCTGCTCCTGCCGCTGCTCCTACTGCTCCGTCGCAAGCGCTTCGCCGTCACCGAAGACTTCGTTGAGGCAATGATCCTGCGCGATGAGACGGCCATGCTCGCCGAGCGGCGGTTCAGGTTCATCGTGCCCGAAGGCGAACACCCGAAGTACGACGGGCGAGTCGTGGACGGGGTCGACCTCGGGGCGACTATCAGGTCTGAGGCCCACTCGCCGTCCGACGTGAATGCGATCATGCAGCGCCTCGGAGTGAGCGAGGACGTTGCCGTGCTGCTCGCTATAGCCCAGCGTACGAGGGGGCTATGCACGGAGGACCCGCAGCTTCAGCGGTGGGCTATCATCATGGAGATCACACCGTACGATTCGGCGGCTTTCGTAGCCCGGTTCAGGAAGGGCAAGCCGATCACGACTCCGGAGTCGGGAACGGGTTAAGGGAGTCCCGCGACACACGAGATGTGGGCACAACGTGGAGCATTTATGTGCCTTCATCCGTTGACAAGACCGCGATCGCGCGGTAGCTTACAGCTTGTAACTGCGAGTTACATTGTTTCCGAGTATTGCCAGGCTTCTTGACAGTCAGAACGTCTCCGAGCCCCCCTGCCTACAGCGGTTCGCCAGGGCATTCGGGCCGACAGGGTGTCGTTGGAAACGGCGGCGCCTCCCCCTTGGAAAGGAGACAGGATCGCGAGTAGGCCCTTCCGGCGGAAGGGGCTCGTTCGCGGCGTTTCCAAGGGGTAAGGCATGACGATCCATCACATGCGTGTTCTACAGACCGGTTGTCGGGTGCCAGCTTCGGCTGCACGTGGCACCGGTCTTGTCGTTTTGTGGGCTCCCACTGGTGCAGTGCGATCGGGAAGGGAGGGCGTACACCGCTGACGCTCGGAACCCCCGCGTGGGAGCGCAAGATTTCCCAACCTGCACGAACAGAGAGGGAAGAGGATGGCTACTAAAGACACAGAGGGCGGTGGCTTCATGGACGTCTCAAGACGTGAGTTCCTGAAGTTCTCCGCCACGGCAGCTGCGGTTGGAGGTGTAGCGGGCTTCACCTTCGATGCGGCAAAGGCGCTTGCGTACGAGAACAACGCGAACGGTCTCGGCACGAACGCCTACAAGATCACGGCGACGACGTGTCCGTACTGCTCTGCGAGTTGCGGACAGCGCGTCGTCACCAACGCGTCTGGCACGCAGATCCTCGATGTGTACGGCGACTTCGAGTCGCCTCACAACAGCGGCGGTCTGTGCGCGAAGGGTGCTGGCACCTACCAGCTCGTGACGAACCCCGGCCGGCATCGGCGCGTATCGACGCAGCCGACGAACCCCGGGTTCGCGGCGAAGACGGGCGCGCTGGAACAACGCGCGCCGATCAGTCCGTACCGGTGGCTGGCCCGGACGCACCAACTTATCCGGCTCAACGACGACCTACACGCGCCGGCGTCGCGTACTTCCGCCAGGGCGACGCGCATGCCTACAAGCGTGTACCGCTGGCTGCATTGCGGGATCGCAGCCAAGGGCCTGACGACCGCCCGCGGTACGCTCCGCACCTCGGACGTACAACAGCAAGAACGTGGCGTTCTTCGGCAGTTCGCACATGAACAACGAGCCGAACTACATCTATCGCAAGATCATCGCGAACTTCGGTACGTCGATGGTCGAGCATCAGGCGCGAATATGACACTCGTCCACGGTCGCCGGTCTGGCGGCCGCATTCGGACGAGGCGCGATGACCAACAGTTGGATGGACATCGCGAACTCCACGCTCATCATCGCGTGGGGTGCCAATCCGGCTGAGAACCACCCGGCATGCATCGCACACGTCAACGCGCGCGCGTTTCCCAGCAGAGGACTACTTCGCAGCGGACACGATCCCCGCTACAACAAGAAGGCCGCGAAGTTCATCGTCATCGACCCGCGCAAGAACCGCACGGCGGTCATGGCCGACAACTACGTGCGCATCCGTCCGGGAACCGACATCGCGTTCCAGAACGGCGTCATGCGCTACATGATCGAAGAAGGTCGCAAGACAGGACACCGACCCGGTTCGGTGGCTTCTACGGCTACCTGAACCAGGCGGGCTGGAACGGCTACGTTCTACACCGACGGCGCGAATGCGTCGCGGCAGCGTGCCGGCACGACGCGTTCCGTGCAGCGCCGAAGTACACGGATGCGCGTTTCGTAGGTCACTGCCACGGACCGATGTACGATCGACTCAGCACGATCGGCGGCAGCACGGCTTCAAACACGGACTCCCTGAAGTACGCAGTCGGATTTCCGAAGCGGTCAATCCGGATCATCTACGCGACCAGTACCGTGTGGTACAAGCTCAACCAGCACATCGAACCGTACACGCCGGCCGTCGGCGGACATCTGCGGCTGCAACGAGCGCCGATATCTCTCTGGTCGGCAACGCGATCATCGAGAACAGCCGGTGCAGCAGCGGTGCAGCTGCATCACGGACGCTTCGCGCCGCAACGACCCGGGCGCAGTACCGTCCTCGACGATCCTGTACGCGATGGGCATCACGCAGCACACCTGTGGTGGCCAGAACGTCAAGGGCTTCGCGGTGTTGCAGTCGTCATGGGCAACATGGGACGCGCCGGCGGCGGTATCAACGCACTCCGTGGTATCCACAACGTTCAGGGTTCGACGGACATGGGACTGCTCTACGGCAACATCCCAGGCTATTCGGGCAACCCGGGCACGCAGGTGCAGCATCCCGGACACCACCAACAACGCGTTCGGCTAGAACATGGACCGGCGGGTGACTCCACGATGTCGGGGACCCGCTCAGCGGCCATCGCCGACGAGGCCTCAACAGAACCGGCTTCTATGTCGACTGACGAGCGCGGCATTCTGGCGACATCACGCTCAAGTGGTTCGTGGACTGACTACGCGACGGCATAGACGCGCCTCTACGATGGCCGCCGACGCGCGAGGCGTGCCGTTGATGCGTTCTACTCGCTTTGGCCCAAGGGCAACGGCGACAACCACATCAAGATGTTCCGCAACATGGCCTGGACCGACCGGAACGCCCGATCAAGGCGGCGGTCGTCTGGGGTCAGAACCCGGCGGTCACCGAGCCGAACCAGGGCAAGGTTCGTGACGGTCTCGAGAACTCGACCTGCTCGTCTACGTCGACATGTTCGAGACCGAGACGGCCATGTGCGATCGCAAGGTCGCAGGCGGCAGCACCACCGGTGACGTTGTACCTACTGATCCCGGCGGCCTCACACGTCGGAGAAGGCCGGTTCGGCGACCAACTCCGGCCGCATGCTCCAGTGGCGCTACCAGGCGGTCGACGCCGCTCGGGCAACAGCAAGGACGACACTCGAGCTGCTGATGCGTTCGCGAAGGCGCTTGACGACGCTGCTGGCGCTTCTCGCACATCAGGACGTGTGGCTCAACCCCGCTCGGCTTACGACACGAGCGTCTACAAGACGCTCTACGGCGACCAGTACGGATGGAGCATGCAGCGGGTGCGTATCTCGCAAGTTCGGCGCGTTCGACTGCGAGCTCTCGGCGAGGGAGGTCTGCGAGCCGCATGTCTGACCCGCAGAACAACGGTGTCGGCCTGGCTCTACCGCGAGGTACGACATACGACGGCAGGATCCGTCGCGTGGGCCACCGAGAACAGCAGCTCCGAGTGTGACGCTCGCCGCAGCGGGCAACCGCTCTTGCGGCTCCATACTCCGGGCACACACACCCTCGGCGTCCGACTACAGCTACGAACTCGCACAACGCGCGTGCTGGAACGGCCGCTCGCTGGCGGCAACCTCATCGACGCGGGAGCCTTCACTGTGGCCTACAGCTGGCGACCGTGGCGGGTACGCGTGGTGGTGGATTACTCGTCCAATCGCGCGAAGAGCCGCGTCACGGCCGACCCCGGGGTCAACCTGCTGTACCAGAAGTGGGGCTACAGCTGGCTCGTGAATCGTCGGGTGTTCTACAACAACGGCGAGGTCCCTGGCGATCAGAGCCGACTTCTTCATGAGCCCCGACTCGTTGCCGTCTTCGCTCCCAAGGTGATGCCGGCGAACACCGACGTGTTCAACTACTCGCCGCTGGTATCGCACGGTCGCACGGCTCTCCGACAAGCCGCTGCTTCCGGGCGGCGGACTCCGACCGGTCCACGTCTCGCGGGTCGTTTCCCCGGGCACACGTCGAGCCGTACGAGACACCGCAGGCCCGACCTCGTCGCTGCGTGGGGCTACAACACGACCACCGACACCGCGATCAACGAAGTCGCGGTGAGGGAAACTGCCTCTACAGCGGAACCTCGCGCGGTACGGTGACCGGACGTTCCCGCTGGTGCTGACCACCATCCGGTGCGTCGAGCACTTCCAGGGTGGTCCGATCACCCGGAACAACAGGGTCAACACGGAGATCGAGCCCGAGCCCTGGATCGAGATCAACTCGGCCGACGCCCGCGCGTACGGGATCGTCGACGGCCAGAAGGTCCGTGTCGTGACCGCGCGTGGCGACAGTAATGCCGCTGGCACGTTACGGCTTCCGGCTCCGCCCACCTGGACGGCGCCGAATGCGGCCGTCTTCGGTGGCAAGAACTTCACCGCGCGTGTCGGTGTCGGTCTTTCCAAGAACCAGAGAGTCGCCCAGGGTGTCGTGGCGATTCCGTGGCACTGGGGTGACAAGGGTCTGTCGACCGGCGCCGGGCCAACGACCTGTGCATCGATGCGATGGATGCGAACACGACGATACCCGAGTACAAGGCCTGTCTCTGCCGAATCGAACCGGTGTAAGGAGGTGTGATCGATGACTGTCATGGCGATACTCCAAGAGGTCGACAAGTGCATGCGTTGTAACGGTTGTGTCATTGCATGCAAGCGAGAGTGGAAGATGAAGCAGGATACCGTCGGCGTGAACAAGGTTGCCTACGACCAGCGACTGGCCATCAAGAGCCAGAAGCGCGTCGACATGGGCCCCTTCGTTCGCTACACGTGCTGGCACTGTCCCGATCCGCCTTGCGCCGGACGCTGCCCCACGAAGGCCGATCATCAAGGAGCCGACGGGTGCTGTCTACATCGACTACACCTGTGCGATCCGAGCGTCTGCGTGAACGCCTTCGGACAGTATCCGTGCCAGGTCGACTGTCAGCGTGGTGGCTACCCCAAGATCGGCGTGGGTAGCGACCTTCCCGCAGCGGCCGGGCAAGCCAAGTCCCACAAGTGCACGCTGTGTCACACGCGTGCCGGTGCAGACGTGAGCTGGCGCGGATGCCCTGCCGACCCGGCAGGTCAAGGACGCGAGCGGCAACTTCAGAGAGCCCGATCGGCGGCAACATCGTCCCCGAGCTCGCTCACGAGCCGGCATGCGTCGCCAGCTGCCCCGCGAAGGCCATGAGGTGGGACTCGAGGGCGAACATCCTCGCGTACCTGCAGAATCCGGCCAACGGATACACGAACGTGGACGGCGGCGGTTCTATCGGCTGGATCGGCAACGGCAGCCTATTCTGGGCGAGCAAGAAGGTACTGCTCGGCCCGCCGAAGGCAGACCCGTTCGTCGAAGACCATCTGAATCCGGCCGCGACCGGGCTGTTCTCGAGTCCGCTCGCCAAGGCCGCGATCGTCCCGACCATCCTCGTTGGAGGCCTGATGGCGCTGAGCGCACGACGCGCCGCGAACGAAGCTTCAGAAGAAGGGGAGGTGTAGCCGTGATGACTAAGAGACTTGCGCTTCTATTCGCGATCGCAGTCCTAGCCGCACTGCTCGTGCCGACCCTCGCGTTCGCGAACTACGGCGTTCACGGCGGCTACACCAACGACACCGATGCATGCGCCGGCTGTCACAGAGCGCACACGTCGGTGAGCACGATCACATGGACCCCGGTCAGTGGAGCTGGACCGCGCAGCGCACTGCTCGTGACGTCGGCGACGAACATGTACGAGTTCTGCTACGCCTGTCACGACGCTACGAGTGAGGGTTCGATCCTGAACGTCCAGGAAGGCGTGTACGAGGTCCTGCAGCCCGACCCTGACGGCGCGGGGCCGCTCGGCCCGTACTTCCCCTCGCTCAACGGCGGCGGCTTCGAGTCGTACAACGGTGCGGCCACCACGTCGAACCACAACTTCAACGGCAAGTCGTGGGGCGCGTACGGTGGCGGCTGGACCGGTAACGGCGCTGCTGACAATTGGGCAAGCCGTGTGAACTCCCCGACGGCCGGCGCTCCGCAGGCCAACGGTGAGCTCCGCCACCGACACGGTGCCCGAACGTGGGCGAGTCCCAGCTCATCAAGATGGACTGCGGTTCGTGCCACGATCCTCACGGCACGGCGAACTACCGCATCCTGAAGTCGTACGTGAACGGCTACTACGTCGGCGGCTACAAGCCTTCGGGCGACCCCGTCAACCCGCAGCCCGACGCGTTCGTCTCGTCCAACGAGGCTGGCTTCCCCGCTTCCGGCTTCAAGCTTCACACGCAGTATCCCGGCTATACACCGAGCTACTTCAAGCCGCTGTACGCCAAGGGGTACGACTGGGTGCTCCCGCCCTCTTCGACCGCGACGCTTCCCACGTCCTGGAACCGCGAACCCTGCTAAGGGTATGAGCGCCTGGTGCGTGGGCTGCCACTCGACGTACATGACGTTCGAGTCTGAGGAAGCGGCTGCAGGCGTCGGAGATGGCACCACTGCGGCCGGGGGTATGGTTGGCATGGCGTGGAAGTACAACGCTGGCGACGGCGCGGGCCTGAAGGTGCGTCACAAGCACCCGATCAACGTCCCGCTCTCCAACTACCAGGGTCCGGACAAGGCTTCCATGATCGTGACCGAGAACGTACTGCCTCTCGCTCATGACCTCCAGGAAGGTCCGACCGCTGCGAACGCGAGCAGCGACTGGATCGATTGTCTGACGTGCCACCGCTCGCACGGCACGTCGGCATCGATGATCGGCTTCGCTGCCGACGGTTCTCAGATTCTCGACACCGACGGCTACGCGCACAACAACTTCTTCGCGAGCCCGTCGGCGCTTCTGCGTCGGGACAACCGTGGTGTTTGCGAGGTCTGCCACAACAAGTAGCAGTTCGCATAGTGCACCACCTGCGCTACCTTGGAAGGGCCGGGGAGAGAACCCCGGCCCTTCCTTCTCGTGCGGCGGAGGCCCGTTACTGATGGCGGCATCGTTGAGGCGCGGCTGGATCATCATCGTCCTGGCGGCGGTCTTCGCGCTCGCGCAGCCCGCGTACTTCGCCGTGCAGACGCTCCTGGCCGACGAACTCGACGCCGCCCGCATGACCGCATACCTTGCGGTGGGATTCCTGCTCGTGGCGCTCGCGCTCACCGGCGTACCGCGCCGTCGCGAGCTGGCGGCGCTCTCGACGCGAGACGTGCTTGCAATCTGTGCGGGCGGCGTCCTCGGGGTATTCGGCACGCAGTACGTGGTGCTGGCGAACCGCTACACGGATGCGCCACCGGGCTCGGAGGTCGTCTTCTTCACGGCGGCCGGGTGGGGAGCGGTTCTCGTCGTCGGTTCGCTTCTGACGTCGCGGCGCGCGTCGGCGATCCAAGTGGTCGCCGCCTTCCTCGCGCTCGCGGGAGCAGCGACGGTGTGTGCTAACTGGGAACGCCCCAGCTCGTTCTCGCCGTTCGTGCGCTACCCGCGCGAGGACTTGGCGATGCTGGCCGCAGGCATCGGGTGGTTCGTGCTGACGATAGTGGTCGTGTCGCTTTCCCGGCGTCATCCGTGGCGGGCAGTACTTCCCCCCATCGCCGCCGCGGGTGCGTCCGTTGCGATCGTCGTCGCCCTCGCTGCCCCGACGCGCGCGGTGCTGCTCGGCGGCTTCATCAGCGTCTGGCCGCAGATGCTCGCTGCGATCTGCGCGCTCTCGGCTATGTTCGTTTCGTGGAGCATGCTCGCTCGACGTGTCGGGCCGGTGCGTCCCGCCGCGCTCTTCATGTTGCTGCCCGTGACTCTCAGCCTGATCGCCGGCGCTGGAGTCCATTGCCGGCCGCGCCGGCCCGAGCCCGATGCTCTGGACGCCGGTCGCATGGGCCTCTTTGGTCACGCTGGTCGGAGCCGGCGGCATCGCCCTCCTGCCGAGAGATGCCACGGCGGTTCCGACTGACGAGCCGCCTTCTGCACGTCGGACCCTCGCGTCACGCACAGGGCTGGCTCTGACCGCGTCGGGCGTGGTAGCGGCCTTGCTCGCGCTCGTGCTGCCGGCGTTCTCGGCGAGCGTCACGGGGACCTTGGGCGATGGCAGCGACTACCACGCTGTGTGGCGGATGCTGGGAGCGGAGAGCGCCTCGGCGTGGATAGCGCCTCTTCGCGGCTCTGGCGGGGGTCGCCCTCTGCGCCTACCTGATTCGGCGTCGCGTTCGATTCGTTGTCGCGGTCGCTGCCACCGTCGGTCTCGCGGTCGCCCTGCTCGCAGTGCCGATCGTCCGGGACGTACCCCTGAGGACCTGGACGCGTTGGATCCCCGGCGACGTCCAGCAAGACTACGGTACGGAATATGCAAGGTTGACGATGGCGGCAACGCCGTCGCTGGCCTTGTGGCTTTCGGTGATCCTCACCGCGGCGGGCCTGCTTGTCCTGATGGCAGTGGCGATCTCCGATCGGGGGTCGGGACGGCCGTCCGAACAGACACCGACCGAACGACTCGAGACAGACGAAGGACGCTGATGACTCGGCTGCGCACTTCGGTATTCATGACGTGCCTGCTCATTGGGGCGATCGTCGTGACGGCGCACTGGCCGGCTGCGGCGGGCGCAAGGTGAATGTGCAGACCGGTGAGCGCGTGCTGTGTACGTACGGTGAGGAGATCTCGTCATCCGTGCACACCGTGCGGGTCCCGTCCGACGAGGCCGGTGGGTATCGAGTCACAACGAAGCGCATCACGTGCGACAAGCACACGCAGCTCGAGAAGCTGTACGCCGAGGCGCAGCGCGCATTGGAGACGAGCGACCTTCCTACCGCACACGAAGAAGCTCGAGGCCATCGTCGCAGTAGACTCCGGCTTCAAGTCGGCCAGCTCGCAGCTCGCCGAAGTCCGACAGGGCGCTGGCGGCTCCACAACGACGACATCGGGTGCGTCCGCCGGCGGGTCGTCCGGATCCAAGTCCCCGGGAACCACCAAGCCGGGCGAAGCGGCGAAACCTGAGGGTCCGGTCGCCAGCCTTCTCAGGTACACGCCGGACACGCTACCGGGGTTCAAGGCCCTCCCGGTGGTGGCGGACACCTTCTCGCTCAGCCGGGAGTACCGTGCCACGGGCAGCGGTGCCCTGACCGCGTTGGTCATTGCGGTGGAGCAACACGGGAGTCCGAAGGTCCGCCGAGGACTGGCTCAAGACGGACGTCAAGCGCGCATACACCGAGCTCCGCGAACGGTCCGCGTGGGCAGTCGCAAGCGGTTACGGTGCCACCGACGGGAAGCGCTTCGCCATCGTCGGATGGACGGAAGGCCCGGTTGCGATCGCGATAGAGGGCGAGGCGTCGGGTGACGTCCGCAAGGCTCTCGACGCGCTCTCATCGGTCGCGAATCGCGTAGCGAAATGAGCATCCCAGGACACAGAGCAGGTCGAGTCGTCTTTGACACTCCTCGGCCAGCCCACATATGCTGGTTCACCAGCCGGTCGCACCTTTTGGTCGACCGGCCGTTTCGGCACGGGGAACGGACAGGCAGAACATCGAGATCCGGTGAGTCAGTGGTTCTCCTAGCACGACATCGAAGGTACTTCTTCTGGGGGCTGGCGGTCGCCGTGGTCGCCGCCGTCTTCTTTCTGTGGGCGATGCCCCAGATCGGTCGCGGACAAGCCCCAGTGGTCCCGGTGATCGACACCTCGGTCAAGGTCGAAGCGGACCAGTGCATCGCCTGCCACGCCACGCTGGGCACGACGAACAAGGCCGGGCTCATCTTCAGCCACGGCAACCACCTCGTGGTGTCGTGCGCGGGCTGCCACTACCAGATGCCGCACGAGCAGGGCGTGACGCAAAGCGTGCCCATGGAGGTCTGCTTCACCTGTCACGGCGTCGCGCACGGCCCCCAGGGAGACCTCGCCACCAAGGCATGCGAGAAGTGCCACACGCCCTCCTTCGAGCTTCGGCCCACGAACCACACGGACGACTGGAAGGCGAAGCCCCACGCCGACTGGGCGAAGGCCTACGGCGTGAACGACTGCATGATGTGCCACGACGCCCCAGGCCGACTGCGACGCGTGCCACGACAAGGAGTCCGTGAACGTCGGGAAGATGCCCGCGACCTACCAGTCGATCATCATCGAGAAGCCGGCCCCGCCCGCCGTGAAGATCTATCCCGACGAGCCCGTGACGATGGCGCAGTGCGCGTATTGCCACCCGGACCTGGACAGCCCGAGCTCGTTCATGAAGGGGCGCCTCGTCTTCGCGCACGGCACGCACCTGCAGCGCGACTTCGACTGCACCGTCTGCCACAACGAGTTCGCCCACACGCCCGACGACACGACCCGCCCCGACATGCTCTCGTGCTACCGCTGCCACGGCCTCGTGCACGCGGGGCAGGGCGCGGTCGCCGGGGTGGAGTGCGAGAAGTGCCACCCGCCCGGCTTCGAACTCAAGCCCGCCGACCACACCGAGGCCTTCGTCTCAGGCACGCACAAGAAGCGCGCCACGCGCGACCCCGAGTACTGCGCGATGTGCCACGAGCCCGCGTTCTGCGTCGAGTGCCACACCGGCAAGCAGGTCATCCCGAACGACCACAAGAACGCGAAGTGGCTCACCCGGCACGGCCCGCTCTACCTCGCCGGCAAGGGAGCGTGCGGCTCGTGCCACGACGACCCGTCGTGCAAGCGCTGCCACACCACGGTCATGCCGCACCCGACCGACTGGCTCACCTCCCACTCGAAGGCCGCCAAGGCCGACTCGAGCGACTGCGACGTCTGCCACACCGACAAGTCGAGCTGCCAGGCCTGCCACCACGACCGGGTGAAGAACGCCTACCTCGTCGAGAAGAACTGCAAACCGTGTCACGACGAGATGAGCCTGAAGCCCGCGACGTCCATCCAGCAGAAGGCGTTCGCCGAGCACGCAGTGCATTTCATCGTGGAGGAGAAGAAGGGCAAGCCCTACCGATGCTTCGAATGTCATGTAGATTTTGGGGGGAGTGCTTCTGCCAAGAAAGTCGCGGTGCAACAAGGGCATGACCTTCGCTTGTGCTACGACTGCCATGGAGCCAACGACCCGTTCAACGTGCAGATCGCGCCCTACGTGGGCGCAGAGCTGTGCGTCAGATGCCACCAGAACCTGCGGATCTAGCGGGATGCTCCAGCTCCTATCGGCGCCAAGCGACTACGATCGCTGCTACGGTCCTGTCCCGATCCGGGCCCGCCCGGTGGGGGGTGCACTCTTGCTCTCGCCGCCCGCGTAAGCCGCAGGGCGTTCGTTCTCCAGTCTCGTTCCACCCGGCAAGGGGGTCTTGCGCGCAATGACATCGCAACAGACGACGACGTTGCTCAGAGCATCGGCATGGGTGCTCGTCGTGGCACTCATCGGACTCGCCGCACTCTTCGGCTACACGGTGTATCTGGATCGGCAAGAGGCGATCCAGTCGACGCCGGCCTTGCGCGTGATCCAGGAGATCAAGAAGCAGGTACGGGCGCAGCCGAACAACGTGGTCTTCCGGGTTCGACTGGGTGAAGGCTACGCGGCTGCAGGCAAGTACCAGCAGGCCATCGAGCAGTTCAACGCCGCCCTGAAGCTCGATCCCAAGCACCCGGGCGCCATATCTCGACCTCGGTATGGTCGCCATGATCACCAAGCACAAGGCCCAGGCGGCCAAGTACTTCGAGAAGGTCGTCTCGCTGACGGACACCGGGATGGCCACGGGGACCGACGCCCGGCGAGAGCAGGCGCTCTACAACCTCGGCAACATGGCCTTGAACGAGCACGAGTACGAGAAGGCCGTCGGCTACTTCAAGGAGGCGTTGCGGATCCGCAAGGACTCGTCGGACACCTACTTGCTGCTTTCCCGAGCGTTCATGGGCATGGACGAGACCGACGAGGCGATCAAGTACGTGGAGTACTCGCTCGCATTCGATCCGAGCTTCGCGCAGGCGAACTACGACGCCGGCGCAGCTGTACCTGCAGAAGAAGAACTACCTCAAGGCATCCGAGTACATCAGGCGGGCCATCGATGCCAACCCCGAGGCGAGAGAGCCGCAGGTCCTTCTGGAGCAGCTCGGAACCGCCGACTCTTGGGTTGCCAAGGCCAGGCAGGCTCTGGCGACGCAGCCGCTCAAGGCGCTCGAGTACGTCAAGATCGCGCGACGGATAGACCCGCAAAGCGCGGAGCTCGCGCTGTCTGCACGGACAGGTGCTCGAGAAGATGGGCAAGAAGACCGAGGCGCTGACGACGTACAAGGAAGCAGCGAAGCTCGACGGCACCAACGCCGACATCAAGGCGGCGGTCGCGCGACTGAGCCCGGCGAAGACGTCCAAGGAGACGTCGACCACGACCAACTAGCCGGACGACCGCTCGACAGGATTCGACTCAAGGAGTCCCCGTGACGAAGCGTCAAAAGAGACTACTGGTGATCGTGGTGATCCTCGCGCTGCTCTTGGCGGCGCTCGCGGGCTACTACGCCTACTACCGGTCGACGAAGAAGCTCGTCCTTCGATCTCACGGGCGTTGTCGGGGACACGAACGCAGTCACGCCGCCGCAGTTCCTGTTCTCGTTCAGCGGCTCGGGCACCAACCGGCTCATCGAGCCGCTGGGCGTTCTTGTTGACGGGAACACGCGTCTACGTTGTCGACTCGAAGACCAGCAAGGTCCAGGTCTTCAACCAGCGCGGAGTGTGGCAGCGCTCGATCGGCGCGCAGCGAGAGCGGTGACTCCGCTCTACATCGCGAAGAACCCCAAGGACGGCAATCTCTACGTCACCGACCGTCGTACTCGTTCGGTGCACAAGTACTCGACGGCCGGGAAGTACCTGGGCGACTTCAATCCGCGCCTCCCCAAGAACCAGCTGCCCAAGTTCGAGACCGGCGGGGTGCAGTGGGTGCCGGTCGCGATCGCGTTCGGCAACGACGGCACGATGTACGTGACCGAGTTCCTCAACGGTCATCGTCTGCTCATCTTCGGCCCGGATGGCAAGTTCAAGCGAAGCGTCGGCACCGCGGCGATCGTGCTTCAAGCCGGACGTCGGCGCCCGGCGTCTTCCAGTTCCCGAACGGCGCCGATGGTCGCCAACGACCAGGTCTACGTCGCGGACAGCAACAACCGGCGCGTCCAGGTGTTCGACCTCAACGGCGACTTCAAGAAGATCATCGTGACGCAGGGTCTGCCCGCGCGGTATCGCCCCGCTCCAGCCGCTTGCCGTCCGACGACGCCTCTGCCCCGCTGCGTTTCGTCGTCGTCGACACGCTCGCGCACGACGCGACGATCTGGGACGCCGAGGGCAACAAGGTCCTCCTCTTCGGCGAACAGGGCCTTCTGGACGGCCAGTTCAACTACCCGAACAGCGTGTCGGTCGGCGCGAAGAACCGCATGTACGTGACCGACTCCGGTAACGGTCGGGTCGAAGTCTGGGGCTGGCCGGCGCAGATCACGAGCCTGCCCGTTATCGGACCGCCGAGCCGTCTCATCTGGTGCCTCCTCCCGCTGCTGCTGCTGCCGCTGCTGCTGCTGCTGAGGAAGCGCAAGTTCTACGCAACCGCAGACTTCGTCTACGAGATCGTCCGACTCGGCGAAGAGGATCTGCTGTCCTCGATCCGCCGCGTGAAGTGGATAACGACCGAGGAGCAGCGACCCGGGATCTTCGAGGCCGTCGAGAAGCGGGAAACCGCCGATCTGTTCGAGGTCTGGGAGCACTCCGAGCCCGATGCACAGGCGCTCATGGAGAAGTACGAGATCGAGCACGAGCCAGCCGTCGTGATGGCAGTCGCTCAGCGCACGAGGTGTCTGTGCACGGAGACCGACGAATTGCGCACGCTGGCCTATCGCATGGAAGTCCAGACGCTGAACGCCGTCGAGTTCGTCGAGAAGTACAAGAAGGACCGGAAGCCGCCCGAAGGGACCACGTCCGCCGACAGCGCGACGACGGCGCCACTGACCGGCGAGCCGCCCGGGTCCGAAACGCCTGTTGGCGAGCCTGCAGACGCCGACGTTCCGGCCGGCGAAGAGTAGTGCCGAGAGTGGCATTTGCCCGCCAAACGCCGCTCAACGGCGACAAATCGTCGGCGAAGAGGGTTGACGTGGAGTCACCGCGTGGCTATCTTGGTTGTAACATCTGTTACAAGACTGCTGACTTCGGTCTGGGACGGACCGAGCAGCAGATGGAATCATTGGGTTGGAGCCGGCACGAAGACCCGGGGCACAAGCAGTCAGCATTCCGCGCACTAGCGGCGGATGCTGGCTTCTTTCTTGGAGTCGTGAGTTGTCATCTCCGGCCCATCTCTGGCTCGGACGCTCGAAAGGAGGTCTTGCGCACAGTCCGCGTCTGGAGGTCAGGTCGGAGTTAAGACTAGGCACGTGAAGTAAACGGAAGGTTTGGAAGGAGGAGAGAGTATGGCTATTACCAGGCGACAGTTTGTTACCCGTCTGGGTGCGTTCGCAGCGGCCGCTGGCATGAGCCAGGTGGAGCTGTCGACGCATCACGGAGGCACTCGGGTACACTGAACCCGCGACATGACGCTCTTCGGCACGCTCAACAAGCCGAGAGTGATCTGGATCCACGGTGCAGGAGTGCACCGGTTGTTCGACGTCGCTCCTCAGCTTCCTCGAGAGAAGCGACGGTCACCCGATCTACGGTGACAACGCCACCACCACGCTGGACGCCGCTGCACGCTCGCTGGCGGCGATCGATCCGCCACGACGTCGACCCTCACCGGTGGCGCTCTTCGCGTGGATGCCAACGCCAGCGGCGACACGCGTGCTCAACATCGCCGACGTGGTCATCGACGTCATCGATCTCCAGTATCACGAGACGTCATGGGCATGGGCGGCGACCTCGCGGCCCAGTGGCTCAACGACTTCATCACCAACGGCGGCGGCGATCCGCTGGCCGATCCGGACCGGCCGCTACAGAGCCCCGTTCGTGCTCGTCGTCGAGGGTGCTCTGCAGGACAAGGCCGACGCCGGTGCGTGGGGCACGTCGGGCGACTCGGGCGTTCCGTGGTGCTCCATCGGCATGAGGAAGGCTACGATCCAGACCGTACGGCGGTTTCGAGATCGACATGCCCGACGCCGTTGCGCGCTCTGGCCAAGATGGCCGAACTGCCTCTCGGTCTCTGCCGATCGGGCAGTGCGCGTACTTACGGCGGCTACCCGGCTGCAACCTGCCGGCCCTGGCGAGCGATCCCGAGTTCGACACCACCCAGTCGCAGACCGGCGCCAAGGGCACCTACGCAGTACCTGAGCGCTCAGCCGGCGATCACCGCGCAGGCTGCGGCCGGCAAGGTCATCAACATCCCGGGCTGCCCGACGAACCCGTTCTGGTTCGTTCTCACGGTCATCGGCGTCATGATCGACCTGCAGGCCGTTCTCGGCCGCGGTGGCGGCATCGGCGTTCTGTCGGGCCTCACCCCGAACCCGGCCGCGCTCGACGGCGCTCGAGCCGCCGTCTCAAGATGGTCTACCCGATCCCGGTCCACAGCGCGTACTGCCCGCGCTACAAGTACTTCACCAAGGGCGTCTACGCCACGCAAGCCGGGCGACACCGGCTGTCTGCAGAAGATCGGCTGCAAGGGCCCCTACACGCGTTCGCTCTGCGGCGCACACGGCTGGAACAACATGCAGCCGCAGAACGGCGCGAGCCAGACGTTCGCCAGGCTCCAAGGGCGGCAGCCACTGCACCGTCGGCCGGGCATCCCTGCATGGGCTGCACCGAGCCGGGCTATCCTGACCGCTTCGTGCCCTTCGTGAAGCTCTAGTCACGGGAAGGAGGGTGAAATAGATGACTCAGTACGATTGCAACGGAACTGGTACCACTCATACGAAGTCGACCCGATCTCCCGTATCGAGGGTCACCTCGGCATCAAGGTCGAACGTCGAGCGGCAACGTCGTCACCGACGCCAACGCTCACGGCAACCTGTGGCGTGGCTTCGAGAACTTCGTTCTCGGCCGCAAGCCCAACGACCCGATCACGTACATGCAGCGCATCTGCGGCGTCTGCCCCGTTCCTCACGGCATGACCGCCACGTACGCTGCTGACACGGTCCTCGGCTACAGCAACGGCCACATCACGTTCAAGGGCGGCGTCTCCGAGAAGGCGATGCTCATCCGGAACCTGGTGCTCGCTGCCGAGTTCCTGATGTCGAGCATCACGCACTTCTACCACCTCGTCGCGCCGAGCTACGTCCAGGGCCCCGCAATCCCGCCGTGGACCCCGTACTTCAACAACAGCTACTACAACCCGCTGCTGCGGGAGTCGGCCGCGGGCCGCGGCGCCGCCAACGGCTCTGGCGGCAACGTCAGTCGTTCCGGACGCCAATCCACGGCACCCTGCAGCTGTGGGACGCGGTCATCATCAGCTACGTCAAGGCGCTCAAGATGCGCCGCCTCACCTTCGAGGCCGGTGCGCTGTTCGCCGGACGTATGCCGATGACCTCGTGCTACGTCGCTGGTGGCGTCACGAACGACACCTCGGACGTCGTCGACTTCGCGGCTCGCTGCGACAAGTTCAAGAGCCTCATCCAGGAAGTCGGTCTGTGGATCGTCCAGGAGTACGTGCCGATCGCTTTCGCGCTCGGCGTGCTCTACTGCGACTACGACAACGCGGGCAACACGGGCATCAACGCCGGACCGGTGGCCGCGCACGACGCGGCAAGGGCTACGGCGCCGGTCTCGGTCGCTTCCTCGCCTGGGGCGCGTTCCCCGAGATCGACAACTCGCTCGTTCACCGGTGGTGGCGGTGTCAAGGACCTCAACGCATTCCGCGCGCGACAGACTTCACAGTCGCCAACAAGACCCAGGTCGCAGCCGTCTGGCTGAACGACCTGAGCGCGAACTCGCGTCAAGAACCTCACGGAGGACATCACGCACTCGCGCTACGCAATGTCGGCCGCTGACACCGCCACGGCAGTCGACAGCGGCACGACGGCCTACCCGGGCGACGTCCAGCGCACCAAGCCGAACCGCAACGCGGGCTACTCGTACATGAAGGCGCCGCGCTGGAAGGGCCTCGCCGTGCGAGGTCGGCCCGCTGGCTCGCCTCGCGGTCGCCGGCATCGTACCCGGTCGACGGCACTGCGCTCGTCGGCGACCTACGCTCGGCCATGCATAGCGCCGGCGCCGGCTACACTTACGGGACTCAACCTCGACGCGCTGTCGGCCGACGTCAAGCCGGACTGCTCAACACCCACCGACTGCGTCGGTGACGGCACGGCTGCCGACGATCGTGGCCGCTGGCTCGCGGGCGACCGGCGACCTCAACTCCAGCGGTCGTCAAGGGCGGCCTGTCCACGATGGACCGCCTCCGCGCCCGTGCGCTCGAGTCGCTCTTGCTCGTTCAGAGGATGGTCGGCAACGTCGTGGTCAACGCAGCCACCGGCGCACTCAGCTGGCGGCCACGACGGCTCTTGACGCGACACAAGCCGTGGATCGACCAGCTCGGCGTCTCGCGGCAGCCAGGCCTCCTGGGGCGTTGGCACGTCGGCCTCCCGCACGACGCGGCACGTGGCACGGCTACGGTGCGACTGAGGCTCCGCGTGGCGCCCTCATGCACCAGTCCACGATCAAGGACAACAAGATCATCGCCTACCAGTGCATCGTTCCGACGACCTGGAACGGCTCGCCCAAGGACACGGCCGGCAACAACGGCGCAATCGAGAAGGCCTGTCATCGGTGCTCCGTTCGCCAACACGCAGGTCTCGTTCAAGTCGCAGACACTCGAACGCCAGCGGCGAGTCGGCAGCTATCACGGTCACGACCGGTGGTGGTGTTGAGGTCCTGCGTATTGCCCAGTCCTTCGACCCGTGCATCGCGTGCGCGGTCCACTAGAAGATTAGGAGGTGATTGGTGTGAAGAAGCTCGTTATCCTGTTGGGCCTCGCACTAGCGCTCTCCCTGGTCTTCGCGACTGGAGCGTTCGCGAACTTCGGCCCTCACGGTGGCTACCTGGTCGACACGGATTCGTGCGCTGCGTGCCACCGGGCTCACAGCTCGTTCTCGAGCATTCAGTTCACGCCCAAGGACCCGGGCGCGACTGATCCCGGCGACTACCCGTACGCGCTGCTCGTCGGAAACGCCAGCACGATGACCCAGTTCTGCAACGCCTGCCACGGCGACGACTGCCGTCGGCGCGTCGACGAACGTCGTGTCCGGCATCTTCGACTCGGGCCCGTCCGGCGCGACCGGCGATACCACGGGCACCGGTCGACCATGGCGGTCTGTGACGCAGTACAAGACGAACTCGACGTTCAACGCCGGCCTCAACGGCGGCGGTTTCAGCACCGCTGTCCGCAAGAACTCCGACGGCGCAGCGGTCGCCGGCGGCCCCGTCGAGCGTCACGTCCATGCACATGTTGGCCGACCACGAGACCACGGCACGTCTCCCGAACTGGGGCTTCGCGGATCCTCGGTCAGCGGGACCACGCTGACGTGTGCCGACTGCCACGATCCTCACGGCAGCACGAACTACCGTCTGCTGAAGGACACGGTCAACGGTGCAGAACGTTGCCCTCAACGTCTTCGGTGACGACGATCAGACCAACTACCCGTACGCCGATGGCTGGAAGCGCGGTGCCGATGGTGGCGCCATGCAGATGGCCAACTACGTGCCGAACTACACCGGTGGCACCAGGCTCGTCCACAACGCCGGCGCCCAGGTTGGTACGCTGTCCGACTGGTGCGCTGCATGCCACACGGAGTACGTGGTCAATCGGGCACCGTTGAGGACTGACACGGGCACCGGCACCATGTCCTACGCCTGGTCCGGTTCGATACAGAGCTATCCACCGATCCTGCAGGGGCAGCTATTCGTCATCGTCACCCGATGAACGTGGCCCCGTCTTCCGGTGACGCGATCCTCCAGGTCGAGGCCTACCAACGACCCGAGCTTGGGGCAAGGGCTCCATTCCGCTGGAGCGCGACATGGTCAGCAACCCGACCGGCTGGACCTACAACCGCGAACGACGTTCTCGGCTGCCTCACCTGCCACGTCGCTCACGGCTCGTCTCAGGTCATGACCGGTTGGGCGAGCGCCTCGCTGACGGTCGGCAACGGCACCAACGGCGTTGCATCTGGCAGCACGATGCCGGTTCGTGACAACGCGCTCGGCGGCGTCGATCCGACGTTCGACAGCTCTCTGCTGCGTGCCGACGATCGCACCGTGTGCGAAGCTTGCCACGAGAAGTAGGCTAGGAACTACTCTGGTACCCCTTTTGCGGGTATCTGAGGCGTGACCGCGAGGGGTCCCGGGTCGCAGATCCGGGGCCCCTCGCAGACTGTGCGTGCATGCAGGGCGATCGAGGCCCGCGCCATCGGCTCTGAGGAGAGGATCTCAGTGGAGAGCGTGGAAACGACATACCCCGGATCTGGAACACTATCGGTCGCTCGGCCTGGTGGCGAACCCGTTCTTCACCGGAAGAGCAGGGCGAGTGGCCGGCCGTGACGTGCGAGGTCGGCGCGGAAGCCAATCGACTGCTCGGCGCGCATCATGGCGGCGCGCGCGCAAGGCGATCGCGTCCCATATGGGTGGAGCTACGAGCAGGATTTCGCCGATACGTACGCGCTCGAGGCCGAGGCGAAGGTCGAGTTCGTGCTCGCCAACGACGCCTCGCTCAACACGCTCCACGCGTACGTATCGCTCGCGCGCGACGCGAATCGGAGTCGTCCGCGCGATCCTCGGCGTTCTCGCCGAGCGGCTGGTCTTCCTCGACTTCGACGAGACCCTGCGGCGCGTACGTCGAGCAGGTGCTTGCCGAGCCGGATACCGATCTCGCCTCCTACCAGCTGCTCGGCCCCGAACGACTGCAGGAGTTCGCGGCGCATCTTCGCGGAGGATCCCGTCGGCGGCGGTCGAAGCGGTCTTCGGCGACGAAGACGATCGAACGGCAGCGAGGAACTCGCCGAGCCGCTGGACGATCGGACCGATCGACGCCGAGCAGCTCGCCGACACTGCGGACGAAGAGGCGGAACTGGACGACTCCATCGGCGTGGCGCCCGGCGTCAGACGCTGGACGAGCGCTCGAGACGAAGCCGACGTGGCCGACGAGACCGAGACAGGTGAAGCCGAGGAGCACCAGAAGACCTCAGGCCTTGGTGCTTGACTACGTCATCGAGTACGCGCAGGTGCACGTCTCGCCGGTCATCGCCCGTGCACTGCGCGTCTACCGCGAGCGTGGTCAGGTCGCGGCCGCCGCCGAGTTCAAGGTCACGAAGGCGCCGCGCAAGACGCTCGGCGCGCTCGTGCGTTCGCTCGCGCACAGCTACGACGATGTCGTCGTCATCCTCGGCGAGTTCGAGTACTGGAACGGACGTGCCCGAGGAGACCCGGCACAGTATCGTCGGCGCGCTGTCGGAGCTGCGCTTCTCGCTCGGTCGCGACGCGCGACTTGTCTTCATCGCCGCTCCCGGGCAGGCGCCCGAGCTCGAGGAGTCGTTCGCCTCCAGCACCCGCTCGAGTGGCGGTTCGACGCTGCTACGCGAGACGCCGAGAGGCTCTACGGGGCCGTCGACGAGTCGATCGTCGACTCGTGGCTTGCCGGCTGCAGCGCTCGCCGGGCGCGGAGCCGCATGACGGTCGCTGGCACGGCGCTTGCGACTCTCGTGGAGCGGTCGGACGGAACCTTCAACACTTTCATCCCGCTCGCCCGAGGCGGCCGTCGAGGATGCCGCCGAGCGCGGGGTGCGTCGACCATCGATGACGAGGCGGTCTCTGCGGCTCTCGAAAGCGCAGCTGCTGAGCCGGAAGAGTAGCGGGGACCGGCGCTAATGGGCGATCTCATCAGAAGGTACTGGAAGACCGACGCTCATCGGCGGGGGTACGGTCGTGGTCTTGGCCCTCGTGATCGTCGCTCGGCTCTTCCTTCTCGAAGCCCAAGCAGCTCCGAGCCCACGAAGCTCGGCGCGAATGTGAGTCAGCAGAACGATGATCTGGTCAAGCGTGCTGAGAGACGCGCTTGCTTCCGGCGACACGACTTCGGCGGTCGACTCTTGCGCGACGGGTGCTGGCGTCCGACCCGCGGCAACGAGCGCGCACTCGTTGTGGTTCGCGACGGCCACCGCCGGCGGCGTCGCATCGGCCGGAGGAGGCACGCGCGGGGTGGACCCGGGCGCTCAATCGGGCGGCCAGCGAAGCAGCGAGCCGCGAGCAGTGGCGGGTCGGCAGCCACGGACGCGGCGTTTCTTGAAGCAAGGTCGACTTCGTCGCGCTGGTGCCGAAGAAGTTCGTCGGCTACAACATGGGCGAGACCGCCTGCGGACGCCGACGAACGTCGACGTTTCGGCCGTGCCCCAGGCGGGCCGGCGCCCCGCCTTCCGCATCGCCTGGGCTGTGCACGACAGGGGCTCGGCAAGGGGCGGCACGTACTTCATCAGGAAGACGAGCATGGTGCTGTATCCGAAGTCCGCGGACAGACAGATTGAGCGTAGATGGAGCAGCTGCGTACTTCGGCACCGATGGCACCGAGCTTGCAACTGTGGCATACCGGCGAGGCCGCTACGTCTTCGAGGTCGTCGTGGTCGCCGAGACCCGGGCAAGCCCGAGAAGTTGCGTTCTCTCGCCCTTGAGGCGGCGAAGGCGTTCGGAGACGAGCCCGTGGCCAGCGAGTGGAGGATGATGTGCGCGTAGGCATCCGGTATGCAGTGATCGCCGCCGTGTTCGCGGCGAGTCTTGGCGTCGCGTCGACGGCCACGGCCGCGCCGCCCTACGCGCTCCGACGCGAGATCACGCGGATCACATTCGAGCCCGGGTCTGACACCTTCTCACAGATCGCGCCGATCATCGATTGGTGGCGAGGGCGACCCGATCGCCTACTGGGGCAAGACAGCGCAGTCAAGATTCAGCGGTACGTCGAGCCTCTGGTGCGCCGGGACAGCGGTGAAGGGTGGCACTGCCCGCGCCTACGGCGACGTACCCGTCGACGACGCGTGGGAGTCGCTCGCAAGGACCTGCCCCAACTGGTCGACTACTATGGCTCGACGGCTCTCGTTCTACTACCTGATGCCTTCGCTCGGAGGTGCGGACGACACGTTCCTTCGGCGATTGGTGGCGGGCGACGGATTCAGGCGGCAACCTGATCGGGAGCGCGACAGCAACCTCAACCGCGCTTCGCGCTTACGCCGTCGGCGACGTGGGTCCAGTTCGCCGACCTTCGACCTGCTCGACGAGCGAACACGGCGAACCTCTCGAGGACGCCGGGCGTGGCACGTTCCGTTCTTCGGCTTCGTCGACTGGCAGTCGAGCCCATCATCGGAGCAGCCGCTACGACCGGACTCGGGCGCCTCGATCGACGACATCGTCGTCTCGGGCTTACAGGTTCGGTCCCGTCCGTAGTCTCAAGGCCACGTACGTCGCCGGCAGCGGGGTGAAGCTCACGTGGACCGCCCCGACGCGTTCATCCAAGAGCCAGCTCGCCGAGGACCGGCCCTACACGTACCGGGTGTGGAAGTCATTGGGCGGGGCCGACTCTTGGACGGAGCTCACGTCCGCGTTCCGTATCACCGGCACGTCCGTCACCGATCCCCTGGTGAAGGCGGGCTATCTCTACGACTACGTCGTGCAGGTCTGGGAGCCCGGGACGGGCATGCAGCGCGGCGCGCAGACCAAGGTCAGCATCGCTGCGGCAGCGACGCAGCGGTTGAGCAATCCGGTGGCCCCGCCGGTCATGATCACCACGCGAGCTTCGACGGTGTACGGCTACCTGTACCCCAAGCGTTGGGGTCGGACGGCTGTTCGCATCTACAAGTACCGGCAGGTCGGCAAGGTCTACAAGTCCTACGGTTTCGTGAACGCCTATACCTCGAACATCGCGGGAGACAACACGAAGTCGAAGTACTCGGCAGCCGTCAAACTGCCGTATCGCGGCCGCTGGCGCCTGCGCTCCTACTTCCCGGGGACGGGCATGTGGTCGAGCGGCTACGACTACGTCACCGTGAAGTAGCGGGCTGAGTCCGGCAAGCAGCGGCCGGTCACGATATGAGTGTCCAGAGTGGAGGCGCCTCCACAGTGGCGAAGCACTGCGCGCCATTGGGGGCGTCTTTTCCCTCCGCGCACTATGCGTTTCTGCTGCTCAAACCGTATACTCAACTCCAAATGCCGGTGGAGTTGGCATTGCGGGTTGGAGCACGCCCCGAAACCGCCGAGGGTCCCAATCCCCCGGGGGTCGGGCGACCGAGAGGTGCTTGTGGAACACCGTCACGCACGATGGGCCGCGGGACTGGCGTGCGACTGCGCGCTTGCTGCCGGCGTCGGTGTGAGACAGTGGTGGGCCGGTGCGTAGTCGCGGGCGACACGCACGCCCCTCCGCGCTCGTTCGAGGCCGGACGCTGATGAAGTCGCGTCCGCTTGCGACTGTCGGCGTCATCGCGACGCTCGCGCTCGCTCTCGTCGCCATCGGCGCGCTCGTGAGCGCGGTCGCAGCCGACACCCACACGATCAACGCCTCGGCTGGTGCCGGCGGGAGCATCTCACCGTCCGGCACTGTCACGGTTGCCGACGGCGCAAACCAGACCTTCACCTTCACACCCGCGACCGGCTACGTGGTCACGGACGTGGTCGTTGATGGCGTCAGCCAAGGCGGGATGCTCAGCTACACCTTCACGAATGTGACGACCGACCACACGATCTCGGCGACGTTCGCGGTTGCGTCGGCCACGGGCGGGACGATCACCGAGGGGCTGGGCTACAAGGTCCACACGTTCACCGCCAACGGGAGCCTTCACGCCGAACGGCGCGGGAACCATCGACGCGCTCATCGTTGGTGGCGGTGGCGGCGGTGGCGGAACCCTCGGCGGGAACACGAACGTGAGGGTGGCGGCGGCGGCGCTGGTGGGTTGGTGGCCACGACCACCGTCGTCAGCGACGCGCACCGCCGTGACGGTCGGCGGCGGCGGCACGGCGGGGACGTCCGCTGGAACGGGGGCACTCGGGGCAACTCCTCCTCCTCGGAGCCGTGTCGCGACCGGCGGCGGCGGTGGCGGTCGGCCACGGACTCGGCGTCCGCAATCGGGCTCGCCGGTGGGTCCGGTGGCGGCGGCGGCTACTACGACGCCAGCTCGGCACCGGCGGCAGCGGCGTTCCTCCGGACCAGGGCAATGCCGGAGCGGCGGGTCGCCGCGGACCGCGGCGGCGGCGGCGGCGGCGCGGGCGCGAGTCGGCGGCCGGCAGCCTCCGGCAAGGCGGCGGCGGAGGTGCGGCTCAGAGCAGCATCTCCGGCGCGAGTCTGTTCTACGCAGGCGGCGGCGGTGCGGGCGCGCATCCACGACCCGCCGGGGACGGGAGGCTCCGGCGTGGGCGGCGCCGGCGGCGAGCGGCGGCAACGGGTCGACGCGGCTACCGCGAACCGCGGGGCGGTGGCGGCGGTGCCGGGGCGCAGCACGGCCGGCACCACCAGGACTGGCGGCAGCGGGCGGCGACGGCGTCGTCATCGTGCGCTACGCGATCCCGACCTACGTGATCACGGCTACGGCCGGCCTGGGCGGCTCGATCTCGCCCAGCGGCGTCACGACGCTCAATGCGGGGGACAGCCAGACCTACACGATCACGGCAGATAGCGGCTACGTCATCGCTGACGTGAAGGTCGACGGAGTGAGCCAGGGCGCGCTCACGAGCAAGACGTTCTCCAACATCGACGCCGACCACACCATCTATCGCGACCTTCGCGGCGCCGTCTCGCGACGGGTGGCACCTTTGCGCATGTCGGCGGCAGCATCGTCCATACGTTCACAGCCAATGGCACCTTCGCGCCCTCGGTCGCGGTGACCGCCGACGTGCTCGTTGTGGGCGGTGGCGGAGGTGGTGGCGGCGGTACGACCGACCACGCGGGCTACTACGGCGGCGGTGGTGGCGCGGGCGGTTTCAGCGCCCAGAGCGGTGTTATGGTCAGCAGCGCGCAGGCAGTGACTGTCGGCGGCGGCGGGACGGCAGGTACCACGGCTGTACGTGGTGGGAACGGCAACTCGTCGTCGTTCGGGGCTGCTCGCGACGGCCTCGGGTGGTGGCGGCGGCGGTACGGGGGCTGGTCTCGTCGCGGTCTACACCGGCGCGAGCGGGGCTTCCGGCGGCGGTGGGGGTGCCTACGCGGCGATCGCCGGTGCCGGGGCACGGCGACGCAGGGCTATGCCGGCGGCAACGCGTTCCAGAACAACAGCGCGAACGATGCCGCAGGCGGCGGCGGGGGCGCGGGCGGCGCGGGCGGCGTCGGAGCCAGCGGTACCGGCGGTGCGGGCGGGACGGGCCTACCAGCACTATCTCGGGATCGAGTGTCACGTACGCAGGCGGCGGTGGAGGAGGAGGGACCGCAAGCGGCAGCGGTGGCAGCGGCGGCGGCGGAGCGGGCGGGACGACCCCCGTCGGCGGCCACTCCCCAACACCGGAGGTGGCGGCGGCGGAAGGCGTCGCAACGGGAGCGGACGGCGGCAGGCGGCACCGGCATCGTCATCGTGAGCTACCCGGCTCCGGCGTCCTACATCATCACCGCGACCGCCACGGGCCCCGGCACGATCTCGCCAGCCGGAGTCTCGGCCGTCTTTGACGGCTTGAGCAAGACGTACACGATCGCTCCAACCAACCCCGCCATCTACTGCATCACCGATGTGCGGGTCGACGGAGTGAGCCAGGGGCCCGCTCACGAGCTACACGTTCAGCAACGTGACGAGCGACCACACCATCTCGGCGACCTTCGCGACCTTCCCGGCTACGGGCGGAACCGATCACCCGAAGCGGCAACGACTTCGTCCACACGTTCAGTTCACCGGAGTGCTCCGACACGTCACGGCCTACGCCTTCACGCCGGTCGGTCCGCTTACCGCGGAGATACTCGTCGTGGGTGGCGGGGGCGCAGGCGGCAGCAAGGCGACCACAGCAACACAAAGCTGCGGCGGCGGTGGTGGCGCGGGCGGGTTCGTCGAGCAGCACGACATGGCCGTCGACGGCGCGACGACGGTCGTCGTCGGCGCCGGGGGCCATGGGGCCTCCGCCCAGGCCGGCGGCAACGGCAACGGGTCCTCCTTCGGAAGCATCGCTGACCGACCGGGCGGTGGAGGCGGCGGCAAGGCCGGCCGACACGAGCGACAAGCGACGGCAAGCTCGGTGGCTCAGGCGGCGGTGGCGGTCGGCACTACGCCCCCACGCCTACAACGGGGCAAGGCGGTACGGGCGACCTCAGGACAAGGGAACGCTGGAGCGGCGGCTGACGGGAACAACGCTTCGGTGCCGGCACTCCACAGCAGCACGGCGGTGGCGGCGGCGGTGCGAGCGCCGCGAGCGCGCAGAACGGCGGCAACGGCCAGGTGAGCTGCCATTACCGGCGCTGCATACGCCGGCGGGCGGCGGGGGCTCTGGAAGCGGCGACGCTGGCAACGGGTACATCCGGGCAGTGGCGGGTCGGCGGCGGTGGGACCGGCGCAACGGTACGGCGGCGCGCTGAGCATGAACGCCACCGCTGACACAGGCGGTGGCGGCGGAGGCTACGGCGCGGGGCAACACTACCGCCAGAGCGCGGCGGCGAACGGTGGCAGCGGCATCGTCATCGTGCGCTACCCGATTCCCAGCTACACCATCACGGCCACTGCTGGCGTGGGCGGCACGATCTCGCCGTCAGGCGTGACGACGGTCGCCTATGCCACCGACAACGACTACACCATCGCAGCCAATCCCCACTACTACGTCGTGGACGTCTTCGTCGACGGCGTGAGCCAGGGGGCGATTTCGACCTACACCTTCTCCAGCGTCAAGGCGGACCACACCATAGCGGTGACGTTTGCGGCTGAGACCTTCACGATCGAGACGTCTGCCAGCGCGAACGGGACCATTACGCCGTCCTCGCCGGCGGTCGACTACGGCACCAACCAGACGTTCCTCATCCAACCGGATGCGGGCTACCACGTGGTGGACGTCATCGCCGACGGTGTGTCGCAGGGTGCCGTCGGGTCGTACACCTTCTACAACGTCACATCGGCCGGCCACACGATCTCGGCGACGTTCGCGATCGACGAGCACACGATCTCCGCGAGCGCCGGGCCTGGGGGCGCGATCGCACCCTCGGGCGACACGACCCTGACGTCGGGGGAGAGCCTGACCTGCACGATCACGCCGGACGTCGGCTACCACACCGTCGACGTGCTCGTCGATGGCGTCAGCCAGGGCCCGATCCCGACGTACACGTTCTCGAACGTCACCGCGAACCACACCATCTCGGCGACGTTCGCGATCGACGAGAACACGATCTCCGCGAGCGCAGGCCCGGGCGGCTCGATCGCGCCATCCGGCGACACGACGGTCGCGCTGGGGGGGAGCCTGACCTGCACGATCACGCCGGACGTCGGCTACCACACCGTCGACGTGCTCGTCGATGGCGTCAGCCAGGGCCCGATCGCCCACGTACACGTTCACGAACGTCACCGCGAACCACACCATCTCGGCGACGTTCGCGATCGACACGTTCCGATCACAACGTCGCCGAGCGCGAATGGCACGATCACGCCGTCTTCGCCCGACGGTCGACTACGGCTCCAACCAGACGTTCCTCATCCAACCGGACGCGGGCTACCACACCGTGGATGTCAGTTGTTGACGGAGTGTCCCAGGGGGCCTCGGCTCGTACACCTTCTACAACGTCACCTCGGCCGGCCACACGATCTCGGCGACGTTCGAGATCGATGGGCGCGGTCGCGGTCCTCGGCGTCTCGTCGGCCACCAGCCCCCGGCCGCGTTCGTGGCGCCGTCGTCGACAGCGTGCGGTGGACGGGTTCAGATCTCGTCAGGTGACGTCCGGCACGGACACCATCTCGGTCACGCAGTCACGGTGACCAATGATGGCTACGTGCGCCCGAACTCAACGTCAGCGGGGTGTTCGTGTACCGCGACGACGGCGATAACGCGTTCGGCGCCCCAGACGTTCGGCTCAACACCACGCCGGGAACCTTCAACAGTCCGACGTCAACGGTGACATTCGATGCGACGGAAGCGATCGGCGCATCGCCGGTGCAGTACTGGACCGTGTACGACTTCGCCCCCGGCGCCTCCGACGGGGCGACCGAGACCGCGCGTGTCTCTGAGGTGAGCGCGGGCGGAGCACCACGTCTCGAACACCGCGACCGTAGGCTCGACGTTCGATGTCGACGCGGTCCCGCCCGCGGTCGCCATCGCCGCGCCACTGCCGAACGAAGTGCTGACCGGAGCGACGACATCCATCTCCGGGACGTCCGACGACGGCTCGGGATCTGGCGTCACCCTTGTGGAGGTCGCGATCCAGCGCTCAGACGCCCAGTACTGGAACGGCACCGGCTGGACGGGCACTGAGACGTGGCTTTCGGCCACCGGGCACATCGAGCTGGTACTACGGATGGGTGCTCGACCCGAACCAGGACGGTTCGCTGACGTACACGATCTCAGCGAGAGCGCGAGACGCCGTGAGCTTCACCGGCTCGGCGGCATCGGTCGCCGACGTCCGCGTCGACAACGCGATGCTGCCGCCGAGCCCCGACGTCATCCCGCCGCACGTTGTGACCGACAAGGACACGGACACGTGCGCGATGTGTCATCGCACGCATTCCTCGTCCTCGTCCGACACGTGGACAGCCGATGATGCCTCGGCGACCGTGCGAAGCTCGCTGATCGTGGGCATCGGTGGTCGCGACGTCGATCTGTGCTACGCGTGCCACGGCATCGACACGCTGGGATCGAGCACCGATGTCCAGACGTCATTCGAGAGCGGCTCGGGTCACCTGCTCGCGCCTGAGGCGTCCGCGTACGGCCCGACGCCCAAGGAATGCAACGACTGCCACGATCCGCACGGGTCGCAGCGCACCGGATCAGGGCAGCCGTATCCCGGGCTCCTCAGGTCTTTGGACGCCAGCAAGAACGCCGTGTACTCGGGTGACTCCTACTGCGTGACGTGTCACGACGTTCGGGCAGGCAGCACGTGGGACGGGCTCGCGGTGTGGAGTACGACGGCTCACGCGAACATGCCCGGCCCTGCTTCGGGAACGGGGATCGTGTGCTCTGACTGCCACGATCCGCACGGATCGCCGATTGCCCCCACGATCGCGCCGCGAATCTTCCCGCCGGCGGCGCCGGCCACCGCCGCGGTGAGCGCGAACGACCGAACGATGTGCCTCGCCTGTCATAGCGCGGCCTCTGCGACGTGGGGCGGCTCCTCGACCTACCCGGCGTCGTCTCACGCTTCGTCGCTCGCGACAGTCGCCGTTCCCGGCGAATGGCCGGATGCCGGCGCGTCGCGGCGGGTGGGAGAGTGCCAGGTCTGCCACAACCCGATGGGTGAGAACGACGGCACCGGACGGGCGCTGCCGAAGCTTGTCCGCGAGAAGGACGAGGCTCTCTGCTACACGTGTCACGGCGCGACCGGGCCCGCGCGGACGAACATGCAATCGATCGAATCGACCGCGCCGACATCGAGCGTCGAAGTGGCCGCAGCGTTCTCGGGTGCCTCAGGTCTCGAGAGATATGGCGGGTTACTCTCCGTACGCGCAGGACGCAACTGCCACGACGCCTCGGCAACTGATCGGACCGAAGATGCTCAACGCGACTGCGGCGATCGGTCCTCTGGCTGCTGGGCGATATCGACGGGAACGGTCGCGCAGAAGTGCTCATGGCCGATCCGGCGACCGCACGGATCGACGTCTTCGCATACGACAAGCTTCGCGGACTGTCCGATCGAACCGGCCCCGGAGTGCTGCAACCCATCGCTGCGACTGCCGAGTTCATCGGGGTCGGTGACGTGCTGCTCGACGGTCGCGGACTGCCCGAGATCGTCGTCGTGGACAGACCCACGGGCGATCTGTGGTTGTACCGGTACGAGGGCTCGACCCTGACGTACGTGGATGGCTATGTAGGCGTCGGCAACGTCACGGGTATGGCGATCGGCGATGTCGTCGGGACCGGTCAGTCGGACATTGCGCTGACCACGACCGGACCCGACCAGCTCGTGATTCTCACCGAGGATTCCGAGCACCACGTTGCCCTCGGTGCGTCGATTGCGACCTTGTCGTCCCCTCGCGGGCCGAGCATAGGCGACGTGTGGTCCGGCGGTGCGAACGAGATCGTCGTCGTCAACGCGGGAGAGGCCGCGAACACGGTATCCGTCTTCAGCACCGCGGGTACCCAGCGCGACGATTTCGCGGGCGATGCGGCCGTTGGACAGGCGCCGACCGCATCGAGCGTCGGCAACGTGCTCACGGGTCCAGGTCGGGCGGGCAGTGAAGTGCTGGTCACCTACGCCGACCCAATTGGCGAAAGCCGACTCGATGTCTTCGCGCCCGACGGAGGCACCATCCTGGGCTCGCCCCAGGGGTACGACGTGGGCACTCGCTACAACCCGCAGGCGATCACGTCTGCGGACGTCAACGGCGACGGAGTGACCGAGGCGATCCTCGCGAACTCGGGCAGCTTCACACGCGACGGCAATCGGCAGCGCGCGTCGGTGCAGGTATACAGTGCGGACACGACTGGCACGGCGCTGCTGGACCCGCAGACGAAGTGGGCCGGCGGTGCCGAGATGGCGGGCGGCACGGCCTCAGTCGTGGCCGCCGACGCGGGCCCCGTGGGTGCCATCGAGCATCCCATAGGCGCTGTCGCCAACACGCACGTCTCGACCGAGACGGCCACGCTCACCCGCCACGTCGAGTGCGCGGACTGCCACGATTCGCACGCCGCCGACGAAACGACGGCCAGCGCGCCTGCTGCTCCCGGACCGATCAAGGGGGCGTGGGGAGTGGCTGTCAGGAACGACTCCACGCGCACTGTCACGCTCACCCAGCAGCAGGGCGTGCGCTACGAGTACGAGCTCTGTCTGAAGTGTCACTCGGCGTGGTCGGATCCTCGGAGGGAGCCCCGATCTCGCTTCGCTCGTGAACACGCAGAACGCCTCGGTGCACGCCGTGGAGGCGCCGTCGGCGACGGCGAGCATCACGGCCGGCTCCTTCGAGTCCGGCTGGAGCCGAAGACTCGGTCATGTACTGCACGACGTGCCACGCGAGCTCGATCCCGGGTGACCCGGCGGGTCCGCACCGCTCGGGAGAGGCGCCCATCCTCGCGCGTCCGTACTGGGGCTTGAATCCCGCGGACACGACCGGGCTCTGCTACCAGTGCCACCGCTACGAGGTCTATTTCACCGGCGACGACGACACCCCGATGAGCTCGTTCTACGGCGCTGGAACCCACCCGGCCTTGCACGCGTATCACTCGAACACGCTCGGCTTCGGCTGCGCGTCGTGTCACGTCTCGCATGGCGCGCCGCAGGAATCACACCTGCTGCGCTCGGACATCCACTACTCCGCGACGCCCACCGGCGGCTCGTGCACGAACGAGTGCCACACCGGCGACCAGGAGGAGTCCTACGCAGAGGCCGTAGGGGTCGAGGCATCGCACCGCGTCGAGGACCCGAGCGCTACGGAACGACGTAGACTGCCGTCCCCACCTTCACGAGGTCGTAGAGCTGCTCGACGTCGTGCATGAGCATGCGGATGCAACCGTGGCTCGCGGCCGTGCCGATCGACCCGATCTTGCTCGTGCCGTGGATGCGGATTCCCGAGGCGCTCAGGTTCATGGCGCGCGTGCCGAGCGGGTTGCCCGGCCCCGGCGGGATGTAGGCGGGCATGCTTGTCGCCCACGCGCTTCCAGGGTTGGTCCACGTCGGCATGTAGCGCTTCTGCACGATCTTGAACTGGCCGAGCGGCGTCGGGAAGCCGGGCATACCAACGGCGACGCGGTACTTCTTCTGAAGCTTCGCCCCGTTGTAGAGGTAGAGATTGCGCTCGGACTTGTCCACGACGATGGTCTTGCCGAGCGAGGCCTCGCTCACCTTCGGCTTGAGTGGCTTCACGGGCAGCACCACGACCTTCGGGACGACCTTGCCGAAGACGATCGTCCACCTGACCCGGTTCGCGGCCGTCGTGCGATCGACGAGAGCGCCCGGCGCGGACGCCGTAAACTGGAGCCGATTGCCGACCACCCTGCGCGAGGCGTCCACGGGCTGTCTGTCGATCTTCTTGGCTACGGAGGCCACCCACGCCCGGGTTCGCGTCATGTCCACGGAGTAGCGTGGCTTGATGTCAACAGTCTGCGTGGCTCCGGTCACGCTCTGCATCACGCGCGAGACGAGGGTGGTGTCCGTGCGAGCACCGAAGGCCTCGTTGAGCATGGCGTCCACGTTCACCCGTACCAAGCCACGCGCTCTCACGTTCAGCACGAACGACTTCTTCCCGTACCGCACGTTCACGGGCTGCAGGAACGGCGCCGTCACGCTCGTCGTGATGACTGCACGAAGCTCGTCGGGGGTCATGCCGCTTACATCGATCGGGCTGCCGACCAGCGGAAGGAGGCGAACGCCGTCGGGAACGGTCTGTGTCTCGTTGAGGTCCAGGGCGACCGCCCAGGCCATCGTCCCCGAAAGCATCAGTATCGCCAGTGCAAGGC
Source organism: uncultured Actinomycetes bacterium (assembly GCA_963817255.1). GTDB lineage: Bacteria > Actinomycetota > Coriobacteriia > Anaerosomatales > CAVRZR01 > CAVRZR01. The sequence continues at coordinate 186,741 of CAWFNT010000002.1, forward strand.
CGCACACCAGTACGCGGCGCGTCACGCTCGGTGCCTCCATCAAGTCCTCCTGCCGAGTTCGAGCATCCACACATCTAGGTATGCGGCGACGGCGCCCGCCTCATGCACGAGTGCCGCTACCGCATATTCTACAATGGATTGCGCTGTCGAAAGAGCAGCAAGAGCAAGTTCCGCGCCGCGAACGAGCGTTCCCCTAAGACGTCTCGTGAACTCGGCGAGCCGGTGCGGGTTCAGCCACTGGAGCGGTGGATGCCGAAATCGATTCTCGTAGTGGACGACGCGGTATTCATGCGTCGGCTTCTTCGCGACGTACTCACCTCAGCCGGGTATCACGTGCACGAGGCGGTGAGTGGGCGAGACGCCGTCGAGAAGTACACCGAGGTACATCCGGATCTCGTGACGATGGATCTCGGCATGCCGGGCATCAGCGGCTTGGAGGCCATCGCGACGATCCGCGAGAGCGACGAGGCCGCCCGAATCGTCGTGGTCAGCGCGATCGCATCCGACGATACCGTCGAGCGCGCGATGGCGCTGGGCGCGTGCGCCTACGTGCGCAAGCCGTTCCGGCCGGCCACGGTGGTGGACACCGTGCGCAAGGCGCTGCTCGTACCGCCGGCGTCCCGCTGCTAGACTGACTCTCGAACCCGCGACTCTCGAGAGCGAGGGGGACATGGAAGCCGCCGAGTACTCGGCGAAGACGCCCGAGGGGGTAGGGGCCGCGACTAGGGTCGCGATCGTGGGCGGAAGCGAACACGCGGCGTCCCTTGCTCGCTTGCTGTGGCGCGTCCGCGATGTCGAGATCAGCGCCATCTGCGCGGATCCGGACCAGCCCGCGGGGCGCTTCGCAGCGGAAGCCGGCATCCCGCTCGTGTCCGATCCGCTACTGCCCCTGTCGGACAGCACCCCGCCCGACATCGTTATGGATCTGTCAGAGGACGTTGCGACTCGCACCGCTCTCGAAAGCATGCTTCCGCCGGGCACCGAACTTCTCGGCGGAAGTGCTGCGGATCTGCTTGGCGGCGTTCTGGACCGACCCGACCCGCCGCCGGAGCGTACCGCGTTCTCGAGCACCGGTGCCAATCCGGACCCGGTGGCGCGAGTCCGTCGGCTCGAAGCCTCGAACGAGGCGCTCGCTCGTGAGAACCGCGATCTCGAGGCACGGCTCGCCGAGGTCTACTTCATGCATGAGTTCGTGAAGGCCCTTGTGGCGTACCGGCGCGTCGACGATGTCGCGAGCATCGTCGTTGACGCATGCGCGGGGATCCTCGGAGCCGATGCTGCTGCAGTGTACGTGCTGGACCGAGAGCGGTGGGTGTTGTGCCTCGCGCAGAGTCACGGACGTCCGTCCGCCGCAGTCGCTAGCGAGATCGATCTCGCCGACCCGCTCTTGGGTCGTGCCTTCAATGAGGACTTCGTGCTCATTGACGAGGTCGAGCGCGGGTCGGGTGCCTCGCGGTGGCTCGTGGGGCCGGGTTCGCACGTCACGACGCAGGCCGCAGTGGTCTTGCGTGCGGGCGGGGAGCAGATCGGTGTGCTCGCGCTCGGGTGGGCCGCACGGCGGACCCTCGGCGTCCCCGAGGTGGAGCGGCTGCGCGTCATGGCGGACCAGTCCGCTCTGTCCCTTCAGAACGCCCTCTTGCACGCCGAGCTCGAGCAGCTCTCGGTGACCGATCGCCTCACCGAGCTCTTCAATCACGGGTATCTCACCCAACGCCTCGAGCAGGAACTGAAGCGTGCCGAGCGCTTCGGCCATCAGCTCTCGGTCATCATGCTCGATATCGACGATTTCAAGGCGTTCAACGACCGCTACGGTCACTTGGTAGGCGACGATGTCCTTCGCGCGGTAAGCGCTCTGATCCGGGTGAACCTCCGCGAGATGGATGTCGCTGCTCGCTACGGCGGCGAGGAGTTCGTCGTCCTCGTACCGGAGACGGGTTCCGAGGGTGCGTGCGCGGTGGCGGAACGTATCCGGCACAGCGTGGCCAGGCACGTCTTCCTGCGTATGGACTCCGGTGAAGAGGTGCACACGACGGTCTCGGTGGGCGTCGCCACCTTCCCTGCCTGCGGCAACTCGGTGCCGTCGCTCATCAGCGCGGCCGATGAGTCCATGTACCGGGCGAAGCGCGAGGGCAAGGACCGGGTGGTCGTGTCGTATGTCGCACCCGGACCCGTGCACGCCGAGGAGACCTGACCCTCCCGTGAGTACGGGATCTTCGTGAGCCTCAAGAGCGCACTCAGGACCGTTCCGGACGACCGACTCACCAGGCTGACCGCGGAGGCCGTACTGCGCTACCTTCACACGCACCGGGCGTTACACGTCAGCGCGGTCAAGGTCGCCTCTGAGACCGGTCTCGACCTCGATCGAGTGCAGCTGATCCTCACGTTGCTGGCCGAGGGCCGCGTGCTAGACTTCGTGAGCGACCCGCCGGGCTACCGCTTTGTTGACGACCGGGTGCTCGAACTCGAGACCGAGCTCTTCTTGCGGCCGTCGCGCAGCCATTCTGAATCGCTCCAGTCGAATGTAGAACGCTATCGGCGGCTGTACGGCGGCAAGTAGCGTGGCCGGAGGAACCAGACGATGAAGCCGATACGCGCGGGCGACCGCGGGTCCGCGGTCGAGGACATACAGCAGCGGCTGCTGCTCCTGGGCTACGACCTGGGTCCATCCGGCGTGGACGGCGTGCTCCGGGGCGATACCTTCGAAGTCATCAAGCAGTTCCAGATGGATCGCGGGCTGTGCGCGGACGGCCTGGTGGGCGACAAGACGTGGGCTGCCCTCGTCGATGCGACCTTCACGTTCGGCGATCGAACGCTCTACCTACGGGCGCCGTACTTTCACGGCCGCGACGTCCTGGACCTTCAGAAGGCGCTCAGCGTGCTCGGGTTCTCGTGTGTGAACGACGGCATCTTCGGCACTGGAACTGAGCGCGCGCTTCGGGAGTTCCAACGCAATGTCGCACTTCCCGCCGACGGGATCGTGGGGCCGGATACCGTGGCGGTTGTGAAGAACCTACGGCACCTCTGGGAGGGCAAGCACGCTCATGCGCTCGCAACGGGGACGCACGACGAAGGGGCCAGCGTCCGCGTCCTGGAGTCGACGGCGGTCGACGTGAGGCCCGAGGACGTTCGTTCGCAGGAACTCGCAGCCCGTATCACCAATCTCGCGTTCGCGTGGACCGAACTCGCACAGATCAACCTACTCGGGCCTGGCGAGGATGCGAGTGCTGATGCCGCCGTCCTCGTACGCATGACCAGCGGTGGCACGGACCTCGCTGAGCCTGGCGTACCGCTGGTGCTGGTCGGCGACATGCGCGGGGACACGCTCGCGTCGAGAATGAGGACCGCGCTTGCGGCATCGGACAAACGTCCGAGAGCCGTGCTGGTGGACGTTTCGGCGGGAATCCGCACGGACGAGAGGGAAGCTCAGCAGGCCGCAGTGCTGCTCTTGGACGCCCTGTGCGCCGCCTTGGATTGAGGCTCGGCGTTTGGGAAGGGCCTCAGGGAATGCTAGCCTAGTGTGGTCGTGCTTCAGCCTGACAGCTCAGGGAGGTCGTGTTCTGACCGCTCGAAAAGGGACATACCTCGTCCTCGCTCTCGTGTGCGCGATCGCGGTGGGCGCGACGTCGATCACGGCGTTTGCCGCACCCACGTCATCGGGCAAGCGCGCCGAAGCGCGCGAGGTCAAGCAGGAGATCGACCGACTCGATAGCAAGGTCGAGATCGCTTCCGAGGACTACAACGAGGCGGCGGATACGCTCGCCGGACTCCGTGCCGGGATGCGTGTCGAGCAGAAGCGCATCGCGAAGGCCACGAAGCGCATCGACGGGCTCCAGACCGATCTGAACGCTCGCGCATGGAGCATGTACCGCAACGGTCCAGTCACCTTCATCGAGGTCCTTCTCCAATCGGAGGATTTCGACGAGTTCGCCTCGAACTGGGACATCCTCCGCAAGCTCAACGTACGCGACGCTACGGGTGTCATCGCGCTCAACGACGCCCGAGCCGAAGCCCGAGCGGCCCGCAAGGCCCTCGCGGTGAAGGAAGGCAAGGCCAAACGCCAGGTGGAGCGGATGGCCCAGCGCAAGGCGACCATCGAAGCCGAACTCGCACAGCGCCAGGGCCTGTTGCGAGGTCTCGAAGGCGAGATCGCCGCGCTCGAAGCGGCAGAGGAAGCCGCCGCCGCGGCACGTGCGGCTGCGGCAGCCGCGGCGGTGCAACTGTCTCGTGCCTCCTACGTTCCCGTTGTCGAGCACTACTTCCCGCCCCCGACACGCGCCGCCCGAGGCGAAGTCGTTTCCGTGGCGATGAATTACCTCGGCGCGCCGTACCACTGGGGTGCCGATGGCCCCAATAGCTTCGATTGCAGCGGTTTCACGATGTTCGTGTATCGCCAGGTCGGTGTGTCGCTTCCGCATAACTCCGGGGCTCAGTTCGGTTCCGGCGAAAGGGTCTCTCGTTCCGATCTACAACCGGGCGACCTCGTCTTCTTCGGATCGCCTATCCACCATGTGGGTATCTATGTCGGGGGCGGATCGTACATCCATTCGCCCCGCACGGGCGATGTGGTGAAGGTCTCGCCGCTTGACCGGGGCGACTACGCGGGCGCTGTTCGGCCGTAGGGCGAGGTCCGCGAGACTCCGTCGGCGGATGTGCCGCGTCTGCAGTGCGGTGCGCAGTGGCGTCAGCACTACAGCGTCCGCCGCAAGGTGCCGAAACACACCGTGTGACATTCGCCGAGCACAGCGGGAGCGTGACGAATGAGCGATATCGCCGGTCTGCTTCAGATGACGGTGGACCGCGGGGCCTCTGACCTTCATCTGAGGGCAGGGAGTCCGCCCGCCGTGCGCGTCAGCGGAATCCTGCGAATCGTCAAGGAGCTGGCGCTACTCACACCGCAGGACACCCACGACCTTGCCGCCAGCATGATGGACGAACGGCTGCTCAAGCAGTTCGATCATCAGTGTGAAGTCGATTTCGCGTACTCGCTGCCACGCGTCGGCCGGTTCCGCGTAAACGTGTTCCACCAGCGGGGCAGCGTCGGGATCACGCTCCGCAGGGTGGTCACCGGTCGAGCCTCGGTCGAAGAGCTGGGGCTCCCGTCGATCGTCCGAACGCTCGCCGACGAGTTGCGGGGCCTCGTGCTCGTGACTGGCACCGCCGGGTCCGGCAAGACCACGACGCTCGCCTCGATGATCGCCCACATCAATGAGACGCGTGAGGGGCACATCGTCACGATCGAGGATCCGATCGAAGTCCTCCACACCGACGATCGCTGCATGATCAGCCAGCGGGAGATCGGTATCGACACCGAGTCCTACGCCGACGCGCTTCGGCACGTCGTCCGTCAGGACCCTGACGTCATCTTCATCGGCGAGATGCGCGACCACGAGACAGTGTCGGCGGCGCTCTCCGCCGCCGAAATGGGCAACCTGGTGCTGTCGACGCTTCACACCATCGACGCGACTGAGACCATCAGCCGCATCATCGACTTCTTCCCACCCTACCAGCAGAAACAGATTCGACTCATGCTTGCGGCGACGCTCAAGGGCATCATCTCCTTGAGGCTCATCCCGTCGACCACCGGAGGACTCGTCCCCGCCGTAGAAGTGATGGTCATGACCGGGACGACTCGGGAGTACATCACCGACCCCGAGCAGACCTACAAGATCCGGGACGCGATCGAAGACGGCGGCTACTACGGGATGCAGACGTTCGATCAGTGCCTGCTCAAGCTCTACCAGGAGCAGCGCATCACCCTCGACGATGCCATCGCGATGGCCGCGAACGCGCACGACTTCAAGATCAAGATGCGTCAGCTGGGCGTTTCGGCAGCCGACGCGGCACGTACCGGCATCTACTAGGGCCGCCGTCCGGCATCCAGCCGGCGCCTGAAAGTGTCTGCGATCCACGCGCACGCGTACGCGCCGGCGAGCGCGCCGAGGGTGTCTACCCCCCAGTCGGCGACGTCGGGGGTTCGCAGCGGTACGAAGGTCTGATGAAACTCGTCCGTGATGCCGTACAGCGATGCGATGAGCACCGCGATCGCGATCGCCTCGCCGGTACCGCGCAAGCGACGCAGGGGCACGACCAGCAACGCGCCCAGCACCGCGTACGACACGAAGTGCGCGAGCGCACTCGGGCCGCCCGGGAGCCTGGAGCCGGGGACCGAGGAAACCCGAAAGATCACGCCCATCCACAGGACGGACGGGATCCAGAGTGCGTACATGCGGACCCGCCATGTGCCGCGCTGCTGCATCCGAGTGGCCTCCGTCCCTTCAGTTCGCGGCGAGTCTACCATCGCGAACCGCCCGCTCGCCGTGCCCGAGGCGCTACGGACCGCCGACGTCGCTTGACGCTGGCACACGCGCGATGGGACGGTGTCACACCGGATGACTCCAGAGAGGATGGTCGTGACGCGCAACAAGTCGGTGGCAGCGGTGGTGGTGTCGGCGCTGTGCTTCGGCACCCTCGCCATCTTCACGTCGCTGGCCTACGATGCCGGCGCGCGGCCGCTGCCGCTCCTGACGTGGCGGTTTGCCCTTGCCTCGATCCTGCTCTTCGTCTACCTGGCCGTTCGCAACCCCCGTGCGATCGTCGCGCCTTTCGGGGACGTCCTGCGCTATGGCGCGCTTGCGGTCTTCGGCTACGGTGCAGCGTCCGTCTGCTTCTTCTACGCCCTCGAGTACACCAGCGCCTCGATCGTCGCGGTCTTGCTGTACACCTATCCCGCCATGGTGACTGTCGCCGAATCGGTGCTGCTGGGACGATCGTTCACCCGGTTGCGACTCCTGGCGGTGCTTCTCACGTTCCTAGGATGCGTACTCGTGCTCGACCCTTTCGGTTCGCAGACTTCCGTCAGCCTGCCGGGCATCGTTCTGGGGTTGGGTGCGGCATTGGGCTACAGCGTGTTCAATATGCTCTCCCACCGTTGGCTGCCCGGGCGATCACGGATCGTGCTGATGGCGTACACGTTCGGCATCGCGTCGGTCGGGATCGGCCTTATCACACTGGTGAGCGGCGGCACGCTGTCGACGACGCGATGGACCTCCGAAGTCTGGCTGCTCCTCGGCGCCATCGTCCTGTTCCCAACGTTCCTGGCCGTGGTGCTGTATCTGAGGGGCGTGCAGAACCTCGGCCCCTCGCAGGCATCGATCATCTCCACGTTCGAGCCGCTCTTTACCATCCTCATGGCTGCTCTCGTTCTGGGCGAGCGTCTTACACTGGTTCAGTGGGCAGGAGCAGCGCTAGTTGTCGCGGGCGTGATCGCGGCGGAGCGTGAAGCGCGCCCAAGCGAGGATCTGGTGCCCGTCTAGCCGAGAGGAAGCCGGTGGCTCAGCATCGCGTCGACTACTACCGGGTGCTTCAGGTTCGGCGTGACGCCGAACCTGAAGTCATCGAGCGCGCCTACAAGGCGCTGTCCATGAAGTATCACCCCGATGTCTCGTCACCGGGGCAGCGTCAGACGGCCACCCGCAGGATGCAGCTCATAAACGAGGCGTACCAGACGCTCAAAGACCCGGCGAAACGCAGTCGCTACGATCTGACGCTTCCACCGGAGGGCATGACGCACAGCGCCTGGGACGAGTTTTGGGACAAGGGCCTTGTTGGGCTCTTCCTCGAGAGGTACCGCCCGCGCCGCTAGCCTACGTACCCGGCGGGCCGGACCCGCGTGAGATACGGAGCGTGTGTCGTCCAATCCTTCGCGCGAGCGGGGGATGGGTGAGCCCGATGGCCTGCGGAGGGCACAGTTCCTGGCAGCAGTAGCACCGGATGCAGGTGTGGTGATCGAACCTCGGTCCTTCGGCATCCATGTCTATCGCGCCGACGGGGCACGACTTCTCGCACGTTCGGCACTTCGTGCATCCTTCCGCGCGCTCGAGGTACGGCCGCGCCGTGGTCCAGTGTCGCAACCGTTTGCCGAGCCAGCGAGGCATCTTGCTGGAGAGGTCGCGAGCGGGGAGGGCGAATCCACTGGGGGCGAAACGACGCCATTCCTCGCCGAGGACCTCGACCGCATCGGCGGAGGACGGCCCGAGGCCTCGCCGAGCGGCGGCCTTGTTGGTGTAGACCTCGAGTGGATCGAGCCCCGCCATCGCCGACGCCACAACGTCGAGGGCAACGCTGTCGGCTGAGGCGAGGAGGGCTCCTATCTCGCGAGGCGTTCCGCCCGCGGGCCCCTCGCCCTCCATGCCGACCACTGCGTCCATGATCGCCAGCGCCGGCTTGCACGCGAGCATGAGGTCCACGAGCATGTCGCCGAAGTCGTCCCGGTCCGGGACCTTGAGATGGTACTGCGCCTTCTCGAGGCCCGGTATGCAGCCGAAGAGGTTCTTGACCGCGCCCGTGAACATCATGAAGCCATGCGTCTTGAACTTGGGAACGGAGATGAGCACATCGGCATCGACGACAGCTCTGCCGAGGGTGAACGCACCGTACAGCGAGGCCCCCGGGTTGGCGACTCGTATGGGGTCGTCGTCGAAGAGTACGAGTTCGACGTCCTCGTCTGCGCACACGGCTGCAATGCCTGAGGTCTCGTGCAAAGACCTGATCTGCCCCGCCGTGTTCGGCCCGCCAGGGCTGTCGCCGACGATGGGAATGCCCCCGGCGGCACGGACCGAACGGATCAGTGCCCGAACGATCGCCGGATGCGTGGTGACCGCGCGTTCCGGCGCGGCTTTCGTGAGCAGGTTGATCTTGAGGAGGACGCGCTGTCCTTCGGCAATGAAGGTCTTCATACCGCCGAGCGGAGCCAAGACCGCTTCGAGCGCGACTGAAACGGCTCCTTCGTCGTAGCTTGCGCAGCGCGCGATGCTGACGTTGCTCACGGTCGGATGGTCACGAGCGCCGTCGCTGTCTGCCGGCTCCGCTAGGCTTCGACAGCGTCAAGCTTGTTCTGGACGGCGCGCATGATCGCGGGATAGGAGACAGCACCGTCATACAGGGGCGTGCCGTCCACGACGGTCACCGGGTACAGCAGCCCGGTCTTCTCGATCTGGTCGACCAGCTCGGGGTGTTCGGCACGCACGTCGTCGTGCGCCGTGTCGAGGTAGTCGATACGCACCGAATCGCCGAACCGACGCTCCAGTTCGGCGCGGACGATCGCCGTGATCTCCTCCGGAGACCACGACGGGCCTCAACCCCCGCTGTAACACGACGTGGAGGAGGGGAGATCGAAGACCTGGATGAGAACGGCGGGCTCGGCCATCGTGCTGCTCCTTAGGATCGCTAGTTCGATGATATCGCTTGTCCGGGGCACACCCTCGCACAGATGCCGCATCCGGCGCACAGTTCGTCGCGGACAGTGTAGCCATTGGCGCCCGGGTACGGTCCTCCGGGGACGGGCACGATAGCGCCCTTCGGGCAGACGCGGCGAGCCGGGCAGCCGGGCGACCGATCGCATGACGTGGTATCTATGCTCACGACGTTCATTCGTGGCCCTTCATGTCGTCCATCAGCTCGCTCGGTAGAAGGCAGGTGTCCGGCTCGAATATACCCCAAGGGGTATTTCGGCGCAAGGGGGAGTGCGGTACGACCGGGATGAGGACACGATCCGGACGAAGGGGCTGCTACACTCGGCCATCGGCGTTTCTCGCAGAGAGGTTGGCTGATGAGTGCACACGATCCGCTGGCCGAACGATTGGCCGCCGCAGGCCTCGTCCTCCCGCCGCCGCCCGCGGCCTTGGGGCAGTACGTTCCGGCCGTGCGTTCGGGGAATATGGTATTCACGTCCGGGCAGCTGCCTCTGCGCGACGGCTCCTTGATCACCTCGGGGCTTGTCGGGCGCGAAGTCACTACCGACATCGCCTTTGAGTGCGCTCGGCAGGCCGCCCTCAACGCGCTGGCAGCTGCTTCGACCGTCTGCGATCTGGATGCAGTGTCCCAAGTCGTCAAGGTCGTCGGCTACGTGGCCTCGGCCGAAGCGTTCATCGCGCAGCCGGCCGTCGTGAACGGGGCGAGCGAGGTGCTCGTCGCCGCGTACGGCGAGAAGGGTCGACACGCGAGGGAGGCCGTGGGTGTCGCGCGGCTACCCTTGGATGCCCCGGTTGAGATCTCGATACTTCTCGAGCTCGGCGGCTAGTACGTCGGACACGTCCCGCGCGACGACGACCCATCGCGGCCGACCCCTCGCTGCCCCCTTCCCAGCGCCCCGACCAGCGTGCGGCGGCGAATCGTCGCCCAACCGGTGGGAAGGGAAGTCGCCTTCAGCGTCGAACCCCAGCTAAGAGCCGCCTGTGACGGTTGAGGGCAGCGGTTCGTTCAGATATCGTTATCCGCTGGAGTGGGACGGACGGAAGGTCCGTTCCTGTCGTGCGTAACGAGACCAACTGGGAGAGGACACATGGCGAAGATCTCCTTTGCTGGCTGGAAGGATCCGGTTCGGAGGCCGCGCTACATCATCTGGTGCGGGGTGGGCGTTCTATTCATCGCGGTCTTCATGATCCTGGCGCTCGGTGCCACGTCGACGTACTGGTTCTGCGCGAACATCTGCCACAAGGTGCAGGACGACAGCATCATTGCGTACAACCGCTCGAGTCACAGCCAGATCTCGTGCATGGCGTGCCACGAGCCGGTCAACGCCAATCCGGTCGTGTTCATCATGGCCAAGGCCGAATCGCTCGGCGAGCTGTACCTGACTGCCCTGAACAAGTACGAGTTGCCGCTCAACGGCAAGAGCCACTACGCGCTGGAGCTCAAGTCCCCGCAGTGCACGCAGTGTCACTCGGAGAACAGGATCATCACCACCACCCCGGGGATCATCATCGACCACAAGGTGCACGAGGAGAAGGAAGTCCAGTGCACCTACTGTCACAACCGGATCGCGCATCGTGAGGACTTCGAACCTACACTCAAGAACCCCGACGGGACCCCAAGCCACAAGCATGTCGACTTCATGTCGATGACGGCGTGCTTCCGCTGCCACGCCCAAGGGGAGGATGGCGTCGAGCGTCCGCTCCCCGCGCCTGGGGAGTGCGAGCTCTGCCATCCCGCAAACTTCCGGCTCAAGCCAGCCAGCCACTTGGAGTCGGGCTTCTACCCCAAGGGCCATGCTGACATGGCGAAGGAGGCCGAGGCCTCAGTCGAAGAGGCGAAGGCTGAATCCGAGGAGGGTTCCGCGGAATCGAGCGGCGAGGAAGAGGAACTCGGCCTGGCTCTTCCCGCTGTTGCTGAGGTGAACGAGTGCTTCACGTGCCACAACGAAGAGAAGTTCTGCAACGAGTGTCACGGCATGGAGATGCCGCACCCGAGCGAGTTCACGTCGCCGACGACGCCGACCGACCCCAAGGGACACCCGGTCATCTCCAAGCAGCAGCCGGCGAAGTGCGAGTTCTGCCACCAGGTGAAGAAGACGGACTTCTGCAACGAGTGCCACCACGGCTCGTACGTCAGCTGGGATTACAAGTCCAAGCCACCGTGGATCAACCAGCACGCCACGGCGGTCGGAGACACGGGCATCGACGCCTGCACGGCGAAGTGCCACACGACCACGTTCTGCTCGGACTGTCACGCCAAGCGGAAGCCGTTCCCGACGTCGCACAAGTCCAACAAGTGGCTGCACAACAAGGTGACGGTGACTATCCCGGGCAAGGAAGCCGCGAAACCCACCGCTGAGCATGCGACCAACGCCATCTCCAGCATCGAGACGTGCCAGATCTGTCACGGCACGGGCGGCCCGAACGCCAAGTTCTGCAAGAGCTGCCACAAGCTTGAGATGCCGCACCCTGACCAGTTCAAGGAGTTCCATTCCAAGACCGGCAAGTCGAACCCCGGCGTGTGCTTGAACTGTCACAAGTTCAACGAGATCTGCAGCAACTGCCACCACCTCGACTCGTCCCTCAAGAAGCCGTGGCTCAACGTCCACGGGCCATCGGTGGCGAAGAACGGTGCAGCCGGATGTATCGAGAAGTGCCACCAGAAGAAGGACTGCGTTGCGTGCCACACCAAGCGCAAGGTCGTGCCCACGTCGCACAAGGCCAAGAACTTCGTCCACCGTATCCCGCCTAACGGAAAGGCGGCGGCGAGACACACCACGCTGTACGACCAGAACGCCGACTCGTGCACGTATTGCCACGGTGACGGAGGCTCGAACGCGGCATTCTGCAAGCGCTGCCACAAGGTTGAGATGCCGCACAAGATCGACGACGCCAGCAAGGAGAAGTTCCCGCACAAGGACGGCTTCGCCAAGAAGCAGTTCACGAAGGCCCAGTGCTTGAACTGTCACACGCAGTTCTTCTGCGACAGCTGCCACCACGCAGGCGCGGTTCCCAACAAGCCGTGGCGCACGTACCATCCGACGGTCGTGAAGAAGGACGGCCCGGATGCGTGCTTCGAATGCCATGAGGAGACGTTCTGCTCCTACTGTCACGTGAGGCTGAACAGGTAGTCGAAGCTACCTTCTGGAGTTCACAGAGGAGCCCGGGCCGTCCGCCCGGGCTCCTTCGTCGACAGGAACGCGAGCAGCACCCCGAGAGGACAGACGTCGCTCCGAGGTCGTCTTTGCGCTGGTGTGCCGAGCGTGTATGATACGGCGGCGTCGGGATGTGGCTCAGCTTGGTAGAGCGCTCGGTTCGGGACCGAGAGGTCGTGGGTTCAAATCCCGCCATCCCGACCAGCCCGCACCCTCCAACGGCAGGCCCTGGGCCTGCCGTTGCTGTCTGAGGAGAAGGGTTTGTACGGCACCCTGCTTCACTGGTTCGGCTTCGGCCTGTGTCACCAACTGCCTGAACGCTCCCTCTTCGGCGGCGGGGTGCAAGTCCCCGTCTGCGCTCGGGACACAGGCATCTACGCAGGCATCGTGGTTTCGCTTCTCGTCATCAGCCGACTCCAGCGACGGCCGTCCGGGTTGCCGTCACTCGGCGTCTCGGTGCTTCTTGCCGCGTTCGTTGCGGTTATGGCCCTCGACGGGATCACCTCCTACGCCGGCATTCGCGAAACGACGAACGCCGTCAGGCTCGCCACGGGGTTGTTGTGCGGTTACGCGATCGGGGCCCTTCTCGCGCCGCTCATCAACGACCAGCTCTGGCGCACGAGTTCAAGCGAGCGAGTGCTGGGCACCTCCCGCACTCTCGTGCTCTGGCTGTTTTCGCTGCCGGCGGCATTCGCGATCTTGTGGTGGGGCGGGCCGTTGTTCGGGGTCGTCTACCCCGGGCTCGTCGCCATCGCGGTCATTGCCGCGCTTACCGCGGTGAACCTCGTGATCGTGACGCTGCTTGAGGTCTTCGAGCGCAAGGCGGACCGACTTCGCGAGGCGTGGCTGCCGCTGCTGCTCGCCTTCGGGATCGCCTGGGTCGAGATCTTCGTGAGCGCGGCATTGAAGCTCTGGCTCGAGGCGTTTCTGGCCTAGGAGCGACTCGATCGCGAGTTGCTCTGGCCGAGGCCGATCGGCCGCGTCCGCAAGGCGGAAACGTCCGTGTCATACGTCCGACGTAGACTCCTCCCGAACACACGTTCGAGAGGAGAGCAAGCATATGGAACGAACGAATAGTGGTTGGACGCTCCGGCCCCTGGTGCACTCGCTTGCCCACGAGGCGGTCGACAGACGCGATGTTCCTGACGAGGTGGCTGCTGCCGCCGCACGCGCGGTGTCGGCGCGGTTCGGCGAGCGGGAAGGGACCCCTCTCGATAGCGCGACGCAGAGGCGCGTCGCCGCGTACTTCTGGGGCACGGTCCGCCGGCAATCGCTGAGGCACGCGCCCTCGTATGCTCGAAGGATCGTGAGGGCGACCCTGGCAGCCGATCTGGAGGCGGCCGGCTGGGACGGGTCGGCTATCCGCGCCGAGCTGGAACGTGCGGGTCTACCCGCCTGACCCCACCGAAGCTGAGAAGAGCACAGCACCGGTGCGCGCATCCAGGGCCCACAAGCGTCGCGCGGACAGACGACCCCCCGGGGGTCCCCAAGCCTCGATCACGACGAAGGCGTCCTGGCCGTCGACGGAGGCGCGCTCGACCCGCAGCGGGACGGACGGCGTCGTTGCGGGGAACGTGCGTGTCATGAGGCTCGCTGCTTCGGATGCACCGCCGCCGAGCGACCTGAGATCCACGAGCGCCGCATGCCGGAGCTGGACCGCATCTTCTCGCTGTCGCGATGCGAGCCTTCCCGCGGCCGTTCGCTCCAGCAGGTCAGCCAGCTGGCTCGTGGTGTACGCAGAGTCGCGATCCACGTACGAGATCGCCTGGTGCCCGCACGCGGTGAGCGCGGTGGCACACACGAGAAGCGCGACGACAACGCTGCGGCCCGACGTCCTCATCTGATGTCTCCTTCGGCGTTCGACTACCATAGCAGGAGCGAGGAGACCGCTTCACTCGGACGGTGGGTCGCCTCGCCCGCCGCTCGGGCGGCGAAAACCGGCAATTGGTGAGGGGCGCGGATGCAGCCGATCATCGGGTTCGTTTCTGACTTCGGTCTGGGGGACACGTGGGTAGGCGTGTGTCACGCAGTGATGATCCAGCGCTGCCCTGAGGCCCGGATCGTCGATCTCGCTCATCAGATTCCGCCATACGACCTGTGGAAGGCAGCAGTGGTCGCTGCAGCGGGTGTCTTTCAGCTGCCCGACGCCATCCATCTTGTGATCGTCGACCCCGGCGTGGGTGGCGCGCGACGCGATCTGTGTGTGGTCACGGCCCGCGGAACGCGTTTGATCGGTCCGGACAACGGCGTGCTCATACCTGCGGCTGAACGATCCGGAGGCGTCGCCGAGGCGTACGCGTTGGACCCCGATGCCGTAGGTGTCGTCCAACCGCTCGCGACGTTCCACGGTCGTGACGTGCTTGCACCTGCGGCCGCAGCACTGGCCTGCGGCGCAGCGCCGTCCTCCCTTGGCGGGTCGCTCGACCGCGACGCGCTGTGGCCCGCGCCCTTCTCCGCTGCCCGCGTGGAGGGTGACTACCTCGTTGCCGAGGTGCTCGAATCGGACAGATTCGGCTCGATCCGGACCTCTGCGACGGCCGAAGACGTTGAAGCGCACCACCTTTCCGGCGGGGCGCTCGAGATGAGCATCGGCCACGTGCGCCTTTCCGTCCCCTTCGGCACTACCTTCTCGGACGTGCCCGAAGGGGATCTCGTCGCGCTCGTCGATTCGTCCGGGTGGCTCACCCTGGCCGAGAACACCGGCAGTGCGTTCGAGCGCCTCGGCGTGGAGCCCGGAACGAACGTGCGGATGCGCCCGGTCAAGTGAGTGTCAGAGCGGCGATACTACCGTTGTCTCGTGGATTCGGTCCATCGACGGGAGAGCCGCAGTGAAGGCACAGTACGCCGCAGAGCTGACAGAAGGTAGCCGCGTCGACACGACGTTCGTCGTGCGCGCGAAAGAGATGCGGTCGACGCGATCGGGCGAGGCGTTCCTCGCCCTCGAGCTGGCCGACCGCACCGGGCAGATCCCGGCGGTCTGGTTCCGGCCCGGCGCGGCCGCCGCCGCTGTTCCCGTGTCGACCGTCGTGCAGGGCGCGAGGCACGGTCACCAGCTACCGAGGAGTGAAGCGGGTCTCCCTGGAGGCCCTAGCCGCCGAGGATGTCTGGGACCGCGCTGATTTCCTGCCGCAGGGCCACTCTGACGAAGCGGAACTCATCGCCTCTCTGCGAAGTCTGGTCGCATCGGTGACCGATCGCGATCTCGCGCGCTTGCTCCGGCGTGTCTTCGGCGACAAGGAATTCTTCGGTCGCTTCAGGCGGTGCGCAGGCGCGCAGTCATACCACCACGCCTACCTTGGCGGACTTCTCGAGCATACCGTCGCGGTGGCGGCGCTCTGCGCCCACCTCGTAGACCAGCATCCGTCGGCGAATCGCGACCTGCTCGTCGCTGCCGCGCTGCTCCACGACATCGGCAAAGTCGACGAACTGGAGTGCGACACCTCCATCGAATACACGGACGAGGGACGGCTGCTCGGCCATCTCGTCCTCGGAGTGCAACGCATCGCCGACGCTGCCGCCCGGGTCGGAATAGACCGCAGGGCCGATGTCCTCGTCCGGCTCGAGCACGCAGTCCTGTCCCATCACGGCGAACTGGAGTGGGGCTCACCGAAGCGGCCGTCCACTCTGGAGGCGCTGCTGCTCCACCACGCCGACAACCTGGATGCGAAGGCGGCGGGTTTCGCTTCGCTTCTGTCGCGCGCCAGTCGCGCCGAGGAGCGCTGGACCGACGCGTCGAACCTCTATCGCCGGCCCCTGTATGCCCCATGCTCAGCGGAAGACGACCGCCTCTTGCCCGTCACCGAGGACGGACAGCACTTGGCGCTCACGGCGTGACCTCCGCACTATGAGGGGGTACCCGGCTGCCGCGCGCCGCCGCATACACTAGAATCGAGTGGCTTCACCCATCAACCGTCTCATGCGTGAGGAGTGACCATGTCGCTGCCGTCTGTCGAGATCGGGGTGTTCGGCGGAAGTGGGTTCCACGAACTGCTCGAGAGCCCGGAGGAGCACCGGATCAACACGCCCTATGGCGCGCCTTCGGCTCCGGTCATGACAGGGACGATCGGCGGCAAGGCCGTCGCTTTCATGCCCCGTCACGGGACGAGCCACCAGTACCCTCCGCACGTGATCAACTACCGCGCGAACGTGTGGGCGATGAGGGAGCTCGGCGTCAAGCGGCTGATCGGGCCGAACGCCTGCGGTTCGTTGCAGCGGCACGTGCAACCCGGGGACTTCGTGATCTGCGACCAGTTCGTGGACCGCACGTGGGGGCGGAAGGACACCTACTTCGACGGCCCCATCACGACGCACGTCTCTTCGGCGGACCCATACTGCCCGACGATGCGTCAGGTCGCGCTCAAAGCTGCGGAGAGTCTGGGCATCACAGCACATGCCGCCGGTACCGTCGTAGTGATCCAGGGGCCACGCTTCTCGACGCGGTCCGAGTCGCGCTGGTTCGCCTCTCAGGGCTGGGAAGTCATCAACATGACCCAGTACCCCGAGGCGTTCCTGGCCCGCGAGTTGGAGATCTGCTACCTCAACATCTCGCTTATCACTGACTACGACGTGGGTACAGAGAATGTGGCGCCGGTGAGCAACGAAGAAGTCATCCGGGTGTTCGCGCAGAACAACCACAAGCTGAAGGACTTGCTCTACTCGATCATCCCGGCGCTACCCGTCGAGCGGACGTGTCCGTGCGCGTCGGCCTTGGAGGGTGCGGCCTTCTAGGCCTATCGGGCGGCCGAAGGCGGGACCCGCGCACGACGTCAGCACCAACGGCGAAGGAGCCCCCGTGTTCAGTCTGCCCTCGATACGCCTCGGAACCTTCTTCGGGATACCGATCGAGCTGAACCCCACGTGGTTCATCATCTTCGTTCTCGTGGCGGCATCGCTGGCTTTCGGCACGTTTCCTTCGGTGGCGGAGTTCGCCGGATGGGGTACGGCGGGCTACATCCTCGCGGGACTGGTGACCGCAGCCCTGTTCTTCGCATCGATCGTCTTCCACGAGTTGAGTCACTCGCTCGTTGCGCGCTCCGGGGGACTGAAGATCGAGCGCGTCACGCTGTTCATCTTCGGCGGCGTTGCGCAGATGTCCGAGGAGCCGAGCACCCCCGGACGAGAGTTCGCCATGGCGATCGCGGGGCCGGCCGCGAGTCTGCTGCTGGCCGGCATCTTCTTCGTGGCGGAGACCATCACGCGAGTTGGGGGTCTGCCTTCCTGGATCTGGGGCCCGCTCGCCTATCTGGCGCAGATCAACCTGTTTGTCGGGTTCTTCAACCTCCTGCCGGGGTTCCCGCTCGACGGGGGCAGGGTGCTTCGCTCGGCGCTGTGGGCCGCCACCGGAGACCAGCTCAAGGCTACGAAGTGGGCCGCCAGGTCTGGTCAGTTCATCGGATACGGGATGGTCGCATTGGCGGTCTTCGGCGTCCTGCGCGGCAACCTGAGCCTCATCTGGTTCGGGCTGATCGGCTGGTTCATCGCCACACTCGCCGATGGTGCCTACCGTCAACAGCTCGCGAAGACGCGCCTTCACGCCTCCAACGTCGGAACGGCCATGTCGCCCGCGCCCGTGACCGCCCCCGGCGAGATCACGCTCGAGCAGCTCGCACACGACTACTTCCTCGGTGGGCGGCACAGCCGATACCCGGTGCTGCTCGACGGCCACGTGATCGGACTCATCTCGCTGGCTGACGCGAAACGCTTGCCGCGCGAGGCGTGGATGGCGACACGCGTCGCCGATGTCGCGAACCGCGACCTGATCTCACTCCTGATCGATGCGAACGCTCCCCTTGACGCGGCGCTGCCGCGCCTCTCGACAGAATCTCCAGGCGCGCTGCTGGTAGTTTCCCAAGGACGGCTGGTCGGCATACTGACACGAGCCGACCTCGTCTCACGTTTGCGCAGGGCCGCCGAGGTCTAGGCACCTCCTCGGGCCGGCCGAGAAGACCGCACGCATCGACCTTTCGTCGACTCGATCCTGCCGCTCGGCATCCTCCGAGGCCCAGGTGGTTGTCCGAGTATGTAACTATTGTTACGATAGACGCACTTCGACCGGCACGAAGGGCGCTTTGCGGTGGACGCGGATACAGAACACATTCCAGGGGGTGTTATCGAGCGTCTGCCCAGCTACCTCGGGGCTCTCATCCAGCTCCGCACCGAAGGGTGCAGCACATGCTCCTCGGCCACGCTCGGCGAGTTCACGGACGTCAATCCCGCGCAGATCCGCCGCGATCTCGCGCACTTCGGCTCCTTCGGCAAACGCGGGGTAGGGTATGACATCACCTCGCTGATCGACCGGATACAGACGATCCTCGGCTCGAACCAGACGCATCGCATCGTCTTGGTGGGCGCGGGACACCTCGGTTCCGCCATCTCAGACTACGACGGTCTTCGTGCCCGCGGTTTTCGCGTCACGGCGATCTTCGACAACGATCCGACCAAGATCGGAACCAGGATCGGCGATCTCATCGTCCAGGGGATGTCAGAACTCAAGAAGACGGTGAAGGAGCAAGGAGTGCAGATCGGAGTGATCGCGGTCTCGCCCGACGCGGCTCAAGCGGCGGCGGACGCGCTGTGCGATTCTGGCGTTTCCGTCATCCTCAACTACGCTCCCACGATCGTCCACGTACCCCCAGAGGTCACCCTCCACAACACCGATCCGGTACGTGACCTCTTGCACACGCTGTACTACCTGTCGCGAGCGGACGCCGTAGCCAGGGTATAAAGCGTGGTGGTACGCTTCCTGCGGGATACCGTCCGGCCGGCCGGGCCGGTCATTGTTTCACGAACGGACACAGAGTTGGAGGCATCATGGCGCTGCTAGGGATTCCGGGACTCGGGACCGGCGAACTCGTCATCATTCTTGTGATCGTGCTGGTCCTCTTCGGTCCGAAGAGACTTCCGCAGCTCGGTAAGAGCCTGGGCAAGACGGTCAAGTCCATGCGCGACGGACTCGACGGCAAGAGCGAGGATGAGGAAGAAGAGGAGCCCGTTGTGGCGGCAAAGGCGGAGGTTCCTGAGAAGCCGAAGGCCAAGGCCACGTCCGACGATGAGGCATCGGAGGAATAGGACCCGGCGCGCGGCAGCTAGGCTGTCGCGCGGCTGAGGGAAGCCGGGTGCTTGTATCCCCGGGGAATTCGAGTATACTTTCCGCGACATTCTCGGGCTGTCCGGTACGTCGGGGCAGCCCTTCCGCTTGAGACGAACAGGCGCTGCCGCGCGCCTCAGACTACGGGGGTCCCCACATGCACAGAGAGATCGCGCTCACGCCTGAGGGACAGGCGAAGCTCGAGGCCGAGCTGCACCACCTCGAGACCGTGCGACGCCGTGAAGTCGGCGAGCGCATCAAGGAAGCCAAGGAGTTCGGCGACATCTCCGAGAACTCCGAGTACGACGACGCGAAGAACGAGCAGGCGTGGGTCGAGAGCCGCATCGCGGAGATCGGCCAGATCCTGGCGCACGCCACCATCATCACCAAGCCCAAGAAGACCGACAAGGTCACGCTTGGCTCGAAGATCCAGCTGCGGGACACGGTGAGCGGGACCGTCTTCGCCTACCAGATCGTCGGCTCGGCCGAGGCCGACCCCGCGAACGACCGGATATCGAACGAGTCGCCCGTGGGCCAGGCCGTCGTCGGCAGGAAGAAGGGCGAGCTGGTCACGGTGACGACTCCTTCGGGCCGCGAGCTCGAGTACGAGGTCGTCTCGATCAGTACTCGCTGATCGATGTCGGACGCCGAGAGCGCATCGGAACGCCCGGACTCGATCGACGATCCGTTCGCAGCGCGCCGAGCGAAGCTCGAGGCATTCCTGAGCGGGGGAGTCGAGCCCTACCGCGACAGCTTCGACGTCACGCACCGGGCCTCCCAGATCGCCGACTCGTTCGCGTCTCTCGAGCCGGGTGACGAAAGCGGAACAACCGTGTCTGTCGCTGGGCGCCTTGTGGCGAAACGCGATCAGGGCAAGCTCGTTTTCCTCGTCATCCGCGACGCGACAGGAGACCTGCAGCTCTTCTGCAGGCAGAACCTCTTGGGCGAGGACGCCTTCGAGGCCGTTACCGCGCTCGATCTTGGCGACTGGATCGGCGCCACGGGCGAGATCGTCCGTACCCGCCGAGGAGAACTCTCTGTCGCTCCGGTCTGTGTCGAACTGCTCTCCAAGTCGCTTCGCCCGCTTCCCGAGAAGTTCCACGGCCTTACCGACACCGAGACGCGCTACCGGCAGCGCTATGTCGACCTCATCGCGAACCCCGAGGTCCGCGACGTGTTTCTCGCACGCTTCAAGATCATCTCGGCGATCAGGCGCTTCATGGAGTCGCGCGGATTCCTCGAAGTCGAGACGCCCATGCTGCACCCGATACCCGGGGGCGCCGCAGCGAAGCCGTTCGTGACGCACCACAACGCGCTCGATATGGAGCTCTATCTCAGGATCGCCCCCGAGCTCTACCTCAAGCGCCTGCTCGTCGGGGGCTTCGAGCGGGTGTTCGAGATCAACCGCTCGTTCCGCAACGAGGGCATCTCGGTCAAGCACAATCCCGAGTTCACGATGCTTGAGGCCTACCAGGCGTTCACGAACATGGCCGGCATGATGGAGCTCACCGAGTCGCTCATCACGACGGTCGCTCAGGAGGTCCTCGGTACGCTCGAGATCACCTACCAAGGGGTTGAGGTCGACCTCTCCGGGCCGTGGCGCGTGGAGACGATGATCGGACTCACGAGCGAGGCGGCTGGCGAGGATGTCTCCTTTGCCCGATCACTCGACGAGCTCCGCGCCCTGTGCGAGCGACACGAGATCCCGGTGGACGCCGGCTGGGGACAGGGCAAGCTCATCAACGAGCTCTTCGAGAAGCTTGTCGAGCACGATCTGGTGCAACCTACCTTCGTGACCGAGTATCCTCTCGAGACCTCACCGCTCGCTCGCAAGAAGCCGGGCGAGCCGAACCTCACCGAACGCTTCGAGCTGCTTGTCTGCGGACGTGAGATAGCGAATGCGTTCTCCGAGCTCGTTGACCCTGTTGACCAGCGCGAGCGCTTCGCCGCCCAGACAGCGGCCAAGGCAGGAGGCGACGAGGAGGCCATGGGCTACGACGAGGACTACCTCCGCGCCCAGGAGTACGGGATGCCGCCAGCGGGAGGGCTCGGCATCGGCATCGACCGCCTCGTGATGCTGCTCACTGACTCGGCGTCGATCCGCGACGTACTCTTGTTCCCGCACATGCGCGCCGAGGGCTGAAGCCTCGACCGCAGGCGCCCGGGCAACGTTCGCGCCCGCGGGCGATGGTGCATGGGGACGTCGCGCCAACGGCGAACGCGTACGGGGGAATCTGAGTCCGGCGCGCTCATATTTGGCTGGCACCGCGCTTGCTCCGATAGGCGTGCCTGCCGATTCACGTCAGTGAGGCGGGTATACTGACTGTAAGAATGCTCCGACCCGTCCGGGTCGTTGGTATCGGGAGGAATCCAATGTTCGAACGATTCACCGAGAAGGCGCGCAGGGTGATCGTCTACGCCCAAGAAGAGGCGCGGATGCTCAACCAGAACTACATCGGCACCGAGCACCTGCTTCTCGGGCTCATCAGGGAACAGGACGGCATCGCCGCGAAAGCGCTCGAGAGCCTCAACATCTCTCTCGAAGACGTGCACGCACAGGTCGAGGAGCTCATCGGTCGCGGCACGTTCGTCCCAACCGGTCACATCCCGTTCACGCCTCGCGCGAAGAAGGTACTCGAGCTTTCGCTTCGCGAGGCGCTGCAGCTTGGCCACAACTACATCGGTACGGAGCACATCCTGCTGGGCCTCATCCGCGAGGGCGAGGGCGTGGCCGCCCAGGTCCTGCTGAACCTGGGGGCGGATCTTGAGAAGGTGCGCTCGGCGGTCATCCAGCTGCTCTCGGGCCACTACGGCAAACCGGCCGAGGGCGGCGACGAGCGCCGCGGCGGGTCCATGCTCGACGAGTTCGGCCGGAACCTCACGCGTCAGGCGAAAGACGGCAAGCTCGATCCTGTCATCGGGCGCTTGGTGGAGATCGAGCGCGTCATGCAGATCCTCTCTCGCCGGACCAAGAACAACCCGGTGCTCATCGGCGAGCCTGGCGTCGGCAAGACGGCCGTCGCCGAGGGGCTCGCACAGCGCATCGCGGCGGACGAGGTACCCGAGACCATCAAGGACAAGCAGCTGTACACGCTGGACCTGGCGGCGCTTGTCGCCGGCAGCAAGTACCGCGGCGAGTTCGAGGACCGCTTGAAGAAGGTCATGAAGGAGATCCACGATCGCGGCGACATCATCTTGTTCGTCGACGAGATGCACACGCTCGTCGGTGCAGGCGCCGCCGAGGGTGCTATCGATGCCGCCAGCATCATCAAGCCCGCGCTCTCGCGTGGCGAACTCCAGACCATCGGCGCGACCACGCTGGACGAGTACCGAAAGTACGTCGAGAAGGATCCGGCGCTCGAGCGCAGGTTCCAGCCCATCATGGTGGGCGAGCCCACGACCGAAGAGACCGTCGAGATCCTTCGTGGTTTGCGCGACCGCTACGAGGCGCATCATCGCGTGTCGATCACGGACGGCGCCATCGAGGCGGCGGCGAACCTGGCGAGCCGCTACATCTCGGACCGATTCATGCCCGACAAGGCGATCGACCTCATCGACGAGGCCGGCTCCAAGATGCGCATCAAGATGATGACCGCTCCGCCCGACGTGCGCGAAGTCGAAGACCGACTCAAGCGCGTGCGTGCCGAGAAGGAAGCCGCCATCGAGGCGCAGGAGTTCGAGAAGGCCGCCGCGTTGCGCGACACCGAGAAGCAGATACTCGCCGAGAAGCGTGTGATCGAAGAAGAGTGGATGAAGCCGGACAACCGCCGGCTCGTCGAGGTCACCGAGAAGGAGATCGCCGAAGTCGTGTCCATGTGGACAGGCGTTCCCGTGACCGCCCTCACCGAGGAGGAGACCGCCAAGCTACTCCGGATGGAGGCCTCCATCCACGAGCGCATCGTCGGTCAGGACGAAGCGGTCACCGCCGTATCGAAGGCGATCCGTCGCGCCCGGGCCGGGCTCAAGGATCCGCGTCGACCTGCGGGGTCGTTCATCTTCCTCGGCCCGTCTGGAGTAGGCAAGACGGAACTCTCGAAGGCCCTCGCCGCGTTCCTGTTCGGCAGCGAGGACTCGCTCATCTCGCTCGACATGTCCGAGTACATGGAGAAGCACACCGTCTCGCGCCTCATCGGCTCGCCTCCAGGCTACGTAGGCTTCGACGAGGGCGGGCAGCTCACCGAGCTCGTTCGGCGCAAGCCCTACTCGGTCATCCTGTTCGACGAGATCGAGAAGGCTCACCCGGATGTGTTCAACGTGCTGCTGCAGATCCTCGAGGAAGGCCGGCTCACCGACGCCCAAGGGCGCAAGGTCGACTTCAAGAACGCGATCATCATCATGACCAGCAACTTGGGTGCTCGGGACATCGCCAAGAAGAGGACGCTCGGATTCACCGTCTCGACCGGAGAGGGCCTCGCGTATGAGGACTTGAAGGACCGGGTCACCGGCGAGCTCAAGAAGCTGTTCCGTCCAGAGTTCCTGAACCGTGTCGACGAAGTCATCGTCTTCCACGACCTTTCGAGCGAAGAGATCGAGCAGATCGTGGACCTCATGATGGACCGCCTCCGCGAGCAGCTCCTGTCGCAAGGGATAGGTCTTAGCCTCACCGAAGAGGCGAGGGCGTTCCTGGCGAAGGTGGGATTCGATCCCTCCCTTGGAGCGAGGCCGCTGCGTCGCGCGATCCAGCGCTCCGTCGAAGACCCGCTGTCCGAGCAGATCCTGGCCGGGCAGTGGAAGAGCGGCGACGTCATCGATGTCTACCTCGCCGACGATGTCATCAGCTTCCGGAGAGGCGAAGGTCCCGTGGTCGTTCCGGTGACTCCGCCTGAGGCCAAGGCCACCCCATCCGTCCCGTCACGCGGGTCGCGCCGCTCGAGTAGCCGCTCGGGCGGGCACACCTCCGGCGGGGCTGCGGGCGAGTAGCGACGGGTGTCGCCCACGCCCCGCACCGTTTGGCGTTGTCAGCAGTGCGGCGCGACCGCGCCGCGTTGGCTCGGCCGGTGCAACGATTGCGGCGAGTACGGCTCGCTTGTCGAGGAGATCGAGCGGCCGGTCGGATCCGAGTCGGGACCGACCGGCCGTTTTGCGTCTGCGGTCAGTCTGGCGGATCTCGCCGCAGAGCCGCACGCCGATCGTACGAGCACGGGTATCGCTGAGTTCGACCGGGTTCTCGGCGGCGGGCTCGTGAAGGGGAGTCTCGTTCTCCTTGGTGGCGAGCCGGGCATCGGCAAGTCCACCCTGCTTCTGCAGGTGGCGGAGAGCCTTGCGGGGCGCGGGCTCAAGGTCCTCTACGTGTGCGGGGAGGAATCCCCCGAGCAAGTCGCCCTCCGTGGCCGCCGCATCGGCGCGCGAGCGGATTCGATCCTGCTTCTTCCCGAGGTCGACATAGCCGCGGTCGAGCGGGCCGTCGCAGAGATTCAGCCGGACCTCCTGGTGGTCGACTCCATACAGACCGCGACCGACGGCGAACTCGCGGGCGCCGCCGGTAGCGTCGGGCAGGTCCGCGCTTGTACCGCGCGGCTCATGCGCACCGCGAAGGACGACGACGTCGCGACCATCATCGTGGGTCACGTCACGAAAGAGGGCGCGATCGCGGGGCCCAGGGTGCTCGAGCACATCGTCGACACGGTGCTGTACTTCGAGGGCGACCGGGACCATGCGTTCCGGGTGGTCCGCGCGGTCAAGAACCGCTTCGGGTCGACGAGCGAGGTCGGCATCTTCGAGATGGCCGAAGTCGGTCTCGTACCTGTGGAAACGCCGTCCGCGGCGCTGCTGGCGGATAGCTCGGCCGTGGCGGGGTCTTTCGTGCTCGCCACTGTCGAAGGGTCCCGCCCGCTCCTCGTCGAGATCCAGGCACTCGTGACTCCGAGCTTTCTGCCGGTGCCGAGGCGCCTCGCGAACGGCATCGAAGCCAACCGTCTCCTGCAGACGCTCGCAATCCTCGAGCGGCGCGCGGGATTGGGCTTCGGCGGCCACGACGTGTACGTGAACGTGGCGGGGGGCCTGAAGATAGCCGAGCCGGCGGCGGATCTTCCGCTTGCCCTCGCTCTGGCGTCGGCACTGCTCGACCGGCCCGTTGCCGAAGACCTCGCCGCCTTCGGGGAGTTGGCCCTAACGGGTGCTGTGAGAGGCGTGGGACGCGCTGATGCGAGGATCGCCGAATGCGCTCGCATGGGACGTACCCGCATCCTCACGTCCAGCCGAACGAAGACCGGCACCACGGCGGATGGGTCGGGGCTCATCGCGGTGGAAACGTTGTCGGAGGCCGTCGAGGCCGCGGCGCTGACCTGAACGTCGAGGTCCCGAAGGTTCCGCTGCGCGTCTTGTGGCGCGCTATCCTGTGGCGGCCTGTCGAGCAGTCGTGGGACAATCCAAGCACTACCGAGGCTTCCGATGCTGCTGGATACGATGGAGAGGGGGTGTGACCGGGTTTGGACGCTAAGACTGACGAGATGCTGAGGTCCGAACTCAGGAAGGTCGCCCCCGGCACGCGGTTGAGAGAGGCTCTGGAATCCATCATCGCCGGCCGCACGGGCGCACTCATCGTCATCGGCGACGTTGCGAGGGTCGCCGAGATAAGCAACGGCGGCTTCGCCATCGACATGCCGTTCACTCCCCAGAGGCTGTTCGAACTCTCGAAGATGGACGGCGCGATCATTCTGGACGGCGACTGCGAACGAATCTTGCGGGCGAACGTCCACCTCGTGCCCGACCCAGCGTTGCCAACGTCTGAGACCGGCATGCGCCACAGAAGCGCAGAGAGAGTGAGCCGTCAGACGCGCGCGCTCGTCGTGGCTGTCTCGCAGCGGCGCGAGGTGGTGAACCTGTATCTGGCCGGACAGCGGGTCTCGCTGGACGAGATCGAGGTGGCACTCGCCAAGGCCAACCAGGCGCTCCAGACCCTCGAGCGCTATCGCACTCGGCTCGATGCAGTCCTGTCACGGCTGACGTCGCTCGAGTTCTACGATCTCGTGACCCTCGGTGATGCGACCGAGGCGATCGGGCGCTTCGAGCTCGTGCAACGGGTCTCGCGCGAGGTCTCACGCTACATCGTGCAACTGGGTACGGAAGGTCGTCTCATCCGGATGCAAGCCGACGAGCTCACCGCGGCTGTCGATGAGGAGTACGTGTTGCTTCTGCGCGACTACGCGGCCGACCCCAATATCCGCAAGATCGCCGGCGTGCGCGCGAAGCTGGCCGAGGTACAGACCGAGCGACTCTTCGAGCCTGACTCCATCGCACCCGTCTTGGGGGTGCCGTCCACGGTGGGCCCGGAAGACCACGTGCGTACGCGTGGCTACAGAGTCCTGTCCCGCATACCGATGCTTCCTTCAACGATCGTGCACAGGATCGTCGAACGCTTCGGTTCGTTGCCCGCGATAATGCAGGCGAGCGCGGCCGACCTGGACGATGTGGACGGCGTGGGTGCGAGACGGGCGCGAGCGATCCTCAACGGTCTTGCGAGGGTGCGTACGCACGTCACTGCATAGCCCGCCGTGCAGCCTGCCGAGCGTGCTCGAGTGGTAGAATCCCGAGCGTATACGCCCATAACCAAGAGGTGAAAGGGGGTGAAGGCCAGGCGCGGCTCACCGGCGTGCCGGCCCGGAAGCTTTGGTTGCCTACTTCACCCGCTTCACACTGGTCGTCGCTGGAGCTATCGGCGGGCTCGCCGCTTCAGGAGCCATCGACTGGTCTGCCCAGACGGGCCTTTCCCAGAACCTCGTAGTCCTGATCTTCGTCGTCCTCGGCGCTTCCATCGGCTATGTCATCGGGGGCATTCTCGGGCGCGAGTTCGCGCGGTGGTGGGCACAGGCGGAGGACCGTATCCGAGACGTCGCCCCCGGGGACCTGTTGCTTGGCACGGGCGGGCTGATCGTCGGACTCCTCGTTGCGCTGCTCGTATCGGTCCCACTACGCCTGTTGCAGCCCAGGTGGCTCGCGATCGTCTCCTCGGCGCTGCTCTTCGTGATGCTCGGCTATGCGGGACTGCGCATCGCGGTCGTCAAACGCAGGGACTTCGTGAGGCTGTTCGCGCGGGTGTTTCGGCACGACGCCGAGGGCGAACCCATCGGGACGGAATCGAGGCCGCTCCTGCTCGACACGAGCGCGATCATCGACGGCAGGTTCGTGGAGCTCGCGCGGCTCGGGTTCCTTCCAGGCACGCTCCGCGTGCCAGGCTTCGTGCTCGCGGAGCTTCAGACGCTGGCCGACTCAGCCGACGATGCGAAGCGCTCGCGGGGTCGCAGGGGCCTCGACTTGCTCGAGACGCTGTCGGCGAACGACGTGGGCGTCGAGACGTTCGAGGCTGACAATCCCGACCTTCCGACCGTGGACGCCAAGCTCGTGCGGCTGGCGCTGCAGACACGTGGTGCGGTGGTCACGGTCGACTACAACCTCACGAAGGTGGCGCGGGTCGAAGGCGCGGACGTGCTCAACATCAACGAGCTGGCGGCTGGGCTTCGGCCCTCGTTCCTGCCGGGCGAGACGCTCAGGGTGCGCATCGCCCGGGAGGGCCGGGAGAACGGGCAGGGCGTGGGATACCTCGAGGACGGGACGATGGTGGTTGTCCAGCAGGGCCGCGAGCTCATCGGGGAGGACGCCGACACCGAGGTGACTTCGGTGCTCCAGACCACCGCCGGGCGGATGATCTTCGCCCGCGTAAAGAGCGCTGCTGTTGAGGACCCGCAGTGAGTTCGGATGATCTTCCGACGCTCGGGCTCGTCGTCGCTGCGGGTGGTACTGGAGTCCGCTTCGGCCATTCCCAGGGCAAGCAGCTCGCGCCCCTATTCGGCCGGACCGTGCTCGAGTGGGCTCTCGATGCCTTCATGTCGTACGAGTCCCTCCGCGCCGTCACGATCGCTGCCCACCCGGACCGGCTTCACGAATACCGCGAGCGAGTAGCGCGGCTCGTGCCCCCCGACGTGTCCCTTGACGTCGTGGCCGGAGGAGACACCCGCCAGGAGTCCGTGCTCGCCGGGTTGGAGGCGCTGCCGACGGCGTGCGATCTGATCGCGGTCCACGACGGCGCTCGCCCACTGCTGACTGCGGAGGTGGTGGTGTCCGCGGTCAAGATGCTTGCGGCCGATGAGGACGCGCAGGGGGTCGTGGTCGGTCATCCCAGCGTGGACACGCTCAAGCACGTATCCGGTGGCGTTGTGGTCGCCACGCCTGACCGCACGCTCTTCTGGTCCATCCAAACGCCGCAGATCTTCAAAGCCGCTGCACTGCGTCTGGCCCACGAGCGTGCTCGTGTCGAGCGGTTCGCGGGGACCGACGACGCGTCTCTCGTGGAGCGGTTGGGCGGTCGCGTGCTCGCGGCCCAGGGGCCTCGCGACAACATCAAGGTCACGCACGCCGAGGACCTGCTCGTCGCGGAGGCCGTCCTCGCCGCGCGCTCACGGGGAGCGCGGTCCGAGTGACGAACCGCATCGGGCTCGGCTACGACGTCCACGCCTTCGCGCCGGGTCGGCCTCTCGTCCTGTGCGGCGTGGAGATCGAGCACGAGATGGGACTCCTCGGCTACTCGGACGCCGACGTCGTGGTGCACGCGCTCATGGACGCGATCCTTGGAGCGATGCGGGCCGACGACATCGGCACGCATTTCCCCGACACGGATCCGCAATACGAGGGCGTCTCCTCGATCCTGCTTCTGGAGCGCGTCGGCGACCTGATGCGCGAAGGGGGGTGGCGGCTCGTGGATGCGGACATCGCCCTCGCGCTCGAGGCCCCGAAGATCGCGCCTCACAGAGGCGAGATGCGCTGTCGCCTCGCCGAGGCCCTGCACGTTCCGGTCGAATCCGTGGGCATCAAGGCGACGACGACGGAAGGGCTGGGGTTCACCGGCCGCCGAGAGGGCGTGGCGGCGTATGCCGTCGTGCTTCTGGAGCGCGCGTGATCCTGGCTGCCGCGCGCGGCCCGACACGGCGACTACGCGGGGCATTCCTCGGCGCGGAACGTGCTGCTGAGCGTGCACGAGTCGCGTTGACACACTGCGAACGCGGAAGGGATAGTTAGCCGAATCCGGCGCTCGCTGCCGGCTCGCCAGCAGTCGAACCGAGGCGCTAGCCATGTTCCAGCGAATCCGAGAAGACATACGCGCCGTCAAGGAGCGGGATCCGGCTGCGACTTCGGCGGCGAGCGTACTGCTCAACTACCCGGGCGTTCACGCCATCTGGTGGCATCGTCTCGACCACTGGTTGTGGGTCCACGGCAGACGCGGCATATCGCGCTTCCTCTCGCAGGCGACCCGATTCTTCACGGGCATCGAGATTCATCCCGGCGCGGTTATCGGCGAGCGCTTCTTCATAGACCATGGCATGGGCGTGGTCATCGGCGAAACGACCATCATCGGTAACGACGTCACGCTCTACCAGGGAGTCACCCTGGGCGGTACCGGCAAGGAGAGCGGCAAGCGCCACCCGACGATCGAGGACTGCGTGGTCGTCGGCGTCGGAGCGGCCATCCTTGGCAACATCACGATCGGTCATGGGTCGCGGGTCGGGGGCGGGGCCGTCGTCATCGATGACGTACCGCCCAATTCGACCGCAGTCGGCATACCGGCGCGCGTCGTCGTGCGCGCAGGCGAGAGGGTCGACGTCATCGACCTGCACCACGAGGATCTGCCCGACCCCGTTGTCGAGATGTTCCGGTGCCTGACTCGCCGTCTCGAACGTCTCGAGAGGCGGCTTTCAGCCGACGAGGGTGCCGGAGAGGAACGCGGCGAGCCGGTGTTCCCGGCAACGGTGGAACCCCTGGCCGAGGACGCCGCCGAGTGCCCGGTCGACCCCGACACGGGTCGTGTGGATCTGGGCGCTGGCCCGCCGGGAGTCCGCTGAGGCGCGGCTGCCCCAACCCTCCGTTCCCCCGTGGTATCGTCGCGTCGGCACATCACGTCTCGTTGACGAGGGAGATCATGCGAGTTCACAACACGCTCACGCGTCGCAAGGAGGAGTTCGTCACGCGGGAGCCCGGCCGGGTCACGATGTACGTCTGCGGGCCGACCGTCTACAACCACATCCACATCGGCAACGCACGGACGTTCCTCTCGTTCGACGTCATCAGGCGCTATCTCTCATACCGTGGTTTCGAGGTCGTCTTCGTGCAGAACATCACCGACGTCGACGACAAGATCATCAATCGCGCCGCTGAGGAGGGTCGCTCTGCCGCCGAGGTGGCGAGCGAGTACGGGGACGCGTTCATCGCGGCGATGGACGCACTCGGCATCGATCCGCCTACCGTCAGACCCAAGGCCACCGAGACGATCCCGCAGATGATCGAGATGACCGAGCTGCTCATCGAGCGCGGGAATGCGTACGTGGTGGAGGGCGACGTCTACTTCTCGGTGCGCAACTTCCCGGGCTACGGCAAGCTCTCGGGTCGCGACATCGACGAGCTGCAGTCTGGAGCTCGAGTCGACATCGACGAGCGTAAGCGCGACCCGCTCGACTTCGCACTGTGGAAGGCGGCGAAGCCGGGGGAGCCCCACTGGCCGAGCCCCTGGGGCGAAGGGCGCCCTGGCTGGCATCTCGAATGCTCGGTGATGTCATACGAGCACTTGGGCCTGACGTTCGACATCCACGGTGGAGCGTGCGACCTCATCTTCCCGCACCACGAGAACGAGCTGGCCCAGTCCGAGGCAGCGTTCGATGTGCCGTTCGTGCGCTATTGGCTGCACGGTGGGCTGCTCCAGGTGAACGCGGAGAAGATGAGCAAGTCTCTCGGCAACTTCATGCTGCTCAAGGACGTGCTCGCCGAATACGACGCGCCCGTCGTCCGCCTGTTCATGTTGCAGACGCACTATCGAAGCCCGCTCGAATTCTCGACCGATCGACTCGACGAGGCCCGCACCGCGTACGAACGACTCGCCAATCTGGTCAAGAACGTCAGGTGGGCGAGGGCGGCCTCGGGCCGCGGCCCGGGTGCGCCGGAAGCCGCACGACTCGCACTCGTCGACTCCACGCTCGCAGCTCGCGCGAAGTTCGAGGAGGAGATGGACGAAGACTTCAACACCGCGGGCGCTCTCGGTGCGGTCTTCGAACTGGCGAAGGCGGCGAACACGTTCCTCGCCGAGTACCAGGCCGACCTTGCCACGCCCGACCTCGTCGCACTGGCAGAAGCCGAATCCGTGGTGATCGAGCTGCTGGAGGTGCTCGGCATCGCGCTCCAAGAAACGAGGCGGGCGAGCTACCCGCACACGGTCGTGACGCTCGCTGCAGAGCTCGCAGGCTACGCCGGTTCGGTTCCCGAAGACGCGGTGAACGCGTTGCTCGCTGCGCGGTCCGTCGCGCGGAGCGAGAAGAACTGGGCAGCAGCAGACGCGGTTCGTGACGGACTCACCGGCCTCGGCTTCACGATCGAGGACACGCCTCAGGGGGCGCGTGTCGAGTACGCGCCCGGGGGCTGACGCGTGGCGGCGCTCATCGAAGGGCGGCGAGCCGTTCTCGAGGCGCTTCGGTCGGGGATGCCTGTGGAGCGCATCGTGGTCGCCGACGGGGCGGCGCTGGGTGAGGTGGGGTCGGAGATCGCCGAGTCCGCCGCCGCGTCGGGCGTCGCCGTGCAGGCCGTGCCGCGGCAATGGCTCGACGAGCGAAGCGAACGGGGCGCCCACCAAGGCATCATGGCGGAGGTGGCCCCCTTCGAGTTCGCACCGCTGGACACCATCCTCCGCAATGCGAGGGACAAGCCCGCGAGCCTGCTCGTAGCGCTCGATCACATCACGGACGCGGGCAACTTCGGAGCCGTCGCTCGATCGGCGGAGGTGGCCGGGGCCGACGGTCTCATCGTCACGAAGCGGCGCTCCGCGCCCATAGGCCTGGGCGCGTACAAGACCTCGGCAGGTGCGCTCGCTTGGCTTCCCATAGCGCAGGAGCCGAACCTCGTCCGCTCCTTGGAGGCGTGCAAGAAGGCGGGCTACTGGATCGTCGGTGCATCGGAGCACGCGGCCGGCAGCATCTGGACCGAACCGCTCGAGGGCCGGATCGTCGTGGTACTGGGGGCCGAAGGCGAGGGCCTCTCGCGCCTCACACTCGAGGTATGCGACTTCACCGCGTCGCTTCCGGTAGCCGGCCACGTCGGGTCGCTCAATGTTGCCCAAGCAGCAGCTGTCTTCTTCTACGAGTGGGTGCGACGCTCGCAAGGTCAGCGCTAGATGCGAACGCTCGTCGTCGATGGATACAACGTCCTCAGAGCGTCATCGCGCTATCGCAGCCTGGCCGAGAACGACCTCGAGTCGGCGCGGGCGGCGCTCGTCGGCGACGTTGTGACGTTCGCGGCGGGCGAGTATCGGGCGGTAGTCGTCTTCGATGGCGCCGGCAATCCGTCGTCGACCGGAACGCCGCACCACGTTCCCGGGGCAGTCGTCGTCTTCTCGGCGTACGGCGTGGACGCGGATGCCGTCGTCGAGGCGATCGTGCATCGTCATCGTGAGCGCGGAGAGGACGTGGTGGTCGTCACCTCGGACGCGCAGACGCAGTGGACCGTACTCGGGCCCGGCGTCTCGCGGATGTCCGCCGCCGAGTTCATCGCGGCTCTTGAGGTCGAAACGGAGTCGTGGGGGGAGCACAATCCCGCCGGCAGCACGCGCGTGACGATCGATGCACTTGTCGATCCCCAGGTCAAAGCGGCGCTCACTCGGTGGGCCCGCGGGTCAGCGCCCTGACGCGCGATGCATACTCGTCGCGCGAATCCTCGGCCTCTATTCGTGCCCGGCCAACTCTTTAGGCATCTTTGTGTAACCGTTGGTTGACAATCTACAATGCGACTGTTTAAGGTCAGTTCAGTCTCGCCATGCCGGTGGCGATGCCCTCCCCCTGGGCGCTTCTGGGGGGTACCTACGGGAGGGGTTTGATTGTACGCACACAGTGGTGCTGCGTCCTCGCCTGGAGGTCTTCGCAGCACGGAACTCGCTCTCGTCTTGGCTGCTCAGCAAGGCGACCAGCGTGCAAGCGGAGAGCTCGTGCGCAAGTACCGAAGCTTGGTCCGCTGTAAGGCGCGCTCCTACTACCTCGTGGGTGCCGACCGCGAGGACATCATTCAAGAAGGTCTCATCGGTCTGTTCAAGGCCATCCGGGACTACGATCCCACGCGTCAGGCGAGCTTCCGATCGTTCGCCGAGCTGTGCGTGACACGGCAGATGATCACGGCCGTCAAGACGGCGACTCGGCACAAGCACACTCCGCTCAACGGGTACGTGTCGCTCAATCGGTCGACTTCGGTCGACGAGGACGGGGAGCGGTTGCTCTCGGACATTCTCGCCGCCAAAGAGATCTGCGACCCTGCTGAGATCGTCATCTCGGCGTGGGAGAGCGAGTTCATCAGGCGGGGCGTTGTCGAGTCACTCTCCTCGTTCGAATCGAAGGTCCTCAAGCTCTACATGGACGGGCGCTCGTACCAGGAGATCGCCGAAACGCTCGGGCGGCACGCGAAGTCAGTGGACAACGCGTTGCAGCGTGTCAAGCGCAAGACTGAGGCGCAGATCAGCAGAGCGCGTTTCTGCTGACGGCTGTCCTGACATCGCCGCCGTGCTCTGCGTAGAATAGAGCGCGCTCGCTGGCGTAGCTCAAATGGCAGAGCAGCTGATTTGTAATCAGCAGGTTGCAGGTTCAATTCCTGTCGCCAGCTCCAGGAAACACAGAGGCCCGACCCTCGGTCGGGCCTTTTGCGTCCCAGCCTCCGCTACCCGGGGGACGGTCGCGGCGCGCGATCCTGGTTCACGCCTCGGAAGGCGCGGGCTGGATCCCGTTCTCGGGCGCGGCGGGAGCCACGAGCGTTCGGGGATCACAGGGGACCTGCCCTTCGTGCCAGAGCACCTCCACGACTTCAACGGGGCGCGCGATGTTCTTGAGCTCGAACTCCCCGTGTGACGACGTCGGGATGTTCGGGTCGCGTGTCTTGCCTGCTATGCCGCGCGTCACCAATACCTGACCACCGTCGCCGAGGCTCATCACCCTGGCCGCAAGATTCAGCGCGGCGCCGATGAATGGCCGGCCGCCCTTGTCCAAGACCACCTCGCCGTCGGCTATGCCGATGCGCACCAAGATCTCCCGCTCGCGTGGGTGCGAGGAGTTGTACCGCTCCAGCGCTTGCTGCATCTCCACGGCAGCGCATACCGCGTCCGGCGCGGCGTCGAAGGAGGCGATGAGCCCGTCGCCGCCGGTGGACTTCCCTTTGCCGCCGCGTGCCTGGATGACGGGCAGGAGAAGGTCGCGATGACGCTGCACGGCCTTCGCGGTCACGAAGCTCCCCTCCTCCTCGGTCATGCGGCTGAAGGACTTCATATCGGTGATCATGACGACCGTGTTCGTGGTGTGCTGCGTCGCGATCCTGTCTTCTGCCGATGCGATGAGCGCGAGCAGTTCGTCGACGTCGGCATCCTCCGAGGCCATGCCGGCGCGTGGCGGCGGCGCCGCCCCAGTTGCGGCGGCCGGGCGAGGAGTGAGCTTGAACGCACGGTCCCAGACGACGGCTCCGACTCCCGCGATCAAGAGCGACAGAGCCCCCATCGTGAGGAGCGAGGTGACCTGTAGCGGGAGGCCGAATGCAGCCCGTACGAAGACGCTGCCAACAACAGCCACAGCGACTCCAGAAACGCATGCCGCGAGCGACATCGAGAGCTGCCGAGGATCGTCCGCGGGCCGGCGCATCCGACCCGTGACGAACGCGGCGAGTGCCCAGACGAGGGGTTGCACGAGCAGTACGCCAATGTGCTCGGCTCCCGTGAACGCGGACCACATCTTCGTCGACGCGGTTCCGAGCGATCCAAAAGCGTCCGATACCCACGCAAGGGCGAGCAGGTTCTCGGGCATCTTGGTGAACGTGACGGCGGCACGCTGTCCTCCGAGGAAGATCACCGAGGCCCAGCTTCCGCCCAGGACCATTCCCGCGGCCTCGAGCACGATGCAGGAGACGAATGCCGCGAGTGTTCCTCTGGACGCGCCGAGGACATAGCCCGCGAGGACCGGTACGGCCCATACCGGTCCGAGGGCTGCGCCCACGAACGCTGCGGCGACAACGAGGAACACCGGCACGACATCGCCGCCCAGATACTGCGCGGCGGCCAGGCCGGCCACGAGGAAGATGAGTCCGAACGCCGCGTTGGCGGCAAGCAGCGGTATCGACACGATGAGCACGAAGGCGCCGGTGGCGACTTCGGTCGAGAACAGCGCTACCGCTCCCACGGCCAACGCGAGTGGTATCGCGGCAGCGGCGGGCCGGAATTGCGTCGCCGAGAGGGCGATCCAGCTGGCGGACGCGAATGCAACCGCCACCAACCACCGTAGGAGCCCGCTGTTCAGTCGAACGCCTTTTGCGGCCATCTCTGTCTCCCTTGCCCCGTCCCCCGACGCGCTTGCCGGCGCGATCCATCGCTTTGCGCGAGCGACCACATTACGATGATGCATGAGTAACCCGAACCCGACAACGCCGGACTGGCGCTACGGCTCATGGCGCCAGTGATTTGGCTTGAGTGAGCGCTCAGCGGAGCGTTGTGCGGAAGGCCGCGCCGCGCCCCACTGTGCCCTCGGCGCCTGGCAGCGGACAATCGACCTCACGTCCGCTCGGCGAATCCGCAGCTAATGAGGCATTTCGATATGGGCACGCCCGGGGGCGTTGTCGTCGTTGACACCCCACAGAGCGTGGGGTAGTATTCGTGTGCCTTTCTTCAGGCATGCAACTTGAAAAGCGTAGAGCGGGTCTATTTTTTTGTGGGAGTGTGCCCGAGTGGCTAAAGGGGACGGGCTGTAAACCCGTTGGCTACGCCTACCTTGGTTCGAATCCAAGCGCTCCCACCATGCCCACATAGCTCAGTCGGCAGAGCACTTCCTTGGTAAGGAAGAGGCCACCGGTTCAAGTCCGGTTGTGGGCTCCACGACTCACACCTGCTTACCGCGTGAGCGGTCGAGCGGTACGGCGGTGTAGCTCAGCGGCTAGAGCACACGGTTCATACCCGTGGAGTCACTGGTTCGAATCCAGTCACCGCTACCAGGCGTCACGCGTCGCTGCAAGGCGACGCTGAGCACACGAACACGTACCATACGTATGCACCAGGAGCGCGCTGCACACGACACGAAGGGTCGCCGAAGGCCAGATGCGTGTCGGCTCCATCGAAAGCGATCCTTTGAAGGAGGAGACTCATGGCGAAGAAGAAGTTCGAGCGTACGAAGACCCACGTAAACGTGGGCACCATCGGGCACGTCGACCACGGCAAGACCACGCTGACTGCCGCGATCACGAAGCGTCAGGCTTCGAAGGGCTTCGCGGACTTCACGCCGTTCGATCAGATCGACAAGGCCCCCGAAGAGCGCGAGCGCGGTATCACCATCGCAATCGCGCACGTTGAGTACGAGACCGCGGTGCGTCACTACGCCCACGTCGACTGCCCGGGCCATGCGGACTACGTCAAGAACATGATCACGGGTGCGGCCCAGATGGACGGCGCCGTCCTCGTCGTATCTGCCGCCGACGGTCCCATGCCGCAGACCCGCGAGCACATCCTGCTCGCTCGTCAGGTCGGCGTGCCCTACATCATCGTCTACATGAACAAGATCGACATGGTCGACGATCCCGAGCTCATCGAGCTCGTAGAGATGGAAGTACGCGAGCTGCTCTCCGAGTACGAGTTCCCGGGCGACGACACTCCGATCATCAAGGGCTCGGCTCTCAAGGCGCTCGAAGGCGATGAGGAGGCCATGGTCTCGATCGACGAGCTCCTGGATGCGATCGACACCTACATCCCGGACCCCGTTCGCGACATCGACAAGCCGTTCCTCATGGCTATCGAGGACGTCTTCACGATCACCGGCCGCGGCACCGTCGCCACCGGCCGTGTCGAGCGCGGCGTGGTACATGTCAGCGACGAGGTCGAGATCGTCGGTATCCACGAAACCAAGAAGACCGTCGTGACCGGCGTCGAGATGTTCCGCAAGCTCCTCGACGAGGCCCAGGCCGGCGACAACATCGGCGTGCTGCTTCGCGGTATCGCTCGCACGGAGATCGAACGTGGCCAGGTTCTCTGCAAGCCGGGCTCGATCACCCCGCACACCGACTTCACGGGCCAGGTCTACATCCTGACCAAGGACGAAGGCGGCCGCCACACGCCGTTCTTCGACGGCTACCGCCCGCAGTTCTACTTCCGCACCACGGATGTCACGGGCGTTGCGCACCTGCCCGAGGGCACCGAGATGGTCATGCCCGGCGACAACGTCGAGATCCGCGGCGAACTCATCAACCCGATCGCCATGGAGGAGGGACTCCGGTTCGCTATCCGCGAGGGTGGCCGTACCGTCGGTTCCGGCCGAGTGATCAAGATCCTGAAGTAGGCATCTCTCATAAGAGACATCCGACGCGGGGTCCGGATCCGCACGACGCCGGGCCCCGCCTCGATGCTTCGAGGGAGTTGCGTGTTTTGACAGTGCGAAAAACGGGGTGCTAGAGTACCCTACCGCGACGGGCCCCAGCTTGTGCCCGGCACTATGGAGGACTGATGAGAACGCTCGTCACGCTGGCCTGCACCGAGTGCAAGCGCCGCAACTACACGACCAACAAGAACAAGCAGAACAATCCTGAGCGGATCGAGTACAAGAAGTACTGCAAGTGGTGCCGGTGCCACACCCTCCACAAGGAGACCCGCTAGCCTCGCGTCAAGACCATACGAGGCGAACGGGGGCACAGGCCAGTAGCTCCAATTGGTAGAGCGCCGGTCTCCAAAACCGGATGTTGGGGGTTCGAGCCCCTCCTGGCCTGCCAGAAACACAGCCGCCGCGGATCGAGCTGCGGCGTTGTAAGAAGCAGTCGGTTGCCGACTGCATGAGACGGACGGATCGCACATGGCGACGAAGGCAATAGCCGCGAGCAAGCCGAACGTGTTCCAGCGGCTCTCGAAGTACCTGAGCGACGTGCGCGCGGAGCTCAAGCGCGTGGTCTGGCCTCAGCGGCCGGAGATCATCAATTCGAGCGTCGTCGTGATCATCACGCTGATCTTCTTCACGGTGTTCACGTTCGTTCTCGACCAGATCATCCTCGTCCTGGTGAACGCGATCGCCAAGATCGGAGCCTAGGCGTGGCTAAGAAGTGGTACGTGATCCACACGTACTCGGGCTACGAGAACAAGGTCAAGACCAACCTCGAGCACCGCATCGAGTCCATGAGTATGGGCCACAAGATCTTCGACGTGCTCATCCCCAAGGAGACCGTCACCGACCTCAAGGCCGGTGGCAAGCGGGTCACGAGCGAGAAGAAGGTCTTCCCCGGCTACATCCTCGTCCAGATGGAACTCGACGACGACTCGTGGTACGTCGTGCGCAACACCCCGGGAGTAACGGGATTCGTGGGTTCGCAGGGCAAGCCGGTCCCGCTCAACAGAGACGAGTTCAACCGTATCGTGAAGCGGACCGAACCGGGTGTCCGAGCGAAGACCTCGACCGATTTCGCCGAAGGCATGCCCGTGAAGGTGACGTCGGGTCCCTTCGTCGATTTTGACGGCACCATCTCCGAGGTGAACCTCGACCAGGCCAAGGTCAAGGTGATGGTCTCGATCTTCGGCCGCGAAACGCCGGTCGAACTCGGCTTCGATCAGGTCGCGAAGCTCTAGACCGTGTGGCCTGCCTGACAACTGGCAACATTGAACCTGCTGCCGTGCCGGCGAGGAAGATGCGCTCGCCGGGCTTCTCTCGGAAGCGAGGATAGTGGAAGGTACCGGTCGCAGTTCATGTGGACGGCGACAGCGAGAAAGCGACTCAGAGAGCCATGGCCAAGAAGATAGCGGGATACATCAAGCTCCAGATTCCTGGTGGTCAGGCCAATCCGGCGCCCCCCGTCGGGCCGGCGCTCGGCCAGCACCAGGTCAACATCATGCAGTTCTGCCAGGCGTTCAACGCCGCTACGCAGGACAAGATGGGGACGATCATCCCGGTCGAGATCACGGTGTACGAGGACAAGTCCTACGACTTCATCCTCAAGACGCCCCCCGCTGCGGTGCTGCTGAAGCAGGCCGCCGGCATCGAGACCGGATCGGCCGCCCCCAACCGCACGAAGGTCGCGTCGGTCACGAGCGAGCAGGTGCGCAAGATCGCCGAGACCAAGATGCCTGACCTGAACGCGAACGACGTCGATGCCGCCATGAAGATCATCGCCGGCACGGCGCGCTCGATGGGTATCACCGTCGAGGGCTGACCGACTACTTCCGATCTGCCCGCGGGCAGGTCGTAGGCAGTAAGCGCCGCGGCGATGGCGTCGCGGAGTGGGAGGGCGCAGAGCGCCCGCGAAGACCACAGGAGGAAGACAGATGAAGACCGGCAAGAAGATGCGCGACGCTCGCGCACAGATCGACCGATCGGTGCAGTACCCGCCGCTCGAGGCGCTGCGACTCGCCAAGCACGTCGCTCCCGCCTCCTTCGACGAGACCGTCGAGGTCCACTTCCGCTTGGGCGTCGACACCCGCCAGGCAGACCAGCAGGTCCGAGGCTCGGTCTCGCTGCCGCACGGCACCGGCAAGACGGTGCGGGTCGCGGTGTTCGCAGAGGGCGACAAGGCCCGCGAGGCCGAAGCCGCCGGCGCAGACATCGTCGGTAGCGACGATTTGGTCGAGCGCATCCAGGGCGGGTTCCTCGACTTCGATGCCACCATCGCCACTCCCGATCAGATGTCGAAGGTCGGCCGCTTGGGCAAGATCCTGGGTACTCGAGGCCTCATGCCGAACCCGAAGCTCGGCACCGTCACCATGGACGTCGCTCGTGTGGTCGGGGAGCTCAAGGCCGGCCGCGTCGAGTACCGCGCCGACAAGTTCGGAATAGCGCACGTCGGTATCGGCAAGGCCTCCTTCGACGAGAAGAGCCTCGTCGAGAACTACGGGGCCGTGCTTGATGAGGTCTTGCGCGCGAAGCCGGCGTCCGCCAAGGGCCGTTACATCAAGTCGATCACGGTCGCGACGACCATGGGCCCCGGCATCAAGATCGATCCGTTGAGGACGCGCAACCTCCTCGAGGAGAGCGCGTAGCCTCGGCCGTACGGCCGGGCCGACGCAGTTGCTTGCTGGCGCTTGCGCCCGCTCCCCCGGGCGTGCATACTACTGCGACGTTGACATTGACACACGTGTGCACCACCGCTGCCGAAGACAGCCGGCGCCCGCACCTTCGCGGGCCTAATGGGAGGGCGACTCCCGCCAGCCGAGGTGGCCGCGCGACGCAGAAGCGTCGCTTCGAGAGCTGAATCTCGCGGCCTCCGCTGTTCACGGCGGAGGCCGTGTTTCGTGTCGGGAGTCCGACACGACGCGGCCGGTCCGGTCGGGAAGCATGTCCG
This sequence comes from uncultured Actinomycetes bacterium, assembly GCA_963817255.1. GTDB lineage: Bacteria > Actinomycetota > Coriobacteriia > Anaerosomatales > CAVRZR01 > CAVRZR01. The sequence continues at coordinate 227,522 of CAWFNT010000002.1, forward strand.
GCTGGACCGCACACGCGGAAAGGAGGGTTGAGATGCCTACAGTACAGAAGGAATCGCTCGTCGATGAGATCAAGGAGCGGCTCACCGCTTCCGGCGGGATCATCATGGCGGACTACCGTGGTCTCACGGTCAAGGAGATGCGCGAACTGCGCACCAAGGTCCGCGCCAGCGGCGCCGACCTCAAGATCTACAAGAACCGCCTGACGATAATCGCACTTCGCGAGCTGGCGATGCCGGATCTCGACGAATACCTGACGGGACCGACGGCGCTCGTGTTCGTGACCGAGGACCCGGTCGCTCCGGCCAAGGCACTTCAGGACTACGCGAAGGAGCATCAGGCGCTTGAGATAAAGGGCGGTCTGGTGCAGAACCAGGTAGTGGGTTCTGCGGCCATGAAGGCGATCGCGTCGCTTCCGAGTCGCGAGGTGTTGGTCGCGAAGGTCATGGGCCTGCTGCTGAGCCCGGTTCGCGGTTTCATGGGCATGGCCAACGCGCCCGTGAGCGCGTTCGCGCGCACTGTCCAGGCTGTCGCCGATCAGAAGGCCGCAGCCTAGGACGAGGGCACGCAAGGAATACCGAGACGCTGGACATGGACGCCGCTCGAAGGCGGGCGGTACGAGAAACGAGAAGGAGAACGAACGATGGCGAACATCACGCGTGAGGAAGTACTGGAGTGGGTCAAGAGCGCTCCGGCTCTCGAGCTCTCCGAGCTCGTCAAGGAGATGGAAGACGTCTTCGGCGTGTCCGCCGCGGCCCCCATGGCCGTTGCCGCTGCCGCTCCCGCAGGTGGCGGGGAGGCTGCAGCCGAGGAGGAGAAGACGAGCTTCGACGTCGTCCTCACCGGTGCCGGCGACAAGAAGATCCAGGTGATCAAGGTCGTCCGCGAGCTCACGAGCCTCGGTCTCAAGGAGGCCAAGGACCTCGTTGACGGTGCCCCCAAGCCCGTGATCGAGGGCGTCGACAAGGACAAGGCCGAGGAGGCCAAGACCAAGCTCGAGGAAGCCGGCGCGGCTGTCGAGCTCAAGTAGATCGAGTCACGGACGCGGGGTGGCCGATCACGATCGGCAGCCCCGCGCTGCGATGGCCGGAGCCCGTTTCGGGGTCCGGCCATTCGCACAGAATCTACAGAAATCAAGAATTGACCGGGGGGAAACTCTCGGCTATCCTGAGAATTTGCGACTCTAGCTCTCTGCTCCACTTCCATAAGGAGGAATCGCCTGGTGCCCCGCGGAGAAAATTCCCCCGTAATAAGCGCCGGTCTCCGGCAGCGCCGCACCTTCGCCAAGATCCCCGAAATCCTCGAAATCCCGAACCTGATCGCAATCCAGCGTGACAGTTTCCAGTGGTTCCTCGAAGAGGGACTGCACGAGACGTTCCAAGACATCTCGCCCATCGAAGACTTCACCGGCAATCTCGCGGTGGAGTTCGGCGAGCATTCGTTCGGGGATCCCAAGTACTCCGTCGAGGAGTGCAAAGAAAAGGACATGTCGTTCCAGGCGCCTCTCTTCGTCGTCGTGCGGTTCATCAACCGCGAGACTGGCGAGATCAAGGAGCAGGACGTCTTCATGGGCGATTTCCCGCTCATGACCGACCGCGGCACGTTCGTCATCAACGGCACCGAACGTGTCGTGGTGTCGCAGCTCGTCCGCTCTCCGGGCGTGTACTACTCCGAGGAGCTCGACAAGACGACCGACAAGTCCATCTACACCGGCAAGGTCATCCCGGCGCGCGGAGCGTGGCTCGAACTCGAGACCGACCGCCGAGACATCGTGTCGGTTCGCGTCGATCGCAAGCGCAAGCAGCCGGCGACCGTGCTCTTGAAGGCCCTCGGCATCGCCGAGACCCGGGAGGAGATCCTCGAGATCTTCGGGGACTCCGAGGCGATCAAGCACACTCTCGACCGCGACTTCACCGAGACTCGGGAAGAGGCGCTCATCGAGATCTACAAGCGCCTGCGCCCGGGCGAGCCGCCCACGGTCGAATCGGCGCGCGCGCTGCTCGACGGCCTGTTCTTCAACCCGCAGCGCTACGACCTCGCAAAGGTCGGCCGCTACAAGGTGAACAAGAAGCTCGGACTCTCGCTTCCGGATACGCAGACCACGCTCACGCCCGAGGACATCCTTGAGAGCGTGAAGTACCTGGTCCACCTGTGGGAGGGCACCGACGGCTTCGACGTCGACGACATCGACCACTTCGGCAACCGCCGGATCCGCAGCGTTGGCGAGCTCATCCAGAACCAGTTCCGCATCGGGCTTGCGCGCATGGAGCGCGTTGTGCGCGAGCGCATGACGACGCAGGACGTGGACGAGATCACGCCGCAGTCGCTCATCAACATCCGGCCGATCGTCGCCTCCATCAAGGAGTTCTTCGGCTCGAGCCAGCTCTCGCAGTTCATGGACCAGACGAACCCGGTCGCCGGCCTCACGCACAAGCGCCGCCTCTCGGCACTCGGCCCGGGCGGTCTGTCGCGCGAGCGCGCCGGCTTCGAGGTCCGCGACGTGCATCCGAGCCACTACGGTCGCATGTGCCCCATCGAGACGCCTGAAGGTCCGAACATCGGACTCATCGGCTCGCTTGCGACCTTCGCACGAATCAATCCCTACGGCTTCATCGAGACGCCGTACCGCAAGGTCGCAAAGGGCAAGGTCACCGACGAGATCGAGTACCTCACCGCCGACGCCGAGGAGCGCTACGCCATCGTGCAGGCGAACGAGATCTTCGAGCCCAAGACGGGCAAGTTCGTTCGCCCGAAGGTGCTCTGCCGCCTCAAGGGCGGAGAGCCGGAAGAGCGCGACCCCAAGGACGTCCAGTACATGGACGTCTCTCCGCGCCAGATGGTGTCCGTGGCGACCGCGCTCATCCCGTTCCTCGAGCACGACGACGCGAACCGAGCGCTCATGGGCTCGAACATGCAGCGCCAGGCGGTGCCGCTCATGCGCGCCGCCGCTCCCGCTCGTCGGCACCGGCATGGAGCACCGTGCCGCGGTCGACACCGGCGAGATCATCTTGGCCAAGCGCGGCGGTACCGTCGAAGACGTCGACTCGCACACCATCGTCGTTCGCGCGAAGGACGGCTCGATCGACGAGTACCACCTTCCCAAGTTCATGCGGTCGAACCAGGGCACCTGCATCAATCATCGACCGGTCGTCTCCGAGGGCACGAAGGTCCACGAAGGCGACGTGCTCGCCGACGGCCCGTCGACCGAACAGGGCGAGCTTGCGCTCGGCCAGAACCTGCTCGTCGCGTTCATGCCGTGGGAGGGCTACAACTACGAGGACGCGATCATCATCTCCGAGAAGGTCGTGAAGGAAGACCTTCTCACCTCGATCCACATCGAGGAGTACGAGGTCGAGGCGCGCGACACCAAGCTGGGCCCCGAGGAGATCACCCGCGAGATCCCGAACGTGGGCGAGGACGTGCTCGCGAACCTCGACGAGGAGGGCATCATCCGCATCGGCGCGGAGGTCTTCCCTGGCGACGTGCTCGTCGGCAAGGTCACTCCCAAGGGCGAGACCGAGCTCACCGCCGAGGAGCGGTTGCTCCGCGCGATCTTCGGCGAGAAGGCTCGCGAGGTGCGCGACACGTCGCTCAAGGTTCCGCACGGCGAGACTGGTCGCGTCATCAGCGGTGCGCACGTTCAGCCGCGAGGCCGGCGACGACCTGTCGCCTGGCGTGAACGAACTCGTGCGCGTCTACGTCGCGCAGAAGCGCAAGATCAACGAGGGCGACAAGCTCGCCGGCCGCCACGGCAACAAGGGCGTCATCTCCAAGATCCTGCCGATCGAGGACATGCCGTTCCTCGCCGACGGCACGCCGGTCGACGTCATCTTGAATCCTCTCGGCGTGCCGAGCCGAATGAACATCGGGCAGCTGCTCGAGACGCACCTCGGCTGGGCGGCGCTCACTGGCTGGAGCGACGACCCGAAGGCCAAGACGCACGTCGACGGCCCGATCCACGTCGCCACGCCGGTGTTCGACGGCGCTCGCGAGGCTGAGATCTCGGACAGGCTCGAGGCCGCGACCCGCAACATCAAGCTTCGCTACGACGAGCGCTACGGCAAGAAGGCGATCGACGAGTTCGTGCCGAGCATCAGCCGCGAGGGCAAGACCCGACTCTTCGACGGACGCACCGGCGAGCCCTTCCGCGACGAGATCACCGTGGGCAGCATCTACATCCTGAAGCTGCTTCACCTCGTCGACGACAAGATCCACGCCCGCTCGACCGGTCCGTACTCGCTCATCACTCAGCAGCCACTCGGCGGCAAGGCGCAGTTCGGCGGCCAGCGATTCGGCGAGATGGAGGTCTGGGCGCTGTACTCGTACGGCGCGGCCTACGTCCTCCAGGAGATCCTCACCATCAAGTCCGACGACGTTCTCGGCCGCGTCAAGGCCTACGAGGCGATCGTCAAGGGCGAGAACATCCCCGAGCCCGGCATCCCCGAGTCGTTCAAGGTCCTCGTCAAGGAGATGCAGTCGCTCTGCCTCGACGTCGAGATCATCAGCGAGTCGGGCGAGGAGATCGAGCTCAAGGAGGAGGACGAGGACATCTTCCGGACAGCCGAGGAACTGGGCATCGAACTCGGCGGCGTGGAAGAGGGCGAGATCATGGAAAGCGCGGACGTGCTCGAAGAGCTGCTGGAGAGCGACATCTCCGCGCTGGACGACCTCGGCGAGGAGCTCGGCGAGGCCGAAGTAGTGGCACCTTCGACGGACGAGGAGGAGTAAGACGTGCTCGACGTCGACGTGAACAATTTCGATAGGCTCAGGATCGGGCTCGCTTCATCGGAGCAGATCCGGCAGTGGTCGCGGGGCGAGGTAAAGAAGCCCGAGACCATCAACTACCGCACGCTCAAGCCCGAGAAGGACGGACTCTTCTGCGAGAAGATCTTCGGTCCGACCAAGGACTGGGAGTGCTACTGCGGCAAGTACAAGCGCGTTCGCTTCAAGGGTATCGTGTGCGAGCGCTGCGGCGTCGAGGTGACGCGCGCGAAGGTTCGCCGCGACCGCATGGGACACATCGAGCTCGCCGCCCCGGTGAGCCATATCTGGTACTTCAAGGGCGTGCCGAGCCGGCTCGGCTACCTCCTCGACATCGCGCCGAAGGACCTTGAGAAGGTCCTGTACTTCGCGTCGTCCATCATCACGTCGGTCAACGACGAGGACCGCGAGGCGGATGCGGCGATGCTCAAGGACGAGCTTGCGGCCGACCTCGAGAGCCTCGAGGCCGAGAAGGTCACCGAGATCGCCGAGATCGAGGAGACCCGCGATCGCAGCATCGCCATCGCGCGTGGCGAGATCGAGCCCGACGACGGCGATCTCGTCGACGAAGAGACCTCTCCTGAGGATCGCATCAAGAAGTACACGAAGGAAGCCGAGCGCGAGGTCAAGGACGTCGAAGAGGACTATGCCGACCGGCGCGAGATGCGCCAGACGGCCTTCGACACGTTCATGAAGCTCTCGGTCAAGAGCCTCGTCAACGACGAGACGCTCTACCGCGAGATGAAGACGCACTACGGCAACTACTTCCGCGGAGGCATGGGCGCCGAGGCGGTCAAGGACCTCCTGCAGCAGGTCGACCTCTCGGATCTCTCCGACGAGCTGCGGTCGCAGATCAAGGACGGCAAGGGGCAGAAGCGCCAGAAGGCGATCAAGCGCCTCAAGGTGGTCGCTGCCTTCAAGTCGTCGAGTAACCGTCCCGAGTGGATGATCCTCGACGCGATCCCGGTCATCCCGCCAGACCTGCGCCCGATGGTGCAGCTCGACGGCGGACGGTTCGCGACGAGCGACCTGAACGACCTGTATCGCCGCGTCATCAACCGCAACAACCGCCTCAAGAGGCTTCTCGATCTGGGCGCGCCCGAGATCATCGTCAACAACGAGAAGCGCATGCTCCAGGAGGCCGTGGACGCGCTGTTCGACAACGGCCGCCGCGGTCGCCCGGTCACGGGCCCCGGCAACAGGCCCCTGAAGTCGCTCTCGGACATGCTCAAGGGCAAGCAGGGCCGCTTCCGCCAGAACCTGCTGGGCAAGCGCGTCGACTACTCGGGCCGTTCGGTCATCGTGGTCGGGCCGGAGCTCAAGCTCCACCAGTGCGGTCTGCCCAAGGCGATGGCGCTCGAGCTCTTCAAGCCGTTCGTCATGAAGCGGCTCGTCGACATGGACGCCGCCAACAACATCAAGAGCGCCAAGCGCATGGTCGACCGCCAGAAGTCCGCTCGTCTGGGACGTGCTCGAAGAGGTCATCTCGGACCATCCGGTCATGCTGAACCGCGCACCGACCCTGCACCGCCTCGGCATCCAGGCCTTCGAGCCGGTGCTCGTCGAGGGCAAGGCCATCCGCATCCACCCGCTCGTCTGCACGGCGTTCAACGCCGACTTCGACGGCGACCAGATGGCGGTCCACCTGCCGCTTTCGGCAGAGGCGCAGGCCGAGGCGCGCATCCTGATGCTCTCGACGAACAACATCAAGTCGCCGGCTCACGGCCGCCCGCTCACGACACCCACGCAGGACATGGTCATCGGCCTGTACTACCTCACCGCCGCGCGTCCGGGCGTCGAGGGCGAGGGGCGCGCGTTCGCGAGCTTCGACGAGGCGCTTCTGGCCTATGACAGCCGAGCCGACCTCGACCTGCAGGCGAGGATCGTCGTGCGTCTTGGCGAGGACGTGGTCGTCGACTACGGGCCCCGAAGGTCGATGACCTGCGCGCCGAAGTCGAAGCCTTCGCTCCAAGAAGGACATCAGCGACGGTCTGAGGATCTGCGCCTGCTCGAGCGAAGGCTCGAGGAGGTCACGGCGGGTACGAGCATGGTCGCGTACTCGGCCGGGATGCAGATCGTTACGACCGTCGGCCGCATCACCTTGAACCGGTCGCTTCCGGCGGACCACCCGTTCATCAATCACGAGATCGACAAGAAGGGCGTCAGCCGCATCGTCGAGGATTGCTCGGTGCGCTACTCCACGAACGAGATGGAGCAGATCCTCGACGAGATCAAGCGTCTCGGCTTCCACTACGCGACGCGCGCCGGCGTGACCGTCTCGGTCTGGGACGCGCTCATCCCCGACAGCAAGGACGAGATCCTCGAGGAGGCGGACGCTCACGTCGCCAAGATCCAGGACCAGTACGACCTGGGTCTGATCACGCCGGACGAGCGGCACCGTCAGATCGTCGACGTATGGACGCGCGCGACCGACGACGTCGGTGACGCGATGGCCGCCAACTTCCGCGAGAACCACCCGTTCAATCCCATCTACATGATGGCGAACTCGGGCGCCCGCGGAAACATCAAGCAGGTCCGGCAGCTCGCCGGCATGCGTGGCCTCATGGCCAACCCGAAGGGTGACATCCTCGACCGCCCGATCAAGGCGAACTTCCGAGAGGGCCTCACCGTTCTCGAGTACTTCATCTCCACCCACGGTGCCCGCAAGGGTCTCGCCGACACCGCGCTTCGTACCGCCGACTCGGGATACCTCACCAGGCGTCTGGTCGACGTCGCGCAAGACGTGATCGTGCGCCAGGCGGACTGCGAGACGGACGAGGGCGTCGAGTTCCACCTCATCAAGGACGACGGCAATGTCGACCACAACCTCGTCGGCCGCTGCCTGCTCAATCCGGCGAAGGTCGCGAAGACCGGCAAGCCGGCGAAGCACCCGAAGACCAAGGAGATCCTCAAGGACGCCGGCGCGTACATCGAATCGGACGCCGAGATCCGTGAACTCGCCGATGCGGGCGTGACCTCGGTCGTTGCGCGCACGGTCATGACCTGTCACGCGAAGCACGGCGTGTGCGAGGCGTGCTATGGGTGGGACCTTGCGAGCAGCCGCCCGGTCGACATCGGCACGGCGGTCGGCATCATCGCCGCCCAGTCGATCGGCGAGCCCGGCACGCAGCTCACGATGCGGACGTTCCACACGGGCGGTGTCGCAGGCGAGGACATCACGCACGGTCTCCCGCGTGTCACCGAGCTCTTCGAGGCCCGCAAGCCCAAGGGCCAGGCGATCCTCGCCGAGATCAGCGGCAAGCTCACGATCGAGGACGCCGACAAGAGCCGCAAGCTGGCTATCGTCGACGAGGACGGTCACGAGAAGGCCCACACGGTCTCGCGTCGCGACGCGTCTGCGCCCCGGCGTCGCCGACGGCATGACCGTCGAGGTCGGCCAGCAGCTCACCGAGGGTTCCGTCAACCCGCACGACCTGCTGCACCTTCGCGGCCCGAGCGACGTGCTCCGCTACATCGTCGAGCAGGTCCAGGACGTGTACCGCAGCCAGGGCGTCGACATCAACGACAAGCACATCGAGGTCATCGCGCGCCAGATGCTTCGCAAGGTCACGGTGCTCGAGGCCGGCGACACGCGACTTCCTGCCCGGTCAGCTGGCCGACCGCATCCTCTTCGAGGAGGACAACGAGCGCATCATCGCCGAAGGCGGCGAGCCGGCTCAGGGTTCCCCGGTGCTGCTCGGCATCACGAAGGCATCGCTCGCGACCGAGAGCTATCTCTCGGCGGCCTCCTTCCAGGAGACCACGCGCGTGCTCACCGATGCTGCGATCTCCGGCAAGGAAGACCAGCTCCTTGGTCTCAAGGAGAACGTCATCATCGGCAAGCTGATCCCGGCCGCGACGGGCATGAAGCGCTACCGCGGCGTCAAGCTCACCTACAAGGGACAGAGCGCCGAGTGGAGCCGAGAGGTCGAGGGCCCGCTGCCCGACTTCGCTCCCGAGGAGCTCAAGGAGATCGAGGCCCTGCTTCCGGGCCCGACCATCCCCGAGCGGATCATGGGCGAGGACACGTCAGGGCTCTTCGCGGACTTCGATCTCGAGAGGACGAGGATCTCGACGTCGCCACGTTCAAGGGCGCGGTGTTCGACCCCACGGCCGACCTGGTCGCGCGCCGAACGCGGCGACGGCTGGGACGAGCGATCGGTGTCGCGCCGGAGGACGCCGAGGAGATGACGCTCTCCGAGGTCGGGCTCTCAACGCGCTGGGTGAACCTGTTCGCCGCCGCCGGCATCACCTGCGTCGGCGATCTCAAGGGCCGGTCGGAGATCGACCTGCTCGCGCGTTCCCGGTATCGGCCAGAAGGCCGTGGACGAGCTCAGGACCAAGCTCGAGGACCTGAAGATCGACGTTCTCGTATAGTCAGATCGGATTCGCGCGGCGCCGCCTTCGCAGGAGGGCGGCGCCGCGTGCGTTTCTGGACGGCGCGCTGTTCATGAGCAGGGGAGACTGGTCGCCCGCAACGTATGGACACGCCCGGGTGCGTGGCGTTTGACATGCCGCGCGCGGCTTGCTAGAGTTCGACCTTGCGACTTCAGCCCGAGGCCGTGCAAACGCACGCGCTTCGCGCTGAGTGTGCGAACGACCACGTACGACAAAGGAGATCTCAGAGTGCCGACCATCAACCAGCTGGTCCGCAAGGGCCGCAAGCAGGCCGCCGAGAAGAGCAAGACCCCGGCTCTCAAGGGCGATCCGCAGAAGCGCGGCGTGTGCACCCGCGTCTACACCACGACCCCCAAGAAGCCGAACTCGGCTCTTCGAAAGGTCGCGCGCGTGCGGTTGAGCAACACGATGGAGGTCACGGCCTACATCCCCGGCATCGGCCACAACCTGCAGGAACACTCGATCGTGCTCGTGCGAGGCGGCCGAGTGAAGGACCTGCCGGGTGTGCGCTACAAGATCATCCGCGGCACGCTCGACACCGCCGCTGTTGCCGACCGCGAGCAGGCGCGCTCGCGTTACGGAGCCAAGAAGACCAAGTAGGAAGACGAGCACCGTCATCCGACGGTGCCGCATTCGTTCGGAGGAGTGTCTCAATGCCCAGGCGTGCAGCTGCGGTTCGGCGCGAGGTCATGGCCGACAGCGTCTACAACAACCGGCTCGTCACCCAGCTCATCAACAAGGTGCTGCTGGATGGCAAGCGCTCCGTTGCCGAACGGATCGTCTACGGGGCGTTCGACATCGTCGAGCAGCGTTCTGGCGCCGATCCTCTCGCGACGTTCAAGAAGGCCATGGACAACGTGCGGCCGACGCTCGAGGTCAAGCCGAAGCGAGTTGGCGGCGCGACGTATCAGGTGCCCGTCGAGGTGAACTCGCGCCGTTCGACGACACTCGCGATCCGCTGGATCGTCAACTTCTCGCGCAAGCGCCGCGAGAAGACGATGGCCGAGCGTCTCGCCAACGAGATCCTCGACGCTGCGAACAACACCGGCGCCTCCGTGAAGAGGCGCGAGGACCTCTACAAGATGGCCGAATCGAACCGGGCCTTCTCGCACTACCGCTGGTAAGACTTCGCGACCGGGCACATGCCCGGTCTGCATGACCGCAAGGAACGAGGACAGAACAGCCACATGGCTACCCAGGCTTTCGCACTCGCCAAGACCCGCAACATCGGGATCATGGCTCACATCGACGCCGGCAAGACCACGACGACCGAGCGCATCTTGTTCTACACGGGCAAGACGCACAAGATCGGCGAGGTCCACGACGGCGCTGCGACGATGGACTGGATGGTCCAGGAGCAGGAGCGCGGCATCACCATCACGTCGGCCGCGACCACGTGCTTCTGGAAGGACTATCGCATCCAGATCATCGATACGCCCGGGCACGTGGACTTCACCGTCGAGGTGGAGCGCAGCCTGCGGGTGCTCGACGGCGCGGTCGCGGTGTTCTGCGCCGTCGGCGGCGTGGAACCGCAGTCCGAGACCGTCTGGCGGCAGGCCGACAGCTACGGCGTGCCTCGGCTGGCCTACATCAACAAGATGGACCGCACGGGCGCTGACTTCGCGAACGTCGTCCAGATGATGAAAGACCGCCTCAACACCCGTCCGGTGCTGCTGCAGCTGCCGATCGGCGCCGAGGACAAGTTCATCGGCATCATCGACCTCATCGAGATGCACGCCATCTTCTTCAATGAGGACGACAAGGGCATCAACCCCACCGTCGGCGAGATCCCCGAAGACATACGCGACGAGGCCGAACTGCATCGGCACGATCTCGTCGAGGCGGCGGCCGAGTACGACGACGAGCTGCTCCACAAGTTCCTCGAGGACGAGGAGATCTCGGTCGAGGAGCTCAAGGACGCCCTGCGCAAGGCGACCATCGACTGTGCCGTCACGCCGGTCACGGTCGGCGCGTCGTTCAAGAACAAGGGCGTGCAGCCCCTCCTCGACGCCATCATCGAGTACCTGCCTTCGCCTCTCGACATCCCGGCGATCAAGGGTCACGACGTCAAGACCGGCGAAGAGATCGAGCGTCCCGCAGATTCCAAGGCGCCCTTCTCGGCACTGGCGTTCAAGGTCATGACCGACCCCTACGTCGGCAAGCTCACGTACTTCCGCGTCTACTCGGGAACGATGGCGGCCGGTTCGTACGTGCTCAACTCGACCAAGGGTCACAAGGAGCGCATCGGGCGACTCCTGCAGATGCACGCGAACCATCGCGAGGACGTCGACGCGGTCTATGCAGGCGACATCGTCGCGGCGGTCGGCCTCAAGAACACCACCACGGGCGACACCCTGTGCGCGGACAACGCCCCTGTCCTCCTCGAGTCGATGGTGTTCCCGGACCCCGTCATCGACATCGCGATCGAACCCAAGACGAAGGCCGAGCAGGATAAGCTCGGTGCCGCACTCGCCAAGCTGGCCGAAGAGGATCCGACCTTCCGGGTCCGCACGGACACGGAGACCGGTCAGACCATCATCGCCGGCATGGGCGAGTTGCATCTCGAGGTCATCGTCGACCGGCTGCTCCGCGAGTTCAAAGTCGAGGCGAATGTCGGCAAGCCGCAGGTCGCATACCGCGAGACCGCCGGCAAGCAGGTCGACAATGTCGACATGAAGTTCGCCCGTCAGACGGGTGGTCGGGGCCAGTTCGGTCACGTGATCATCAACGTCACGCCGCAGACGCCCGGCGACGGCTACACCTTCGAGAACAAGATCGTGGGCGGCGCCATCCCCAAGGAGTACATCCCGGCGGTCGACAAGGGCATCCAGGAAGCTCTGGGAAGCGGCATCATCGCCGGCTATCCGGTGGTGGACGTGAAGGTCCAGCTCGTAGACGGCTCGTACCACGAGGTCGACTCATCGGAGATGGCGTTCAAGATCGCGGGCTCGATGGCCATCAAGGAAGGTCTTCGCAAGTCCTCGCCGATCCTGCTCGAGCCGATGATGGCCGTCGAGGTCGTCACTCCCGAAGACTTCATGGGCGACGTCATGGGCGACCTGTCGTCCCGCCGAGGTCATATCGAAGGCATGGAGCCTCGCGGAAACGCACAGGTCATCCGGGCGAAAGTGCCGCTCTCGGAGATGTTCGGCTACTCGACCGATCTTCGCAGTCGGACACAGGGCCGGGCTGTATACACGATGCAATTCAAGGCATACGAGCAGGTTCCAAAGTCGATCGCCGACGAGATCATCAAGAAGGTCGGCGGAGCAGTACAGGTCTGAGCACAGGAACGCAGCGGCGACTACGCGCGAACGCGCGTTGCATCATCCAACGGAGGGTTGAGTGGTGGCGAACCAGAAGATCAGGATCAGGCTCAAGGGCTACGACCACGAGATCGTGGATCAGTCCACGAAGCTCATCGTCGACACGGCGCAGAAGACCGGGGCTAAGGTCTCGGGTCCGATCCCGCTGCCGACGGAGCGCAGCCTCTACTGCGTGATCCGCTCGCCGCACGTGAACAAGGACAGCCGGGAGCAGTTCGAGATGAAGACGCACAAGCGCCTCATCGACATCCTGGAGCCCACGCCCAAGACGGTCGATTCGCTCATGCGTCTCGACCTGCCCGCGGGCGTGGACATCGAGATCAAGCTCTAACAAGGGAGCCACCGCCACCCCCACGGGTGGCCAGGAGGACGCGGTCCGCTGGGAAGACGCGCACGAGGCGCGGACTCGAGCCCAAGACCGCACGAGAAAGAGGCAGGAACACGATGGTTACGACGATACTCGGCAAGAAGCTGGGGATGACGCAGATCTGGAGCGAGGACGACAAGCTCGTTCCGGTCACCGTCATCCAAGCCGGGCCGTGCGTCGTGAGCCAGGTGAAGACACCGGCTCGCGATGGCTACTCGGCTATACAGATCGGGTTTGGCGACATTCGCGCGAAGAAGGTCACCAAGCCTATGGCGGGGCATTTCGCGAAGGCGAAGGTCGACCCGAAGGCAACACTCGCCGAGGTGCGGCTGGACGAGGGCGACACGTTCAAGCTGGGCGATTCGATCACCGTGGACGCCTTCGCCGATGCGAAGTCGGTGCACGTGAGCGGCACCAGCAAGGGCAAGGGCTTCGCCGGCGTCATGAAGCGGCACAACTTCAAAGGCGGTCCGGGTGGCCACGGCTCTCACTCGCATAGGATCCCTGGCTCCGTGGGCCAGTGCGCCACGCCGTCGCGCGTGTACCGCGGTAAGAAGCTCCCGGGGCACATGGGCTCGGAGACGGTGACCGTTCGCAACCTCGAGGTCGTGAAGATCGACTCCGAGCAGAACCTGCTGATCGTCAAGGGTGCTGTGCCCGGTGGCAAGGGCGCGCTTCTGACCATTCGGATGGCCTAGGCGCCCTGGCTGCTGACGAGGAGAAGAGACTCAAGATGGCAACGATCGAAGTGAAGGACACGACCGGCAAGAAGGTGGGTACGGCCGATCTCGCTGAAGGCGTCTTCGGCATCGAGCCCAACACCTTCGCCATGCATCAGGTCGTCCGCAGCCAGCTCGCCGCTCGGCGAGCCGGTACGCACAGCACGAGGACGCGTGGCCTCGTTCGCGGCGGCGGTGCCAAGCCGTACCGCCAGAAGGGCACCGGCCGTGCGCGCGCGGGCTCGAGCCGCTCGGGGCTGTGGAAGGGCGGCGGAGTGATCTTCGGCCCGAACCCCAGAAGCTACGCGTTCAAGGTGCCGAACAAGGTCGTCAAGCTCGCGATGCGCAGTGCGCTCAGCGCCAAGCACTCCGAAGGCGTCCTGCACCTTGTGGATGGCTTCGAACTCGGCGAGCCTTCGACAAAGCGCGCGGCCGAGTTCCTGGCCAATCTGGGCATCGAAGGCCGCGTGACCGTGGTCGTCGCCAACGACGACATGAACGCACTGCTGTCGTTTCGCAACATCCCCAAGGCGCGGGTGATCACCGCGTCGGAGGCCAACACCTACGACCTCGTGGATAACACGGCCGTTCTCATGACGAAGCCCGCTCTGACGTGGCTCGAGGGGGTGCTTTCGTAATGAAGGACGCGCGCGACATCATCTTGCGCCCGATCGTCTCGGAGAAGTCCTACGACATGATCGAGCACAACCGCTACACGTTCGAGGTCGAGAAGACCGCCTCGAAGCCGCAGATCGCCCAGGCGATCGAGGAGATCTTCAACGTCACCGTCACGAGCGTCAACACGATGAACGTCTCGGGCAAGCCTCGCCGCGAGCGCTACGTGAAGGGTCTTTCGCGCTCGTGGAAGAAGGCGATCGTCTCGCTGCAGAGAAGGGGACTCGATCGAGTTCTTCCAGAACCGCTAGCAGGCGCATCGCCTGCCCGATCACCGGTTCGGCCGCCATGTGGAGCCGCCCGGTACCGTGGTAGTCCGGCGTCATGACCGTTCGTGCGGGTGCGTGTGCCCGCCGTCCCAGACGGTTCATGGCCATCGGACACGAAGGGAGTGTCAATGGGACTGAAGAAGTACAAGCCGACATCACCGGGTCGCCGGTTCCAGACGGTCTCCGATTTCGCGGAGATCACGTCGACCGTGCCCGAGAAGTCGCTGTTGGAGCCGTTGCCCAAGAAGGGCGGCCGCAACAACAACGGGCGCATCACGACGCGCCACCAGGGCGGCGGCCACAAGCGGCGCTACCGCCTGATCGACTTCAAGCGCAACAAAGACGGCGTGCCGGCCAAGGTCGCGACCATCGAGTACGACCCCAACCGCTCGGCGCGGATCGCCTTGCTGCACTACGCGGACGGCGAGAAGCGCTACATCCTCGCTCCGAAGGGCCTCGAAGTCGGCCACACGGTCACGGCAGGCAAGGGCTCGGACATAAAGCCGGGCAACGCGATGCCACTCGCGGATATCCCCACGGGTACGGTCGTCCACGCGGTGGAGCTTCAGCCGGGCAAAGGCGCTGCGATCGCGCGCTCGGCGGGGACCTCGGTCCAGCTGATGGGGAAGGAAGGCGACTACGCCATTCTTCGCATGCCCTCCTCGGAGATGCGCCGCGTGCTCGTGACGTGTCGTGCGACGGTCGGAGAGGTCGGCAATGCCGAGCACTCCAACATCTCGATCGGCAAGGCGGGTCGCGCCCGTCACATGGGCATACGCCCGAGCGTCCGCGGTACCGCGATGAATCCCGTCGACCACCCGCACGGCGGTGGCGAGGGCAAGAACAAGTCCGCCGGACGTCACCCGGTCACCCCGTGGGGCGTGCCCACGAAGGGCCACCGCACGCGTACGAAGGGCAAGTTGTCCGACCGCCTGATCATCCGTCGGCGCAAGAAGTAGCCGAGCCTAGGAGCTGAGAGACACACGATGAGCAGAAGCCTGAAGAAGGGCCCGTTCGTCCAGCCCCGCCTCATCGAGCGGATCAACACGATGAACGAGGCCGGCGAGAAGAAGGTCATCAAGACGTGGTCGCGCGCTTCGACCATCTTTCCGGAGATGGTCGGTCACACGATCGCCGTCCACGACGGTCGCAAGCACGTTCCCGTCTACGTGACGGAGTCGATGGTCGGACATAAGCTCGGCGAGTTCGCGCCCACGCGTACGTTCCGTGGGCACGCGGCCGATCGGAAGAAGGGCAAGAGGTAGCAGATGGAAGCGAGAGCAGTCGCACGTTACGTGCGGATGAGCCCGCGCAAGGCCCGCGACGTGGTCGACCTTATCCGCGGCAAGTCGGTCTCGGATGCGCAGGCGATCTTGCGATTCACGCCGCGCGCCGCCGCCGAGGTCGTGGAGAAGGTGCTCGACAGCGCCGTCGCGAACGCCGAGCGCAACCTGCACGTGAAGCGAGACGACCTGGTCGTCGCCACGACCTATGTCGACGAGGGTCCGACGCTGAAGCGCATCCGGCCGCGAGCCCATGGGCGCGCGTTCCGCATCAACAAGCGCACGAGCCACATCACCGTCATCGTCAAGCAGCGAGAGGGGGCGTAGAAGAGACATGGGACAGAAAGTACAGCCGATCGGGTTCCGTCTCGGTATCACCGAGAATTGGCGCTCCCGCTGGTACGCCGGCAAGGACTACCCGGAGACGCTCGAGAGCGACTTCCGCATCCGGCAGTACCTCGACGCGCGCCTGCGCCGCGCCGCGATCTCGAAGATCGACATCGAGCGCAAGGGCGACAAAGTCATCATCGAGCTCTGGACCGCGCGTCCGGGCATCGTCATCGGCAAGAAGGGCGCTGAGGTCGACGTCCTGCGCAAAGACCTCGAGAAGCTCACGGGCGGGATCGTGACGGTCAACATCGTCGAGATCAAGCGCCCGGAGCTGGATGCAGTGCTCATCGCACAAAGCGTCGCCGAGCAGCTCGTCGGCCGCGTGGCGTTTCGCCGCGCCATGCGCAAGGCAGTGGCCTCGGCCATGAAGAGTGGTGCCCTCGGCATCAGGATCCAGTGCTCGGGCCGCTTGGGCGGCGCCGAGATGGGCCGCCGCGAGTGGTATCGCGAGGGTCGCGTGCCGCTGCACACGTTGCGCGCCAAGATCGACTACGGCACCGCCGAGGCTCGCACGACCATGGGCGCCGTCGGCGTGAAGGTCTGGGTCTACCGAGGAGAAGTCCTCCCAGGGCAGGACGCCCCGATGTCTCCCGCCGACGATCGTCCGTCGCGCCCGCGCCGCCCCGACAGGGAGCGCGGCAACGAGGGAGGGCGAGGCTAGAGATGCTGCTACCCAAGCGCGTCAAGCACCGCAAGGTGCAGCGCGGCTCTCGCAAAGGATTCGCGAAGGGCGGCACTGAGGTCCATTTCGGCGACTACGGCCTGAAGGCCCTCGAGCCGGCGTGGATCACGAACCGGCAGATCGAGGCCGCCCGTGTCGCCATGACCCGCTACATGAAGCGTGGCGGCAAGGTCTGGATCAACATCTTCCCGGACAAGCCGGTGACCCAGAAGCCCGCCGAGACCCGCATGGGCTCGGGCAAGGGCAACCCCGAGAAGTGGGTCGCGGTCGTCAAGCCGGGTCGCGTGATGTTCGAGGTGGCGGGCGTGTCCGAGGAGATCGCCAAGGAGGCGATGCGCCTTGCCGCGCACAAGCTGCCTATCAGGACGAAGTTCGTTACGAGGACAGACATCGGTGGTGAGTCATAGATGAAGCCCGCAGAGATCCGTGAGCTCTCCGACGACGAGCTCGCCGACAAGATCAAGGACAGCCGTGCTGAGCTGTTCAATCTTCGGTTCCAGCTCGCGACAGGCCAGCTGGACAACACCGGCCGCATTGCGGCCGTCAAGAGGGACATCGCCCGGCTGCACACCGAACTTCGCAGCCGTGAGCTTGCCGCCAGCCGTGACGCGGCGGCGTCGTAGGAGTCGTGAGGAGTGAGCATGGAAAGCGCTCGTAATCGGCGCAAGGTGCGTCAAGGAATCGTCGTTTCGGCCTCGGGCGAGAAGACCTGTGTCGTGCAGGTGTCCGAGCGGAAGCGTCATCCGATGTACGGCAAGATGATCACGCAGTCGACGAAGTTCCACGCCCACGATGAGAACAACGAATGCGGCGTGGGCGACGTCGTGACCATCATGGAGACGCGGCCGCTGTCGAAACTGAAGCACTGGCGTCTCGTCGAGATCGTCGAAAGAGCCAAGTGACGCCAGATCGAGCTGACGGGCTGATTGCCCGCAGCTCATCTGTCGAACTGTCCCAGTAACCGGAGGAAGAGATGATCCAAGCAGAGACACGGCTCAAGGTCGCCGACAACTCGGGCGCGCGGAGGATCGGCGTCATCAAGGTCCTCGGCGGCTCCAAGCGCCGCTACGCCTATGTGGGCGACGTCGTCGTCTGCTCGGTCAAAGAGGCGATACCGAATGGCCAGATAAAGAAGGGCGAAGTCATTCGCGCGGTGGTCGTTCGCACGAAGAAGGAAGTTCGTCGGCCCGACGGCAGCTACATCAAGTTCGACGAGAACGCCGCCGTCGTCATCGACGCGCAGGGCAATCCCCGGGGCACGCGTATCTTCGGTCCGGTGGCGCGCGAGCTGCGCGACCGCCGCTACATGAAGATCGTCTCGCTTGCTCCCGAAGTCATCTAAGGAGGCCGCGATGGCGAAGTCACTCACCATCCGCAAAGGCGACAAGGTACGCGTCATCGCCGGCAAGGACAAGGGCAAGGAGTCCCGGGTCCTCAAGGTGCAACCAGAGAAGCAGCGCGTCGTTGTTGAGAAAGTGAACATGATCAAGAAGGCGCAGCGGCCCACGCAGCGCAACCCGCAGGGTGGGATTCTGGAGATCGAAGGCACGGTGCACGTGAGCAACCTGATGCTCCTGTGTCCGGCATGCTCGCAGCCGACTCGCGTTGGCCGCCGGCGCACCGAAGACGGCTCGCGCATCCGCGTGTGCAAGAAGTGCAGCAACGACATCGACAAGTAGTCGAAACGTCGGCAGTGCTCCTGTCCGAGGTCTACCGAGGACACGAGGCGCCGGGTCGGAAATCCGGCGCATCACTCAACGGAGGTATGTAGCGTGGCTCCAAGACTGAAAGAGAAGTACACATCCGAGGTAGTCTCGGCGCTCAAGGACGACCTCGGCCTCGCGAACGTGAATCAGGTTCCGCGGCTCGACAAGATCGTGGTCAACATGGGCGTCGGCGCAGCCGTGCAGGACGTCAAGCAGCTCGACTCGGCGGTGGAGGATCTCCGGATCATCACCGGTCAGCAGCCGACGATCACACGTGCGAAGAAGTCGATCGCAGGTTTCAAGATCCGACAGGGCATGCCGATCGGTGCGAAGGTGACGCTTCGCGGCGACCGCATGTGGGAGTTCTTCGATCGGCTGGTGACGGCTGCCATCCCGCGTGTCCGCGACTTCCGTGGACTGCCGCAGGACAGCTTCGACGGTCGCGGCAACTACTCCATGGGCGTGACCGAGCAGCTGATCTTCCCCGAGATCGACTACGACAAGGTCGACCGCGTCAGAGGTATGGACATCACGTTCGTCACGACAGCGAAGACAGACGAGGGTGCCCGAGCGCTACTTGCGGCATTCGGCTTCCCGTTTAAGCGATAGACCAGGTGTGGACGGTCTCGGACCGTCGACGGCAAGGAGGCATCAGTGGCCAAGAAATCGATGATCGCCAAGGCGAAGAGAACGCCGAAGTTCTCGACGCGCTCGGTGAACCGCTGCAATCGCTGCGGTCGCCCGCGCGCCTACTATCGGCAGTTCGGCTTGTGCCGCATTTGCGTGCGCGAGCTGGCGAGCCGCGGCGAACTCCCCGGCGTCCGCAAGGCCAGCTGGTAGGCGGAGCGTTCGGCGAGACCGCTTCGGAAGGCGCGCCTGCCATGGGCAGGAGCGAACCGCCGATGCGGGTTCATCCCGGATCATAGGAGGAACTGAACATGAGCATGACAGACCCCATCGCCGATATGCTGACCCGCGTGCGCAACGCCAACGCGGCATCTAAGCAGACGGTGGCCATGCCCTCGTCGCGCAAGCTCGTCGAGATCGCGCGGATCCTGAAGGAAGAGGGCTACATCACGGAATACCGCATCATCGAGGGCGTGCCGCAGGCGACGCTCGAGATCACGCTGAAGTACGGCGCCCGCAAAGAGCGCACTCTGAACGGACTTCGGCGGATCAGCAAGCCGGGGTTGCGCGTGTATGCGAAGAAGGACGAGATGCCCCGCGTTCTTGGCGGGCTCGGCATCGCAGTCATCTCGACATCGAGTGGCGTCATGACCGACCGCGACGCTCGCAAAGCCGGCGTCGGCGGCGAAGTCATCGCCTACGTCTGGTAGACGGACAGGACAGGAAGGAAGGACACGCCGTGTCTCGAATCGGCAAGCAGCCTATCCCGGTCCCGTCCGGGGTGGAAGTGAAGATCGACGGCTCTTCGGTGAGCGTAAAGGGACCGAAGGGCGAACTGAGCGGAACGTTCAGCGACGCCATGTCCATCGAGATGGAGGATGGCCAGGTCGTCGTACGCAGGCCGAATGACGAGCGCCAGAACCGCTCGCTCCACGGCCTCACGCGCACCCTCATCGCCAACATGGTGACCGGGGTCTCGGAGGGGTTCTCCAAGAACCTCGAGATCGTGGGCGTCGGGTATCGTGCCGCACTCAAGGGCAACGACCTCGAGATGCAGCTTGGTTTTAGCCACCCCGTGAACATCGTGGCCGAGCCGGGCATCACGTTCGAGGTGCCCGCACCCACCAGGATCACCGTGCGCGGCATCGACAAGCAGCGCGTCGGCCAGGTTGCTGCGGAGATTCGCGGCTGGCGTCCCCCCGAGCCCTACAAGGGCAAGGGAGTGCGCTACGAAGGCGAGTACGTGCGACGCAAGCTCGGCAAGGCAGCCAAGTAGCGACGGATCCAGCAGACGGGCCCAAAGCGCCCGCAGCTGATCCGCCGACTAAGACGAGGAGAGCAGCAGGTCATGGACAAGTTGAAGGCGAAGAAGGCGAAACTCGAGCGCCGGCACCGCCGGGTGCGCGGCAAGGTCAGCGGCACCGCCGCGCGGCCGCGCCTGTGCGTCTCGCGCACGAACGCCCACATCTACGCTCAGGTGATCGACGATGTCACGGGTCGCACCATTGTCTCCGCGTCGACAGTCGATCCCGAGCTCAAGAGCGCCCTCAAGACAGGCTCCACTGCCGACAGCGCTCGCGCCGTCGGTGAGGCTGTCGGGCGTCGCGCGGTCGAGGCGGGCCTCACAGAGGTCGTCTTCGATCGTGGCGGCCGTCTGTATCACGGCCGCGTGAAAGCACTAGCCGAAGGCGCGCGCAGCGCCGGACTCACGTTCTAGGTAGAGGGAGGATTCGGATGGCACGAAGAGAGGCCCCGGTCTCCGAACTGCAGGAGAAGGTCGTCTACATCAATCGCGTGGCGAAGGTCGTCAAGGGTGGACGGCGCTTCTCGCTGACCGCACTCGTTGTCGTGGGTGACGGCGACGGCAACGTCGGCGTCGGCATGGGCAAGTCGGCGGAAGTGCCCATCGCCATCAAGAAGGGCATCGAGGACGCCAAGAAGAATATGTTCAAGGTACCTCTCGCCGAAGCCACCATCCCGCACGCGGTTCTCGGTGAGTTCGGTGCCGGGAAGGTCATGCTGAAGCCGGCCAGTCCCGGTACCGGCATTATCGCCGGTGGCCCCGTTCGCGCGCTCTTGGAGCTCGCTGGCATTCGCGACGTGCTCTCCAAGTCGCTCGGCAGCGACAATGCGCTCAACATGGTGAAGGCTGCCGCGGAGGGCCTCAAGTCGCTCTCGAGCCCGGCCGACGTCGCGCGCCGTCGTGGCATGTCGATCGGCAAGATGTACGGGTGGGAGGAGTAGTCGATGCCAGCCAAGAAGAAGGCAACGGCGAAGACGCTTAGGGTGCGTCAGGTACGCAGCGTCATCGGCAGGCCGCAGGATCAGCGCGCTACGGTCCGCGCGCTGGGACTCAAGCGCATCAACGACACCGCGGAGCACGTCGACACGCCGGCCATCCGCGGGATGATCTTCAAGGTTCAGCACCTCGTCGAGGTTGAGGATATCTAGTCGACCCTCGCGCACACGCGCTCGGGACACTGGACAGGGAGTCAGCCGGCGGCGAGCGGCCGGCACCGGAGGCAAGGCCTCCGGCAGCGACAGAAGGAGCAGCAAGACATGCAGATCAACGATCTCTTCCCGGCGCCCGGATCGCGCAAGAAGCGCAAGAGGGTCGGCCGAGGCAACGCGAGCGGACACGGTAGCACGGCGGGCCGCGGCGACAAGGGACAGCTCTCCCGTGCGGGTGGTGGCAAGGGACCGGGCTTCGAAGGCGGTCAGAACCCGCTACACATGCGGATGCCCAAGCTTCCCGGCTTCAAGAACCGGTTCCGCACCGAGTACGCGATCGTGAACGTCTCGCGTCTCGAGGAGCTCTTCTCGGCTGGGGACGTCGTCGACGTCGATTCGCTGTTCGAGAAGCGCGTCGTGAAGTCCCGGACCGCGCCGGTGAAAGTACTTGGCGACGGTGAGCTCACCAAGTCGCTGACCGTGAAGGTCGACAAGGTGTCGGCACCCGCCAAGGCCAAGATCGAGGCTGTCGGAGGGACGGTCGAGACACTGTGATCACTGCAATCGCGAATGCGTTCCGCGTACCGGAGCTTCGCCGCAAGATCCTCTTCACGCTCGCGATGATCGGCCTGTACCGCGTAGGTGCGCATATCCCCGTGCCGGGCGTGAACGTGGCCGCTATCTCCGAGCAGGTTGAGAACACCGCCGCCCTCGGCCTCCTGAACCTCTTCTCGGGCGGCGCGCTGTCGAGGTTCGCGGTCTTCTCGCTCGGCATCATGCCCTACATCACTTCCTCGATCATCATGCAGCTGCTGCAGGGCGTCATCCCGAAGCTGGAAGCGTGGTCGAAGGAGGGCGAGACCGGTCAGCGCAAGATCACTCAGATCACGCGGTACATGACATTGGGCATCGCGCTCCTGCAAGCCCTCGGCTTCCTGTCGATCTTCAAGCAGACGTTGGGTATGCAGCTCACGTTCGTGTACGGATTCGTCATCGTGATCTCGCTGATCGCGGGGACGGCGCTCATCATGTGGATGGGTGAGCTCATCACCCAGCGCGGTATCGGTAACGGCATGTCCCTGCTCATCTTCGCGAGCATCGTCGCCCGCTTCCCGGAGACGGTCATCTCCTCCATCCAGCTGGGCAACCCGCTCATGGTCGTCTTGCTGCTCGTGATGACCGTCTTGGTCGTCATGGCGATCGTCACCATGGAGCGTGGGCAGCGCAGGGTGCCGGTCCAGTACGCGAAGCGCGTGGTTGGACGCAAGGTCTACGGCGGTGCGGGAACCTACATCCCGTTCAAGCTCAATGCCGCCAACGTGGTGCCGATCATCTTCGCGTCGGCGATCCTGTTCTTCCCCTCGCAGGTCCTGGCGCTATGGCCGGGAGCCCCAGAAGCCGTCCGCAACCTCGGGAACATGCTCGCTTCAGGCTGGCTCCACAACCTGCTCTACTTCGTGCTGATCATCTTCTTCACGTACTTCTACACGGCGCTCATCTTCAACCCCATCGACCTGTCGGATAACCTGCGCAAGAACGGCGGGTTCATTCCGGGCGTCCGGCCGGGTTCGGCGACGGTGCGCTACATCGAGAACGTCATCAACCGCCTGACCCTGCCCGGCGCGGTCTTCCTCGCGATGATCGCGATCGGTCCGACGTTGCTGTTCAGCGTCACCGAGGTTCCGCTGCTCCAGGCGTTTGGCGGGACGTCCATCCTCATCATGGTCGGTGTCGCGCTCGAGACGATGACCCAGCTCGAGAGCCAGCTGAAGATGCGTCACTACGAAGGCTTCTTCAAGTAGCCCGCTTCAAGGAGGAGAAGGCCATGAACCTCGTGCTTCTTGGCGCGCCCGGCGCGGGCAAGGGAACGCAGGCCGAACGTCTCATCGAGACGTACGGGCTCGCTCACGTGTCGACCGGCGACATCCTGCGCAAGGCGGTTGCCGACTCAACGCCGCTCGGCCTCGAAGCCAAGCGTTACATGGATGCCGGCGAGCTCGTGCCGGACGAAGTGGTGATCGGGCTCGTTGGCGAGCGCCTGCAGCAAGCGGACACGCAGAAGGGCTTCATTCTCGACGGGTTCCCGCGTACGGTCGTGCAGGCCGAGGAGCTCGACAAGGCCCTCGCCTCGCTTGACAAGAAGATCGACGTCGCGGTGGCAATCGTCGTCGACCCCGAGGTGATCGTTGCCCGGCTCACGTCACGCCGGACGTGCCGCGAATGCGGCAAGATCACGTCCGTTTCTGCACTTGTGGGCGGCACGTGCCCGGGCTGCGGCGGTGAGGTCTACCAGCGTGACGACGACAACGAAGCGACCGTGCGCAACCGACTCGACGTGTACGAGCGCTCGACCGCACCGCTCGTCGACTACTATCGTGCCGCCGGCGTCCTCGCCCAGATCGACGGCGACCGCCCGGTCGACGTCGTGTTCGAGGACGTCAAGGCCGCCCTGGAAGGCTAGCCGGCGGGCCGTGATCGTCCAGAAGTCACCCGCAGAGATCGAGATCATGAGAGAGGCCGGGCGGATCACCGCCCGGGCTCTCCGTCTTGTTGGGGAGGCCGTGAGCGCGGGCGTTCGCACTCGCGAGCTGGACTCGGTCGCCGAGGCAGCGATCCGTGAGGCGGATGCTGTCCCCGCCTTCCTCGGCTACCAGGGCTTCCCGGCAAGCATCTGTTCTTCGCTGAACGAGCAGGTCGTACACGGCATCCCGGGCAGCGTGAGACTTCGCGAGGGAGACATCATCTCCGTAGACATAGGCGCCATCTTCGATGGTTACTACGGTGACTCGGCGCGGACCTTCGCCATCGGTGCTGTCAGCGACGTCGCGACGCGGCTCATGGACGCTACCGCCCGCTCGCTCGACGCGGGCATCAAACAATGCGTTATCGGCAAGCACCTATCAGACATCTCGCATGCGGTGCAGGCCGTCGCCGAGGGGGCCGGCTTCTCGGTGGTCAGGGAGTACGTGGGCCACGGTATCGGCCGCGAGATGCACGAAGAGCCCCAGATCCCCAACTACGGTCCCGCCGGCAGGGGTCCCGAGCTCAAGGAGGGCATGGTCTTCGCGATCGAGCCCATGATCAATGCCGGCGGCGCGGCGGTGAAGTCGCTGGCCGACGGCTGGACGGTCGTCACGACCGATCGGTCGCTGTCGGCGCACTTCGAACACACCGTGGCAGTCACATCTGAGGGCCCGCTCGTCCTCACGAAGGAGTGAGCGTGAGTCCGAACAACCGTGCCGCGTCGGGCTTGACATCATATCGACGAGAAATGCCTGGACGCTGGGGAGACGGCTCGTTTATACTGACTCTTTGCGACTTCGTACGATCAGGGAGACAACTGTTTGAGTAAGCGTGAAGACTCCATCGAGATGGAAGGCACGGTCGTCGAGCCGCTGCCGAATGCGATGTTCCGCGTAGAGCTCGACAACGGCCACAAGGTGCTCGCGCACATCTCGGGCAAGATGAGGATGCACTACATTCGCATCCTGCCCGGCGACAAGGTCGTCGTGGAGCTTTCTCCCTACGATCTCACTCGGGGTCGTATCACGTACCGCTACAAGTAGGGTACGTTCGGCACGGGTGGGGGACACACCCGGCTCCGTGTGATGAGCAAAGTGAAGACAACCCGCCTGCGGCTGGGCGTCGAGATAGAGCAGTAAGCACTGAAAGGGAATGCGATGAAAGTACGGCCATCGGTCAAGAGAATGTGCGACAAGTGTAAGATCATCCGCCGCCACGGCCGGGTTCTCGTGATCTGCGACAACCCGCGTCACAAGCAGCGGCAGGGCTAGGCAGGAGGACAAGCATTGGCCCGTATCACAGGTGTCGACCTTCCGCGTGACAAGCGCGTCGAGATCGGCCTGACCTACATATTCGGCATCGGTCTCACCACGAGCCAGCAGATCCTGCGCGAGACCGGCATCAACCCGGATACGCGCGTACGCGACCTCACTGAAGAGGAGGTCGTTCGCCTTCGCGAGTTCATCGACCGCAACCTCAAGGTCGAAGGCGATCTCCGGCGTGAGACAAGCCAGAACATCAAGCGCCTGATGGAGATCGGCTGCTATCGCGGCCTTCGTCATCGCCGTGGTCTTCCCGTCCGCGGCCAGCGCACGCATACGAACGCGCGCACCCGTAAGGGTCCGCGTCGCCAGATCGGCGCGAAGAAGAAGGGCAAGTAGCGATGGCTGGTAAGAAGAAGACCGCCCGCACCCGACTGAAGCGCAGCGAGCGCAAGAACATCGCCGTCGGGCAGGCGCACATCAAGAGCACGTTCAACAACACGATCGTCACGATCACCGACACGACAGGCAACGTGATCTCCTGGCAGTCGGCTGGCACGGTGGGCTTCAAGGGCTCCCGCAAGTCGACCCCGTTCGCCGCGCAGATGGCCGCAGAGGCCGCCGCGAAGATGGCGCAGGAGCACGGTCTGCGGAAGGTATCCGTGTTCGTGAAGGGGCCCGGCTCCGGCCGGGAGACGGCAATCCGCTCGCTTCAGGCCGCCGGTCTGGAGATTGCGAGCATCCAGGATTGCACCCCCATCCCGCACAACGGCTGCCGGCCGCGCAAGCGCCGTCGCGTGTAGATACTGGAGGAATTCAGACAATGGCTCGATACACCGGGGCGGACTGCCGACTGTGCCGCCGCGAAGGGATCAAGCTGTTTCTCAAGGGTGACCGCTGCTACACCGACAAGTGTGGAGTGGAGCGCCGGCCGTACCCGCCAGGGCAGGCCGGTAAGAAGCGCCCGAGGGACAGCGAGTATCGCGTTCAGCTTCGTGAGAAGCAGAGGGCGAAGCGTATATATGGGCTGCTTGAAAAGCAGTTCCGCAACTACTACGGGCTCGCGAGCCGTCAGACGGGCATCACGGGTGAGAACCTGCTCCGTCTGCTCGAGAGTCGTCTGGACAACGTCGTCTATCGTCTCGGCTTCGCCAAGTCGCGGGACGAGGCGCGTCAGGTCGTCCGGCACGGGCACATCACCGTGAACGACCGCCGCGTGACCATCCCGTCGTATCGGATCCGTCCGGGGGATACCGTCGCCGTCGGCGCCAAGGCGAGAGACCTGTTGGTCATCAAGACATCGCTCGTCGCGTCCGAGAAGATCGAAGTTCCGGGTTGGCTCGAGGTCGACATCGAGAAGCTGTCCGGCAAAGTGCTGTCACTCCCCGAGCGCGAGCAGATCGACGCGCCAGTGAGGGAGCAGCTCATCGTCGAGCTGTACTCCAAGTAGAACCACGCCGAGAGCAGCCAAGGAGGCTTCCTCTATGACAGAATTCATGCGCCCCCAGGTGACGGTCGACGTCATCGACGACCGGGTCGCACGCTATATCGTCGAGCCGCTGGAGCGCGGTTTCGGCTATACGCTGGGCAACTGCATGCGCAGGGTCCTGCTGTCGTCGCTGCAGGGCGCGGCGGCGACCTCCATCCGCGTGGAGGGCGTTCAGCACGAGTTCACCGCGATCGACGGTGTGCGCGAAGACGTTACCGACATCGTTCTCAACGTCAAGGGCCTGGTCTTTCGCGAGAACGGCCTCGAGGCCGAAGACGCTGTCGCGACGCTGTCCGCCAGCGGTCCGCGCGTCGTGACCGGTGCAGAGCTGCGCGTGCCAGCCGAGTTCGAGCTCGTGAACCCGGATCACGTGATCGCCACGCTCAACAGGGGCGCCAAGCTCGAGATGAGCGTGCGCATCGGCGTTGGACGCGGCTACGTCGCTGCCGACCGGAACAAGCGTGTCGACGACCCGATCGGCGTCATCACGGTAGACTCGCTGTTCAGTCCGGTCATGCGGTGCACGTACATGGTGGAGAACACGCGTGTCGGTCAGCGGACCGACTACGACAAGCTCACCATCGAGGTCGAGACCAACGGTGCCATCGATCCCGGTGACGCCGTGGCGCGTGCCGGCCGCATCGTCGACGAGCACGTCATGCTCTTCGTCGAGCAGGCCATCACGCAACTCCCCGAAGAGGGCATCTTCTCGGCGGCCGTGGACGAGGGCGACAGCGTCCTCGACACACCCATCGAGGAGCTGGACCTCTCGGTCCGTTCGTACAACTGTCTCAAGAGGCAGGGTGTGAACACAATCGGTCAGCTCACCGAATGCTCGGAGGCCGACCTGCTGAACATCCGCAACTTCGGGGCGAAGTCCATCGAGGAAGTCAAGGACAAGCTCCAGGGCATGGGCCTGGGCCTGAAGCAGTAGCATCGAAGTAACAGGAGATCGTTCAAGATGAGACACCTGAAGAAAGGGCGCAAGCTCGGATCCGACGCAAGCCACACCAAGGCTATGCTTCGGAGCCTGGCGATCGCGCTGTTCAAGAGCGAGCGGATAAAGACCACCGAGGCTCGCGCGAAAGAGATGCGTCCCCTGGTGGAGAAGATCATCACGTGGGGCAAGAAGGGTGACGTTCACTCCAGGCGCCTCGCGATGGCCGAGATCGGCGACAAGGAACTCGTCCACAAGATCTTTGCCGACATCGCTCCGCGCTTCGCGGATCGCGAGGGCGGCTACACGCGGATACTCAAGCTCGGCCCGCGCAAGGGCGACGCGGCCCCCATGGTCATCATGGAGCTCGTCGACTAGCCACTCGTTCGCGTGTGGCTGTCCGCGCTCAAGAGCGCTGGTGACGTAGTATG
This sequence comes from uncultured Actinomycetes bacterium, assembly GCA_963817255.1. GTDB lineage: Bacteria > Actinomycetota > Coriobacteriia > Anaerosomatales > CAVRZR01 > CAVRZR01. Next base: position 255,816 of record CAWFNT010000002.1, read on the forward strand.
AAAGGGCCCCGGAGCATCGGGGCCCTTCTCGTGCGTTCGGCCCGTGGATAATCGGGCGGCCTACCACCGATCCTGCGTGCGTCACGGTTGATGGAACCGGCGACGGTGTGCACATGAGGTTGCGATGATCGCCTTCGACGACGTGAGCTTCGACTACCCGGCGCCGGGCGGAGCGGTTCCTGCGCTCCGTCGAGTGTCGTTCGAGCTCGAGCGCGGCGAAACGCTTGCCGTTGTGGGCGCGAACGGCTCGGGCAAGTCCACCCTGGCGCGGCTCGCGAACGGGCTGCTCGCACCCACGTCCGGTCGCGTCGAAGTAGATGGCATCGACACGCGCGTGGCAGACACCATTTGGGAGGTTCGCCGCCGGATCGGCGTCGTCTTCCAGAACCCCGACAACCAGATCGTCGGAACCATCGTGGAGGAGGACACGGCGTTCGGTCCCGAGAACCTCGGCATCGACCCGCAAGAGATCGGGCGGCGAGTGTCAGAGGCTCTGTCGGCGGTCGGTCTCTCCGGCTTCGAGCGTCGGGAGCCACACCTTCTCTCCGGCGGCCAGAAGCAGCGGCTCGCGCTGGCCGGAGCACTGGCGATGCGTCCCGACTACCTCGTGCTCGACGAGCCGACGTCGATGCTCGACGCATCGGGGCGAGCGGACGTGCTGAAGGTCCTCGAGGGTCTCGGCGCCGAATCGCACGGCGTGCTGCATATCACGCACGAACTCTCGGACGCCGCTCGGGCCGACCGCGTCCTGGTCCTTTCGCATGGCGAGAGCGCATTCCTGGGCGAGCCCGACGACCTGCTTTCGCGCCCCGACCGGCTCGCCGAGTGGGGCCTTGCGCTGCCCGCCCTCGGCACTCTCGGACACGAACTGCGAGAGCTCCATGTGAGCGTTCCAGTGACCGCTTTGGACGCGGACAGCGTGGTGAGCGCCCTGTGCCACTCGAGCTGAAAGAGGTCGGTTTCGCCTACGGCGTCGGCCAGCCTTGGGAGCAACGCGCGGTGACGGGCGTGTCCTTGCAGGTCGAGCCCGGCGAACTCGTTCTGGTGATCGGACCCACGGGATCGGGCAAGTCCACGCTGTTGCGGCTTGCCGCCGGACTGCTCGAACCCACGAGCGGCAGCGTCCTGCTCGACGGGCGGCCAATCTCATCGATGGCGCGAGGCACGGGCGTGGGCATCTCGTTTCAGGACCCCGAGGCCCAGCTCTTCGAGGAGACCGTGCTCGCGGACGTCGCCTTCGGACCGAAGAACCTCGGCCACTCCAAAGCAGACGCTGAGCGGCTCGCGCGCCAGGCGCTCGAGGCGGTGGGGCTCGATCCTCAGGCGTTCGCCGAGCGCTCGCCGTTCAGCCTGTCGGGCGGTGAGGCACGGCGGGCGGCCCTCGCAGGCGTGCTCTCGATGCAGCCCTCCTACCTGCTGGCCGACGAGCCTACCTCAGGTCTCGACGCTGCGGGACGGGCGGCGGTCAGGCGCATCGTCGCCGACCTTCGTTCTCGTGCCGGTGTCGTGGTCGTGACGCACGATGCCGAGGAGTTCCTGGAACAGGCTGACAGGGTGCTGGTGCTTGTTGGCGGCTTGAGCGAGTTCTACGGACCGCTGTCGCGCCTTCTTCAGGACCCCTCCGCCTTAGAGCGGAAGGACCTGCGACCCCCACCCCTGCTCGATGTGCAGCTTCGACTCAGGCGAGAAGGGCTGTCCCTGCCTGACGTCTCGCTCGAGCCGACCGTCGTAGCGTCGCACATCGCAGCAGGCACTTGCCCACGGAGGACGCGGCCGATGAGCATTCCCGTTCCTTTCGGGCAGTACGTCCCCATCGACTCTCCCGTCCATCGCCTCGAAGCACGGGCGAAGCTCGGGCCTGACTGCCGGGTACACCATCATGCTGTTCTCGGTCGACTGGTATCTGGGTCTCGCTCTGGCCGGCGCACTGGCCGCTGCCGCTGTCGTCGCGTCGAAGGTGCCCGTGCGTATCGTCGTCCGCGGACTGAGGGCGGTGTCGTTCCTGCTCGTCTTCACGCTTCTCATCCATGCCCTGCGCTGGAACCCGGCGACCGTCTCGCTGGTTCGCGCCGGGCCGATAGCCGTCGATGCCGACGGCCTGCTTCAGGGGCTCTTCTTCGCCCTGCGCGTCATGCTGCTCGTGCTCGGCACGTCGCTCATCACGCTCACGACGTCGCCGGTTGCGCTCACCGACGGGCTCGAGCGCCTCATGAAGCCGCTCGAGATCGTTCGGTTCCCGGCCGGGGATGTGGCGATGATGCTCACCATCGCGCTCCGGTTCATCCCGACCACCGCCGAGGAGGCCGAGAAGATCATCGTCGCGCAGAGCGCACGCGGCGCTCGTTTCGACGCGCGCGGCCCGATCACACGAGCTCGGGCGTACGTGCCCGTCCTCGTACCGCTCTTCGTGTCTCTGTTTCGTCGAGCCGACGAGCTCGCGACGGCCATGGAGTCGCGATGCTATCGCGGCGGCGTCGGTCGAACGAAGTTCAAACAGAGCCACCTCGTCGCGCCTCGATTGGGTCGCGCTACTGGGGGGCACGGCGCTTATGATCGCAATCGGAGTGCTCGCATGATGGAATCAGCGCGCGGGCGACAAGGGTCGAGATCTCGGAGACGACAATGACGACTGACTCGGGACGCGACTCCAACGCCGTTCTCGCACTCACGGTCGCGTATGACGGCGCCGGATTCGCCGGCTTCGCCCGACAAGACGGGCCTCGAGACGGTGCAGGGCCGCGTCGAAGACGCGTTGCGCACCCTTCTGCACCGCGAAGTCGGGACCACGGGCGCGGGGAGGACTGACGCGGGCGTGCATGCTCTCGGCCAGGTTATGAGCTTCGAGACGACTGGCGGCGAGACGGACCCTGACGCACTCGCGCGGTCGGTCACGGCGCTCGCAGGTCCCGGAATCGTCGTTCGAGGGGTGCGAATGGCCCGCCCGGGCTTCAGCGCCCGCTTCGATGCGGTTTCCCGCGAGTACCGCTACCGGCTGGTCCCGGGCGCGGTGCCCCCCGTGTTCCTCGAAGGCGTTTCGTGGTGGGTCAAGGACACGCTGGATCTCGACGCGATGCGCGAGGGCGCTCGGGCGCTCGTCGGCGAACACGACTTCAAGTCGTTCTGCGTCACTGAGAGCGCTCGGGACAAGCGCACCGTCCGACGCATCGACGCAATCGAGGTCAACCGAGGAGGTTGCGCTGGGGGAGGAGAGCGTTGTCGTTCGGGTGGTGGGGAACGCCTTCCTGCACTCCATGGTCCGCGTCATCGTCGGCACGCTCGTTGAGGTTGGGCGCGGACGTCGCGCCCCCGAGCTGGGTGGGTGAAGTGCTCGCAGCCCAGTCCCGGTCGGCGGCCGGTCAGACGGCTCCCGCCGAGGGACTCACGCTGTGGTCAGTGACGTACCCGGAAGAGGTTTGGCTCTAGACTGATGGGTCTGTACGCGGTCAGCGGGCTATGGACACGCCCGGCACCGTTTGTTGTTGACGCACCCCCACCTCGCGGCTAAAGTATAGGGGTTCGCGCCAAGGCCCCGTGAAACCGTGGAACGAACAAACTCCTGTTCAGCGCAAGTGGAGGTCGTGAGTTGAAGACCTACTATGCAAAGCCCGCCGAGGTCGAGCGCGAGTGGCTCGTCGTCGACGCGACCGACATGGTGCTCGGCCGCCTCGCGAGCGAGATCGCCAAGATCCTCAAGGGCAAGCACAAGCCGACGTACACTCCGCACGTCGACACCGGCGATTTCGTGATCGTCGTGAATGCATCCAAGATCCGTCTCACCGGGAACAAGGCCATTCAGAAGGCGTACTTCAGCCACAGCGGGTATCCGGGTGGCCTCAAAGAGGTCTCCTACGCGCGCATGATGGCGAAGGATCCTCGGCGCATCGTCGAGAAGGCCGTCAAGGGCATGCTTCCCAAGAACACGCTCGGCCGGAAGATGGGCATGAAGCTCAAGGTCTACGCCGGTCCGGAGCATCCGCATCAGGCTCAGAAGCCGCGTCAGATCACGCTGGAGGCATAGCACATGGCTGAAACCAAGGCCGTCTACTGGGGTACGGGTCGCCGCAAGACGTCCGTCGCGCGCGTGCGCCTCACTCCCGGCGAGGGCACCTATACAGTCAACGGCCGCCCGGCCGCAGACTACTTCGGCCGCGAGGCGCTCGTCACTTTCATCGAGCAGCCCCTCAGGGCCACCGAGACCGTCGGTCGCTTTGACGTCATCGCCAAGATCCACGGCGGCGGCATCTCGGGGCAGGCCGGTGCGCTCAGGCATGGCATCGCCCGCGCGCTCCTCGAGGCCAGTGACGAGTATCGCGGCGAGCTCAAGAAGGCAGGCCTGCTCCGCCGCGATCCGCGTATGGTCGAGCGCAAGAAGTACGGCCTCAAGAAGGCCCGCAAGCGCCCGCAGTTCTCGAAGCGCTAGGAACCGCAGGCCGCATCAGAACGTGCCGGGGCTCGCCGAATGCGGCGGGCCCCGTTTCGTATCCGGGACCTCGATCAGGCGTCGGGGCCGTGTGAAGGGGACGTGCGCATGAGCAGTCGGCTCTTCGGCACCGACGGAGTGCGTGGCGTGGCGAACAGCGAGCTCACACCCGAGCTTGCGTTTCGCCTGGGCGAGGCGGCTGGGCACTTCCTCGGCGACAAGGGGAGAGGCCGCATCGTTGTGGGGCGCGATACGCGGCGCAGCGGCGAGATGCTCGAGGCCGCGCTCGTCGCGGGCATCTGTGCCGGCGGCGCCGACGCCCTGCTCGCGGGCATCGTGCCCACGCCCGCGATCGCGCTCCTCACGCGTGAGCTGGGCTGCGACGGGGGCGTCGTGATATCCGCGTCGCACAACCCGCCCGAGTACAACGGCATCAAGCTTCTCAACCGCGACGGTTTCAAGCTGCCGGACGAGGTCGAAGACGAGATCGAGGAGTTCACGGTCCGCGAGCGCGATTGGGAGCGGCCGACCGGGGCGGACGTGGGGCGCGCGCTCCCACTCGCCGACGGGCTGCAACGCTACGTGGAGCATGCGGTAGCGAGCATCGACGGAGACTTGAGCGGGCTCACGGTCGCGGTAGATTGCGGGCACGGCGCCTCCGCCATTGCCACACCCGAGACGTTCCGCCGGCTGGGCGCGGATGTCGTGGCCATCAACTGCGACTCGGACGGGATGGACATCAATGTCGGCTCGGGATCGACGCATCTCGCGCAGATCTCGGAACTGGTGCGCAGCGATGGTTTCGATCTCGGGATCGCGCACGACGGCGACGCCGACCGGGTCATCGCCCTGGACGAGACCGGCGCTGAGGTCGACGGCGACTTCATGATGGCGATCTGTGCGGTCGACCTGAAGGCTCGCGGCTCGCTCGTCGGCAACACGGTCGTCACCACGGTGATGGCCAATCTGGGATTCGACGTCGCCATGCAAGAGCACGGCATCACGGTGATCAAGACCAAGGTGGGCGACCGGTACGTTCTCGATCAGATGCGGACTTCGGGAGCCGTTCTTGGCGGCGAGCAGTCCGGTCACATCATCTTCATGGAGCACAACACCACGGGTGACGGGCTTGTCACGGCGCTCCAGCTGGCGTCGGTCGTGAAGCGCAGCGGGAAGACACTCTCCGAGTTGCGCGGCGTGATGACCCGGTATCCGCAGGTGCTCGTCAACGTGCTGGTCGCCGACAAGGCGCACCTCACCACCGACCCGGTCATCGCTTCGGCGGTGCGTGCCGCCGAGGAGGAGCTGGGCTCCGAGGGCCGCGTGCTCGTGCGCGCGTCGGGGACGGAGCCGCTCGTGCGCGTGATGGTCGAGGCGAAGGACGAAGCGATCGCACAGGCCATCGTCGCTCGGCTCGTAGAGGTCGTGAGGACTGGCTTGGCGTAACGGGCGGGCGTCGCGCTCGCCTGCACCGAGCGCGGTCGCGCAGTACGGAACGTACTTTCCTGTAGATTCCCATTGGTGCTATTCTATTCCCATGGATGGACTCTGGGACATCTCTCGCGTCGCCGAGTACCTGGGTGTTAGCGAGCGCACTGTCTACAACAAGGTGCGTAGCGGCGACCTGCCCGCGGTGAAGGTCGGACGGCTCTGGCGCGTGCGCCCGCAGGATATCGAGGCATGGCTGGCGAGGCGGTCGTCTGCTGGCAGCGGGGAGCCGACAGGCTTCGTGCCGGGCCCGTATCCGTATGACGAGCGTCGAGGAGTTGGTCGCGGTCGCTGAGGCCGCGCCGATTCCGCCTCGGTCCGAACTCGAGCAGCTCCTGTCGGGGACAGAGGAGACCTTGCGCCGTCGCATCCTGTTCGTCGGCCTGCTCTCCGCGGCTATTCGTGACCTCGGATGGCCTGAGCCAGTGATCGTAGGCGGGCATGCGGTCGAGTTCTACAGCGACGGAGACTACCCAACGCTCGATATCGATCTCGCGGGCGCATCCGAGCCTGTTGCCGAGGTTCTTGACGCATGGGGCTTCGGACGTGAAGGACGGCACTGGTTCGATGACGCCCTCAACATCGTCGTGGAAGTGCCCGGTGGCCAGCTTGCTCCGGCGCAGCTCGAACACGTGGTGAGCGTTCGAAGCCGGGGCGTCACCGCCTACGTCATAGGAATCGAGGATCTCATCGTGGACAGGCTCGCCGCCTGCGTGTTCTGGAAGCATGACGAGTCTTGCGAGTGGGCTGAGATCCTTCTCAGAGGGGCAGCGGAGTTGGATCTGCCCTACCTGAAGCAGCGAGCTGCCGAAGAAGCCGTTCTCGAACGACTCGATACCATGCTGAGGCGAGAGTAGTGCGTGAGTTTGACTACGACGAGTGGCTTGCAAGGCCTCGTGCAAGTTCTCGGCTGATCGCCGAGCTCGCAGAACGCGAAGCGCCGCGTCGGCGCAAAGCCGCGGGATCCACTGCAGACCGCGCTGCTCGCTCGCATGGCAGTCTCGAAGATGCGCCGACGTGAGGCCGAGGGCCGGCTTGTGAGGATCGGCCCGCGCACGTACGAACTACGAACAACCGCCGAGGTCTTGGAGGACCGCCAATGAGTCACGCACGCATCCAGTTCGAGAACGGCTCGCTCGCGCCCGGCGAGTTGGCCGCCGCGTTCGCTGCTCTACCGTGCGGACATCACCTTCGTCGATGCCGAGGGCATCGTGCGGTACTTCTCTGAGTACCGGATCTTCGATCGACCGCCCGAGTGTGTCGACACCCACGTGCTCGACTGTCACAGCGAGAGCACGCGACCGGGCATCGCGAGGATGCTCTCGGAGTTCGCGAGCGGGTGGCGCGACGAGGCTGTCTTCCTCGGGCAGAAGGCACGGTCGCGAGGTCAACGTGCGCTACGTGGCGCTGCGCGATGCCGAGAGCGTCTACCTGGGGTGCCTCGAGATAGCCCAGTGGGCGGTCGACCCAGGGGAGATTCAGGAGGCCGAAAGCCCGCTCTAGGGCCAGGGAATCCCTGTTCCGGGCTAGCGTTAAGCCTCGCTCAGGGTGTATTCTTGGCGACGCATGCATTGTGGGGATTCGCCAGACTGCGGTAATGCGCCGCAGCGGGGCTATTGGCGCGTCCTCGTGCGCAAACGGGGGTGCACATGAGTTCGCCAAGGTCCGTCACGGCCGAATCGGGCACTGTGACAGGCACGTTCGCCCGAAGTACCAGCGCAAAGACCCCCATCGCCTCCTGATCATCCTCGGGTTGACGCTCGCCCTCGATTGTCCTGCTACCAGCGACGAGTGCGTGGGCGGCGATCACCGCGGACACACGACTGCGACGTGGGACAAGGCCGGCAACGGAGGCGGAGCCCGACGAGCTTCACTATCAACGAGACCGACAGGGACGGTCCAGGCGACCTTCTCCTGCTGTGGTCAGCACGACAAGCGCGTCTCCACAACACGCTCGCGGGGTGGACGAGACTGTGTGACGACGTCGAACGGCACCACGTCGAGCTACGTATCGCGTCTTCTACCAAGGTCGCGACCACTCCGAGCCATCGCAGCTACACCGTCACGACCAGCGCGGAACGAAGGATATCGGCGACATCCAGCGCTTCTCCGGGGTGAGCACGAGCACGCCGATCACCTTGACGCAGGGAACGGGCTACAGCTAACCATCTCAATTACACCCTCGGTGACCAGTGCGCCAACACGCTTACAGCGACGGCCTGACCGACGTCGACTCCGGCGGCATGCTCGTCGCGGTCTTCTGCGCGTTCAGCCGTCGCGGGACCTGGGGCACATTCAGCGACGGGATGACCCAGGCGTCAGCTTGGACTTGACGGCACTTCGAGCGGGTCCAGCGCATTCCGACCGCGTACCAGGCTTCCCTGCAGGCGGGGCCACGCGGGATCCGCACCGTAGACTGGACGCCGACAAGCGGCACAGGCTGCGTACTGGGTGGGCACACCTGATCGCCATCAACCCGGCCGTCACGAACCACGCCCCCGTCGCAACCGCGGACAGCTACACGACCGCCGAGGACACGGGCCTTAGCGTGAGCGGCCCCCGGCGTGCTCGGCGAACGACACCGACGCCGACGGCGACCCTCTCAGCCGACCGCACGTCGTGACCCCTGGGCGCACGGCACGCTCGTCGTGGAACGCGAGCGGCTGGTTCCTCTACACGCCGGCCGCTGAACTACAACGGTGCAGACTCATTCACCTACGCGGGGCAATGACGGCACGGCGACTCGGACACGGTGACGGTCGTACGCTCACCGTCACGCCGGTGAACGATGCGCCGACCTTGACCCCTACCGGCACCATTCATTCCATCGTCGCAGAGGACGGGTACTATGCTCTCCCCGCCCCGGGCTCTCTATCGGGTTGGGCGGACGTCGACGGTGACTCGGTCACGGCAGTGCTCGATACGAACACGACGCACGGCGTGCTCCACCTCAACACGAACGGCTCATACAACTACACGCCCGACGCCAACTACTTCGGCAGCGACACCTTCACGATGCACGCGTGGGATGGCTCTCTCTCGTCCAACATCCGCGAGATCGAATTCGTCGTCACGCCAGTGAACGATGCGCCTTCCTTCACGAAGGGTGCGGACCAGACCGTGCTGGAGGACGCTGGCGCTCAGAGCGTCGCAGGCTGGGCAACCAGCATCTCGCCGGGTCCAGCGAACGAAGTCGGGGCAGGCGCTGAACTTCATCGTCTCGAACGACAACAACCCGCTCTTCTCGTCCCCGCCCGCCGTCGCGTCTGACGGCACGCTCACCTATACGCCTGCCGCGAACGCGCACGGCTCCACCACAGTGAGCGTGTCGCTGCACGACAATGGCGGCACCGGCAGCGGCGGGGCGGACACGAGCGGGGTGCAGGCCTTCTCGATCACTGTGAACTCGGTGAACGACGCGCCCGTGGCGGTAGACGACGAGTACACGACCGCCGAGGACACTGCGCTCGTCGTCGATTCGCTGGGCGTGCTCGGCAACGACACTGACCCCGATGGTGATTCGCTCGGGGTCGATGGGTCTCTGGGCACTCCCGCTCACGGCACCATCTCGGGCGAGTGGGTGGGCGGCTTCACGTACACGCCAGATCCGGACTTCACCGGAGACGACACGTTCACATACGTCGCGATGGACGACTTGGGTGGCATCAGCAACAGTGCGACGGTCACGATCCACGTGACCGCGGCGAACGATGCTCCGGTCGCAGCTGATGACACCTACACGACCGCCGAGGACACCTTCCTCTTCGTCGACGTCCCGGGCCTGCTCGGAAACGACACCGACGTCGACGGACCGTCGCTCTCGGTCATCGACGGTACGGAGGCCTCCCACGGTGCCGTGGACTTTGGTGCGGATGGGCAGTTCTACTACACGCCCGATCCGAACTACAGCGGCTCCGACTCATGTACCTACACCGTCTCGGACGGCGAGTACACCGACACGGCGGTCATCAACATCAACGTTACTGCCGTGAATGACCCGCCCGTGGCCGTCGACGACGAGTACACGACCGCCGAGGACACCGCTCTCGTTGTCGATTCGCCGGGCGTGCTCAGCAACGACACTGACCCCGATGGTGACTCACTCGGGGTCGATGGGTCTCTGGGCACTCCGGCTCACGGGACCATCTCGGGCGAGTGGGTGGGCGGCTTCACGTACACGCCAGATCCGGACTTCACTGGAGACGACACGTTCACGTATGTCGCGATGGACGACCCGGGTGGCATCAGCAACAGCGCGACGGTCACGATCCACGTAACCGCCGTGAACGACGCGCCCGTGGCGGTGGACGACTCCTACACGACCGCCGAGGACACCTTCCTCTTCGTCGACGCGCCGGGTGTGCTAGCCAACGACACCGATGCCGACGGCCCGTGGCTCATGGTCTCGGACTTCACCCAGGCCGATCACGGGGCCGTGGACTTTGGTGCGGATGGGCAGTTCTACTACACGCCCGACCCCAACTACAGCGGCCCCGACTCATGTACCTACACCGTCTTGGACGGGGAGTTCACCGACACAGCGACGATTTACATCAACGTCACCTCGGTGAACGATCCGCCGGTCGCGGTCGATGACTCGGCGACCACGCCGGAGGACACCGCCGTCACGGTCACCGTGCTCGCGAACGACTCCGACCCCGACGCTGACACCCTCAGCGTGACCGAGCGCGACCGATCCGGCGAACGCCTCGGTCACCGTCAACGGCGACAACACCATCACCTACACGCCGGACGCGGACTACAACGGCGCCGACTCCTTCGACTACACGATCTACGACGGCAACGGCGGCTCCGATACCGGCGACCGTCATCGATCACCGTGACGTCGGTGAACGACGCCCCCTATGCGAACGACTCGGCCACCGGCACGAGCGAGGACCAGGTTCTCGTCATGCCCACGCCCGGGCTGCTCGGCCTGGTGACCGATCGCGGACTACGATCCGTGCACCGTATCACTCGTGGACCCGCCATCGAATGGCGGCGTTATCGTGAACGCGAACGGGAGCTTCACGTACACGCCCAATGCGGACTTCAACGGTCTCGACTCGTTCACCTACCGCGCGTGGGACGGCACTGCGTACTCGAACACAGCAAACATGAACGTCGCAGTCTCGTCCGTGAACGACGCCCCGGTCGCCGTCGATGATTCGGCGACGACCGCCGAGGACGCCCCGGCCGACTGTCACCGTGCTCGCGAACGACTCCGACATCGACCGCGACGCGCTGTCCGTGACGGGCGCGACCGATCCCCCGAACGGCACCGCGGTCGTGAACGGCGACAACACCATCACCTACACGCCGGACGCCGGCTACAACGGCTCCGACTCCTTCGACTACACCGTCTCCGACGGCCACGGCGGCACCGACACCGCGACCGTGAACGTGACGGTGTCTTCCGAGAACGATCCGCCGTCAGCGGTCGATGACTCGGCGACCACGCCTGAGGACACCGCCGTCAGCGTCACCGTGCTCGCGAACGACTCCGACCCCGACGCCGACACCCTCGGCGTCACGGGCGCGACCGATCCAGCGACACGGCTCGGTCACCGTTAACGGCGACAACACCATCACCTACACGCCGGACGCGAACTACAACGGCGCCGACTCGTTCGACTACACCGTCTCCGATGGCAACGGCGGCACCGACACCGGCACGGTCAGCATCACGGTGACGCCGGTGAACGACGCGCCGGTCGCGATCAACCCGGTCGACCGAGCACGAACGAGGACCAGGTCCTCAACATGCCGACGCCTGGGCTCTCTGGCCTGGTCACGGACGCGACGGCGATCCGCTGTACCGTCCATCGTGACCCGCCATCGCACGGCGGCATTGGTGTGCAACCGCGGACGGGAGCTTCACCTACACGCCCGATGCGAACTGCACGGGCTCGACTCGTTGACTACCGCGCGTGGGATGGCACCGACTACTCGAACACGGGGACCCAGTCGAACGTCGCCGTCGCGTCCGTGAACGATGCCCCGGTCGCGGTCGACGACTCGGCGACCACTCCCGAGGACACCCCGGTCGATGTCACCGTGCTCTCGAACGACTCCGACGTCGACGCGCGACACGCTCTCCGTGACGAGCGCGACCGATCCCCCGAACGGGACGGCTGTCGTCAACGGCGACAACACGATCACCTACACGCCGGACGCCGGCTACAACGGCTCCGACTCCTTCGACTACACGGTCTCCGACGGCCACGGCGGGACCGATACCGCGACCGTGAACGTGACGGTGTCCTCCGAGAACGACACACCGGTCGCCGTGGATGACTCGGCGACTACTCCTGAGGACACCGCCGTCAGCGTCACCGTGCTCGCGAACGACTCCGACCCCGACGCCGACACCCTCGGCGTCACGGGCGCGACCGATCCAGCGAACGGCTCGGTCACCGTCAACGGCGACAACACCATCACCTATACGCCGGACGCCAACTACAGCGGCGCCGACTCCTTCGACTACACGATCTCGGACGGCAACGGCGGGACCGACACGGCAACCGTCTCGATCACGGTGACGCCGGCGAACGACGCGCCGGTCGCCAACAACTCGGCAACCGGGACGAACGAAGACCAGGTTCTCAACATGCCGACGCCGGGGCTGCTCGGCCATGTGACCGACGCCGACGCCGATCCGTGCACCGTCTCACTCGTGGATCCGCCAGCGCATGGCGGCGTCGTCGTGAACGCGAACGGCAGCTTCACCTACACGCCCAACGCGAACTGGAGCGGCACCGACTCGTTCACCTATCGCGCCTGGGACGGCACCGCATTCTCGAACACCGCGAGCATGAACGTCGCAGTCTCGCCCGTGAACGACGCCCCGGTCGCCGTCGACGACTCGGCGAGCACGCCCTCTGGACACTGCCGTCAGCGTCACCGTGCTCTGCGAACGACACCGACATCGACGCGGACACGCTCTCTGTCACGGGCGCGACGACGCCGGCCGCACGGTGCCGCGGTGGTGAACGGCGACAACACCGTCACGTACACGCCGACTGCCGGCTATCACGGCTCGGACTCCTTCGACTACACGATCTCGGACGGCCACGGCGGCACTGACACCGGCATAGTGAATGTGACCATCCAGCCTCCGGCGGCGCACCCCGCGACAATCCCGATAGCGGGCACGGGTGTGACGCTGTATTTCGGCAGCCTCACCGAGACCAACACCTCGAATGCGGTTCCCGTCGACCCGAGTGCGCAGCACCCGGCAATCCCGAACTTCGGCATCGCGGGGGGCACCTACTACGACATCTCAACGACCGCAGAGTACACGGGCGATGTCGACGTGACTCTCAGCTACGACGATACGGGCATGACGCCCGCAATCGAGATGTCCCTCGCGCTTTACCACTGGGAAGGCGGTGCGTGGCACGACATCACGATCTCGCGCGACACTGTGGCGAACACGATCACCGGCCGCACGTCGAGTTTCTCAGACTTCGTGATCATGGGGCCGCTGGTTGAGGAGCCGAGTGTCGTGAGCACGCCCGCGTCCTCGACGTGGAGCCTGGCGCTCCTGGGCGTCCTCGCACTCGCGGCACTCTTGCCGCTGTCGAGGAGGGGGCGGCGCGTCTAGAGCGATCGAGCCTGCCCGTCGGCGCGCAGGCGCCGCGACGAACCGACCGAACGCCCCTGAGTCACCGCGACTCGGGGGCGTTCTCTGTTGCGAAGAGCGCGCCTCCGACGCCTGCCTCGCGCAGGACAAGGACTCGGCGGGGCGAATACCGCAGCGGGGCAGTCTTTGCCCGTCTCGCAGATAGGGGTTGCACATGGGCTCGCTCAGGTCCGCAACGGTGGCGAAGACTCGTAGTGCACGCACGCGCAGGGCGCTGCTCGCCCTCTCCGCGGCCCTCGCCGTGGCGCTGTTGGTGCCTGCGGTCGCGGCAGCAGTCGACAGCTGGATCGCAGTAGACGGTGGAGGCTACCACACCGTGGCGATCAGAAGCGACGGCACGTTGTGGGCGTGGGGTCAGAACACGAATGGCCAGCTCGGCGACGGTACGACAACGACGACTCCCGTATCGATTCCCAAGCGGATCTCCTCGGCCACGTGGCTCAAGGTAGCCGCGGGTATGGGACACACGCTCGCGATCAAGAGCGACCACACGCTTTGGGCCTGGGGACTCAACAACTCCGGGCAGGTGGGGAACAACTCGACGACCAACCAGCTCACGCCCGTGCAGATCGGCACCGCGAACGACTGGACGGAGATCGCGGCGGGCTTCCAGACTTCGTTCGGCATCCGGGCCGGTGGGCAGCTATGGGCATGGGGCAGCGACTCGGATGGCCAGCTCGGTAACGGGACAGGCACCGGCAACACCGGCAACAAGCTGACACCCATTCGAATCGGTACCGACAGTGACTGGGCCTCCGTTTCTGTCGGCGACGGTCACACCATGGCGGTCAAGACCAACCAGAACCTATATGCGACGGGTCGGGGCGCAGAAGGGCAACTCGGCCGCGGAAACCTCCAGACGGTCTACAGCTTCACCTGGTCGGCTCGACGTCGGATCACTACTCCGCAGTCTCGGCGGGCCACATGCACACGCTCTCCATCATGGCCGACGGCAGTCTCTGGACCTGGGGCGACGATACGTACGGCCAAGTCGGCAACGGTGCTGGAGCCGGCGGGTACCCGCACAGGCACATAGGGACTGCGACGAACTGGACGTCGGTCTCGGCCGGGTACTACCACAGCGTTGCGCTGAACTCGGCGGGTGAGATCTGGACGTTCGGAGAGAACAGTTCCGGGCAGCTCGGCATCAACCTGAGTGGCACGCTCCCCAGCCAGACTTCTCCCGTGCGCGAAGCGACGAATGGCACGTGGAGTGCGATCTCGGCGGGATCGTTCTTCAACTGGGCGATCAATTCAGCGGGCGCCGCATCCGGATGCGGCAGCAACATCTGGGGCCAGCAGGGAGACGGGACGACAACGAACCGCGGCGTCTTCACTCAGCTCCCTAAGGTCGCAAACACAGCGCCCGTCGCGGTCGCGGACAGCCGCTCGACCAAAGAAGACATCGCGCTGGACGCCGCCGGCGTTCTCCCCAACGACACCGACGCCGACGGCGATTCGCTGACGGCCTCGCTGGTGTCGGGAACCTCGCACGGCGTCCTGGTCCTTAACGCGAACGGGAAGTTCCTCTATACACCCGATGCGGACTACAACGGCCCGGACTCCTTCACCTACCAGGCGTACGACGGTACCGATTACTCGAATGTCGTGGGGGTTTCGATAGACGTCATCGCCGTGAACGACGAGCCCTCGTTCGTCAAGGGCGGCGACCAGACGATCGCCGAGGATGCGGGCGCGCAGAGTGTCACGGGTTGGGCGACCGGGATGTCGGCGGGCCCGGCGGACGAGTCCGGACAGGTGCTGGACTTCGTCGTCACGAACGACAACAACGCGCTCTTCTCAGCGCAGCCCGCCATCTCGGCAGACGGGACGCTCACCTACACCCCCGCTGCCGACGCGAACGGCTCGGCCAGCGTCAGTGTCTCGCTGCACGACGATGGCGGCACAGCGACCGGGGACGATACGAGTCCCATTCAGACCTTCACGATCACGATCACTGCGGTCCAAGACCCGCCCACTACAGGGACCGTCGCGATTTCGCCTGACCCCGCGTATACCAACGACACCCTCACCGCCGGGTCCGCGGGCTTCACCGATCCAGACGGCGACCACCTCGCCTACAGCTACCGCTGGAGGAAGAACGGTGTCGGGGTCGGCGGCAACACCGCTACGCTCGATCTATCCGTCGCGGGCAACGGCAACAGGGGAGACACCATCTCCGTGGAGGTGAGCGTCTCCGATGGCAACGGTGGGTTGAGCGGACTCGTGACGGACAGCCTCGTCATCTCGAACTCGGCGCCGACGGGCGTCACGATCGAGATAAGACCCGATCCGGCCAACACGGACAGCAGTCTGTACGTCACCCGCACGGGCGGCACGGATGCGGACGGCGACCCGATCTTGCCGTCCAGCTACGCTTGGACGACGAACGGAAGCCCTTCCCCTGTCGATCCGACGAAATCGACGCTCGAACCTCTCCGCGCCAGGTAACGGCGATAGGGGCGACACGATCGAGGTGAGCGTCGTCTTCTACGACGCTCGCGGCGGGACGACCGCGCCCGTGACGGACAGCATCACGGTCTCGAACGGTGCCCCGGTCTTCAGCGACCTCACCATCGCGCCAGCTCCGGCGAACACGAACGACATCCTCGTCGCCACCCCGACTGCCTCGGACCCCGAGGGCGACCCGTTCACGTACCACTACGCGTGGACGAGCAACGGGAGCTCCGTCGGCGGCGACTCGGCGAGTCTCGATCTCTCGGTTCGCGGGGAATGGCGATGGCGGCGATACCGTCGTACGTGAGCGTCACCGCCACCGACGACCAAGGGGGTACGAGCGATCCTGTCGGCATGGGCCTCGTGGTCAACTTCGCTCCGGTAGCGGGCACGGTCGCACTCTCGCCCGACCCGGTGTACACGATGCAGACACTCCACGCGTCCCCTTCCGGATTCTCAGATCCTGATGGCAATCCGATGACCTATCACTACGCGTGGACGTGCAACGGCAATCCGGTCGGGACGCGACTCGGCCAACCTCGATCTTTCCGTCGCCGGCAACGGCGACGGGGGCGATCTCATCGCGGTGAGCGTGACGCCTCGGACAACCAGGGCGGCACGAGCGGCGCGGCTACCGACAGCGTAGTGGTGACCGCCGGGAACGCCCCGCCGGTCGCGGCTGACGTCTTCATCTCGCCGGATCCGGCGTACACGAACGACACGCTGACGGCGACACCATCGCACTTCTACGATCCCGACAACGATGCGCTCACCTATCACTATGAGTGGACCAGCAACGGGAACCCCGTGGGCGGGGATTCCGCGACCCTGGACCTCTCGGTCGTCGGGAATGGCGACAGAGGCGACACGATCGCGGTCGAGGTCTACGCGACGGATGGCAACGGGGGGACGAGCGGCACGGGTGGCTGACAGTCTGACTGTGCGCAACTCCGCTCCGGCGGCGGGCACTGCGTCGATCACCCCTGACCCCGCCTATACGAATGACACGCTGACCGCGGCCTATGCCGGCTTCAGCGATGCCGATGGCGACACGCTCGCCTATCACTACGCCTGGACACGGATGGGTGGTCCGGTCGGCACGGATAGCCCCACATTCGACCTCTCGGTCGGGGGCAACGGCAGTCGAGGCCAGACGATAGCTGTCACCGTCACCGCCTCGGACGGCAACGGCGGAAGCGCCAATGCGGCCGACGCCCTTGCAGTCTCGAACTCCGGCCCGGTTGCGGGTTCCGTAGCACTTTCGCCGGATCCCGTCGGCACGAACGACGTACTGACCGCGACTCCTGCGGGCTTCACCGATGCCGATAGCGAGCAGTTGTATTACAGGTACTCGTGGTCGTTGAACGGCCTCGAGCTGCACGGGGAGACGCGCAGCTATCTGAATCTCGCAGTGTACGGCGACGTGGGTGACACCGTTGAGGTGAGTGTCTTTGCGGTTGATACCGGAGGTTCGGGGCTCAGCACCGCAATCGTGACCGAGGCCATTACCATCACGAACTCAGCTCCCACTGCTGGCACGGTCTCGATCTCGCCCGACCCCGCGTACACGAACGACACGCTGACCGCGACTCCTGCGGGCTTCGCTGACGGCGATGGAGACACTCTCAGCTATCACTTCGTGTGGACCAAGAACGGCAGCCCGGTCGGGGCGGACGACCCTTCACTCGACCTTTCGGTGCTCTTGAACGGCGACAAGGGCGACCTCATCGCCGTGAGCGTCACGGCCTCGGACGGCAACGGGGGGACGAGCGGCGCTGCGACAGATGGCCTGACCGTTCTGAACTCCGCCCCGGTGGCCGGGACACTCGCGATCTCGCCCGACCCGGCGTATACGAACAGCAACCTCACCGCCGGCTATTCGGGCTTCAGCGACGCCGACGGCGACACACTCATCTACAGCTACCGCTGGAGGAAGAACAGCGGGGGCACCGTCGGCATCGCCTCCACGCTGGATCTCTCAGTTGCTGGCAATGGCGACCGGGGCGACACGCTCGCGGTGGACGTTAGCGCACACGACGGGTCTGCCGGATGTGGAGCGAGCGACAGCATCGTCGTCTCTAACGCGGCGCCCGTGGCGACTGACGACTCGGACACTGCGGCAGAGGACACCGCAGTGACCGTCGCGGTGCTTTCGAACGACGGTGACGTTGACGGCGACGCCCTTTCTGTCACAGGCGCCACGGATCCGCCGAACGGCACGGCCGTCGACAACGGCGATGGGACCATCACCTATACGCCGGACACGGGTTGGGGCGGCATCGATTCGTTCGACTACACCGTCTCCGACGGCAATGGCGGAAGTGACACGGGCACCGTAAGCATCACCGTGAGCTCGGTCAATTCCGATCCGGTCGCGGTCGACGACTCGGGCACCACTGCCGAGGACACCGTCCTCAACGTCGCTGCCCCCGGGGTGCTCTCGAACGACACCGACGGCGATAGCGACCCGCTCTCTGTCACCGGCTCGACCGATCCCCCCCACGGCACGGCGGCCGTAAACGCCGATGGCTCCTTCACGTACACGCCTGACGCGAACTATCACGGCGCCGACTCGTTCGATTACACCGTCTCGGACGGGCAGGGCGGTACGGACACAGGCACGGTCTCGATCACCGTCACGTCGGTGAACGACCCGCCGGTTGCGCATGCAGAGGGTCCGTACAACGTGCAGGAGGGATGGGGCATCTTCTGGCCGGCGCCCGGCGTGCTCACGAACGACAGCGACATCGATGGACCCATGCCGATCTCGGCGATTCTCGTGACCGGGCCTCAGCACGCTGCCTCGTTCGTGTTCCGCGCCGACGGCTACTTCGACTACGTCCCTGAGTCCGACTGGAATGGTACTGACTCCTTCAGCTATCTGGTCTACGACGGAGACTTGTCGTCGGGTCCGGTCACGATCTCGTTCAACGTGACGCCCGTCAACGATTCGCCTGTCGCCGTCGACGACGCCGTGACGACGGATGAAGACACGCCGGTCATCGTCGACGTCGTTCCCAACGACACCGACGTCGACGGCGATACGCTCCACGTGACCGGGATCACCGCTGCAGCGCATGGGATTGCGGTCCTGAACCCAGACGACAGCATCACCTACTCACCGGAGCAGGACTACCAGGGTTCCGACTCCGTCGACTACACCATTTCGGACGGTCATGGCGGGACGGATACGGGCACCCTGGCGATCACGGTCAACGCGGTGAACGACCCGCCGGTGGCGGTGAATGACACTGCAACGACAGCCGAGGGCACGCCGGTCACCGTCGACTTCCTCGGCAACGACACCGACGTCGACGGCGACACCCTCACTCGCCTGAGCAGCACGGCGCCGGCTCACGGGGTCCTGCAACTGAACCCGGACGGGACGGTCACCTACACGCCGAACGCCGGCTACAACGGAACCGACTCGTGGGACTACGTCGTGAGTGACGGGCAGGGCGGGACGGACACGGGCACGGTCACCGTGACCGTGACGTCCGTGAGCGACCCGCCGGTCGCGAACCAGGACGGGCCGCTCACCGTTGCTGAGGACGGCCATCTCGCGGCTTCGGCACCCGGGGTGCTTGGCAACGATGCCGATCTCGACAGTGACCCGCTCACCGCGGATCTGGTGTCGGGAACGTTCCATGGCGCTTTGAACCTGAACGCCGATGGATCGTTCACGTACGACCCGGGAGCCAACTACCACGGTACGGACTCGTTCTCCTATCGCGCTTACGATGGAGCGCTCTACTCGAACACGATCACTGTCTCGATCAACGTCACTTCCGTGAATGACGCGCCTGTCGCGAACGATGACACTGCTACAACCGCGCAGGACGCTAGCGTGGCCATCAGCGTCCTCTCGAACGATACCGATGCCGAAGGCGACACGCTGTCGGTCACGGCGGCAACGACTCCGGCGCACGGTGCAGCGGTCGTCAACGGCGACAACACCATCACGTACACGCCGGCCGCCGGCTACCACGGCCCCGACTCGTTCGCGTACACGGCCTCGGACGGCCACGGAGGCGCAGACACTGCGAACGTGAGCGTCACCGTGGCGGCTGCGCCACCGCACCCGGCAACGATCCCGATCGCGGGTACAGGGCGTCACGCTGTATTTCGGGAGCCTCACCGAGACGAACACCTCCTCGGCGGTGCCGGTGGCTGCGAGTGCTCAGAAGCCCCCGAACCCGAACTTCGGCATCTTGGGAGGCACCTACTACGACATCTCTACGACGGCCGAGTACACCGGTGACGTCGACGTGACGCTCAGCTACGACGACACGGGCATGACACAGGCTGCAGAGATGTCACTCAGGCTGTACCACTGGGAGAACGGCGGCTGGCACGACATCACCATCTCGCGCGACACCGTCGCGAACACCGTGACTGGCCGCACGTCGGGCTTCTCGGACTTCGTGATCATGGGGCCGCTGGCCGAGGAGCCGGACGTCGTGAGCACGCCTGCGTCGTCGACGTGGAGTCTCGCTCTCCTGGGCATCCTCTCGCTTGCGGCGCTCGTCCCGTTGGCGAGGAAGCGGAGGAGTGCCTAGGTGCGCACGACCCCAGCGACGCCATAGCGCCCAGTAGAGTCCCTGCCGGCACCCCCTCAAGCGATCCGCGCGAGGGGGTGCCTTGTCTTGCGGTTCCGTATCCGCAGCGAATGTGGCGTGTAATCCCCGAGTCGAATACTCCCTGTAACGGACGATTGAGGGAACGACGAACGAGGAAACGGAGGGCGGTCACATGCATACAACGAGATTGGGCATGGCCACCGCCTCTCTGACCGCTTGCGTGTTCGTCGGCGCTTTCGGATCCGCTCACGCGGCTCTGGGCGCCGGGGTCGGCCTAGCCTCTCAGGAGCCCACGTACGCAGCCAAGGCCGCAGACGTGCTGATGCCTGCACCACCGCGTCGCGGCGGACACGGGCACCACGGCGGCGGCCCTCAGTACAGCGTCTTCGCTCTCGACGAGAACTCGAAGCGTTCCAGCTCAGTGACTTCGCATCAAACGCTGATAGCGCTCGGGAACGCGTATGCCTCCGGGGCCCGAAGTGAGACCGGGAGCGTCGCGATCGATGACTTCCTCGCCCAGCGCACGGCGCTCATCGAACGACAGACCGCGCGCGGACCGCCGAGCGTGTGAGGTTCGGCGACTGCGGGCGAAGCGGACCGGCGAGGTCTGCGGGGAGGCGGCAGAGACCGCCTCTTTCTGCGTAGGGGTCGAGCAGAAGCGGCTTGTCCCGCGAGTCCGCGTGCAACCGCGAGCGGGCATCGGTCCGTCAACGACGACCTGGCAGTCAGCGGTGACCCTCGACCCACTGTTACAATTGCCGCGACAGCCTCTGGACGGCCACGAAAGGAGCGCGCGCGAAACAGAGACGTTCGAAGAAGCGCCGGGCCTGCGAGCGATCGATCTCGCAGGTGACGAGGCGAGGGCTCATCGAAGGATTCGGCGGATGGCCCTCCGGCCTACCGGAGTCGTGACGGTGTCGACAAATCCCGCAGGCGACCGCGGAGACAAAACGATATCGGCCCGGTGTTCTACCTCCAGGGACTCATCCGTCCCGACCCGCTGCATGTGTCGTCGCCGCGGCACGCGCCTGCCCAAACGCGCGGGCGCTCTTACACGAACACCCCGACCTTCAGGAGGTCTGCACCCATGTGTGGCATCGTCGGATACGTAGGACCCAGGCAAGCGAGCGACGTGCTCCTCGGCGGCCTGGCCCGGCTCGAGTATCGGGGCTATGACTCCGCGGGTCTCGCCGTCATCGAGGACGACACGCTCACCGTGATCAGGCGCGTAGGCAAGCTCGTCAACCTCACGAATGCAGTGGAATCCGCCCCTGTTCCCGGCAGAGTCGGCATCGGTCACACTCGCTGGGCGACGCACGGAAGGCCGAGCGAGGAGAACGCCCATCCGCACACCGACTGCACAGGACGCGTCGCGGTCGTGCACAACGGCATCATCGAGAACTATGCGGAGCTCCGGGAGGAGCTCGCGGCGTCGGGTCACATCCTTCGCTCGGAGACCGACACGGAAACGCTCGCGCATCTCATCGAGAGCTACTTCGACGGGAACTTGACCGAGGCCGTCCGAAAGACACTGAAGCAGCTGAGAGGCAGCTACGCTATCGCGGTCCTGCACATGGACGATCCAGAGACGATCGTGGCCGCCCGACAGGACTCGCCTCTCATCGTGGGCCTCGGCGAGGGCGAGAACATCGTCGCGAGCGACATCCCTGCCGTTCTCGAGTACACGCGCGAAGTGCTCGCCTTGGGCAACGGTGATATCGCGACCGTCACTGCCGATTCGGTCACAGTGACCGACCTGGCCGGCTCGACGGTCGAGCCGGAGCTGATGCACGTCGAGTGGGACCTCGACGCCGCCGAGAAGGGCGGCTTCGAAGACTTCATGCTGAAAGAGATCTTCGAGCAGCCAAAGGCCATCCGAGAGACCCTTCGCGGCCGCATGGGACTCGACGGCGTCGTCCAGCTCTCCGAGCTCGCGATGACGTCTCAGCAGGTCGCCGCGATCTCACGCGTGGTCATCACAGCGTGCGGCACGTCGTTCCACGCAGGCGTCGTGGCGAAGCACCTCATCGAGGCTTGGGCGCGTATTCCCGTCGAGGTGCAGGTTTCGAGTGAGTTCCGCTATGGCGACCCGATCATCGGTGACGACACGCTCGTCGTAGCGATCACGCAGTCCGGAGAAACCGCTGACACGCTTGCCGGCGTACGCGAGGCACGGGAACGCGGAGCGAACGTCATCGCGATCACGAACGTCGTTGGTTCGCGGGTCACGCGCGAGAGTGACGGTGTGATCTACACGCACGCGGGTCCGGAGATCGGGGTCGCGGCGACCAAGACCTTCACCGCGCAGATCGCCGCACTCTACGTGCTCGCGCTCAAGCTCGCCCAGTGCAAGGGTTCGCTTCCGCAGTCGCGGATCGAAGCGCTCTGGGAGGAGCTCACCTCCATACCCGAGATAGTCGAGGCCGTGCTCGCCGACCTGGAACCGGTGAAGATCTGCGCCGACGTCTACAAGGACGTGACCTCCTCGCTCTTCCTCGGAAGGGGAATGGGGGTGCCCGTCGCAATGGAGGGCGCACTCAAACTCAAGGAGATCAGCTACATCCACGCCGAGGCGTACGCTGCAGGCGAGATGAAGCACGGGCCGATCGCGCTCATCACCCCCGATGTACCTGTCGTGGTGGTGGCAACGCAAGGACACACATACGAGAAGGTCGTGAGCAACATCCAGGAGGTTCGCGCGCGTGGCGCGGAGGTCATCGCGGTTGCGACGCACGGCGACGATGACATTCTCAAGCACGCGGAACATGCCCTGTCCGTTCCGAGAACGAGCGAGCTACTCTCGGCGATACCCGCGACGGTGCCGCTTCAGTTGCTCGCGTACTACATTGCGAAGTACAGAGGATGCAACGTCGACCAGCCGCGGAATCTCGCCAAGTCCGTCACGGTCGAGTAGGAGCAGCCGTGATAACCGGGCTTGGCGTCGACATCGTCGAGATCGATCGCATGCGGGCCGCTCTCGAGCGGCACCCCCGCATGAAGGAGCGGCTCTTCTCGGCCGAAGAGCGCGCGTACTGCGAGAAGCGCAACAAGCCGGAGATCCACTATGCCCTGCAGGTTCGCCGCCAAAGAGGCCGTGCTCAAGGCGCTCGGGTCCGGCTTCGCAGGCATGCGTTTCACGGACGTGGAGGTCTCGCGCGACCCCTCCGGTCGTCCCACGCCTGTGCTGAAGGGGCGCGCCGCGGCCCTCGCCGAGGAGCACGGCGTCTTGGAGATGCACCTCTCGCTCTCGTTCACTCATACGACGGCGGTGGCATCGGCGGTCGCCATCACGCAGGAGGGCAAGCCGCGACCCAAGACGGAGCCCGCCGACCCTCGGGCCGAACTCGCGGCGGCGTTCAAGGAAGCGCGGGCGATGCTCGACGGGTTGCCCGAGGCGGAGGCAGGGGCGCGCGACTCGGACGAGAGCGCTCTCGAGGGCGTGGAGCGCATGGACGTCGATGCGCTCGTTCTCGGGCATGAACGCTTCGAGGAGGACCGATGATCCACGCACTCACATCGTCTCAGATGCGCGCCGCCGAGGAAGGGGCGGTCGCCCAGAATGCCGCAGCGCTCGGCGAGCTCATGGAGCGTGCCGGCTCGGCCCTCGCACGCGAGTGCTCCGAGAGGGTGCCGGAGGGTCGCGTGGCCGTCCTTGCGGGGAGCGGCAACAATGGCGGCGACGGATGGGTGGCTGCCCGAAAGCTCCATGAGGAGGGCCGCGAGGTGCACGTGTTCAGCGTGACCTCACTCGAGGGGCTCTCGGGCATTGCCGCAGACGCGGCTCGAGAGGCGATCGCGGGCGGCGTCGTGTGGAGTCCGCACTCGCAAGGCGGGCCTTCACCGGCGGATCTTGCGCGGTTCGGGCTCGCGATCGACGCGTTACTCGGAACGGGTATCTCCGGTCCCGTGCGTCCGGAACTCGCACAGTGGATCGAGGCCTGCAACGCCACGGGCGCCTTCGTTGTCTCGGCCGACGTCCCGAGTGGCGTGGACGCCGATACGGGTGCCGTTGGCGGAGCGGCTGTCCAGGCTGACGTCACGGTGACGTTCGGCGCGCCTAAGATCGGGCTCGTCCAGTATCCGGGCGCCGGCTTCGCCGGTGAGATCGTGATCGAAGACGTAGGGATCCCGCACGGGCTCGTCGTGTTCGAAGACGCACCGGAGATCTGGTCGGTCGCGGAGTATCGAGCTCTTCTGCCGTTGCCGTCGCCGGACGATCACAAGAACCTCCGCGGTCGCGTACTCGTCATTGCCGGATCGGGAGCCTATCCCGGCGCCGCGATCCTCGCGACACGTGGCGCTCAACGGATGGGTGCCGGGTACGTGACCTTGGTCGTCCCCGAATCGGCGGTGGCCGCAGCGCGCGCGCACTTGACCTCGGCGGTCGTCGTCGGCATGCCCGAGAATCCGTCGCGAACGTTCGCTTCCAAGGACGCCGAGAGGATACTGAGCCTCGCGCGCGAGTACGATGCCGCCGTCCTGGGCCCGGGACTCACTGTCGCGCGCGGTGCGGTCGCGGTTGCCCGCGCGCTGGTCTCCCGTCTTCAGATCCCGCTCGTCGTGGATGCGGACGCGCTGAACGCCCTAGTGGACGCAACGTCGCTGTTGGCCGAGAGGTCCGCGCCGACGGTGATCACTCCGCATCCGGGCGAAGCGGGTCGGTTGCTCGGGATCTCGACCGATGCGGTCCAATCCGATCGCATCGCCAAGGCCAGGTTGCTCGCTCTAGCAGGCACTACCTGCGTTCTCAAGGGAGCCGGCACGCTCGTCGTGGGTTCGGGGCGTTGCGTCGTGAACACCACGGGGAGCGCCGCTCTTGCCACCGCCGGAACGGGAGACGTGCTCGCCGGGATCATCGGGACTCTTCTGGCTCAGGGGCTCGAGCCTCTTGAGGCGGGAGTGCTGGGCGCGTACCTGCACGGCCGCGCAGGGGAGGCCGCTGCGGAGGCGCTCACCCCGGTATGCGTGTGCGCGGAGGACGTTTACGAGCATCTGCCGGACGCGGTTTCCGAGCTGCTCGGCAGTTGGTGAGCGACGCTCGATCGGAGGAAGATGTGACTGCGCAAGACGAAGGACCGGGCAGCGCCCGGGGCGCGACCGCGGGCGACATCATGACGCGCGAACCCGTCACGGTTGGGCCAAAGGCGTCCGTGACCGAGGCCGCTCACCTCATGGTCGACCGGCACGTGGGTGCGTTGCCGGTGCTCGACGGCGAGAAGCTGGTGGGTATCGTGACCGAGGGCGACCTGATCATGCAGGACGTCAAGCTGGAGTTCCCGACGTACATCCACCTCCTTGACGGCATGATCATGTACCCGCCCGCGACAGCTCGCTTCGAAGACGAGCTGCGCAAGGCGGTCGCGGCCTCCGTCGGTGCTGTCATGACCAAGGACGTCGTGACGGTCGAGGAGAACACGCCGATAGAAGACGTCGCGACCCTGTTCGTCGAGCGGAAGGTGAGTCGCATGCCCGTGCTTGCCGAAGGCCGACTGGTCGGGATCGTGAGCAAGTCAGACGTCGTCCGCTCGCTCGTGGGGGACTGAGTCGTGACCTCGACTCGCTGGGCGTGGGCCGAGATCGACCTTGGCGCTGTCGAGCAGAACGTCCGGACCCTCGCTGCGCTGACACCCCCCGACACGCTCTTCATGGCGGTCGCGAAGTCCGACGGCTACGGTCACGGTGCGGTGCATGTCGTCCGTGCCGCTCTCGCGGCGGGGGCGGACCGGATCGGCGTCGCTACCGTCGATGAGGCGCTGCAACTGAGGGGGGCCGGCATAGACGCACCGCTCCACGTGCTGTCCGAACCGCCGGCGTCGTCGGTTGACCTTCTCATCGACCACGACATCATCCCGACGGTGACAACGCGCGAGTTCGCGCTCGAGCTCGGGCGGCGTGCGGCCGAGCGCAGGACATCGGCGCGGTTCCACCTCAAGGTCGAGACGGGGATGAATCGCATCGGTGTTCCCGCCGAGGAGGCGCCGCGCTTCGCGCTCGGGCTCAAGGGCGTCCCGGGGCTCGAACATGAGGGCACGTTCACGCACTTCGCGACCGCCGACGTTCCGGGCGACTGGGACTTCGACCGCCAGCTCGAGCGGTTCACCGATTGCCTGGCGGCCATGCGCACCGAAGGGATCGACCCGGGCATCGCTCACGCGGCGAACAGCCCGGCCACGATCCTGCATCCCGAGAGTCACTTCGGCATGGTGCGGTGCGGCATCGCGATCTACGGCCTGCACCCCTCGGAGTCGAGCTACGGGGTCGTGGATCTTGCTCCGGCCATGTCTGTCAAGGCGAACGTGCTTCTGACCAAGCGGGTCGCGATGGGGGAGGGTGTGAGCTACGGGCTCACCTACCGAGCGGCAGCTCCCACGACGATCGCCACGCTGCCGCTCGGCTACGCCGACGGCGTGCATCGGGTGCTCTCCAACGAGATGGAGGTGCTCGTGGGGGGTCAAAGGGCCCGACAGGTGGGCCGGGTGTGCATGGACCAGCTGATGTTCGAGGTCCCTCGCGGCCGCGATGTGGTGCGCGGCGAGGAGGTTGTGCTGGTCGGTGAGCAGGGTGGCGACAGGATCCTTATGGACGAGGTCGCTGCGCTGGCCGGGACCATCAACTACGAGTTGGCGTGCGCCTTCGGCATGCGTCTTCCGCGCGTCTATCTGTGACGCACCGGCGGCACCTGCCATCTTGCCCTTCCCGAGGCAGATGTTCCTAGCAGGAGCCGTCTCGCTCACATAGAAATGAGCCTGTACGGGACTGAATGGCCCGCGCCTTCGGCGCGCGGTCACGGGTGCCAGGATGGAGGGCTTAGTGGACGACAAGGTTCTCGAGGAACTCAAGTTCCATCAGGAAACACTCGAATCCGACGCGCACTCGCCGCTTCATCTCATTCGCGAGAAGGAGATGGAGATCTCGGGCCGGGTGCTCGCCGCGAAACGGGAGGCCGAGGAGATCGTCTCGGCGGCGCGCAAGAAGTCGATCGAAGTCGTCGCCAAAGCCGAGGAACAGTCTCAGGTGCTTGCCCGGGAACGCGAGAAGGAAGTCCTCGAGGAGGTCGACCGCGAGATAGTGAAGGTCAAGGCGGAAGCCGAGACCGAGGCGGCCAACCTCGAGAAGCTTCTCGCGGAACGCACGGATGTAGCGGCGGACTTCATCGTCGACACGGTGTTGTCCGTCTAAACGATAGACCGCTGAAGCGGTCGGACGGGGGGTGTGACAGTGCTTGTCCCAATGGCGAGGGTCGAGATCATCGGGCCGAAGACGCATTTCTTCGACGTGGTGAGTCTCATTCACGACCTTGGCACGCTTCACATCGAGGACCTCACGAAGAAGATCCAGACGGGCGAGATGCCCTTGGAGACGATGGAGGTCTATGACCGCCAGCGTCGGGATCAAGAGCGCATGGAAGACCAGCTCATCCGCGTGCGTGCGATCCTTCGCGCGCTGCATCACGAGGGCGCGCCGGTCGATCCGGCGGCGCGCAAGCAGGAGTACGAGCGCCTGTACACGATGGACAGCGAGGCACTCGGCGCCGAAGTGACGAAGATCATCGACGAGGTCGAGGACCGCACCGCCACGCTCGCGTCGAGCCATACCTCGCTCGAAGCGGAACTCGCACTGCTGGCCCGCTACGAGCCGATCCTCCACAAGATCCAACCGCTCGCAAAGCAGATCATCACGACGGGCGCATACGAGTCCGTCGCGCTCCTGGTCGAGCGCCGCTACAAAGGAGCACTCGAACAGCTCAAGTCAGAACTCGACAAGCTCACGCACAGGCAGTGCGAGATCGTCTCGACCGACGTCGACGAGGAGACGACCGCCGTCATCGTCGTCTTCAGCCGCCAGTACTCCGAGCCGGTCCACAAGTTCCTGGCGATGGAGAACGTGAACCAGATCCGGCTTCCGAGCGAATTCAAGGACGTGCCGTTCGACGTCGCGTACGACCAGATCAAGGAGCGCCGCCAGTCGCTGCCGACCGACCTGAAGGACGTGGCGTCGGAGCTCGAGGACATGTCGAACACCTGGCAGCTCAAGCTGACCACGGTTCGCGACGTGCTCACCGACAAGATCGATGAGATCAGTGCCATCCCGAAGTTCGGGCGCACCGAGTACGCGTTCGTCATCACCGGATGGGTCCCCGCGTCCGACGTGAGCAAGGTGCGCAAGGCGATGGCCGCCGAGTGGGGCGACGAGATCATCGTCGAGCAGACGGAGATTCGCGAAGAGGAATTCGCCGACACGCCCGTCGCACTCAAGAACGCGAAGTCGGTCGCTCCCTTCCAGAACCTGCTGTCGGTCTACGGCGTTCCGCGGTACGGGACGCTGGACCCGACGATCATGCTGTTCATCTTCTATCCGTTCTTCTTCGGCATGATCGTCGGTGATGTTGGCTACGGCCTCATCATGCTTGGGATCGTGCTCTGGCTCAGGCTGAAGTTCCGCGAGAACAACGGGATCCAGCTTGCCACGTCGATTCTCGGACCCGCCGCCACCATGGTTATCGTGTTCGGCTTCGTCTACGGCGAGTTCTTCGGCAACGTGTTCGGCACCCGCATGCTCGACTGGATCACGACTGTATCGATTGGGCCGCTCCAACTGCCGTTCAATAGAGTCGAATCCGTCATGACGTTCATGTACCTCGCTATCGGCGTGGGCGTGATCCAGGTGATGCTCGGCCTGGTCATGGGCGTCATCAACGCCGTGCGGACCAAGAACCGGCACCACTTGTGGGAGAAGGCCGGAATCCTCACCTTCCTCGTCGCGATGGCGATCGTAGTCGCGCTCGCGGTTGCTGCGCAGAACTTCGGGTCCTGGGCCGTGTGGGGTCAACTGGCCTTCGCCGCCCTCGCGCTGGTAGGGTTCGTCTTCGCAGTCCGGGGCGGCGGCGTCATGGGTGTCGTCGAGACGGTCGAGTCCGTCATGCACATGGCGAGCTACATCCGAATCATGGCCGTCGGTCTGGCAGGCGCGATCTTCGCCGAGGCGGTCAACGAGATCGTCCTCGAGATGTCCAAGAACAGCGTCATGATCGTGTTCGCGGTCCTCGTGGCCATCGTTCTCCACGGGCTGAACTTCATCATCGCGGCGTTCAGCCCCACGATCCATGCTCTACGTCTCAACTTCCTCGAGTTCTTCGGGAAGTTCTACGAGACTGGGAAGCAGCAGTACAGCCCGTTCACGAAGTCCGGAGGTGAAAAGCGCGCATGAAGAATCGGCTCGCATGGTGGTTGTTCGGCAGTACGTTCGTAGCGGCTTTCCTGGTTCCGATGATCGCATTGGCACAGGAAGGCGAAGTGGTCGCTATCGCTTGGCAGGCATCGGCCGCCAAAGCCATGGCTGCAGGTCTGGCGATGGGTCTGTCCGCTCTTGGTGCAGGCTACGCACAGGCGAAGATCGGTTCCGCAGGCGCCGGCACTCTCGCCGAGCGTCCTGAGGTTTCGATCTGGATCATCACCCTCCAGGCACTGCCGGAGATCATCGTCCTGCTGGGCTTCGTTTCCGCGATCCTCATCAGCGGCTAGAGGCTGTATCGCGATCGACGCGGGAGGAGCCTGATCCATGGCCCTTGAGGACATCTTCAAAGCGTTAGACCAACAGGCGGATAATGAGTGCGAGCAGATCCTTCAGGAGGCGCGCGATCACGCAGAGGTGATCGCCGTCGATGCCGAGGCGCAAGCCGAAGGCATCCGCACGGCGCACGTGGCCGATGTCGAGAAGGTGACACGCGCGCGTGCTTCTCAGAACGTGAATGCCGCTCGCCTGGACGCGCGCAAGAAAGTGGCCGCTGTGAAGCAGCAGGCTGTTGAGCACGCCTTCCAGCGTGCCGGCGAGAAGCTGCGCGCCGTGCGCGGTAGCGACCGCTATGCGGCTGTGTTCGCGGCCCTCGCGAAAGAAGCGCTGGCCGGAGTGGACGGCGAGTTCGCTGTCGAGGTGGATCCAGCCGACGCCGACCTCGCTCGCTCCACCTTGGCGCAGATGGGCGCAAACGCGGCCGTCGTGCCCGATCTCTCGACGACTGGCGGCCTTGTCGTGGACACGGCCGGCGGCAGGATCGTTCGTCGCAACACGCTCGAGGACCGGCTCGGCAAGGTCCGAGAACTTGACCAGGCTGCCGTGGCGGAGCGCATCTTCTCATGAGCCCACGCCCTCGAGAGTCGGCCAGAGCCACAGGCAAGGACTACGGGTACGCGAACGCGCGCATTCGAGGTATGAAGTCGCACCTTTTGTCGCGTTCGTTCCTCGATGAGCTCATCGCAGCCCAGGATCTGGGTCAGTTCATTCAGCCACTCATGGATACCGAGTACGCGGCTGACCTGGACGAGGCATTGATCCGTGGTCGCGACGCGGCGGCAGTGGATGAGGCGCTCAAGCACAACATGGTGCGGACGTACCAGAAGGTCCTTGGCTTCCTGAACGAGGAGGCGGCGTTCATCCTCTCCACGCTGCTGGGCAGGTGGGACGTCTTCAACCTGAAGACCATCGTCCGAGGGAAGCAGATGCACCTGGTCCAGGGGGAGATCGAAGAAGGTCTTCTCGCGGCCGGGCAACTCAGCTCCGTCGACCTTTCCGCACTCGCGCAGGCCGAGGACATCAAAGCGCTCGTCGATCTCGCGAGCACGTGGGGCCTTCCATACGCCCACGCGCTCCGGGAAGGCTACGCTCGGTTCATGGCCTCGAGCGACCTGGCCCAGCTCGAGTTGGCCTTGGACCGCTACTACGCGGAATGGGCGCGCGAAAGGCTGCACAGGTCGAAGGCGAACATCGCCACGGCCCGCAAGATCCTGGGCATCCAGGTCGACACGATGAACCTGGTCACGATGCTCCGCTTTCAGAAGGCCGACCACGAATCGTTCAAGCCGGAGGAGTACTTCCTGCAGGGGGGCACGGCGATACACTTGCCGCTCTACGTGGAACTCTCCAGCCTCTCGGACGTCGACCAGGTGCTCGACCGCCTTCGCGGCACGCCCTACGGCAAGTTGCTCGACGAGGTAGCCGTCAAGTTCATCGAGGCGAACTCGATCTCGGTCTTCGAGCGCGCGCTGGAGGACTACCTGACGCGCAAGGCGCTCACGATGGGGATCGGCGATCCTCTCGGCATCGGCGTCGGCATCGCGTACCTGTGGGCGAAGCAGAATGAGATCACGAACCTTCGGATCATCGTGAAGGGCAAGTCCGTGGGCATGCCGCTCGAACGTGTGAGGGGAGAGCTGATCCTTGTATAAGGTCGTCGTGCTCACTGACCCCGACACCGCGGACGGCTTTCGGCTCGCCGGAGTCGACGTGCACGTCGTCGAATCGAACGACATGGCGCGCAAGCAGCTCAACGCACTGCTCGACGACGACTCGAGCGGCATCATCGCCGTGAACGAGAAGATGTTCGCGGCGATCGACGAGAGAACACAGAAGAAGATCGATTCGATCTACCGGCCCATCGTCATCTCGCTCCCGATCAAGGAGCAGCTGGAGATGGGCGAAGACCACAGGGCGTACCTGTCGCGCCTGATCAGGCGAGCGATAGGCTTCGACATCACGCTGAGGCGAGGCTAAATGATAGTCGGGACGATAACCAAGATCACCGGTCCGGTCGTCGTTGCAGACGGCATGACCGGCGCGAAGATGTACGACATCGTTCGCGTCGGCGTTGAAGGCCTCATGGGCGAGTGCATCCGGCTCGAGGCCGACACCGCGACCATCCAGGTCTACGAGGACACGTCGGGTCTCAAGTTCGGCGACCCGGTCGAGTCCACCGAGGGACCGCTCACCGTCGAGCTCGGGCCGGGACTGCTCTCGTCGATCTACGACGGCGTGCAGCGGCCGCTGCCGATCGTGGCCGAGCAAAGCGGCGACTACATCGAGCGCGGCACCGTGGCGTCTGCGCTGGACCGCGAGCGGAAGTGGCCCTTCACGCCGACGGCGTCGGCCGGCGACGAGGTCTCAGGCGGCACCGTGCTCGGGACGACTCCCGAGGGCCAGACGATCATCCACAAGGTGATGGTCCCGCCGACCTTGAAGGGCAAGATCAAGTCGATCGTCGCCGCTGGCGACTACACCATCGACGACGTGATCGCGACGCTCGACGACGGCACGGAACTCAGGATGGCGCAGAAGTGGCCGGTCCGTCAGGGGCGCCCCTACCTGCGCAAACTGGATCCGACGACGCCGTTCACGACGGGCATGCGCATCCTCGACACGTTCTTCCCGATCGCCCTGGGCGGCAACGCCATCATTCCGGGCGGCTTCGGCACGGGCAAGACGGTCACGCAGCAGTCGCTCGCCAAGTGGGCCGACGTCGACATCATCTGCTACATCGGTTGCGGCGAGCGCGGTAACGAGATGACGGAAGTCCTCACCGAGTTCCCTGAGCTCGAGGACCCGCAGAAGCGGTGCGCCGCTCATGGACCGCACCGTGCTCGTGGCCAACACTTCGAACATGCCCGTTGCTGCGCGCGAGGCATCCATCTACGTGGGCGTCACGCTCGCCGAGTACTACCGCGACATGGGCTATCAGGTCGCGATGATGGCCGACTCCACGTCCAGATGGGGCGAGGCCCTGCGCGAGGTCTCCGGTCGACTCGAGGAGATGCCGGGCGAGGAAGGCTACCCCGCATACCTGGCGACGCGTCTCGCGGCGTTCTACGAGCGCTCCGGTCGCGTGACACCGATCGGCGGCGAAGCCGACGGGCGCGTAGGTTCGGTCACGATGGTCGGTGCGGTCTCTCCGGCCGGCGGCGACATGTCCGAGCCGATGACGCAGAACTCACTGCGAGTGACGGGTGCTTTCTGGGCGCTCGACACCTCGCTCGCACACAGGCGCCACTTCCCGGCCATCTCCTGGACCAAGAGCTACACGCTCTTCCTCGGCCAGGTACGCGGCTGGTACGAAGAGAACGTGGCGCCCGACTGGGTCGACTATCGCGACCGGGCCATGGCCGTGCTCCAGAAAGAGACCGAGCTGCAGGAGATCGTGCAGTTGGTCGGTCCGGACGCCCTGCCGGAATCCGAGAAGATCATCCTCGAGGTCGCGCGCATGCTCCGAGAGGACTTCTTGCAGCAGTTCGCGTTCGACGAGGTGGACGCGTACTGCCCGCCCAAGAAGGCGTACTGGATGCTCAAGGTCATCATGGCCTTCTACGACGCGGCCGTCGCCGCACTCAACAAGGGCGCCTCGCTGCACCAGATCCTGGAACTGCCCCTGAAGGACGACATCGCGATGATGAAGACGACGCCACATGAAGAAGCACTTGCAATGATGCCCGAGTTCGCGGCGAAGATCGCCGACGAGATGGCCGGAATCGAGGTGTACTGATGGCAGAGAAGACCGCTACAGCGCCGGCTCGCTCGCTGCTCTCGACCGACTATCGGACGATCAGCTACGTCACTGGCCCGCTGCTGTTCGTCAACAACGTCAAGAACGTGGCCTACAACGAGATGGTCGCCATCGGCATGCCGGACGGCTCGAGGCGTTCGGGCCAGGTGCTCGAGGTCTCCGGCGACATCGCTGTCATCCAGGTCTTCGAGGGCACGCGTGGTATCGACGTCGACTTGACCGAGATCCGCTTCCTGGAGGAGGTCGCGCAGATCGACGTCTCGCCGGAACTCCTCGGCAGGACGCTCAACGGCACCGGCAGGCCCATCGACGGGGGATCGCCGATCATCCCCGAGAAGCGCCTCGACATCACCGGCGCGCCGATCAACCCCTACGCGCGCGAGAAGCCGGCCGACTTCATCGAGACCGGCATCTCCACGATCGACGGCCTGAACACGCTCGTCCGCGGCCAGAAGCTCCCGATCTTCTCCGGCTCCGGTCTTCCCGCGAACGAGCTCGCGGCGCAGATCATCCGCCAGGCGCGAGTAAGATCCGGCGAGGAGTTCGCCATCGTGTTCGGCGCGATGGGCATCACGCACCGCGAGGCGAGCTACTTCCAGAGCCAGTTCGAGTCGACGGGCGCACTCGAGCGAGTCGTCTTCTTCCTGAACCTCGCCGACGACCCAACGGTCGAGCGCCTGCTCACGCCGCGTTGCGCCCTTACGGTCGCCGAGTACCTCGCCTTCGAGAAGGACCTGCAGGTGCTCGTCGTGCTATCGGACATGACGAACTACTGCGAGGCGCTTCGCGAGGTCTCGACGGCTCGTGAAGAGGTGCCGGGACGCCGCGGCTACCCGGGCTACATGTACACCGACCTTTCGACGATCTACGAGCGCGCCGGTCGTATCAAGGGCCGCAAGGGCTCCGTGACGCAGCTCCCGATCCTGTCGATGCCCGACGACGACATCACCCACCCGATCCCCGACCTCACCGGCTACATCACCGAGGGCCAGATCGTTCTCTCGCGCCAGTTGCACCGTCGCTCGGTGTACCCGCCGATCGACGCGCTGCCGTGCCTGTCCCGCCTGATGAACCTCGGTATCGGCGAAGGTAAGACGCGCGACGACCACCGCGCGGTCGCGAACCAGCTCTACGCCGCGTACGCCCAAGGCCGCGACCTGCGGAAACTGGTCGCCATCGTCGGCGAGGAAGCACTCGCCGACACCGACCGTGCGTACTTGCGTTTCGCCGACGAGTTCGAGAACCGCTTCGTCGGCCAGGGCGAAGAGGGCCGCTCGATCGAGGAGACGCTCGCGATCGGCTGGGAGATGATGGCCGGTCTGCCCATGAGCGAGCTCAAGCGTGTCCGCGACTTCGTCCAGAAGTACCACCCGCAGTACCTTGCCGCTCAGGAGGCGCAGAAGACTGCCGCCGAGACGGCTGAGAGCCGAGCCCGTCGAGCAGAGCGCGTAAGGGGACGGTGGATGGAAGAAGTACGGCCAACTCGGGCTGAACTCCTCGAGCGCAGAAGCCAGATCGGCCTGGCTCAGCAGGGCATGGACCTGCTGAAGCAGAAGCGCGACGCGCTGCTCATCGAGTTCATGTCGGTCATGGACGAGACGCTGCGCCTCTCGGGTTCGCTTCAGAAGAACGTCTCCGAGGCCCAGTACGCGCTCGCGGTCGCAAAGGCGGTCGACGGCACCGTTGCCCTTCGTTCGGCCGGGATGGCAACGAAAGGCGAGATCGTCGTGGACATGACCGGTACGCAGGATCATGGGCGTGTCGGTCCCGGTCGTGACCAAGGGCGAGAGCCCCATCCGGTCGTCCTTCACGCGTGGGTACGCCGTGACGGGCGTGTCCTCACGAGTCGACGAGACGGCAGACAAGTTCGAGCGCATCCTCGACGTCATCATCGAGTACGCGGGCATCGAGACGCGGCTCAAGCGACTCGGCGAGGAGATCAACAAGACGAACCGCCGAGTGAACGCGCTCGAGCAGATCACGATCCCCGCCCTGCGCGACCAGGTCACCTATATCCGGCAGACGCTCGACGAGCGCGCGCGCGAGGACCTGTTCCGTCTGAAGAAGGTCAAGCGCAAGATCGAGAAGAAGAAGGCAGCTCAGAGGGGCTGAAATGGTTCGCCGGCAGGCGCCGCTCGCCGAAGGGCCCTGCCTACGATCTTGGGGCGACGTCACCCACCGGGGGGTGTGGACGTCGCCCTAAGCATTGGCGGGGTTGTGCGCGGACGATCGGGCACGCAGAGACGGTCAGCCGCGAGCCTTCACGATGGCGACGGCCTCCTGCAGGATCGAGACGGCGTCGCGCGCGTGTGTCCGGAGCTGCGTCGTGAGGCCGAGCAGCTTCACTACGTCGCCGCTCGTCAGGTTGCCGAAGTGGAGATCCTCCCACTCGTCGCGGCTCACGTAGGCCCACATCTCGCCAATGAACCACTCGAGCTCCTCGATCTCGCGCTGCGTGTAGGAGGCCCACTCGGCTCCGAGGCCGTGGCGCAGACGCTGCACAGCGCGCTCGGCGGCGCGCGTCTTGCGGATCTGAAACGTTCTCCTGCCGGTATCCTCGTCGCTGACGTCCGGTCGCTGAGTGCTCATTCGGCACACCACCTCCTGCTGTCATGTTCTGCGCGTGCGGTCGCGTTCCTTGTTCTAGAATTGGCCGAAGGTCACTCGGACACAGACAGGATGCACATGGAGTTCTCTGAAGTACTGGCCAAGCGCCGCAGCGTACGGCACTTCGACACCAAGCGGACGGTGTCGGACGCGGACGTCCGGGCGCTGCTGGCGGCGGCCGTCGTCGCCCCGAGCGCCGGGAACATCCAGCCGTGGCGGTTCACGGTGATCCGATCGGCGGCGGCCCGAGAGACTCTCGGCTCGGTCATGCACCAACGCTGGGCCGCGGCGGCCCCCGTGATCGTCGTCGTGTCCACTGATCCACGGCCGTGCTACGCCCGCTATTCGGATCGCGGCGAGAACCTCTACGCGATCCAGGACACTGCCGCGGCCGTCGAGAACATCTTGCTGACGGCGGTCGACAGGGGGCTCGCTTCGTGCTGGATCGGCGCGTTCGACGAAGTCGCGGTGCGCGACGCCCTCGGTATCAAGGCTCCCATCACGCCCATCGCGGTGCTGCCGGTCGGCTACAGCGCCGAATCCGCCGGTCGTCCATCGAGACGTCCGCTCGAGGAGATCACCACCTGGCTGTGAGCGAACCGCTTCCATCATTCGTCGCCCTGGACGAGCTCGAGGCCTACATCGGCGACTGCCACCGCTGCGCGCTCGGCGACACGCGTTCCCGGCTCGTGTTCGGCGTGGGGAATGCACACGCCGACGTCATGTTCATCGGCGAGGCGCCGGGTCGAAACGAGGACCTGCAAGGCGAGCCGTTCGTGGGCGCAGCAGGGAAGCTGCTCGACGATCTCTTGGCTTCGGCAGGTCTGACGCGCGGAGATGTCTACATCGCGAACATCCTCAAGTGCCGGCCGCCCAACAATCGCGACCCCTTGCCCGCGGAGATCGAGATGTGCACGCCGTTCCTGCGCGAGCAGATCCGCCTCATCGATCCGCGCGTGATCGTCACCCTCGGCAAGTTCGCGACACAGTTCATGCTGCAGACCGACATCGGGATCACGCGACTCAGGGGCAGGCGCCACGAGGTGGACGGTCGAGCCGTGCTTCCCATCTTCCACCCCGCGGCCGCCCTGTACGACCAGACGAAGCGCCAGGTGCTCTTGGATGACTTCCAGAGACTCGCTGCGCTGCTTCAGCAGGAACTCGCGCATGCCGAAAGCGGGGAGGCGAACGGCGAGGCCGGCTTGCTCGCGGGCGAGAGCGAGCAGCCGCCGGAAGAACACGGCGATCCCGAGCAGGGTACGCTGTTCTAGGCGCGCGACGCCCCCGTCGAGGCGGGGTCCGCGTGCACTACCGCAGCAGAAGGTCTGGTGAGCGAGCTTCGTGTCACGCGTGGTGTTCCATACTGCCTCCGCGGAGGCGACAGCCCGACTGGGCGAGGCGCTCGGGCAGGCTCGTGGCACCCGGGGACGTCGTGCTGCTGTCGGGAGATCTCGGAGCGGGCAAGACGCAGTTCGTGAAGGGACTTGCGCTGGGGCTTGGGGTCGAAGAGCCGGTCACGAGCCCCACGTTCAACATCCTTCTCGTGCACGAGGGCAGGCTGCCCCTCTACCACGTCGACCTCTACCGTCTGGATTCCGCCCGGCAGCTGGAGGACATCGACTACTTCGGGACGCTCGAGGCGGGCGGCGTCGCTGCAGTCGAATGGGGCGAGAAGTTCGCCGAAGCAGCGCCTCCCGATCGTGTGACCATAGAGCTGCACATCACTGCCGACCGGGAGCGCCGCGTCGAGGTCGAAGCGGTCGGGGCCAGATCTTTGACGCTCGCCCACGAGCTGGCCGAATCGGCGCGTCGGCTTGAGGGCATTCACGACCTGAGCGAGCAACAGTGACCTCAGACGGCATCGTCCTCGCGTTCGACACGGCGACCGAGGCCATCGCGCTTGGCGTCGGCATTCGAAGCGGTTCGACCGTCGATGTCCTGGGGACCCGTGACTTCCAGGCGCCGCGCGCGGCGATGAGCGGGCTGCTCCCGGCCATCGAGGTCCTGCTCGGCGATCTCTCGCTCGCACCGGCCGACGTGAGCGAGGTAGTGGTGGGCCGAGGCCCGGGCTCGTTCACGGGCGTCAGGATCGGCGTGGCGACTGCCAAGGGCATCGCACACGGGCTTGGCGTGGGGCTCTTCGGCGTCGGCACTCTCGACGCGATCGCCTGGGGCGTGCCCCGGGAGTGGTCGGGGACGCTCGGCGTCGTTGGCGACGCCATGCGCGGCGAGGTGTACCCGGCGGTGTTCGATCTCTCGCAGTCGGCAGAGGGTCGCACCGTAGCTCGACGCGACGACGACTGCGTCGCCGTGCCCGGAAGTGCTGCGCAAGCCTGGGCGCGACTCGACGAGCCGATGTTCCTTGCGGGCAACGGGCTGATCAAGTACGCGGAGGTCTTCAGCGACGCGCTTGGAGAGGGCGGCACGCTTGCTCCCACGGCGTGGTGGTCCCCGACCGGCGCGGGTCTCCTGCGCGCCTTCGCCGCTACGCTCCGGACCGGGGCCGGGAGCGATGGCCGCCCCGGTCTCGTCCTCCCGGTGTACACGCGCCTTTCCGACGCCGAGGAGGCCGAGCGCACCCGGGCCGGACTCGGCCCCATGTCGCTGCCGGCCACCGGCGTGGGCGGCACTTTGAACGCGGATCCCCGCGCGAGCAGCGGGACTTCGGAGCCCCCGGCATGAGCGCGAAGACCGCGACGGCGCTTCGGCGCATGCAACCCGCCGACCTCGCGGCGGTGCTCGGGATCGAGACCGCCTCGTTCAGGACTCCGTGGACGCGAGGCATGTTCCTCGCCGAGCTCGCCGAGGAGAACCGGTACTGGCTCGTTGCGGAGCTCGGGGGCGACGTGGTCGCGTACGGAGGCATCATGCTCGTCGGCGAAGACGCGCACCTCATGAACCTGGCCGTTCGAGAGCAGGACCGTCGCCGGGGTGTGGGCCGGACGCTCTTCGACGCGCTCAGACGTGAAGCACGACACCGCGGCGCTCGCCGGATCACCCTTGAGGTGCGCCCCGCCAACGCGGCGGCCCGGCGGCTTGTACGAATCCGAAGGCATGCGTCAGGAGGGTCTCCGGCCCGACTACTACGAAGACACGCAGGAACCGGCGCTCATCATGTGGGGTGACACCGAACCCGCATCCGATGCGCCCGTCACGCCTCACCCGGTCTTACCCGCGTCCAGCGCGCATCGAGCTCGTACGCCCGAGCGCAGCCCGGATTCGACCCTGATACTCGCCATCGAGACCTCCTGCGACGAGACGGCTGCCGCGGTCATGCGTGACGGGCGCGAGGTGCTCGCCAGCGTGGTGGCAAGCCAAGTCGACTTCCACGCTCGATTCGGAGGAGTCGTCCCGGAGATAGCGAGCCGCAAGCACACCGAGGCGATCGTGGCGGTCGTGGATGAGGCACTCGCGCAGGCGGGGACAGCGCTCGCGGACGCGACAGGCCGGCAGTCCGGCGAGCCTGCGCCTCCAGCCCCGCTGGAGTTCGCGGACCTCGACGCGATCGCGGTCACGTACGGGCCCGGTCTCGTGGGCGCGCTCGTGGTCGGGCTCGCATACGCGAAGGGACTCGCCTTCGCAACGGGCCTGCCGCTCGTCGGCGTCAACCACCTCGAGGGGCACATCTTCGCGAACGTGCTCGCCGATCCGCTCGTCGCACCGCCACTCGTGGCTCTCGTCGTATCCGGCGGGCACACGTCGCTCGTGTACATGCCGGCGTGGGGCGAGTACCACACGCTCGGCGAGACGCTCGATGACGCGACGGGGGAGGCCTTCGACAAGGTGGCGAAGGTGCTCGGCCTGGGGTATCCGGGTGGGCCGATCCTCTCGAGACTCGCCGAGGCGGGCGACCCGGCCGCGATCGACTTCCCGCGGGCGATGATGCGCTCGGGGGACTACGCGTTCTCGCTCTCTGGGCTCAAGACGGCCGTCATCAACCACATCCGCCACGCGCGGGAAGCTGGTCGTGAGATCGACGTGCCCGATCTTGCGGCCTCCTTCCAGCAGGCGATCATCGACGTGCAGGTCGCGAAGACCCTTCGCGCGGTGGAGGAGTACGACGTGAAGACGTTCTGCCTGGCGGGGGGCGTCGCGGCGAATACATCGTTGCGCACGGCGCTGGCCGAGGCGCTCGAAGCGCGAGGCGTGCACGTGGCGGTGCCACCATTCTCGCTCTGCACCGACAACGCGGCCATGATCGCGGCCGCCGCCCACTATCGGTTCCGGCGCGGTGACGTGCTGGGTCTCGACGCGGACGCGGTGCCTGGGCTGCGGCTGGACACCTAGGCCTGCGGTTCGACGGGACTTCGCGAACCGGACGAGCGTCCAAATCTAAGTGCGTGTGTATCAACCCTCCTCGAGAAATCCATGCTCAAGTCCCTTGAACACACGTTCAAGGTTGGCTAGAATCCGTACCTGCTGGCACTCGAAGGTCGTGAGTGCCAGCGCTCGATGGACATCACTGCGCATGGTGCCTCGCAATGGGTACATGCCTGTAGTGAGTCCGCCCGCAAGAAGGCTCCAAGGCTTGCGGCGCGCAATGGATACCGTTTTCGGCACGTGGCAATGCAGAGGGAATGTCGGATGAAGCAGGAGGGCAGTCGATGAATCTCAGGCCGTTGGAAGACCGCGTCATCGTGAAGCCGGCGAAGGCCGAGGAAGTCACGAAGAGCGGCATCGTTCTACCGGACACCGCGCAGGAGAAGCCGCAGCGCGGCACCGTCATCGCGGTGGGACCGGGCAAGATGAAGGACGACGGAGATCGCACAGCGGTCGACGTCAAGATCGACGACGTCGTCATCTACAGCAAGTACGGCGGCACCGATGTGAAGATCGAAGGCGAAGACTACAAGATCCTTCGTGCAGACGACATCTACGCCGTGGTCGAGGGCTAGAAGGGAGACCAGGAACACATGGCAAAGAACATCCTGTTCGACGAAGAGGCGCGCAGAGGCCTCGAGGCGGGCGTCAATAAGCTCGCCAACGCTGTCAAAGTGACGCTCGGCCCGCGTGGCCGCTACGTCGTGCTTGAGAAGAAGTTCGGCGCGCCCACCATCACCAACGACGGCGTGACCATCGCGAAGGAGATCGAGCTCGACGACCCGCTGGAGAACATGGGCGCTCAGCTCGTGAAGGAAGTCGCCACCAAGACCAACGACGTTGCCGGTGACGGGACCACGACCGCGACGCTGCTCGCGCAGGTCATCGTGCGCGAGGGACTGCGCAACGTGGCCGCCGGTGCGAACCCGCTCGCGATCAAGCGTGGCATCGAGAAGGCCGTGGAGGCCGTCGTAGAGGGCATCAAGGCCAACGCCAAGGAGATCGAGGACAAGGAAGAGATCGCCCACGTCGGAGCCATCTCGGCGGCTGACGACGCCATCGGCAACAAGATCGCCGAGGCTATGGAAGTCGTGGGCAAGGACGGCGTCATCACCGTCGAGGAGAGCCAGACCTTCGGCATCGACATCGAGACCGTCGAGGGCCTGCAGTTCGACAAGGGCTATATCTCGATGTACATGGTCACCGACGCCGACCGTATGGAAGCCGTGCTCAACGACCCGGTCATCCTCATCGCGAACCAGAAGATCGGCAACGTCCAGGACCTGCTGCCGGTGCTCGAGAAGGTCATGCAGGGCGGCAAGCAGCTGCTCGATCATCGCCGAGGACGTCGAGGGCGAGGCGCTCGCCACGCTCATCGTGAACAAGCTCCGCGGCACCTTCACCACCATCGCAGTCAAGGCGCCGGGCTTCGGCGACCGCCGCAAGCGCATGCTCGAGGACATCGCCATCGTCACCGGTGGACAGGTGATCTCCGAGGAGCTCGGCTACAAGCTCGAGAACACCACCCTCGACATGCTTGGCCGCGCCAAGACCATCAAGGTCACCAAGGAGAACACAACGATTATCGATGGTGCCGGCACCGAGGACGACATCAAGGCCCGCATCAACCAGATAAAGACCGAGATCGAGAACTCGGACTCGGACTTCGACAAGGAGAAGCTCCAGGAGCGCCTCGCGAAGCTCGCCGGCGGCGTGGCCGTCATCAAGGTGGGCGCGGCGACCGAGGTGGAGCTCAAGGAGAAGAAGCATCGCATCGAGGATGCCCTGCAGGCGACCCGCGCGGCGGTCGAAGAGGGCATCGTCGCCGGTGGCGGCGTGGCGCTCATTGATGCTGCGAAGGTCATCGACAAGCTCAAGCTACCGGAAGACGAGGCCATCGGCGCGCGTATCATCAAGAAGGCGCTCGACGAGCCCATGAAGATGATCGCCGAGAACGCCGGCTTCGAGGGCTCGGTCGTGGTCGAGAAGGTCAAGCACAGGAACAGGAAGGGCTATGGCCTGAACGCCTCGACCGGCGAGTATGGCGACCTTGCGAAGATGGGCGTCATCGACCCCGTGAAGGTCACCCGTTCGGCGCTTCAGAACGCAGCGTCGATCGGCGCGCTCATCCTCATCACCGAGACGACCGTTGCCGACGTGCCCGAGAAGGACAACGGAGCAGCAGCGGCCATGGGCGGTATGGGCGGTATGGGCGGGATGATGTAGCGGTAGTCACATCAGGAGCGACAAGAAGCCCCGGCCAGCAGGCCGGGGCTTCTTCTGTATGGCGCTGGGTATCAGGATGCGCGCGCCGGTCGCGCAAGGAGACCGTCGCGCCCTGTTGCCGTCAGTCTCCGGTGTTGGCCCACGCGATCGCTTCGTCTAGCTGGTCGCCGTTGAACATCCGCTGCTCGGCCGAGAACAGCAGGCTATAGGTGATGGCGATGTGTGCGGGAATCGGCAGGTCGGAGACTATGGCCATGCGCTTGAGTCCCGTCCCTGCGTGCGCCGCATACTGTGCCATAGCCTCGAGAGCCTGGGCGCTGTCGGGGTTCACGAGGGACTCCACGTACACGACCACCGCCGCTCCCGAATCGCCTGCTGCGGCGATCGCTTCGTCGACCGCAGCTCGCGCGCCGTCGAGATCTGATTCGCCCACCTTGCCGCGGCCTTCGATGACGACGCACTTCGGCGTCGACCGCTCGCGATTCACTCTGATCATCGCGACCTCCAGGTGTGCGACGTGCAGCCGCGTTCTGGGACTGAACCGGGAGAGCGTATCGCGTCGCCGCCTTCGACTGCAAAGGGGGCGCGTCTACCGCGGGCGGGCCTCTCACGGGATCCGAGGACTACGCGCGCGACGCTCCGCTTTCCACGACCGGAACGGCCTCCGGGTTGGAGGCTGTCTCGCCGTCGAACAGGTAGCACGAAACGAAGTGGCCCGGCAGCGACCTCGACGAGCTCCGGCATCACGGTCTCACACGCGCAGCCCACGCACCCGACCCTCGCATAGCAGCGACTGGCGAATCGGCAGCCGGGCGGGGGGTCGATGGGGCTCGACACGCTTCCCTCGAGCAGGATCCGCTCCCTGCGCTTGGCGGGATTGGTCACGGGAATCGCCGAGAGCAGCGCTTTGGTGTAGGGGTGAAGCGGGTTGCGGTAGAGCTCGCGCTTCGGCGCCACCTCGACCAGACGGCCCAGGTACATGACGCCCACCCGGTCGCTGACGTGCTTGACCACGTTCAGGCCGTGGGCGATGAACAGGTACGTGAGCCCGAACTCGTCGCAGAGGTCTGACAGCAGGTTCAGTACCTGCGCCTGGATCGAGACGTCGAGCGCGGAGACCGGCTCGTCGCACACGATGAGCTTCGGTTCCATCGCGAGCGCGCGTGCGATGCCGATGCGCTGGCGCTGGCCTCCCGAGAACTCGTGTGGAAAGCGGTTCTTGCAGTTGGCCGAGAGCCCCACGCTGTTGAGCAGGTAGCTCACGCGGTCGTCCACCTTGTTGGAAGGCACCAGCCCGTTGACCTTGATCGGCTCGGAGATGATGTCGCCCACAGTCATTCGCGGGTTCAACGACGAATACGGGTCCTGGAAGATGAGCTGTATCTCGGTGTGGTATGCGCGCCGTGCCTTGGGCGAGAGTTTCGCGAGGTCACGACCGTCGTAGATGATCTCGCCGGCGGTCGGCGTGTACAGACTCACGAGCATCTTGCCGACGGTCGTCTTGCCGCAGCCCGATTCTCCAACAAGCCCGAACGTCTCGCCCGGGAAGATGTCGAGCGAGAGATCGTCCACCGCCTTCAGCACGGATGTGGTTCGGCCGAGCAGGTTCGTGTCGACCGAGAAGAACTTGGAGAGATGTCTCAGGCTGATGAGAGGTTCGGTCACGAGCACGCCTCCTCGGCAGGAGGACTCATGGGCGGAGACTCGACGCCAGCGGGATCGAAAAGGAAGCAGCGCACATGGCGGCCCTCGAACCCGTACAGCTCCGGCATCTCGGACACGCAGCGCTCCATCCGCTTCTCGCAGCGCGTGACGAAGGCGCA
The DNA here is from genome assembly GCA_963817255.1 of uncultured Actinomycetes bacterium. GTDB lineage: Bacteria > Actinomycetota > Coriobacteriia > Anaerosomatales > CAVRZR01 > CAVRZR01. Next base: position 300,709 of record CAWFNT010000002.1, read on the forward strand.
TCCCTTCGGCATGTTCGAGCGGGTTCGGGACCATGCCCGGGATCATGTAGAGCGACTCGTCGGAATCGTCATCGTCCATCGTAGGGATGGATCGGAGCAGGCCGAGCGTGTAGGGATGCAGCGGGCGCTCGAAGAGCTGCTCGGCGGTGGCCTCCTCGACGATCCGCCCGCAGTACATCACGACGACGCGGTCGGCCGTCTCCGCCACGACTCCAAGGTCGTGGGTGATGAGCAGCACCGCCATGCCGATGTCGTCTCGAAGGTCGCTGATGAGCGCGAGGATCTGCGCCTGGATCGTGACGTCCAGTGCGGTCGTCGGCTCGTCGGCAATGAGCAGTTGGGGGTGGCACGACAACGCCATGGCGATCATCACGCGCTGGCGCATGCCGCCGGACATCTGGTGGGGGTAGTCCTTGATTCGCTTCTCCGGCGACGGGATTCCCACGAGCCGCAGCATCTCGACCGCCCGGGCGATGGCGGCCTTCCGGTCGAGCTTCATGTGCGTGCGGACGCTCTCGACGAGCTGGTTCTCGATCGTGAACACGGGATTGAGGCTCGTCATCGGCTCCTGGAAGATCATCGAGATCTGATCGCCGCGGATACCTCGCATGGCGCCGTCGGACAGCTCGAGCAGGTTCCTGCCACGGTAGAGCGCCTCGCCGCCTACGACGCGTCCCGGTGCCTGCAAGAGCCGCATCACCGAAAGCGCGGTAACGCTCTTGCCCGAACCTGACTCGCCGACGATGGCCAGCACTTCTCGTTCACGAACCGCGAACGTCACGTCGATGACCGCGTGCACCGTGCCCTTGACCATCTCGAAGTCGGTGCTGAGGTTCTTGACCTCGAGCAAGGTCGTCGCGTCCGATGACGCCGGCGACACAGCAGGTGCTGCAGCGGCTCGTCTGAGTCGTGTGTCGTCAGCGATCATCTCGTCCTACTTGATCCGAGCGCGGGGGTCGAGGGCATCCCGAAGACCATCTCCGAACAGATTGAATGCGAGGACCGTGAGCGTGATCGCCATGCCTGGGAAGATGAGCGTCCACGGTGCCTGGAAGATGAAACCTCTGGCCCGCCCCAGCATGTCGCCCCACTCGGCCTGCGGCGGCTGCACGCCCATCCCCAGGAAGCCGAGCGCCGCGGTATCGAGGATGGCAGCGGATATGCCGAGCGTGGCTCGCACGATGATCACCGACAGCGCGGCGGGCAGGACGTGCCAGAGAATGATCCGGAAGTCGCTGTTGCCCGAGATATGAGCGGCCGCGACGTAGTCGTTCTCCTTGATGGAGAGGATGTTTCCGCGGACGAGCCGGGCGTACTCGGGGATGGACACCAGGCCGATCGCGATGACGGCCTTGTCGATCCCTTTGCCGAGGGCGGCCATGAGCGTGATCGCGAGCAAGATGGACGGGACCGCCAGCATCATGTCCATGACGCGCATGATCGCAGTGTCGGTCTTGCCCCCGCGGTAACCGGCGATCGCGCCGAGGATGAGCCCGGTCGTCAGAGCGATCGCCACCGCGAGGAGGCCTACCGTGAGTGAGACCCGCGCTCCGACGATCACCCGGCTGAAGATGTCCATGCCCAGCTGATCGGTCCCGAACCAGTGTGCGTTGCTCGGAGGCTGGAGCGCGCTGGTCATGTCGGTCTCGATCGGGTTGTACGGCACCAGACGAGGGCCGAACACCGCGATGAACACGAGGAACGCGACGAAGAACAGGCTGATCATCGCGGCCTTGTTCGCGCGCATGCTCCGCCACATCTCGACCCAGCGGTTGTCGGGCTTCTCGAAGAACGTCTCGTCCGCGACCCCGGCCTGACTGTCCGGAAGCCGTTCGCCGAGCGCCATCGTCTCGTCGGCGACTGCGCTGTCCGAGGGCAGGTCCAGCGGCGTTCCGGGTATGAGAGGTTCCCGCTCGCTCACGGCGCTACACTTCCCGTTTCGATGCGTACTTGATGCGGGGGTCGAGGAATGCGTACATCAGGTCCGCACCCAGGTTGACCATCACGAACACGACCGCGACGAGCAGCACGATGCCCTGGACCACGGGGAAGTCCGACTTGAGGATCGAGTCCACCGTGTACTTGCCGATGCCCGGCCAGGCGAACACGCTCTCGGTGAGCAGCGCGCCGCCAAGCAGCGCGCCGAACTGCAGGCCGATCACAGTGACGACGGGAATCATCGAGTTCCGAAGCGCATGCTTGCCGATGACCTTCCGCTCGGTGAGGCCCTTCGCGCGCGCGGTGCGGATGTAGTCCTGGTTCAGGGTCTCGAGCATCGTCGAGCGAGTCATGCGCGTGATGATCGCCATCGAGTACATCCCGAGAGTGAGCGCCGGCAGGATGAGGTGGATGAGCGCATCCTGGAGTGCCGCCCAGTTGCCCGTGAGGATCGCGTCGATCGTGTAGAGCCCGGTGACGTGCTGCGGCTCGAGCAAGACGTTGATGCGGCCACCGGTCGGCAGGACGTGCAGATAGCCGCTGAAGAACATGATGAACAGGATTCCAAGCCAGAATATGGGTATCGACACGCCGACGAGGGCGACGAGCGTGCTCCCCGCGTCGACCACGGAGTTCTTCTTCACGGCCGCTATGACGCCCAGGAAGATGCCCACGATGGACGCGAACGTGATCGCCACGATCGCCAGCTCGATGGTCGCCGGGAATCGCGCGCCGATCTCCTCGGATACCGGTGCCTGCGTGTAGTACGAGTTGCCGAGGTCACCCTGCAAGGCGCCCTTCATGTACGTGAGGTACTGCTTCACGATCGGGTCGTTGAGCCCGTACTCCTCCCTCCATGCCTCGGCCTGTTCTTGCGTCGCGTGCTGGCCGAGGACGATGGGCGCCGGGTCGGGCGAGAACACCCGCATGAGGCAAAACACGATGATGGACACTCCGATCATCACCGGAATGACCATGAGGATCCGCTTTAGAGTGAACTTGAGCATGCTGCGTGCTCTCTTTGTGGGCTAGCAGTAGTGCAGCCGGAGACCACGGCTTACGTGGCTTCCGGCTGCACCGAGCCGTGTGTTTCGCGAGGGACTACTTCGTCACCACCACGTTCCAGAGCCAGACGTTGCCGGTCACGTGGTACACGAAGTCCGAGACGCTTGGGCGGTAGCCGGCGATCGTCTTCGCATGCGAGATGGGCAGCCATACCGCGCGCTCGGCGACGTACTTCTCCATCGCGCCATACGCCGCATCGCGCTCGGCGCCGTTCGGCATGGCGAGTGCCGCCTTGATGTCGGCGATGTATTTCGGATCCTGCCACCTTGAGATGTTCATGGTGGGATCCTTGTCGGCGAGTAGATTCATGAAGTTGTCAGGGTCGCCGTTGTCGCCGATCCAGCCGTAGTAGGCGATGTCGAAGTCGCCCGCGCCGACCTTTTCCTTGTAGGTGGTCCAGTCGAAGGTGTCGATCGTCGCTTCGACGCCGACCTTCTGCAGGTAACCCTGGATGGCCGTAGCGAGTGCCGCGCCAGTGGCGGCGTTGTACGGACGCGGGTTGGAGTACGTGATCATGTGGACGCTCTTGATGCCGGCTTTCTCCAGCCCGGCCTTGGCGGCTGTCGCGTCGTAGGCAACCTGTTGGACGGTGGAATCGTACCCGGGGACGAAGGACGGCAGGATCGTGTTCGCCTTCTCGGAATAGCCCTGGTACAGGCTTGTCACGAGTTCCTCGACATTGATCGCCTGCGAGAGGGCTGTTCGGGCCTCCACCGTCTTGAACGTGTCCGAGGTGGTGTTGTAGGCCATGTAGTTGACGTTCATGCCGGGGGCTTCAAACAGCTTATTGCCGGCCTCCGTGATCTTGTCGACGACCGTTGCGTCGATGCCGTCGATCATGTCGACCTCGGCGTTGTTGAGAGCGAGAACGCGGGCGGAGTTGTCGGGGATGATGCGGAAGATGACGTTCTTGGTCTTCGCCTTCTCACCCCAGTACTCGTCGTTGCGGACGAGCACGACGCTCTCGCCTTTGTTCCACTTGACGAACTTGTAGGGTCCGGTACCTACCGGGTTCTCCATGACGCTGTTGTTGCCGTCGGTGAGCGCCTTCGGGCTCACGATCGGCGCGGCGAGGCTCATGGCCAGGTTAGCGAGGAACGCCGTGTTCTTCTGCGTGAGGTTGATGGTCACCGTGTTGGGATCGACCACGACGACGTCCTTGACCTGGCCGTACACGAACGGGCCGTAGGACATGTCGGCCGTGACCTTCGGCGGGATCTGGCGGTCGATGTTGAACTTGACGGCGTCTGCGTTGAAGTCGGTGCCGTCCTGGAACTTGACGCCCTGCCGGAGCTTGAAGGTGTAGCTCAGCCCGTCCGGGCTGATCTCCCATGACTCGGCGAGGCTGGGCTCTACCTTCGTGGAATCCGCGGCGTACTTGAGAAGCCCCTCGTAGATGTTCGAGATGACCTTCGAAGACTCGCCGTCGTCCACGAGTGCCGGGTCCAGACCGCGCGGATCGGCGCCCTGCGCATACGTGAACGTGTCGCTTGTCGTGGATCCGGTGGTCGTCGTGGTGTCTTCCTTCTTGCACCCCGCGAGCACCAGCGCGGCGCACAGAGCGAAGACCAGTGCGAGCGAGAGCAAACGACCGTGTCTCTTCATTTCCCACCTCTTCTTCCTGGGTATTCTTCGAGCGGCCTGCGTTATGCAGAAAAGCCGTCTGTGACCCCTGTTCCGGAGTGTATCCCACCATCGCGGTGCGTGTACTCAGAACGGACTCGTACGGGCCGCGGCCGAGGGGTCGAGATGGAACCCACGTCGCGCTGGTATTGTGCGCGGGCGCACATCTGCCGATACATCTTTCACGGAGGCAGCGGGAGGTGAAGCGGGATGCAGACAGTGGGGTACTGCAGGGAATGCGGACGGTATGTGGCGGTGACCGAGACGGGGTGCGAGTGGGGGCACTCGCGTGTCGCCGTCGGTGATGTGCGGAACATCCCCGACGAAGATCCGATGCCCGGCTCCACGCTCGCGGCCCGGGGCGAGTCGGGTGATGGTGCCGATCGACCTGGGTCGGACGCGAACGAGATCGCCATGGAGGTCGCGGCCAAGGGCATCATCATCGTGCCCGCCGCGCTCGTCTTAGGCATCATCATCTGGGCGAGCGTCGAGGGTGAGATGGCCATGGGGTTTGGCCTCTGGCCCGCCGTCCTCGCCACCGTCGCCGGACTCGCCCTGTCGTTTGGGTTCTTCTACGTGCGACGGCTCGGGCGCCGGCGGTAGACTCGGCGCGCGTGCGCCACACGATTGGCGCGCGGCTGCGCCGCGCTTCGGCCAGCTCTCTCAGGAACCATCCGTCTCGCACCCGGTTGCGGTGGCCGGGCTGCTCTGCTGTGGCCCGGGCTGTTAGCACGGGGGCCGATGCGGGTAGTTCGCAAGAGCTGGATCGACCCGGGATCGGTGGAGGCGCACCATGAGCGAGCTCACGCCACGCGAGACGCAGGAGATCGAACGCGCGAACGACTCGGGGCTGAGGCCCGTCGTGTTCGTGCATGGGTTGTGGCTGCTGCCGAGCAGCTGGGATAAGTGGCGGGGCCTCTTCGAGGATCATGGCTACGCCACCGCCGCTCCGGGGTGGCCGGACGACCCAGAGACCGTAGCCGAGGCCCGTGAGCACCCTGAGGTCTTCGCGAAGAAGTCGCTGAAGTGCATCACCGATCATTACGCGCAGGCGATCGAGGCGCTCGAACTCAAGCCGGCGATCGTCGGCCATTCCTTTGGTGGTGTCGTGACCCAGATGCTCGCCGGCAGGGGCCTTTCGGCAGCGTCGGTCGCTATCGATCCTGCACCGTTCAGAGGCGTGCTTCCACTGCCACCCTCGGCGCTTCGCTCTGCGGCCCCGGTGCTGCGGAACCCGGCCAACCGAGCGCGCGCCGTCTCGCTCACATTCGAGCAGTTCAACTACGGTTGGACCAACGCGCTCGAGGAAAGCGAGGCCAGGGAGCTGTACGAGGCCTACCACGTCCCCGGCGCTGGCGAGCCGCTGTTCCAGGCTGCGTTCGCCAACATCAATCCATGGTCGGAGGACATGGTGGCGACGGCGAATCCCGATCGGGGCCCGATGCTCCTGATCTCCGGCGAGAAGGACAACACCGTTCCCTGGTCTCTCGTGAGCGCGGCGTACGAGCGGGAGAAGCGGAACCCCGGCGTGACAGAGGTGGCGTGCATTCCCGATCGTGGACACTCTCTGATCATCGATCACGGCTGGATGGAGATCGCCGAGGCAGCGCTCGCGTTCATCGAGAAGCACGCGCCTGGCGGTGCCTCGACGCCGGCGTGATTCTACGGGTCGCCGGGCATCGGCTGACGGTCCTGGTGGTCTGTCGTCACCCGAATCTGCGCACTGCTCGCTCGTGAGCCTTTGCGGCCTCCTCGGCTCGATCCTTCGGCGTTGCCGCTGTCACGAGCGTGCCGAGCAGGCGGGTGGTGGACGCGGCGATCTCGTCGACCGCCGTGTCGAACGCATCCACATTTGCCTCGGAGGGCTTGGGGAAGCCGCTGACCTTCCTCACGTACTGCACCGCGGCGGCGCGAACCTCGTCCTCGGTTGCCGGCGGCTCGAAGTTGAACAGTGTCTTGATGTTCCTGCACACGATGACCTCCCCGTTTCCGCGCGCTGTCAGGTCGGTCCTACAGCGCCCCAACCACGAACGTCACTCCCAGATACAGCAGGAAGCACGCGAGCACCGCCATCACGACACGATAGACGCGGTCCGACAGCAGATGTCGTCCAGCGGCCACCGCGAAGATGACGACGGAGTACCACGCAAGATCGGCCAACTCGTGACCGACGAAGAAGGCGAGCACGCCAACCGGCCCGAACTCGAGCCCCTTGATGGCGAGCGTGATGCCGATCGTCGCCCACCAAAGCGTCCAGTAGGGGTTCGAGAGCGAGACGATCGCCCCGTGAGCGACCGGGCCCATGCGTGAGGGGTTCTCGGCGGCGGTGAGGTCTGCCACGACGGTGCCGCGCCATGCGCCCCAGAGCAGGCTGCCACCCATCCACAGCAGCACGACGCCTCCGACGGCGCTCATCACGCGCGCAACGTTGGGGAGATTCAGGATCGATGCGAGACCGAAGGCGAAACCGATGAGCAGCACCGCCTCGAGCAGGGCGTGACCTACGAGCATCAGCATCGCCGCCAGCCGTCCTTCGCGGAGCGTCCGAGCGATGGTGACGGTGAGGTAGGGACCTGGCGACATCGCACCCGACAGGCCGATCACGAACGCCGCAGCGCACAGCTCGAGCGGCGATGAGATCGGGGTGCCGCTCACCGCCGAGAGCCAGGTACGGCGCCTGCGTAGGCGGCGATCACTCGCTCGTACTCGGCGAGCAGCAGCGCACCTGTGACGCGGACGTCGTAGGCGGCCGCGGCGGCGCGTGCCCCTTCGGCCAATCGCGCGTGCAGTGCGCGGTCTTGCGAGAGGGCGCGAACGTTCGCAGCGAACCCCGCCTCGTCCTCGCCGGACAGCAGGCCCGAGACCTCGTGCTGGACGGTGTCGGAAACGCCGGGGGAGCGAACGCCCACGACAGGCAGACCGGCCGCCATGGCTTCGATGACCGTGAGCGGGTGCACTTCGGTGACCGACGCGGTCGCGAATGCGTCACATGCTGCGAGGTAGTTCGGAACGTCGGAGTACGGGACGAGTCCGGCGAAGCGCACCCGGTCTGCGAGCCCGGCTTCCTTCACGCGCGCTTCCGCATCCTCCCGCGCCGGGCCGTCGCCTATCACGAGCAGCGCGGCATTCGTTGTCGCCGCAGCATCTACGAACGCAGTCACAAGCAGCGGGATGTTCTTCTCCTCCCCGACGCGTCCCAGATAGCAGAACACGGTAGAGTCGGCGGCGAATCCGAGCGACTCGCGCGCGCGGGGCGCGCTCGGGTGCGCGAACGGAGCCGTGTCGACCCCGTTCGGGAGGACGACCGCATCGTCGGTGATGCCGAACTCGCCGAGCCATTCGGCGATGCTCTCGGAAGGCGCGATCACGCTCTCGACTCTATGTGTGAAGCGATTCAGGTAGCTGCGGAGCCACGCCATACGGACCTCGCGCGGCACGAACCAGGCGTAGGTGTCGGAGTAGAGGTCGTAGCGCGTGTGACTCGTGAAGACGACCGGGATCCCATGCGTATGCGAGTGTGCGAGCGCGACGCGTCCCGAAAGGAACGGGTGCTGCACGTGCGCGACGTCGAGCGTGGCCATGAGAATGCGCGCCTCGGAGGTAGGACGAAGACCCAGCTGCCAGCCCGTGTCGCCCCACGGGACGCCGGGGGAGCGCACCACGTTTGGCTCGTCGTCGGCAAAGTCCCGGTTCCCGAACGCGAAGACGTACACGGTGTGGCCGAGCGACTCGAGGTAGCGCTTGTTGATGGCGGCGTAGTTGGTCACGCCGCTCATGTATGGCTTGTACATGTCGAGGAACATGCCGATGCGCACGGTCTGCTCCCAGGAGGTCGATCGGGCCTTGCGCGGGCGTCAGGTGCGAAGTCGCGCGTGCGTGGTGGTCGATTGGGGCATCGAGTACAGTACCAGAGTCATTTGACGGGGCACGCGGCGGGGCCGCAGGCGAGCGACTTGCGAAGGGCGTGTCCATCGGACTGTGATGGACACTCCATGAGCACTGGAGCGAGCTGCGGTCGCGGCGCGTGCACACGGCGTGAGGGAGTGCGGTGGGTCTCTCGATCGGCATCGTCGGCCTGCCCAACGTGGGCAAGTCGACGCTCTTCACGGCGCTGACGCGCAAGAGCGTGGGCGCGTCCAACTACCCGTTTTGCACCATCGAGCCAAACCTCGGCGTCGTTCCAGTCCCCGATCCGCGCCTCGAACGCGTGGCCGAGATCTTCCGGCCCGAGAAGACGACGCCCGCCACCGTCGAGTTCCTCGACATCGCCGGGCTCGTCAAGGGAGCGAACGAGGGCGAGGGCCTCGGCAACCAATTCCTCTCGCACATCCGCGAGGTCGACGCGATCTGCGAGGTCGTTCGCTTCTTCACCGATGAGAACGTCGTCCACGTGGACGGTGCGGTGAATCCCGCGAGCGACGTGGAGACGATCCGCACCGAGCTCGTCCTCGCCGACTTGGGCACGACCGAGCGCGCGCACGCTCGGCTCGACAAGGAGGCGAAGAAGGACAAGACGCTCGAGCCCAAGCTTGCAGCGGTGAAGCGGGTACAAGCGTGGATGGAGCAGGGCCACCGGGCCGGTCGCATGGAGATGACCGCCGACGAGCGCACCTTGTTGCGCGATCTTCACTTGCTCACGATGAAGCCCATGCTCTACGTCGCAAACGTGGACGAGGCCGACATCGGTCACGACTATCCCCAGATCGACGGGCAGGCGCCCATACCCATCTGCGCGAAGATCGAGGCCGAGCTTGCCGAACTCGATGCCTCCGAGCTAGCCGAATACCTCGACGCCGAGGGTCTCGAGGAGCCGGGCCTGAACGTGCTCGTTCGCCGCGCATACGCGCTGCTCGGCCTCGAATCGTTCTTCACAGGCGGTGAGAAGGAAGTCCGCGCCTGGACGATCCACGTCGGTTCGACCGCTGTCGAGGCCGCTGCCGAGATCCACACCGACATGTCGCGAGGCTTCATCAAAGCCGAGGTCATCTCTTTCGAGGACCTCGACCAGTATGGTAGCGAGGCCGCCGTGCGGGCGGCGGGTCGGCTCAGGATCGAGGGCAAAGACTATCTCGTTGCCGACGGCGACGTCATGCACTTCCGCTTCAATGTCTAGCGCGCTTGCGGCAGGGCAGACGCGGTGGTCGCGCAACGGGCGGGGCCGTGGAGGCGTGCACGACATGACGGCGGCGATCGCGACACTTTCCGCTGCGTTGTTCGGGACCGCGGACTTCCTAGGCGGGCTGGCAAGTCGTCGCGAACGCGCGCTGGTCGTCACGGTACGCTCGCAGATCGTCGGTCTTGCCGTCCTTCTGGTTGCGGCATTGTTGGTGCCCGCGGTTGTCGGCGCTCGCGACATCGGGCTGGGGGTGTTCGCGGGTGTCTCAGGCGGCATCGGCGTCGTGTCGCTGTACGCGGGTCTGGCGACTGGCAGGATGGGTGTCGTCGCACCGATCACGGCCGCACTCTCGGGGTCGCTTCCCGCCGCATTTGACATGCTGCGGGGAACGCAGGTGAGTCCGCTGGGAATCGCGGGCATCGCACTCGCGCTTCTCGCCGTCGTGATCGTGAGCCTCACAGGCCACCACGGCGACGAGAGTGGGCCGAACAGCCGAGCGATCGTCTTTGCCCTCATCGCGGGTGTGGGGTTCGCGGGCTCGCTGATCGCCTACTCAAGCACGGCCCATTCGAGCGGATTCTGGCCGCTTGTCGCGGGGCGCGCGACAACGGTGGTCATGTTGGGAACGGCAGCGCTCGTGACCGTTCGTACCTTGCGCCTCGACGCCTCGGCGCTCAAGCCGACGATGTGGGCTGGCGCTTTCGACGGCTTCGCGAACATCGCCGTGATCACGGCGATGCGCATCGGGCCGCTGGCGATCGCGTCGGTGCTTGCAGCCCTGTACCCGGTCACGACCGTGCTGCTCGCGCGCTATGTGCTCGACGAGCGGCTTCACGTGTGGCAGCAGGTCGGAGTCGTGTTGGCGCTGATCGCGGTCGTACTCTCGGCGCTGGCATGAGGTCGCGTCGATGCCGCTGACGCACGACGCCGAAGCAGAGACGCTCGAGACCGCGGGCTCGTTCGCCGGCGCGCCGCCGTCCGACACCGAGGCGCTTGAGGTTCCCGCGTCCGCCGCGAGTGCCTCGCCGCTCGTGCCGATGGCTGTCGCGCTGGCCGTCATGGTGGTCTGGGGAGGCACACCGCTCTTCACGAAGGTGGCGACACGCGATATCGATCCCTTGCAGGTTGGCATCCTCCGCACGCTCATCGCGGGGGCGCTCGCGGTCCCGATCCTCGCCGTTTCCCGCCGCCCGTTTCCGGCGACCCGCCAAGGAAAGGGCCTCCTCATGTTCTCGGGCGCCGCCGCCTTCGTCGCCTTCCCGCTCATGTTCGGCATCGGCCAGGCGCGGACGTCGGCGACGCACGGGGCACTCGTGCTGGCGACCCTACCCGTCTTCACCAGTTTGTTCGGGACGCTCCTGGAGCGACGCTCTGTTTCTGCGAAGTGGGTCGTCGGTTGTGGGATTGCGCTCGCAGGCGAGGCGGCCGTCATCGCGCTCCGATTCGGAGACAGCGCCGGTTCGGCGAGTGTGCGTGGGGACCTGATCGTGCTCGTCTCCGCGCTGGTCTGCTCGATGGGCTACGTCGCCGGTGCGCGGCTCGCCCAGACGGGCTACCCGAGCCTGTCCACGACCTTGTGGGGTGTGGCTCTCGCGTCCCTTGTCGTGCTCCCGCTCGGCGGGTGGACCGTCGCCCGCGTGGGGTGGCCGAGTGCGGGTGCCGCGTCGTGGGCGTCGGTGCTGGTACTCGCGGTGCTGACCTCCATCGTGGGCTACATGGCGTGGTACTGGGCGCTTGCGAAAGGCGGCATCAGCAGGGTAGCCAGCGTTCAGTTCACGCAGCCCCTGTTCGGGCTCGTGCTGGCGGCGATCGTCCTCGGCGAGCGTCCGGGACCGGTGACCCTCGTTGCGGCGGTAGCGATCCTCACCGGCGCATGGCTCGTGCAACACTCGGCGAAGCATTAAGAAGCCCTAACGTCCCAAGGCCGTTACCAGCGCGGATTGGGCGCATTGCTTGCTGTAGTGCAGTGCGACGGCCTCCGGTCGTTGCCCGCCCGCTTGCGCAGGCGTCCCCACCCAGTGCACGAGGAGTTGCCGTGACAGCCAACGGGCGCCAGCTCGGCTCGGACCCTTCGGGCAATCCCGCGCGCGTCCCGAATCCCGCCGCGGAAGAGATGCTCGGTCACCTGGCCGATGCCGGCGTCGAGACGGTCATGGACCGCTTCAAGTCCCAGTCGCCGCAATGCGGCTTCGGTCTCAAGGGCACGTGCTGCCGAATGTGCCAGTGGGGGCCATGCCGCATCAGCGCCAAGAGCCCTCGTGGCGTGTGCGGACGAAGCATCGAGCTCATCGCGATGGCGGGCATGCTTCGCGCTGTGGCCGCGGGTGCGTCGGCGCAGACGATGCACGCGCACGAGATGGTGCTCACGCTCCGCGCGGTCGCGCGTGGCGAGATCACTCTCTCCGTGAAGAGCCGCGAGCGTCTGCGTGACGTCGCGAACGCGCTGAACGTCGTCACCTCGCAAACGCCCATCGAGGAGTACGCCGACCGCGTCGCCGACGCTCTCCTCGACGACCTCGGCAGACTCACCGAGGGTCGGATGCGTTGCCTGGGCTTCGCGCCCAAGGACGAGCGCGAGAAGTGGGCGAGACTCGACCTGACGCCCCGCTCCGCCGCGTTCGAGATCCTCGAATCCATGCACATGACCACGCTCGGCGCGTGTTCGGACTGGCACGAACTCCTCGCACAGTCCCTGCGGACAGCGCTCGCGCATGCCTACACGTCGCTCGTGCCCTCTTCCACGATCGCCGACATCCTATTCGGCGTGCCGGAACCCATTACCGCCGAGGTCAACTACGGCGTTCTCCAACCCGACTACGTGAACATCCTCGTGCACGGGCACTCGGCGGTGATGCTCGAGAAGCTGCTCGAGAAGGTCGGATCCGAGGAGATGCAGGCGTACGCGCGCGAGAAGGGTGCCGAAGGCATCGTCGTAGCGGGAATGTGCTGCACCGGCCACGAAGCCCTCGCGCGCCACGGCGTTCCCGACGGTCACCGGGGCGATGGGCCAGGAGCTCGTGCTCGGAACCGGCGCCGTCGACGAGGTCGTTGTCGATATGCAGTGCGTTCTGCCCGGCATGAAGGCCGTCGCCGACTGCTTCGGCACGCAGATCGTCACCACCTACCGCTCGAACCGGATCCCGGGTGCGATGCACGTGCCGTTCGATCCCGAGCATCCGGAGACGCTCGACGAGGATGCCGAGCGAATCGTCCGGACAGCGATCGAGACGTTCGCGGCGCGAGACCGATCGAACATCCACATCCCTCAGCACACGAGCAGGGTCACCACCGGCTTCACGCGCGAGTCGATCATGCGCGCCTTCGGCAGCGCGCCGAAGCTGTGGAAGCGCATCGCGGACGGCGACATTCGAGGCGTTGTGGCGCTGGTGGGTTGCACCACTCCGAAGGCCGGCTTCGAGGCGGGTCACGTTGCCATCGCTACCGAGCTCATCAAGAACGGCGTGCTCGTGCTTGCGTCGGGGTGCGCGTCCCACGCCCTGCTCAACGCCGGGCTCTGCTCCACGGACGGCCTCGAACTTGCGACCCCAGGCCTTCGTGCCGCCTGTGAGGCGGCGGGCGTCCCGCCCGTGCTCACGATGGGCAGTTGCGCCGACAACACGCGCATCATCCAGACGTTCGCGCAGCTCGCACACGTGGAGTGGGCCGATCTGGACGAGATGCCGTTCGCGGTCTGCGGCCCGGAACTCGCGAACGAGAAGACGATGGGGCAGGTCCTGGCGGTGCTCGCGCACGGGGTCAGCGTCTTCGTGGGTTCGGCGCCCCAGCTCCCGCTACCGGACGGGTGCGGCGACGATCGCGGTGCAGGCGCGGACGCGACGGCCTTCGCGGCGCCTGCCGACAACCCAATCGCGGAGTTCTTCTGCGGCGGCGGACTTGAATCGATGCTCGGTTCGCGGTCTGATCGTGCATACGGACCCCGCACGGTCGGCGGCAAGCGTCCTCGCTCACATCGACGGGAAGCGCATCGCGCTCGAGGGACGCCTGCGCGAGCAGATGGACGCGTTCGCCCTGCCCGTGGAGTAGCGGTTCACGAACGGGGCGCACTCCACTAGAATGTCGGCACCGAGGCGCAGTTCGACGCCCACGCGCGAGGCGTGGGCACTGACATCGCAGCATTCCGTCGGACCAGGCAGCTCGCTTCTGATTCCTCGGCTGCCTGGTTTCGTCATATCTGCCGTCGGATGACGGCACATGGCCGGAGGGCGCCAGAGGGGTTCGCGACAGTAGTCAACTCGCCGAAGAGGCGTGACCTTAGAGGAGGCGTACAGCACCCATGGAGATGGAGATCGGACGGGGCAAGACCGCACGGCGGGCGTACGGATTCGATGACATCGCGATCGTGCCTTCTCGGCGGACCCGTGATCCCCGCGACATCGACATCACGTGGACGTTCTCCTTCAAGGGCCGCGACTACACGTTCCCGCTTCCGGTGCTCGCCTCGGCGATGGACGGCGTCGTCGATCCTGCCTTCGCGGTGACCATGGGCAAACTGGGCGGCATGGCCGTCCTGAACCTCGAAGGCATCCAGACGCGGTACGAAGACCCGGCTCCCCAGCTTGACGCGATCGCATCGTTTGACAAAGAGGTCGCGACAGCCAAGATGCAGGAGATATACACCGAGCCGGTCAAGCCCGAGCTCATCACGCAGCGCGTGAAGGAGATCAAGGACGGCGGCGTGCTCGCCGCGGCATCCCTGACTCCGCAGAACGTCGAGCGCTACATCGAAGCAGCTCTCGCCGGCGGGCTCGACATCCTGATCATCCAGGGCACGGTCATCTCCGCCGAGCACGTGTCGAGCTACGACAAGCCGCTCGACCTCAATGCGTTCGTCCGCGACCTGGACGTGCCGGCGATCTTGGGCGGGTGCTGTAGCTACCAGGGTGCACTCCACCTCATGCGCGCGGGCGCCGTTGGCGTGCTCGTGGGCGTCGGCCCCGGCCACGCCTGCACCTCGCGCCGAGTGCTCGGCATCGGCGTCCCGCAGGCCACTGCCATCGCGGATGCCGCTGCCGCCCGGATGCGCCACCTGGAGGAGACCGGCACGTACGCGCACGTCATCGCAGACGGCGGTATGCGGACGGGCGGCGACCTCGCGAAGGCGATAGCAGTGGGTGCCGATGCGATCATGATCGGCTCGCCGCTGGCGAGTGCCGCCGAGGCACCCGGCCGCGGCTACCACTGGGGCATGGCGACCTTCCATCCGGACCTCCCGCGCGGGACGCGCGTGCGAGCCGGCGTGAAGGGATCGCTGGAAGACATCCTGCTCGGCCCGGCGCACGAGAACGACGGGACACTGAACCTCCTCGGCGGGCTTCGTACCTCGATGTCCACGTGTGGCTACGAGAACCTCAAGCAGTTCCAGAAGGCCGAAGTCATGATCGCGCCCTCGCTGCAGACGGAGGGCAAGATCCTCCAGCAGTCGCAGGGCGTCGGCATGGGTCGCTAGCGGGCCGTGCGGATGACCGAGCAGACCGGACTCACAGGACAGGGCCTCGAAACGCAGCCGACTGTCTTCGTCGTCGACTTCGGCGCGCAGTACGCGCAGCTCATCGCGCGTCGCGTGCGCGAGTGCCGCGTGTATAGCGAGATCGTGCCGAGCGACATCTCACTCGAAGAGATCGAGAGACGCAGGCCGGCCGCGCTGATCCTGTCCGGCGGCCCGGCCAGCGTCTACGCCGAGGGCGCCCCGAAGCTGGACCCGCGCATCTACGACGCGGGAATCCCCATCCTCGGCCTGTGCTACGGGATGCAACTCATGGCGCTGGACCTTGGCGGAGACGTGCCGAAGACCGACATCGGTGAGTACGGGTTCGCCCAGCTCACGGTGACCGATCCGGCGTGTGCGCTCTTCGACGGGCTCGAGGTCGAACAGCAGGTCTGGATGAGTCACCGCGACAGCGTTGGTACCGCACCGGCCGGCTTCACGGTGGCGGCGAGCACGCCCACCACAGGAGTCGCCGCCATGGCCGACGCCGGGCGAAGGCTGTACGCGACGCAGTTCCATCCCGAGGTCGCGCACACGCCTGCCGGGATGGACATGCTCAGGCGCTTCCTCTACGACGTCGCCGGCCTCGCGCCCACGTGGACGATGGTGAACATCATCGACGAGGCGGTCGAGCGCATTCGCGCGCAGGTGGGCGACGCGCACGTCATCTGCGGCCTGTCGGGCGGGGTCGACTCGAGCGTGGTGGCCGCGCTCGTCTACCGGGCCATCGGCGAGCAGCTCACCTGCGTTTTCGTCGACCACGGCATGCTTCGCCTCAACGAGGCCGAAGAGGTCGTGCACGTCTTTCGCGACCACATGCACGTCCCGCTCGTACACGTGCGCGCCGAGGAACGCTACCTCTCGCTGCTCGCCGGCGTCACCGACCCGGAGCTCAAGCGCAGGATCATCGGCGAGGAGTTCTGGCAGGTCTTCTTCGAGGAGGCGACCAAGCTCGAGGGAGTGCGGTTCCTCGCGCAGGGCACGCTCTATCCGGACGTCATCGAGTCCGGACCGGGTAAGGCCGCGAAGATCAAGAGCCACCACAACCTCATCCCGTTCCCCGAGGGCGTGCATTTCGATCTCATAGAGCCGCTCCGGAGTCTCTTCAAGGACGAGGTGCGCGCGGTGGGTGCCGAACTCGGGCTTCCCGACGAGATCGTCCACCGGCAGCCGTTCCCGGGACCCGGACTCGCCGTCCGCATCATCGGCGAGATCACTCACGAGAAGCTCGAGACGCTTCGGCAGGCCGATGCGATCGTGCGCGAGGAGATATCGGGCTGGGACGAGGACCGAAGCGTCTGGCAGTACTTCGCCGTGCTTCCCGATATCAGAAGCGTCGGCGTCATGGGCGACGAGCGCACGTACGGCCACCCGATCATCATCCGGGCGGTCGCCTCGGCCGATGCGATGACCGCCGACTGGGCACGCCTTCCCCACGAGCTGCTCGCGACCATGAGCAGCCGCATCATCAACGAGGTGCCCGGGATCAACCGGGTCGCCTACGACATCACGAGCAAGCCGCCCGGCACCATCGAGTGGGAGTAGCGTCAGATCGCCGAGGTGTTCGCTTCGGCACGTGAACGGACGGAGAGTGCGATGAGCGAGAACGCGGCAGACGCCCAGGCGAGGATCGACGAACTGCGAGACAAGATCGACGAGATCGACTGCGCGATCGTGCGGCTCCTGAACGAGCGCGCAGGGTATGCGTTGAAGATCCGCGAGTACAAGCCCGGTGCCCACCTTTCGCTCTACGATCCCAAGCGCGAGGAGGAGATCTTCGCGAATCTCGCCACGTGCAACGAGGGCCCGCTCTACGCCGACAACCTGCGCGAGATCTACTCGGCGATCCTGCACGTTATGAAGGAGCTCTGATCTCCTGTGACCGACAATGCGAGAGCTGTCGGCGCGGTGGAGCGCGACGGCCGGATCACGCTCATCGCGGGTCCGTGCTCGGTCGAGAGCCGCGAGCAGATGCACGAGGTTGCCGCGGTCTGCGCCGAGCTGGGCGTGCGCGTCATGCGAGGGGGCGCCTACAAGCCCAGGACGAGCCCGTATTCGTTCCAGGGTATGGAGGAAGAGGGGCTGAAGCTCCTTCGGGAAGCGGCGGACGCATACGGGCTGCTCACCGTCACCGAGGTCGTTGATTCCGCGCATGCCGAGATCGTCGATGCGTACTCCGACATCCTGCAGGTCGGCACCCGCAACATGGCGAACTTCTCCCTGCTCAAGAGGCTGGGTCAGGTCACCGCCGAGAGTCAGAAGCCGGTGCTCTTCAAGCGTGGCATGGCAGCGACGATCGAGGAATGGCTGGCCGCGAGCGAGTACATCACGATGAGCGGGAATCCCAACGTCATCTTGTGCGAGCGCGGGATACGTACCTTCGAAACGGCGACGCGATTCACGCTCGATATCAGCGCAGTGCCCGTCGTGAAGAAGCTCTCCTTGCTGCCGATCATCGTCGACGTCTCGCACCCCACCGGTCAGGCTGACCTCGTACCGGCTGTCAGCCGCGCTGCGGTCGCCGTTGGCGCCGACGGTCTCATGGTCGAGGTTCATCCCGATCCCCGCACTGCGCTTTGCGACGGACCTCAATCACTCGACCTTGCAGGGCTGCGCGAACTGGTTGTCGAACTAGAGCGGGTAGCGGCAGCTGTGGGCCGCGTTCTCTCCTAGCTCCTCCTGAAGAGGGCCCGCACAGCTCACTCCCCGGTGCCGCATGTTTGTTGTCGGCGTCGAGAGGGGGGCGGCAGGTGGCGGACGGATCTCCTCTGAGCCGCATGTGCCCCCATTGCGGAGCGAACAACGTGATGAGGTTCGGGGAGTGTCACGTCTGCACCGGCACCGTGTGCGAGCGGTGCGGGAACGTCCAGTACGTCAAGGGCGAGCGCAAAGTCGTTCACGACGCGTGCTTGGACCAGACCGCCGACGCCTTCTCGATGATCAAGTTCGTGAAGTAGCAGCCGAAGGACCCACGCCGGCCGCCGTGCTGTGCACGGCAGCCGACTGGATCGGGCGGGACGGACAACCCCAGTGTCCGTCCCGTTCCTATCTCTGGTGCCTGCAAAGAACGAGCCGCGACGCTTCAGGTGTGTCGCCTCGCGTCAGAGGTCAACGCGCCCCTTCGTCGAATACTGAGGTTAGCGAGACCCTGGGGGTGGTATGCAGCGCAGACTGCACTTCGCGTTCATCGTCGCCGCAGTGGCAGTACTTGCGAATGCGACCCCTGCCTTCGGCTGGGGTAACGGCCCCGATTGCGGCAAGGGGTTCGGCACCCACGACTGGGTGATGTCTCAGGCGATCCGGCTCGCGGGCAATCCGGCGTGGCTGAAGGCGTCCGTCGCTCTGTCGGCGACCGCAGAACCCGACACTGCGACCCGAGATACCTACTACCATTTCTACGATGTGTGGGGCGCTCGCTACGGCAACTCGCCGAAGAAGGTGGCGTCCCTATACGCGCTCGCGGCGAAGGCCCACAAGTCGCGGGACTACGTCGCCGCCAGCCGGTACGTCGGTCTGCTCTCGCACTACTACTCGGATTCGTGCGAGCCGCTTCACACGGACAGAACTGCGGCCGGAGACCGGATCCACTACGAGTTCGAGAAGGCCGTCGACGTGCTCATCGATGCGCCCGGCAAGAACCGCTCCTGGACCAAGAACGATGGATTCCAGCGCGTCACGAACATCACAACGAAGACAAAGACGGCAGCGAGTCTCGCCCATCGCTACTACGGGTCGCTCGTTTCCGAGTATTCGCTCTTTGGTTTCGACTCGACGGTTGCTTCGATCACGCGTGCCACGCTCTCGCGAGCGGTGAACGATGTCGCGGACATCATCCGTTCGGTGCCGCGCGCTTCGACGAGGGGCCCAACGGTCGTCGTGGCGCCGCCTGGGTGCGCGCCGGCGACCGCAACCGTCACCGGGGTGGTTCGCGACAGCTGCGGGCCGGTCGCGGGCGCGGTCGTCCGCGTGCAGGCGAGCGCGTGCAGCACGCTCACGAGCGCACAGGGCTGCTTCGCGCTGGAGGTGCCGGCCGACACGACGGGCACTCTGTCCGCGTGGGCGCCCGGCTACTTCATCGAGGGTAACGTGCCGCTGGTGCGCGGCGCGACCGGCGTAGTGATCGTCTTGAGACGCATCGCCCTCGGCGACGAGGCGGCATACGCGTGGCGATCCGTGTCCGGCAGCGGAGGGGCCGGGGAAGGCTCAGCATGCGAGATCTGTCACAGCGCCGCAGGCACCGGACTGAGCCTGGACCTGCCAGTGGAGCAGTGGCGGAAGGACGCTCACTCGCGGTCTGCGCTCAATCCCCGCTTCCTGACCATGTACTCCGGGACCGATCTTGCCGGCAACCAAAGCCCGCCGACGCGGTACGCGCAGACTCGCGACTACGGGCGGATTCCTCTGAGGCCCGATCCTTCGAAGCCCTACTTCGGGCCGGGCTACCGGCTCGACTTCCCGTCGACTGCGGGCAACTGCGCGACGTGCCACGTGCCGGTAGCCGCAGTGGCGGACCCCTTCGGAGTGGACGTCCGCAGCGTGACGGGTGTTGCGACGGAGGGGGCGGCCTGCGACTTCTGCCACAAGGTCTGGGACGTCAGGCTCAATCCGACGACGAATTTGCCTGAGCCCGGGCGACCAGGTGTTCTCTCGTTCAAGTTGCGCCGTCCGTCGGCCGGGCATCAGTTCTTCTCTGGACCGTTCGACGACGTGGCTCCGGGCGACGACACCTACACGCCCGTGCAGCGGGAGAGCGCGTATTGCGCGCCGTGCCACCGAGGCACGTTCTGGGGCGTCCTCGTGTACGACTCGTACGGCGAGTGGCTGGCCAGCCCGTACAGCGATCCGAAGACTGGACGGACCTGCCAGGACTGCCACATGCCGCGCACCGGCGCCTCGTACTTCGCGCTGCCGAGCAAGGGCGGTCGCGAGCGCGATCCGAACACACTGCGCAGCCACACGATGCCAGGTGCGGCCGACGACGAGCTGCTGCGGAACGCCGTTACGATGACGGTCTCGTCGAGGTGGGACGGCGGCGAGCTCGTCGTGGACGTCTCCGTCGTCAATGACCGCACCGGCCACCACGTGCCGACGGACTCGCCTCTGAGGAACCTGCTGCTGGTCGTGTCGGCCGTGGATGCGAGCGGCGCACCGCTCACTCAGCGGACGGGCCCGACGCTCCCGGAGTGGGCGAGGCCGGGGCGCTCCGTCGAAGGGCTACTACGCCGGGCTGCCCGGGAAGGGCTACGCGAAGATCTTGGAGGAGCTTTGGACGCGCGTCTCGCCCACGGGCGCCTACTGGAAGCAGACGAGGCTCGTGTCCGACAACCGGATCCCCGCGTTCGGTCGCGATGACACAACGTACAGGTTCGCAGCGCTCGCGTCGGGTGCGGCTCGAGTCGAAGTACGTCTGCTGTTCCGCCGCGCGTTCATCGAACTCGCGGATCAGAAGGGGTGGAAGGACAAGGACATCGTAATGGCAAGGTACACCGCCACGGTGAACCGATAGTGCGCGACTTGGGGCGATCTCTGTGCGTGTGAGGACTCTCGCCGCGAGTGGCCTCGCTCTGTGCGTCGCGCTTGCAGCGTCGCCTTTGACGGCCGTATCGAAGACCGAAGTCTCGCATGCGGCTGAGCCGACCCTCGACTGGATCCGGACCGGCGGCCCCATAGGCGGCATGGGCTACGACATCCGCATGAAGCCGGGTGACTCAAGTCGAATGTACGTGACTGACGCGTACGCGGGCGTCTTCAGGAGTGATGACTTCGGTCGCACTTGGGCACCGAGCAACGAGGGCATACTCGTCAGCTCCGGTGAGTCAGGAGATGGTGTCCCCGTCTTCTGTCTGACCATCGACCCCAACCTTCCCGACACGATCTGGATCGGCACGCAGGCGGTCCGCGGCGTGTATCGCTCGGATGACGGGGGCTCTCGATGGACTGAGAAGGTGCAAGGAATAGCCGAGGCCGACGGGATCACGTTCCGAGGATTCACTGTTGATCCGCGCGACTCCAGCGTGGTCTACGGGGCCGCGGAGATTTCGAGCTTCGTCTGGGCGGGAGCCGAACGACGCGGCCGAGAGTTCGACATGGTCAAGGGTGTCGTCTACAAGACGACAGACGGGGGCGACCATTGGGAGCCGGTGTGGAGGGGAGACAACCTCGCCCGCTACATCTGGCTGGACCCTCGGAACCCCGACGTCGTCTACGTCTCCACCGGCATCTTCGATCGCGAGGCGGCCAATTCTGATCCCGTCGCCGGAAAGCCCGGAGCGGTCGGAGTGATCAAGAGTACTGACGGCGGTCGCACGTGGAACGCTATGACGAGGGGGATGATCAACCTCTACGTCGGGAGCCTCTTCATGCATCCCGACAACCCTGACATCTTGCTGGCTGGGACCGGCAACAACCAGTACCGCCAGGGAGCCGGCATCTACGTGTCCAAAGACGGCGGAGCGAACTGGCGACGCACGCTCGCGACCTTCGACGCTATCACGGCTGTTGAGTTCTCCCTCTCGGACCCGCGGATCGCATATGCGGGAAGCGTGTCGGCGATCTACAGAAGCGCGGATGGAGGGAACACGTGGCGCACGATGACCCCGGCTGGGCTCTGGGGACCGCCCGGCGTGGCTGCGGGGTTCCCGATCGACTTCCAGGTAGACCCTAGGAATCCGAACCGCCTGTATGCGAACAACTACGGCGGAGGCAACTTCCTCAGCACCGATGCCGGTCGAACCTGGGCGGAAGCGAGCCACGGCTACACTGGTGCTCAAGTTCGTGCCATCGCGGTTGATCGTACGTCTCCGGGAAAGGCCTATCTGGCTGCCAGGAGTGGTTTGTTTGCCTCGGTCAACGGGGGCGGCGCCTGGTCGGGCGTGGGATACAGCCCGGCCAACGTGACAGAGGCGAACGCTCTCGCGATCGATCCGGTCGGCGGCAGCCATCTGGTTGCCGGAACCAGCATGAACGAGGACCTGTTCGTGAGCTACGACGGTGGATCTTCGTGGAGGGTGACCGCCCATCTGAACCCGAACCTTGCGTGGCGCGCGGTCGCGTTCTCTGCTCACGATCCTCGGGTGGTGTACGCCGGTACTGGCGGGTACTTCTCGGCAGGCGTCTTCAGCAACGAGATGCCAGCGGCTGGAACCTACGTGTCGTCTGACGGCGGGCTGACGTGGCGCAAGCCTCAGGGCTCGTATTCGGATGCGAATGTCGCAGCTCTGGCGACGGACGCGACTGACTCACAGCGGGTGTTTGCGGCCACCTCCAACTACGGAGTCCTCAGATCTTCGGATGGGGGGCGCACGTGGGCCAGGCTCGGCAACGGGTTGCCGACGAACCCGCCAGCTGCGCTGTCGATTGCACTGGGCCCGGACAACTCGAACGTCATTCTCGCTGGGTATGAAGGCGCTGGGGTGTATCGGTCCCGCGACGGGGGCCAATCGTGGCAGAGAACTTCTGCAGGGCTCGAACCAGAGGCGCTCGTGTCGTCTGTTGTCTTCTCTCCGGAGGATCCCCAGATTGTCTACGCCGCTGACCGACGTGCCGGTGTGTACCGTTCGAGCGACGGCGGAACGACCTGGAGTCCGCTAGGTGCGGCCCTCGGATTCCGCTCAGTGAATGCCCTGGCTCTGTCGTCCGACGCACTGCACCTCTATGCTGCCACGGAAGGCGGCGGGGTCTACCGACTCGATCTGAACGGCTCTCCACCCGAGCCGTACAGGGTGGCTCCTCCCGCAGCGCTCTCGCGGCCACGCCCGAGCCGCACTCTGGTTCCGCGCTCGGGTTCCTTGTCCGTCTCCGGCGCGGTCCGGCCTGGGCACGCGACGGCGGGGACCATGACCTGCGAGAAGCTCGTCGCAGGTCGCTGGAAGACGGTTGGCTCATACACTCGCCGGTGGATCTCCTCTGTGGGCGGTGCCTTCAAGGTGACCTACCGGCTTCCCGCCGGGAAGTACCGCTTCACTGCGTCGCACGGTTCGAGCGCCTCGACTAGCTGTCATCTCCGCGGCTCGAGCGCGGTATCCGCTTCCGTCACGGTGAGGTAAGGCGTCGCGATGGAAGACTGCCGGCACGCATCGATCCTCCTGCCACTGAGGAGGCTCGCGGCGATCCTCCTCTGGTTCCTTGTGTCTGCCGCCGCACTTACCGTCCAGGCTGCTGATGTATCGACGACAGCTGAGCCGGGTCTCAGATGGGTCCGAACCGGTGGTCCTCTCGGTGGGCTCGGCTATGACGTCCGCATGGATCCCAGGGACTCGAGCAGGATGTACGTCACGGATGCCTTTGCGGGGGTGTTCCTCAGCGATGATGCCGGTCGCACGTGGACGCCGAGCAACGAGGGGATCACGGCCCGTTCCGGCGAGTCCGGCGACTCGATACCGGTGTTCAGTCTCACGGTGGACCCGAACCATCCCGCCACCATTTGGGTGGGCACACAGGCGGTGCGCGGCGTGTACCGCTCGGACGACCGGGGAGCGCATTGGACGGAGAAGGTCCAAGGGATCGTGGAGAACGAGGGCATCACGTTCAGGGGCTTCACCGTTGACCCCCGCGATTCTGATGTGGTCTATGCGGCCGGGGAGATCTCAAGTTTCGCGTGGGCGGGAGTCGAGACGGGTCGGTCGCGCCTTCGACCTGGTCAAGGGCGTGGTATACAAGACCGTCGACAGGGGCGAGCACTGGACGGCCGTGTGGCGTGGCGACAACCTGGCTCGCTACATCTGGCTCGACCCGCGGAACCCGGACGTCGTGTACGTCTCTACAGGTATCTTCGACCGCGAGGCGGCCAACTCCGATCCCGACGCGGGAGTGCCGGGCGGTGTCGGGGTGATCAAGAGCGTGGACGGCGGTCGCACGTGGCGAAGGGTCGCTACGGGAATGCGCAACCTGTACGTCGGCAGCCTGTTCATGCACCCGACCCGCCCCGACGTCTTGCTGGCGGGTGTCGGCAGCGATGTCTACCGAGAGGACATGGTACCTTGGGCGTCTACCTGACGACGAACGGGGGAGCGACCTGGCGTCAGACGCTGAAGGACGATCTCATCACGTCGGTGGAGTTCTCGAAGTCCGATCCGCGGATAGCGTACGCAGCCAGCGAGTTCGCGGTGTACAGAAGCGCTGACACCGGCCGGACGTGGAGCAGAATGACGAGTGTCTGGGGCTGGGGTCCGGTCGGAGTCCGCGCCGGCTACCCGATCGATCTCCAACTCGATCCGCGAAACCCGAATCGCCTGTTCGCCAACAACTACGGGGGCGGCAACTTCCTCAGCACGAACGGGGGTCGCACGTGGACGGTCGCGAGCCAAGGCTACACGGGGGCCCAGGTCCGCGTGCTCGCTGTCGACCCGAACCACTCAGCGCGAGCGTACGTCGGCGGTAGAAGTGGTCCGTTCCAGACTGCTGACGGCGGCAGCTCATGGAAGGGAGTGGGACGCTCGCCGGCGAACATGGGCGAGTTCAACGCGGTGGCCATCGATCCCGCAAGCGGGAGTCACCTCGTTGCGGGAACCCACCACGACGGCAGCGTGTTCGCGAGCTACGACGGAGGCGTTTCGTGGCGGGTCACGACGCGGGTTGGACAAGGCGTCGGATTGAGAGTTGTGACCTTTGCACCTAGCGATTCCCGCAGGGTCTACGCCGGGACCGCCCGGGGCGGCGGGGTCTTCTTAATCGATCGACCCGCCGAGGGCGTCTTGGTGTCTGAGGACGGCGGCTTGACCTGGCGCAAGGCGGCGGGGGCCTTCTCGAAGGCGAGTATTGCTGCCCTGGCGGTGGATCCTCGCGAGGCAACGCGTGTCTTCGCGGCGTCAACCAACTACGGCGTTCTGAAGTCCGTCGATGGCGCGCGCACGTGGTCGAGACTCGGCGGAGGACTGCCCTCGTCGCTCCCGGCGCTGACCGTCGCTATCGATCCGGCACACGCCGACATCCTGCTCGCCGGCTTCGAGGGTGGTTCTGTCTATCGCTCCTCCGACGGTGGCGCGTCGTGGAAGCAGGCGTCCACTGGGCTCGACCCCGAGGCCGCCGTGTCTTCCGTCGTGTTTTCGCCGGTGGACTCTTCGGTCACGTACGCCGCCGATCGTCGGACCGGCGTCTACCGTTCGACCGACGGCGGGATCGCGTGGACGCCGCTCAACGAAGGCCTCCAGTGTCGCGCTGTCAATGCGCTTGCGCCGTCGGGCGACGGGCAGCACCTCTACGCGGGTACCGAAGGCGGCGGAGTCTATCGCCTCGACCTTTCGGGGCTTCCTCCCGCGAAGTACCAGGTCCCGCCGCCCGCATCGTTGTCGCGGCCGCAGCCGAGCCGCATCACGATGCCGTACTCGGCTCCGCTTGCCGTCTCCGGCTCTGTCCGGCCCGGTCACGCGACCGCAGGCACGCTCACCTGCGAGAAGCTCATCGGCGGGCGTTGGACGAAGGCCGGCGCGTACGCGCGCACGTGGATCTCGTCGGTTGGCGGCGCTTTCCGGGTGAGCTACCGACTGCCTGCAGGGAAGTATCGCTTCAGGTCCTCGCACGGGTCGACCGCTTCCACCGGTTGTCACTTGCCCAGCACGAGCACGGTCTCGGCGACGGTCACGGTGAGGTAGCCCATCGCGCCGGACGAAGGCCGACCGCAAGGAGGGGATCTGGGTGCGACACGGGTTATTCGCAGCTGCGGCCCTGGCTGCCTGCGTTGCGCTCGCAGCGACGTCGTCAGTCGCACTGCCGAGTACAGGCAGTTCGATCGAGGCTGATTCGGCACTCGCATGGGTTCGGACCGGCGGACCAATCGGCGGCATGGGCTACGACATCCGTGTGGATCCGGCGGACACCGGCAGGATGTACGTGACCGACGCGCTCTCGGGCGTGTTTTCGAGCAGCGATGGGGGACGGACCTGGTCGCCCAGCAGTAGCGGGATCACGGCCAGAACCGGGGAGACCGGGGACCTGATACCCGTCTTCTGCCTGACAATCGACCAGAACCAGCCCAACAGGATTTGGGCAGGCACCCAAGCTGTTCGCGGCGTGTATCGCTCCGATGACCGCGGTGCGCACTGGACGGAGAAGGTGCAAGGGATCGCCGAGGGCGAAGGCATCACGTTCAGAGGGTTCACCGTGGATCCTCGCAACTCGAACACGGTGTACGCTGCGGCGGAGATCTCCAGTTTTGTGTGGGCGGGAGCTCCGCGAACGGGTCGCGAGTTCGACCTCGTCAAGGGCGTCGTATACAAGACGACCGACGGAGGCGATCACTGGCAGGCGGTGTGGAGAGGAGATAATCTCGCACGCTACACCTGGCTCGACCCTCGGAATCCCGACGTCGTCTACGTTTCCACTGGCATATTCGATCGCGAAGCTGCCAACTCGGACTCGCAGGCTGGTCGACCGGGCGGAGTTGGCGTCATCAAGAGCTCGGACGGCGGCCGCACGTGGCGTCAGATCGTGAGAGGTCTCGGCAGCCTCTACGTCGGCAGCCTCTTCATGAACCCCGTGCGCCCGGATACCATCCTCGCGGGAGCGGGCAACAACGCCTATCCGAGTGGCGGTGGCGTGTACCTGACGACCGATGGTGGTGCGAGCTGGCGCCAGACGCTCCGTGGCGACGTCATCACGGCGGTCGAGTTTGCGCTGTCAAGACCGAGCGTTGCATACGCCGGCAGTGAGTCTGCAATCTATCGCAGCAGCACTGGCGGCGTGACCTGGCAGCGGGTGACCACCGGAGCGTCGTGGGGGCCTCCCGGCGTGCGAGCAGGATTCCCCATCGACTTCCAAGTGGACCCACAGAACCCAGACCGCCTGTTCGCCAACAACTATGGCGGCGGCAATTTCTTCAGCGCGGATGGCGGACGGACGTGGACGAACGCAAGTAGCGGCTACACAGGAGCTCAGGTCCGAGCGTTGGCCGGTGACTCTCGCCAGCCCGGAAGGGTCTACGCGGCTGGGAGGAGCGGAGTGTTCCACAGCGTCGATGGCGGCGCGGATTGGGCTGGACTGTGCCGTGCCCCGGCGAACGAAGGTGGTTTCAACGCGCTGGCAATCGACCCGGTTGGGGGGAGTCACTTCCTCGCTGGCGACAACTCGGGAGGGAACCTGTTCGCGAGCTACGATGGCGGACTATCTTGGCGCGTTGTCGCGCGCGTCCCCTGGGGACTGGGCTGGAGATCCGTCGCCTTCGCGCCGAGCGACTCGCGCTTCGCGTACGCGGGCGTCGGGGGTTTCGTCACCGCCGGAGCGTTCGACAATCGCATCCCTGGGGGCGGCGTGTTCTCATCGACCGACGGTGGTCAGACGTGGCGCAGGCCTGCGGGGCCGCACTCCGACGCCCACGTTGCCGCGCTAGCGGTGGATCCCGTGCAGCCGACGCGCGTCTTCGCGGCGACGATCGACAGCGGACTCCTGAAGTCTACTGATGGCGGACACGAGTGGGTCAGGCTTGGGACCGGGTTGCCTGACACGCTTCCCGCGCAGTCGGTTGCCGTTGACCCCGCTGACGAACGCGTCGTGCTCGTCGGCTTCGAGGGCGGGGGCGTCTATCGCTCGGAGGATGGGGGAGCCTCTTGGAAGCCTTCTTCCGTGGGACTCGTTCCGGAGGCTTCTGCGTCGGCGATCGTGTTCTCTGCGGCGGACCATTCGGTCGTGTACGTGGCGGATCGCCGAAGCGGCGTCTATCGATCGACTGACGCCGGCAGAACGTGGTCGCCTCTGAACGAGGCCCTGTCGTGCAGGTCGGTCTATGCGCTGGATTTGACGGCCGACGGATCGCATCTGTACGCGGCGACTGATGGTGGAGGAGTGTATCGCCTCGACCTTTCGAGCAGTCCTCCCGCGAAGTACCAGGTCCCGCCGCCCGCATCGTTGTCGCGGCCGCAGCCGAGCCGCATCACGATGCCGCACTCGGCTCCGCTTGCCGTCTCCGGCTCTGTCCGGCCCGGTCACGCGACCGCAGGCACGCTCACCTGCGAGAAGCTCATCGGCGGGCGTTGGACGAAGGCCGGCGCGTACGCGCGCACGTGGATCTCGTCGGTTGGCGGCGCTTTCCGGGTGAGCTACCGACTGCCTGCAGGGAAGTATCGCTTCAGGTCCTCGCACGGGTCGAGCGCATCGACCAGCTGCCACCTCCGTGGCCTGAGCGCGTACTCGCAAACGGTGACGGTGAAGTAGGCAGACGTAGGGATACCCACCGCGAGACCGGCTGCGAGCTGGCGGCGCGGTCCCTGTGGGAATGGCAGAAGATGCTATATTGCCCTCGAGGGTTCCCGTCCGGGCGGGCAACCTACGTTTTGGCATTCGTCCTTGGGGGACTCGATGCACATCATGCGCAGGTCAGTACTTTTGTTCGCGACTCTTGCCGTGGTCATTGCGCTCGTACCCAGCAGCAGCATGGCGGTGACCGCATCGGCCGAGGGGCCGGTCGAGGTCAAGATAGCCGTCGCTGCGCCTCTGAGCGGTGGTGCCGTGACGTACGGTCTGGGCATGCAACGCGGGACCGAACTCGCAGTCAAGGCCTACGCGTCTGCGCTCGCCTCAGCGGGTGTCTCGATCGTGGTGTCACCCGTCGACGATCAGGGCAATGCTGCGGTTGCCAGTGAGAACGCACAGGGCATCATTGCGGATTCCTCGATCCTCGGGGTGGTGGGTCATCTCAATTCGGGGTGCTCGATCTCTGCGGCACCGATCTACGCGACCACTAACCTGGCGATGGTCTCACCCGCATCCAGCATGGGGGCTTTGACGACACTAGGCCTCAAGAACGTCTTTCGGACGTGTGCCTCGGATGGCGCGCAAGGGACGTACGCCGCCGAGACGGTGGTGCGGAACTTCCGCCTGACTCGTGTTTTCGTAGTCAACGATTCGACGCCTTACGGCGCGGGGCTCGCATCCACGTTCGCGAAGCGTTTCGCCGCACTAGGTGGCAAGGTCGTGGGTACAGCCAAGACAGGATCCGCCGATGAGGCGTTCGCGGCCCTCGTCACGAAGATCAAGGCAGCGAGGCCGACCGTCGTCTTCTACGGCGGGGTGTACAACTCAGGCGCGTTGCTTGCCAAGCAGCTCAAGGCCAAGGGAGTGACCGCAACGTTCGCCGGCGGAGACGGTTTCCTCGCTTCGGAGTTCGTGACCATAGCGGGCAGAAACGCAGCAAATGGCACCCTTGCGACCAGCATCGGGTTGTCCTTCGACCAGATGCCCAAGAGCCAGGAGTTCAAGGCGGCCTTCGATGCGGCCTACCCGGGCGAGGAGATCGCCGCATTCGACACGTATGCTTACGATGCCGCGACCGCGCTCATCAAGGCGGTCATAGCCGTCGCTCAGGAAGACGGCGCCGGAGCCCTGGGCGACTTGGGCGCTCGCGAAGCCGTCCGTGCGAAGGTCGCGGCGTCGCGCTTCGCCGGCGTGACAGGGACCGTTGCCTTCGATTCCTATGGCGACACGAAATACCCCACGTTCAGCGCGTCGCGCGTGCAATCCGGAGTCTGGAAACCGTGCGCGCTGGTGGGCAAGCCCGTCGTGGCCGCCACCGTTCGCGCGAACAAGGTGTTCGGCGTGTCGGTGTCCCTGCGGCCTCGGCATGCCGTGGGTAGCAAGGCTGTAGTGTTGAGGTTCTGGCGACAAGTGGGCAGCGCGTGGGTCTCCGGCCCGACCGCGACGGCTGTGGCCACGGGTTCCGGCAACTCCTCGGTCTGCTCGGCGAAGGTCAAGCTGTCTGCAGCTGGGTTGTGGCGCGTGGTCGCCACGCACTCTGATGCGGCGCACGGGTCGATGGATGGTGTCGTCAGCACCTTCAAGGTGCGCTAGACCCCCGCGCGTTCGCATAACGGTTGCGGGAGTCGGCGTTCGCTCGCGGACGCCCGGAGCTGCTTCACGGCGCCGACTGGAGCGGCTACACTCACTCGGCTGCGTCCGTCATCCGCCGGCATACCACACCCCGAGGAACCACATGCCCGTCGACCTCTCATCGCTCAACGAAGCCCAGCGCGAGGCCGTCCTCGCTACCGAGGGGCCGCTGCTCGTGCTCGCGGGAGCGGGCTCGGGCAAGACGCGTGTTCTCACCTTCCGCATCGCGCACATAGTCGGTGACCTGCGCGTTTCACCGGCCGAGATCCTTGCGATCACGTTCACGAACAAGGCCGCCGAGGAGATGCGGACACGCCTCGGCGAGCTCATCGGCCCCGGCGTGCGCTCGATGTGGTGCATGACCTTCCACGCGATGTGCGTGCGGATGCTTCGCCTCGACGCCGAGAAGGTCGGCTACACCCGTCACTTCAGCATCTACGATGACGACGACCGCAAGCGGATGATCACGCGGGTACTCGAAGAACTCGGCATCGACGACAAGCGCTACCCGCCCAACGCCATCGCCGCGCGCATCTCCTCGGCGAAGAGCGAACTGGTCGCGCCGGACGAGTTCGCCGCCAAGGCGACGTCGCCGCTCGACAAGATGGCCGCGAAGGTCTTCCCGCGTCTGAAGACACGGATGCGCGAGGCCAACGCGATGGACTTCGACGACCTGCTCGTCGAAGCCCACCGCCTCCTTGCAGAGAACCCGGACGTGCTCGAGGCGTATCGGGACCGGTTCCGCTACCTGCACGTCGACGAGTACCAGGACACGAACCACGCGCAGTACCGGCTCGTGAACCTGCTCGCCGGCGGTCACGGCAACCTCATGGTCGTGGGCGACGACGACCAGTCGATCTATTCCTGGCGTGGCGCGGATATCTCGAACATCCTCGACTTCGAGCGCGACTACCCGGACGCGACCGTGGTCAAGCTCGAGCAGAACTACCGTTCGACCGCTCGGATCCTGATGGCGGCAAACGCGGTCGTCGCGTGCAACCAGGGCCGCACGCCGAAGACGCTCTATACCGCGAACGCCGAGGGCGAGAAGATCGCCTCGTACCTCGCGAGCGACGAACGCGATGAGGCCCGCTTCATCGCGGCCGAGATCGAGCGGCTGCGGCGCGAGGAGCACCGCGGCTACTCGGAGTTCGCGGTCTTCTACCGCACGAACGCGCAGTCGCGAGCGATCGAAGACGCGTTCATGCGCGCGGGCGTGCCGTACCGGATCGTTGGCGGCACGCGCTTCTTCGACCGCGCCGAGATCCGCGACGTGACCGCGTACCTCAAGGTCGTCGTGAACCCGCAAGACGAGATCTCGCTGCGGCGCATCGTGAACCGCCCGAAGCGCGGCATCGGCGATGCCACGCTCGAGAAGGTCGACTTCGAAGCGCGCATGCGCGGCATCGGTTTCGAGACTGCGCTGCGAGCGGCGGCCGACGAGGACTGGCTCGGCGGCGGGCCGAGGACGCGCATCATCGGC
This sequence comes from uncultured Actinomycetes bacterium, assembly GCA_963817255.1. Lineage (GTDB taxonomy): Bacteria > Actinomycetota > Coriobacteriia > Anaerosomatales > CAVRZR01 > CAVRZR01. The sequence goes on from CAWFNT010000002.1 coordinate 332,254, forward strand.
TTCCTCACACTCCTCGATGAGCTGCGCGAACGCGCCGCGAAGGGCGACTCGCTCCGCGACCTCGTCGAGGCGATCGTGAGCGGGAGCGGACTCATCTCGGCCCTCGAAGCGGAGCGCACCGACGAGGCGCTCTCGCGCGCGGACAACATCCGCGAGTTCTTCGGCGTTGCCGAGGAGTACTCGCAGACCCACGAAGACGTCGACCTAGGCAGCTTCATGGAGTGGCTCGCGCTGAGGACCGACCTCGACTCGCTCGTCGAGGGCGAGAGCGCCACGACGCTGATGACGGTCCATTCGGCGAAGGGGCTCGAGTACCCCGTCGTGTTCATGGCCGGCATGGAGGACTCGATCTTCCCGCACTCAAACTCGATGTTCGACCCCGAGGGACTCGAGGAGGAGCGTCGTCTGGCGTACGTGGGCATCACGCGCGCACGAGAGCGGCTGTACCTGACGTACGCACACACGCGAAGCCTGTACGGGTCGACGCAGTACAACCCCCCGAGCCGCTTCCTCGGCGAGATTCCCGAAGAGCACGTCGCGGCTGCGGGCGTCGGCTCGCTCGGCGTGAGCGGGACCGGCTGGAGCCGGCGTGGCGAGGGACGGCGCGGGTCGAGCTACGGTACGGGCCCGGCGGGCGGAACAGGCCAATCCGGGTCCGGCGTCGGCCGCGGTGAGGGCGGTCGCGTCTTCGGCTCGGGTGCCCCGAGGCAGGTGCCACGAGAGAAGCAACCCAGCGAGACGTTCGAAGTAGGCGCTCGCGTGGATCACAAGGTGTTCGGCCTGGGCACCGTGATCGTGGTCGACGGGGACAAGCTCGAAGTGGCATTCGACACCGCCGGCACCAAGACCCTCCTGGCGGGTTACGCGCCATTGCGCAACGTGAGAGACTGAACCCCGGACTGCGCCCGTTCGGCCTTGGCGCCGGGCGGCGAAGGCGGAGGGTTGCATGGGTCCCGTTCTCGTGTTCGGTCATCGACACCCCGACAACGACTCCGTATGCTCGGCGGTCGCCTACGCGCACCTCAAGAACGTCGTCGATCCGGACAGCGTGTACGTGCCCGTGCGACTCGGTCCCGCTCCCCGCGAGACGGAGTGGGTCTTCTCACGTTTCGGCCTGGAGCTTCCCGAGGAGATCGCGCACGTACATACCCGCGTGCAGGACGTTATGACCGAAGACGTGACGACGGTCGACGCGTCAGAGACCCTCCTGGAAGCCGGCCGCCTGATGCGAGCCGCCGACGTGCGCGCGCTGCCGGTCGTTTCGGGTGGCGTCGCGAGAGGGCTTGTGAGCGTGGGCACGCTTGCGTCGCGCTACATCGACGAGATCGCGCTGGAAGGCTTCCAGGTCAATCCGGTGGAACTCGGGCTCCTCGCGCACGTCCTTGGAGCCGACATCGTTGTGGGCGATCCCGAGATGCGGCTGGCGGGCGACGTGCTCATCGGCGCCATGGAACCCGAGACGATGATCGGCTACATCAAGCCCGGCGACACGCTCATCGTCGGAGATCGACTCCGCACGCAGCCCATGGCGCTCGACGCCGGCGCGGCCTGCCTGGTCCTGACGGGGGGCACACGGCCCGCCGATGACGTCGTGTCGCTCGCGCGCACGAAAGGCGCCGCGCTGCTCTCGACCGCCTACGATACGTTCTCGGCGGCCAGACTCGTGGGTCTGTCGTACCGCGTGGGCGACCTGATGGATGCGAACGTGCTCTTCGTCGAGCCGGACACGCTGCTTTCCGAGGCGACCGAAGACCTGCTCGCATCGCCGCATCGCGATGCGATCGTCACCGACCACGACGGCCATCCGGTCGGCATCCTGACTCGCACGAACGTCGCGCGCGGCCTTCGCCGCCGCGTGATCCTGGTCGACCACAACGAGGCGGCCCAATCGGCGCCGGGCATCGAGGAAGCCTCGGTGCTGGAGATCGTCGACCACCATCGTGTGGGCAACATCGAGACGAGCGGCCCGATCCTCTTTCTCAACCTTCCGATCGGCTCGACGGCGAGCATCGTGGCATCGCGCTACGAGGCGCTCGGGGTGCCCGTACCCCCGGCGATCGCCGGCCTGCTTCTCTCGGCGGTCATGACCGATACGGTGCTCCTCAAGTCGCCGACGACCACCGACATGGACCGCGACGTTGCGGCGCGGCTTGCGGGCATCGCGGGAGTCGACGCGATCGAGTTCGGCATGGAGGCGTTCCGTTCTCGCACCGCCGGCGAGGTCTTCTCTGCCGAGCGGGCCGTGAACACCGACGTGAAGGAGTACCGCGTAGGCGACTCCGTAGCGGCCATCGCGCAGTTCGAGACCGTCGCGCTCGTCGAGGTCATGGAGCACGCCGATGAGCTGCGAGCGGCGATGGAGGCCCTTCGTGAGCGGCACGACCTCGACGTGGTCTTGCTGATGGTGACCGATATCGTCCGCGAGGGGAGCGAAGTGTTCGTCGTCGGCAAGGTAAGACTCGCGGAGCGCGCCTTCGGAGTTTCGTTCGCTGACGGAGCCGTGTGGATGGATGGTGTCCTCTCGCGCAAGAAGCAGGTCGCGGCCCGGCTCGCCGAGGCCGCGGGCGTGTAGGGCCGAGAGTATGCCGAGCGTGCCGGTAGATTCCTGGAGGAGGGACTTGAGGCCGCGCGTTTTCGCGGTCGTGTTCGCCATCTCGGTGCTCTTCCTGGTCCTGCTGCTCTTCGGCATTCTCATGTCGCCCGGGCTCGCGCACCTCGACTCGCACGTCTCGGCCATCATTCGCTCGCTTCGAACGCCGGCGCTCACGACCCTCGCGATCTGGATCACCAGCATCGGCAACACCTCGACGATGCTCGTTCTCGTCCCCCTCACGGCGCTCGTGCTGTGGCTGCTAGGCCGTCATTCGGGCGCCATCTTGATCGTTCTCACGGTCGCCGGCGGGGAGCTTATCGGGAGCCTCATCCAGATCCTGGTGCACCGTGCGCGCCCTGTCGGGGTGGGTGCGATCCCCCTCCCTGCGACGTACAGCTTTCCGTCGGGTCACGCGCTCGCTACGTCGATCTACTTCGGGACCCTGACGTTCATCGTGCTCGGGGAGGTACGCAACCCTGCGCTCCGCTACTCGCTCGTCGCCTTGTTCGGCTTCCTCGCGATCGCCATCGGCATGTCGCGCGTCTATCTGGGCGTGCACTACCTGGGAGACGTCCTTGCCGGATGGCTGCTCGGAGGAGCGGTCGTCGTCGTGGGGATACTCGGCTACTTCGCGCTGTCACAGCCCAAAGAGTAGCCGGCAAGCGCTCAGGGCCGGGCTCAGGCCCTCGCTCGACGCGATCCTGTCCACCCGAATGAGATGCCGACGGCGTCACGTGGATGCTACCGTAGTTGGGATGAGTCGTAGAACAAGCCAGGACGCGCCATTGGGGGGTTGGCGCGTCCTGTAAGTTCGAGGGGCGTTCCCCGCCCTGAGGGGGGAGGAGGCGGGTCGCCCAGCTCTCGAAAAAGGGTGTAGCAATACGCATGCCGAAGGAGGGTGTCGGATGGCCGAATTGGGCGTACGAAACGCCGTTTCCGGCGATGCCGCGCGAATCGCCGAGATCTACAACTTCTACGTGCTCCATTCGACTATCACGTTCGACACCGAACCCAAGACGGAGCAGGATCGCGCGCAATGGCTCGAGGAGCACGACGAGCGCCACCCGGTGCTCGTCGGCGAGGTGGACGGCCACGTCGTGGTCTGGGGCGCGCTCACGAAATGGGGCGCCCGCAGCGCCTACCGTCACACCGTCGAGATCTCCGTGTACGTCGACCGCGACGCTGTCGGTCGCGGAGTCGGCGAGGCTATGACAGCCGCCCTGATCTCGGAGGCTACGCGCCACGGCCACCATGTTGTCATCTCGCAGATCGTGTCGGACAACGAGGCGAGCCTTCGCTTGGCGAAGCGCACCGGATTCGAGCAGGTTGGGGTGCTTCGGGAGGTCGGGCGCAAGTTCGATCGGTGGCTCGACGTCGTCATCTTGGAGAAGGTACTGGACGTACCGCGCGAGCTCGCCCACTGACGATCGGTACCGCGAGTCGAGGGTCTGCTAGTCGACCGTTCCCATCCACCCACCGTAGCCGTGGGCCGTGATCGCGGAGTTCAGCTGGTCGCAGAGCCTCTGTCGCGTGTAGCGACCCGGCGGAAGCAAGCTGACGATCTCTCGCACCGGATCGGGCATGTCCAGCGACTCGGCGGAGACGACTGCGTCGAGCCTGCTCACCACGGCCGCATGCCGGAAGAGGTAGTCGATGAGTCTCTGGATGTCCGAGGGTTCTTCCACGCAGCACCCCTCTGTGCTCGTCTCGCGGGTCGTGCGAGGATACACCCCGTCCAAACGACTCGGAAGAGCTCCCAGGACTCTGACGATCCCGCAAGCCGTGTCTCGGGGATAGAACCTCTGGGCGCACGCACGAGCGCCTACTCGGACCACAACCGCACAAGAAGGCCCGGAATCAGGCCGGAGGGCACACGATGGCGTACCAGAAGTTCGACGTCGCGAAGCTCGAGCGACTGAACGACCCCGGACGGTTCGAGACCCTCGATCCCGAGCGGATGTGGCTCGCCCTCGGCAGTCCGGAACCCGCCGTCATCGTGGATGTAGGCGCGGGAACGGGGCTCTTCTCGGCCTGGTTCGCGAACGCAGTGCCTGGCTCGACGGTGTACGCGGTCGACACGGAGGGCATCATGCTCGCGTGGATGCGCGAGAACCGGCCCGAGGTCGCTGACGGTACGATCGTGCCCGTGAAAGGCGAGGAGACGAAGATCCCTCTGCCGGACGACTTCGCGGGTCTCGTGACGATGATCAACCTCCATCACGAACTCGCCGACCCCGACGCGACGTACCGTGAGGTCTTCCGGCTCACGAAGCCGGGCGGGCAGGTGCTCGTGGTCGACTGGAGGCCCGGCGAGTCGGAGAAGGGCCCGCCGCAGCACGTCCGGGTCACGGCGGATGTGCTGATGGAGGCTCTGGAACGCGCCGGATTCGTTCGGGCGCGGTCACATCCGGGTCTGCCATCGGCGAGCCTCGTGACGGCCGACCGGGAGGACTAGCCGCTCTTCGACAGGGCGCTGGGACGACCTGGCCGGGGGGTGCGCGACCTTACGCTTCGAGCCAGGTGCGGACTGCGCCCTCAACGCCCTCGCGGCCCGCATCGACCACCAAGGAGAACCTGACCTCGCGCCCTTCGAGCTCAGCGAGTGCGCGCGGTACGCACGCGCCCGACGGAGCGAACTCCTGCACCTTGGCCAGCAGCGCAACGCCGGACACGCTCGCCACGTCGGCGGGCAGGGACTCGGCGTAGTTCAGCCCAGCGAGCGCCTTGTACACGTCCACGCCGAACTTCGCCCAGTGGGCCGTTGCCACGACGAGGACCGGATTGTTCCCCCGCAGCCGCTCGGCGACCTCCCACGCGACTGCCGTATGCGGATCGAGAAGGTATCCGGCCTGGTCCCAAACGCGTTTGATGGTCCCGAGCGACTCCTCGTTCGAGCAGTAGTCGGCGGAGTAGAGCGCGCGCATCGCCGCGAACGTCTCGCGGTCCACCTGGAACCGACCCGTCTCTCGCAGGTCATGCATCCACTCGACGACCCGCTCGCCAGGATGCGCGATCTCGTAGAGCTGGCGCTCGAGGTTGCTCGAGATGAGGATGTCCATCGAGGGCGAGGGCGTCGTCACGAAGCGACGCTGTGAGATGTCGTACACGCCCGTGTTGATGAAGTCCGTGAGCACGTTGTTCTCGTTACTCGCGCACAGCAGGCGCTCGATCGGCACTCCTATCTCGCGTGCGTAGTGCGCCCCGAGGATGTTGCCGAAGTTGCCCGTGGGCACGCACACGTCTATCGGCTCGCCCTCGCGTACCCCGCCCGAAGCCACCATGTCCGCGTATGCGCTCACGTAGTACACGATCTGAGGAAGCAGCCGCCCCCAGTTGATCGAGTTCGCGCTCGACAGCCGAAGACCGTGTTGAGCGTGCAGCTCCCCGGCGAAGACCTCGTCGCTGAACGCGGCTTTCACCGCGTTCTGGCAGTCGTCGAAGTTCCCTCGTACGCCGAAGACGCCCACGTTCGCGCCATGCTGCGTGACCATCTGCAGACGCTGGATGTCGGAGACGCCTTCGGCGGGATAGAAGACGACGATCGAGGTGTGCTCGCGGTCGGCGAACCCTTCGAGCGCGGCCTTGCCCGTGTCGCCACTCGTCGCGACCAAGATCAGGTAGTCGTCTTCGGCAAGCCCCTTCTCGCGGCGGACCTGGACCGCCTCGGAGAAGAAGCGCGGCATGCACTGGAGCGCCATGTCCTTGAACGCCTGCGTCGGGCCGTGCCAGAGCTCGAGGACGTGCATATCGGCCGAGACTTCGACGACGGGCGCGATGCGCGGGTCGTCCCACTGCGCGCCGTAGGCCTCCTGCATGAGCGCGTCGATCCGCTCGCGGGGCAGGTCCACGCCGAAGGTCTCGAACACCGTCGCAGCGCGCTGCCAGTACGGCATGTTCGTGAAGGCGAGGATGTCGCCGAGCTCGAGGGAGGGGATGGTGTCTGGCACGTAGAGGCCACCGCCGGGCGCGATGCCCTGAACGACCACGTCCGTGAAGGTGGGATGCGACGAATCGCGTCCGCGCGTGTCCCGATAGGTGCCCCGATTCATGCAGGCATGGTAGCAGAGCGGCTCGACCACGAGACCTGTGCGGGGAATCGGGGTGTCGGTGGCCGCCGGGGGGTGTTCTCGAATCCCCGGAGCCGGACGATCGCGTCAGCCGAGATCGGGCCTTTCGGGCCCCTCGTCCAGCGGCACTCTCGCGGTCAGCGTCGTTCCCGAAGGGTTGGCCGCGATCTCAAGTGAACCACCGTGCTTCGCCAGCCGATCCCGCATGCCGCGAAGTCCCGTTGAGGTCTCGGCGGCGTCGTCCGCTGTGAGCACCGCCGAGCCGGTGCCATCGTCCGCGATCGTGACCTCGAGCGTGTCCGGCTCGACCTGCGCGAGCGACACGCGTACGCGCCCTGCATGGCCGTGGCGCACCGCGTTCGTGATGGCCTCCTCGGCGACGCACTGCAGGTCCCAGCCGAGCCGTGCCGAGACCTCGGGCAGGGGATCGGCCGCCTCACACAAGACCTCGACGGCCAGGCGCGCCGCCTGCGCCCGGCACACGCTGGAGATCTGTTCCGCCAACGGCACGGTCGTGAGCGTGCTCCCCGTGCGATCCGCTTGTTCGCCCATGATTTCCTGCAGCTCGCCAACGGTGCCGCGGATGTCGTCCGCGATCGACGAAAGCGCCCGGGCGTTGTCTGCCGCGAGGCGGTCTCCGGCCGCCGCGACGCGCTTCGAGAGAGCTGACAAGCGGTTGTAGACCTTGTCGTGCGCGTCGCGCCTCATCAGGGCGAGTTCCTCACGCGTCCGTTCGCGCGCGATGGCTCGGCGCTCGTAGACGAAGGCCGAGCCGGAAGCCACGAGGCTCACCGCGAAGAGTCCAAGCGCGGCACCGAACAGGAGCGGGAGCCACGCTGCGATGTTGCGCTGCGTGTCGAGAACGAACGCGTCCCACCTCGACCTCGCTCCACCCGGCATGCGGTCGAAGACGGCGAGGAACGCGACAGACTGAGGCGCGATCTCGTCTGGTCCGTAGAACGCGCCTGCTCCACCGGGGAGGTTGCCGTACGACCTGACGATCATGGTCGCGTATCGCCCGCCCGCGATGCGTGCCTGCTCGGGCGTGAGTTCGATCACCGGTTCGGCATCAGACGTGACGATCGCGGCGTACGTGCTCGGCCACACCGAGGTGCCGAGGACTGCTGCGTCCGAGGTCGAGGCGCTCTCAGGCGCGCGCAGAGGGATGGAGCGCGACTCAAGCGGGCCGAAGACCCAGAGATTCGCCTTGTTTGCGGTCGCGGTTTCGTGGAGCTCCGACGCGAAGCCCGCGCTCGACGGGTCGAGCGAGGAGAGGTCGATGTCCATGCCCCCGTCCTGGGTCGGGTCGACCGGACCCCTGGACGACGCCGACCTTCCAGAAGCGCCCGTTCTTGGCGATCGTCGGCCAGAAGATCTGGAACGTGCTTCCGCCCATCCCGCCCCCGGCCGAAGGGACGAGCGCGTTCGGGTCGAGCGGCGGCAGCGCGCCGGAGGGATTCAGCGCCCCCGAGATCATCTGCCAGACGTACTCGACCACGTCACGCGCGGGCGGCCGACCGCTGATCTGGCTCCGCCGCTTGGCTTGCCGAGAGGTCGTCTTCGAGCGCCCGCAGCAACGCGGGTTCCGCAAAGGCGGTCGCGGCTAAGGACGGCTGCGGAGGTCCCATGACCGTCCACGCCCACACACGCGCGCCGTTGGCGCGCTCCCACTTGGCGATCGGATCGAACAGCGCCGGATCGGGCGCGACAGGCGACGACAGGATGTCCGATTCGCGGATGCGCGCTGGAAGCGAGGCGATCCATCGCTCGTACGCCACGGTCGTCGCCGTTTCGAGAGAGTCCCGATCGCCGAAGAGGCGTGCTGCGCTTCCCACTTCCTGTGCGCGCATTAGATCAACAAGCTCGCTCCGGCTCGCCGTTGCGTTCGAGACGCCCCGCAACTGACCGAGAGTGCTCATCACGGTTGCGGAGATCCACGCAGGGACCGAGAACCAGATGACGGCGCAGAGGGCGCCCGCAAGGAGAGGAGAGGCCTGCGCGAACCGCAGCCAGCCGAGGTGTCGGATCGCTCTACTCATCCCGGGCGCCTCGATCCAGCTCGCCGAGGACGTCCCTCAAGTCGGACACCGTGGTCTCGATGTCGTGGGCGACGTCATCGATCTCGTGCTTCGTCCGCTCTGAGGTGATGAGGCCCGCTGATTCGACCCGGTCGGAGAGCGTGGAGAGCCGGACGATCACTCTCTGTTGCGCTTCCCGCCGAACACGCTCGCGTTCTCGCTCGACGTCGGCCTCTGCTGTGAGACGCCGCTCCGCCACGAACGCCATGGGGGCGGCGACTAGGGAGGCGAACAGCAACACGCCGAGGATCGACAAGGCGAGCGGGAGCCGGCTCGACAAGAAGACCTGCGTGCTCCTTAGAGGGGTTCGGCCGATGAGATCCCAGTAGGTGGTGACGCGTGGATCGGACCGGTCGGCGGCCACGAAGAGAAGTGCCTGCGAGTTACGAGGTCCGCCGTCGAGTTGCGTGGAAACGCCAGAGACGAGGAGCGGCGTCACCCACGTCGCTCCCGTGCGTGCCGCGAGAGCAGACGTGAGCGGCACGCTCTCCGACGCGATCCCGCGCCAAGAGCTTGAATCGGCGGCGACCGACGCGAGTTCGAGCGCCTGCTTCGTGTCCATCCCAGATGGGAGCCGAAGTGGCACGGGCGGGGCGTCCGTAGGGCCGACCACAAAGATCGCACCACCTGACCGGGAGGCCTCGCGCTCGATCTGCGCTCGGCTTTCAGCTGAACCTATCTCCGTCCAACTGAATGCATCGATGCCGCCTCCGCCCGCTATCTGTCCGTTCGCCTCTCGTGGGTTGACGGCGTAGATCTCCCACACGTGGCCCTTCTTGAAGACGACGCTGTAGGAGACGGACCGTTCGGCGTCCTCGGCGGATGAGCTTCCGCTGAGTCCCTCTATGTCGATCGGCAGGATCTCAGCCTTGCTGCCGGTTCTTGATCGGCGAAGCGTGTCGAGCGTCCCCGAGCTCTCAAGTTCCCGGAGTTCGACTGCGGTGAGCGCATCCGTCGCGGCGACGGCCCGCATCGCGACGGGAGGGTTGGCCGCCGCGGGGTAGACGAACACTGCGACGCGGCTTCCGGTTGAACGTTCGTACGCGTCGAGCTTCGCGAAGAGCGGATCGCCTGCTGCGATGGCGAGCGGCTTGAGTCTTCCGGCCAGGTCGTAGAGGCGCCGGGGGGCCTTCGAGACCCCAGAGGCGACCGCGTCGGCTGCGCGCACACGAAGCTGTCCCGCAGGAGAGACGTCGACGTCGGCTTGCGCCCCCTGGCCGGAAGTCACGTGGCCATACAGCGCCTCGAGTGCGAACGACTCGGCACTCGGCGTATCAGCTCCTGCAGTGCCGCCGGCGAGGGCGATCTGCGCGCTCCAGAAAGCCGCCTGCCTCATGACGGGTGGCACGATGTTCCAGACGCCGAGGATGAGCAGCAAGACGACGATGGGCGAGATCTCGAGCAGCCGAAACGGCCAAAGCCTCAGCCGTTCAGGGCCGGCCCTGGTGTCGGCGTGCGGTGTCACGTGCTTGCGCCCTCGACGAGTCTGCGGAAGGCGTCGGAGCGACTCGACGCGCCCAGAGCCGCGTAGGCCGCCTTGATCCGGGCGTTCACCGTGTTCACGGAAAGCTGCAGTTCGTCGGCGATCTCTTTCGCCGAGAGCCCCGCCACGCAATACAGGTAGAGCGTCTTGCGGACGTTCTCGGTGAGGTCCAGCCACTCGGGACGGTCGGGGAGCACCGTCGTGGCGTAGGTGCCGAGGCCCTCGATCGTTCCGAGCAGATGGTCGGCGATCGAGCGCGAGAGGACGAAACGACCCTCGGCGACATCGACGATGGCGTTCGCGATCCTTTCTGCTGTCTCGTTCTTCCAGACATAGCCGTCCGCACCCGCGTGCACGGCCGCGAGCACGGTGTCGTCATCGGCCGAGACACTCGTGACGAGTAGGCGGATCGAGGCCGACGCGGCGCGCATCTGGCCGATGCCCTCGATCCCGGCCCTCTCGCCTTCGGCGAGGCGCACGTCTAGCAGGGCAACGTCGGGGAAGGGAGGCCGGTCCTTCGCCTTTCCCAGCAGCGCCAAGGCCGCCGGCATGCTTTCGACAGCGTCCCACACGCGGGTCCTCGAATCGCGTGCGACAAGGGCCCGCATCGCGTCGCGTGCGTAGTAGTCGTCATCGACGATCAAAACGTAGATGCTGTCGTGCATGTTCGCCTCCTCGGCGTGACATCTGCCGATGTAGAGCGTGCTCCGTCCCTGGCGTGCGCGGTAAGACCAGAAACTGGTGCTCCGCGTCCTTCGGCCCGCTTCTCTTCTACTGCGGAGACGGTCGATTACCTGCCCGAACGCGCTTCGACTACCTGCCGCGGCCCGCGTTCGCCGCGCCAGGTACGCTTTCCTGCGCCGCGGCCGCGCCTTGCGGGATGCCCGTCGCGGCGACTGCTGCTAGTCTGACCTCGCCACCGCGGTGAGGGAGGTCGGGGTTGAAGTACGTCGTCGTGATCCTGGATGGGGCTTCCGGTTGGCCGCTCGAGGAACTGGGTGGCCGGACGACGCTGGAGGCTGCCGAGACGCCGAACCTCGATGCGCTCGCGAGGGAGGGCGCCGTGGGACTCGCCAAGACCGTTCCGGAAGGGAGCGAGCCCTCCTCCTCGGCGGCGTGCACCTCGATCCTCGGCTACGACCCGGTCGCCGACTACGTCGGCCGCGGAGCGATCGAAGCCGCGAGTATGGGCATCGAGCTCGGACACGGCGACGTCGCGATGAGGATGAACCTCGTCACGATCGCAGACGGCACGATGGCGAGTTACGCCTCAGGGCACATCACTACCGCGGAGTCTCGCGAGATCGTCGGCCGGCTCGCTCGCGCGCTGGATGACGAAACGTTCAGCCTCTATCCGGGCGTCGCCTATCGGCACATCCTCGTCGTGCGCGGACACACGGGACTGCTCGAGCTCGAATACACGCCGCCGCACGACATCCCGGGTGGCGTGATCGCCGAGAACCTGCCGAAAGGCGAGGGTGCCGAGCTGCTGCTCGACTTCATGGACAGGGCCCGTCCGCTCCTTTCGATCGATCCGGTGAACCTGGCCCGCCAAGCGGCGGGGAAGCTACCGGCGACCGATGTGTGGCTCTTCTGGCCGGGTGTCGCACCCGCGAACATGGTCCCGTTCCGCCAGCGCCGCGGTGTCTCGGCGGCGATGACGAGCGGTGTGGACCTGCTCAACGGGCTCGCGGTTCTCTTCGGCATCGACAGACTGACCATCGGCGGTATCACCGACGGGCCCGACAACGACTACTCGGCTCAGGCCGAAGGTGGTCTCGCGGCGCTCAGCGATCACGACCTCGTGATCATCCATGTGGAGTCGCCCGACGAAGCCGGACACGCCGGAGACGTCGCCGCGAAGATAGCCGGCATCGAGGCGATCGACCGGGAAGTCGTCGCTCGCGTGCGCGAGCTCGACGGCGACGTGCGGCTGCTTGCGATGCCCGACCACCCCACGCCCATCGCTCTGAAGACGCACGTGGGCGAGCCGGTACCCTTCCTCGTGTGGGGGGCGGGAATCGAGGCGAACGGCGCGAGCGGGTTCAGCGAGTCCCAGGCGTCCGCCACCGGGCTCGTGCTCGATCCCGGCCACCGGGTGATGGATCTGCTGCTCGGCTAGGCGCGCGGGCCTCGAACCGATCTGCCGCCCCTGGCCCGTCCTCTCGCTTCGGGCGCGCCGGCACTTCGACCGACCCGCGGTATGTGCTTCGCGGGCGTCTGATTCCCCACCCAAAAATCGGCTTCTGCAACTACCAATAATTGGTCTTCCGCGTCGGCTGACGCAGAGGGAGATTGGTGGCGAGAACTTGACAGCCGAATAGCGCCGGAGGTGGCAACGATGCAGGAGCACGGCTGGTACAGGTGGTAGTCGAGGCGAGTCGACGCTGGAGGACGGCCAACGTCAGGGAGGTGGCAACGATGCAGGAGCGCGCGCATTTCCAGCTTCGCTAGAAGGTTGGACACGGTTGGCAAGTGGGGCTATTGGGCCGCGCGGCCCGAGGGAGGTGTCAACGATGCAGGAGCGTCCGCATTTCACCCTTCGCTGAGAGTGCAGGCAGGTTCGCGAGCGGGTTTGTTGGGTCGCGTAGCCAAAGGGAGGTGTGAACGATGCAGGAGCGTGCGCATATCAGCCTTCGCTGAGAGATGCAGGCAGGTTCGCGAGTGGGTTTGTCAGGTCGTATGGCCGAGGGAGGTGTGAAGGATGCAGGAGCGTGCGCACTTGAGCCTTCGGTAGGAAGTGGTCACGAGATGCATCAGGTATGCGAAAGGGGCGACTGGGGCGCCCCTCCTCGATGGAGGCGCGCGAGGAGTCGTTCGGCAGCACTTGGAGGGGAGGGTCGGCATGCGATTCAGAGTCCTCGAACCACTCAGGACGTCGGACTACCGGAGGCTGTGGCTGGGTCACGTGGTATCCGTGACCGGCGACAAGCTCAACCAGATCGCCATGGGCGTGATGGTGTACAAGATCACCGGTTCGATGCTGCACATGGGTGTGATGATCGGCATCACATTCCTGCCGTCGGCCTTGTTCGGGCTTGTCGCGGGCGCGTACGTCGACCGCTGGGACCTTCGGCGGACGATGATCGTCACCGACGTGCTGCGTGCCGGACTCGTCCTCGCGATTCCGTGGGCGATGATGTCGACCGGTGTCTACTCGGCATACCTGATCGCTTTCGCCGTCGCGACGCTCGGACTCTTCTTCGTGCCGGCGAAGATGTCGTTGGTCCCGAAGATCATCGCCGAGGACGAACTGCTCGCCGCAAACTCACTGGACAACGCTACCACCTCGGTGGCGGAGCTCGGCGGTTTGGCAGCCGCGGCTGCGCTCGTGGTCGCGATCGGCTACAATCGCGCCTTCGCGATCGACGCAGCCTCGTATCTCTTCTCGGCAGTGATGATCGCGCGGATCGCGTGGCGACCTTCTCGCCTGCCTCGGGGGGCAACCGACGGCGTCCAGACTCTCGAGGCCGGGGAGAGCGCCAGCACCGATGTGGCGGGAGTCCGCTCTGACGCCGCGACGGGCGTCTTGGCCGAGGTTGCCGAGGGGGCGCGCTACATTCTCTCGACGCCGGTGCTCCGGCAGGTCATCGCGCTGGGAGCCGTCGCCGCAACGGGAATCGGAGCCACCATCACTCTGACGTACGCGCTCGCCTTGCAACGCTTCGAAGCGGGGGCGTCTGGACTCGCGTTGCTCGACGCTGCGATCGGAGTCGGACTGCTCGCGGGTGCTGTGCTCGCCGGCCGAAGCGAACTTCACGGCTCGGGTACCAGGGCGATCGCCGGGCTCGCCGGACTCGCATTCTTCTTCGGCGCGGCTGCGCTGGCGCCCTCGATCTGGGTCGCTGCGCCATTGATGATGCTCGTAGGCATCGCGGACATGTGGTTCATCGTGCCGAGCGTCACCTTGGTGCAGCGCGCGAGTCGCGAAGCGTTACGCGGGCGCGTGTTGGCCGCGCGCCATGCGCTTCTCGGCATGACGGGGGCCGTGGGGGTCATGGCTGCCGGTGTCGCGGTGCAGTACACAGGGGTGGCGCCCACGATGCTGGCGGTCGCTGTCCTCGTGCTCCTCGCTGCCGCGTGGGGGTGGACGCGACCGGGTGTCCGGGCGGCGTAGAGGAGCCGACAGTCGTCGTTGGGAGGTCGGAGTGAGAGTCTCGGAGAAGACCGGAGCGAGGCGCGCCTCCGTGGAGTTCGCAGTCTTCGCAGGTGTCAGCGCGGTCGCGATCGCGCTGAGCGTTGTCGCGGCCGTCGCCATCGTCCAGTATGTGGTTGTCCCGTCGGCGATGTTCGCAGTAGCGATTCTCGCGCCTCGCCGTCGCTGGCCGGGGCCGGACGAGCGCAAGCCTTCGGAAGGTGTGAGTGCGACACATGGGGGATAGCGAGCAGCGGCAGTCGGTCGACGCGGACGCCGAGGCGGTTCTCTTCCACGCAGACGAGGCCGCCGCGGAGGGCATCGTCGGTCCGGGTTCAGGGCTCGCGCGCTCGCCGTGGCTTGTCGCATATGTGTTCGTGGCTTCATTGCCCGTGATGTGGCAGATCGGGCAGGTTGCGATCTTCGTCTACGGGCTCTTCTTCTGGATCGTGCCGTGGTTTCTCGGGGCGATGGTCGGCGGTCTTCTCTTCCCGCAGGGATCAGCGTTTGCGGCCACCGAGTTCGACGGACCGATCATCGGCTTTGCTTTCTTCGCGTCGATCCAGAACGCGCTGCTGGTCTTGTGGTGGCAGAAGGCGAACCGGCTGCGATAGGTGCAGCCGGTTCGGCGTTGGTTTCGTCGCGGGCGCCGGGACGCTCGCCCGGTTGAGTTCTACAGGATCTGCAGGTACGAGTCCCGTTCCCACTCGGTGACGCGCGTGCGGTAGTCGTGCCACTCCATGCGCTTGTTGCGGATGAACCACTCGAAGACCTGATCCCCCAGGGCGTCTCGGATGAGCTCGCTCTTCTCCATCTCGTTGATGGCCTCGTTCAGGCTCTCCGGGAGCGAGTCGATGCCGAGGGCGCCGCGCTCGTCGTCGGACATCTCGTAGATGTTGTCCGTGACGTCATCCGGGAGCGTCAGGCCCCGTTCGATGCCGTCGAGGCCCGCGGCGAGCATCACAGTGAACGCGAGGTAGGGGTTGCACGCGGGATCGGGCGAACGCAACTCGACGCGCGTCGCCTTCTCCTTACCGGGCTTGTACATGGGCACGCGGACGAGCGCGCTTCTGTTGCGATGCGCCCAGCAGATGTAGACGGGCGCCTCGAAGCCCGACACGAGCCGCTTGTAGGAGTTCACCCACTGATTGGTGACCGCGCATATCTCGCGCGCATGGGTGAGAAGGCCTGCGATGTAGGCCTTGGCGGTAGCTGAGAGGTGGTGCTCGTCGGCCGGGTCGTAGAACGCGTTCGCTTCGCCCTTGAAGAGCGACTGGTGCACGTGCATCCCACTGCCCGCCTCGCCGTACATCGGCTTGGGCATGAACGTCGCGTATACCCCGTTGAGCTGCGCGACTTCCTTGACGACGAGCCGGTACGCCATCACGTTGTCGGCCATCTTGAGCGCCTCGTCGTAGCGCAGGTCGATCTCGTGCTGGCTCGGGCCGACCTCGTGATGGCTGTACTCGACCTGGATGCCGAAGTGGTTGAGGGTGCGTACCGTTTGCTTGCGCAGGTCGACGGCGAGATCGCGGGTGGTCATGTCGAAGTACGTGCCGTGGTCGAGCAGCTCACACTCGACGTCGTCGGTGAAGTAGTAGTACTCAAGCTCCGGGCCTATGTAGAAGGTGAAGCCGAGGTCAGCGGCACGCTTGAGCATGCGCTTGAGCACGTAGCGCGGATCGCCGGGGTAGGGCTCGCCGTCCGGTCGAATCACGTCGCAGAACATGGTCGCCACGAGCGTGCCTTGATCGCGCCACGGCAGGATCTGGAGTGTGGCCGGGTCGGGGAGCGCGATCATGTCCGACTCCTGGATCCTCGCGAATCCCTGGATCGACGAGCCATCGAATCCCATACCTTCGTTCATGGCCGTGTCGAGCTCGTCGGCCGTTATCACGAATGTTTTGAGGAAGCCGAGGACATCGGTGAACCACAAGTGGATGAATTCCACGTCGTTCTTGCGGATGGTTTCGATAGCGATCGCTCTCAGGTCTTCGGTCATCACGCCCTGCCTTCGCTCTATTTCGGATAAATGTCGCCTATGTTTCCATCATGTTTCACACACTCGCCTACAATAGCCGAAACCAGCCCCGCCGCGGCGGCTGGGCAACAGGGAAGCAAGGGGGTTCGGAGACACATGGGCACGCTTCAACGACCGAACGCGAACGAGGCAACAAAGACGTCGAACCGCTCGAGAGACGTCGCTCCGGCATCGGGAATCTGCACCAGGTGTCTCGATGACTGCCGGGGAAACTGCGAGGTCTTCAAATCGTCGTTCCGCGGCCGCGAGGTGATCTACCCGGGGCCGTTCGGCGACATGACCGCCGGGGGCGACAAGGACTACCCGATCGACTACTCCCATCTGAACATCATGGGATACGCACTCGGCTCCAAGGGTCTGCCCGATGGCCAGGTGGGAAACCCCGACAACACGCTCTTCCCGATGGTCGACACCGAGACGGTGTTCGGCGTTGAGAACAAGGTCAAGATGCGCGTGCCGATCTTCACCGGCGCGCTCGGCTCGACCGAGGTCGCGCGCAAGAACTGGGAGCATTTCGCGATCGGCGCAGCGATCTCAGGCATCTCGCTTGTCTGCGGAGAGAACGTCTGTGGCATCGATCCGGGTCTCGAGCGCGATGCGAACGGCAAGGTCACGAAGTCGCCCGACATGGAGCGCCGCATCGAGCAATACCGCCGCTACCACGAGGGTTACGGCGACATCCTCGTGCAGATGAACGTCGAAGACACTCGGCTCGGCGTCGCCGAGTACTGCATCGAGAAGCTCGGCGTCGAGACGATGGAGCTCAAGTGGGGCCAGGGCGCCAAATGCATCGGCGGCGAGATCAAGGTCAACACGCTGGAGCGGGCTCTCGAGCTTCAGAAGCGAGGGTATCTGGTGACCCCCGACCCCTCAGATGCCGCTATCCAGGCCGCGTATCGCGAGAAGGGTATCAAGCAGTTCGAGCGTCACTCTCGCCTCGGTTTCGTGGACGAGGAGGGCTTCTACGCCGAGGTGCAGCGCCTTCGCGATCTGGGCGCCAAGCGTGTCACGCTTAAGACCGGTGCCTACCCGATGCGCGAGCTCGCCATGGCGATCAAGTGGTCGTCGAACGCCAAGATCGATCTGCTCACCATCGACGGCGCGCCGGGGGGAACCGGCATGAGCCCGTGGCGGATGATGGAAGAGTGGGGAGTGCCGACCTTCTACTTGCAGGCGATGACGAACGAACTGGTCGGACGCCTCCGCGCGAAGGGCGCGTTCATCCCCGACATCGCCATCGCCGGCGGTTTCAGTTGCGAAGACCATGTCTTCAAAGTTCTCGCGATGGGCGCTCCACACACAAAGGCCGTCTGCATGGGCCGCGCGCTCATGATTCCTGGATTCGTGGGCAAGAACATCGCACGTTGGATCGAGGAGAACGACCTGCCAAAGACGATCGCCGAGTTCGGCACGACGAAGGAAGAGATCTTCGTCACGTACGAGACGCTCAAGGCGAAGTACGGTGCCGATATTGAGAGCATCCCGTTCGGCGCGATCGCGGTCTACACCTTCGCCGACAGGCTCAAGGTCGGCCTGCAGCAACTCATGTGCGGCAGCCGAAACATGCGGATCGACACGATCAGCCGCGACGACCTGATGGCCCTCACCCCTGAGGCCGCGCAGGTCTCGGGAATCCCGTACGTCATGGATGCCTATCGCGATGAGGCGATGGCGATCATCGACGCGTAGATCGCAACTCGGAACGCGCGTCCGGCCGGACGTGCGTTCCGGGGTAGGCACGACAGAAGGGCGCCTCGAGTCGAGGCGCCCTTCTCGTGTGAGCGCGAGTGGTAGCGGCCGCAGCCCACGTCCGCTACGTCCCCAAAACCGAAACGAGGCCCCGGCAGGGCCCCGCTTCGCAGAGGAGGAGGATGGCTGTACGTGTGAACGTCAGCTCATCAGAGCCATCAGCCGGCGGTACTCTTCGGGCGTGAGCTCGCCCCGCGCGACGCGTTCGCGCAGGGAACGAAATGCGCTTTCCGGGGTGCATGGTACGTAGGTGTGCCGACGGGCCTCGATCCGGAAGGCCAGCCAGGCGAGGATGCCAAGTACCGCCACAAGGAGGATAGGCAGTGGTGTCATCTCGGTCACCCCTTCTCATCCGATCCGATCGTGCACCGAGCGCTTCGCCGTACTCTGACTCTGGGCTCAGTATGCCGAGGTGGTGAGGACGGCTCGTGAACGGGTTGTGGGGAGTCCGTGGAGAACGAATCTGCCGTTTCGGGGCTAGATCTCGCTCGGTTCCGGCTCGACGAGCGGTTCGTCGGCGAGCGCCGTCTGGGGTGGGGTCAGCGGGGCTCGACGCGGCGGAAGCGTGGGCGCTGCGGTCGTGAGTGCGACGCCCTGCGACGATCACGACCATGCCAACGAGGATGGAGGCCGTCACCGGTTCGGCGGGGACCAGCCCGACCGTGCCCGCGAACCAGCCTGCGAACACGGCGATCACCGGATTCACGTATGCATACGTCATCACCTTGCTCGCCGGGAGGTGGGCGAGCGCATAGACGAACGCGCTGAACGCGATGCAGCTGCCGAAGACCGTGAGGTAGGCGATGGCGCCGACGGCCTTCGGCGTGAGATCGACCGAGCCCCATTCACCCAGCAGTGTGCCGATCACGAGCGTCGTCGCTCCCGCGACGAGCATCTCGTACGCCGTGACCACGAAGCCGTCGGCCTTCACGGGATTTCGCTTGCTGTAGATGCTGCCGGCAGTCCACAGCCACGTGGCGACGATCTGGATGCCGATGCCGAGCATCTCCTGCGTTCCCGTCGACAATCCCGCGAGGCGCGGCCAGATCAGGATCGCGAGACCGGTGAAGCCGATCGCCAAGCCGAGCCAGCCCAGAAGGCTGGGGCGTTGCATGTCCGGCAGAGCCGACTCGACGAGCGCGATCCACAGCGGCACGAGCGCCACGACGAGCGCCGAGAGCCCCGAGGGCACGTACTGCTCGGCGACCATGGTCCCGTACTGGCCGCCCACGAGCAGGAACAGGCCGACGATCGCCACGATCCTGAGGACACTCGGCTTCACGCGCAGGCTCGCACCCCGCAGCCGCGCGAAGACGAACAGAATGGCGGCCGCGGGCAGCAGCCTGAACGCGGCGAACAGCGCGGGCGGGAGTCCGGCGTCGAGGCCGACCTTGATGCCCAGGTACGTCGTCCCCCAGACGACATACAGGGTGAGCATCGCGGTTATGTTCTTCGCGCGTTGGCTTCGAACGGGCATGGGACCTCTACGTGGTGGGAGTCGACATCGCGCAAGTGTAGCGCGAGCGGCGTGGCAAAGAAGACGGCGTAAACTGAGCGGCATGCCAGAGTACGAGTACCCAAGACCTGCGCTTTCGGCGGACGTCGTCGCGATCGCGGGACCGGCCGAAGACAGACGCGTCCTGCTGATTCGGAGGGCCGTCGAGCCTTTCGCCGGCCAATGGGCGCTCCCGGGCGGTTTCGTCGACGAGTACGAGCCCCTGGAGCTCGCAGCGCGACGGGAACTCGAAGAGGAGACCTCGCTCGTGGTGCGCGTGCCGCTCGTGCAGGTGGGCACGTTTGGGGAGCCGGGCCGGGATCCGCGGGGCTGGACCGTGAGCGCAGTGTACGCAGTCGTGCTGGACGGCGAGATACCCGAGGTCATGGGCGGTGACGACGCCGACGAAGCCGCATGGCACCCGCTCGACGAACCCCCCTCACTCGCTTTCGATCACTCGCTCATCGTGCAGGCGGCGAGGGAGCGCTTAGGCCTGTAGCGCGCCTTCGGTGCCATCCGGGCGTGTCGGCAACGGCGCGCGCTGCCGAGCACGGCTCGCCGAACCAGCGAGCAACGGCGCGAAGCGCACTCTGCGGGATGCGCGCGGGGGTGCGACAATAGCGGGCAATACGCACGCTCGATGAGCGATGTCCGTGGCGGAAGGTGAGTCGAGATGGCCAAGTCGTGGGAGGAGATCAACAGCCGCATCGCCGCAGGCGAGGCAGTTGTCTTCACCGCAGAGGAGTTCTCAGAACTCGCTGCCGAAGAGGGCCTGACGAAGGCCGCGAAGCGGGTCGACGTCGTGACGACCGGCACCTTCGGGCCGATGTGTTCGAGCGGTGCCTTCATCAACTTCGGCCATTCGGACCCGCCCATCAAGATGGGCACGATCACGCTCAACGACGTGCCGGCCAGCGGCGGGCTTGCGGCCGTCGACACGTATCTCGGCGTGACGGAGCCCTCGCTCACCCGCGGGATCGAGTACGGGGGCGCGCACGTCATCGAGGATCTGCTGCGCGGCAAGGCGGTGCGGCTCAAGGCCACCGGACCCGGGACCGACTGCTACCCGAGGACCGAGATCGACACCTGGATCACGCTCGACGATCTCAACCAGGCCTACTTCTTCAACCCGCGGAACGCGTATCAGAACTACGCGGTAGCGGTGAACTCGAGCGACCAGGCGATGTACACGTACCTCGGCACGCTCCTGCCCAGGTTCGGCAACGCCACGTTCTGCTCGGCGGGGGCGCTGTCCCCGCTGTTGAACGATCCGACGTACCGAACGATCGGGGTCGGCACGAGAGCGTTCGTGGCGGGCGCGGCCGGCTACGTTGCCTGGCAGGGGACCCAGCACAACCCCAATCAGACCCGCGACGAGCACGGCGTGCCCGTGGCGCCCAGCGGCACGATCGCCGTGATCGCCGACCTCAAGAAGGCGTCGCCCGAGTACTTCTCGGCGGCGACGTTCACGAAGTACGGCGTCTCGAGCTTCGTCGGGATCGGGATCGCCTTCCCGGTGCTCGACGAGGACCTCGCCGAGACGCTGGCACTCGGCGACAAGGACATCGAGGCGACCGTCTTCGACTATGGCGTGCAGCGGCGAAGCCGGCCCGCACTCGGCCGCGTCACGTACGCACAGCTCAGGACCGGCGAGATCGAGATCGAAGGCATGAAGATCCCGACGGGGCCGATCTCGTCACTGGGCGTCGCGAGGCGCATCGCGACGGAGCTGAAACGCTGGGTCGCCGAGGAGCGCTTCACGCTCGCCCCGCCACTCGAGCCGCTGCCGCAACCCGGCACGCAGGGTTTCAAGCCGCTCGAGATCCGCGTCGGGGAGGCGATCTAGATGGCACGGAAGCGACTCGACCTCACCTTCCCGCCCAGGCAGGCGACCAAGGCGATCACGTACCACCTCGTGAAGGACTTCGATGTCGTGCCCAACATCCTGCGCGCGCAGATCCAGCCTGGGCAGGAGGGGCGAATGCTGCTCGAGGTCACGGGCCGCAAGGAAGACCTCGTGTCGGGCATCGCGTTCCTCGAGAAGGAGGGCGTGGCCGTCCGCGAGGCTGCTGCGGACATCGCCCTGGACGAGGAGCTGTGCGTGGTGTGCGGCCTTTGCACCGCCGTGTGCAAGCCCGACGCGCTCACGCTCGATGCCTCGGCGAACCTCGTCTTCGACAAGAACAAGTGCGTGTACTGCGAGGCCTGTGTGATCGCGTGCCCGCGCAGGGCGATCGCCCTGAAGTTCTGAGTACGGCCTCGTTGCACGCGAGGTCCGAGCGGGCCTCGCATCGGGGGGATCTTGTGACCGAATACGACTTCATCAAGGTGATCTTCGTCGCCGCCCTGCTTGCGGTCGTGCTGCAGTGTGCTGTCTATCCGATCCGGCGGTTGTTGGGCATGGCCGTTGCATGGCGGGTGCTACGCGCTTCGCTGTTCGGCTTCCTCGGCGTCAGCGTCGCCTCTCTGGTGTGGGGCGCCTGGACAGGCGAGCTGTCGGATGCGCTGGCGGGCGGCGGACTGGCCGACATGGCTACGATCGCTCTGTTCATCGGGCTTACCATGTTCGTCTCGTACTTCATGGGCTCGCGTTATCTCGCCGACGAGCTCGAACGCGCCAAGCGAACGGACGGCGTGGTAGCCGACGGACCCGCCCCGCCGATCAGAGGAAGCGAGGACTGAAATGCCCGGGATCATGAGCCGCCTCGGACGAGAAGTGCTCGTGTGCGATGGAGCGATGGGCACCATGCTCCAGCGTTTGGGTACGCCTCCCGGCGTCTGTCCCGAGCAGCTCAACGTGCTCGAACCGGAAACGGTCGCCGAGGTGCACCGCCTCTATACCCTCGCCGGAGCGCAGTGCGCGAGCACCAATACGTTCGGCGCTACGCGCGCGAAGCTCGCCGAGTGGGGTCTCGAGGACCAGGTCGAGTCGCTGAACCGCGCTGCCGTACGGATCGCGAGGGATTCGGGCGCTCTGCACATCCTCGCGGACGTCGGGCCGTCGGGGCTCGTCATGGAACCGATTGGCCGAGCGACGCTTCGAGGAGGTCTTCGAACTCTTCGCCGAGCAGGTCCGGGCGCTGGCGGCCGAGTCACCCGACGCCATCCTCTTGGAGACGTTCACCGACATCGCCGAGGTGCGCTGCGCTCTGCTGGCCGCGAAGTCGGTGACCGACCTGCCCGTGTTCGCAAGCGTCACGTTCGGTATGCAGGGCCGCATGGACCTCTCGGGCACGGACCCCGAGACCGCTGCGATCATCCTCGAGGCGCTGGGCGCGGACGCGGTGGGCATGAACTGCGGGCTCGGGCCGGAGCAGATGCTGCCGTTGGTGGAGCAGATGGCCGGTGCGACCTCGCTTCCCATCATCGTGCAGCCGAACGCAGGCATGCCGCGGCTCGAAGACGGAGTCACCGTCTTTCCGGGCACGCCTGACGAGATGGGCGAGGCCGCTGCTAAGTTCGTCGATTTCGGCGCTTCGGTTGTGGGCTCGTGCTGCGGCTCAACACCGGCGTTCACCGGCGCGATCGTCGACTTCACTGCGAACAGACGGCTCGGCGGAGCGCTCGCCGGTACCGCCCGGCGTCGTACTCGCGGGCCCCCGCGGGAGCGTGCGTCTTGGTGCCGGGCTCGCCCATCGCGGTGGTGGGCGAGCGCATCAACCCGACGGGCAAGAAGGCGCTCGCGGATTCGCTTCGGTCCGGCTCGATGTCGCTCGTTCGTGCGCTCGCCGAGGAGCAGACCCTCGCGGGTGCCGCTGTTCTCGACGTGAACGTTGGCGCGGCAGGCGTGGACGAGCCGCGAGTGCTGCGCGATGCGGTGCTCGCTCTCGTTGCTGCGTCGGACGCCCCGCTGGCGATCGACACGACCGATGCGACCGCGCTCGAGGCGGCGCTCAAGGTCTACCCGGGACGCGCGCTCATCAACAGCGTGAACGGCGATCCGGCGTCGCTGGATGCCGTGCTTCCGCTCGCCGCTCGCTACGGCGCTGCGGTCGTGGTGCTCGCACTCGACGAGACGGGCATTCCGGCGACGGCTGCGGAGACGGGTGGCGGTGGTCGAGCGCGTGCGCGCGGCGGCGGGCAAGGCCGGGCTCGGCCCCAGCGACCTCGTGGTCGACACGCTCGTCATGACGGCGGCGACCGACAAGGATGCGCCCGCCGTCACGCTGGAGGCGCTGCGCAGCGTTCGCGAAGCCGGGCTGGCCACGCTGCTCGGAGTGAGCAACGTGAGCCACGGGCTTCCCGATCGAGCGCTGCTCAACGCGGCGTTCGTGACCGCCGCGGCGGCAGCGGGGCTCGATGCCGCCATAGCGAACCCCAACGATCACGTCGTGATGGAGGCCATACGTCTCGCGAATCAGTCGCGGAGCGCGGGAGTCGACGTCGACCCGCACGGCGAGGCGCAACGCGGCTGGGACGCAGCGTACGAGGCCGCGCTCCGGACGGCGGCCTCCGGAGCCGGCGCCGCCCCGGGCGCGCCCGGGTCCGCCGCGCCCGGCAGCGCCATGGAGGCGCATGACCCGCGGGCAGCTCTCGAGGCGGCCCTCCTTCGGGGGGACGCCGATGCCGCTCCTGGGCTCGTTGAAGCGGTCGTCGAAGCGGGGACCCCGCCGGATTCGGTGATCGCGGAAGTGCTCACGCCCGCCATCCAGCGGCTCGGCGACGCGTACGGTCGGGGCGAGGCGTTCCTTCCGCAGCTCATGGTCGCCGCCGAAGCGATGAAGGCCGCCGTGGCGCGGGTGAAGCTCTATCTGCCTGAGGGCGAGTCGTCCAGTCGCGGCAGGGTCGTGTTCGCGACCGTGAAAGGCGACATCCACTCGATCGGGAAGGACATCTGCGCCTCGCTCCTCGAGAGTCAGGGCTTTGAGGTGGACGACCTTGGAGTGGATGTCCCCGCGGAGCGGATCGTGGAAGCGGCCGACGGCGCGGACGCGGTCTGCCTGTCCGCGCTCATGACGACGACGCTTCGCGAGATGGGCGCGACGGTCGCATCGGTCCGGGACAGGCTGCCGGGCGTGGCCGTGCTGGTAGGTGGTGCGGTCGTGACCTCGGAGTGGGCGTCGTCGGTGGGCGCGGGGTATGCGCCGGACGCTCCCGGATGCGTGCAAGAAGTAGCGGCGGCGATAGCATCGAAGCCTCAACCAGCCGGAGGGCACGCATGATCATCACTCGTGCCAGAGACTGGGGCCGAATCAGGCGCAATCTCGAGGAGATCGGCGCGAAGACGGTATTCATCGTGGGCTGCGGTCAGTGCGCGACCGTCGCGCACACGGGCGGCGAGCCCGAGGTCTTGAAGACCAAAGCCGCGCTCGAGCAGGCCGGATACGCGGTGAGCGGGTGGGCCGTGGGCGAGGTCACCTGCCATCTCGGCGCGACGAAGCTGGAGGCTCGCAAGCACTTCGGCGATATCGAGGACGCGGACGCGGTGCTCGTGCTGTCGTGCGGAGCGGGCGTGCAGACGGTGGCCGATTCCGTGACGAAACCGGTGTTCCCCGGTCTCGACTCGATGTTCCTCGGCAATGTGATCAGGCACGGGGTGTACGAGGAACGCTGCCAGATGTGCGGTGACTGCGTGCTCGATCTGACCGCCGGCATTTGTCCCGTCACCACCTGTCCGAAAGGGCTGTTGAACGGTCCGTGCGGCGGAATGTGGAACGGCACGTGCGAAGTCCTCAGGGACCGCGAGTGCACTCACGTGAGGATCCAGAAGCGGCTCGCTGCGCAGGGCAGGAGCGGGCCGAAGACCACGATCCCGCCCAAGGACTTCAGCGCGCGACACAAGCCCGGCAGCGTGAACATGCGTGAGAGCGCGGGCGAGAAGCCGGTTGAGGACACGACCGCGGGCCGAGCCGAAGGATCTCGGCCGGGCGCCGAACCGGAGGCGGCCGGTGAGCCGCCTGTCCCGGGCCCTGGAGCGCAGCGAGTTCGTCATCACCGGCGAGGTGGCTCCGCCGCTCGGCACCGACCTCTCGGGAATGCTCGCCTCGGCGCGGGAACTTGCGCGGCACTGCCACGCGCTCAACGTGACCGACAACCAGGGCGCGGCGCTGCACCTCTCGAGCCTGGGCGGCGCACGCGCGCTTCTCGACGCGGGGATCGAGCCGATCTGGCAGCAGACGTGCCGTGACCGCAATAGGCTTGGACTCCAGTCCGACTTGCTCACGGCGTGGACGTTGGGCATCGAGAACGTACTGATCGTGACCGGCGACGACCCGCGCTCGGGCGATCACCCGCAGGCCAAGGGCGTCTTCGACCTCGATTCGACGCAGCTCCTCGAGATCGCCGCAGGGGATGAACGAGGGCCACGACATGCTGGGGCGCGAGCTCAAGGGAGGCACCGGCTTCTACATCGGCGCGGCGGCCTTCCCGGAAGCCGAGCCGTGGGAGGTCCAACTCACCCGCGCCCAGCGCAAGGTGACGGCCGGCGCGCGATTCTTCCAGACGCAGGCGGTCATGGACGTCGAGAAGTTCGCTCGCGCCGTCGATGCACTGCGTCCCACGGGCGTGAAGATCATCGCGGGCGTGTTGCTGCTCAAGAACCCGCGAGTGATCTCCTTCATCAACGAACGCCTGGCCGGCCTCATGGTCCCCGACGAGATCGCCGAGCGGATCGGGCGCGCCGCCGACCCGATGCTCGAGTCGATCGCGCTGGCGTCCGAACAGGTTCGCGCGCTGCGCGAGATCGCCGACGGCGTGCATATCATGCCCTTGGGCGCCGATGCCGCGGTGGCGGAGATAGTCGAACGGGCGAACGTGGCGTAGCGGGTCCGGCGGCCGGCCGGTTCGAGCATTCGGGCACGTCACCGCCGATGGCACGCGTGCTAGAATCCTCGGACACTCAGGGCTTGTTGGAGGTCACGTCTCGGGAGGCGCTCTCATGCGGATAGCGGTGCTCGGTGGAGGACCTGGCGGCTACTCGGCAGCCTTCGAGGCGGCACGCCTCGGTGCCGAGGTCACGCTCATCGAACGCAGGCGCCTGGGCGGGACGTGCCTCAACTGGGGCTGCATTCCGACCAAGACCATCCTTCGCTCGGCGCATGTCGTCGCCGATACTCGCCGCGCGCATGAGCTGGGTCTGAACGCCGCGACCGCGACGGTCGACGTCGAGGGGTTGCGCGCTCGCAAACAAGGCGTGGTCGACGAGCTCGTGGGACAGGTGGAGGGCCAGGCCAAGCGCCTCAAGGTCGACGTCGTATACGGCGAAGGCCGGCTCGTGGGGCCGAAGTCCATCGAGGTCGCACTCGCCGAGGGCGATTCGGCGAGCATCGACGCTGACGCGATCATTCTCGCGACGGGCTCGGCGGTCTTCAAGCTGCCCAACATCGACCACGACCTCGAGGGAGTCTGGACGAGTGACGATGCGGTGGCTCTGACCGAGATCCCGGCCGAGATCCTCATCATCGGGGGTGGCGTGATCGGTCTGGAGTTCGCCTGCGCGTACGCGGCCTTCGGAAGCACCGTCACCGTGGTCGAGCTCATGGAGCAGGTCCTTCCCGGCAACGACAGGCGCGTCGTTCGGCTCGCGCAGGCCAAGCTCGAGGAGATGGGCGTGGTCTTTCATCTGGGTGACGCCGTGGAGGGTGTCGAGCGGGTCGGCGAGCGGATGCGTTCCACGCTTCGAAGCGGCGCGACCATCGAGAGCGACATCGTGATGAGCGCGGTCGGCAGGATTCCCAACTCGGCAGGATTCGGTTTCGAGGAGGTCGGTCTCGAGTTCGACCGTCGGGCGGTGAGAACGGACAAGTACTTCCGCACGAACATCCCCGGCGTGTACGCCATCGGCGACGTGAACGGCGGCATGATGCTCGCGCACGTCGCGGAGGACGAGGGCATGATGGCTGCGCGCAACGCCATAGCCGAGTTCGAGGGGCGCACGGGGGCGGATGACCTGCACACGGTCGACCTCGATTGCGTCCCGGCCTGCGTGTACACCTTCCCCGAGGTCTCCGTCGTAGGTATGACGAAGGACGGCGCGAAGGAACGCGGGCTCGACGCGGTGCAGGCGGTGGCGAAGTTCGCGGCCAACGGTCGTGCGCTGGGCGAAGGCGAAGCGGATGGCTTCGTGCAGCTCGTCGTGGAGAAGGGGAGCGGCCGAATCCTCGGCTGTCAGATCGTCGGGCCGCACGCGGTAGAGATCATCCACGAAGTCGTCGTGTGCATGCGAAACGGCATACCCGTCGCGCATCTGGGACACACCGTGCACGCGCATCCCGACGGTCTCAGAGGTCATCAAGCACGCGGCTCTTGACGCGGCGAGCAGGGTCTAGAGTCGGCCGTGTCCTCGGCGCGACCCGCTTCGGCGCAGCTCAGATGAACGCGTGCGCTACGAGCACGGTGCGAACGAGGCGGTGCGACTCCCCGACTGGCTCAGACGCCCGATCGCCGTTTCCGGTCATGCCGTCGAGGTCGAGGGCCTTCTCGGCGAGCTGAAGCTCAACACGGTCTGTCGCTCTGCGAAGTGCCCGAATAGGGGCGAGTGCTACTCATCGGGCACCGCCACGTTCCTCGTCGGCGGCGCGGTGTGCACGCGAGACTGCCGGTTCTGCGCGGTCGCTCCCGGGATTCCCGAGCCCCTCGACCCCACCGAACCCGCTCGGGTTGCCGACGCTGCCGCGCGCATGTCTCTCGAGCACGTGGTCGTCACGATGGTCACGCGTGACGATGTCGAGGACGGTGGCGCCGAGCACGTGGCTGCGACGGTCAGGGCGGTCCGTGCAGCCGCACCCGATGCGACGATCGAGGTGCTCACGAGCGATTTCGGCGGCCGGATGGCGAGCGTGGAGACCGTGGCCGCGTCTCGGCCCGCGGTCTTCAATCACAACCTCGAGACCGTGCCGCGGCTCTACGGCGAAGTGCGACCTCGTGCACGCTACGACCGCAGCCTGAGCGTTCTCGAACACGCCGGCTCTCTGGGGATGACGACCAAGTCGGGGCTCATGCTCGGGCTGGGGGAGACACCGCCCGAGGTCGTCGGCGTGATGCGCGATCTGCGGCGCGTCGGCGTGTCGGTGCTGACACTCGGGCAGTACCTGCGGCCGAGCCCGACGCACCTGCCGGTCGCCGAATTCGTCGCGCCCGCGGTCTTCGCCGAACTCGAGGACGCGGCGTATGCCGAGGGGTTCTCGGCGGTCGCGTCGGCGCCGTTCGTGAGGTCGAGCTACCACGCCGCGGAACTCGCGCGATCACGGGGGTAGGCCGGCCTGAGCACCGAGCGGCCGGTCGCCCGAATCACCTAGGCGGAGCGATCGCCCTCGTAGACGACCGCTTCGCCGGCCCGGTTCTTGCCCCGTTGCTTGGCCGCGTAGAGGCTGTGGTCGGCTGCGGCGAGCAACCCGTCGATCGCTTCCGCGGTGCGCCGGTTGTCGCTCCTGGCAGTCGGCGAACCCCGGGTCATGCCGTGTGTGCGAGCCGATGTCCGCGTCGTGACCGCTGCTCCGACGCTCACGCACAAGGGCACTGCGCCGCCGTCGTCCGCGAGCACCGATGCTTCGCACGATGCTTCGACGATGCGGCCCATCAGTTCGCGGAGCTCCTCGCCCTGGGTCTCCGGCGCGATGATGGCGAACTCGTCGCCGCCGTATCGCACGACGACGTCCGACCCGCGAACCGAGCGCTTCAGACAGTGCGCGACCTCTCTGAGTGCGCGGTCGCCGGTGGCGTGTCCGTACGTGTCGTTGATGGCCTTGAAGTCGTCCACGTCGACCAGGATCACCGACACCGGGTGGCCGTATCGCTCGGCCCACGAGAGCCAGTGGCGAAGGTGGTCGATCATGCCGCGCCGGTTGTAGAGGCCGGTGAGCGGGTCGCGCATCGCGTGCATGTTGAGGGTGATGTTGTCGCTCCACGTCCGCCGAAGGACTCGCGTGAGGAAACGCGCCAGGTCGCCCTGATCCGAACCCTGCTCGATGACCCGCACCAAGCGGTTGACGTGGCGGTGGTAGGCGTCCCGGCGCAGCCGAGCGCCTCCGGGATCGGTGAGCTCGATGAGTTCGTAGAAGACGGGGTCGAGCATGCACAGTTCGATGCGGGCCGCAGTCTCCAGCATCCGTCTGGTGCTCTTGCCCTCGTACGATTCCGGGAGTGAGGTCGAGAACTCCTCGGCCATGCCCCGCAAGTTCATGACCAGGTCCTCGCTGTCGCTCACGATGTCGGGGATGAGGCCCTTGTCCCACGCTTCGCGCAGGTCCTGCCACCACCTGACGTGCGTGTGCGCGTCCTTGGCCATGAGCTCGAAGGTGTGCGCAACTTCGGCGTCAGGACATGCTTCCGCCATCCGCTGATACGCATCTTGCGCGAGCGAGTCGAGCTGCACGCACAGATCGAGCACTTCAGGCATCGCCATACAGGCCAACCACCTCCGACGCCCACGTCGCGGTTCCCGGGCCGGCCGGCACGCCCGCCGGATCCCGGCAGGCCGATGCCGCAGGGCGCGGGAACGTTTCTACAGATGATGTACCCGAATCCGCTTGCACCGCCGTTTCCTTGCCTTGTCATGTAGCGGCAGGGAAGATAGCCGTATGAGCTTCGAACCTCGCATATACAGGCGCGCGGTCGACCCGGCGGGCCTGACCTGCTTCGAGGTCGCCGTCAAGGAGACCGACGTGCTGGTGTGCGCGGAGTTCGACCTTCGAGACCTCGCGGAGGATCT
Source organism: uncultured Actinomycetes bacterium (assembly GCA_963817255.1). Taxonomy (GTDB): domain Bacteria; phylum Actinomycetota; class Coriobacteriia; order Anaerosomatales; family CAVRZR01; genus CAVRZR01. Next base: position 362,543 of record CAWFNT010000002.1, read on the forward strand.
CGTTCACCGAGCGCGGTGGGACCTCGAGTCCTACATAGTCGGTCATCCGCGCTTTGCCGAGAGCTACGTGCCGGTGCAGGTGGAGCTGGACGCGCCGCCGATCGTTCAGCAGATGGCGCGCGCCGCATGGCGCGCGAACGTCGGGCCGATGGCGGCTGTCGCCGGCGCCATCGCCGAATACACGGCGCGCGGCCTTTCCGAGCGCTCGCCCAACGTGATCGTCGAGAACGGCGGGGACATCTACCTCATGGGAGACGCCGAGAGAGTGGTCGCACTGTGGGCCGGACGGCCCGGCGTCGATCTCATCGGACTGAGGATCCCTGCCGGCATGCAGCCGGTGGCCGTCTGCACGTCGTCGGCGACCGTGGGCCCCTCCGTCTCCTTCGGCTCCGCCGAGGCCGTGACGGCCCTCGCTCACGACGGGGCGCTCGCCGACGCGGTCGTCACCGCGCTTGCGAACACGATCCACGACGCCGACGACATCCCCAAGGCGATCGAAGCCGCCAAGCTCGTGCCCGGCGTCTTCGGCGTGCTTGCAACCGTGGATGGGCATGTAGGAGCGTGGGGCAGCGTTCATCTGGTGCCGCTGGAGCACGCAGTCCAGTGACGCGCTACTCGGCTTACGAGCGACGGGGCGAGATTCGCCGAATCGCGGGCCGGATACCCAAGCGAAACGCGTGCGAGCGCCCAGGCAACCGAACCGAACGCGGAGGAAGGACGGCATGGACAGCATAGACGAGCTCGACATGTACGAAGCCGAGAAGCGGCTCAAGCTCTACAACGAGTACCAGGATGCGACGCGGGTCTTCGCCTACTACGTTGAGACCGAACTTCGCGCCTATCTCGCAAACGACGTGGACGTCGAACCGGTGCCCGCCGCGGGCGGCACGTACTTCAGGGTGACGCTCACGGACGTCTGGATCTACGAAGCCGAGCGCCCGCACCGCTTCGTGCCCGAGGTCACCATCTACGAAGTCGGGCCCGTGCACGTCCAGAGGCTCCGCAGCGAGGACGCGTAAGCCGGGATGGCACCACGGATCGAGCGCGACGAGCGAGACGTCGCCGAGGCGCGCGCGAGTGAGCTTCGGCGGGAGATCGAGCGCCACAACTACGCGTACTACGTCCTCGACGCGCCCGAGATCTCGGACGCGGCATACGATGCGCTCGTACGCGAGCTCATCGAGATCGAGGAGACGTGGCCCGAGCTCGTCACGCCGGACTCGCCTACGCAGCGGGTGGGGGTCTTGGCTGCGACCACGTTCCAGCGCGCCGAGCACGCCACGCGCATGTACTCCCTCGACAATGCCATGGACCTCGACGAACTCGACGCGTGGCTCAAGCGCGTGCACGAGGCGGTTGGCGATCGCGCCTGCCAGTACGTGTGCGAGCTCAAGATCGACGGCACGTCGATCTCGCTGACGTACGAGGACCGCGCGCTCGTGCGCGCCGCGACGCGGGGCGACGGTCGCGTAGGCGAGGACGTGACCGCCAACATGCGCACCATCAAGAGCGCGCCGCTCAGGGTCCGGGAGGACGCCCAGTGGCCCTCGGCAAAGCATCTCGCCGTCGAGGTGCGCGGCGAGGTCTACATGCCCAAGGCGGCGTTCGCGCGGCTCAACGCCGAGCAGGACGAAGCCGGACAGCCCGCGTTCGCGAATCCCCGAAACGCCGCGGCCGGTTCGCTTCGGCAGAAGGATCCCTCGGTCACCGCATCGAGGGACCTTGCGACGTTCGTCTATCAGATCGCCGAGCCACGCTCTCTGGGACTCGCGAGGCAGAGCGAGGCACTCGAGTGGCTCAAGCGCGGCGGCTTCAAGGTCAACCCGGACGTGGTGGTGTGCGCGTCCGCCGATGACGTCCACGCCTACTGCGTGTCGGCGCTCGAGCGCCGGGAAGACCTCGAGTACGAGATCGACGGGGTCGTCGTGAAGGTCGACTCCTTCGCGATGCAGGAGGAGTTGGGCTACACGGCCAAGGCGCCGCGTTGGGCCATCGCCTTCAAGTTCCCTCCCGAGGAGAAGACCTCGGTCCTGCGCGAGATCCGCGTCTACGTTGGGCAGGACCGGTGCGCTCACGCCGCTCGCCGTCTTCGATCCCGTGGTCGTGTCGGGCTCGACGATCGCGCGAGCGACGCTGCACAACGAAGACGAGGTGCGCCGAAAGGACGTGCGGGTGGGCGACACGATCATCGTCCGCAAGGCAGGTGACGTGATTCCCGAGGTGGTCGGCCCGGTCATCGGCCTCAGGCCCGAGGACGCGCAGCCCTGGCAGATGCCCGCCGAGTGCCCGAGCTGCGGCAGCCCGGTGTGGCGGCCCGAGGGCGAGGTCGTCACTCGCTGCACGAACGTCGCCTGTCCCGCGCAGCGGCTCGAGAGGCTGCTGCACTGGGCCGGGCGCGGGGCTATGGACATCGACGGGCTCGGCTACGAGATCACGCAGCGGCTCATCGATCGCGGGCTTCTCGCGCGACGTTGCCGACTACTACGCGCTCGGACTGCCGAGAAGCTCGCTTCGCTCGACACCGGACGGCTCAGGAAGGACGGCACCCCGGTCGTCCTCGGCGAGGTCGTGGCAGCCAAGATCGCGGCGAACATCGAGGCCTCGCGACACCGGCCGCTGAGTCGGGTGCTCTTCGGTCTGGGCATCCGCCACGTCGGTTCGACCGTCGCCGAGGCCATCGCCGACCACATGCGAAGCATCGACGCGATCGCCTCGGCATCCGCCGACGAGATCGCCGCGGTCGAGGGCGTCGGACCCGTCATCGCGAGCTCCATTCGTGCGTTCTTCGACAACGCCGAGAACCTGGCGGTCGTCGCGCGCCTTGCGAGAGCGCGGCGTGCAGCTGGCCGACGACGCGTGCGGTGCCCGACAGGCCGCAGACGCTCGCGGGTCTCACCTTCGTGCTGACGGGCGGGCTGGAGCGCTTCACGCGCGAGCAGGCCGGGGAGGCGCTCAAGGCCCTGGGGGCCAAGGTCGCCGGAAGCGTGTCGAAGAAGACGTCGTTCGTGGTCGCGGGGAGCGATGCCGGGCAGCAAGCTCGACAAGGCCGTGTCGCTCGGCGTACCGGTGCTCGACGAAGCAGCGCTCGAGCGCATGCTCGAAACCGGAGAGGCGCCTGCCGCCGGCGAGGTCGAGCAGACCGCCCCCGCGGGCGAGTAGCGGGGCACTTCTCGCGATGTCACCGGCAAAACCCAAGCTCAAGGTCACCCCGGAGCTCTGCGAAGGATGTCGCCCCGGGCACTACGACTGCGAACGCGCGTGCAAGCAGGGCGCGATCCGGGTCGGAAAGGGCTTCGTCTACGTCGACTGGGAACGATGTGACGGCTGTGGCGCATGCGTCGAGATGTGCGAGACGGGCGCGCTCCTGCCGAGCGGAGCCGCGGCGGCCGCGGCGGCTCCGGGGTCGTCGTCCGCCGATTCCGCGTCGGCCATGACGCCGCTGGCTCGTCCGCCGGCGTCTTCCACCTCCAAGACGTCCTCGGGCGGCGACTCGGCGGCGAGTGTGTGGACCGAGGTGGACGGCGTCGTCGCGCTCGCTGTCATGCTCGGGTCGCTCTTCGTCCTGAACGCCGTACTCGACATGAAGCTCATCACACTCATGCCGCCGAGCGGACGCGTTGGCGCACGGGCGGCCGGGCTCGCTATCGCCTACACGATCGAACTGACGGTGATCGCGCTGCTCGCGCGTCGGCACGGGGTGGGTCTTCGCACCGCGTTCGGTCTGCGTCCGCTGATACGCTCGGCGAAGAGCGCCGCGCTATCGGCGCTGCTCGTCGTGGGCCTGTTGGTGGCCACACGCGTGCTCACGAGCCTCTACGGGCTGATCACGCACGAGCTCGAGTGGGAGCCGCTCGTTCGCTGGGACAACGATCTCACGCGGGTGTTCGGAGGCGGACAAGCGGGTCTCGCGCTCGCCGTGGTCCTCGTCGTGATCTACGGCCCGTTCGTCGAGGAACTCACGTTTCGCGGTGTCGTGCATGTCCGCGGCGCGGAGGCGCTGGGGCGTCTGGCTCAGCATCGTCGCCACCTCGGCGCTGTTTGCCGTCTACCACTTCGATCCGTGGATGTTCGCACCCACGTTCGCGTTGGGCCTGGCCTTGGGATGGCTCGCCGAGACGCGGCGGGGACTGTGGCCGTCGATCGCGCTGCACGTGCTCTACAACGGCGTGACGGTGGTAGCCGTGTTCTGGCTCGCGGCGCAGTAGGGGCCGCTCGGATCCAGCAGGGGCCGGCCCGTGGGAGTGTCCGATGCGCCTGTGAGGAAGTCCAGAGACACTTATGCGGTCGCATCCTCGGCTCCTCGCCAAGACCCACGTGCGACCGCATCCGCGTTGCCCCGAAGTGCATGCGCGCCCCCCGAGCATCCAGAGTCTATTCCTGTCGTATGGCCTTGGCAAGATTCAGCAGGCAGATGATGCACGGACACGAATGAGCGAGCGTGGGAATCCCAAATCCTGCAAAGTAGCCGGGGGTTTCTTGGCGCTCGGGAGGCTCCGTCGCGGCACGGCGTTCGCCGCGTTGGGACCTTGGCGGAGTCGGTTATCATGGGCGCATTCGCCCGACAGGCTTCACCGGTGTGCCGCGGAGGTATCCCATGGCGATCTCGGAGCAAGACGTTCGGCACGTCGCGACGCTCGCCCGGCTCGCGCTCTCAGACGAGCAGGTCACGACGCTCCAGCACGAACTCTCTTCGATCCTCGGTCACATCGACGAGATCCAGAAGCTCGACCTCGGCGACGTGAAGCCGACCGCGCATCCGCTGGACGTCGTGAACGTGACGCGAGCAGGACGTGCCAAGGCCTGGTCTGACACAGGAGCAGGCACTTGCGAACGCGCCGGAATCGGCGGAAGGCGCATTCGTCATCCCGCGCATCGTCGGCGTCGGGGGCGAAGGGTAGTGGCGGTGTCAGACGGCACGATCGACCTGTCAGCGCTCACGGCTCGCGAGGTGCGAGACGGTATTGCCGAGCAAGCGCTTCTCCGCTCGTGAGATCGCTGACGCCGCGTTCGCGCGGATCGACGCGGTCGACGCCCAGGTCCACGCCTTCCTCGAGCTGACGCCGGAGTTGGCGTACGCGGCGGCCGCTGCGATCGACACCGCGGTGGCACGGCGGCGACGCCCTTGCCCCCGCTTGCCGGCATCCCGGTCGGCCTCAAGGACAACATGAACCTCGTCGGCACGCACACGACGTGCGGGAGCAAGATCCTCGAGCCCTACAAGAGCGTGTACGACTGCACCGCCGTGCGCCGCCTGCTCGACGCCGGCGGCGTGCCTGTCGGCAAGTGCAACATGGACGAGTTCGCCTTCGGGTCTTCCACCGAGAACAGCGCGTTCGGACCCACTCACAACCCCTGGGACCTCGATCGCGTTCCGGGCGGTTCCAGCGGCGGCTCGGCGGCGTGCGTCAGCGCCGGCGAGGTCGTGGTGTCGCTGGGCAGCGACACCGGCGGCTCCATCCGCCAGCCCGGCTCGCTCACCGGCACGGTCGCGCTCAAGCCCACGTACGGGCGCGTGAGCCGCTACGGCATCGTCGCGTTCGGCTCGTCGCTCGACCAGATCGGGCCGTTCGGCAAGCGCGTCGACGACGTCGCGCTGGTGCTCGGCGCCATCGCGGGCAAGGACCCGATGGACGCCACGAGCACCGACGACCCCGTCGACGACTACGCGCGGGCCGTGGCGGCCGGTGCGGCCGACGGCGGCGTGCGCGGGCTGAAGGTCGGCCTCGTGCGCGACCTGCTCGAAGAGGAGGGCTGCTCGGCCGAGGTGCGTGAGGCCACCATGCGCGCGGCGGCGATGTTCGAGGAGCTTGGCGCGGAGGTGGGCGAGGTCGATCTGCCGAGCGCCAGGCACGGGCTCTCGGCGTACTACATCATCGGTCCGGCCGAAGCCTCGTCGAATCTCGCGCGCTTCGACGGCGTGCGGTACGGCTATCGCGTGGACGACGCCACCGACGTGCTCGACATGTACATGCGCTCGCGCGCCGAGGGGTTCGGGCCGGAGAGCATCCGCCGCATCATGCTTGGCACGTACGCGCTGTCGGCGGGCTACTACGACGCCTACTACGGGCAGGCGCAGAAGGCACGCACCCTCATCAAGCGCGACTTCCGGCGTGCGTTCGAGACGTTCGACGTGCTCATCACGCCCACGAGCCCGACGGCCGCGTTCGAGCTTGGCGAGAAGGCCGCAGACCCGCTCGCGATGTACCTCTCGGACATCTTCACGATCCCCGTGAACCTCGCAGGCGTTCCGGCCGTGAGCGTTCCGGCCGGTCTCGGTGCCGAGAGCAACCTCCCGGTCGGCCTGCACATCATCGGCAACTACTTCGCCGAGGCCACGATGCTTCGGGCCGCAGCTGCGTTCGAGGCCGCCACCGGGTTCGACACCACACCGCCACTGGTGCGTGCCCTCGGCTGAGCCGGCCCCCTCGCAGGTGTTCGAGCCAGCAACGGATGCTCGGGGACGCGGTGGGGAAATGTGGGTAAGTGCATCGTGGGCGCACTCCTGGCGTGGTACCTATCGACCGAGGACGTGCGCGAGGCCTTCGGCCAGAGGGCGACGATGGCCGGCGGTCAGCGACCGCACGCCGTGTAGTCATGCGAGGAGCGTGCGCCGGCGGAAGCGGTTGCGCGGCGTTCGGCTAGAATCAGGGCACCGTACGAAGGCAGCGCGTGCGCGGGGTTGCGGCAAGCCGCGGCTCCGCGTTCGTGCCCTCGACAGCATCGGCAGACCGTCTCGTCACAGGGGAGGCCCCGTCCGTGGCAGCAGGCACCGCTACGAAGTCGCGTCTCGAGGAGGTCCTCGAGCGCTGGGAGGCCGTCATCGGCCTCGAGATACATACCGAGCTCACCGCGAGTCGCACGAAGATGTTCTGCGGCTGCGAGGTCGCCTTCGGCGGGGAGCCCAACACGCGCGTGTGCCCGGTCTGTCTGGGCATGCCCGGCGCGCTGCCGGTCCCGAACCAGCGCGCCATCGACCTCACCGTGCTCGGCGGGCTCGCCACGAACTGCGCGATCGCCCCGTACTCGCTGTTCCATCGCAAGCAGTACTTCTATCCCGACATGCCGAAGGACTTCCAGATCTCCCAGTACGACCTGCCGTTTTGCGAGCACGGCTGGGTCGACGTCGAGGTCGAGGGCACGGCGGCGGTGGCGCAGCGCGTCGACCGCGCCTCGCATCGCCGACGCGACCGACGAGGCGTACACGACGCGCATCGGCATCACGCGCATCCACCTCGAAGAGGACACCGGCAAGATGATCCACGTCGGCGGATCGGAAGGGCGGCTCGCCGGGGCGACGCACTCGCTCGTCGACTTCAATCGCGCGGGCACGCCGCTCATCGAACTCGTGACCGAACCCGACATCCGCACGCCGGAGGAGGCGCGCCGCTTCGCGCAGAAGCTTCGGCTCGTCTGGCTCACCCTCGGCATCTCCGACTGCAACATGGAGGAGGGCTCGCTGCGCGTGGACGCGAACGTGAGCGTGCGCCTGCGCGGCGAGACGGAGTTCGGCACGAAGGCCGAGGTCAAGAACATGAACTCGTTCAAGGCGCTCGCCGACGCGCTCGCGCACGAGATCGTTCGGCAGGCCGAGGCCATCGAAGGCGGCGGCCGCGTCGTGCAGGAGACGCGGCACTGGGACGCGGGAGCCAAGCGCACGAGCGCGACGCGCTCCAAGGAAGAGGCGCACGACTACCGCTACTTCCCCGAGCCCGACATGGTGCCCTTCTCGTTCTCGACCGACTACATCGAGGGCATCCGAGCGCAGCTGCCCGAGCTTCCGGACGCGCGTCGCGCGCGCTTCATGCGCGACTACGGGCTTCCGGCTCACGACGCGACCGTGCTGGCGGGCGATCTCGACATGACGGAGTTCTTCGAGAGCGCGGTGACGATCGCGGGCCTTGCGCGCGCCAGGGCCATCAGCAACGTGATGCTGAACGACCTCTCGGCGTACCTGAATGCCGAGGGGATCGCCGTCACCGAGTCGCGCATCGTGCCGAGCATGATCGCCGAGCTGGTCGAACTCGTGGAGGACGGCACCATCTCGGGCAAGCAGGCGAAGGACGTCTTCGCCGAGATGGCTGCGACGGGCGACGCGCCAGGCGCGATCGTCGAGCTCAAGGGCATGAAGCAGGTGAGCGATTCGGGCGCGATCGAGGAGGTCGTCGATCGCGTGATCGCTGCCAATCCCGACGAGGTAGCCGGTTACAGGGGCGGCAAGACGGGACTCATGGGCTTCTTCGTCGGCCAGGTCATGCGCGAGATGGGCGGCCAGGCGAACCCCAAGGTCGTGAACGAGGTTCTCGCCCGCAAGCTGCAGGGCTAGCGGCGGCTCGTACGACCAGCGTGCCGGCCCGGGCGCTGCATCGCACGCCCCTTCCGGCCGCCCTCCCGTCCGGTGGGTACGTACTTGCTAAGTGAAAGGCCTCTGCCGCCGCGTGCCGCTCGGGCGCCGGGACAGATGCCGTGGCAAGGAGGCGGCGATGATGGCCGCACACCCGGGGCGGGTCGCCCTCATCGAGGCAGGTTCGCCCGGCCTCAACATCTACACCGGCGTCGCCATGGGCCGCGGCATCCCTATCCTCGCCACGGTCGTTCGCGATGCGGGATACGACGTCCGCGCCTTCATCGAGGACGTGAGCGGGCAAGGGATCCGTCGACTGGGATTGGGTCCGCGAGGCCTGCGTGATCGGCTTCTCGGCGATCACCTGCACCATGCCGAGAACCGCCAAGCTCATCGAGCGCGCCCGGGCCGAGAATCCTCACGCATTCATCCTCCTGGGCGGACCCGAGCCCACGTGCGACCCCGAGCCGAAGCTTCGCCCACGGCGCCGATCTCGTCCTGAAAGGCGAGGCCGAGCTGACCCTTCCCCGACTGCTGGCGTTGCTGACCGGCAGGAGCGGCGAGCAGTTCTCGGATATCCCCGGACTCATGTGGCGCGAGGACGGCGAGCTCCGCGAAGGCCCGCCGCAGCATCAGCTGACGCGCAACGAACTCGACGCGCTGCCGATGGTGGATCGCTCGCTCATCCACGACGCGGAGAAGGCGTCCGTCGCATCCGTTTGGCGTGCCCGCGGATGCCCGAGCCGATGCGACTTCTGCGAGGTCTGCGAGATCTGGCCACGCTACGTCACGCGCCGCGAGGATCTGACCGTGGATGAGCTCGTCCAAGCCCAAGCGGACGGCTACCACACGGCGTTCCTCATCGACGACAACGCCGCCGCGAACAAGCCGGCCTTCAAGGACATGCTGAGAGCTGTGGTCGAGCGCGGCTTCTCGAAGATGCTCGTGACACAGATCCGGGCCGACTCGGTGTTCACCAAGGAGGGTCGCCTCGACAAGGAACTGCTTCGGCTGCTCAAGAAGGCCGCGGCCGTGACCGTGGTGTGCGTCGGCATCGAATCGGCCGACGACGCCGATCTTGCACGCATGCACAAGGGGATCGACAGCCGACAGATGGCCCGCGCGCTCAAGGCCATGCGCCGCTACGGACTGCTCGTGCACGGCATGTTCATCGCGCTTGCCGAGGACAGCAGGGAGGTCGTGCGGCGCAACGGCGTCTTCGCCCGAAAGTACGTGTCCTCACTCCAGTACCTGTTCGAGACGCCGCTGCCGGGAACGAAGCGCACTCGCAAGCACGTCGAGGAGGGCAATCTGCTCTTCGACGAGCTCGAGGACCTTTCGCTCTACGACGGGATGCACGTGGTGGTCCGGCCGAAGCTGCTCGATCCTACCGAGATGCAGTCACTCGTGCTATCCGCGTACCGCCGCTTCTACTCTATCCGGCGCATCGTTGGAGCGGCGCTCTCCGGCGCATTCCTGAGATTCCGACGACTCACGGCGGCGCAACGGGCCGAACTGGCGACGCTGACCTTCACGCGCAAGGTGCGCTCCTGGGCGTGGTTCCACATCCAGTACAAGTTCGCGCCCGTGAGCTTCCTCGCCATGGGCCGGCAGAGGGTGCGCGCGTTCCTGCAAGACGCCGCGTACGCGCAGTACAACACGCGGCTCGATGGACTGGCGGTCCGAGGCACCGACTGAGACAACGCCTGCGCAAGGGGTAGGTACCAGGGTACGAGGCGTGTCGTTGCACCGCCGAGGCCTTGGAGACCTGCGTGAAGGCACTCGTCATCAATTCCGGCAGTAGTTCCGTGAAGTTCGAGCTCTTCGAAATCGGTGGCGCCGAGGACCGTTCGCTCGCACAGGGAGAGGTCGAGCGCATCGGCAGTCCCGACGCGAGCCTGCGCGCGTCGTTCGGGCACGGCGGCGCAGGGGCCACGGCGCGGCGCGAAGACCGAGGGGTCGACGCTCAAGATCACGAGCAGGCGCTCCGCATCGTGCTCGGCGCCATCCTCGGCAGCAGCGGTCCGGCGGCCCGGTTCGTCGCGCCAGCCGATCTCGCGGTCATCGGACACCGCGTGGTGCACGGCGGTGCGCGCTTCACCGACCCGGTCGATGATCGACGACGCGGTCGTGGCCGACATCGCCGAGGTCGCTCTGCTCGCGCCCCTGCACACGAAGGCGAACCTCGCCGGCATCGAAGCCGCACGATCGCTGATGCCGGACGTGCCGCAGGTCGCCGTGTTCGACACGGCGTTTCACCGCACGCTTCCGCCCCGCGCATACGAGTACGCGCTCCCACGCGAACTCACGAAGGCGTACGGCATACGCCGCTACGGCTTCCACGGCACGTCCCACGAGTACGTGGCGAGGCGCGCCGCCGTGCTTCTCGGCCGGCCCCTCGAGTCGCTGGACCTCATCACGATGCACCTGGGCAACGGAGCGAGTGTCGCGGCGATACACCACGGCAAGAGCGTGGACACGTCGATGGGCATGACGCCGCTCGAAGGGCTGGTCATGGGGACGCGCAGCGGCGACGTCGATCCCGCCATCCCCATGCTGCTCGGCGAGCTCACGGAGCGCACGCGTGAAGACGTGAACCGGATGCTCAACTCCGAGAGTGGCCTTCTGGGCATGTGCGGCGCTCGAGACATGCGCGAGGTTCACGCGCTGGCAGCCGAAGGCGACGAAGACGCGCAGCTCGCGCTCGAGGTCTTCTGTTACCGGGCGAAGAAGTACCTGGGCGCATATTTCGCGGTGCTCGGCCGCGTCGATGCGGTCGTCTTCACGGCGGGGATAGGGGAGAACGATCCCGACGTGCGCGCGCGCATCTGCGATGGGCTCGAGCGCCTTGGCATCGAGGTCGACCCGCTCGCCAATGCGGCCGATGGCGCAGCGGAGCGGCTCGTGAGTCCCGCAGGATCCGAGGTGCCGGTGTTCGTGATTCCCACCGATGAGGAGCGCGAGATCGCGCGCGCTGCGCTTGCGTGCATCGCGGCCGCGCCGCATGCGGTCACGCGAGTACGCGGACGACCGGCGCTGATACGGGGAGGAACCGCATGACCGAGCACCTGGAGGCCACTGAGTCCGGTCCGCTGTCCGCAGGGGAGCTCGCGGCCATCGACGCCTACTGGCGCGCCGCGAACTACCTTGCGGTGGGGCAGATCTACCTGCTCGACAATCCGCTCTTGCGCGAGCCGCTCGTCGCCGAGCACGTCAAGCCGCGTCTCCTGGGTCACTGGGGCACGACGCCGGGGCTCAACTTCATCTACTCGCACCTGAACCGCGTCATCCGCGAGAGAGACCTCGACATGATCATGGTGACGGGTCCGGGGCACGGAGGCCCTGCCATCGTTGCCAACGCCTGGCTCGAGGGCTCGTGGACCGAGCGCTACGACGATGCACCGCAGAACGAGCGCGGCATGAAGCGCCTCTTCAAGCAGTTCTCCTTCCCCGGTGGGATTCCGAGCCACGTCGCGCCGCAGGTCCCGGGCTCGATTCACGAGGGCGGCGAGCTCGGCTACTCGCTCTCTCACGCGGCAGGCGCGGCATTCGACAATCCCGGGCTGATCGTGACGTGCGTCGTCGGCGACGGAGAGGCCGAGACGGGTGCGCTTGCGACATCGTGGTGGGCGAGCAAGTTCTTGAACCCGCGCAGGGATGGCGCCGTCATCCCCATCCTTCACCTCAACGGCTACAAGATCGCGAACCCGACACTGCTCGCGCGAATCCCCGAGCGCGACCTCACCGAGCTGCTGACCGGATACGGCTGGCAGCCGTATTTCGTCGACGGAGGCGATCTAGCGGCAGACCACTCCGCAGCCCATCAGGCTATGGCCGCGACGCTCGACGCGGTGCTCGACGACGTCGCGCGCATCAAGCGCGACTGGCGAGAGGACGACGCAGGGCAGCCGGGCGACGCGAGCCGTGGCACCGCGCCTCGCTGGCCGATGATCGTCCTCAGAACGCCGAAGGGGTGGACCGGGCCTGCGACCGTTGACGGTCACAAGGTCGAGGGGACGTGGCGCGCGCACCAGGTGCCGCTCGACAAAGTGAGGGAGAACCCCGATCACCTGAAGCTTCTCGAGGAGTGGATGCGAAGCTACCGCCCCGACGAGCTCTTCGACGAGGTCGGGTGCTCCAAGGCCCGAGATCGTGGCCCAGGCTCCGGCGGGGCGGCGCCGCCTGGGCGACAACCCGCACGCGAACGGCGGCCTGCTGCTGCGAGACCTCGTCATGCCCGATTTCGCCGACTACGCCGTCGACGTGCCCCTTCCCGGTCGCGTGACTGCCGAGGCGACGCGCGTGGCCGGGACGTTCCTTCGCGACGTCATGGCTGCCAACCGCGACAACTTCCGCGTCTTCGGACCGGACGAGACCGCGTCGAACAGACTCGACGCCCTGTTCGAGACGACGGGCAAGACGTGGCTTGCGGGTTACCTGCCCGAAGACGCGGACGGCGGCGGGCTTTCGTCGGACGGCCGCGTGATGGAGATGCTCTCCGAGCAGACGCTGCTGGGCTGGCTCGAAGGGTACGTGCTCACGGGGCGACACGGGCTGTTCAACACCTACGAAGCGTTCGTCCACATCGTCGATTCGATGTTCAACCAGCACGCCAAGTGGCTGAACGTCTCCAAGAACGAAGTCCCGTGGCGCGAGCCGGTCGCCTCGGCGAACTACCTCCTGAGCTCGCACGTCTGGCGCCAGGACCACAACGGCTTCTCGCACCAGGACCCGGGCTTCATCGACAACGTCGTCAACAAGAAGGGCGACGTGGTCCGCGTGTACCTGCCGCCCGACGCGAACTGCCTGCTATCGGTGATGGACCACTGCCTCAGGAGCCGCGACTACGTGAACGTGATCGTGGCGGGCAAGCAGCCCGCGCTGCAGTACCTCGACATGGACGCGGCGGTGAAGCACTGCACCGCGGGTATCGGCATCTGGGAGTGGGCGAGCAACGACTACGGCGCCGAGCCCGACGTCGTGATGGCTTGCGCCGGCGACGTTCCCACGCTCGAGACGCTCGCGGCGGTCGATCTTCTTCGGCAGCACGTGCCGGACGTGAAGGTGCGCGTCGTCAATGTCGTCGACCTCATGACGCTCCAACCTGCCGAGGAGCACCCCCACGGACTTCCCGACAAGGAGTTCGACGCGCTCTTCTCGACGTGCTGTCCCGTGATCTTCGCCTATCACGGCTATCCATGGCTCATCCATCGGCTCACGTACCGGCGCGCGAACCACGCGAACATCCACGTGCGAGGCTTCAAGGAAGAGGGAACGACCACGACACCCTTCGACATGGTCGTGCTGAACGACCTCGACCGCTTCCACCTCTTCGCCGATGCGGTCGAGCGCATCCCCCGGCTCGAGAACATCGTCGCTTACAACCGGCAGTTCGTGCGCGACAAGCTGCTCGACCACCGCGAGTACATCGAGTCGCACGGTATCGACATGCCCGCGATCCGCGAGTGGACGTGGCCTGCGGGTCCCGACGGGAAGTGGAACGCACCGGCGACGAACGCGGACGATACCGAGCGCTAGACCGGGGGCGGGCGCGTGGCGGGGACCGTGAACATCGGCACGAGCGGCTGGTCCTACGAGCACTGGGCCGGACGCTTCTATCCGGCCGGGCTCCCTTCGGCGGAGCGGCTCGCGTTCTACGCAAGCCGCTTTCCCACCGTCGAAGTCAACGCGACCTTCTACCGGCTGCCGAGCGAGAGTATGGTGCGCGGGTGGTACGACCGCACGCCGCCGGACTTCCGCTTCGCCGTGAAAGGCAGCCGCTTCGTCACGCACTTCCGGAAGCTTCGCGACGCACGGCAGTCGGTGGATGCGTTCGTCGCCAAAGCCCGGCTTCTGGGCGAGAAGCTGGACGTGATGCTCTGGCAACTGCCCCCGAACCTCGACCTCGACGTCGGGCTCTTGGACGAGTTCCTCTCGGGGCTTCCGTCGGACGTTCGCCAGGCTGTCGAGTTTCGCAACGAATCGTGGCTCGTCCAAGAGTGCTACGACGTCCTGCGAACTCACAACGCCGCGAACGTGCACGTGAGCAGCGATCGGATGCCCGCGGATCTCACGACGACCGCGGATTTCGCGTACGTGCGCTTCCACGGGCTCGCCGGATACCACGGCGCGTACGTCGAGCGCTCGCTCGAGCCGTGGGCGGACTTCATCGCCGAGCAGTCGTCGGCCGGTGCGGACGCGTACGCCTACTTCAACAACGATTGGGACGCCCACGCGCCTGCCGATGCCGAGCGACTGCGCGATATGGTCGCGCGTCGGCGCTAGGTCGCGGACGGCTCGTGTTCGACGGCGCGAGGCGGGCGCTGAGGCGCCGCGGGCGCTAGGCCTCTCGAGATGCGTTCGTCCACGGCGCCAGGAGTTCGGCGCCGCAGAGCGGACAGCGCTCGTAGGTGAGCGGCACGACGTGCTTGCACACAGGACACTCCACATACGCGTACCCGGCGTAGGACGGGTCGTCGGCGGGGCGACGCCGCGAAAGGCGCCGGTAGATGTGGGGGTTGAGAACGAGTGTGGGACCGAGTACCCAGTACGGCCCTCGGGCGATGCCTGCGAAGCCGGCGCCCAGGCCCGAAAGTGGACCACGTGCCGCTTCCTGCGATGCGTCCCAGGAGCGCGTATGCGAAGCACGCTGCTGCCGTCATCGCCACCCCTCGCGCGAACGGCGTCACCGCATATGAGGAGTACTTCGTCATCGGACCCTCCAGCCCCGTGTTGCCAGCCCCGTATCGCCCTTGCAAGCCGTATCGGCTTTGGCGACGTGGGACTTGAAGGAGGACTCGAGGACTGGTTTGGCGGCTGCCTTGGGCAAGACAAGAGCCCCGGGGGAAAGCCCGGGGCTCCGTGTTATGCGCCGGGCCCCTGCCGGAGGGCCCGTGCGGAGGGTGCTATGCGCTGATCCTGCTCGGCTGCGCCGGGTGGGCGGGCGTCCTGAGCGGCTCGACCGATGCCACGGGCTGCTCGGCGCGACGCGCCTTCGCATGGCTGATCTCGGCGTGGATCAACATGCCGAAGAAGAGGACCGTGCCGACTACGAACGCGATTGCGAGAAGAAGCCCACCAACGATGAGGACTGCTGCCACTGCGGTCATCGTCCTCTCCTTTCTAACCTGTCGTACCGGACTGTCTGAGGAGACTCTACCTGCACGTGCGAGCTGGTTGGTTCGCGGGTGATGTTGCTTTTGTTAACGTTTCTTGAGCCGTGGAGTGCCTGGTGTGCCGCGCCGAAGGGGCCGCTCAGGCGCCTGTATGCGAGTGGGCCGGAACGCCACGATCGGCGGAGGCTTGCTCGGCGGCACGCTCTTCGAGCACGCACACGTCTTCCATGCGACCGGCGAGCATGAACAGGATGCCTGCGATGGTGATCGGTGCGATGAGGACGATGGACATGAGGATCCACAGTCCCGTCTCCCAGCCGAACAGCACGCCCCAGACGACCGCGCCCGCGGCGCCGGCGAACAGGAGTACCGCGGCAAGCCGCTCGTAGGTCCACCCGATGACGAGCGCGCCGACGGTGGCGGCGAGCGGATAGATGGCGGTGCTGACCGCAGAGCCCATTCCGCTCTTGTCGTAGAAGTAGGGGCCGGCGAACGCGGCGATGACCCAGAACAGGCCGCCGGCGATCACGAAGCCACGTGCCGCCATCCGCTCGAGGTTCAGACGCTCCGGGTTGCAGCTCTTCGCGCTCATGTCCATCCCCTTGCTCCCAGCGGACGCCTCCGTCCGCGCTTGTTCGATGTCTGCATAGAGAATGTACGGCCGAAGACGGCGAGTCCCGTTCGAGCGCGATATGGGATGAGTTAAGGAGTTGTTAGCCCCGCAGCGTCGGGAACATATCTCCTGATGCACATAGGAGCCGACATCCATGCGCTCAAGGAGCACGTCCGCCCGGTCGTGGTTGTGGGCGGCGCGAACACCGACATCTCGGGGAGGTCACATGCGCCGCTCGTCGCGCGCGATTCAAACCCCGGCGACGTGCGCATCAGCTCGGGCGGAGTCGGCCGAAACGTGGCGGAGAACCTCACCCGTCTCGGCGTAGGGGTGCAGTTGCTTACGGCGTTCGGCAACGACCGCAACGGGCGCGAGCTCGCCGACGGCTGCCGCGCGGCCGAGATCGACATCGCGGGCGCGCTGTTCGTCTCCGACGTGCCCGGGTCCGTCTATCTCTCGATCGTCGACGACGCGGGCGACATGGCGCTCGCCCTCTCGGACATGCGGGCGCTCGATAGGCTCACGCCGGCCGCGCTCGAAAGCAGACGTCACATTCTCGATGTGGCCGAGCTCGTCGTCGCGGATACGAACCTGCCGCCGGAGTCACTCGTGTGGCTTGCCGAGCACGTGAGCGCGCCAATCGTGCTGGACACGGTGTCGGTCGCGAAGGCGCCGCGCGCCGAAGCGATCTTCGCGCACGTCCACACGCTCAAGGCGACGGGTCTGGAGGCGGGCACCTTGCTCGGCGTCGAGGTCCGCAATCGCGATCACGCCGAGGAGGCCGCGCGCGAACTGGTCGCCCGAGGCATCGGGCGCGCGATCGTGACGACCGGCGCGTTCGGCGCCGCGTGGGCCGACGGATCGGGCTCCGGGCACATGCCGGCTCCGGCCGTGGACGAGGTCCGAAACGCGACCGGCGCAGGCGATGCCTTCGCGGCCGGCGTCGCGTATGCGACCCTTCAAGCGTGGGACGTTCAGCGCGCGGTCGCCTTCGGCCTGGCGTGCGCGACCATCGCACTGGAGAGTGAGCTCACCGTGAGCGAGAGCATGAGCATCGAGACAGGCGACCGAGCGCGCCGAGGCCATGGTCTTGTGAGCGCCGCCGACTCCTCCGCAGCCCGCCGTGTCGGGTCGCCGGGTTCGTTCGTCATCAGCGATGAAGTCGCCCGTGCGCTGCGAGATGGCGCTCCGGTCGTAGCTCTCGAGTCGACGATCATCTCGCACGGGTTTCCGTATCCGGCGAATCTCGAGTGCGCGCTCAGGGCCGAGGAGATCGTCCGCGAGGGCGGCGCGGTCCCGGCGACGATCGCCATCCTTGGCGGTAGCGTCACGGTGGGCCTCGATGCTGCGCAGATCGAGCACCTGGCGAAGGCCGGACCCGAGCGCGTCTCAAAGGCGAGCCGCCGCGACATCGCCACGCTCGTGGCGCGAGGCGAGGACGGCGCCACCACGGTCGCGGGCACGCTCGTGATCGCGGCGCGGGCCGGCATCCGCGTGTTCGCGACGGGCGGCATCGGGGGCGTCCATCGTGGCGCGCAAGAGACGTTCGACATCAGCGCCGACCTGCTCGAACTCGCTCGAGCCGATGTCGCGGTCGTGTGCGCGGGGGCGAAATCGATCCTCGACATCGGTCTCACGCTCGAGGTCCTCGAGACGCACGGGGTGCCGGTTCTCGGCTATCGGACCGACGAGTTCCCGGCCTTCTACCTGCGAAGCAGCGGCCACCCCGTCGACGCTCGTTTCGATACGCCGCAAGACCTCGCGCGCGTGCTCCGGGTACGACGAGAGCTTGCGCTCGAAGGCGGTGTGGTGATCGCAAATCCGATCTCCAGAGGAGCACGAGCTCGACCCGGTGTTGCTCGAGGCGATCATCGACGAGGCGCTCGCCGAGGCCGCCGAGCGCGGCGTTCGGGGGCGCGACGTGACCCCGTTCCTGCTCGCGCGGATCCACGAACTCAGCGGGGGCGCGAGCGAGGAGGCCAACAAGCAGCTCGTGTACAGCAACGCGCGGCTCGCGGCCGAGATCGCTCGCGAACTCTCGCTTGCCGACGGGTGGAGGCGAATGCGGACGGTCTGATCGCCTCGCCGCCACGTGCGGCGTCCAAAGCTCGACGCGGCAGTGCTCCTGCTAGCGGCCCCCGCCGAGCAGCGGGGAGGCGTGTCGCACCCGATTGATGGTCGACTGCGTCACGATAAGCGCCGTCTCGGCAGTCTGCTCGTCGGCGGCGCCGCCCGAGTCCGGCCCGGCAGCCTCGTCGAGGGTCCGTTCCGGGAGTTCGAGCCCGATACCGTGCGCGGCAGCCGCCGCCGTTGCAGACGCGATCCAGGTCTCGGGCAGTCGCTCGGGCACCTCGACGCCCAGCAGCAGCGCCATCGACCCCGCCCAGATGCGAGGGACGACCGAGAAGGGCTCGTATCCGCCGCCGCCGGTGAGCACGATCCGTCCCGAGCACAGTTCGTCGGCGCATCCGATGATGCGGCCGACGAGGTCGAGTTGCCCCGCGACCGTCTGGAGCAGGTGCGTGAGCGGGTCGGCGACGTTCGAATCCGCGCCGATCTGGGCCACGATGAGATCCGGGTGGAAGTGCTGCAGAGCGGGCTGGATGATCTCGCGAAACACCAGGTTGTAGCAGGCGCTGTCCGCGCCCGGTGGGAGCGGGACGTTGAGGGTGAAGCCGACGCCGTGGTTCTCGCCGATGTCGTCCACGTCGCCTGTGCCCGGGAAGAGGTAGCGCCCCGATTCGTGGACCGAGATCGTGAGCACGTCGCGTCTCGCGTGGAACGCCTCCTCGACGCCGTCCCCGTGATGGGCATCGATGTCCACGTACGCGACGTGCAGGCCCTCGCGCGCGCGGGTGGCCCGCTCGATCGCGATCGCGCAGTCGTTGTAGATGCAGAAGCCCGATGCCCGGCTCCGATGGGCGTGATGCAGACCGCCTGCGGGGTTGAACGCGCGCGTCGTCGTGCCGTCGAGCACGGAGTCGACTGCGAGCATCGTGCCCCCCACTGCGAGTGCTGCCGCGTCGTGCATGCCGAAGAAGGTTGGCGTGTCGCCGTCTCCGAGCCCCATCGACGGCGCGTCGTAGAGCGGGTTCGCGCCCGCCGCCTGCACGGCGGCGATGTAGGCAGCCGTGTGGAAGAGCTGCAGGTCGCGCGTGGTCGCGGGCGCGGGCCGGACGACTCGGGCGCGCGGCGATGCCTCGGCTGCGGGCCGCGTCTGCTCGGCCCGCTCGCTCGACGTGCCCGGGTTTACGCCCGTTTCCTCATCGAGGAGTCCCCAGTCGCGCATGAGTTCGACCGCGAGCGTGAAGCGCTCGGGCTTCATCGGGTGGTGCTCGGGGAAGCGGTACTCGGCGAGCTTGGGGTCCCAGACGAGCGTCGCGGTCATCAGGCTGCTCCACGTGTGAGGCGCGGTCCGTTCGACAAACCTATACCACTCATCAGGCGAGAGCGATGTCGAGGATGGTCATGAGCGTGAACCCAATGATCGCCGCGAGGACGGCCGAGTCGGCGTGGCCGCTTCTCTGGCATTCCGGGATGAGTTCCTCGATCACCACGAAGACCATCGCGCCGGCCGCGAACGCGAGTCCGTACGGTAGAAGCGCGGTCGAGGCGGTCACGAGGAGCGCACCCAGCACTGCGGCGAAGGGTTCGACTACCCCTGTGAGCTGGCCGAAGAAGAAGCCCCGCTTGCGCGTTTGCCCTTCTCGGACCATGAGCATCGAGACGGCGAGTCCTTCGGGCAGGTTCTGCAGGCCGAGTCCGAGTCCGAGCGCGATCGTGGCTCCGAGCGAGGCCTCCGGCACGCCAGCGGCCGCAGCACCCGCAGCCACGCCGATCGCGAGCCCCTCGGGGATGTGGTGCAGGGTGATGGCAAGGACGATGAGCGTTGTCCGGTGCCAGTGGGTCGCAACGCCTTCCTGTACCTGCAGTTCGGGCCAGATGCGGTGGACATGAGGGAGCACCTTGTCGAGCGCCCATAGCCCGAGACCGCCAGCAGCGAAGCCGACAGCGGGCGCGAGCCAGGGAATCCCACCCGATTGTGTGGCGATGTCGACCGACGGGGCGAGCAGCGACCAATAGGCCGCCGCGAGCATCACTCCCGCTGAGAACCCGAGCATCATGTCCATGAGGCGTCGGGATGGGTTTCGGTGCAGGAATACTCCCGCGGCGCCCAATGCGGTCATGAAGTACGTGAAAAGCCCCGCAACGAACGCGAGAGTGACTGGGTTCAGGTCGGCGTTGTTGAGCGCATCGAGCAGAGACATGGCTCACGTGTACCACATCGGGCGAGGCGCGGCACTGTGGAAGCCTCGCCGGGCGCGGGCGATCTTGACGCGCGGAGCCGCGACTACGCCTGTGCGAGCCCGCGAATGGTGTCGAGCAAGCGCACCATCGCGAAGGTGTCGCGCTCGCAGTACTGCGTCGAGATCGCGGAAGACCTGTTCGCAGGCGGGGTCGTCGAGGTTCCCGGTGATCACCTGTAGGTAGAGCACTGAGGCCGTGTCGCCGTCTTGGATGCCGAGGTCTTCGTAGGAGAGATCCTCACACCAGGCCGGAAGCACGCGACTTGATGCTCGTGTGGCCGTTCGTGTCCGGGTGGAGCGTTCGCAGGCGGATCACGCGTTCGAGGTCGAAGAGCCGGCCTCTCGCGCGGCCCAGGCGATCGGCGAGGTCGGGGAGGGCCGATGCGAGGGCATCGAGCACTTGTCGCTCGTAGCTCGTGTAGTGGACGATCGACCCCGACTCGCCGAGGTCGCCGAGGAGGCGCTCCGCGAGCGCGCGACGCGGGTCGGAACGTGCGACGTGCAGGTACTCGCGATGTTCGATCGTGCCGTCTTCGTGCTCGACGTGGATGCTGTACTGGAACGGCACGAGTTCGTACGGACGCATCCCTGGCCAAAGCGGCAGCGCGGTTCTGAACGCCTCGAAGTCAAGGTGGTAGAGGGGGTAGGTAAGCCCTCGTAGGTCTCTGCGGACGCCCGCCTGGTCGACCTCCGGCACGCCGTCCTTGACGACACGGACAACCGAGCGCTGCGACGCCGAGAGACCGGCGCACAACTCCGGGATGTCGCTGATGCAGAGGATTCCGTCGCCAAGCAGGGCATGCAGTGTGTCAGTAGAGATGCGTGCGAGGTCCGTCACCGGGTGCTCAGCCGGCAGGAACGCGTGACAACGACCGGCGAAGTCGCACTCGTAGGGCGTCGTGCACTGCTGCCCGATGCGGACCTCGGGCTCGGGTCCTTCGAGCATCCGACGGAAACCCTCGAGCGTGTCGTGCACGAGAGGGAGGAATGCTCGAACCGCGGCCGTCACGTCCTCGATGGCGAAGAGCCCGGCCGGGTCGTACTCTCCACCTTCGTACACGTAGGTCGAATCGAGATGCACGATGTGTGAGCGACGAACACGCGGCCCCGCGCCCTCGACGACGTATGTCTGGATAGCTGCATCCGTGATGTTCTCGTTCTTGAGCCTTGAGCTCGACTTCACCTCGTAGAGGTCGAACACGGGCTCGGTGTCGCCTGCGGCATCATCGACGGCGACCAGAAGATCGACGCGCACGAGCACGTCGTCGAAGTAGAACGCTGGCTCGTAGAGGACGCGCACCCCTTCAGAGAGCAGTCGGGCAGTGGTCTCGAGCGCTTCGGCCGAATGGAGGTGATCCTCCATGACCTCGGTCCCCCCTGGGAAGAGGCCATGCGCTATCCGACCGACGGCGCCTCCCTGTCCGAAGCGCCAGAGCGTGGACTCGCCGAGCGGATCGGCCGCTTCGGGCTCGTGTATGGCGAGCCAGAGGGCCTTCTCACATTGGAGGCCCTTCTGGAAGCGCGTTTTCGACAGGCGAGTAGTCATGAGGAGAACCTAGCACGCGGGTGTGACAAAGGCGCCGTCACGGGCGTCGCCTCGGCTCTGCCGCAGCTGAGCTCGAATGGGACGCTCGTCCTACCTGCCCGACCAGCCAGCTCAACCCCAGCGCGGCGGCAGCACCGAGAAGCGCGCTCGCGATAACGAACGTCGCGATCTGCGCGTCCTGCGGCCACGCGCCGAGACGGCTTCCGCCAGCGCGTGCTGACACGTTCGCGACGTACCAGGACGGCAGTGCCCAACGGAGCGCACGACCCGACAGGGTACCCGACCGCCTCGAAGTACGAACTCGACAGCGCCGCAGGCAGGACGCTCAGTGCGCCCCAGAGAGCTCCGCCTGCAGCCCAGCGACGCATTGAACGCCGCGAGCGCGCGGACCGGTGTGCGCTGGTGACGCGATCGCCCCTGGTGCCGCCCACCACGCACCTACCTGCGGTCGACGAAGACCGGGTTGCACCAGACGTGCGAGTGGTCGGTGTCGCTCGGTCGAGGCGAAGACCATCTTCACCACGTAGAAGGTGTCGGCCGAAGGTGCAGGGAGCGTCTTCGTCACGTTCGGACCGGGGTTCGCGAGCGACCAAACCACGCCGTTGCTCACGTTGCGAATCGAGACCTCCGTGCACTTGCGGCCAGTGACGGGTCGCCCGGTGATGTTGAACACGAGCGAGGTCGCCGCTGTCGCGCCCACGATCCCACCCTGCTGCACGCCGTTGAGCGTGAAGTAGCCGATGTCTCCTCGGCCGCTCGCGGACACGGCGCCCGAGCGGATCGCATTCCAGACGGCCACGCGAGAGAGCGGGGACACCGTGGAGCGGATCCACGTGATGCCGGCCTCACCCGGACGCTGCCAGGGAGCGTGCGCATCCGAGTTGGCGACGCCCACCACGAACGGCCCACCCGCGATTCGCGCCGGGAGCCCTGCTCGAAGGAGCTCGAACCACTTCGCCTGCGTCTCGGCCGTGGCTTGGCGCTCCTGCGACATCAGTTCGATCGCGCGAAAGGCGGTCGCGCGCCAGTCACCCCATCGGTCAGCCGTGGCGGAGAAAGGGTGGCAGATGACCGCGTACGAGCTCCCGGGCGTGTGCGCGTTGATGGCGCTCACAAGCGCGGATGGCACGAGGTAGTCGTCCCGTGGAGGCACCTTCGAGCCGTCGAGGGCGTAGGCAAGCGCGTGGCCCCGATTGGCGGCCGCCATGAGCTCGGTGCCCGGCAGCACCGGGATTTGGCTCGCGGTCTCCTTCGCCGAACAATCGGCGCGGTAGAGCGCCCAGTTCGCGTTTCCTCGGCCGGCGACCGCCCAGATGCCCTTCCAGTGGTCGGTCATGGCGATCCACTTGTGGCCTAGGGCCCGCGCGGAGCTCACCTGCGCGGCCATGGTGATTCCACCCGTCGCTCCACTCACTCGAGTGGACGTGCCCGTCGCCGGCTGCCCAGTAGGTCGCCGAAGGCAGGGACGCGACCGACACGGCAAGCGGCACCGATGCCGTCTTCTGCGCGCCGGCGGCGTCGAACGTCGCGGTGACCGTGAAGGTGGTCGTCGTGCCGTCCTCGAGCGTGACGTCGCCGAGGGGCACGCGCACGTCCGAGCTGGCGAAACCCCGGGCCAGCACCTCGCGCACGCGGTCGGGCATGCGCGACGCGAGACGCGCGAGCAACTCGTCGGGCGAGGCCGCGAGGTCTGCGATCGGCGCGAGCCGGCGACCGGGCCGTGACGTTGCGAGGACGTCGCCGCCCGGACCGGTGACGACGAGCTTTCGAAGCGTTGCCGACCGACCCGATCGCGCGGCGAACGCGGCGACTGGGAGGGACACGTGGGTGGCGTCGGCGGAGCCGAGCGTGACGTCGGCGCCCACGAGCACCGCATCGCCGCCGGCGGTCTGGGCGGGCCGAAGACGCTCGAGTACGTCGGGATCGGGTTCGAGAGGTGGTGTCGCGCCAAATCCCACAGAAACGCCCGTTCCCACGATGGCGGACAGGACGAGGAGCGCCGCGAGTATGCGGCGTCTTGGAGCGGTCGTGCACATGGTAACCCCCTCGGTGTGGTGGCAGACTGCCTGCGGCAGTGCTGCCTGTGTTCCAGCTCACGCCGAGGGGAACCGTGGGCTCGTTGGATGCATGGGCCGTCGAGTCTATGGCGCTAGGTCGCGGCGGGGTCTTGCGCGAGTGCCGAGGGCGACTCTAGCGCTCGCTCCTTTCCGGCCACCAACCGCCTTCCAACCACGCTGTGCGCAGCCTTGCCGAGGGCGGCTGGCCTCCCGGGCACTCGTCAGGCAGCCTCCAGATACTCAACGAGTTCGAACGCCCTCCTGAGAGAAAGCTTGCTCGGATTGCCCAGAGCGAGGAACGCGTGAAGATTGCCGGGGTTCAGGCCGAGATCCTTTGCCATCCGATACCGAGTCACATGCTTGGTCGCCTCGAGACCCAGCGCGCGCGTTCGCGCCTCAAGTTTGAGCTCCGCATCACGCATAGGCGCGTCGCGACGGGCGACGTAGCTTCGCCAGACCTTGTAGTACTCAGGCCGCAGCCGCGGGTCCTCGGCGGCGAGCGCAGACTCGAGACGGCCCTGCTGCGCCAGCGACACCAACGTATCCAGCTCGTCCGCCAGAGCATCACGCCCCGCAAGAAGGCGAGACAGTCTTTGGTGGCTTCCCGTCCTCGCGGACCACAGGAGCAGCGGCTCGGCGAGGCGCGGTTCGGACTGTATGAGCCCGGCGAGCTGCGACAACGCCGACGTCTGTCGCCCTGCGAGGTACTGAACGTATGACTTCAGGAATCCGGTGAAGCTTAGGCATCGCATGGTCCGCACTCCTTTCGATACAAGTCGTAGTTGTCGAGGAACTGCCGATGGCGGCGCTCGATCAGCTTGCTAGCTTCCATGTCCGCGACGACCTCGGCCAGGCGATCCCAGTTCAGCGCCGCAAGCACTTCGGCACGGCGAACGTCATTCGCGTCGGTCTCTCTGTCCGAGTACAACTTCGACGCCACTATGTCCTCGACCGATGCGGCGTAGCAGTCGACGCTGGTAGTCCCCAGATCGAGGGACACGAGCCTGTCCTCCACGTTGTATGCGAACTGGTCTTGGTACGCCGATACTCGTGCGCTCAAGTCGTACCTCTCCATCAGCGGCAGCAACTCCGCAGGGAAGGAGTGTGCATCGAGGTCGTCTGTCGCTCGCACAAGGCAGCCCAGGAGCACGAGAGCACCGCCGCCGACAAGCACCAGACGGAAGCGGCGACCGGGGTAGAGCAGGCTCACCGCTCTGTCGAACTCCAACAGTCGGTTCCGAAGCTCCGGTTGTCCCATTTCTCGGGCGCTCGTCATGATCAACTCCCAGGAACATATATTTGAAGAATACTATTCTTTAAAGCAAAAGCATGCAAACTAGCTGCGGCAAGAGGTAGCCGAGACTCGACCGAAGCGGAACGTATCAGGCGCCCCTTACAGGAATCCAACTCCGACATTCCGCGTGTCAGTCAGCCGGAGTTTGCGCTGCGCCGGAGACGCGCGACTCGCCTAGAACGAGCTGCCGTCCCGTGGGAAGGCCGCGAAGCCAAGACACTCGGCACCCAATCGAGGACGAAACCAGAGTCCCTGGCCGGAAGTCGCCCGTGGGTTCCGGGCCGAAGTGCGTCCGACCAATGTCACACCCGGGTGGTGTAGTGTGTCTCGTAGGTTTGCCGTCACCGATGACGGCACGCGGGATTTGATCAGCAGATTGCAGCCGCGAAACCAACTGCTAAAGCGCCGTGGGCGATGCCCATGGCCGAGAGGAGATGGCCATGACTGGGCATCGTTTCTTGTTCGGTCCGTTGCGGACCGCCGACGAGGGGATCCTGGTACTCGAGACGCGATTCGGCTTCATACCCGGCCAGCTTGACGCGCCAGATCGACCGGAGCTCGCAATCTTTCCGAACCGCATCCTGTTCATGAGCACGATCGCCGTCGAGGGCGTCGTGCGCTCAGCGCAGGCGGTCTACGAGCCTCGACTCGACAGCTACTGCGCGAATGCTCCCGGCAATCTAGGCGCGACGCTCAACTACTTCAACGTCTTCGGGCCCGAGCGGGCGAGCGTGAGCATCGCAATCAAACCCGAGGCGGGCGTCTTCCAGGCCGTGAAGCGCATCGACGGTTCGCTGGTGGGGACGGTCATCGGCAGGGACTGGAGCGAGTTCTTCCGCAACCTCACCCTGCTCGGACTGACCAAGTACGAGCCGTGGCAGTGGGCGAAGGATCACACGGGCGCGAGCGCGGACGTAGGTGGTCGCTGATGCCCATAGCCCCCTACAAGATCGTCGTCTCAGGCCGCGTTCCTGCGAGCCCGTTCGTCGCGCACATCCCGCACGCGTCGACGCGCATCCCGCAGCACGTGCGCGAGCGGATCGTGCTCGACGACGACGCGCTCCAGCGCGAGCTCGTGCGTCTCACCGACTGGCACACCGACCACGTGTTCTCGTGGATGCTCGACCTGGGCGGGACGATGATCGTCAACGAACTCTCGCGCCTCGTCTTCGACCCCGAGCGTTTCGCCGACGACGCCGAGGAGCCCATGGCCGCGCGCGGTCAGGGCGTCGTGTACACACATGGTGCCGAGGGGCAGCTGCTCGCGCGCATCAGCGAGGCCGAGCGTGCCCAGCGCATCGCCGAGCACTACGAGCCGTACCACGAGGGGCTCACAGCGCTCGTTGCCTCGAGGCTCCGAGAGTTCGACACGTGCATCATCCTCGACTGCCACTCCTTCGCGACGGTGCCTCTGTTGAGCGAGCTCGACCAGTCGGCCGACCGACCGGACATCTGCATCGGGACCGACGACTTCCATACGCCGGCCGGGTTCGCCGAGGCACTCGAGCAGGCGTTTCGTGCTGAGGGGTTCCGGGTTGCGCGCAACATGCCCTTCGCAGGGACGTTCGTGCCGCTTGAGTACCTCGGATGGGACACGCGCGTGGTGTCGGTGATGATCGAGGTCCGGCGCGGGCTCTACTGCGACGAGGAAACGGGGGAGCGGTTGCCGGAGTTCGAGGAGGTGCGGGAGAGAATCGGGCGGTGCGTCAAACGGGCGCTGCGTGATCGCGAGAGTGCCTAGCTAGCGCGCTCGAGCCTTTCGGCGATCCAGACTTTGATGATCGACTGCCGAGTCACGCCGAGTCGAAGCGCCTCCCTGTCCAGAGCGTCAACCATCCAGTTGGGGAAGTCCACGTTGACGCGTCGCACATCTCTCAGTGGGCGAGTAGCGTTGGCGAAATCGAAGTCATCGATGACGTCTTCGACGCCGTCGTCGAACTTCTTCTCCAAGTCACTTGCCTTCATACTGCTGCACCTCCTGCGGGCGGGCGCGACGAACCGAGATGAGGCGAACGGTGTTGCCGCGGTAGGTGATGAAAGCCGACCAGTGCCTGTCTCCCATCTTGCCGACCACCATGTATCGTTCCTCGTGCGTGCTCCTTGCCCGAGCCTGCACCAGGTTCTCGTCTGACCAAAGCGCTTGAGCTTCAATGAAGTCGATCCCGTGCTTCACCTTGTTGGCGCAGCTCTTGGCCTCGTCAAACACAAATACGGGCTCTCCGATCAAGAATGTTCCTTAATAGTATAGTAGATATACCATTATTGACAGCGGTGGTCACGCTAGACATTCACGGCTCGTCACCAAGCCGGCGGATGGCAACGGCACGATCCTCATCAACTTCGTGCTCGACAAGTCCGGCTCGATGGAGTCGATTCGCTCGGCGACGATCTCGGGCTTCAACGAGTTCAAGAACGACCAAACCCGCGAGTCCGGTGACGCCCTGCTCACGCTCACGCTGTTCGACACGCAGTTCGACACCGTATGCCAGGCTGTGCCCATCCGCGAGGTGCCGGATCTCGATGCGAGCACGTATCGGCCCAGCGGCATGACCGCACTCTACGACGCTATCGGCCACACGATGCGCATCACCGACGACTTCGTCGCGGCCAACAAGCCCGACCAGGTGCTCTTCGTCATCATGACCGACGGGTTCGAGAACTCCAGCCGCGAGTTCAGCCGCGAGCGGATCTTCCAGATGATCGAGGACCGCCGCAAGCTCGCCTCCTACGAGTTCGTGTACCTGGGCGCCAACCAAGACGCCTACGAGGTCGGCGCTTCGATAGGCGTGGCCGCAGGCCACATGCTCAACTACGAGGCCGTGCCGGGTGAGGCCGCCAAGACCATGAAGCGCCTCTCCCACAACGTCCGCGGACACCGCCGCCACGCCGATGCGCAGTCCGCGGTCTGGTTCAGCGCGGCGCTCGAGGCCGACGGCGCACTCGAGCCCGAGGAGTGGGAGCAGAAGAAGAAGCAGGCGGGCCAGTAGGGGGTACCCTGCCTGAACCCGGTTGGGCAGGGCCGTCATCGGGCTCTCGCCTAACCGGGTCATCGGCACGACTGTTCGCCAGCCGATAACTGCAGCGACACTCTTCAGCGACACCTCGGAGGAGGGTAGTCTGGTCTCATGCGAACAATCGTCATCTCAGACGTCCACGGCCATCCCGGGCTCATCGAGCGAGCGCTCGTACACGCCAACTTCCAGAAGGGCGTGGACCGCTTCGTCTTCGCGGGCGACTTCCTGGACGGAGGGCCGGACCCCGAGCGGGCGTTCGAACTCGTCGATCAGCTCGCCGACGTCGCGCTCTTCGGAAACCACGAGGCCGCGGCGATGATCGGGCAGGAGATCGAGCCGCAAGACGAGAACGTGTTCGAGCTCTTTACCGATCGCCTCGTCCAGCGCGCTATCGACAAGAAGGGCGTCTTTGGTGGCCGCTGGCGACTCGCCACCGCCGAGCAGGGGTACCTCATCTGCCACTCGTGCCTCTCGACGCTGTTCTCGGCCGACTACGACTTTGCCGAGGGCGACGTCGAGCGCCTCGCCGAGCTCGTGAGCGTCGAATTCCGGGACCTCATGCGGGTCTGGGAGAAGAAGGGCTTCACTCAAGGCGACCCGCAGATGCAGCGATTCCTCGGTCCCGAGGGACCGCTCTGGTACCGGCCGTTCTGGATCGGTGACGCGAGGCCGCTGCCCGGCATCGAGCAGATCATCGGCCACACACCACCCGAGATCTACCAGGGCCGATCCCAGGCCATGATGGGGGCGGCCGGTCTGCACCTCGTCGCGCCCAACGTGCACGGTGCGACCCAGGAATGGCTCGCCAACGCATACCGCTACGGGCTCATCGAAGACGGGCGCGTGCGCGTCGTGAGCTCGCCCGCGTAGCGCGCTGCGGCTCACGCCCCGGCAAGCCGGCGTCGGCATCTCGCAGCCTAGGGGTACGGCGCACCCATCGCCGCGAGCTCAGACAGCGTGACCATCTTGTAGCCGCGCGCTTTGAGCCTGCGAAGGATCTCCGGGAGCGCCTCCAGGCTCTCGGGATGCGAGACATGCAGCAGCACGATCGAACCCGGACGCACGCTGTTCAGGACGTTGTCGGCGAGGACCGACGGGGGCGTGTAGACCGCCTTGGAGTCCCTGGAGTCGGTCGACCACTGCGCGTATGCGTGCCCGGACCGGGCCGCGGCCGCGAGTCCCACGTCGTCCACGCCGCCGCCTCGCGCACGGACCCACTTGGTGCCCGACCCGGTCTGTTGCTTGAGCAACCGGTCCAGGTCGGCGATCTCGCTCGCACAGAAGTCGGGATCGCTGAAAAGCGACTTGTGGTGCATCGTGTGGTTTCCGAGCTCGTGTCCCTGGGTGACCGTGAAGCGATTGGCGACGGCCGCCCACGGGTGGTCCGAACACCACCCGGTCACGAAGAACGTGCCCTTCGCCCCAAACCGGTCGAGCGTCTGCACCGTCTTCTTTGTGTAGCGGCTCGGGCCGTCATCGAAGGTGAGGGCGATCGCCTTCTGTGTCGTGACTACTCGGTGCACGCGCCTGTTGGAGAAGCGCTTGACCCACGAGTAGTCGACAACGGCGCGGGCTTCGGCTTGGGCTTGGGGGAGACCGTCGGAGTCGTCGTCGCCGCCGCGCTTGCGGGCCGCGCTCGCGCGAGCGATGCGACGCGCGGAGCGATCACCAGCACGAAGACTGCGACGGCGGTCACCAGCACCGTCAAGACGAACAGGCCAAGTCGCTGGGAGCGTACGCGTCGTCTGCGTCGCGCGTACGATTGCCGGCGCGTGAGTCGCGAGGGCAATGTCGGCCTCTCTTGTGCGTCAGCCGAGATGTCCGCGGGCGTTCCGTGTCTCCAAGCGTACACGGGCGTCGGCGATTGTCGCAACGAGCGTCCTGCCCGGACCCGCTCGTTCTGCGACGCCCCGGCCGGCTCGAGCGCCATCGATCGGGTTCCCGCGCTTTGCCCAACCCTCGTGGCACAATGCTGTTCGAGTACTCTGCAGAGGTCGGGGAACGACGCGCCGGGGCAGTCGGGCGAAGGACTCACGCGCAGCGGGCGCGAGGAGGGGTCTTCGGGCCACCCCAGCGAGATTCGGCGAGAGTTGAGGAGGAACCGGTGACGGAACTGCGCGATCCGCTTCGTACGCTCGCCGTGGTCACGGACAGCACGGCCGACATCCCGCCGGAGATGGCAGCCCTACACGGTATCGAGGTCGTCCCGCTTCTCGTGCACTTCGGCGACGAATGCTTCACCGACGGGGTGCTCACCCAGGAGGAATTTTCTTCGAGCGCATGCGCGCTGCGCCCGAGCTGCCAACGACCTCGCAGCCGAGCGTCGGTGCGTTCTCAGACGCCTACGAAAGCCTGCTCGAGCGATTCTCAGAGGTCGTGTCGGTCCACATCGCGGCAAAGCTCTCGGGCACGCTCGAGTCTGCGCACCGGGCTGCCGAGCAGTTCGGTGGTCGCGTGCATGTCGTGGATTCCTACACCCTTTCATGGGCGCTTGGCTGGCAGGTGCGAGAGGCGGCTGCGGCGGCCGCAGAGGGTCTTGGCGTCGCCGAGGTGCTCGATCGCGTCCATTCCGTGCGCGACCGCGTGCGCCTGATCGTCGGCATCGACTCGCTCGAGAATCTGCGCCGAGGCGGACGGATCGGCATGGTGTCGGCGTTCCTCGGCTCGATGCTCAATCTCAAGGTGACGTTCGAAGTGGTGGGGAAGGGCGAGTTCCAGCCACTCGCACGCAGCCGGGGCGAGAAGGCGGCGTTGGAGCGTACGCTCGAATGGGTCTCTGAGCAGATGGGCGCGGCGACGAAAGGCAGGTTCGCGGTGGGTCATGCTCTCAGCGAGGCGCGAGCGCATCGGCTCGTCGATGCCATCCGGTCGAAGTGGGACGTCATCGAGATGGTGACCTACGAAACGGGCTCGGTCATCGCCACGCACACGGGAACCGGGTGGGGCGTGACCGTCCTTCCCGAGGTCTGACGCCCGTGGGGAACATTCACCGGTAGCAGGGCCGATCACGCGCGCGGATCCGACGGGGGGACTACTGTGAACCGACGAATCACCGGAATCACGGGTGTGGCGACGATCGTCGTCTTGGGCGCCGCACTGGCAGTGATGCTCGCGGGCTGCGGCACGGCGAAGGATGTCTCGGTCACCCAAACCGACAGCGGCAGCCCGGTCACGGTTCCCAACAAGGGCACGCTTCAGGTCTCGCTCTACGGCAATCCGTCCACCGGTTTCGCCTGGGTCGTTGTCGACGACGCCGGGGGCATCTTGAAGCAGCTGGGGGATCCAGTGGTCGCGGCCGTGAAGCCCGACGCCAGCGGCTCGGGGCCGGTGGTGGGGATGACCGAGCGGCAGACGTTTCAGTTCGACGCCGCCAAGACAGGCACCGGTGAGCTCAGCATGGAGTACAAGCGCGCGTGGGAGACGACCGTGCCGGCCGCTGAGACGTTCACGCTGGACGTGACCGTCGAGTAGCCGCGCGTCGCTCCTCTCGGCCGAAGGCTCGGCCAGCGGCCGCTCCTAGCCGCGCTCCCACTTGAGCGAGCGCTTGACCGCCTCGGCCCAGCGCACCTTCAGGTCCGCGAGGCCGTCCGCCGCTGCGGGGTCGGGTTGATACGTTCGTCCGATCGCTCGAAGCATGGGCAGATCGTCCGGCGACCCCCAAACCCCCGTGGTCAGGCCTGCCAGGTACGCGGCTCCGAGTGCGGTCGATTCGGCCATCGCGGCGGTGTGAACCGGGATGCTCAGCACGTTCGCGAGCGTCTGCATCACCAGTGAGTTGACCGTCACGCCGCCGTCGACGCGGATCTCGGACAGGCCGTGTCCGGAGTCGGCGACCATCGCGTCGATGAGGTCGCCCACCTGCAGCGGGATCGACTCCATCGCCGCGCGAGCGACGTGCGCGTTCGTTGCCCCGCGCGTGAGCCCGAAGATCGCGCCGCGAGCGAGCGGGTCCCATTCTGGCGCGCCCAGGCCCGTGAGCGCCGGGACGAGCACGACGCCGTTGCTGTCCGGCACGCTCTCGGCGAGTGCTTGCGCCGCCGCAGGATCATCGGCGAGCTTGAGGCCCTCGACGATCCACTGCACCACGGCGCCGCCCATGAAGATCGAGCCTTCGAGCGCGTATTCGAGCTCGTCGCCGATCTGTGCGGCGAGCGTGACCGCGAGCGTCTGAGAGCGCGGACGAGCCCGCCCGCCGTGCATGAGCGCGAACACGCCGGTGCCGAAGGTCGCCTTTGCGTCGCCGGCCGCGAAGCCGCCGTTGCCCACGAGCGAGGCCTGCTGGTCTCCGCAGGCGGCGGTGATCGGGACCGGTGCGCCGAACAGTCCGGGCAGCGTCTGGCCGATCGGGCCGCTCGAGGCCACGACGCGAGGCAGCAACTCCTCCGGGATGCGGAACATCGCGAGCATCTCGGCGTCCCAGACGCCGCGCTCGATGTCGAGGAGGAGCGTGCGCGAGGCGTTCGTCGCGTCGGTGGCGTGGACCGCCCCTCCGGTGAGCTGCCAGATGAACCACGTGTCCACGGTGCCGCACGCGAGTTCGCCTGCCTCGGCGCGGGCGCGCGAGCCGGGGACGTTGTCGAGGATCCACGCGATCTTGCTAGCCGAGAAGTAGGGGTCGAGCGGCAGCCCCGTGCGTTCGCGCACGAAGTCCCCGCGTCCTTGGCGCGCAAGCGCGTCGGTCATCTCGGAGGTCCGGCGGTCCTGCCATACGATGGCGTTGAAGATCGGTCTACCGGTTGCGCGCTCCCACACCACCACGGTCTCGCGCTGGTTCGTGATGCCGATGCCTGCGATATCGGCGGCCGAAAGACCGGCCTCGGAGATCGCCTGACGTGCGACGTCGAGCTGGTTCTGCCACATGACGACCGGGTCGTGCTCCACCCATCCCGGCTGCGGGAAGATCTGCGGCATCGGTATCTGCGCCTGCGAGCGCTTCTCGCCCATCTCGTCGAAGACGATCGCGCGCGAGCTGGTGGTCCCCTGGTCGAGTGCGAGCACGAAAGGCATGAGCGCCTCCGGAGTCGTCTGGACGGTCCGTTCGGGTGGTCTGCACATCTAACCACAACGGCCGAGCGCGGGGAGCGGTGCGCTGAAGGGTACGAAAGAAGGTCCGAGTCGTCACCGGCGCCGGCTCAGGTATGGGCAGGGAATGCGCGGTCAGGATGGCCCGCGAAGGCGCGAAGATCATGTGCTCAGACATCTCTCTCGACATAGCGATGGGAACGGTCGAGGCGATGATAGCGACGGAGGGTGATAGCGGCCGCCCAAGAGCGGCAAGCCAGTAGAGCGGTCGAACCCGGGCGGAGAGCTACTTCCAGTCGGGCGATACGGACACGACCTTGTAGCCGCCGTCCGTCTTCTGGACCTTGACCGGCGTGCCGTTCTCCAGCGTGGTGTAGGTGCACTCGGCCTGCGCGGGCTCGCCGGATTCGAGCTGGACGATGGCGATCCCCGTGGTATTGACGTCAGTGGGCCGCTGGCTGTAGCCGATGAACGTCGCGTCCTGGCTCTGTCCCGCGCAACCTGTGAGCAAGACTGCGACGAACACGAGACCTATGACCGTCGTAAGTGCGCGCTTCGCTGTCATGACAACCCCTTTGCCCTCCACAAGATCTCGATCGAATCGGCGTTGCCGCCGTGCTCCGGCATCGCCTGGCGACTGGCGCGCCGCGCTGCCGGTCGACACGCCGTGCCGTAAGACCAGACATGCAGAGCATACCGCGCTGAGCTGCTGCCTGTCGCGCATCCGCCTCGCTGGATGTGCGGAACGCTCGGGCGCGAACCGCAAACCTCCGGCCGGGGTGTGGCGATCGCTCGGGGCGGCGGGGGGTGCGTTCGGCGCCGAGTGTGACTAGCGGCGGCGGTAGTGGGCGATGATCGCCGAGACGAAGAACCAGCTGCCCACCGCGACGGCGCCGAGGAGCGCGAGACGCGCGATCCACAAGAAGAGGTCTGGCTTCTCGGTGTTCATGAGCAACATCGAGAGCCCGATGACGAACGCGGCGACCACGACAGCAAAGGAGATCCGGTTGACCATCTCCTCCAGCCGCGTGAGCGACGGCTCCAGGCCTGTCGGTCGCACGGTCATGGGAATCTCGCCCTGGCCCGCGCGCTTCAAGAACCGCCCGAGCGATTCCGGCAGGTCGGAGAACATCTTCACGTTGCGCCGCATCGATCGCACAAGTGAGCGCAGCAGCGCTCGCGGCTCCATGCGGGCGTCGGCCATGCGGCGGGCGAACGGGGCGGTCACTGAGACGAAGTCGAAGTTGGGGTCGAGCTGGGTGCCCAGCCCCTCGAGCACGGCGAGCGTGGTGAGGAGCACGGCGAGCTCGCTCGACATCATGAGGTGGTGAACGCGGATCAGGTTGAGGACCTCGGAGATGAGCTGGCCGATGTGCACCTCGCGCAGCGAACGGTTGTAGTACTTGCCGATGAGTCGCGAAACCTCGAGCTCGAGAGCGGCAACGTCGAGGTCCCCGGGGGTGCCGGCGGCCTCGACGAGCGTGTCCACGGCCAGCGGCACGTCGTTGTCCACGATGGCGAGGAAAAGGTCGGCGAGCTGATCGCGGCCGATCTGCGAGATCATGCCCACTCGCCCGAAGTCGGTGAAGCCCACGCGACCGTCGGGCAGGGCGAAGAGGTTTCCGGGATGCGGATCGGCGTGGTAGTACCCGTGCGTGAAGATCTGGTCCAGGTAGCAGTAGATGCCGCGCTTGGCGAGTTCGGCCCGGTCGAGGCCGGCCTCGTCGATCTCCTTGGGCCGGTTGAATGGAATCCCGACGAGTCGCTCGAGGGTGAGCACGCGCTGCGTCGTGTACTCCCAGTGGACCTTCGGGAACTTGACCGTGTCGTCGCGCTCGAACATCCTCGCGAGCCTCTCGGCGCGCTGGCCCTCGCCGATGTAGTCGAGTTCGCCCTGGACCGCTTCGGCGAACCCGCTCACGATCTCGACCACGTCGTAGTGCTGACCGATCTCCGTGTGGTCTTGCACGAAACGCGCCTGTGTGAGGAGGATGTCGACGTCGGTCTCCACCTGCTGCTGCACGCCCGGCCGCTGCACCTTGACGACGACTTCGGTGCCGTCCTCAAGCGTGGCCCCGTGCACCTGGCCTATAGACGCCGAGGCCAGGGGTGTCGTGGAGAAGGTGGCGAACACCTTGTCGGGCTCGTCGCCGAGCTGCTCCTTGACGATCTCGCGGACCGTCTCGTAGGGGAACGGAGCGACCTCGTCTTGGAGCTTGCGAAGCTCCTCCACGATCGGCTCCGGGATGACGTCGCCGCGCGTCGAAGCAGCCTGACCGAGCTTCACGAACGTGGGACCCATGCGCTCGAGCGTGCGTCGGATCCGCACGGCGAGCGGCGGCGCGGACTCGGCCCGCTCGCGATGGAAACGGCTGCGGACCGGCGCGAAACGCCGCAGGCCTGTTACGTCGAGCGCGCTGTCGAACCCCTCATCAATGAGAATGCCGACGATTTGGCGGTATCGCTCGACGTGCTTTCTGGCGGGCACTCCCGCTGCCTAAGTGGACGTCGCCACTAGGGCATGGGCTCCGCGTCGCCCATGCCGCGCGACGCGATGAGCGCCTTGAGCTCGGCGATCTCGGTCCTGAGCGCCTCGAGGTCTTCCTTTGTGGCGACGCCGGTGGCGTTCAGGAAGCGGTCGCTTTCCTTGTCCACGGTCTTGCGAACGCTCTCTTGCTGCTCGCTCGCCATCTCGCTGATACGGTCCGCGACCTTCTTCGCCTCGGACTCGGACATCTTGCCGCGCTCCTCGAGGTCCTTGCTGAGCGTCGACACCCGGTCGCGCGTCATCTCCATGACGCCCAGACCCATAAGGAAGGCACGCTCAACCAGCCCCGCTACGTCGGTGCGTTCGTCTGCCATGAGGCACCCGCCCTTTCTTGATGGCCGAAAAGCCATTGCCCGTTGCCTGTCGATGCGCCACCAGCCGGTCGCTTCATCAGCGCCGCGCCCCACGCCTCGCGCATCGCGTTCGTGTCAGGTATACCCAACACGGCGCACGCGGGGAACCCCTATGGCGTAGTTCAGGCAAATCATCGCGCTCGTGTCATCATCGTGAGGACGCAGACCGGGGGCGATGCTGGGGCAGAGGAGTGTGCCGGTGGCAGTCAGGCGCGACGGTGGGAAGTCAGGGCGGGTCGCGATGCGATGCGCAACGCTCGCGGTGTCCCTGTCGCTCGTCGTGGCGCTGGTCTGCGCCGGTTGCTCGCCGGCCGAGCGTGCAACCACCCCCCGTCGCAGGCTCGACGCCGACGCGCCGCACCAGTCCAAGGTCCCACCAGGCGAATCGGGCACCGCTACCGCCGCCGTTGCCGCCCGCACCGCCGCGCGTCTCCCGGTCTCGGAGCCTGCAACGAGCAGCTCGCTTCCGTTCTCGGTCGAGCGGGCGATGGTCCACGTGCGACGCCTCGCCGACGAGATCGGGGTGCGCACCGCAGGGAGCCAAGCCGAGAGGGCTGCCGCGGACTACGTCGCCCAGCAGCTTCAGGCGCTCGGCTACCAGCCGCAAGTCGAGGAGTTCGACCTCCCAAACGGAAGAAGGTCGCGAAACGTCATCGCCCAGAAGCCGGGCGCATCACCGTACGTGCTCGTCCTCGGCGCGCACCTCGATTCGAAGCCACCTTCGCCGGGGGCGAACGATGACGCGACGGGCGTAGGTGCGATTCTCGCGATAGCGGAGGCTCTCAAACGCGTGAACATCGTTCCCACGGTCGAGTTCGACTTCTTCGGTTCGGAGGAGATCATCGGTGCCGACAGGACGCAGCATCACTTCGGCTCGCGCCATCGCGTTGCGTCGCTTACGAATGCGGAGAAGGAGCGCATCGCCGGGATGATGTCGCTCGACTTGCTCGGCGTGGGCGACAAGCTGTACGCGCGTACGATGAAGCGCGGTCCGCAGACGCTCGCGAGCGACCTGCTGGCCTTCTCCCGCTCGCGCCTCCCCATGACGTTCAAGCTGGATCCGGCCGCCACGGGGATGAGCGACCACGAGCCGTTCGAACTCTGCGGGCCTGCCGGCGCTCTGGATCGAATCGCTGCCCGACGACGCGTACCACACGCCGAAGGATGTGGGTTCGCACATCAGCGTCGATCGATTCGCGCGCGTGGGGACGCTCGTCTCGGACTACATCGCGTCTCGTCGCGCCGAGGACCTCGCGAAGCTCCGACGGTAGCCGCAACGCGCGCTCGCCGGTAACCGCACCCACGCGCGTCGCGCAGCCGCACCCACGTGCGTCCGCCGACGGCGGCTACCAGATCGCGGCGGCCTCCGGGACGCTCCGGCGTTCGGCGAGCGAGAGCGCGTTCGAGGTGCACGCGCTTCGGCATATACCGCACCCCCAGCACTTCGTCGCGTCCAGCGCGACCCGTCTGCCGCCCCCGTTGCCTTCGGCGGAGAGGGCCTCGAATGGGCAGAGCGCCACACACTGGCGACACGAGGTGCAGGCCTCTGTGTCGAGCCTGGCAACCGACTCCCCGCGCCACATCATCGGCATCGAGTACCCGACCGTGAGCTTCATCGCCGATGCATCCGCTCTCGACGTTGCAGTTGCAGATGGCACCGATGAACGGGGTGAGGAGGTCCACACCGAGTGCATGAGCCCCCGAACCTCGCAGCGCCCGAGGAGCGTGAGCGCCTCTTGCTTGGTCAGACGCTCGAACGAGTCTCACGTCCGGTCCGTCGACGTAGTCCCTGAAGCCTTCCTCAAGGAGCGGCTCGATGGGTTGCGTCGTCACCAGGATGCAGACGGCTTCGGGCTTGTGTCCCGCAAACGTGCGGCACACGCACGGGATCTTGACGATGCTCGTTGCGATATCGAAGATCTCGCCGCATTCCTCGATGGGGACGGGCTGTCCGTAGTGGACCTTCTGCATGCGGCGGCTGGCGATCTTCTTCGCGCCTCGCTCGAACGGCCCGGGCAGTGCGTCGAGCAGTTCCATGCTGCCGATGGCGCGGGCGCGCATCGTGTCGAAGTCCTTGATGAACTCGACGATGTAGTTGCGCCGCGCCAGGTCGCTCTCGAGATCGGCGGCGTAGTTCGCGGCTTCGAGGTACCAGCGCTTGCCGTCACCGTGCTCAACACAGAACTGGCACATCATGCATCCATCTCAGTCGATGTCCTCAAGGGCGAGAGCCATGGCCGAAAGCGACCGCACGCTCGCTCAGGAGTGTACCCGCGACCGAACGCACCCGCACGGCCGAAGAAGTCACACAGACACAGAGAGGCGGGGACACGAGAAGCCGCGGCGCGGCGAAAGGCGATGTCGGTCGGCGGAGAAGCGCAGGCGCAAGATGCGGTGACCGAGGACGCGGGTGCGGCGTTTCGCTAGATCGCAGCGCGCGCACGCGCGATCGCTCGCTCGACGCCCACATCACGCCGCTCCCGCTCGGCGGCAGCGTAGAGCGCGGCGATCTGCCCGGCAAGGATACCGGGCACGTCGGCAGCGTCCACCGCTGGCGTCCTGCGCGGGGCGGGAACCGAAGGATTACGGCGCCGGCCAGTGCGATCGCCCTCGACAGCAGACATCGGATCCTCCCCGACTCGCTGGCGGCCGTCAGCGACGGCACCGATCGAGATACTACCCCCAGTGCGCTCGCCCTTCACATGACATTCGGTGAACGGCGAGGCGGAAGCCGACGGCTCCCGGATCGGACGGTGAAGCGAGCGAGTGCTAGCCTGCATGAGCCGCCTGCCGAAGCGTCCCGCGGCAGCTCGGGTACATAGCCGAGACAGCCATCGGCGAGTGCAAGGAGGGACGTGTCAAGCCAGAAACCGCGCCCGACGACCCCTCCGGGGGTGGCGGGGCCGATGCTCACCGACCTGTACCAGATCACGATGGCGCAGGCGTACTGGAGCGCGGGCATCAGCGACACCCATGCATGCTTCCACCTCTCGTTTCGCTCGAACCCCTTCGGCGGCGGATTCGCACTTGCGTGCGGCCTCGAGTCGGCCGTCTCCTATCTCGCTTCGCTCACCTTCTGCGCGGAAGACATCGCGTACCTGTCCACCCAGGTCGGCAACGACGGCAAGCCCCTCTTCGATCCGGCGTTCCTCTCATGGCTCGCGGCGTTCGAGTTCTGCTGCGACGTCGACGCGATCCCCGAAGGGGTGGTGGTCTTCCCGCGCGAGCCTCTGGTACGGATCATGGGGCCCATCGTGCAGTGCCAGATCGTCGAGACCGCGCTGCTCAACCTCATCAACTTCCAGACACTCGTCGCCACCAAGGCAGCGAGGGTATGTCAATCGGCGGCCGGCGACCCGGTCATGGAGTTCGGGCTGCGCCGGGCGCAGGGGCCCGACGGAGGCGTGTCCGCGAGCCGCGCGGCGTACGTCGGCGGGTGTGCCTCGACGTCCAACGTCCTCGCCGGGCAGGGATTCGGCGTACCGATATCCGGAACTCACGCCCACAGTTGGGTTATGGCCTTCGACAGCGAGATCGAGTCTTTCGATGCATACGCCCGAGCCATGCCCAACAACTGCACGCTGCTCGTAGACACGTACGACACCCTGGAAGGCGTGCGAAACGCGGTCGAGATCGGCCGCAGGCTCAGGAGCAGGGGGCACAGACTCGCCGCCA
>CAWFNT010000003.1:0-295560 GCA_963817255.1 uncultured Actinomycetes bacterium
GGCGCGACGCCCTTGAGGTGAATGCGGCGGCTATTGTTCGCGCCGCCGATCAGGACATCCCCAGATCTCAGGACTCGCGCGAATGCGCACTTGCATTTCGATTCTAACGGCGTTAGAATGTGTTCTAACAGCGTTAGAACCATAGTATCCAGGCTGGGCGTCGAAGTCCAAAGGAGTGATGATGGCCGTACGTGCGACTCGCAGTGGCGAACCACGGGACACGCTGAATCGCGAACGCGTGCTACGTGCGGCGATCGAGTTGGCGGACGAGCACGGCATCGACGCGCTCACCATGCGCGAGCTCGCCAGGAAGCTGGGTTTCGAAGGGGGCTCGCTCTACTACCATGTCGCTAGCAAAGGCGACCTTCTCGACGGGATGACGGATCTCGTCGCGGCAGAGATCGAAGTGCCTTCGGAGTCCCCGGACTGGAAGAAGGCCATGAGGCGACGCGCGATCTCCGCGCGTGACGTCTTCTCGCGCCATCCGTGGGCGAGCGCACTCATGGATTCTCGCGAGCACAGCGGGCCGGCCCAGCTGGCCTACGCGGACAGGGTCTTGGGAATCCTGCTCGCGGCCGGCTTCACGCCGCGGGCCGCCGCCAACGCCTTCCTGATCCTCGACACCTACATCTACGGCTTCCAGCGACAGCAATCCAGCCTGTCCCTGCCCGAGGGTGTGGAGACGTTCGACGTCGCCGAGGAGCTGCTCGCAGAACTAACGCCCGACGCCTATCCCTCCCTCTTGCGAATCGCCGCCGACTTCGCCGTGAACTCCCACGACGAAGAGACGGTGTTCGACTTCGGCCTCGATCTGATCCTCGACGGTCTCGAGCGCACGCTCGTTTCAGACTGACGTTCGCCGCGCTCGTGGCGACCGGCTGCAGGCGAGGCGGAGTCCGACGAAAGGAAGACACCATGAACGCAATCGTGCAGACCGGCTACGGCTCCTCGGACGTGATGGAGTATCGGCAGGTAGACAAGCCCGCGCCTGGCGAAGGCGAGGTGCTCGTCCGAGTGATGGCGGCCTCGCTGGCGGCCGGCGAGTACTTTGGGATGAGAGGCAGACCATTCCCGATCCGGTTCTACATCGGCTTCCCAAGACCCAAACCCGGCTTCGTCCAGGGAATCGCTTTCGCGGGGGTTGTCGAGTCCGTCGGCGATGGCGTCAGCGACTATCGCTCTGGCGACGAGGTCTACGGGGAGTGCCGGGGCTCGTGCGCGGAGTTCGCAGTCGCCAAGGTTGGTTCGATCGCGCCCAAGCCGCGTAACCTGACCTTTGAGCAAGCTGCCGCGGTTCCGACGTCCGCCTGTACCGCGCTACAGGCCCTCCGCGACCATGGCAAGCTCCGTCCCGGGCACAAGGTGCTCATCAACGGCGCCTCGGGGGGCGTGGGACCTTTCGCCGTGCAGATCGCCAAAGCACTCGGCGCCGAAGTTGCCGGCGTGTGCAGTACGCCAAACGTCGAGTCAGTCCGTTCCATCGGCGCCGATCACGTGATCGACTACACGCATGAAGACTTCACGAAGTCCGAGCCGCGCTACGACGTGATCCTGGACAACGTCGCGAGTCACTCGCTGTCCGAGACGCGGCGCGCGCTCAAGCCTGACGGGCTGCTCGTCCCAAGCAGCGGTCACGCCGGCATGGGGTGGGTGATCGCGGCGGCAATCTCGGCGACGTTCGTGCGACAGGTGGCAGCGCCATTCGTGGCGGCCACGAACACCGAAACCCTACTCGCGCTCAACGAGCTCATCGAGGCCGACAAGGTCACGCCGGTCATCGACCGCACGTATCCGCTGCACGAGACCGCCAGCGCCTTTGCATACCTGGACGAGGGCCACGCGCGAGGCAAGGTCGTTGTAGACGTTGCTGCGAGTGCAGCATGAGCGCGGAACAAGAAGGGAGCGTGCGAACGATGGTCGACGTGAGGATCATCCTCTCGGCACTGTGGGGATGCCTGATGCTGGTGTTCCTGCTCGGAGACGTGCTCCGCATCTTCGCGGGCGACTTCGTCACGGGCGAGTTGGCGGGTCGCCCGGCGCCACCGTGGATGTGGGTCCTCATCGCAGCGATCATGCTGACGCCGATCGTCATGATCGCGCTGTCCTTGGTCGTTCCGTATCCGGCGATCCGATGGACCTGTGTGGTCGCGGCGGCGCTTTGGATCGCGTTCAATCTCATGGGTCTGCCGTACCCCGGCGCGTACGACAACTTCCTGATCGTTGCGAGCTTCGGCTTCTGCGGAGCAATCATCTGGTATGCGTGGACGTGGTCGGCGGTCGGGTAGCCGCGGGCCGCGCCCTCTGCAGCAGGAACGCGGACCGAG
The DNA here is from genome assembly GCA_963817255.1 of uncultured Actinomycetes bacterium. Classification (GTDB taxonomy): domain Bacteria; phylum Actinomycetota; class Coriobacteriia; order Anaerosomatales; family CAVRZR01; genus CAVRZR01. The sequence continues at coordinate 2,325 of CAWFNT010000003.1, forward strand.
GGCGCCTAACCAGCGCATCCAGCAGACTCGGCGCTCGAACGGTAGACTCGGGCCAACGCGGATCTCCGCGCCTCGCAGCTGATGCGCAAACACGTTGGACGGACGGATCCGGACCACTGCGAACGCACGAACCGGAGACCCATGAGGGCAGTAGTGTGTACGGACTACGGACCACCGGATGTTCTTCAACTCAGGGACGTGGTGAAGCCCGTTCCGAAGGACAATGAACTGCTGGTCCGGATCCGCGCCACGACGGTGAGCGCGGCCGATTGCGAGCTGCGCAGATTCGACTTCCCCCTCTGGATTTGGGTGCCCATCCGGCTGGCGTTCGGCATCCGCAGGCCAAGACAATCCGTGCTTGGACAGGAGCTTGCAGGTGACATCGAGTCGGTGGGCAAAGATGTCAGGTCGTTCGGGAAGGGCGACCGGGTCTTCGCGGCGACGGGCATCGGGCTGGGAGCCTACGCGGAGTACATCTGCCTGCGCGAGAACCCCCAGACCGGGGCGATCGCGACGATGCCGGCGAACCTGAGCTACGAGGAGGCTGCGACCGTACCCTACGGGGGAGGCGAGGCCTTGGAGTTCCTGCGGAAGGGGAACGTCCGGAGCGGACAGAGGGTCCTGGTCAACGGCGCGGGAGGGAGCTTCGGCACGTTCGCGGTCCAACTCGCCAAGATCCTCGGGGCTCACGTGACCGCGGTGGACAGCGCGCCGAAGCTGGAGATGCTGCGCGCGATCGGCGCGGATCGCGTCATCGACTACTCCCAGGAGGACTTCACCGACGGATCTGAGACCTACGACGTGATCTTCGACGTGGTCCGCGACACACCGTCCGGTCGCATGGTGAGGTCACTGAACGAGAACGGATGCCTGCTCATGGCCAATCCGGGCTTCTTGCAGATCGTTCGCGCCAGGTGGGCGGCGAGGGGGAGCAAGAAGCGGGTGTCGTTCGCGGCATCGAGCGGAACGAGCGAGGACCTGGCCTACCTTCGAGGATTGGTCGAGGCGGGGGAGTTGCGCCCAGTCATCGACCGGCGCTTTCCGCTGGAGCAGATGGTCGAGGCTCACAGGTACGCCGAGACCGGGCAGAAGTTGGGGAACATCGTTGTCATCGTCCGATAGTTGCGGCCGCGATTGCCAGCCTCCTCGGGGGTGCTGGGCGGGCACTCAACCCAAGGAGACACCATGAGGGCAGTAATCCAAACCGGCTACGGTGCACCGGACGTGATGGAGCTCAGGGAGATCGAGAAGCCCACGCCGGGGGATGGTGAGGTGCTCGTCCGAGTACTGGCGGCCTCCCTTGCCGCTGGCGAGTACTACGGGATGAGGGGCAAGCCGTTCCCGATACGGATGTACATCGGGTTCCCCAAGCCCAAGAAGGACTTCGTCGTCGGCCTCGATTGCGCGGGAGTCGTTGAAGCAGTCGGCAAGGATGTGACCCGTTTCCAGCCTGGTGAAGCCGTGTACGGACAGTGTCGCGGCTCGTGCGCCGAGTACGCTTGTGCTGATCCCGCTCAGGTCGCGCGCAAGCCGGGCAACCTGACGTTCGAGCAGGCTGCGGCCGTACCCACATCCGCCTGCACTGCACTTCAGGGCCTGCGTGACCACGGCAAAGTCCGGCAGGGGCAGAAGGTGCTCATAAATGGCGCGTCGGGGGGTGTGGGGCCTTTCGCCGTGCAAATCGCCAAGGCGCTCGGCGCCGAAGTGACCGGCGTGTGCAGCACGAGGAACGTGGAGATGGTCCAGTCTATCGGCGCGGATCACGTCATCGACTACACCCAGGAGGACTTCACACAGGGCGGGCCGCGATGCGACGTGATCATGGACAACGTCGCCAGTCACTCGTTGTCGGCCACGCGCCGCGCGCTCACGCCGGACGGGGTCCTCATCCCGAGCAGCGGTCACGCCGGCATGGGCTGGATCATCGCCGCAGCACTGACCGCGGTCTTTGTGCGTCAGCAGGGCAAGCCCTTCGTCGCCTCCACCAACAGTGCGGATCTGGCTGTGCTCGCGGAACTCATCGATGCCGGCAAGGTCACTCCGGTCATCGATCGAACGTATCCGCTGAGCGATGCTCCAGACGCCTTCCGGTATCTGGACGAAGGCCACGCTCGCGGGAAGGTCGTCATCACCGTGGATGATGAGAGCGCCTAGCGCCGATCACCTTCGGGGAAAGGCGGTCGAACCACGATGGATGTGAGGATCACGCACTCGGGACTACGGGTGGTTCCGCACTGAGTAGGTTACGGGGCGGGCGCCGTCCAACAAGCGCATCAACCCGACGCGCAGAAACGCTCGGTTATGCTGGAATCGCTCGGCGCGCGGGTTATGCGCACACCGTTAGGGCAGACGAGACTCGCTGGAACCTACACTGCATGCAAGCTGGTCGTCGCCAGAATCGGAGGGGGTCAGGCGTGAAGCACGTCGCGCTGCTGCGTGGCATCAATGTCGGCAGCGGCGCCCGCGTGCCCATGAAGGATCTGAAAGCCCTTCTCGAGGATCTCGGCCTGGCTGATGTGGTCACCTATCTGAACTCGGGCAACGCGGTGTTCAGCTCAGCCATGGGCTCGCTCGAGCTGGCGCCCCTGGTGGAGGACGCGCTCGCGCGGGCGTTCCGCGAGCGAATCCCGACACTGATCAAGACGTCGGCGGAGATCATCTCCATCGCGGAGTCGATTCCCGGCGAATGGGGGAGCGACAAGGGACAACAAACCTACGTCGCGTACCTGTTCAGTGATGTGGACAGGCCGGATCTCGTGTCGGAGCTGCCGGTCAAGTTCGAGTTCTTGAGCATCTTCTACACGCCCGGAGCCATCGTCTGGAACATCAAGCGGGAGAACTACAACCGCAGCCACATCACCAGGATCGTGGGACACAACTCCTATGCCCGGATGACCACACGGAACGTCAATACCGCGCGGAAGCTCGCGGCGATGTGCGCTGAAGCCTGACGGCGGCGTCGCTGCCCAACAAGCGCTTCGACCTGATAACCTCGGCAAGGAGGCGGTGCCTCCTCCGGGGCCGTGCCGGCCTCGGTTACAGGTCAAGCGCACACCGTAAGCCCCATCGCACGAGACGAAGACGGATTCACGGGAGTCGGGAGTCAAGATGGAAGCGACAGGCACTCGGTCCTTCGCGATTGCAGTCAATCTGCCGCGCTCATACATGGGAAGGGCGGAACTGCGAGTTGGACCGGATTCCGTGACTCTGGTCGCCCGCCCCATACGTCACTATCGCGCCATCGTTCTCTCCTACGTTGTCGCCGTTCTGGTGCTGATGGCGGGCGTCTTGGCGATGCCGGGACCTCTGGAGATCCGCGCCCTGGCGGTGGGCGTGATTGCCGGAGTACTCGCCGGAGTCATGTTCTGGTTGCTTCGCTCGTCCAAGGGCGATTCGCGCTCGATGAACCTTCCGCTCACAGCCGTGTCGCTCGCGAAACGCAACGGCCGTGTGGTCGTCCTGGGTGCCGCCTTCGACAGCAAGAGGCGCTCCGATCGATGGACCCTGGTCGCAGATACGCGTGATGACGCGGAGATGATTGAGTCGGCCTTGCCCTCGCGCACATCTCGCTGAGGGGCCAACAAGCGCGTCAACCGCGACAAACCTCGGCCCTGGAGCTACGCTCTCACCGAGGCGCGGCGGGCCTCGGTTTGCGGGTTACGCGCCACATCGTTAGGACCACCGGCGCAACCGTCGCTTAGTCCCAGACGACGAAACCGCTTGTCGGATCGGGGAAGATGGACTTCTCCCCGCAGTACGGACACGTTTCGCGGTCCCAGAGCGGGCTCTTGCGCCGACACCGCGGACACGGGTAGTCGTCATGCAGCTGGTGCTGCCACCCCTCGAATCTCGCGTTCACGCGGGTGTCTGCCTGCTTGATGCCGTGTTTCGAGCACACGACGGGTGTCGTGACGCGACCATCCATGCCGTAGTCGAACGCCTCGGTGACCCACTTGGCCGTGTACCCACAGTTCACGCACCGGTAGTCCTGGGCTGAACCCATGGCCGACACTCCCTAGATCGCAAGAATCGACAGTCAGAGAATACGACGCGGGTGTGACGACGGACGTTCTCCCCGGGTGTCCTAACCAGGGCGTCAACCAGACGCGCAAGGACCGCGCGTAGAATGCTAGGGCGAAGGGCGCGCTGGTTACGCCCACGCCTTTAGGTGTGATGGCGCACGGGGGACCCGGCCAGGCTAGGGGGAAGGTGATGAGCGAGTACCGAAGGTTCACGGGCTGGTTCCTCGCATCGATGATCGCCCTTCCTGTGATCGAGTACTTCTTCACACCCTACGCTTACAACACTCTATGGCTCGCAGGCGTGCTGCCCAACGGGCCTTTCTGGCGGTGGTACGTGTGGCTTGGGGTGGGTTTGGCTGTCACCTTCCTGTTGACGTTTCTTGCGGTCCGGAGGTGGGGAGCACCCCCGTCAATCTGGCTCGTTGCAGTGGCGAACGCCGTACTCCTCGCGCTTCGACCGCTTGTGCCGTTTGCGACGTGGGCCATTCTCGAAACGCGCGGTGGCGCGTGGGCGCCTTTGAGGGAACTACTTGCACGGATGGTCGGGGCGTCGCCGTTCACGACGACCGGCATCTACGTCTCCGCCGCGTTAGGGTACTTGGCCGCGATGTGGTTCGGGTCGTGGCTCGCCACCCGGGGTCAACGCGTGGCGCAGCAGGACCCCGAGCCCGCGTCCACACACCTAACAAGCGCTTCGACCTGATAACCCTCGGCAGGGAGGCGGTGCCTCCTCCGAGGCCCAGACCAGGCCTCGGTTACAGGTCAAGCGCACGCCGTTAGGCGCACCGGCCGTTGGAGGAGCCTGGCACGACGAGAGTCCCCGAACCGCTCCTGACCTTCGTGGGGGACTACGGCTCGAGGAGAACGCGCGGGTCAGACTAGGCTGGTTCCCAGGAATCTCGCTTGGGCGACACGATCGCGCCCGACTCCTTCAGTTCGGCCATCGCCGTGTCCACGGTCTTCTCGTCGAGACCCGCCGCTTCAGCTATCTGCGCCGCGGTCAACGGCTCGCCCGCCTTCTTCATCGCGTTCACGACCTTGTCCTTTGGCGTGTGATGCGACACGGTGCCCTCCTTCATGCCGGGATTGGTGATCCGGCGCCTGCAGCGTCCGCCGTAGCAGTGTTCCTTCCCCTGAGCCGCGGAGTGCTCACTTCGGGGCGGCATTTCTGTTCGACCGTGCCACCCGCTGGTCTATGTCGAGTTCGGTCTCCGAAGCGCGCCCCTGGTGGCCGGAGCCTTGTTGTTGAGACGGTGACCATCGGAGCGCCTAACAAGCGCATCGAGCCGACATTGCGAGGCTTCGGCTAGGATGGAAGCCAGCGGGGGCGGGTCACGCGCCACGCCGTTCGGTGAGACAGTCCTTCCGGCGTCGGGGGTCGCTCTGAGGCTGACACGAGGAAACGCCCTTGCTGCGTTCGGTCTGGCCGTGGCTATGTGCACCTCGGCGTGTTCCTCGACTCCACCCCAATTCGGTCCCGTGTATACGGTCGGAAGCATCTCCGATCCCCTCGTTGCGGAAGTCATCAAGCAAGATGCGACGAGCGGGAGCACTCCAGCCACGACGACAGCCCACTCCTCCGCATCTGGCGCAGAGATCAGGGGCTACGTTCTCGACTGGGTGTTCAACGACACAATGGTCGAGTACGTCGTCATGAAGGACGGGGCTGTCTACAGCATGCCATTCGTACGCGGTAGCGGCGCCCGACCGCGCACTCGCATAGGACCCGAGCCTGAAGTGGAAGTGAGGTCGCGAGAGTCGGCTATCGTGTCTGCCCGCGCCACGCTCGAGGCGGTGCGGCCAGACCTCCCCAGCGTCGATCCGTACATCTACAGCTACATTGTCCGTATCCACCGGGTTGACGGTTCGACCAGCGATGTCCTGGTACAGCCTGACGTCGCTCCCGACACGCTGGACTACGGCCTTCGTCTCGAACCCATCGACGGGTAGCTGCTCACCGAACCAGCGCATCAACCTGTCAAACCTCGGCCCCGAGAGCTACGCTCTCACCCAGGCGGTGACAGCCTCGGTTTGCAGGTTATGCGCCACACCGCTAGGCGAGACACAGGGGGAAGCAGATGTTCTGCCCGGAGTGTGGTTCCGAGTACGAACCCGGATTCACCGAATGCGCATTCTGCCGGGTGATGCTTGTCGACGAGCTGGAGCCAGCAGCAGAGCCTGATCCCGGGGAGCCCGATGGAGCGTGGACTGACCCGTTCGATGCGGTGGGGCGGAAGCCGCCGGACCGCGGGAATCGCACCGAGGGGTACGACGGTCCGTGGGCGGTCCTGTGCGAGCATGTGATGAACACCGCCTGGGTGCCTCTGGACGGAGACTGCCTACGGATGCTCGCACTGGAAAGCGAGTTGGATGCGCAGGGCATCGAGGTCGCGTTCGACCCCTTCCGCCCGGGCGAGGGCGCGGCGTTCACGCGGACGCTGGCCCAACCGATCCGGCTGATGGTGAAGGAAGCGGACCTGGAGCGAGCTCGCGCGATTGACGCTGCCTTGGAGGTCGAGGAAGCGCCCGAGAACGAACAGTCGCTCACCTAACCAGCGCATCAACCCGACGCGCACAGGCCGCGCGCTAACATGAAGGGCGATACGGCGCGCGGGTTACGCGCCACACCGTCGGCCCTACCCTTGACGGAATCCCAAGGAGAGCCCTATGGGCAAGGTAGTCATGTACGCCTCGGTGTCAGTGGACGGCTTCGTCGCGGACGAGAATGACCAGCCCGGACCCCTGTTCGACTGGTTGCTCAGCGGTGACGTCCCGTTGGACGAGAGCGGCGTAACAAAGGTGTCGCAGGCGTCCTACGACTACATCCGGCCGTACTGGGACCAGATCGGGGTGACAATCGCCGGCCGCCACGTCTTCGACATGACGGACGGCTGGGACGGAAAGCCTCCGAGTGGGATCGACCATGTGGTCGTCGTCACGCACCGGCCGCAGCCCGAGGGATGGGACCCCGAGGCGCCGTTTCACTTCATCGACGGCGTCGAGGCAGCCGTGGCCAAGGCGCAGGAGCTTGCCGGTGACCGCATTGTCGAGGTCGCCGCTGGCGACGTCGGTGGCCAGGTGCTTGCCGCGGGCTTGATCGACGAGGTGCGCATGGACGTCGTACCTGTCGTGTTCGGGTCCGGCAAGCGCTTCTTCGGGTCGGTCCACGCGCAGCATCTGTTGGAGGATCCTGACGTGGTGATCCATGCCAACCGGGTACTTCACCTGCGCTATAGGGTGCGCCATTGAGGAATCGAGCGGGTACGCGGAGAAGTCCACTACGAACGGTGACACTAGAGCGCGATGATCGCGCGGCGGTAGGGCTAACAAGCGCATCCAGCTGACGGCCAGACGTTAGACCGACCGCGGAAGCGTGTCGGCCGCAGCTGATGCGCACAGCGTCGTTCGCCAGGGCCTCGGTCGTGTCTGCTAGGCTCGACGTTAGGACGGCAAGTCACAACGGACGGGGGGTCCAATGAATGCGCACGACGCGCTCTACTCACCGCAGCAGTTCGCGGGCTACCGCAACGACCCCGAGTACGTGGCGTTCCTCGAACGCAGGATTGCGGCCCTTGAGGCGCGAGTACCCGAATCAAATGTGGTGAGCCCGAAGTTCTGGACGCGCGCGTTCGCGGTGTATGGACACACGCTGGCTGCCGGCTTGGTCATCAGCATCCCAATATGGTTGCTCTACGCGTTCATCATCGTCGCGGCGATCAGTAGCAACTACTGATGCCCTCCAAGGCCTGTCGAACAAGCGCTTCGACCTGATAACCTCGGCAGAAGGCGCTGCCTTCTCCGGGGCCAAGCGCGGGCCCCGGTTTGCGGGTTACGCGCCACACCGTTAGACAGGGGTCGGTTTGCGGCAACCTGAGGAAGTCAGCATTCGCCGTCTGGAACCGGCCGACGCCCACGAGCTGTTGCGTCTGCGCAGGTTGTCACTTGCGGCGGCACCGTGGGCCTTCGCATCTGGTCCCGATTCGGACCGCGTGAAGGATATCGCTGCGGCCACATCCGTCTTGGAGGATCGCGACGACCAAGCCGTCTTCGGGGCCTTTGGGGCGCAGCTCGTCGGAATGGTCGGACTGCGGCGCGAGCCGCACGCGAAGCTGCGTCATCGGGTCTACGTGTGGGGCATGTTCGTGTCGGAAGAGACGAGGTCAGCCGGTATCGGCCGCAGACTCATGCAGGCCGCGATCGGGTTCTCGCGTGGCCTCGGGGTGGATTGGATGGACCTCACTGTCACGGATGAAGCCGGTCCGGCGTTCAAGATGTATCGCAGCCTTGGTTTCGTCGAATGGGGAACCCAGGAGGATGCGCTCAGATACTCGGATCGATCGCTGTCAGAGCACCACTGCGCCCTGGATCTCCGCGACCCTGTCTAGCAAGCGCATCAACCTGACGCGCAGGAGCGCGTCAGCTACGCTCAAGGTCGCCGGCGCGCAGGTCAAGCGCAACGCCGTTGGGCGGAACGAAGGGGGAGCCTGTGCGAAGACACATCTGGCTGGCGCTCATGCCTCTCGTGCTTCTGGTGGCGTGCGCAGACGGAGCTACCTCGCGCACAAATCGACAGGCCGCTCCCACGTCGTCGCCATCCGCGGAGACCTCGGTAGGCGCATCCGTCCCCGCAGATGACCCGACTCTTACGCGTGCGGACGCCGCCGGCAATACCCCGCCTGACGTCCTGCTCAGCTACGTCCGCGCGTGGAACCGCACGGACTGGAAGACCGTCTACTCCCTGACTGCTCCCCCCAAGGAGAGCTACGCATCGTGGGGACCCCGGAGCGACGACGCAGTGCCGTGGGACGACTTCCAGATCCACGAGACGAGAATCGTCGAGCGGAACAGGGCGCTCGTGCGCGTGACCTACGCCACGATCGGGTTCTCTTCGCTCGAGGGCCTGCCAGACGAGGAGAGGCGGAGGGTCGTCGTGGTGCGTGATCCGGGCGAGTGGTGGGTGCTCGTGAAGTCCGACCTCGACGACGCGACGTGGCAGGTGACCCACAAGGGACCGTTGGACTAGGTCGTCCGCCCATCAACGGCGTCAAGTCGGACTGCGCGCCCTGAGAGCTAGAATCGAAGGGCCGGGCGACGAAAGGCGCGCCGCCGCTTGCGCCAAACACGTTGGGCGGACGAACGGCGCCAGAAGAGCAATCCGAGTCATGAGTGAGGATCTTCCAGAAGACACCCGAGATGGGGGCTACACATGGGAAGCCTGAAGTCCGGCCCATTGGTACCTGGCGGTGTTGATGAATACCTGGCGAATTGCCCAATCGAGGCACAATCTCAACTGAATGGAATCAGAGCTGCAATAAGAGAGGTCGCACCCGATTCCATTGAGACTGTGAGCTACTTTCAGATACCGGGATACTCCTTTCCAGGCTATGACTACAACGGGATGTTTGCTTGGTTCAGCTACAAGCAGCCCAACATAAGACTTCATGTTCGCCCGCCGGTGATACAAGATCATGAAGGTGATCTCAAGGCCTATGCGACAACGAAATCCATTGTGAGTTTCCCGCTCGAGCAAAGAGATTCCGATGGCTCTCGTCAAATTGCTGGTGCAGGCAAGTATCGAGGAAATGAAGAGCCACCCCAAGTAGCTCCGGAGCTTCGACTCCTGCCTAACAAGCGCCTCGAGCTGATGGCGTGAACGCTATCCTGGTGTCAGCGCGTGACCGCAGCTCATGCGCCACGCCGTCAGGCGGAGAGGAGTGGGGATGCGGAATTCCTATAGGGTCCTCCCCGCGTCCCCTCAGCACGTAGCCCTGCTCCCGGATCTCGAGCGATCGGCTGCGGAGTTGTTCAGGGATGCCGTGCCGGCGGAGCTGCTCGAGAACGTGACCTCTCAGTCCGTCTTCCTCGCGGCGCAGCTGGAAGGCACCCTTTGGGTGGCCGTCGGCTCAGGCGATCAGCCTGTTGGATTCGCGCGCGCAGTCGTGACAGGCCCACGAGCCCACCTTGCGGAACTCGACGTGCTGCCCGCACACGGACGACGCGGCGTCGGCACGGCGCTCGTCCAGACGGTGGTGGACTGGGCTTGCACAAACCGCTTCTCGGAGATCACGTTGACCACGTACCGGGACCTGCCATGGAATGCACCGTTCTATGCTCGCTTGGGATTCAGCATCGTCCCGGTGGCCGAATGGGATGCTGACCTGCGCCGTCGTTTCGAAGAGGAAGCCGGTCTCGAATCGGAGCGGAGCAAGCGGGTGGTCATGCGCAAACGGCTTGCTACCGCCTAACAAGGGCATCGACTCGACTTCGCAAGTCCTCGGTTACCATGTGAGTCATCGGGCGTGAGTCATGCCCAAACGCGTCATAGCGAACCCCGTGACCGTTCGCGAACGTGGCCCCGAATCCACTCGGCAAGATCGTCCTCTTCGATTTCGCCTGCCGCCATTCCGAGGATCGTGCGCACGACGTCCGTCTCCTCGGCGATGAAGTCGAGGCTGTTGAGGCCCAAGAACACCGCCAGGACCACGAACGCCACGCGCTTGTTGCCGTCCGGATAGGGGTGGTTGCGAGCGAGCCCGAACCCGTACGCGGCAGCGAGCGAGGGCAGGTCGGCGTCTGCCTCGTAGGCGTAGCGCTGCTGCGGGCGGGCGAGTGCAGCCTCCAGAAGATCGTTGCCGCCGGCACCGGGAAGGCCGCCGTGGGTCGCAAGTATGTCGGCGTGGATCGCGTCGACGACGAGCCGGCTCACCCAGCGCGGCTCCTGCGGCTTTCCCCTCGCCATGCGCTACTTGGCCAACTCGCGCAATGCGTTGCGATACCTGCGGGCGATGTCGCCGGCGATTGCCAGCGCTTCTTCGGTCTCCGGGTCGTAGGGGGTCAGCAGGATTCCGTGGTCAGTCTCGATGGCGATGACGGTATCGCCGGCCTGGAGCTTGAGGCGGTCCGCCATGTCCTTCGGCAGCGTCGCAGCGATCGACCCGCCTGCGCGTCTGAGCTTCACACCCTGAGTCATCATGCCTCCCGGGTTGGTGGTGAGGTGATTGTAGCACAGATGTGCTACTCCGGCCTGGTCGCTCCAACAAGCTCTTCCAGCGGAAGCGAGCCTTCGGCGTAGAATCGGCGTTAGAGGGCGGGGCGGGCGCGCCGCAGCTTACGCCGAACACCGTTAGGCGGAGATGGGCGAAACAGTCCGGCCATCGAGGCTGGAGAGCATGGACGCGGAGTCGACTGAAGACGAGATTCACCGACCCTCACCCATGCGTTCGGTCTTGGGCGGGCCCGGGAGCATCCGTCGCTGGCTGGTCGGTTCGGCCCTTGTGATTCTCGTCGCCGGCGTCCTATTCAACTACGCGGGCTTCTTGGGCAGAATCGCCATCTTCATGATCGTCGCGGTGCTCGTGATCACCATGTTTCGGGCCAGGTCGCTGGTCGTGGGCGACGAGGACCGCCTTCGACGGTCCTTGAGGCGACAGGTGCAAGAGACGAGGGATGCTCCTGAACCCGAGGAGGACAAGATCCTGCTGAACGACGAAGAATGGGAGAGGGCGCGGGAGGCGCTGCGGCTTCGCGGGATTGATCTTGACGACGAGTTACCACCCACCCACGTTTCGGATTGACATCGTCAGGCCGGTCCAGACGAGGACTCCGGTGACTGAGGCTACCCGCCGAACAGCGTTCGATGGACTCGAGCCGCGAGAGACTCGCGGAGCGTCTCAGTCCATCGCCTTCCTGACGAGCTCCTCGATTCTGGCCTCTTCGACGTCGCCCAGCTCGGTCAATGCGTACGAGGTGGGCCACATGTTTCCGTCGTCGAGCGCGGCCTTCTCATCGAATCCGACCGTGGCATATCTCGCCTTGAACTTCGCGGCGCTCTGGAAGAAGCACAGCACCTTCCCGTCCTTCGTGTACGCGGGCATGCCGTACCAAAGCCTTGGTTTGAGCGAGGGTGCCGTTCTCTCTATAAGCGAATGGAACCGCATGGCCATCGCTCGGTCGTGTTCGGGCATCGCCGCGATGTCTTCCAGCACTTCCGTCAGGGGATCCGCCTTCTTCTCTCTCGGCCGGGCCGCCGGCTTCGCCTCCGCCTCACTCTCGGCCATGCTCATCTCCGCCTCTCCGCACTGGGTTGTCGTAACCGCTATTCCCATCGCGGGCAGTTGTGCCACGACTGACATCGTCTATGCGGCCATCGAACAAGCGCGTCCAGACAGACGCGCCGCAGCGCTGGGCTAGACTGGATTCACTCGGCGCGCAGGTATCGCGCTGGACTTTCGACCGACATGCGAGAGCGCGCAGGGTGGGGGTCTCGAGGGGGTGGGACATGCCGACTGCAGTGGATGGTGGGATCTCGCCGCGCAAGCTCATCGCGCTCGCCTCGGCGTTCTTCCTCCTCGTAATCGCACCGGCGATCATTGTGGCGGCCAGACCCTGGCTTGAGACCGCGGACGGCAGCGACAACTACCTGTTCGGTCTGTTCTTCTCCCCAATCCAGGGCACGACCATCCTCATCACGCAGGGTGGCATGTTCCTCATCGGCGCGCTCGTTGGTGGAGTGATCGGAAGCTTCGTCTTTCGGATGCGTGCGGCGGAGCATCGATCAGCGGGGAGATTCGCGGGCGTGCTCGCGGGAGCTATCGTGTTTGCACTGGGAAGCGGCGTCGTGATTACCGGCCGCGCGCCCTTTCTTGGCTGGTGGTAACGACCCGGCATGCTGGTCGAACAAGCGCTTCGACCTGATAACCTCGGCAAGAAGTCGCTTTCTCGAGGGGCCCGCTGGTCTCATGGAGCCGCGCACGACGAGAGGGGAGAGTCCCTTGGCAGCGACAGACGATGTGCCCTCAGGCCCGTTCTACCATGGCACCAAGGCTGACCTGAAACCGGGGGACCTGATAGCTCCCGGATACCGCTCCAATTACGGCGACAGCAAGCGCACCAGCCCTTGGGTGTACATGAGCGCGACGCTGTCGCCATGGGGAGCCGAACTCGCTCAGGGCGACGGCCCCGGCCGAATCTACATCGTCGAACCCACCGGCCCGTTCGTAGACGACCCGGACCTCACCGACAAGCGGTTCGAGGGCAACCCAACCAAGTCGTACCGCTCGCGCGACCCTCTGAGGGTCATCGGCGAGATCACGGAGTGGCAGCCGCACTCGCCAGAGGAGATCAAGGCGATGATTGACGGCCGCGACCGCATGTTCGCCGCACAAGCGGACCGGATCGCCCACATTCCGAGTGAGGCGGACTTCGCCCGGATCCACGCGCGCGCTGATGAGTTGGCGTGCGCGTGGGCGGCCGACGCCGAGTATCTCGGCTGCGTGGTGCTGATGCTCATCAGGGGAGCGGACGTGGAGGTCTTCTCGGCGATGAGGTTCCGCTCGGAGGCGCGAGACGAGACTCGCACGATCGACCTTCCTCGCGGGACGGAGGTGCAGGTCACCTGGCAGGAGGGCGAGGTCTCGCTGTCTGGCCGCATCACGGCCGTCACGGCCTGGCACGACGGCTGGGTGGCCGTGATCGAGTCGTGCGTTACCGAGATCGGCCTGAGCCAGGAGACAAGGCTGTGGATCGCGGTCGACGCGGATCACGATAGGCTGACGTTCCGCGTGGACGCCGACGGCCCCGAGCGTTCGTGGCAGCGCAACCTGAGGCTCGTGCGCGGGGTGCTCACAGATACCGAACACGGGGAGATCTGGGACTTCGAGACGGGCCATTCCGCGTAGCACGTCGCGCAAACCCGGCTACCCAGGCCAGATGATGGCGTCGGCGACTAGCAGTCGCGTCGAGCAGAACGCCAGAAGATAAGGCTGAACTGGGATGTGGCTGGGCGTCTGCTCATGCCGCACACGATGGCGCGAGCGCAGTTGAGGACTGGCTCTAGTCGGCGTAGTCGTCCTGAACTTGGCCTGCCGGCACGAACAGCGGCCTGACTTCGACCCCGCCGTCACGGGTTGCGGGGTGGAGCTTGGCGATCTGCACAGCCACGTCGATGCTGGGTGCCGCCACCACGTAGAACGCTGACACGACCAGATCGGACCCGACAAGCGTCCCGCTGCGGACCCCGTCGCCCTGCACCGTTACCGCCTCTGTGCTCGGGTCGAGGGCGAATCCCCGCTGCTTCGGGAAGTATGTGCCACCCAGCACCTTGCCCTTCAGTGACTTCGCCTGCTGGGGGTAGGCGACAAGTGCCGCCAGGTACTCGGCGGAGAAGGCGTTGGGGTCGGCGGGTGTCGGCGAGTAGACGATCATCCCGTACTGAGGCATCCGAGCGCTCCCTTCGGTCGGGGTCAGGCAATATGTCTCCACAGTCTGGGCCGCGATAACAAGCGGATCGAGCAGCGCGCCAGAAGCTAGACTGACCCAGGGGTGCACCCGCGTCTGCTCGTGCGCGCTACGTGAGGCCGTGACCGAGTCTACTCACACCCGTCAGGAAGCCTTCCACAATGGATATCCCACGTATCTTCAACATCACCGAAAGTGCTCACCGCATCCATAACCCGATCACACCCGAGAAGCTCGCCACCCTCGGCGCGGCGCTGCGTCTGGAAACGGGGGCCCGAGTGCTCGACCTCGGCAGCGGCTCGGGGGAGATGCTGTGCACCTGGGCACGCGACTACGGAATCGTCGGCACTGGCATCGACATGAGCCAGTTGTTCACCGAGCAAGCGAGACTGCGCGCTGAAGAACTCGGCGTCGCCGATCAAGTCAAGTTCATCCATGGCGATGCTGCGGGCTACGTCTCTGACGAGAAGGCCGATGTGGCAGCCTGTGTCGGTGCCACTTGGATCGCCGGGGGTGTCATCGGCACCATCGAGCTTCTGGCGCGGAGCCTCCACGACGGAGGGATCATCCTCATCGGCGAGCCCTACTGGCGGCACTTACCGCCGACAGAAGATGTTGCCAAGGGGTGTCTTGCCGACTCCATCTCCGACTATCTCATGCTCCCGGGACTTCTCGCGTCTTTCGGCCACTTCGGCTACGACGTTGTTGAGATGGTTCTGGCAGACCAAGATGGCTGGGACAGATACGAGGCGGCCAAATGGTTCACCATGCGCCGATGGCTTGAAGCTAATCCCAACGACGAGTTCGCGAAAGATGTTCGAGCGAAGCTGACCTCGGAACCCCAGCGCTACGCCGCCTACACGCGTGAATACCTAGGCTGGGGTGTGTTCGCGCTGATGAGGCGGTGATGAGTTGGGGCATCCGGGGACTGTCGGGACTCGCCGGGCCGGGTTCGCGCAGCTCATTCTGCGGGTATACCCTCCACGTCATGGATGGGCGCCGCGAACCTGGCGGCTACGGCAGGAAGGACCGGTCAGATGTCCGTAAGGCGAATCGTGACCGCCGCGCTGTTGGGAACCGTGCTCTTGACGGTGGTCATGCCCACGAGCGCTGCGCTGGGCAAGGCCACAGAGACGATCGCGAGAGCGACCCTCAAGGGTTCGAGCGTATATCCCACGGTCAAGGGCGCAGCCAAGTGGAAATCAAAGAGCGGCGAGCGCGAGCTTGAGGTGCAGATCCAGGGTGCGAAGCGGCTCAGAGGCAAGAAGCTCACCGTGCGAATCGACGGCAAGTTCGTCGGATACATGACCGTCACGAGCCTCGGAACGGGGCGTCTCTACAGGAACACGGCTCGTGGCGCCCGCGTTCCGACAGTGGCGGTCAACAAGCTGTGCACGATTCGCACCGCGTCCGGCACTCTCGTCGCCTCAGGACGACTCAGGCTCATCTAGGCACAACGCCAGTCGCAACAATCGCCTGACCAGGAGATCGAGCGGACTCACTTCGTTCGCCGCTCATCTCCACGCAGTTCTGCGCAGAGGAGAACCATGAGGCTCCGCGGGCTACGGGAAGTCCTTGACGAGGCGTACGGGTCCGGTGCCGCCGACTCGAGCACCGGCCTGCTCGTGCTCGTGCGAAACCCGGAAGCTCCCATCGACTCCGAGGCCGCCTGGGACGAGTTCCTCGTCGTCGGCATCCACGTCGATTCCGACGGCGGCGACCTTGACCTCATCACGGATTCGAGTGAGTCGGAGTCACGGATGACGCTGACTGAACTCTCGATCAAGCTGTCGGAACTACCTGCGGAGTGCGACGATCTCACCGTGTTCGTGCGAGGCGAACATCACGAGGACAGCGACGGCCGGGGGCAATTCATCGATAGTCCGGTCGTCGCTTCCGCGCTGAACGTCGAACAGCGCACGCTGGCGGTCATCGTCGAGTTCGATGACTACGACGAAGTCCTCGGCTAGCTCGCGCAGAACAAGGGCATAGACCAGAAGCGCACAGACCGCGCGCAGGGTGCAGGACCGAGGGCGCGCCGGTTACGCCCGACAGCAGCTGATCGCGCCGGTAGTCGCGGGCGGCGGCAGCCCCTATTGGCCAGGCCAAGTCCCCGTGAGGCTCGAACTCCTCGATGAACACAGGTTCGACAGCGGTCCTGTTCACGTTAGGTATGGTTCGAAGAGCTAACCGCGTTGGTGCGGGACGAGTCGGTTGACAGGCGCATCGAGCCGACTTCGCACGCCCTCGGCCACCGCGGGAGCGCACGGGCGCGGCTCATGCGCAACGCGTTAGGCGCCACCTTGCTGACCTTCCCGCGATACGACGCACGGCCCGTCGCGGCTTAGGAGGAGCGATGGCTGGGAACGAGCATGCACACCATGGTCGATTCTCGATGCGCTGGACCGCGGATGATGCTGCTGCACTCGCGGCATCGCTGGCGGAGTCGGTCACGACCGGCGCGGGCGTTCTCGATATCGGAGGCGGGAACGGCAGGCTCGCGTCAGTGCTCGCACACGCGCTTGCATGCCCGGTCACGGTGGTGGACTCGGATGCGGACGCGGTGCGCGAGGCTGGAGCGCTCGACGGTATCACCGCGGTGTGCGCTCAGGCGACCGCTCTTCCGTTCGGCGATGGAGTCTTTGACGCTGCGCTCCTCTTCGATGCCCTGCACCACGTCGTCGACCAGGAACGTGCGGTCCGCGAGGCGGCCCGCGTCGTGCGGGTCGGCGGGGCGGTGATCGCAGGCGAACTCGACCCGCGGGTATTTCGCCAACCGGACACGGCGTCTTTGGAACACGTCCACGGCGAGTGGCCTGTCTTCCTCGAGCCCGAGGCTTTGGCCCAGCTGTTCGCCGCGGCCGGTGTAGAAGGGGAGTGTGAGACCGGTCCCGGTGGATCCTACGTCTTTCGCGGCGTCCGCGGTTCCCGCTAGGGGCGGGTAGCATCCTTCTCTCAGTTGCACAGAAGGGGAAGCGTGTCAGGTTCGAGTGATGTCGTTTCTTCAGCGCCATGATGGCGTATCGTTCTTCGAGGGTGATCTGGGCATACGGAGTCTCCCTTCTCTTGGAACGAAGGAACCGTGAGTGTCCAAGGTCGCCCGCCCTCGGCGTACCGGGGTGTCGCACTCAGTACCTGAATCCGCGCTGCTTCGGCCGCTATGAAGAATCGAATCAGTCCCAAGGCAGGCATCATGATCAACGCACTGGTCGATCGTTCGAGCTATCCCACCCTCAACGAGTGCGTCTATCTCAACCAGGCTTCACTGGGCCTCATCGGTCAGCCAGCCGTTCGGTCAATGCACGAGTTCCTCGACAACACCGCCCGTCATGGCAATCTCAGAATGACCGACGAGGAAGAGGTTGGGTTCTTCGAGACGCTGCGTCAGCGCGGTGCGAGACTCCTGAATTGTCATGCCGATGAAGTTGCCATTACGGCTAGCGCCAGTGAGCTACTCGGTCAACTGCCCTTCTTGATTCGCCCAAGGTCCGGCAGCTCGATTGTCGCTGTAGCCACAGACTTTCCGGCCGTCACCCGCCCATGGATTCGATACGCCGCCGAGAACGACTGCTCTGTGCGTTTCGTCGACGACGTTGCGGCCGAAGATCTCACAGACAGACTCATCGACGGTATCGATAGTCACACGACCGTTGTCGCGGTCAGCTCTGTTCAGTTCTCCACTGGATCCATGGTCGACGTTCCCCGATTGCGCGAAGCATGTGCGCGTTCAAACGCAAGGCTCGTGCTCGACGCGAGCCAAGCAGCCGGAATCCTGAAGGTAGACTCTCAGCGTTGGAAGGCTGATGCGGTTGTGACCAGCGGCTACAAGTGGTTGGGCGGTCACGGCGGTGTTGCACTCTCGGCAGTGTCGTCCAGCTTGCTCGAGCAGGATCCACCACTTCCGGGCTGGTTTGGAGCGAGGGATCCCTTTGACTTTGAAGCCACCAGCGTGCATTTCGCCGCCGACGCACGACGCTTCACACAGTCGACGATGTCCTACATCTCGATGGCTGGCCTCGCGACGGCACTCGACCATCTGATGTCTTTGAGCGAGGGGCGGGTTGAGGCGCATTCACGCCAGCTCTCGCGGAGACTCATCCAAGGTGCGAGCGCACACGGATGGACACCGTTCCGAACGTTGGAGGACGCGTCGGCGTCACCCCACATAGTGTCGCTCACCCACTCGGGATTCGCCGTAGAGAGAGCGGTCGACGCATTGCGGCGCAACCGTATCGTCTGTGGAGTTCGCAACGGTCGCATGAGGATCTCGCTCGCGCCCTACAACGACAGTGATGATGTCGACGCCTTGATTGATGTGTTGGCTTCAGTGTGAGGGTGGGGGTGAGACCGGGTGCGCCCCAGTCGGCTGCTTGGATTGGTTCAGGGTGTAGCACTTCTCGCCGTCGCCGTTCCCGCCGCCGGGATCGCGTTCCTCGCCTTTCGTGAGGCTACGCTGGAGTCCGGCGGCCTGACGCTGAACCGGGTGCACCATCTCGCATTGGGCGTCGCGATGCTGCTGCTACTCGCCGACTTCTTGGTGGCGGTTCGTCGCGTTGACGGCTCATGGACGACCTTGGCGCTTGGGGCAGTTGGTCTCGTCGTCTGCCTCGCCGGCGCCATCGCGAGCGAGGTATTCGGCCCTCTCGCGCTCGCCCTGCTCCTCGTGGGCGGTGTGTCATGGGCGCTGGCGCTCATCTGCCCCGGCTCCGGCGGACGTGCCGAACAAGCACGTCGCGCGGGCGCCGCGGGTCCTCGGCTACCATAATCTTGAGCGTACGCCGCTCATGCGCACACGATGTGGCGTCCTCGCAAGACCGTTCCTGCAGTCGTAGTACCTCAGTCCGGAGGAGAAGTCCGATCGATCGTGAGTCCCCGTACTTCACGCTGACCCTGGAATCACTCAGGGTCATTGGTGGCTGGACGGCGGATTGCGCCGAGCGAGCGCAGTCTGTATTCGCGACACGCGCGAGTTCGGATTCACGGCCACGTGCGGCGATCGAGGGCATCCGTGAGTTTGCCGGTGGCGGAAAGCGCTCGGCTCGGTTGCGCTCGCTTGCCGTGGAGGCGAATGCCGCTGCACGTGAGGTTGGCGATCCCGCCGCCGCTGCGGCCGCCCGTGCTGCGGGCCTCGCGGCGGCGAGCGCGTACACGCATCCGTTGGCGGATGTCCATCAGACAAAACACATCGTCGGGCCAGCGGCCTACGCCGCGCTGGCGCTCGAGCTCGACCAAGCCGGCGATCCAGCTGTCGGTGACGCAGAGGTCCGTTGGGCGATCGAGCATGCCCCCTCGGCAGTGCGCGAGGTCTTGCTGCAGATGCCCGCGCGGCAAGCGGGTAAGACCCGGTGGGAGACACTCCTGTACGAGCTGGATGCGGGAATCCGAGCTCGGACTTCGCCGCGAGACGGCTGACGAGCGCTTCAGCCGGTCCTCATCGCGCGTCCAGCACTTCTGATGGCCGCCAGCGGCCGCCGCTCCTCGAGTGCTACGCTCGGATCAGAGTTGTGCGACGTTGGGCGCAGCGCAGCCGAAGCGAAGCACCGTGGAGCGATTGAAGCCAAGGAGGTAACGAGGGTGCCAGCCGGTTTCTGGGGTACCGTATCCGTCCTGCTCGTCATCGGCATACCTCTGGCAGCACTTCTCTTCTGGATGCGACGGCCCGTCAGAGGCGTCCCCCGCGACGCGATGTCCTTGCGCGGGAAGGCCAACGCCCGCGGTCCGGGACTCCTCGTGTGGCCCACGAAGGCGTATCGCGAGACGCTGATCGACGACGCGGCAGACCAGTCGAAGTCAGACGATGAAGACGAACGCTTGGATCGGTGACGGCGCCGCGACAAGCGCCTCGACCTCAACGCCCTCGGACTGACAGCCGCGCTCCCCACCGAGGGCGAGTACAGACCTCGGTTGGCGGGTCGTGCCCGGACCGCTGGCGCCACCTACCGCGGCTCATCCTGACTTCCGAGGTCCTCACTGGGATCGGTGCTCCTCGCAGCTGATGTGCAGCCGTTAGCAGCGCGAAGCCCCGCCTCATCCGTACGCCGCGAGCCCGAACGTCCGTGCGGCCCCGGGCTGCTGCCCTCCATCCGCGCGCGGCGTGACGCGGCGCGCCATCGGGGAATCAACCCAGTGGTGTGTTCAGGGACGGCTTCGCGGTTCGCCTGGAGACGGAGCCGATCGCATCTTCCGGAAGGAGCGCGACGACGTGAAGTACATGATCATGATGTTCGGCGAGGCGGCCTCCATGTTGCAGACCCAGTCGCCCGAGTGGATCAGCAAGATGATGGCGTTCATGTTCCAGATCGACAAGGACCTCAGGAAGTCCGGGGAACTCGTCTTCCAGCTCGGGCTGGCCGACGGAAGCACCGCCAAGCTCGTCAGCGTTGAAGGGGACAACCCCGTCGTCAAGAACGGCTCGTTCGCCCCTTCGAAGGAATCGCTCATCGGCTACTGGGTCGTGGATGTGGCCGACGAGGCCCGCGCGATCGAGATTGCGTCTCAGATCGCCGAGGTCACCGGTGGGCCCGTCGAGGTCCGCCTTTCGCCGGAGCCGCCATCACCTGAGTAGTGACCCGTCGCGCACGAGGTACCCGCCCAGAAGCGTTGGCGGCGGGCTTCGGTCTGTGCCCCGCGTGTGGCGGTCCTCAAAGAGGTGGCGTCCGCGCCAGCCGGACGCAGACTCAGGTTCGAACTGCACCACGTGGCGGGTTGGCACTTGGCGCACAATGGAGGCTGTTCGACGCGCAGGTCATGCGCCTCAACGCTGGCAAGTTGGAGGCACTTTGGGGGACTGGGATCCAGGCAGCTATCTGAAGTTCGAGGACTACCGCACCAGGCCCTCGATCGATCTCGCCTCACGCATCCGCGTCGCCGATCCGCACTCCGTCATCGACCTGGGGTGCGGACCAGGCAACAGCACCCAAGTTCTGCGCTCGCGGTGGCCGCACGCGCGCGTGGTCGGGCTCGACTCCTCGGCTGAGATGATCGCCGCCGCCCGCGAGGCCCATCCGGAGAGCGAGTGGGTCCTTGGGGACATCTCGCACTGGTCGAGTGACACGCAGTTCGACGTCGTCTTCTCGAACGCCGCGCTGCAGTGGCTCGACGACCATGCCGGTCTTCTGCCGCGCTTGTTGCGGCAGGTGGCGCCGGGTGGAGCCCTCGCCATTCAGATCCCGGCCGCGATGTACTCGTCGATTCGTGGCATGATCCACGAGGTCGCGGATGATCCGGCATGGTCAGCCCGGATGGTCGAGGCACGTGCCGCTCTCACCATCGACGAGCCGCACGCCTACTACGACGCACTCGCGCCGCTCGCGCGGTCCGTCGACATGTGGGAGACGGAGTACTACCACGTGCTGGAGTCGCCGTCCGCCATCGTCGCAGTGGATCACGAGCACGGGCCTCCGGCCGTTTCTCGACGCGCTCGACTCGGATGACGAACGGGGGAGGTTCAGGGCGATGCTTCTCGAGCGGGTCACGGCTGCGTACGGACCCCGCACGGACGGCAACGTGCTGTTCCCGTTCCGCCGCATCTTCGTCGTGGCCTATGCCTGACCGGTCCAACTGGTCAACAAGCGAAGCGACCAGTCAAAGCGACCGTCTGGGGTATTCTCGGCAGGGGAGCGCGCGGGGCGATCTCGGGGTCATGCACGGCACGTTCGTAGCTCCCTCCGGATCGCGGGCCACTGCGACTGAGCCCGGGACGTGGTACTCTTAGCACAGACGAGCCACTGAGGCTCGTGGGATTGCGACGTGACACACCGCTTTCTGGCGGCAGTCACGTCGTTCTGTTTTGCCCCACTGGGGCGAGAAGGTAGGTTTCGCATGGCAGAAGGCAAAGTCAAGTGGTTCAACCCTGACAAGGGCTACGGCTTCATCGAGCGCGAGGGTGGCGACGACCTGTTCGTCCACTTCTCCGAGATCCAGAGCGAGGGCTTCAAGTCCCTCGACGAGGGTCAGGCCGTCTCCTTCACGGAGGCCACCGGCCAGAACGGCAAACCGCAGGCGACGACTGTGAACGTCATCTAAGACAGCTCGCACGCGTGTTTGCAGACCGGGCGTCCCTTCGGGGTCGCCCGGTCTGTCGTTTCCACCCCCGTTTCCGCCGACGACCAACCCCGTGCTTCATCTCGGCGTCGGCGACGGGCATCGGTGCGGAGGGCTGAGCAACAGGCACGTCGAGCAGCGGGCCGCGAGGTAGACTGGCTTGAGATGCGCTTGGGCGTCTACGCGACGGACGTCAGTGCGGCTGGGACGACGAGATGAAGCAGAAGCGGACATACAACGTCTACGTGATCGAGCTGAGGCGCGACGTTCTCCAGCATGACAAGTTCATTGCAGCCAATCTGTACCTCCGCGCTGGCAAGCCATGCGTCTACGTCGGCTCGACCTATCTCACGCCGGAGGAGCGGTTCCAGCAGCATCTCGTTGGCCACAAGTCCAATCGCTACGTTCGGGAATACGGAGTCCGGTTGCGGCCCCGTCTCTACCAGCACCTTCAGGGCTTCGAAACGCGCGAGCGTGCGGAAGAGGCGGAAGCCGAGCGCGCAGAGAGCCTCAGGAAACGCGGTTACGCGGTCTGGTATGGCGTCTGAGCGCGCCCGGCTTGCGCTTCGAACCACCGGCCTCGCCGAGGAGCTGCGCTTCTCCGAGGCGCCGGCGAGACCTCCCGCACGTGAGGCCGAGGTAGACACCTTGGCGAACGAGTGCGTCAATCAGAACATCTCTACCCCGCATTGGAGACCAAGATGACGACAAACACCCTCGAAGAAACGCTCGGACGCCTCGAAGCGCTCGGCAACGAGAGGATGCGTGCGCAGAACGTCAGGCACGGCTCGGGGGACAATCAGTTCGGCGTTCTGCTCGGCGACATACGGAAACTGGCCGTTGAGATCAAGGCGAACCACGAGTTGGCCATGGATCTCTGGGGGACAGGGAACATCGATGCCCGGCTCTTGGCGATCCTCTTGATGGAACCGAAGAGTCTGTCAGACACCGAGATGGATCGAATGGTTCGGTCCGTCGATTTTGCGCAGGTCGCGGATTGGCTCATGTCCTACGTCGTCAAGAAGCATCCCGGCAAAGAGGCTTTGCGCCAGGCATGGATGGTCGCTGATGATCCCTGGGCGGCCCGCGCAGGATGGGGCCTGACCTCCGAGCGAATCTCCAAGAGCCCGGAAGGACTCGACCTCCCGGCGCTGCTGGACCGCATCGAGTCCGAGATGGGGGTGGCCGCCCCAGAGGTCCAATGGACGATGAACTTCTGTCTGGCAGGAATAGGAATCCACTTCCCCGAGTATCGCGAGCGCGCCATCGCCATCGGCGAGAGCCTGGGAATCTATCGTGACTATCCCGTCTCCAAGGGTTGCACGTCGCCTTTCGCCCCGATATGGATCGACGAGATGGTGAGACGGCAGGGCTGAACCACTCGGTCAGCGTCGCACGTTGGGTTCCACCAGGAGCGAGGGGAGCTGCACATGCTGAAAGTGAAGCCGGGGGCGAAGATCTTTCCGGAATCGTTGCACGCGGACTTGATCGCTCCCTGCGGAATGAACTGTGCCCTGTGCATGGGCTACCTGAGGGAGAAGAACACGTGCGCGGGCTGCAGGATGGGGGACGACGGCAAGGCGAAGTCGTGTCTCGCTTGTACCATCCGCCGGTGCGAAACGCCTCGGTCGAACACGTCAGGCTTCTGCTTCGAATGTGACGCGTATCCCTGTGCGCGGCTGCGACGCCTCGACACCCGATATCGCACCAAGTACCGCATGAGCATGCTGGAGAACCTGGAATCCATTCGGGACTCGGGAGTCGAGATCTTCGTAGAATCAGAGCGCCGTCGGTGGGCATGCCCGACGTGCGGTGGGGTGCAGTGCGTGCATACCGTTGCCTGCATCTACTGTGGGTTCGAGTGGGAGTAGCTCCAGGAAGCCCAGTATCCGCTTCAGATCAGACCGTGGCTCGCGGGCTGCGGCATTGTACCGACAGAGACCACGTGGCCAACTCTGAATGAGGCTCAAGTCCGCTGGAATACGCGCTCCTGGACCGGGACTCTCGCTCACACCTTCTTGGCCGCGTTGCTTCGCTTCTTTGGTGCGCGGGCCGACGACTCGTTCAGGCTCATGGCCTCGCGAACCAGGGCCTTGAAGGCGTCCTCGTCGATCGCTTCACCCTCGTAGAAGTCGCACGCGCGTCTGACGTTCCCTTCCAGACCGGAGTTGAAGAGGCTCGAGGGATCCTCCAGAGCCGCCCCTTTGGCGAAGGTCACCTTCACCTTGTCCTTGTAGGTCTCGCCGGTGCAGAGCATTCCGTCGTGGTACCAGACCGGTACCCCTCTCCACTTCCACTCTTCGACGACTTCAGGATCGACTTGCTTGATCAGGTCGCGGAGTTGCGACAGCATCTCGCCGCGCCAGTCGTCGAGCTCCTCGATTCTCGCATCGATGAGCTGAGCGGGAGATGCGTCCTTCTTCGGGCCGCTTGTCTTCTCCATGCCGCTTCTCCTCCACAACGTGCTCGTCGCTCGCTACTGCGAGCCTCTCGGTTCGCACTGCAGTTCTTTCCCAGCTATGCCTCCTCCGAGGCCGGAATCGGCATCGGCTCGCCGGCCAGGCGTCGCTGACCACCGTCATCGACTGGAATGGCCGTCCGGAACCGGCCTTGACGATAGTGGCCGGCACCGAGAGGTCCGCGGACGGTGACCGAGCGCAGGCGTCTCGTCTGTTCATTCCGATGACCGAGGCGCGTTGGCCGCAGTACATGCGCGCGACGTTAGGCGGAGGCCTCGATCGAGAACACTCATGCCGGAGTCCGAATGAAGGGAGGCGGCAGATGCGGAAGCTGATTGTCACCACGTTCTTGACCCTCGACGGGGTCATGCAGGCCCCGGGCGGGCCCGGCGAGGACGATGAGGGTTTCGGGTTCGGTGGTTGGTCCGTGGGCTATTGGGACGAGTTGATGGCCCAGGCCATGGACGAGTTCATGGGCAAGCCGTTCGACCTCGTTCTCGGGCGCAAGACCTACGACATCTTCGCCTCGTACTGGCCACATGCCCCAGACGACGCCGGCGGCAAACCGCTGAACGACGCCGTCAAGTACGTCGCATCGCGCGGTCGGCCCACGCTGGAGTGGAACAAATCGGTCCTGATCGAGGGGGACGTGGCCCAGGGCGTCGCGATGCTGAAACGGGAGGACGGGCCTGAGCTGCAGGTGCATGGCAGCGGGAATCTGGTCCAGACGCTGATGCGCCACGGCCTTGTCGACCAGTACCGTCTGTGGTTCTTCCCCCTGGTCATAGGGTCTGGGAAGCGGTTGTTCGCCGACGGCACAGTCCCGACCGCGCTGAAGCTCGTCGACAGTCGCGTCTCCACGACCGGTGTCGTGATCGGCACGTACGAGCCGGCGGGCGAGATCGTCACAGGCTCGTTCGCACTGGATTCGGAATGAGCCCCTCGGTCGGCGCCGCCTGACCGGCGCTCAGCACGACGCGCGGGAGCGCTGGCGGCGTGTCCGTGCTTGCGACGGTTGCGCCGACCGGACAAGAGGGCCGCCAGAGGTCCAAGATACGGGATGGCCTGCCGCGCCGATGCTCGCCGGCGTTCCAGTGTCATCGTCGTGGGCAGGTTCCGAGCAGTACCGCCAGACGTAGGAGGCAGACATCGTGGGGGAGCAGTACCGGTTCTCCGCTCCAATCCAACTCTCGGGCAACGGTGCGTTCGTGGAAATCCCTTTCGACGCCGAGCGTGTCTTCGGCAAGAAGCGGGTGCCCGTGATCGCAACGATCGACGGAATACCGTATCGGGGCTCGCTCGTAAGGATGGGCGGCACGTGCCACGTCCTGGGCGTCGTCAAGGAGATACGTGTGTCGCTCGGAAAGGGGCAAGGGGACGTCGTCGACGTCGTGCTTGAGCAGGACATCGCCGAGCGAGTGGTCGACGTTCCAGCGGACCTAGCAGGTGCTTTGCAGTCGGCTCCGGATGCCGCCCGCTTCTTTGATGCGCTGTCGTACAGCCACAAGCGGGAGTACGTCCGCTGGATCGAGCAGGCGAAACGCGCCGCTACACGGTCCGCGCGCATCGCACGCAGCATCGAGATGCTGACCCGCGGCGAGAAGTCGCGGTAGCACTCTTCGGCGGCAAACAGGTGCATCCAAGACGCGTGCAGCACTCAACGTGGCTCGCGTTGGTGCGGACGTGGCCGAGCGCCGTCTCGCCGCCGCCGCCGATAGCAGCATCCCACACCCTCTATGGGAAGAAACCTCTCGTGATACCTGCGCCCGGCGAGCGTCGTGAGGGTGGCTGCTCGCGCTGAATACGCGAGTCTCGCCGAGGATCAGCGGCGCGTGATGTCTCACGCGGCCGCTCACAGGACGAACCGCTGGAGGAGGGGATCGCCATGGCAACAACAACCGCAACTCGGGACGACACGCACGACGTCGGCACATTCCTGAAAGGGTGGGGAGGAGTGGCAGCAGTCGTCCTCGGCCTTGTCGTCGCATTCGCGCTCGCGCCGGTCATGAACGAGTTCGTGACCCTCGTTCACCGTGCGTTCGTCTCGACCGGCATGAGCCCGAGTGCTGCGACGATGGCCTTCTACTGGCTGGGGATGATCGCGATCGGCGTGGGTCTCATCATCGCGCTCGCCGGCTCGGACACACGCATGGACCGTCTTCGTGGCGGGGTGGGCGACTGGTCGACTCTGGTGCTGGAGACGCTCGCGGTCGCAGGCGTCGCGTTGTTCTGGGTCTTCGCGGGCGCAACGTGGGCGAATTACGTTGACGAGTTCAACACCTACGAACCGACGGTCGAGCTGCCGGCCGTCGGGCTCCTCGTACTCATGCTCGCGAGCGCCGTGCTGATCAGGTGGGTGCGCAGCCGCGCGCCCAGGCATCCGTGACGGCGACGACATGAGAGACGTAGTCTACGCCGCGTCGATCTCGGTTGACGGATACCTCGGAGCCGAAGATGCGGACAATGCTTGGGTGGTTCCGGACCCCGAACTGCACAGGCACTTCAACGACCTCGAGGGCGCGTTCGACATGCATCTGTACGGTCGACGGATGTACGAGTTGATGGCCGAGTTCTGGCCCACCGCAGATGAGGCAGCCGACGCGCCCGACTACATTGTCGAATACGCCCGGATCTGGAAGGCGATGCCAAAGACCGTCTTCTCGAGGTCGCTTGACGCCGTTGCCTGGAATTCCCGGCTCTTCAGCGGGGACGCCCTCGAAGAGGTGGCGCGGCTCAAGCGCGAGCCGGGTAAGAGCATGGGAATTGGCGGGACTGTTCTCGCAACCTCTCTCGCGCGAGTTGGCCTCATCGACGAGTTTCGCTTCTACGTGATGCCTACCCTCGTCGGGTCGGGAACACCGATCTTCAAGGCGCTCGGCAGACACATCGACCTCACCACCGTCGAAGTCCACCGATTCGACTCCGGCGCAGTTCTCTTGAGATACCGCGCGAGAACGCCTGATTCCGGCTAGAAGCCACTTCCGGCCGACGAAGCAGACGCCGTATGCGCGTCCGTCCGAGATGGCGCGCTGGTACGGGTAGATACTCCCTACGACGGGGGGAGGAGCAGCCGTGGCGGCCCGAAGATGGACATCGCTTGTCATCCTCGGCTGCTTCCTCGCCCTCATGGTCCTTTCCGTCCTCGGCAATCCCGTCTTCGGCGTGCTCTTCATCGTCGTTGCGGGCGGCGTCTTGGCGCATCACGCCATTACGTTGTGCCCTCGCTGCTCGAACCTGGCCTGTGCGTTCAATCCTCGTTCCTCGAAGTCACCGAGGCCCGCTCCCGGGGGTGCCGGCGAGGAGGCGTTCTCGGACCTGCCGATCACGCGTACCACCGTAGTGCCGCTCCTGCTCGCCGGACCGCTCGCGTTCATCGGCGCCTGGCAGTACAGCCCCGCCGCGGCGGGCGCCGTCGCCGTCGTGGCCCTCGGGGCGCATACGATCTTCAGAAGGGTCACCTGCAGCCGCTGCGGCAACGACTGCGCCGGCAACTGTAATCCGCTGTACCGCCAGTGGAAGACCGCGCAGCGAGCCGTGAGGCTCTGAGTGAGGGGCGCAGCGTATCCCGCAGCGGCTGGGCTCTTCGTCATCGGCCTGTCAGTCCGGGATGTCTACGAGCTGCTGAAGCGAAGAGACCGCATCGATACCGCGAGCACTCCCGTCTTCGCGGTCGTCTTCACGTCCATGTGCGTGATGTGGGTCAGCTGGTTCGCCCTGGGGCTGCTCGCACCGGCGCGTCTTACGATCCCGTCGCTCCTGCGATGGGCGGGAATGAGCGCCGTCTTGACTGGTGTCGTTCTCGCCGTGGGAGGGATGTGGCAGCTCGGCGGTGTCGAGAATATCGACCATCTGGTCACGACCGGGGTGTTCTCCAAGATCCGCCACCCGATGTACGTGGGCTTCGCCCTTTGGATCGTCGGCTGGTGTGCATACACCGGGACGGTGGCGAACCTGCTCCTCGCCCCGTTTGGCATCGCGAGCGTGGCGTGGTGGCGAAGGCTCGAAGAATCGCAGTTGGCCGCGCAATATGGGAGCGAGTACGCGGACTATCGGGCCACGTCGTGGCTCTGATCGCTCCGCTTCTGGTCAGAGCCCGCCCGTCAGACGAGCACGCGCGTCGAGCGGGGGGTCGTGAGCGGGTAGACTCGGACTCGGACGACCGTGCCCGCCACTCCCGCGCAACGCGTCCATGCGCTCTGCGGGCGTACCAGAAGGCTTGGAGGGACCGTGAACGGGCCATCCGCCGCGAATGCGCCTCGCGCCATCAGGCCTGCAACGACGGACGACTTCGGCGATATCCTGCGTCTCAACGCCGACTGGGTTCACTTCACGAGCCACCTGGACCGGGCGGCGCTCGGCAGGTTGAACGAGCTGGCCGCATACCACAAGGTCGTCGAGGTGGACGGTTGTGTCGTCGGCTTCTTGCTCGCGTTTCGCGAAGGAGCGGACTACGACAGTCCCAACTACCTGTGGTTCGCAAACCGCGGGGGCAGGTTCCTCTACATCGACCGCGTCATCGTCGATCGAACGCATCAAGGCGCCGGACTCGCCGCCATGCTCTATGACGACCTCTTCGCATTCGCCAGGTCGCAGTCGGTTCGTCGCATCGTGTGCGAGCTCGACATCGAACCTCCCAACGAGGCATCGCGCCTGTTCCACGAGGCCCTCGGCTTCAGTGAGGTCGGCACGCAATTGGTCGCAGACGGCGCGAAACGCGTGTCCCTGCGTGAACTCGACCTCGGCTGAGCGCGCCGCAGAGCCGTGCAACCCTCGGGCAGGTATCGTCGACGACGGATTGCGCGCCGAGTGGGCGCGGCTCGGCGTAGCCCCCAAGCACGACCGCGCAGGTTCAGGGGAGGTTCCTCATCGAGCGGAACGGGAGCCTTGAGGTCGCGGGGCAAGATGGCGCCTCCGCGCCGAACTCCCTTCTTCGTCACCCCGACGGTGCGTGCTAAGCTGCGGGCTCGCCGGACGCGCTCGAGTATCTGTGCTCAGATCGGCTGAGCCGGCGGAGGCTGCATCGCCTCGTGACCGCCGCCGAACAGGTCTCGGATCAGAAGCCAGCCAACCACGATGAGCGCGACTTGCGCGGCAAGCGAGGTGGCGGCCAGGGCCGCCGTGACGGCATACCTCCACGCCTCCAGCTGCTCCGTCGATTGCGCGATTCCCGTGAGCTGCGCCGAGACCCCTGCCAGCACGATCCCGCCGATCATCACGACGACCAACCAGCCGACGGCGCCCCTGCGCTCGTGGGCGCGAAACGCTGCCCATGCGAGAAGCGCGACTCCAACCAGGGTCACAGGGTAGGCCTCGAACGGCATGAGGTAGTCGAGTCGATACCCTCCCGGCCCACCGATCGACCGCAGGCTGAAGACGAACGGCAGAACCAACGGCAGCGCCACCAGGACTGTGCCGGTGATGGCCAAGACCCTGGCTAGGGTGTCATGCTTCGTCACTCGCTCCACCCCCTCAAGGGGTATCTACCCCGGTGACACGTTCGGACGCTCGTGCTCCCCTCCGCGTGTGCCAAGAAGCGCGCAGGCGTCGCGCCCGCGTCGCGCTCGTGTCCGTGCCTGAGCGGCGAGCCCCGGGGAGGTCCCGCGCGGCAACCGAAAGAGCGAGGATAGGGGAGGGGCCTTGCCCCGTGACCGACGGTTTGTAGCCGAACATCGTGGTGGCCCGCTCGACGTGGCGAACCACCGACTGCTGGCGAGCTGGGCGGCGGACTGCGCGGAACGCGTGTTGCCGCTGTTCGACCGATCGCATCCCGACGACGACCGACCCCGCATCGCGATCGAGACCGCACGCGCATGGTCGCGGGGCGAGATCACGGTGGGTGAGGCACGCACTGCTTCCGTTGCCGCCCACGCGGCGGCCCGGCAAGCGGCCAACGAAGCGGCAACCGCGGCCGCCCGGGCGTCGGGGCACGCGGTAGCCACCGCGCACATGGCCGACCACTCTCTGGGGGCGGCGTACTACGCCGTGAAGGCGGTACGACGGGCGGCCCCAGAGGCCGAAGCGGCCAGCGCGGGCTCGCGAGAGCACCGGTGGCAGCTCGACCATCTGCCGGAGCCGGTTCGGGATCTCGTGGTGTCGGCGCTCGATGAGGGCACCGTGCTCGGGGCGTGGACGCCCTGATGCGCTTCGAGAACTCCGTGCGCCTGCCCTCAGCGCCTCGCGAACGCCGGCCGGTATGAACACGTCCGACGCGGGACCCGGATTCGCCGCCACCCGGCCGATGTCGGCAAGCGATATGGAGCAGGTCCGTCGCCTACTGGACGACGCCATGGGTAGCGGCTTCTGGTACCTCGACGTGAACACCCTGGGGAGCCACCGGGTAGCGGTCGCGGACGGCCGAGTCGTGGGCGTCGCCTCGGCGTGCATCACACCCGACGCACCCGAGTTCGACGAAGTGCCCGGCCCCGTCTGTACCGTGCGTCTCGTCGCGGTCGATCCGCGGTTTCGTGACCGAGGGATCGCGACCGTGCTCGTGCGGGAGGTCTGCGAAGAATGTGAGGCGCTCGGAACGGCCAGCTTCCAGGCCTTCGCATGGGTTCACGCCGCCACCGGCGACGTCCCGGCCGCGGGAGTGCTGGGCCGACTCGGATTCGAACGCCTTCGGCGAATCGAGGCGTTCTACGCGGGGGCAACCAGTGACGCATGTCCTGGCTGCGGCGCGATTCCGTGCGTCTGCCCGGCGGATGTCTACGTCAGAACGGCGTCTTGGCTCACCGGTCCGGGGGAGGTGGGCGATCGGGTAACGGAGGCTGAGCAGGAGTGAAGCCCGGTTCGGGTATGAGAACTACGGCACGTTCGGGGGCACGAGTTCCCACCCTGCACGGTTGCACTGGAGAGGAGTCGGGATGAAGTACGGAGCGCGCAACACGGTTTCGGCCACAGTCAAGTCGGTTCGGAAGGGCGACGTCATGTCGCTCGTGAAGTTCGACGTCAACCCGTGCGAGATGGCTTCGGTCCTCACGACGGAGTCCCTCGAAGAGATGGAGCTGGCCATGGGCGATCAGGTCCGCCTCATCGTCAAGGCCGTCAACGTCTTGCCGGTCAAGGAGTAGCGGCGCCAGTCACTGCGGAGAGGGTGGGCCAGGCGTGACGACGATCCGGGTCGAACTACCCGGCGACAGCGCGATGATCCGCTCGGTCAACGAACGGGCCTTCGGCCGACCCGCCGAGGCCGACCTCGTCGACGAGCTCCGTTCTGCCTGCCCACAGGGACTCTCGCTCGTGGCGGAAGATGACTCGATCGTAGGGCACGTGCTCTTCACGCCGGTGCTCGCCCCCCGCGCACCCGACCTTGCCGCAATGGGGCTGGGGCCGCTCGCGGTCTCGCCGGAACGCCAGCGTCGCGGCATTGGAACCGCACTGGTCGATAGCGGGCTCGGCATGCTGCGAGCGCGCGGGTGCCCGTTCGTGATCGTGCTCGGAGAGCCTGCGTTCTACTCGCGTTTCGGCTTCGTTCCGGCGTCCCGATACGATCTCACACCTCAGTGGCCGAACGTTCCGGACGAGGCCTTCATGGTCCTCGTGCTAGAGCGCAAGGTGATGGATGGCGTCTCGGGCGTCGTGCGGTACCGGGACGAGTTCGATTCGGCGATGTAGAGACCGTCCGAGGTGTCAGTCACTCTCGCAAACGGGTACCTGTGGGTGTAGACGTCAAGCGCAGGCGGAAGGAGCGGCGCATGTCGAACGCAACGGCGAAGGGATCGGGGACGAAAGAGGACCCCTGGGTCCTCCAGACGCCTCCCGGCACATCGGAATACATCATGTACCGAGACGAGTCGGCCGATCCGACGGCGCTCGTGTGCGTCGTCGGCAAGACGACGCTCAGCTACCGGCTGCGGGCCATCGAGGACCTGCACGCGTGGCTCAAGGAACAGGACGATTGGGTGCCGCTGGGAGCGGCGGACGAACAGAAGCCGGCCGCGCCGGGGACGGTCGAGGCGTGGGGCCGCTCCCAGGACAACCCTGTGGGCGGCTGGTACGGGCTCAAGAAAGGTCTGCGCGGACGTTTCGGGATGTACGTGCCCCCGCTGCTCGAGGCGCTTGGTCTCGCCGAACTCGAGCACAACCCCCGGAACAACCGCATGCGGGCGCTCTAGACCGCCACTGGCGCGAGCGGTTCGCACGATCCACCGCCTGAGTTCGGCACCCCGCAGGCCACACAAGGACGGTCGACACGTTGAACGACTCCGCACACGCGCTCTGGTCCGAGTTCCTCGCATCCGGCA
The DNA here is from genome assembly GCA_963817255.1 of uncultured Actinomycetes bacterium. Lineage (GTDB taxonomy): Bacteria > Actinomycetota > Coriobacteriia > Anaerosomatales > CAVRZR01 > CAVRZR01. The sequence continues at coordinate 35,328 of CAWFNT010000003.1, forward strand.
CTCCCGCGGCCGCATCGGCTAGAGACGCCACGTACACCTCGTGGCACTTCGGCACCGGGGGCGCGATGGCTGACGAGCTTCTTGGTCTCGTGTTGGAGGGGCGGAAGCGAGCCACCGCAGGCGCATTGTGGACATACGAGCACGACGGCGACCCCGTTCCGCAGATCGGCGACCACAGCGTGATCTTGGACGGCGCCGGCACGGCACGTTGCGTGATTCGCACCACGGACGTGGCTGTGGTCGCGTTCTGTGAGGTCGCAGCTGACTTCGCGGCAAGTGAAGGGGAGGGAGACCTCTCCCTCGAGTACTGGCGGGAGGGTCACTGGAAGTACTTCACCCGGGAGCTTGCCTCCTTTGGCCGAACCGCCGAGCAGGACATGCCGGTCGTGTGCGAGCGCTTCGAGGTCGTCTTTCCAGATGTGTCGCAGGCCTCCTAGCAGGCACGCGCCCGAGGAGTGGACGTGAGCCGGTACGTCGCGTTTCTGAGGGGCATCAACGTGGGCCGCGCGAATCGCGTCGCGATGAGCGAGCTCAAAACGCTGGTCGAAGCCCTCGGCTACCAAAGACCCCGCACGCTCCTCAACAGCGGCAACGTCGTCTTCGAGGGACCGGCGAGTCCGACGACGGACGTCGCGGAGAAGATCGGGGACGCGCTCGCCCAACAGCTCGGTGTCTCGTCGAACGTGATCGTTCTCACCGCCGAGGAGTACTCGAGGGCGATGGCGGAGAATCCTCTCGTGGACATCGCCACCGATTCCACGCGACTGCTGGTGGGGTTCTTGGCGGACCGGGAGAGCGTGGTGCCCCTGGAACCGATCGCGCTTGACGACTGGTCCCCGGAGTCCGTCGCACTGGGGGAGCGCGTCGTCTATGCCTGGTGCCCGAACGGAGTCATCGCCAGTCGTCTGCTTCCTGCGCTCGCGCGGGTCGCCGACGACTCGATCACCACGCGCAACTGGGCGACAGCGCTCAAGGTCCTCGCCGCGTTCGAGGGGAAGGTGCCGATGGCCGAAGTCGAGTTCCGCCGTGCCACCCCCGATGACAGCCCCGCCCTCTCCGCGATCGCTCGCGAAGCGAAAGCGTTCTGGGGCTACTCGCCAGCGTTGCTCGACCTCTGGTCGACGGAGCTCACCGTCGAACCGGGGTTGATCGCCAGTAGCTGGGTCTTGTGCGCCTGCATTGGCGATGCGATCGTCGGGTTTGTGGCCGTCTGCGAGGGTGCCGAGGGATACGATCTCGAGCACTTGTGGGTGCGACCGTCGCATATGGGTCGCGGAATCGGCACGCAGCTGCTTGCTCGCGCGAGGAATCACCTAGGATCGCTCGGCGCCACATCGCTGAGAATCGTGTCTGACCCGAACGCCGAGCGCTTCTACCTCAAAGCGGGAGCGCGACGCGTCGGGGAAGTGGATTCCACCCCGAGCGGCAGACGACTGCCGTTGCTCGAGCTGGATGTGTGACGCCGCAACGAGTCTCGATAGCGTGACGAGAGGACCTCCATGGACCGAACGCAACTCCTCCAACGCTTCGACGAGGCATGGCGCGGGCTCCTCGCCTCGTACGCAGATCTGTCCGAGTCCGAGATGATAGAACCCGGCGTGTCGGGTTCGTGGTCCGTCAAGGACGTGATCGCACACGTGACGTCGTGGGAAGACGAGGCTCTCACCCATCTTCCCGTCATCCTGGCCGGGGGCAGACCGCCGCGATACTCGGTCACGTACGGCGGCATCGACGCGTTCAACGCCAAGACGATGGAGCGCGTGCGACGATCTGCCCTTGTCAGACGTGCTGCGCCAGCGGGACGACACGCACTGTCGGCTCGTGGAGCTCATCGGCGAAGTCCCTGAAGAGGAGATCGAGCGCGAGACGAGGTTCCGCCGTCGTCTGAAGCTCGACACCTACGGTCACTATCCGCTGCACGCGGCCGCCATCCTCAGGTGGCGGGAAGCACGGTGAGGGAGAGCGGCCAGGGCACAGCCGACCCGCCGAGGCGCGCTACCTGATGCCCGAGTCGAACCGCACCCTCACCGTGCTGAAGCGGTGTGGTTCGACCGTGACCTGCTGCGACTTGGCGAAGGGTAGGGTGCCCTGCGTCTGGGGTTCTACCACGTACTCTCCGGGCGGAAGCGTCACGCTGAAGAAGCCGTCCGCACCGGTATCGAACCCCGCCACCTGCTTGCCCTTGGCGTTCTTGATGACGATCCTCGCCGCGTAGGGCGACTCCTGCGACTGCCCCGGCTCCGCAAGGGGTGCCGTCGGGCCGATCGTCACGGTCCCCTTGATCCCGCTGTCCAGGGGAGCCTGCGCGCATCCGACGAGCGCAAGCAGTGCGACGAGGACGAATCCCAGAGCGAGCACGCGCATCCCAACACTCCCTATGGCCGACACTGCACAGTATGACGCCACAGCGCATGGCGGCTCACGACGCACCGCCGAGCGGGCCCTGGCCTCGACCATTCGGGGAGCAGGCCCCCGGCACCCGGTCCGGCGCCACTCGGTTCGGCATCACGCTAGAATGGGCGGACTACCGCCCTCGAGACAGGAAGCCCGCATGTTCTATCGCCAGACGGTCCTCGACAACGGCATCACCGTGATGTCCGAGGAAATGGACGCCGTTCGCTCGGTGGCCCTCGGCATCTGGTTCGCCGTCGGCAGTCGCGACGAGAGCCCCCCCGAGGCCGGCATGTCTCACTTCATGGAACACATGATGTTCAAGGGCACGCCCACCCGTACCGCGGCCGAGATCTCCGAGGCGTTCGACCAGCTCGGCGGGGAACTGAACGCCTTCACCTCGAAGGAATACACGTGCTACTACGCGCGCGTGCTCGACGAGCACGTTCCCACGGCCATCGAGATCCTCTCGGACATGGTCGTAAGCTCGCTCCTCGACGAGGAGTCGTGTGCGAACGAGCGCGAAGTCGTCATCGAAGAGATCTCGCGCATGGAGGACACCCCGGACGATCGCATCCACGAGCTCTTCGGACACACACTGTGGCCGGATCATCCGATCGGGCTGCCCATCCTCGGCCAGCGCGAGACGGTCGGAGGCTTCGGGCACGATGCCTCGGCGGCGTTTCGCCAGCGCCACTACCTGACAGGCAACACGGTCGTCGCCGCTGCCGGGCACGTCGATCACGACGCGCTCGTAGAACTCGTCGAGCGGCACCTCACGATGCCCGCAGGCCCGAGATCCGCGCGGCCCGCGGCGCACGCGCCTTCGGCATCGCGCCTCGCGGTGCTCGAGAAGGACACCGAGCAGGCACACATCTGCTGGGGCGTGAGCTGCCTGAACGCGCACCACGCGGACCGATTCACGCTCGCGATCGTCGACGCAATCCTCGGCGGCGGAATGGCGTCGAGGCTCTTCCAGGAGATCCGCGAGAAGAAGGGGCTCGCATACGCCGTCTACAGCTTCCACGCGCTGTACCAAGACACCGGCCAGTTCACGGTCTATGCGGGAACCCGGCCGGCCAATACAGAGCAGGTCATCCGCCTGATCCAGGCCGAGGCCGAACGTGTCCGCACGCAGGGCGTCACCACTGAGGAGCTCTCGCGCGCGAAGCAGTCGATCAAGGGACATCTGGTGCTGGGATTGGAGTCCACGCGCAACCGGATGACGCGTCTTGGCAAGAACGAGGTCACAGGTGGGGAGATACTCTCCGTCGACGAGGTCATCCGCCGAGTAGACGCCGTCACGGACGCGGACATCAAGCGCGTCGCGAGCGACGTCCTTTCGGCAGAGAAGGTGCTCGCGGTCATCGGCCCGTTCAGCGCCGAAGACCTGAGGCATCTTGCGTGAACCGCTCAGCGGAACGGCACGTACCGAAGGTAACGTTCTAGTAGACCCTTAGATACGAAGGGCGTCACATGATTCGAGTACTGGTCGCCGGTGCAGGCGGCAGAATGGGTACGGAAGTCGTTCGGTCGGTCGCTGCCGCCGAGGGAATGGAGGTGGTCGCCGCCGTCGACCCGGCCCACGAGGACAGCGAGGTCCTGGACGGGCTTGGCGGCACCGTGGTGCTGACGGACGACCTCGCGGCCGCGATCGCGGAAGCACAACCCGACGTGATGGTGGACTTCACCCATCCGAGCGTCGTGGCGGACAATCTCCGGGTGGCCTTGGCGGCCGGCGTGGATTGCGTCGTGGGCACGACAGGTCTTGCGCAGGAGGCCCTGGCTCGGCTTGCAGCAGTAGCCCCGGAAGGAACGTGCCTGTTCGTGGCGCCCAACTTCGCCATCGGCGCGGTGCTCATGATGCGCTTCTCCCAGCAGGCGGCCCGGTTCATGCCCAGCGTCGAGATCGTCGAGCTCCATCACGATCGCAAGGCCGACGCGCCGAGTGGGACCGCGATGCGAACGGCGCAACTGATTGCGGCTGCGCGTACCCGCGTGCCCGAGACCCCCGGCGCGGAGACTGAGCTTCCAGGCGCCGAAGGCGCACGCGGTGCGGTGGTCGACGGCGTGCACGTGCACTCCGTCCGTTTGCCTGGATTGGTGGCCCACCAGCAGGTCGTCTTCGGAGGTCAAGGCCAGACACTCACCTTGCGCCACGATTCCATAGACCGCACGTCGTTCATGCCCGGGGTCGTGCTCGCCATCCGCGAGGTCGGCTCCCGTGAGGGACTCATCGTCGGCCTCGAGCACCTTCTGGGCATCTAGCCGATGGCCGACCGGGAAGGCACCGGCGACGATCCCCGGCCTCAGGCGTCGGTGGATTCGGCGGATGCGGCGAACCTCCCTCCCGTTGTGGTCATGAAGTTCGGAGGCACATCTGTCGCGACGGCTGACGGCCGTCGCGCGTTGGCGAGACGTGTCGCCGCAGCGCTGGAGATGAGTGTCGCGCCGGTGATCGTTGTCTCGGCGATGGGTAGAGCGGGCGAGGCCTATGCGACCGACACGCTCCTCGGTCTCGTCGAAGGGCTCCCGACCGACGACCGCGAGCGAGACCTCCTCGCCACGACCGGCGAGCTCATCGCCTCGGTCGTCGTCGCCCACGAGCTCAGGGCCGGCGGGGTCGACGCAGTGGCGTTCAGCGGCGTCGAAGCGGGGATCGTGACCGACGGCGTGCAGGGCGAGGCGACCATCGTCTCGATCCACCCGGTGCGTCTCATCGAGGCTCTCCGGGCCCGTCGCGTGCCCGTCGTCGCTGGTTTCCAGGGGCTCTCGGAAGACGGTCGGCTCACCGCGCTCGGACGAGGCGGCAGCGACACGACCGCATGCGCTCTCGGCATCGCACTCCAGGCCGAAAGCGTAGAGATCTATACGGACGTAGACGGCGTCATGACGGCCGACCCCCGCGCCTGCACCGGGGTCACACCGCTTCCGACGCTGGGTGCCGACGAGCTGTACCACCTCGCCGAGGCGGGATCCAAGGTCGTGCACGTCTCGGCGGCCAAGCTCGCGCTCTCGAGCGGTTTGACGCTTTCGATCAAGAACACCTTCACAGACGAAGCGGGGACCACCGTCACCGACATGGGCGCGTACCGGCCGACCGGCGTCGCGACCGCAATCAGCAGGATCGACGGAGTCGTGCGCATCGAGGTCGCCTTGCCCGAAGCGGAGGGTACTCTCGGCCACATGCGGGCTCAGACACGCGTGTACCGAGCGATGGCCGACGCCGGCATCTCGCTCGACATGTTCACGCCCGCCGGGGACAAGCTGCTGTTCACGCTCTCGGCCTCCGCACTCGCGGCCGCGCGCCGCGCGATCGAGGACCTCGGCCTGTCGTACCGCGCGAGCGAGCACCTGTCGAAGGTGACGGTCGTCGGGGCCGGCATGCACGGCGTGCCGGGCGTGATGGCACGCGTCGCAACCTACCTCGATGAACGAGGGGTTCCCATTCTGCAGGCGGCCGACAGCCACACGACGATCTCGGTGCTCGTGACCGAAGACGATGCAGCGGCCGCGGTTCAGGCACTGCACGACGGTTTCGAACTGGGAGAACGGCGCGACGGTCTCGCCTGACGCCTCGGTTACGGCGCCGCGAGACGGCGCGGCGCGTCCGAGCGGTATGTCACAATGAAACGGCTTCGCAGACTCCCAAGACACACAACCCGCCGGATGCAGCGCCCGGCGTGCATGCCAGGGGGCACACGCACATGACAACGCCTCGTTTCGGCCGCATGATCACGGCCATGGTGACCCCGTTCACCGCCAACCTCGATCTCGATCTTCCGCGCGCGCAGCAACTCGCCCTCAGACTGCTGGAGGAGGGGAGCGACGCGCTCGTGGTGTGCGGCACGACCGGCGAGTCGCCCACCGTCTTCTACCCGCAGAAGATCGAGCTGTTCAAGGCGGTCATCGAAGCCGTCGCCGGCCGAGCGCCCATCATCGCCAACGTGGGCGATAACTGCACGGCAGACTCCGTCGAGTTCGCCGAGAAGGTCGTCGCGCTGGGCGTGGACGGCATCATGGCGGTCGTGCCCTACTACAACAAGCCACCGCAAGAGGGCATTTACCAGCACTTCAAGGCGATCGCTTCGGCGGTAGACGTACCTATGCTCGTCTACAACATCCCGGGGCGCTGCGTCGTGAACATGGAAGCCGCGACCACGCTCAGACTCGCGCACGACTGTCCCAACGTCGTCGGCGTGAAGGAAGCCAGCGGGAACCTCGCGCAGATCGCGGAGATCATCAAGGGTGCCCCAGAGGGCTTCGAGGTTCTCTCGGGCGACGACGAGATGACGCTGCCGATGATGGGCCTCGGCGGCACGGGCGTGATCTCGGTCGTGTCGCACGTGGCCGGACCGCGATTCAAGGAGATGGTCGAGGCCCAGGCGAGCGGCGACCACACCCGGGCGCTGCGTATCCATCTCGAGCTGTTACCCCTCATGAAGGCGCTGTTCATGACGGCGAACCCGATCATGGTGAAGGAGGGGCTGCGGCTCCAGGGCTACGACGTCGGCACCGTGCGATTGCCGCTCGTGCCGCCGCTGGAGACGCAGACCGCGGAGCTCGAGCGGATCATGCGCCACGTCGGCGTTCTGGACTGAGGCCGGCCCAGCGCAGACGTCGCACCTTCGGGTGCGCCACACACAATGAGCGAATCGTCGCCCTCGGGCGGCGTTGCACGAAACCAGACCAAGCCCGAGTCGCCGCGCACGAAAGGACGCACGGTTTCTCGGGCGCCGATGCACGGACCGCCCCGCAGGCGGTCCTGAAAGGAGCGCGTAGCAGCCCTCATGACAAGCAAGAAAAGGACGCGTCTTCGCGTCATACCGCTCGGGGGCCTGGACGAGATCGGCAAGAACATGACCGTGTTCGAGTACGGCCAAGACATGGTCGTGGTCGACGCGGGACTCATGTTTCCCGATGAGGACCACCCGGGAGTCGATCTTATCCTGCCCGATTACAGCTATATCGTGAAACGCCGCGACAAGCTGCGCGGCATCGTCATTACGCACGGACACGAGGACCACACGGGTGCCCTCCCGTACCTGCTGAAGGACCTCGGTCATCCGGTCCCGATCCTCGGCACGAAGCTCACGCTCGGGCTCATCGCCGGCAAGCTCGAAGAGCACAAGATCAAGAAGCCGAAGCTTCGCGAAGTGCGGGCGGGAAGCCATGTCACGCTGGGCGTCTTCGGCTTCGACTTCATGGCCGTGAATCACTCGATACCCGACGGCATCGCGGCACTCATCCGCACACCGGTGGGCAACGTCCTCCACACGGGAGACTTCAAGTTCGATCAAACGCCGGTCGACGGACGGCTGACCGACTACGGGGCGATCGCCAAGGCAGGCAAGCAGGGAATCACGCTGCTCATGTCCGATTCGACCAATGCGGAACGCCGCGGGATCACCCGTTCGGAAGGCGAGATCGGCGCGTCGCTTCGGCAGATCTTCGCCGACGCCGACCAGCGCATCATCGTCGCCTCGTTCGCGAGCCACATACACCGCATACAGCAGATCTGCGACGCCGCTGTCGACTCGGGCCGAAAGGTCGCCGTCACGGGCCGCTCGATGGTGAACAACACTCGCATCGCCCGTCAGCTCGGCTACCTCGAGATCGACGACGACGACATCATCGACGCCTTCGCGATGGGCGGTCTGCCGCCCGAGGACGTCGTCGTACTCTCAACGGGCTCGCAGGGCGAGCCTTTGTCGGCGCTCGCGCGGATCGCGAACGGCGACCACCGTACGGTCGCGGTCGAGTCGGGCGACACGGTCGTGATCTCCGCGTCTCCGGTTCCGGGCAACGAGCGCGCGGTCGGGCGCGTCATCAATCGTCTTGCGAAGGCGGGCGCGGACGTCAAGAGCCGCGAGAACGCCGACGTGCACGTCTCGGGGCACGCGTCGGGCGAGGAGCTCAAGCTCATGCTCAACCTGTCTCAGCCGCGCTACTTCCTGCCCATCCACGGCGAGACTCGGCACCTGAAGGCGCACGCTCGCCTCGCCGAGTCGACCGGCGTCGCGCACGAGAACGTCTTCGTACTCGACAACGGTGACTGCCTCGAGATCGACGAGGACGGCGCGCGCATCGCCGAGCGCGTCGAATCCGGTGTCGTGTACGTTGACGGACTCTCGGTCGGCGAGGTCGGCCAGGTGGTGCTGCGAGACCGGCAGCTGCTCGCCCGGGACGGCATCGCTACCGTCGTCATCGCGATCGACGCTCAGACAGGCAAGGTCATGGGCGAACCCGAGCTCGTGATGCGAGGCATAGTCGTCGGCCCCGACGAGGAGGCGCTTCTCGAGGAGAGCCGCGCGCGCCTTGCGAAGACGCTCGCCAAGACGTCCGGTGAAGGCGCGACGGACCACCAGGTCATCAAGAACGCCGTGCGCGAGTCGCTCTCGCAGCTGCTGTGGGAGCGCAGCCGCCTGAGGCCGATGATCATCGCCGTCGTCATGGAGGTCTAGCCGGTGGGTCTGCTCCAGGCAGCGGTCCTCGGCGCGGTCCAAGGCTTCACCGAGTTCCTGCCGATCTCGTCGGACGGACACCTCTGGATCACGTACCGGCTCTTCGGCGAGCGCCCGAACCTCACCTTCGAGGTCTTTCTCCACGTCGCTACGCTCCTCGTGCTCGTCGCGTACTTCTGGCGCGATATCGGACACCTGCTGGCCTCGCTTCTTCCTTCGCATCGCGAGCAGCGCGCCGAACGCCGCCTTGTGATGCTCATCGCAGTGGGGACCGTCGTGACCGGCGCCATCGCCGTCTTCATGGGCTCGGTGGTGGAGGCCGCGAACGCCTCGGCGACGTGGGTTGCGCTGGGGTTCTGGCTCACGTCGGTACTCATGGTGGCCGCCGAGCTGCTCATGCCGCACGTGAAGCGTGTCGCCGAGACGGGCGACCTTGCGCTCTGGAAGGCCGTTCCAATCGGCGTCCTCCAGGCGTTCGCCGTGCTACCGGGCGTGTCCCGATCCGGTTCGACCATCTCGGCAGGCATGTACTCGGGACTGAACCGCAGCGACGCCGCCCGGTTCTCGTTCCTGCTGGGCATCCCCATCATCGCGCTTGCTGCAGCAAAGGACGTGGTGGATATCGCCACGGGCCATGCGAGCCTCCCGGGCCCCGGGCCCTCCATCGTCGGCTTCGTCACCGCCGCGGCCTGCGGCTACCTCGCCATTTGGGGACTTCTGGCTTTCGTGAAGGGTCATCGGCTCTACTGGTTCGCCGCGTACACGGGTGTCGTCGGTACCGCTATCCTTGTGTGGACACTACTGTGATCTCGGGGGTGAAGTCCTGAGCGCCGCGTCGAAGAAACCGAACGGCTCGGGCCGCAACAGCACCGCCGGCCGTAGTCGCGGCAGTGGCGCTACCGGTCGACCGCCGTCAAAGCAGCCCGCCAAGACGAGCGGCCTCGACGACCGGTCGCGCCGCGACATCTACGGCGTCGTTCTGTGCGTGTTCGCGATAGCGCTGGCGGTCGCGGTCGCGCGCGGGAGCGAAGGCCTCGTCTCCGACGCGATCGCCACGTTCTTCCGCCTCGGATTCGGCATCGGGGCCTACATCATCCCGGTCGTAGTGCTGCTCTGGGGCGTCTCGTTCTTCGTGCGCGTCGGGGACATCAGCGAGGGGCGTGTCGGACTCGGGCTCGGGCTGTCCGTTCTCGCACTCATCTCGATGGCGGCGATGCGCGCCCCCGCCGCCAACTTCTGGGACGCAGCCACGCTCGAGTCGCACGGAGGCTACGTAGGCGCCTCCGTCGCCGCGGCGCTCAAGTACCTCGTCGGACCGACCATCGGATACGTCCTGCTTGTCGGGCTCTTCATCGTGGGCCTCGTCATCACGGGGCTCTCGATATCGGGCCTCGTCGAGTGGGCGCGGGTACGCTTCGCGCGCGAGACGTCCGAGCAGCCTGCACGCACGACCGATCGGCGCCGCGCGCCGCGCGGTCTTCCGCTCGACGAAGGCGAGGAGTTCGTCTCGGGCGCCAAACCCTCGATCGCAGGGGTGGGGGGTGCCGCAAACGGCGTGCGCGGCAGCACCAAACGCATAGGTGGTGAGTCAGCGCCGACGCCGGGGGCACCCGCAGATGGTGGCCGCACGGTGCCGATGCCGGCGGCGGCCGCGCCGCGAGCGCTCGAGGGTTTCGAGCTCCCTTCGTACTCGATGCTCAAGCGCACGAGCGAATCGGCGTCGAGCCACAAGGCGAGCGAGAAGGAACTCCAGGCGATCGCGCGCATCATCGAAGACACGCTCGCAACCTTCGACATCGCTTCGCGCGTGGTCGACTGGGTTCCCGGCCCGACGGTGACGCTGTTCGAGATCGACATCGCCAAGGGCGTCAAGGTGAACAGGATCACCGTGCTGGCCGACGACCTCGCGCTCTCGCTCGCCGCGAGCACCGTGCGCATCCTGGCGCCTATCCCGGGCAAGTCACTCGTCGGCGTCGAAGTGCCCAACGAACGGCGTGCGACGGTCACCCTCGGCGACGTGCTCGCCAAGACGCCTCAAGGCACCGGTGGCCCGCTCATGCTGGCCATCGGCAAGGACGTCTCCGGCGACTCGGTTGTCGCCGACCTTTCGACCATGCCGCATCTGCTCATCGCCGGCTCGACCGGCACGGGCAAGTCGGTGTGCATCAACGCCATCCTGACATCGATCATCATGCGCTCGACGCCGGCAGAAGTCCGCCTCATACTCATCGACCCCAAACGCATCGAGCTCTCGCTGTACAACGGCGTGCCGCATCTGTACGTGCCCGTCGTCACCGAGCCGAAGGAGGCCGCGAGCGCGCTTGCGTGGGCGGTCTCTGAGATGGACTCGCGTCTCAAGAAGATGCAGAAGGCCGGCGCGCGCAACATCGGCATGTTCAACGGGCTCGTGCAGGAGGGCAGAGCGCCGGAAGGCGCCGAAGAACTGCCCTACATCGTCATCGTCATCGACGAGCTCGCCGACCTCATGATGGTCGCCGCCAAAGAGGTAGAGGACTCGATCTGCCGCCTCGCACAGCTCGCGCGAGCCGCAGGCATCCACCTCGTCGTCGCCACGCAGCGCCCCTCGACCGACATCATCACCGGGCTGATCAAGACCAACATCGTGAACCGGATCGCGTTCGCGGTGGCGAGCTCGATCGACTCGCGAGTCATCCTCGATCAGCCGGGCGCCGAGAAGCTCGTCGGCAAGGGTGACATGCTCTACTCGACCCCCGAGTGGCCGAAGCCGAAGCGCATCCAGGGCGCCTTCGTCAGCGAGGATGAGATCGGGGCGGTGGTCGACCACCTGAAGCGCCAGCAGGCGGAACCCGACTACCACGACGAGATCCTGCATCTGCGCGTCGCGTCCGTCGGCGGGGGAGTGCAGAGCGACGAAGAGGACGATCCTCTGCTCTGGGAAGCCGCCGACATCGTGGTCGCGAGCGGTATCGGGTCGACGTCGCTTCTCCAGCGTCGTCTGAAGGTCGGATACGCGCGGGCAGGGCGGATTATGGACATGCTGGAGATGAAGGGTATCGTCGGGCCTCCCGATGGCAGCAAGCCCAGAGAGGTGCTGTGCGACCTCGAGGACCTCGAGTCGACGAAGGCGTTCGAACGTCATGACGCCAAGCAAGAGGAGCGCTGGTAGTGGCGAGCCTTGGTGACACGCTGCGCGCGCGGCGCATAGAGATGGGCAAGACGCTGGCCGACGCCGAGGCCGCGACGCGTATCCGCGCCCGATTGCTTTCGGCGCTCGAGGACGGCGACTACGGTCAGCTGCCGAACCCCGCATACGTCCGGGGCTACATATCGAGCTACGCGCGGTGGCTCGAGCTCGACGTCGCGCCCTTGCTCACGATGTACCGGGCCGAGTCGGGGGCGGTCGGGCCGACCGCCGCGGTCCCGCGACGCGAGCAGGTGGTGCCGCCTCGCGAGAAGGCGCATGCGGTGCCGTGGAAGGCCGCCGTGCTCGTCGCCGGCCTGCTGCTCGCGATCGTACTTGCGTTCTGGGGCTTCCGCTCGCTCTCGAACAACGAGGGCACGACCCCATTGCCCTCAGAGCCCGAGGCGACACAGACGGCCACTTCGCCCGGCACGTCGGCCACCACTACACCGCCCGCCAGCGGCCAACCGTCGCAGACGCCTTCGGTGACCACGGAACCACTCGCGAACAAGCCGTTCACTATCAAGATCGTTGTGGGCGACGGCGCCTCGTGGGCGCGTGTCACCGTAGACGGCAGCAAGGCGTACGAAGGAACGCTCGTAAGCGGGCAGGAGAAGGAGTATCTGGTGACGGAGGAGGCAGTCGTGCGCATCGGCAAGCCTTCGGTCGTCACGGTCTATCGAGACGGCCAGGAAGTGCCGTTCCCGGAATCCGAGAACACGCCCACGCTGACGCTGGAAGCCGAAGCTGCGCAGTAGCACACGCTTTGACGGTACGGACCCAGGAGGAGAACGATGGCCAAGGAACAGAGCTTCGACGTCGTGTCGCACGTGGACATGCAGGAAGTCGACAACGCCGTGCAGCAGGCGAGCAAGGAACTCGTGCAGCGCTACGACTTGAAGGACACGAAGTCGACGATCGAGTTGGACAAGCATGCCGCAACGGTGACGGTACACGCCCCGAGCGACTTCGTGCTCAACCAGGTCATCGATGTCTTGAACACGAAGCTCATCCGCCGAGACATCGACCTCAAGGCCGTTTCCTGGGGCAAGGAAGAGTCGGCGTCAGGCGGGACGGTACGCGTCCTCGGCAAGATCGTGAACGGTATCGACATCGAGATCGCTCGCAAGGTCAACAAGGACGTGCGAGACGAGAAGTTCAAGGTCAAAGTACAGATCGAGGGCGATAAGGTCCGGGTGTTCTCGGCGTCGCGCGACGAACTGCAGGGAGTGATCGCGTTCCTGAAGGAGCAGGACTACGGCATCCCGCTGCAGTTCGTGAACTACCGCTAGCGGACGATCGCCCTCGCCCGAGCAGCGCGCCTATCGCGAACCGCCCGCCGCCGACCGGCGGTCATCTCGTCTCTCAACACCCGGGCTCGCCCGGATTGCCGCAGCAGGACTGGAGGCGGGAGATCCTGATCCACACGTTCTTACGAACGAGACGCAGCTTCTCATCCAATGGCATCGGCTGGCGCATGTTCTGCAGCCACGCCGATGGTCCCTGTTTGCCTTGACTGCACACGGCGTCTCCTCGAACTGACTTGCGGGGCACGGGCGCGGCCCCAGAGCGGGTCACATTCCAGTTCCTACCCGGGCACGCCACATTCGACCTCACGATAGACTGTGCTCATGCACTCCACTTCCCCCGTGCACCCAGACGCACCAGCGGTCTTCTTCCTCACCCTCGGCTGCCCGAAGAACGAGGTCGACACCGACCGCATGAGGGCCGCGGTCCTTGCGTCGTCCTATCGCCTCGCGGACGACGCCGACGACGCCGACATCGTCGTCGTCAACACCTGCTCGTTCATCCAGGACGCCACCGAGGAATCCATCCAGACGATCCTCGACGTCGCGCGCTCGTGGGTGCCGGCGAGCGAAGGCCGAAAGCTCGTCGTGGCCGGCTGCATGCCTTCACGCTACGGAGCCGACCTCGCCGAAGCGGTACCCGAGGTCGCGGCGTTCGTTCCGGTCGCCGAGGAAGACGCCCTCCTCGATGTGCTCGAACGGCTCACAGGCGTAGCGGCGCGCGAGCGGGGCGCCAGCGAGACACCGGGCGCGACGACGTGCCCGACGCGCACTTCGGCCGGCCCCTCGGCGTACCTGCAGATCTCCGACGGCTGCCACCGGCGGTGTTCGTACTGCACGATCCCCGCGATCCGCGGCCCGTACCGCAGCCGCCCGCTTGACGAGATTGTGGAAGAGGCGCGGCTTCTCGTGGCCAACGGCGCGAGGGAGCTCGTGCTCATCGGCCAGGACATCTCATCGTACGGGCGCGAATGGGACCGGGGACCCGGCGGCGACGGGTCTCCCACGCTGGCGGACGTCGTTCGGGCCGTGGCGCGCGTGGACGGACTCGCGTGGCTGCGCCTCATGTACGTGCAGCCTGACGGCGTCACGCAAGAACTCCTCGAGACGATCGCCGAGGAATCGACCGTGTGCCACTACCTCGACCTACCGCTCCAACACGCGTCCGCGAGCGTGCTGAGGGGCATGCACCGCCGCGGCTCAGGTGGTGAGTTCCTTCGGCTCGTCAAGCACATCCGCGAGGTCGTGCCCCAGATCGTCCTTAGAACGAGCCTCATCGCGGGCTTCCCCGGCGAAACGCCCGACGACGTCCGGCAGCTCGAGCACTTCCTCGAAGCTGCGCGCCTCGACTACGCAGGCGTGTTCTCATACTCTCCAGAGGACGGAACGCCGGCGGCGGCGATGCCCGACCTGCCCACGAAGCGCACCCGCATGCGACGAGCCCAACGCCTGCGCGACCTCGCGGACCGGATCGGTTTCGAGAAGGCCGCCGATCGAACCGGGCAGACACTGGAGGTGCTCGTTGAGGGCGTCGAGGACGACGGCGTGACGTTCGGCCGCTGGCGGGGACAGGCGCCCGAGATCGATGGCGTCGTGCTCTTCGGCGAGGACTCCCGCCTGCGCCCCGGAGAGATCGTGCAGGCGCGCATCGTGGACTCGCTCGGGTACGACCTGGAAGCGGAGGTGGTGTAGGTGACAGAACCGGCGCAGTCCGCCGAGGGGACCCGCATCACCACCGCGACCTGGGTCACCATCGCGCGCATGGTGCTCATACCGGTCTTCCTCGTCGTACTTCTGGCCGACTGGCCCGCGTGGCTGAACGCCCCGACGGCCGTGGCTGCGCTTCGCCCGTGGATCGCCGCGTTCGTCTTCGGAGTCCTTGCGGCCACCGACGGGGTCGACGGCTACCTCGCGCGCTCGCGCGGCGAAGTGACGACGTTCGGGAAGTTCCTCGATCCACTCGCCGACAAGTTGCTGGTGACGGCGGCGCTCCTCGCGCTCGTCGACCTGGACGTCTTGCCGAGTTGGATCGCGCTCGTCATCATCTCGCGCGAGTTCATCGTCTCGGGCCTGCGGATGGTGGCTTCGGCGGAAGGCCAGGTCATCGCGGCGTCGTGGTACGGCAAGGTCAAGACCTTCTTCCAGATCGTCGCGATCATGCTCTTCATCGTGAAGGACTCGGCCACGCTCGCGGCCGCGGGCGAGGATGTGGTGACGTTCGTGAACGCCGTCGCGTGGGTCACGATGGGTATCGCCGTGGCTCTCACGGTCCTCTCGATGATCGACTACTTCCGCAGTGCCGGTGACGTGCTCGTCGGCCCGTGGTCCAAGCCGCCCCAACGCTGATGTCCCCCCAGAGCGACCCGAGCCGCGCGACACATGACGCCGAGCGTCCGTGGCGACCCACCGCGTCCGTCCTCACCGTCGGATCGGAGCTCGTTGAAGGCCTTCGCGTCGACACCAACACGCGCGAGGTGGCTTTCGCGCTGGCGAGCACGGGCTACCGCGTGGTCGAGACGGTGAGCGTCGCCGACGACGTCGACGCCGTCGCCCGCTCGCTCGAGCGCCTCTGCGCCCGCGACGCGCTCGTCGTCGTCACGGGCGGCCTCGGGCCGACCCATGACGATGTCACCCGAGAGGCGGCAGGGCGAGCACTCGGGCTGGGTCTGCACCCCGATGAGACGTTGTTCGCCGATCTGCGACGTGCGGCGACCCGTCATCGAGATCCGCGGGCCGCCGAACAGGTGCTTCGGCAGGCCGACGTGCTTGAGGGCGCCCTCGTCATCGCACCCGTCACCGGCACCGCCCCGGGGCAGGTCGTTTCAACGCCGGCGGGACGCCTGGCGCTCCTTCCCGGCCCGCCCGCCGAGATGCGCCCGATGCTCGAGCAGCTCGTCTCCGACATCGCCCCAGGTCCTGGCCGCGCCGCACACCGGGAACTCGGCTGCGTCGGCATCACCGAATCGGACGCGCAGGTCCGCGCGTCGGAGGTACTCGCAGGCGCGTCGGGAATCGACTTCACGATTCTGGCACGGCCGGGCGACGTGCGGATCATCCTTCTGGATGCCGGGGCCGGGCGGCCGGCGCTCGACAGGGCGACCGATGACGTCGCTCAGGCACTCTCGGAACACGTCTACGCCACCGACGAGTCCACTCTCCCGGAGGCGGTACTCGACGGCGCCCGGAGTCGCGCGATCCGCGTCGCCGTGGCCGAGTCCTGCACGGGTGGGATGGTGGCCGCAGCCCTGACCGACATCGCCGGATCCTCGGACGTCCTTCTCGGCGGGATAGTGGCCTATTCGAACATGGCGAAAACGGATCTGCTCGGCGTCGATCCGCACGTGCTCGATCGCTACGGTGCCGTGAGCAGCGAGACCGCCGAGGCGATGGCCGACGGTGCCCGGAGCGAGTTGCGAGCCGATGTGGCGGTTGCGGTGACGGGCGTCGCCGGGCCCGGGGGAGGCACCGCCGAGAAGCCGGTCGGGCTCGTCTGGTTCGGCGTGTCGTCACAACGCGGGACGCATTCGACGTCCCACTCATTCCCGGGCGACAGATCGGCGATTCGCATTCGGGCCACGTCGACCGCCCTCGACCTGCTCAGGCGCGAGATCGCGGAGTGGTGAGGCGACCGTGAGCGGCGTCCGGACCTTCATCGGCATACCGCTGCCGGACGACGTGCTGGACGTGCTGGACGCCGCGTGCGATGCGGTGAAGTCCGCTGATCCGGCGTGGCGAGACGAGAAGTGGGTGCCTCGCGGGAACGTCCACGTCACGCTGAAGTTCTTGGGCGACGTCGCCGAGGAGGACTTGGACGCCCTTGGAGACGCCGTCGCGACCGCCGCATCGCTCCATGCCCGGTTCGATCTCGAGGCTCTGGGCTTTCGAGTGGTCCCGAACGCGCGCCGAACCCGGATGCTCTGGGCCACCTTCGCGGACCCGGACGGGCGATGCGCCGCACTCGCGGCCGAACTCGATCGCGCGTGCCTTGCGTTCGGCATACGACCGGACGGGCGCACCTTCAAGCCTCACGCGACGCTCGTGCGGGCGCGCCGGGAACACCGCATCGCCGAAGGCGCCATCGAGGCCGCGCGCGAGCGCGTCTCGCGCGCGCCGGCAGCCGTGTCAGTGTCCTCGGTTAGGCTCTATTCGAGCCGCCTCACGAATCGGGAGCCTATCTACTCTGTCCTGCGAGAATGCCCGCTTGGGGCGGCTTGATCCCATCAGCCGGGTGGTCGTGCGAGTGCTTGACATCGAACACCTGTTCGTATAGCGTCGGGAGTGCCCCACGCGGTCTCCCGCGCCAAGAAGTGAGGAGTAATGCTGACCATGGAGCGCGAGAAAGAGAAGATCCTCGACGTCACCAAGGAGCAGATCGAACGCAAGTTCGGCAAGGGCTCGCTCATGAAGCTCGGCGAGCACGCCGCGGTCACGCAGGTCGCGGCGATCCCCACAGGTTCGCTGGCCCTCGACGCGGCCCTCGGCATCGGCGGAGTGCCACGCGGCAGGATCGTCGAGATCTTCGGGCCCGAGTCGTCGGGCAAGACCACGCTCGCCCTGCAGATCGTCGCCGAGGCCCAGGCCCAGGAGGGCATCGCGGCGTTCATCGACGCCGAGCACGCCCTGGACCCGTCGTACGCCGCGCGGCTGGGCGTCGACATCAACGAGATCCTCATCTCTCAGCCTGACACCGGAGAGCAGGCCCTCGAGATCGCCGACATGCTGGTGCGAAGCGGTGCCGTCGACGTCATCGTCATCGACTCGGTCGCGGCACTGGTGCCGCGAGCGGAGATCGAGGGCGAGATGGGGGATGCCTCGGTCGGGCTGCAGGCACGCCTCATGAGCCAAGCGCTCCGCAAGCTCGCGGGCTCGCTTTCCAAGTCCGACACCACCTGCATCTTCATCAACCAGCTTCGGGAGAAGATCGGCGTCATGTTCGGCAATCCCGAGACCACCTCGGGCGGCCGAGCCCTCAAGTTCTACTCCACGGTTCGGATCGACGTCCGGCGCATCGACTCCATCAAGCAGGGCACCGAGATAATCGGCAACCGCGTCCGCGCCAAAGTGGTCAAGAACAAGGTCGCGCCGCCTTTTCGGCAGGCCGAGTTCGACCTCATGTTCGGCACCGGCATCAGCAAAGAGGGAAGCATCCTCGATCTCGGCGTCGAGGAGGGCATCGTCGCTAAGTCGGGTGCCTGGTACACCTACGGCGAGGAGAGGCTCGGGCAGGGGAGGGAAGCCGCCAAGGACTTCCTTCACGAGCACCCTGAGCTGCGCAATGCCATCGAGTCGAGGGTGAGGGACAGCCTCGGGCTTCCCGGGCCAGGCGCCGTCGTGGGCACGACTGAGCCGGAGCCGGCCGAGATCGCCGAGTAGGTCCCTATCCCTGGACGGGTGACTCCGTGAGCGCCAGCATCGCAGGCATCGACGTTGTCGGTCGCGCCCAGCGAGCCCGCCGAATCCGGTTCGACGATGGCGCGGAACGCGTCACCGCGGCATCGGCAGTCAAGGCGCTAAGCCTCGAGTCTGGCATGAGCCTTACTCGCCGCGGAACTGGAGGCCGCTCTCAGCGGAATCGAGCCTGGACTTGCACGAGACAGGGCGTTGCGGCTGCTCGGGTATCGCGAGCGTTCGACGCACGAGCTTGCGCGCAGGTTGACTGACGACGGGTTTCCGGACCAGGTGGCGAGGGACGTCGTCGCCTCGCTGGAGCACCGCGGTTTGGTGGACGACGCGCGCTACGCCGAGCAGCTCGTTCGAACGCGAGCCGCGGCCGGGTACGGGAGTCGCCGGCTGCTGCAGGAACTCCTCGACAACGGCATTGAACGCGGCGAGGCGGAAGCCCTGCTCCGTGAGTCGCTTTCGCCCTCTTCAGAGGCCGAGCGCTTGCGCGCGCTGGTGCGGGCCCGCCCGCCCACGGACCGGCGCACGCGAGAATCGCTCCTGCGCAGGCTCGTCGCCAAGGGTTTCCCGCCGGGGGCGGTGCTCGACGCCTTGAACGAGGTAGGCGAGTTGCCCGAGGAGACGTCGGGCTGGCCAGATACCTAGTCGTCTGCTTGGGCGGGATCGATTTCGGGTTCCTTGACGGTTTCTGCTGGCAAACGGTACTATTCCCTCGGCACACATGAGTATCCACAGCGGTCGCGACAGGCGGCCAAGCTGGGGTTTTTCGGCAGACAACGCGATGCATCGGATGGTTGGCCCTCGTAGGGTCCATCGTCGTGCATCCGATGAATCCAAGAGATCGAGCCGATCATGGTGCCGGACGCCAGTGCGTCCGGTTCGTGTTTGTGGGCTTCTCGCGCCCCATCACCCGCCGGTCGCCAGGAGCGGACCGCGGAGCGGACCCCTCCAGCGTCATCCCAATGGACAGGATGCGCAAACGAAAGGAGGGGCGCCGTGGAAACCGCAACGGTGTTGATTATCGCGATCGTTGCCGTCGTCATCGGTGCTGCCCTCGGCTTCGCGCTCAACCGCTTCCTCATCAAAGACCGCACGACACGCGCCGCCGAGACCGCGGATCGAGTCGTCAAGGAAGCAGAGAAGCAAGCTGAGACGCTCAAGAAGGAAGCCCTGGTCGAGGCCAAGGACCAGATCTTCAAGATGAAGGCCGAGGCCGAGACCGATGCCAAGGAACGCCGCAAGGAGGTCACGGCACTCGAGAACCGCCTCGTTCAGCGCGAGGAGTCGATCGATCGTCGCGCCGAGTCACTCGACAAGCGGGAGAATCAACTCTCCAGTGCGCAAGGTCAGATCGCCAAGCGCGAGAAGGACCTCGAGGAGCTCATCCAGCAGGAGCAGGCACGACTCGAGTCGCTCGCGGGAATGAGCGCGGATCAGGCGAAGGCCGAACTCATGCACCGCATCGAGGAGGACGTGAAGCGCGACGCCGCGGCGTTCATCCGCGAGACCGAGACGCGTGCTCGCGAAGAGGCCGACAAGAAGGCGCGGAACATCGTCGGGATCGCCATCCAGCGTGTCGCCGCGGATCACACCGCGGAATCCACCGTTTCGGTCGTGCACATTCCGAGCGACGACATGAAGGGCCGCATCATCGGCCGAGAGGGTCGCAATATTCGCGCGTTCGAGCAGCTCACAGGCATCAACCTGATCATCGACGACACGCCCGAGGCGGTCATTCTCTCCAGCTTCGACCCGGTCCGCCGGGAGATCGGGCGCATCACGCTCGAGACGCTCATCCAGGACGGTCGCATCCACCCCGCTCGTATCGAGGAGATGTTCGAGAAGGCGACCGGGCTCGTGAACCAGCAGGTCCACGACGCCGGCGAGCAGGCGGCGTTCGACACCTCGATCCACGGCCTGCACCCCGAGATCATCCGCACGCTTGGCCGGCTCAAGTTCCGCACGAGCTACGGCCAGAACGTGCTCAACCACTCGCTCGAGGTCGCGTACCTCGCCGGAGTCATGGCGGCGGAACTGGGAACGGACGTTCAGCTTGCCAAGCGCGCAGGGCTCTTGCACGACCTCGGCAAGGCCATCGACCACGAGGTCGAAGGGCCACACGCCGTCATCGGCGCTGATCTCGCGCGGCGCATGAACGAGCCCAAGGCCGTCACGCATGCGATCGAGGCCCACCACGCGGACGTGGAACCCCAGACCATCGAGGCCGTGCTCGTGCAGGCCGCGGACGCAATTTCGGCGGGACGGCCCGGCGCCCGGCGCGAGACGCTCGAGAGCTACATCAAGCGGCTCGAGAAGCTCGAGGCGGTCGCGAACCAGCACAAGGGCGTGGAGAAGACCTACGCCATGCAGGCGGGCCGCGAGATCCGTGTCATGGTCAAGCCCGAACAGATCAGCGATTCGGACTCGGTGGTACTCGCGCGCGACATCGCCAAGCAGATCGAAGAGGAGCTCGAGTATCCCGGACAGATCAAGGTCATGGTCATCCGGGAGAGCCGCGCCGTCGACTACGCAAAGTAGGGGACCGCGCTCGCCGCGCGCGTTACACTGACACCGGCTACCAGCCATGCGATCGGGCCGCCTTCGGGCGGCTCGTTCCACTCCCCAAGGGTGTTCGCCGTGTGGGCGGCCGAGTGTAGACTACTCGCCATGGCCTCACAGACCGATCCACTCATCGATTTCGTCGCCCAGGTCTCAGGGGAGAGCTACCTCAAGGTTGAGGAGGACCTCGGAGAAGGGTTCGTCCGACTCCGCATCTCCGAGGCCGAACGTCGCCAGGCGAAGCACGACATTCGCGGCGTCGAGGACGTGGTCGTCGAACTGCTTCGCAACGCCCGTGACGCCGACGCACACCGGATCTTCGTTGCGTCCCACCGGGAGGGAGACGTACGCGCGCTCACCGTGATCGACGACGGCGTCGGCATTCCTGCGCCTCTACACGATCGCGTGTTCGAGCCCCGGGTCACGAGCAAGCTCGAGACGATGGTCGTCGACCGCTGGGGCGTGCACGGGCGCGGCATGGCGCTGTTCTCGGTCAGAAGCAACGTCACGTCCGCCCGGGTGGCCGCATCGGGGCCAGGACAAGGGACTGCGCTCGAGATCAGTGCGGACACCGCCGAACTCGCCGAGCGAACCGACCAGTCAACATGGCCGACAGTCGAGAAAGACGAGGATGGCAGGGTGAGGGCCGCGCGCGGTCCTCACAACATCGCGCGTCGGGTCGTCGAGTTCGCGCTCGAGCACCCCGAGGTCGAGGTCTACCTCGGCACCCCTGCCGAGATCTGCGCTTCTCTCCACGCGAGTGCGCGCGATGCCTGCGAGACGGCCGACCTGCTGTTCTCTCCGGACCTTACCCGCCTCCCTGTCTGGCAGTGGCCCGCGGCCGCGTCCGACGCTGCAGAGCTCGCCGACCTCTCCGGACTTCTCGGCGTCGGCGTTTCCGAACGCACCGCACACCGCATCCTGGCCGGCGAGCTTCAGCCGCTCGAGCCGGTGCTCGTGCAACTCCTTTCAGACGAGGAGCCGCAAGCCTCAGACGCATCGCCGGACATCTACCGGGACCGTCGCGGCCTGAGGATCCACTCGGCCGATCTGACGGCGTTCAGACGCGAGCTCACCGCCGCTTTCGATGCCCTCGCAGAGAAGTACTACATCCACCTGGCCGGCGAGCCGAAGATAACTGTCGGAAGGGACGACATCAGGGTCCGGTTCGAGATCGAGAAGGAAGACTGAGCCTCGACCGAAGGCTGCGGTATACTCGCATCCGAGCCTAAGCACCAGCGCATTCTCGACGCATCAACGCAGCAGGCCGCGACGCGGCCCTACGACACAGCCACAGCAGTGGGGGCACCAGTGGAAGTCCTCAAGGTCTCGAGCAAGTCGAATCCCAACGCCGTTGCAGGCGCGCTCGCCGGCATCATTCGAGAGCAGGGGGCGGTTGAGGTCCAGACGGTCGGCGCCGGGGCCCTGAACCAGGCCGTCAAGGCCATCGCCATAGCGCGCGGGTTCCTCGCACCCTCCGGAATGGAACTGACGTGCATCCCGGCCTTCGCGGACATCGAGATCAATGGCGAAGAACGCACGGCCATACGCCTGCTCATCGAGCCGAGGGACATGAACCGCTGACGATCCTGCTCGGCTCGCGCTGACGCTTCACACGCGCCGTTGGGACGGAACATGCGGGTCGACCTCCATGCGCACACGACCGCATCTGACGGTTCCCTGTCGCCGTCGCAACTCGTGTCTCGCGCGCTCGACGTCAGACTCGATGTCCTTGCTGTCACCGACCACGACACGGTGGCTGGCGTTTCCGAGGCGCTTTCGACAGCAGCGAACACCGACCTGCGACTCGTCCCGGGCGTGGAGCTCTCGGCCGTCTGGGAGGGCCGTGACGTTCACATGCTCGGATACTTCATCGACTTCGATGACTCCGTGCTCCTCGCTCACCTCGAGGACCTGCGTGAGGCGAGGCTCAGGAGAGCAGAAAGCATCGTCGCGTCCCTCAGGGAGGCCGGCTACGACATCGACATCGATGAGGTTCTCGCGTTGGCCGCCGGAGGTTCGGTTGGCCGCTCGCACGTCGCGCGGGCGCTCGTGAACGGCGGACACTCGGCATCCGTCTCCGAGGCCTTCCGCGAGCTGCTCGGCAGAGGGTGCCCGTTCTACGTCCCGAAGGACGTCCGCTCGCCCTCGGACGTGCTCGAGGTCGTTCGAGCGGCCGGCGGTGTTCCCGTGCTCGCGCATCCGGGGGTCACGGCCGTCGACGATCTCATTCCGACGCTCGTCGGCGCGGGACTCATGGGCATCGAGGCCTACCATGCCGAGCACACCGCCGAACAGCGCGATCGTTACGCGTGGCTCGCGCGCAGCCTGGGGCTGATCGCGACGGGCGGCAGCGACTTCCACGGCATCGATACGACCAAGCAGGACCTCGGCAGCGTTTACGTCCCGCCAGCCGAGGTCGACAGACTGCTCTCGCTCGAGCCCTAGAGGGGCCCTTCCACCAACACCGACCTCCCCGCCCGGACCGGACGCATGCCCCAGGACCCGGCCTCTACGCACGCCTGGTGCCCAAGGTTCGGCAGGGTGCGTGCTACCCTGTATCGCCATGCGTACCTACCTCGTGCGCACCTTCGGGTGCCAGATGAACAAGCACGACTCTGAGCGCGTGTCGGGCATGCTGAGCGCCTCCGGTCTCGTGCCAACCGCCGATGTCGATCGAGCCGACGTGATCGTGTTCATGACCTGCTGCGTCCGCGAGAAGGCCGACGAGCGCCTCGCAGGACAGGTCGCCAGCCTCAAAGCGGTCAAGGCGGTCAGGCCCGAAGCGCTCATCGCCGTCGGCGGCTGCATCGGCCAACGAGACGGTGAGCGCTTGCTCGAGACACTCCCGCACGTCGACGTGGTTTTCGGCACGCACAATCTCGCGCACCTGCCGTCGTTGCTGGAGACGGCCGCCGCCGAGCGTCGCTCGGTCGTAGAGGTGCTCGATGCGTCGGAGGACTTCACGAGCGACTTGCCGAGCGAGCGCGAGCACCCCTGGCACGCGTGGGTGCCCATCGCGGTCGGGTGCGACAATTTCTGCTCCTACTGCATCGTCCCCTACGTCCGCGGCCGGGAACGCTCGCGTCCTCTCGCGGATATCGCCGGCGAATGCGAGCGGCTCGTTAGCGAAGGCGTGCTCGAGGTCACGCTCCTCGGCCAGAACGTGAACTCCTACGGGCGCGACCTCTACGGGGAGCCGCGCTTCGCCGCGGTCCTGGAGGCCGTGTCCGAGACGGGGGTGAAGCGCATCCGATTCGCGACGAGCCATCCGAAGGACCTCTCGGAGGCGACCATCCGCACCATGGCCGAGACGCCCGCCGTCACGCATTCGCTGCACCTGCCGGTGCAATCGGGCTCGAATCGTATCCTCGACGCGATGAACCGCGTCTACACTCGGGAGCACTACCTCAAGCTTGTCGACCGGCTCTACGCTGCGATGCCCGACCTCGCGCTCTCGACCGACGTCATCGTGGGCTTCCCGGGCGAGACCGAGTCCGATTTCGAGGCGACGCTCGACCTCGTGCGCCACTGCCGGTTCGACCAGGCGTTCACGTTCATCTACTCGCCGCGCGACGGCACACCGGCCGCGCTGCTCGCGGCCGAGCAGGCCGCGAAGGGGGAGGGCATTCCGCACGAGCTCGTGCAGGAGCGTTTCGACCGTTTGGTTGACGTGGTGCAGCGTTCGGCACTCGAGAAGAACGAGCCCTTGGTCGGAAGCGTTCAGCAGGTTCTCATCGAGGGACCAAGCAAGCGAGACGAGGGCGTGCTCGCCGGCCGCTCTCCGGGGAACAAGGTCGTGCACGTCGCGGTGCCGGAAGGCCGCACCGCCGATGAGTTCGCGGGCACCTTCGCCGATGTGCGCATCACAGGCGCGCAGACATGGTTTCTCGCGGGTGAATTCGAGGGAACGAACGAGGGGTAGGTCCATCGCGTTCGGGAGGTGATCGGCATGGCCGCCGGTACGTTCGGCGTCATCGCCCCGCATCCGCCGATCATGGTCAAGGCCGTCGGCGGTCGCAGAGCCGAGGTGACGGCCGACTCCATCGAGGCGCTTCAGGTAGCGGCACGCGCGCTCGCGTCCTTCGATCCCGACACGATCGTCGTCATGTCGCCGCACAGCCCGGCGTTCGCGGACGCGTTCCTCGTCGACACGGCGTCGGAGACAAAGGGCTCGCTGGGGCAGTTCGGAGCGCCGTCGGCACGCTATGCCTACCGAGGCGACCCCGAGTTCGCGCGCGCGCTGATCTCGCGCATCTCGCACGACGGCATCGACGTGACGGAGCGCGCACGGGACGCGAGGATGGAGTCGGGACACCTCGACCACGGCGTCCTCGTCCCGATGAGCTTTCTCGACCCCGACGGCCGATGGCCCCTGGTGGAGATCTCGCTCTCGTACCTTCCGTACGAGACTCACCGCCGCGTCGGCGAACTCGTCGCCGAGACGGCAGAAGCGCTCGGTCGCCGAGTCGCGTTTGTGGCCAGCGGGGATTGCAGCCATCGACTCACGCCTGACGCACCGGCCGGCTACTCGCCGAGAGCCGCCGACCTCGATGCCGCCCTCGTCGATCACGTGCGGCGCGCCGACTTCGTCGGACTCATGCACCTCGACCCGGACCTGGTCGAAGCGGGTGGTGAGTGCGGGCTGCGTTCGTTCATCACGCTGGGCGGCTTCCTCGGCGCGGGCGCGCCCGCGCACGTACTCGCGTACGAAGGACCTTGGGGTGTCGGGTACCTGACCGCTCTCGCAGGCGCCGATGCACTCACGCTCGCGGGCATCGAGCCCGGCAGTGCCTCGAGCACGTCCACCACGCCCGCGACGGGGCGCAAGGGCGGACGCGTGGGCGAGCACGAGAGCGAGATCGTCGCTCTGGCAAGGCGGACGATCGAATCGCACGTTCGCGATCGGCGAACGCTCGAACCCGAACCGCTCGAGGATCCCTCCCTCCCGAAGCGGGCCGGGGCCTTCGTCAGCCTGCATCGGGGCGATCAGCTGCGCGGATGCATCGGCACGATCCTTCCCACGGCCGACACGCTCGCCGAGGAGGTCGCCCACAATGCCATCCAGGCGGCGACGCGAGACCCGCGCTTCCCGCCGCTGGAGGCCAGCGAACTCGGCGACCTCGACATCAAAGTCGACGTGCTTCGTCAGCCTGAGGCGTGCAGTATCGACGACCTCGACCCCAAGCAGTACGGTGTCATCGTTTCCTCAGGTTGGCGTCGAGGGTTGCTGCTCCCGGACCTCGAGGGCGTGGACGACGTCCGTACCCAGGTCGAGATAGCGATGCAGAAGGCCGGCATCCGTCCGGACGAACCCTGCGGCTTCGAGAGGTTCAGGGTTGACCGATACGAGTAGCCGCACGAGCGTCTCGCACCGGCCACGGGTCGTCGCCGTGGTCGGGCCTACCGGGGTGGGGAAGAGCGCGCTCGCCGACGCGCTCGCGCTGGAGATCGGCGGGGAGATCGTCTCGGCGGACTCCATGCAGGTCTATCGGGGCATGGATATCGGTACGGCGAAGCCGCCCCGCGGGCAGCAAGCCGTCCCGTACCACCTTATCGACGTCGTGGACCCCGGAGCGCCCTTCTCGGCGGCGCTCTACCAGCGGCTCGCACGCACAGCGATCGACCACATCGCCACCCGCGGGAAGGTGCCGATCGTGAGTGGCGGGACCGGCCTCTACGTCCGGGCGGCTCTTGACGATCTTCGTTTCCCCCCCGGGCAGCACGCGTCGCCCACGCGCGAGGACTACGACGCGCTGGCCGCTGCCATCGGGCCGGAAGCGCTCCACGAGCAGCTACGCGCAGTCGACCCCGAAAGCGCCGCGCTCATCCACCCGAACAACGTCCGGCGGACGATACGCGCGCTCGAGATGGCCGAGGAGGGCACCTCGTACGCACGGCAAGCAGCCGGCTTCACCACGCGCATGCCGCACTACCCGGCCGTCTACCTCGGACTCACCATGGACCGAGCGAGGCTCTACGAGCGCATCGATGCGCGAGTGGACCGGATGCTCGAAG
This sequence comes from uncultured Actinomycetes bacterium, assembly GCA_963817255.1. GTDB lineage: Bacteria > Actinomycetota > Coriobacteriia > Anaerosomatales > CAVRZR01 > CAVRZR01. The sequence continues at coordinate 62,630 of CAWFNT010000003.1, forward strand.
AGGGACTGCTCGAAGAGGTACGCGGGCTCTTGGCCGAGGGCCTTCGGGGCGCTCTCACCGCCCAGCAGGCGATCGGCTACAAGGAGTTCGTGCCCGTCATCGAGGCGGGGGCCCCGCTCGATGAGGCCGTCGCGGACGTCAAGCGAGCGACGCGTCGCTACGCGAAGCGGCAGCTCACGTGGTTTCGTGCGGATCCTCGGATCCGATGGCTGGACGTCACCGACCTGTCGCCCTCGCAAAGGCTGACCCGGGCTCGCCGACTGTTAGAATCTGACGAACTCGACACCGCCTCGATCCCGTAGGAGTCCCGACCTGATGGAACTCGCGTTCACCAAGATGCATGGCATCGGCAACGACTTCATCCTGGTCGAGGACTTGGACGCCTCGCTCGAGTTCAGTCCGGAGGCGGTCCAGTGGTTCTGCAACCGCCATTTCGGCATAGGGGCAGACGGCATCATCCAAGTGCGGCGCGCAACGTCGGCCGGTTCGGACTTCTACATGCACTACATCAACGCGGACGGCACGCTCGCCGAGATGTGCGGCAACGGAGTCAGGTGCATCGCCAAGTACGTCGTCGATCACGGGCTGGTGGAGCACGACCGCGACGAGATCGTCATCGACACGCTGGGCGGGCCCAAGTCGATAGTTGTGACTCGCGACGAGTGCGGCGAGGTCCTTCTTGCGACCGTCAACATGGGCGCTCCAGCGCTGGCCGCCGAGGACATACCCACGACGCTGGCCGGCGACCCGATCGTGGGAGTCCCGCTTCAGACCGAGGCCGGCACGTTCGACGTGACGTGTGTGTCCATGGGCAACCCGCACTGCGTGATCTGGGTCGAAGACGTCGAGGCGGCGCCCGTACACCTGGTCGGGCCGGTGGTCGAGGAGCATCCTGCGTTCCCGAAGCGGACGAACGTGGAGTTCGCGCAGGTCACTGGCGAGGGCACTGTCCGTCTGCGCGTGTGGGAGCGCGGATGCGGAGAGACCCTTGCGTGCGGTACCGGCGCGTGCGCGACCCTCGTGGCCGCCGTCCTCGCCGAGAAGACGGGCCGCGAGGCCACTATCGAGCTCGCCGGGGGGCAGTTGGCGGTCGAGTGGGACGCAGAGTCGGGTGACGTCCTCATGACCGGCTCCGCGGTCGAAGTCTTCACGGGCGCCGTGCCACTCGGCGAGGAAGAGGACGACTGACCTCCCCGCGGTGACGAACGACGCGTTTCCGCTCCAGCGCAGGTCAAGCCGGTTAACGAACGCCACTTTCCGGCTTTTTCCATTGACACGCTCCTTCGAGTGCACTACTTCTGAGGCTACTGCACCAGCGACGGGGGACTGGTGCCGATTCGGCGGGTCGGCCGGGCCGTGAATCGAGCGGGATCCGGTCGGCATTGCCAGTTTGGGGGGGTACATCGATGTCACGGATCCAACGATTCCGTCTATCTCCGGGCACGCCTCGCGGCGCCTCGCTGGCGTTGGCGCTCGTGCTGCTCATCAGCACGGTCACCATGCCACTGGTCGCCTCGGCCAAGTTCCTCGGTGGGGCGGACTGGCAGGGCGGCAAACGCACGCTCAAGGTGAAGAACGTCGCCAACGACCCCTGGAAGACCTGGATGAAAGAGGCGATGGCCAACTGGAACGCCAAGTCCGCCGAGACGGGCTGGACGCTCGAGGAGGCGGGGCCCACAGAGGCGGGCGACGTCGGATTCGTCGTTGACAGTCCTCACACGGTCGATGCGAAAGGGAACGCCCATCAGTGCGGCGGCGCCAACATCACGGGATTCGGCAAGAGCCCGTTGACGAAGTTGACGATCCACGTTGACGAGGACTGCACGGACCAGGAGTTCCGGGCCGCGGGCGGCGGCCACTCCCACCCCAGCGGCGGTGAGGGCGGCAAGGGTTGGGGCAAGAGCGGTGCAACCACGCTCGACCCGGTCCTAGTCCTCAAGCACGAGCTTTCGCACGCGCTGCGGCTCGATCACTCCCCGAGCGGTGGGACGTCCACGGGCAACCTCGAGGACCCGATCGGCCTTGGCTACCATGGCAGAACCACAGGCAGCGTGGAGGACAGCAGAACTCCCTCGGCAGATGACGTCCTGGAGGCCAAGGAGGCCTCGACCGGAGTCGTTGCACACAATCACAAGATCGTCGCGCTTTTGGGCGACGTGGTCGAGTACGCCGGAGCGGTCGTCGAGATCCCACCGGGGGCCTTGACCGAGCCCGCGGACGTCGGCATCCGCGCGCTTCCCCTTTCAGGGATTCCGGATGCGACTTCGGTGGGCGATGTGGGACACGTCGCCGGCAGCGGCATCTTCCAGGCATACGAGTTCGCCATTGCGCCAGAAGACATGGCGTTCGATGTCCCGGTGCGCATCACCATGCACTGGGACGATGCGATGCTCGACGGCGGCTACTTCCTCGGAGACACGCACGGCATGCCGTGGGAAGGCGGCTCGGATTCGAAGATCGACATCTTCTGGTACAACCCGTCGACTCGCGTGTGGGAAAAGCAGGGGGCGACGTGCGATCGGGTTAACAACGTCTGCACCATATATGTGACCCACTTCAGCCTCTACGGTCTCGGTCTGTCGGAGCCAGACCCCTTCGCCGAGCCCGAGGTTGTTCCCGCCTCCTCGCCCCTGACCCTGCTCGCGCTGGTGTTCGGTGGCATCTTCGCGCTGTCGTTCGTCGCCGACCGCAGGAGTCGCGCTTCTAGATAGCCTTCCAAGCGCGCACACCCTGGACGGGTCTGCGCGTGCGATGCCCCTACGCGCGACCGGAAGCAGGCCGCCCACACGACGCGGGCGGCCTGCTCTGTTCGTGCGCGCCGGCCGTCGCCGTCCCGCAACGCTCGCGCTCCGTGTCGTCTGCTACCATGACGCGAAGCGACGGCCCCTAGGTAGCCATCCGAGGGCGTCCGCGACACGAAGACCGACCCAAGAACGCCCGGAAGGGGATGTCCGAACGTGAGGACCGCTCAGCGCATCGCGAATCTGCCGCCCTACCTGTTCGCCGAGATCGATCGCAAGAAGGCGGCGAAGATGGCCAAGGGCATCGACGTCATCTCGCTCGGCATCGGCGATCCGGACACGCCGACGCCCGAACACATCGTGGACGCGATGGCGACGGCGATCCGCAACCCTGCGAACCACCAGTACCCGAGCTACGTGGGCGCACCGCGCTACCGCGCCGCGTGCGCTCAGTGGATGCGCTCCCGTTTCGGCGTCGAGCTCGACTCGGACACGGAGGTCCTCGCGCTCATCGGCAGCAAGGAAGGCATCGCGCACCTCTTCACGGCGTTCGTCGACCCCGGCGACTACACGCTCGTCCCCGGTTGCGGCTACCCGGTCTACTACACCGGCGGCATCATGGTCGGAGGGCAGACGCATTGGATGCCCATGACCGAGGAGAACGGCTTCCTGGCCGACTTCGAGTCTGCTCCCGCCGACGTGCTTGCCAAGGCCAAGATGATGTTCATCTCGTATCCCAACAACCCCACCTCGGCGATCGCCACCGAGGAGTACTTCGATCGCGCGATCGCGTTCGCCCACGAGCACGACATCCTGCTCGTTCACGACAACGCGTACTCCGAGATCGGCTACGACGGCTACGTGGCGCCGTCCATTCTCGAGCGCCCCGGGGCTCGAGACGTCGCCATCGAGCTGTTCAGCTGCTCGAAGGCGTACAACATGACCGGCTGGCGTGTCGCGTTCGCATGCGGCAACTCCACCGCGATCAAGGCACTCGGTACGGTGAAGAGCAACATCGACTCGGGAGTGTTCACCGCCGTCCAGGACGCCGCCATCGAGGCCATGCTCGGCCCGCAGGATTCCATCCAGACCCTCTGTGCCCTCTACCAGCGCCGTCGCGACCTTGTGGTCGGCGCTCTGGGCAAGATCGGCATGCACGCGGCCACACCGAAAGCGACGATCTACGTCTGGGCCGGGGTGCCCCAGGGTTACACTTCCGCGTCGTTCGCCGAGAAGATGCTCGAGGAGGCAAACGTCATCGTCGCCGCCGGCACCGCCTACGGGCCGAGCGGCGAGGGCTTCGTCCGCATCTCGCTCACCACGCCCGACGACCGCCTCGAAGAGGCCGTTCGCCGGATCGAAGCGACCCTGTAGCGCCGAGCGCCCTCGGTCATCGATATGAGTGGACGCTTTCAGCCCGAGGAAGTTGCCTCAAAGGTAGTCGAGCGAGCCGTTCTGGTCGGAGTCGACCGTGGCCGACGCGACTGGCCCCTTGATGAGTCTCTAGCCGAACTCGAGCGTTTGTCAGACACGGCCGGCCTCGACGTCGCGGGCGTCGTCACACAGCGCCTCGACAAGCCCCATCCGCGCACGTTCATCGGGTCCGGCAAGGCCGAAGAGGTCGCAGCGCTCGTCGGCGCCCAGCAGGGGAGCGTTGTCGTCTTCGACGACGACCTTACCCCCTCCCAGCAGGCGAATCTCGAGACACTCCTGCCCGAAACCAAGGTCCTGGACCGAACCGCGCTCATCCTGGACATCTTCGCCCTCCATGCGACGAGCCGTGAAGGTAAACTCCAGGTCGAGCTTGCGCAACTGGAGTACGTGCTCCCGCGACTCAAGGGCATGTGGGGCCACTTGGAGGCGGAGCGTCTCGGCGGAGGCAGGGGAGCGCGATTCGGAGCAGGAGAGTCGCAGTTGGAGACCGACAGGCGGCTCACTCGGCGAAGGATCGCCGAGGTCAGGCGCGATCTCAAGGCCGTCTCCGCGGAACGCGACCTGCAGCGAAAGCGCCGCTCGCGGAGCGGCGTCTACCGCGTCTCGCTGGTGGGGTACACGAACGCGGGCAAGTCCACTCTGCTGAACAGGCTCACGGACGCCGGCGTGGTCGTCGCGGACATGCTCTTCGCCACCCTGGACTCCACCACGCGCCGCATGGACCTGCCCGAGGGCAGAGAGATCACGCTCACCGATACGGTCGGGTTCATCAACAAGCTTCCGCACGGGCTCGTCGAGGCGTTCAAGTCCACGCTGGACGAGGTTCGCGAAGCCGACCTGCTGCTACAGGTCACCGATGCGTCGCACCCGCAACTCGACGCCCAGATGCAGGCGGTGCGCGAGGTCCTGGCCGAGATCGATTCGGCCGGCAAGCCCTACGTCCTCGTGCTCAACAAGGCGGATCTGCTCTCGCCTGAGCAGCGCGCCGTTCTCGGCTCCCGGCATCCGCGCGCGGTGTTCGTCTCGGCGGCAACCGGCGAAGGCGTGGAAGCGCTCGTCACGCGCATCGCCGAGGAGGCGGCGCGCGACACCGTCAGCCTCACCGTGCTCGTGCCCTACGCAAGGGGTGACCTGGTGCGACTGGCCCACGAGCGCGGCCAGATCCTCTCGGAGCGGCACACCGAGTCGGGGACGCGACTCGTGGTCAGGATGCCCTCGGAGAGTGCGCACGAGCTGCAGCCGTTCTGCGAGGCAGGATCGGATGGGCCCGGGTCTGACGGGGGCGACCACGGAGAGTAGTCCGTGGGAGCAGAGCCGACGTCTGCTCGGCTGACTTCGGTCCGGGTGACGCGTAGGTAGGCGAGTGGCGCGCGCGAATCGCCTAGAGACGGCGGAAGAGCGCCACGACCTTTCCGAGAACGGTCACATCGCGGGCGTAGATGGGATCCATCGCCGCGTTCTCGGGCTGCAGTCTGATGCGGTCGGCCTCGCGGTAGAAGGTCTTGACCGTCGCATCCTCGTCCCCGACGAGGGCGACGACGATGTCGCCGTTGCTGGCGGTGCTTTGCTGGCGAACCACAACGAAGTCGCCATCGAAGATGCCCGCCTCGATCATGCTTTCGCCCCGCACCCGCAGAACGAAGGCGGACTCGTCCGCGACTTCAGCCGGGAGGGGCATCGTCCCCTCGATGTTCTCCGACGCGAGCAGGGGAGAGCCGGCGGCGACGTGACCCACGAGCGGAAGAGCGCGGACCTGCCCGTAGTCTATAGCTCGCTCGCTATCCCGGTAGTCGAGCACCTCGAGGGCTCTCGGCTTGCTCGGATCGCGGCGGATGAACCCCTTCTTCTCCAGTGCGGCCAGATGTGAGTGCACCGTGGACGAACTCGAGAGTTCGACCGCCTCGCCGATCTCTCTGACCGACGGCGGAAAGCCCTTGCGGTGGATCTCCGACCTGATGAAGTCGAGGATCTGCTGCTGCCGAGACGTCAGCTCACGCTTATAGGCCATCACGACCCCCTGGATGCGAACGTATGTACGCCCCGAGTGTAGTCCAGCAGCGTAAGACGTGCAAACACGCGTTCGGTTGGGCGTCGGAAGTACCTGCGCGGCGGTCTTGTTCGGATCGGCACGCGTGCCGCACCATACTTGCAATCGAACGTATGTTCGGTATAGCATCATCTCGAACGTATGTTCGTATCGCCCGGACCGGACTCCGGAAGACGTGTCACACCCGGGCGATAGGGTGCACGCAGTCGCAGCAGATCGAGGAAGAAGGAGTGACCCAATCGTGACAACGTTCGCAGTACTCCCGGCCACCACAACCGGCCTCGCGCCACGGGGCTCTCGCCAGACCGCCGCAACCGAGGGTGCGGCGGACCCGCCCAGCGCGGGTCCCGCGACCCCGAGGCCGCGAGGGTTGAGCGGCCCGGAGCGGGCGGGCCTGGTCTTCCTCGCCGTCGCGCTGGCGATCTGTGCCCTCGCCTCACGTCCGCGCACTCCCGACGTGGTCCGCACAGCGAGCGTGCGGGTGTGTGCCGGAGACACTCTGTGGGGTATCGCACAAGCGAACCAGGTCGCCGGTCTGACAACAGCGCAGACCGCCCAGCTCATCGCGACGCTCAACGGCCTGGGCTCATCGTCGCTCGCACCGGGTCGCACCTTGCAGGTCCCTGCGCCTGCAGCGATACCGGCGCAGGTTGCCTTCAAATAGAACGCCGACTGCCGTTGTTGCCCTATATCTTGTGTGCTAGTGTGCAGAGCGGGCTAGATATAGGGGTGGTTCATGCGTTGCCCGTTCTGCGGTCACGACGAAACGAAGGTCGTCGATTCGCGCGTCTCCGAGTCACAGGACGCGATACGTCGGCGACGCGAGTGCCTGTCGTGTCAGCAGCGCTTCACAACCTACGAGCGCCGCGAGGAAATGCCGCTCATGGTCGTCAAGCGGGACGGGACGGCGGAGCCCTTCGATCGCGCGAAGCTGCTGCGGGGATTGATCGTTGCGACGGCAAAGCGCAATGTGGCGATCGAGCAGCTCGAGGCACTCATCGACGACATCGAGGGCGAACTTCACAACGCGTTCCGCTATGAGGTCTCTTCCAGGCAACTCGGCGACATGGTGCTCGCTCGACTCAAGGACCTCGACAAGGTCGCCTACGTCCGATTCGCGTCCGTATACAAGTCGTTCCAGGATCTCGATGAGTTCACTTCGGAACTCAAAGGTCTCAGCTAGACGTGATGTCAGCCGACCCACTCCGGATCACGCTGCCGATCAAGAGGATCGACCCTCAGCTTCCCCTTCCCACCTACGCACACGAAGGCGACGCGGGCCTTGACCTTCGTTCGGCTGAGGACGTGAGCCTCCCGCCGCTCGGCAGGGCGCTCGTGAGCACTGGCGTCGCCATCGCCGTACCGGCGGGCTACGCGGGATTCGTCCAGCCGCGTAGCGGGCTCGCACTCACGCAGGGCTTGAGCCTCGCGAACACCCCCGGGCTCATCGACAGCCACTATCGCGGCGAGGTCAAGGTCGTCCTCGTGAACCTCGATGCGGCGACGCCGATCGACATCCGACGAGGCGACAAGATCGCTCAACTCGTCGTCCAACCGGTTGCCGAGTGCACGCTGTCCGAAGTCACCGCACTAGACGTGACCGGCCGAGGGGAGGGCGGCTTTGGCAGCACCGGCATCTGAGGTGCCGCGCGTGCGCGTCGCGGCCCTGATGTGCGTCGATGGCCGCATCGTGTGCGTTCGTCACAGAGCCGGCTCGAGGACCTACCACTTGCTCCCCGGCGGGGGCGTGATGTATCGCGAGACCATCCGACACGCTCTCGAGCGCGAAGTTCGCGAAGAGACCGGCCTCGAGATCGCGATCGGCGATCCGCTCTTCATAAGCGACACGATCGATCCGAACGGCTCGCGGCACGTCGTGAACCTCACCTTCGGCGCCGAGGTGACGGGCGGCAGCATCACGTCGAGTCCTGATGACCACCGGGTCGAGGCCGTCGACCTCATCGAACCCGCCGACCTGCCGTCGCTCGATCTGCGTCCGCCGCTCGCCCCGCATATCCTCCGCGTCCTGCAGGACCCGACGGCGCCGAGAGCCGCATACCTCGGACCGCTCTTCACCGGAGCATCGACCACGTCGGCCGTAGAGCCAACCGGCCGCCGCCAGCAGAAGGGTGACGCGTGAGCAGCCTTCCCGGGTTCACAGATCGAGGAACGAATCTGGGCGCCGAGATGCTCGCCGGCGTCACGACGTTCGAGACATCACCGGCCGTCGACGCCGAGGTTCAGGCGCCGGCCGCGAAGGAGGCGACCGCCGAGGCTTAGACACCAGCGGTCGCAGCTGCTAACAGCACACGTCGTACTCGGTCTGTCAGCAGTCACCGTACACGCCTCGGTCGCATAGACGGCCCCGGGCTGCGCCAATGCGCGGTCCGGGGCCGCTTCACGCAGGGGTGCAGGGCGGGCCGTCTTGCACGCTTCCACCACCGATCCCTGCGCACCGCAAATGTCCGATAATGTATCTTATGTCATTTAGAGGTGATGGCGCCCTCATCCCCCCAACAAGGGCCACCGGCCGCGAGCACCCGACACTGCAAGCGCCCGTTTGCCGGCAGTGTGAACGGCGCAGGCGATTCCGACAGCAAGGACTCAGCAGTCCGGCGGTGCTCCGGGCAGACCGTCGATCTCGTGGTCGGCGTCCGGTGCGGGTCCACTCAGGTACTCGGCGTCGAACTCGCGTCGCGTCATTCCATCGAGATCCCGCCGCGACTCTGCCAGCGCCTCCTCGGCAGCATCGCGCTCGCAAAAGGCCGCGATGGAGGTGACTGCCTCGTCTTCGTCCAGTGAGACCGCCTGAAGCACCCAGACATCCGACTCCTGCGCGGCGTCGGGAGGTCCCTCACGCCACAACACGTCGTCGCGCCAGTCGAACTCGAGGTCGCCGTCGACGTCGATGTGGGTGAGACGCAGGCGATAGAAGTCCGCCGCAGGACCGATGGTTCTTCCCATGGATGCGCTACTTCTGCAGGTCAGTGTACGTCGGACTTGAGGTGATGTAGCCGACGATCTGGTTGCTGTCCCGCACCTTGTACCAGTCACCCTCGGTGGCAAGCAGCGTCAGTTTCTCGCCTTTGGACAGTCCCCGCCTGGCTCGGGACTGACCGTTCGGCTCGGCTCGGAAGTTCAGACCGTCCACTGCAACGACAAGCACTTGCACTTTGGGCTGGTCCGCGGACGTTCCCTTAGCGGGTGTCTTGTTCACTGACTTCGAGGACTCGTCGGAGGTGGGAGTGGATTGTGGCGTCTCACTGGCAGACGCTTTGTCCACGCTCGACGCTGCCTGCCGATAGTCACCGACCCAGTTGAGCACGAGAGCGAAGACGACGATGACCGCCACAACGCCGGCCAAGCCCCTGATGATCTTGCCTGTGTTCATCAGACGTAGAGTCCCTTTACATCCACATCCTGCTCGTCTATGTCGTACTCGGCGATCAGAGGTCCTACGTGCTCATCGGCGTATGAGAACGCTCGATCCACGCGGTTCAAGTCCGCAGACACCAGCGCCTCGAGGCTCTCATCACCGATACTACCCTCTCCTGCCCTCTCTGCCTCCTCGGCGAGGATGTCGCTCGCGTCGGCAAGCGCTTCAGCCGCACCAACGAATCGCTGCGGCATGGGCGCGGTGTTGAGCTCCTCGGCCAGAGCACGGGCGCGACCCGAGAGATCGGCCAGGGAGTGCCTCTCTATCGCCTCCGGATCGTCGGCGAACATCGCCCTCCGCTCGTGCGTGCCCTGCTGGAGACCCCCCACAAGCTCGTCGAACGCGCGCTTGAGTGCCTTGGCCTCTTCCCGGCTGCCCGCGAGTCGTCGCAGGTAACGAGCCTGAGCGCGCCTCAATACGGCGAAAACGGCGACGGCCACCGCCGCGATCGCGACGGTGGTGAGCACCGCGATCAGGATCCAGGCCCAAACTGGCATTCGTTTCCAGTGTCCTTTCAGTGACTCGCGCAGCGCCCACTCTTAGACGCCCGACCCGTCCGTGCGCAAATCCAATACCCGCTTTGATTTCCCTGCAGTGCGCTCTATGGTCCCGGGTTCCACGAGCGTGATCTTCGCTCGGAGCCCGAGAACCGACTGCAGCCGGTCGGCGACGTTTCGCTGGAACGCCACCATGTCGGCCATGATATCGGAAAAGACCGCATCCTCGACTTCGAGGCGCACCTCGAGGTCGTCGAGGCCCTTCTTTCGCTCCACCACGATGAGGTAGTGCGGACGCACGCCTTCGATCTTGAAGAGCACGTCCTCGACCTGGCTTGGGAAGACGTTCACCCCGCGGATGATGAGCATGTCGTCCGTTCGCTGACGCACCGTCTCCATGCGCGCCATCGTTCTGCCGCACTCGCAGCGGTCGGTGTTCACGCGTGTGAGGTCGTGCGTCCTGAACCGCAGGACGGGGAACGCCTCCTTGGTGAGCGTCGTGAGCACGAGCTCCCCCACCTCGCCCGGTCCGACCGGCTCGCCGGTCTGCGGATCCAGGACTTCCCACAGGAGGTGGTCTTCGGCAAGATGAAGCCCGCACGCGCACTCGCATTCCCCCGACACGCCCGGACCCATGACCTCGGACAAGCCGTAGTTGTCGGTCGCGCGTATTCCCAGACGATCCTCTATCTCGCGCTTGGCGGCAGTCGAGGTCGGCTCGCCGCCGAAGAGCCCCAGCCGAAGCGGCAGCTCACGGATGTCGACGCCCATGGAATCGGCGATCTCGGCAAGGTAGAGAGCGTACGACGGCGTCGACACGAACACCGTGCTGCCAAAATCTTGCATCATCATGATGTGCCGCTCGGTGTTGCCGCTACCTGCAGGAATGACCGTGGCGCCGATACGCTCGATGCCGTAGTGCATGCCCCACCCGCCGGTGAACATGCCGTAGAGGAACGCCATCTGCGCGAGATCGCCGCGGTGCACGCCCGCTGCAGATGCGACGCGGCCGGTGCACTCCGTCCATGTGTTGATGTCACCGCGCGTGTAGCCGACGACGATGGGCTTGCCCGTCGTTCCGGACGAGGAGTGCACTCTGCACGACCTCGTCCAGCGGCACGGCGAACATGCCGAACGGATAGGTGTCGCGAAGCGCCGACTTGTCGGTGAACGGGAGCTTGCGGACATCCTCCAGTGTACGCACGTCACGAGGGCGCACTCCCCGCTCCTCGAGCTGGGTCCGGTAGTACGGCACCCGCTCCCAGACCCAGGAGATGGTCATCTGCACTCTTCGCAGCTGCAAGTCGTGAAGCGCGCTGCGGTCCATGCATTCGTACTCGGGGTTCCAGATCGGGCTCATGCGGTGTCCTCCCCACGCCACGTGCCGAGGTAGATCATCCTGACGTCATCGTTCTCAAGGAGCTCAGCAGCGGGACCCTCCGTCGCGATCCGCCCCGTGCGCATGACGTAGCCCCGATCGGCATGCTTGAGGGCAAGGCGCGCGTCCTGCTCGACGAGCAGAATGGTCACCCCCTGCTGTCTGAGCGCGTCCAAGACCCCGAAGATCTCGGCGATGACGCGCGGAGCAAGGCCAAGCGAGGGCTCATCGAGGAGCAGCAACCGCGGTCTGGACATCAAAGCGCGGCCGACCGCGAGCATCTGCTGCTCGCCTCCCGACAGCGTCTCGGCGGTCTGGTTCGCGCGCTCGCCGAGGACCGGGAAGAGCGTCACGACGCGCTCCATGCCCTCAGCCACCGCCGCCCGCCGCTCGCGGGCCGGTAAGGCGTACGCGCCCAGCTCAAGGTTCTCTCTGACGCTCATCGGGCCGAACAGGAGCCGGCCCTCGGGCACGAGCGCGATCCCGTCCCGCACGAGACGCTCGGGACGGGCGTTTCCTACCTCGTGGCCCTCGTAGAGCACCGTGCCCTTCGTCGGATGAACGAGACCGACGATCGTCTTGAGGAGCGTCGACTTGCCGGCCCCGTTCGAGCCGATGATCGTCACAAGCTCGCCCGCCCTCACGGAGACGTCGATGCCTCGCAAGACCGAGACGTGCCCGTATCCCGAATGGATGCCCTCGAGGCTGAGCATCGGTGTGTCAGACATCGGTCGCCTCCTCTCCGAGGTAGGCGGCGATGACCGCTGGGTCCTTCTGGATGAGCCGCGGAGGGCCCTCCGCGATCTTGCATCCCCTGTCCAGGACGACGATCTCGTCGGAGACCTCCATGACCAGTCCCATGTCGTGCTCGACCACGACGACAGTCACGCCCAGGCCGCGGATCCGGTAGAGCACCTCGGCGAGTTCCGCCGTCTCCGTTCCGTTGAGCCCCGCGGCCGGTTCGTCGAGGAGCAGCAACCGCGGGCCTGCGCCGAGCGCCCGCGAGATCTCGAGGAGCCTGCGCGTGCCGGCAGGCAGATCGCCCGCGCGCAAGGACGCCCACTCATCGATGCCGAGGAGTCTGAGGAGCCGGCTCGCCTCGGCCGACGCTTCGCGATCGCGACGGATCTCGGCCGGAGCACGGACGGCGGCAGAGAGGAAGCCGACCCGGCGGGATCCCTGCACGCCGACCATGACGTTCTCGAGAGCGGACATCTCGTCGAAGAGCTGCGTGTTCTGGAAGGTGCGGGACATGCCGGCGCGCACGATGTCGCGCGGCTTTCGGCCAACGATCTCAGCGCCATCGAACATGACCGAACCGCTGTTAGGACGATCGAATCCGGTCAGCAGGTTGAACAGCGTGGACTTCCCTGCCCCGTTCGGGCCGATGAGTGCCTTGATGGCGCCCTCGTGCACGTCGAACGTCACGTCGTCGACCGCGGTGAGACCGCCGAAGCGCCTCGTGACGCCTTTGACCGCGAGGAGCGTCACGGCGTGTCACCGGCCTTGGACCGCGCCCGGAACAGGGCCCCTACCCCACCCGGAGCGAACAGCACCACCAGGATGATCGCGAGCCCGTAGATGTCGGCTTGATATGACTGCACGAGCTGGGCCGTGTCCTGCGAGATCCCGGGAAGCAGCGCGCCGAGGTACTGGAGGAGTGTGAGCAGCGCTGCGGCCACGATCGGCCCGGCGAGCGAGTTCGACCCGCCGATGACCGCCATCGCCACGAACGTGACCGACGCGCCCAGGGTGAACACCGAGGGCGAGACGAAGCCGACGACCGAGGCGTACAGAGCGCCCGCGAGTCCGGCAAAGAGCGCAGAGATGACGAACGCACCGATCTTGATGCCCACGACATCGACGCCACTCGCCTGCGCACCGGGCAGGCTACCGTGCAGCGCGCGCATCAGCCGGCCCGGGCGCATCGACACGATGTTCGCCGAGACGAGGATCGCCGCCCCGGCGACGCCCCACACGAGCCAGTACAGCGTCGATGGCTCCCTCAATACGAACGATCCGATCTTGGGCAACGGGATCCCTGTGAAACCGTTCACTCCGCCCGTGATGAACTGCGCCTCCACGAAAGCGAGGAAGGCGAGCTCACCGAAGCCGAGCGTTGCCATGGCGAGATAGTGCCCCTTGAGCCTGAGGCTCGGGAGCGCAAGGAGCAGTCCGCCGAACGCCGACACGATGCCGGCCGCCGCGAAGGCGACGATCCACGGCACGTCCAGGCGCGCGGTCAGGTACGCGCACGTATAGGCCCCGATGCCCATGAACGCCGCATTGCCGAGTGAGATCTGCCCCGCGTAGCCCAGGAGCACAGCGAGTCCGACCACGACAAGCACGTTCAGGCCGACGAAGGTGAATATCCTGAGCAAGAAGCGATCGGTCAGCACGAGCGGGAGCGCGGCCAGGACACACGCGGCCACGAACGCTGCTATGCGTCTCCAGCCGAAGCCCCCCATCAGGTCTTCTCCCTCCGCGACGAGCCGAAGAGCCCCTGCGGACGCACGAAGAGGACGACGAGCAGCACGACGAGCGCGACTGCATCCTTGTAGGTGGGGTTGATGTAGCCGGCGGTAAGCGACTCGAGCACGCCGAGGATAAGGCCCCCGCCTACCGCCGCGACCGGGTTGCCGAGTCCGCCGAGGATCGCCGCGGCGAAGCCCTTCACACTGATGCCCGGGCCTACAGAGAACGCAGTCTGCGTGAGCGGCGCGACGGCGAGGCCGGCAAGCGCGCCGAGAGCGCCCGCCAGAGCGAACGAGGCCGACACCATCAGACGGACGTCAACGCCGGTCAGGCGCGCCGCGTCCCGCTGCAGCGACGTCGCACGCATGGCGCGGCCAAAGGCGGTTCGCCGGTATAGGAACGCCAGACCCGCAACCGAAGCCGCCGTGAGCACCCAGATCCAGACCGTCTGTCGCTCGATGGCAGCACCAAGGAATCTCAGCGACGGCCCGGCCCAGAAAGCAGGCAGCGGCCGCTCGTCGGGTCCGAATAGGTGAAGCGCGACTTGGCTGAGCACGAGCGAAGCGCCGATAGTGACGATGATGATCCGCAGAGGGTTGGCATCGGTGATCCGCCTGATCGCCAGTATGTCCAGAAGAACGCCGACCAGGGCGGTCGCAGCGATAGCGAGCAGCGCCGCAACCGGCAGCGGAAGGCCGTGCGTCGTGAACCACACGCCCAGCATCCCGCCGAGCATGTAGAACTCGCCCTGCGCGAAGTTGATCGCGCCCGTCGAGGCGAAGACGATCGTGAACCCCAGCGCCAGAAGCGCGTAGATGGAACCGTTCTTCAACCCCGCCACGACGAACTGCGCGAGCGCCTCGTCCATGCGTCAGTCCGTTGCGCCGATGTCGGACAGGGTCACTGGAGCGGGACCCACGTTCCGCCTTCGATCTTGTAGAGCGTGAGGTCCCCCTCGGTCAGACCGTTGTGGTCCGTCGCCGAGAACGTGTAGTTGCCGCCGAATCCGATGAGGTCCTTGGTCGCCTCGATCGCGGTGTTCAGCTTCTCGCCATCCGCGTCCGCGCCCGCGCGCTTGAGCGCGTCTTGCAGGATGTTCATCGCGTCGAACGCGTGCCCCGCGAAGATGTCGGGGTCCTCGCCGTACGCCGCCTTGTAGTTGCCCGCGAAGGCGCTCACGACTGTGTACTCGTCGCTGTCCTGGCCCCAGGTTGAGGGTACGAGGCTCTTGCCCGTGCCGAACACGAATCCCTCGGCAGCGGCGCCCGCGCCGGTCGGGAACTCCTTGCGAGCCTGACCCGACCCGCCGTACCAGGGCAGCGTGATGCCGAGCTGCTCCTTGTTCTTGGCGATGGTCACGGCTTCCTTGCCGGCGGTCCACATCAGGATCGCTTGGACCCCTGCCTTGGAGATGTTGGTGAGCTGGGCGGACATGTCGGTGTCGCCCGCGTTGAACGTCTGGTCGGAAACGACCTCGATGCCAAGCGTCGGCGCCGTCTTCAGGATCACGTCGCGGCCGTCTTTGCCATAGCCTCCGCTGTCCGAGATGAGGCCGATCTTCGTGAAACCGTCGGCCTTGATCTTGTTCATCACGAAGGGGACGACGATCGTGTTGGACCACGGCGTCTGATAGACGAGCGGATTGAAGGTGGCCGTGATGGCCGTGCCGCCGGCCATCGAGATCTGCGGGATGCCCGCTCGGTCGATGTCGCCCCGGATGGCCATGGACTGCCCGGTGCCGGTGGCGCCGAGGATCGCGATGACACCGTCCTGGTCGATGAGCTTCGTAGCGGCCGCGACCGCCTTGGCTTCGTCCGTGGCGTCGTCTTCGATGATGACCTCGATCTGGCGTCCGTTGATGCCGCCGGCATCGTTGATGCGCTTGACTTCCATCTCGATGGTCTTCTTCTCGGGTCCGCCGAGTCCGGCGTAGGTGCCGGTGAGGGAGAGGATCGCTCCCACCTTGTAGGGTTCCGTCGAGGAACTCGTACTACCGCCGGACGAACTCCCCTTCCCACACCCTGCGAGTGACGCGAGAACAACGCCCGCGAGCACCAGCCCCGCTACCCGACCCGGCCAACCCCTCATGCAGACCCTCTCCTTCCCGAGGAGGCCGGGGCGCCTGCACGCCCCGGCCCTCCATTGGACACGACCAACTGAAAGCGACCTACTGCGGCGCCAGAGTCCAGGTGTTGTCCTTGATCTCGTACATCACGATGTCCTTCTGAGTCAGACCGTTGTGGTCGGTCGGACTCATGGTGAAGGTGCCACCGATGCCGATAAAGCCGCTCGTCTTCTCGATCTCGTCCCTGAGCGCCGCCGGCGTGATGTCGCCGTCGATGCGCTTGGCAGCTTCGGCGATGATGTGAATCGCGTCGTACGCGTGCCCGGCGAACGTGCTGGGAGTTGCGCCGAACTCGGCCTTGTACCGGGTCACGAAGTCGGTGGCGATCTGGTACTCCTCTGTGTCCTTGCCATATGTCTCGGGAATGAGGATCTTGCCCGCGGCAAAGCGAACGCCGTTGGCATCCCCGCCGGCCCCGTCGATGAACTCCTGGCGCGCGTTGCCGTGGGTGCCGTAGAGCGGAGTCTTGATGCCCAGGGCAACGCGGTTCTTGGCGACCGTAGAAGCCTCCTTGCCGGCGCTGACCATGAGAATGGCGTCGGGGTTGGACTTTTGGATGTTGGTGAGTTGCGCAGACATGTCGGTGTCGCCCGGGTTGAACGTCTGCTCTGCGACGATGGTCATGCCGTAGTTCGGCGCGAACTCCTTGATGACTGCCGCACCGTCCTTGCCGAAACCGCCGGTGTCGCTGATGAGGCCCACCTTGGCGATCCCTTGCCTCTTCATGTAGTCAAGAGTGAACGGGACCACGATGGTGTTCGACCACGGCATCTGGAAGACGAGCGGGTCGAACTGCTTCGTGATCACAGTCGCGCCAGCCATGGAGACCTGCGGGATCTGCGCGCGATCGATCTCACCGCGCATGGCCATGCTCTGACCGGAACCCGTGGCGCCGATGATCGCGACGACCTTGTCCTGGTCGATGAGCTTGGTGGTCGCCGATACGGCCTTTGCCTCGTCGGTGGCGTCGTCTTCGATCGTGAGCTCGATCTGCTGGCCGTTGATGCCGCCGGCATCATTGATCCGCTTGACCTCCATGTCCAGCGTGTTCTTCTCCGGCTCGCCGAGCCCGGCGTACGTACCGGTCAGCGAGACCACCGCGCCGATCTTGATCGGCTCCTTGGTCGTGGACGACGTCCCGCCGTCCGTCGTGCTCGACTTGCATCCCGCCACCAGCGTCAGCGCCAGCACCGCGATGAGGACGAGCGCGAGCGTCACGTGCCTGCGTGAAACGCTCATGTTCCGGCCCCCTTACCTTTCTCCCTTGATCCTGTTCACGACTGCGCGATCTCCTCTTGAGATACAAGCCGCACGGGTTGGTCCCGCAACAGCTGCAGCGCCTTATCGACATCGGCGACGTTGATGACCACGTTCGTCGCGATGAGGGAGTAGACGTATTCGATATTCACGCCCGCGTCCGAGACGGACTTGAGGACACCGGCGAGCCCGCCCGGTACGTCGGGCAGCTCGATGCAGATGACATCGCTTTCCTTGACGGTGAAACCGGCGTCGTGCAGGGCGTCCTTGCCCACGTCAGGCTTGTCGACGACGAGGCGGACGATTCCATAGTCGGCGGTGTCGGAAACGGAGAAACCGCGGATGTTCACGCCGGCCTTGCCCAAGACGTCTGTGACCTCGCTCACCCTGCCGGCCTTGTTCTCGATGAACACCGACAGCTGCCTCACGTTCACAGGTCGCACACCCCCCGTTCGCATGCATCGCGCCCGAGTTCGAACGCGCGCACATTGGCGTCTACGGTCTTGGGCGGGACCCTCGCCGAGATGACCTCGCGCCAGAGCTCGACCGGGAAATCGAGTCCCGTCGAGAGGGCGCCCATGAGCACTATGTTCGCAGACTTTGGGCTTCCCGCCTCGCACGCGATCTCTTCGGCGTCGATGAAGATCGCTCCCTCGCCGGCAAGCAGGGCCTCGAGATCCGATGCGGGCTCCACCGCGCCGATGAGAACTGGAAGCGGCTGGATGACTCGCGCGTTCACAAGCAGTCGTCCGTCCGGCCGCAGATAGTGGATGCGCCGTGCGGCCTCGATCATCTCGAACGCAACGAGATGGTCTGCCCCGCCCGGGTCGGTGATCGGCGCGAACACCTCATCGCCGAACCGCACGATCGTGTCGACCGAGCCTCCTCGCTGAGCCATGCCGTGAACCTCGGAGAGCTTGACGTCCAGACCCGCCGCGGCTGCCGTCTTTGCGAGCACGTCGGCCGCGAGGATCGTGCCTTGCCCGCCCACTCCGCAGAGCATGACCGTCGACGTCGTCACCGCGCACCGCCCAGATCGCACGAAGGACCGACGTGCACGATCGCGTCAGACGCGCAGACTTGGGGGCACTGCCCGCATCCGACACACACCGACACATCGATGACCGCCATGCCGTCATCGCGCTTCTCGATGGCCGGACAGCCGAGCTTGATGCACGCACCGCACGCTGTACAGAGCTCTTCGTCGACTGCGTAGGGGTCGCCATACTCGCGCACGAGCAGCGCGCAGGGCGCCTTCGTCACAAGCACGGACAGCTCGTCCGCAGCGATCTCCTCGCGAATCGCCGCCTCCGTGGCTGCGATGTCTTGAGGGTCGACCGTCCGCACGCGCGGCACGCCAAGCGCGCGAGCGAGCGCCTCGATATCCATGGCCGCACCCGGGCGACCTGAAAGTGTGAGTCCGTTCACGGGGTTGCCCTGATGGCCCGTCATTGCGGTGATGCGGTTGTCGAGGACGATGATCGTGCCTCCGCCCCCGTTGTAGGCGGTACCCGCGAGTCCGGTGATGCCCGAGTGCGCGAACGTCGAGTCGCCGATCACAGCCACGACCGGGCGAGACCCGGTGCCGCCCGCAAGCTCGATCCCGTGCGCCATGCTCACGCTCGCGCCCATGCAGACACACGTGTCCATCGCCGAGAGGGGCGGAAGGGCTCCGAGCGTGTAGCAACCGATGTCGCCCGACACGACGGCTCTCACGCGCCGAAGCGCTCGGAAGACCGGCCGGTGCGGACAACCCGGGCACATGAGCGGCGGCCTTGGCGGCAGACCCTCGACCAGGCGCCTGCCTTCGCCGGGCGAACCGCCGAGGGCACCTCTCACGATGCCCGGCGAGAGCTCTCCGGCGATGGGGAGCACGCCCGGGGTCTTTGAGAGTGTGATGCCGAGCGCGCGCAACGAGCGAGCGAGGTAGTCGTCAGCCTCCTCGACGACGTAAAGGTCGTCGACGGACTCCGCGAAGTCCGAGACCTTGCCTTCGGGAAGGGGGAAGCTCATGCCGATCTTGAGCGTCGACGCCTCAGGCATCGCTTCTCGCACGTACTGGTAGACCACGCCGGAACAGATGACCCCGATCGACGTTTCGCGCATCTCGACACGGTTGAGGCCGGTCTGCTCGGCGAACACCGCCAACGCTCCGATCCTCCGGTCGAGCTCACCACGCCGGGTCTTCGCGTTCGCGGGCAACATGACCCATTTGGCGAACTGCGACTCGTAGGCCGGACGCTCCGCCGGCACGACCCGCTCCCCAACCTCCACAAGCCCCTTCGAGTGCGAGAGGCGGGTCGTCGATCGGATCAGCACGGGTGTGTCGAACTCCTCGGAGATCTCAAAGGCACGCCGGGTGAACTCGAGGGCCTCCTGGCTGTCAGAGGGCTCGAGCATCGGCACGTGCGCGAAGGCAGCGTAGTTGCGCGAGTCCTGTTCGTTTTGGGAGGAGTGCATGCCCGGATCGTCGGCGACGAGGATGACGAGGCCTGCCCCGACGCCGGTATAGGCGAGCGTGAAGAGCGGGTCGGCGGCGACGTTCAGACCTACATGCTTCATGGTCGCGAGTGCGCGAGCGCCGGCGAGGCTCGCGCCTGCCGCCACCTCGAGGGCGACCTTCTCGTTGGGCGCCCATTCGGCGTACACGTCCGTGTACTTCACGAACGACTCGAGGGTCTCGGTCGAAGGCGTGCCCGGGTACCCCGCGCCTACGCGCGCACCAGATTCCCAGGCGCCACGGGCGATGGCTTCATTGCCTGACAGAAGGACGCGGGCCACATAGGTCCTCTCGACTGCATGGGCATCCAGAATGCCGCATAAAGGTGCACGCATGATACCACAGCACCGCAGGTCAGAACGGCAAGAGACTCGTCAGGCCGGGCGAGCGGCGCGCGCCGGGCGGCAGGCGGCGGATGTCGCCTCCGACCTCTTGGGCCTCGAGGCGGTGGTACCCGAGATGCCGACGTCGGGAGTGCCGCCGCTCCGAACTCCCGGCCGCGTCTTAGAAGCGGCGACCGCCGACGTAGTCACCACGCGATGCGATGCGCCCGTTCAGGGACGCGACCTGCACGTTCTCGCCCGTTTGGGGTGCGTGCAGGAAACTGCCGTCGCCGATGTAGATACCAACGTGGTGCACTTGGTTCGAATCGCCACCATAGCCGAAGAAGACGAGATCGCCCGCGCTGAGCAAGTCGAGCCGGTCGGGTGGGATGTAGGCGCCGGCCGTGAACTGAGATCGGCTCGTTCGAGGTATGTCGATTCCTGCTTGGGCGTAGACGTACTGGGTGAGGCCCGAGCAGTCGAAGCCGACCGGCGATGAGCCACCCCACACGTACGGCACTCCGAGGTACTTGAGCCCGATCTCCACGACTTCGGGGTGCCCTGTCCCGAGCGTGCCCGCGTCGAAGTGCCGCTCGTTCGCCGCGTTGACCGCCTTGCGGCTCGCCGCGGCCCTGGCTGCGGCAGCTGCTGCAATAGCAGCGCGCCGCGCTCGCTCGGCAGCTATCCGCGCCTGCCTCGCTCGCTCCTCACGAATGAGCTGCGCGACCTCGGCGTTCAGTCCGCGCAGGTAGTCGTCCTGACGCTTGACCGCGATCTGCACCTCGGCGTGTTTGAGGCGTGCGCGCTCCCTGAGGGCCGTCTGCTCGGCCTCGCGCGTTTCGAGCATCCGCTCGGCGCTCTCGACGCGTTTGACGGCTGTCTTCACCGAGGAGACCGCCTGCGCGTCGGAGCGGGCCACATGTCTCATGAAGTCGAGCAGCGACAGCAGATCGCCGAAGTCTCGCACGCCGAAGAACACCTCAACGATGCCCACGTTGCCCGCTCGGTAGATCTTCGCCGCGCGATCGGACAGAGCCGTCTGCGCCTGGTTCAATTGCCCGCGCGCCGCCTCGAGATCCGCTTGCGTATCGGCAACCCGGATCCGGGTCTTGGCGAGATCCTCGGTGATCTGCTGATACTCCTCGCCCCGAAGCTCGAGTTGTGCTGCCAAGTCATCGAGACGTTCCTGAGCCGCAGCGGCCTCACGACTCTTCTCCTCGATCTGAGGCGTCGAAGGCGTCGCGCGAGCAGTCGCAGACGTGCCGACCAGGGCCGCGAGCGCGCAGGCGGTCACGGCGAGCCGCATTAGGGATGTGCCGGCGGTCGTTCTCACGCGTCTCCTGCTGGGTATGTGCTGCGATGCCTGCTGGTCCGTGCATGGCTTCTTGGTGAGTATCGGCGGCAACCCTATGCTACCATAGATGCCACTCTACCTGCGGCAACGACCCGATTCGGCCGCACATCCAGGGATTCCGGAAGAGACAGTGAGGGCTACCCGCCGCCGCATAGTCGTGACCACTGTTCTCGCGTGCGCGGTTGCCGTCGCCTGCCCCCTTCCCCAGCGATACGATGCCTACGCCGCCGGAAGCGACCGCCGCCCGGTCCAAGCCCCGCCTGCGATCTACATCGAGACGGCCGTCTCCGCGCTTTCGACCGCGACACCGCTCCCCCGCCCGAGCACGAACCCGACCGACACGGCAAGACGGCAGGCAACGCCGCTCCCTTCTGTGTCGATCGGAATCGGCCGAGGCACCGTCGTGAGACCGTCGACCGTCGTCGATCCCTCGACCGGCGCGGTGACTGAGGTCATCCCCCCTGGTCTGGACGCCGCGACCGAAAGAGCATTTCGCCTGCAAGGCCAAGTCGACCGGGCACAGGAGGACGCGCTCGCGCTCGAAGAGCGCGTCGCCGTCACGAACGTTCGCGTTCTCGCGCAGATGGACGAGCTCGAGCGGGCTCGGCTCGAGTACGACCGCACCCGGGAACGGTTCGAGCAGCGTCTCGTCGAGATGTACAAGTCTGGCTTCTCGAGCCCCATCGTGTTGCTTCTGACGGCCCGCTCGCTCGCCGACTTCTACACGCGAGCCATCTTGCTCTCACGGATCCTCGCCGACGACTCCGCAATCTACCGGGAAGCCGAGGTCGCGTCGCGCGAGGCAGAGTACGTCTCGAGCGTGCTCGACGACATGAGGGCGGAACTCGTCGACATGCGGCGCCTCTACGATGCACGCATTGAGACCGCCAGGAGCGCCCTTGCCGAGGAGCAGGCGCTTATCGCCACCCTCTCGGCGAAGGGCCGGAAACTCGTCGCGGCGCGGCAAGCCGCCACGACGCTTACGCGAAAGCAATGGCGCTCCAGCTCGATCCCGGTGGGCACGCCCATCCGCTTCGTTCCCGCGATCCTCGAAGCGAGCGGCCGAACGTATCTCGTATCCGAGCATCAGCCGCTGCGCTACACGACGCTGGGCGAACCGTTCTCCGCAGTGTGTTCGTGGTATGGCGACGAGTTCAACGGACGCGGGACTGCGTCCGGTCAGATCTTCAACGAGGACGATCTGACGTGCGCGTCCCGGACGCTGCCGTTCGGCACGCGGCTCGCCCTCGCTCGCGGAAACCGCCGAATCATCGTCATGGTGACCGACAGGGGGCCGTTCATCGCCGGCAGGGATCTCGACCTCTCCAAGGCAGCCGCGCGCGCACTCGGATTCTCGGGAGTCGAGCCGGTGACGGCCGTGTTCGTACGCCCGGCGAACGAGGTGCCGCGGACCGCCAGGTGACGTCACCCGGGGTCAACCTCGAGGTGCTTCTAGGTCACGCGGATGAGCGAGAGGATCTTGGCGCCGTCGGGCAGCTTCTCACGCCCCGACAGGAAGTCGAGTTCGATCAGGAACGCGAACCCCGCCACTTTCGCCCCCGTGCTCACGATGAGCTCGTGTTTCGCCGCTGCCGTCCCGCCGGTGGCGAGCACGTCGTCGACGATGAGCACGACGTCGTCCGGACCGAGAGCGTCAGCGTGCACCTCGAGCGAGTTCGTGCCGTACTCCAGGGCATAGTCGGCGCGCGTCGTGGTCCACGGGAGCTTGCCAGGCTTGCGGGCGGGAACGAACCCGGCGTCCAGAACATAGGCCAGCGCACCGCCGAAGATGAAGCCGCGTGCCTCGGCGCCGACGACCTTCGTCACCCCATACTCCGCGAAATCGTCGGCAATCGTGTCGACCGCCTGGCGAAACGCCGCTGCGTCGGCCAGAAGCGGCGTGATGTCCTTGAAGACGATGCCCTTCTCGGGGAAGTCCGGGATGTCCCGGATGTATGACGCAAGGTCCACGCTTGTCCTCCTCAGTCGCCTGTCTGCCTTGCCAGCGTAGCCGTTTCCCCGCCGGCGCTCCACACTCCGAACCAAGACCCCGTCACACGGCCTGCGCGAGCGCCGAAAGCTGCTCGTTCGTGCCGAGCACGACGAGTCGGTCCCCTGCCATCAGAACCCGGTCGAACGAAGGGTTCGTGTCGATGGCTCCGTCCGAGCCGCGTATTGCCAGGATGAACGCCCCGAAGCGGTCGCGAACGGCCGACTGCCGGATCGACTGCCCGACGATCGGAGACGATGGGGGGAGGTCCATCTCCTGCAGCCGGTACTCGACCCCGGCATCGTGCGTCACGAGGTCGAGGTAGTCCGCCACGAACGGATGCAGCACGAGGCTCGCCATTCGGCGGCCGCCGATGACGGTCGGCGTGATGACCCTGTCGACGCCCGCCTTGATGAGCTTCGACTCGGAGGACTCGGTCGCCGAGCGTGAAACCACGAACAGCCCGGGATTGAGTGTCTTGGCCGTCACCGTCACGAAGAGGTTGTCGGCGTCTTGATCGAGCGCGGTGATGAGACTCGCCGCCCGTGCGATCCCCGCGGCCTGCAGAGTCTCCTCCTCGGTCGCGTCTCCCTGGACGTAGAGCCAACCCTCCGCCTTCGCCTGTTGTATCCGGGCGTCGGCAGACTCGACGACCACGAACGGTGCGCCCTCCTCGGCGAGTTCTCTGGCGACCACCTTACCCACCCGCCCGATACCCGCAATGATGTGGTGCCCCGAGAGCTGGTCGATCTCCTTGCTCATGCGACGTCCCTCCAACATACCCTTGAGGTGCCCCTCGACGAAGAAGTCGATGAGAGTACCGAACGAGAAACCGATAGCGCCGACGCCGACGATCACGAGCGCCATCGTGAAGGCGCGACCGGCGTCGGAGAGCCTGTGGACCTCGGTGAATCCCACCGTGCCCACGGTGATCACGGTCATGTACAGCGCATCGAAGACGGGCCAGCGCTCGATCAGCGCGTAGCCGAGCGTGCCGAACACGACGACGGCGACCAGGAGGAATCCGGCGACGACGAGTCTGCGCGTCATCACCGGTGAAGCGCTTCCTCTTTGAGGGTCGCGATGTAGGGCAGGTTGCGGTAACGGCCCCGAAGATCCAGCCCGTAGCCCACCACGAAGTGGTCGGGGATCTCGAAGCCGAGGTGCGCGATGGGCACGTCCGCGATGCGGCGCACGTCCTTGTCGAGCAACGCACATACCTCGAGGCTCGCCGGATTGCGGGCCCTCAGAAGCCGAAGCACGTAGTTCACCGTGAGTCCGGTGTCGATGACGTCTTCTACGAGGATGACCGCCTTGCCCGAAATGTCCTCGTCCAAGTCCTTGGTGACTCGCACGACGCCGCCTTGCCCGGGCGCATATGGAGTGACCGCCATGAAGTCGAGGTGGAGGGGCGCGTCGATGGCCCGCACCAGGTCGGCGAGGAAGACGATCCCGCCCCTGAGCACGGTCACCAGACGGAGTTCGCGCCCGGCGTACTCGGACGTGAGGGCCTCGCCGAGTTCGGCCACACGTCTGCCGATGTCCTCCTGGGTCAGAAGGACCGCATCGCAGACGTCCGGGAGGGCCGGTGTGGCCATGGGCTACTGCTCCGCGTCCGGGTCCTTGACCACGACTCCGCCCCCGACTCGCTGCGGCTGATCCTCCGCAGCCAGGCCGAAGCGGTGAAGCAGGCGGCGGAAGTCTTTCTGGTAGAAGATCTTGATGTTCACGTCGGGGTAGAGTTCCTTCAACCGCCTGACCTTGCGGTTCTTCTTGGTCACAAGCTTCTGGTTCATGGTCGTGAGCTCGATGTAGAGATCGAAATCGGGCAGGTAGAAGTCCGGGCTGAACGACGCGATGACGTTGCCGTTCGAATCCCACTCGATGGGAAACGTGGTCGGCTCGTATTCCCATCTCACCTGATAGAACTCCAGGATCTCAGCGGCAACCCGCTCGCTCGGATGAGCGAAGTCGATCTCCTCGACCGAGGCGTGGGAAGGCGCGTCGGTCATCTGCTCGTCGTCCCCGGGCTCGGAGGCCATTCCCTAGCCAAGGTCCTCGAAGACCCGACCGAGCGCTCGCCTCAGCAAGCTACCCTTCAGTTCGTTCGTGAGCGACGTGAGTTCTGCGAGGTTCTCCATCAGTTTCTGACGGGCCTCAGGCGTCCGGTGCAGGGCGCCGGGCATCAGGATCTGTGAGAAGAACGCTGCCTCCCTGTCGGCGAAGGTCTCGTAGATCCGAAGGTGGCGCGGTTCGACGCCGAAACGCCTCAAGTCCCATGTGGCGTGAACGATGGCCGCGTCCCCGCGGGCTACTTCGTCGCCGCGATCGCCCTTCGCTATCTCGATGAGGCCGAATTCGGCGAGCTCGCGCACGAACGACTCGGGCACGCCGAGCGCGGCGGGAATCTCGCCGACAAGTATCGCCTGCACCTCGTCGAGCGGGAGTGAGATCGGCTCGGCGATCGATGCGTTCGTTTGGCGCAACTCCGGCGGGACGCGGCCGCGGTCGAAGTCGGCAAGCTTCTCCCGAATGACGGCCAAAGGCAGGAAGTGGTCGCGCTGCAATCTCAGCACGAGCTCCACTCGTTGCAGATCTGCCTGAGTGAACTTGCGATACCCGCCCGGCGTGCGCTCCGGAGAGACGAGACCCTCGTCTTCGAGGAACCGGATCTTGGAGATGCTCAGGTCCGGATACGACCCTACCAGGCGATCTACGACCTCGCCTATCGTCATGTAGTCGCGTCCGCTCATAGCGGCTCCCCCCCGGATATGTAGAGCATCTGGAATCTGCCGACTTGCACGACATCGCCGGTCGAAAGGCGCGCCGAGTCGACCAGCACCCCGTTCACGTACGTCCCATTGAGAGAGCCCGCGTCGGTGATCTTGACCTCTCCCCCGCCGGTCTCGACGACCGCGTGATTGCGTGAGACGGTCACGTCGTTGAGGAAGACGTCGCTGTCCGGGTCCCGGCCCAGAGTGAGTCGCGGACGGTCCACGTAGAAGCGTTCTCCCAGCTCGGGTCCCTTGCGCACGACCAGCAGCGGACCCTCGGCATACTCGAGCTGCTCGCCCGATTCATCGAGACCGGTCTCGATGGGCGGGAAGGATTCGGTGATCCCCTCCACGCGCGCACCACACGCGGGGCACAAGGCCTCGCCCGGGGTGACATCGCGACCACACGCGGGGCACTCGGACATCTCAGGCTCCGTCCTGCACGAACTCAGCCCTGGTCTTCGAAGCCGAATTCGCGACGCTCGAACGCATCGGAGATCTGGGCTTCGAGGGCCTCCAGGACCTCCGGCTGCTCCATCACGTGCCGGACACGCTCGTCGCTGAGCCGATTCCGCACAAACGGGTCTTGCAGCACCTCGGTCAGCCGACGGCCGTTGTTGACCTCACGGATCACGTACTCGACGACGCGCTGCTCGGCCTCGTCGGTAGCCAGTTCATCCAGTAATGCCTTCACTCGCTCGCTGATCGTGGGCACTCCACCACTCCTCGTGTCTCCGTCGACGGCTGCCGAGCCGGTCGCCCTCGGCCCGCGTTCACGCCGGGCAGCGCGCAACGGCGTGTCGGCTCGTCGTGAATGACCACCCGGGTACGATCTCTGTCATTCCTCCGAGCCGAGATCGAGGTCATCGTCCTGCAGAGGTGCGGTGACGTCGAAGCGAGACGCCCCCCGCAGGTCGCTCGCGAGGATGTTGATGAGGCGGTCGACGTCCCGGCCGGTGATGACGTCCGCGCCCGCTTCTCGCTCACCTTTCATGCGGTTCACGAGCTCGGCTCTGAGGATGTCGATCTTCCCGTGGAGCACCCGGCGTCTGTACGAGATCTTCTGCTCCTCCTCGTACAGCTCGTCAAGCAAAGCCCTGAGCTCCTCGTTGGTCTTGTTCTCGAGGTCGAGCAGGGCGTCCTCGCCCGGGTCAGAATGCGCAGACATGCATCCTCCGCTCACCAGCGGCGCCAACACAGACGTCGCCTCGTCGTACAAGCCTCTTGGGCCGATTGTAACCTATACCGAGGCAGCCGACCCCCGTTCTCATGAGAGTATTCAGCGCACCTCGACGTCTACTCTAGGCTGATACTACGAGAGTGGTGGCCGAGCGGGACCGCGATCAAACCCGAGTCGGCTATGGCCTGCGCGTACGCCTCCTCGACGAGCGAGGGCGTGCCCGGCGCGAACGTGCCGCCGAATAGACGCTCGAAGGCGACGCGAACCGCCTCTGTGATGTTCTCCGAGGACGGAACGCGCTCGGCGAGATCGGCGAGCGTGGCGGTCCTGGTGCGGAGCGCTTCCGCCTCCTCGGGCGACAGGCGGAACACACGGGCCTCTCGCTCGACGTCGCGCGCGAACACGAACGATCCGTGCTGAAGGACCGTGTCCTTGTGCCAGACCTGCGCGCTGCCGCTCAGCTTGAGCGTGCCCGCCGAGACGTCGGCGTGCGTTGCGTGCAGGTAGCATGCGCCGGAGGATCTGGGACCCCGGGGCCTGTGCGTGAGACCGGCATCCACGCCAAGCAGCGCATAGGCTTCGACGAGCGCGGCGCACAGGTACCGGTAACTGGCCGCCGTGCCTCTGGGCACGCCGTCCTCGATACCGGCCACCACGGAGTAGGTGACCTCCGCGTCGTGCAGCACGCCGCGGCCCCCCGTGAAGCGCCGCACGACGTCGATACCCTCGTCGCGGCACGCTTCGAGGTCAACGGAGTCGAGTGGCTGGAAACGGCCGAGCGTGACCGTCGGCCGGCTCCATCGGTAGAGTCGCAACGTGGCCGGCGAACGACCGGCAGCGCGCTCTAGGAGGATCGCGCGGTCCAGCGCCATGTTGCGCACGCCGTCGTTCGGCGCATCCTCGGCGATGAGGCGCAACGAACCTCGTGCGAGAGAAGTCATTCTTGACCGGGCCGCCACCGCACGTCTACCTGCTTCGCCGCACGCGCCTCGTCGAGCCTCCGCACCGGGGTCGTGAACGGAGCCTCGCGAACCAAGTCGGGATCGGAGGCTGCCTCGTCGCCGATCGCGGCGAGCGCGAGAACGAGGGATTCGAGGGCGTCGAGCCCTTCGGTCTCCGTGGGCTCTATCATCATCGCTTCGTCCACGATCAACGGAAAGTAGACGGTTGGCGGGTGGATCCCGTAGTCGAGAAGTCTCTTGGCGACGTCGAGGGTTCTGATCCCATGCTCGGCGCGGAGACGCTTGCCCGAGATCACGAACTCGTGCATGCAGGTCCGGTCGTAGGGAAGGTCCCACGCGCTGTGGCGCAATCGCTCCTTCAGGTAGTTCGCCGAAAGGACGGCCTGTTCGGCGACCTCCTCCAGGCCGTCGGCTCCGAGCGCGCAGATGTAGGCGTACGCACGCACGAGGACGCCGACATTCCCGAGGAAGGAGCGCACCCTGCCGATAGAGAGAGCGGGCATCGCAAGCCCGTACGTGCCGTCGCCCGAACGCTCGACCACCGGTCCGGGCAGGTAGGGTGCGAGGATGTCGCGCACAGCCACCGGGCCCGCACCGGGACCTCCCCCGCCGTGAGGCGTCGAGAACGTCTTGTGGACGTTGATGTGCATGACGTCGAAGCCCATGTCCCCCGGACGCGCCTTGCCGAGGATGGCGTTCAGGTTCGCGCCGTCGCCGTACGCAAGGGCCCCGACGGCGTGGACGGCATCCGTGATCTCAAGGATGTGCTCGTCGAACAGCCCGAGGGTGTTCGGGTTGGTGAGCATGATCGCCGCGACATCGGTGTCGAGCGCCGTCTTCAGCGCGTCGACGTCAACACCTCCGCGCTCGTTCGACGGCACTTGCGTGACCTCGTAGCCGCACATCGTCACCGTCGCGGGGTTGGTGCCATGTGCGGTGTCGGGGATCAGGACCCGGCGCCGGACATCGCCTTGGTCCCGGAGGTACGCACGAATGGCCAGCAGGCCAGTGAGCTCACCGTGGGCTCCTGCCGCCGGCTGCAGGGACACCGCGTGCAGCCCCGCTATCTCGGCGAGAGCATTCGAAAGGCCCCAGAGCAGCTCCAGGAGGCCCTGCACTGATTCGACGGGCTGGTAGGGGTGCACCGCGGCGAAGCCAGGTAGCCTCGCTGCCCATTCGTTCAGCCTGGGGTTGTACTTCATCGTGCACGAGCCGAGCGGGTAGAACCCGGAATCCACGCCGAAGTTCGCGTTCGCCAGCGCCTCGAAGTGCCTTGCGATCTCGACCTCGGTCACGTGCGGCAGCATTGGGAGTCGCGCGCGAACCTGTCCCGCGAGCGCCGGATCGAGGTCGAGAGAGGGCACATCGAGGGCGGGTGCCATGACGCAACGCGATTCGGGCGCGCCCATCTCAAAGATCAGCGGGCGCGGACGCCTCGGCACCGAGAACCCGTCGGCCGTGTCGGCCCTGTGGGAGGAGTGCTCCTCGGCGTCCACTACTCCCCCGCTTCTTCGGCGCAGAACTCCACGAAGGCGTCCATCTGCGAACGTGTGCGACGCTCAGTGACTGCAAGGAGCAGCAGGTCATGGGCATTGCCGAGACCCTCGTCCGGTCGCTCCATATAGGAGAGCGCGTAGCCGGCAAGGAAGCCGCGCTCGAGCGCCCGCGACTGCAGCCGCTCGACGTCTCCGCGGTATCGCAGCACGAATTCGTGTGCGAACGGCGTATCCCACACCGCCTCGAACAGGTCCGTGGCCAGCAGCCGATCTCGCAGGTAGTGAGCCCTGGTGACGCACGACGTGGCGATGTCCGCGAGCCCGCTCGCGCCGACCGAGGCCAGATAGACGCTTGCCGCCAGCGCCGTCAGCGCGTGGTTCGAGCAGATATTGCTCGTCGCACGCTCGCGGCGGATGTGTTGCTCGCGCGTCTGCAGCGTCAGCACGAAGCCCGTGCGCCCGTCGACGTCCACCGTTCTGCCGACTACTCGACCCGGCATCTGGCGTGCGTGATTCTCGCGGCAGGTGAAGTAGCCGAATCCGGGACCGCCGAACGACATGGGCACGCCGAGAGGCTGTCCCTCACCGACCACGATGTCCGCGCCGAACGACCCAGGAGGTTCGAGCACGCCAAGGAGAAGCGGGTTCGAGGCCACCACGAGCAGCGCCCCGACGGCGTGCGCGATCTCGGCCAACGCGGCCAGGTCTTCGAGGCACCCGTAGAACGTGGGATGCGATACGAGCACCGCGGCGGTGCTGTCGTCGACGAGAGCGGCGAGACGTTCGAGATCGGTGCGACCTCGTGCGGTGGGACACTCGGTGGCGTCGAGCACGCCAGCATCCGCGTAGGTCGCAAGCGTGCTTCTCCACTCAGGATGAACGCCCGCGGATACCACCACCGACGTGCGCCTGGTGACGCGCGCCGCCATCAAGGCCGCTTCGGCCAAGGCGGTGGCGCCGTCGTACATCGACGCGTTCGCGATCTCCATCCCCGCGAGCTCGGCCATCATCGTCTGGAACTCGTAGATAGCCTGCAGCGTGCCCTGGCTCACTTCGGCCTGGTAGGGCGTGTATGCGGTGAAGAACGCCGGCTTCGAGATCATCGCGTCGACCACCGGCGGCACGTAGTGGTCGTAGCACCCGGCGCCGAGGAAGCTCACGATGCGGTCGGCGTCGAGATTCCCGGCCGAGAGGGACTTCAGGCGTTCGGCGAGCTCGGGCTCGGCCATCGCAGGCGGCAACGCGAGCGAGCGGTTGAGCCGAGCGGCCTCGGGGATGTCGTCGAAGAGCTCGTCAACGCTTCCAGCCCCGACAGCGCGAAGCATCGCTTCGCGTTGCTCGCACGAGACAGGAATGAAGCGCATGGACGCCTAAGCGCCTTCGGAGATGAACGCCTCGTACTCCTCGGCAGACAGCAACGCGTCCAGCTCTGCGGGATTGTCGATGCTCACCTTGATCATCCAGCCCGCGCCGTAGGGATCCGAGTTGACGATCTCCGACTCGTCGGCGAGCGCCTCGTTGAGCGCGCTCACCTCTCCGGTCAGAGGGCTGTAGAGTTCCGAGACGGACTTGACCGACTCGATCTCACCGAACGTCTCACCCACGGCGACAGCGTCACCGGCATCGACCTGCAGCTCGAGGTATACGACGTCGCCGAGCTGGTCTTGCGCGAAGTCGGTGATGCCAACGATGGCGGTGTCACCTTCCACCCGAACCCACTCGTGCTCCTTGGAGTACTTGAGATCGCTCGGATACATGCGGTGAAGCTCCTTTCGGTCGCTATCGATGCGCGCCACCTCAACGCGTCAGGGACGTGCTCTGCACGAAGGGCATCTTCTCCACGACCGCGCTTACGGCCTTGCGCCGCACCTGAACCTCGAGGCGCGTGCCGACCGCGGCGAGTTCGCTCGGCACGTATGCCGTCGCGATTCCTGTCCCGAGGCTCGGAGAGAAGCTCCCGGATGCCACCTTACCGACCTCGTTCCCCTCGTGCAACACGGCAAAACCGCTGCGCGCTATGCCTTCGGCGAGGACGAGTCCGACGAGTCTCCTTCGGGGTCCTTGCTCGCGGATCTTCGCGATGGCCTCGCGGCCGACGAACTCGCTCTTGTCACCGGACACGACCCAACCGAGTCCAGCGGAGATCGGATCGACGCCCCGGTCCATGTCGGTGCCGTGGAGGCGATAGCCCATCTCCAGGCGGAGCGTGTCCCGCGCCCCAAGCCCCGCGGGCGTGACCTGTTCGAAACTCAGGATCGCGCGCCACAGAGCGACGGCCTGAGAAGCGTGGCAGATCAACTCAACGCCGTCCTCCCCCGTGTACCCGGTCCGCGCCACGAGCACGGGTACCGAGCCGATGCGGGCCTCGGCGATATGGAAGCGTGGCGGAACGTCCACGGCTGCCCCGTCACCCGCGAGTTCCTCGAAGACGCCGAGAGCGGCGGGGCCCTGCAGGGCGATGAGAGCCGTGCGATCCGATTCG
Organism: uncultured Actinomycetes bacterium; assembly: GCA_963817255.1. Lineage (GTDB taxonomy): Bacteria > Actinomycetota > Coriobacteriia > Anaerosomatales > CAVRZR01 > CAVRZR01. The sequence goes on from CAWFNT010000003.1 coordinate 95,081, forward strand.
TCTGCGAGTTCCACGAGTCCCTGGGCGGGCGTCACGCCCTCGCTGCCGCCCACGATGCGCAGGCCTTCAGGGCAGTGTCGCTCGAGCCAGTCCAAGTCGGTCGTGCGGTTCGCGGCGTTGGCGATGACGAGGTACTCCAAATCGCCCGAGTGGTACACGAAGAGGTCGTCGATGATGCCGCCGTCCTCGTCGCACATGAGGGTGTACTGCGCCGACCCAAGATCGGCGATACGTCGCAGGTCGTTCGTGAGCAGCGACTGCAGGAAGTCGAAGGCGCCGAAGCCGAAGACGCGGAACGTTGCCATGTGCGAGATGTCGAACACCCCGGCCGAGGAGCGGACCGCGCGGTGCTCCTCGAGGATGCCGCCGTACTGGATGGGCATCTCGTACCCGGCAAATGGCACCATTCGAGCGCCCAGTGCGAGATGCTCCTCATACAGCGGCGTTCTTCTCAGCAATTCGGCCACGTCAGGCCTCCCGTTCCGCGGTGTTCGTGCCGTCATATACCCGAATAGCGCCGTGTGTCCGGCGGCGGACCCGGCGTCGCCTTCAATTCCGGTCGAGATCCTCAGCCGAAGATGCTCCGCCACCAGCGTCCGACGTCGATGCGGATGCGTTCGAAGAACCCGGGGGCTTCGACAGAGGCGCCGGCGACGAGCGGAACGGTCGCCACCATGCGTCCGCCCTGCGTGAACACGAGCACGCCGAGTGTCTCGTCCCGACTGACCGGCGCCTCGATCCGCGAGTTGTAGCGTGCCGTCGCTTCGACCGGGCCGTCGACCGTGAATACCGGTGCGGTCGCGGCCTGCGACGCGACGACGGGCACGGAGCGGTCGTCAAAGTCCGTCACTCGCGCGCGACCGACAACGGTTCCGGTGGCTATGAGACTCCGGCTGCGGTAGCGCGCAAAGCCCCAGTCGAGAAGGGCCGCTGCCGTGTCGAAGCGCTCTCGTTCCGAGTGGGCGCCGAGGACGACGGCGATCAGCTCCTCGCGGCCACGACGCGCCGAGGCGATGACGTTGTATCCCGCATCGCTCGTCCAACCGGTCTTGATGCCGTTGGCGCCGCGGTAAGTACCGAGCAGCTTGTTGGTCGTCTCGAGAGTGTGCCGGTCCGCTCCTTGGCCGATGACCGCCGTGCGCTTCCTGACGATCTCGCGAATGGCCCGGTAGGTCATGGCGTACCTCGCGAGCGTGGCGAGATCGGCTGCCGTGCTGTAGTGCCCGGGCTCGTCGAGCCCGTAGGAGTTGGCGAACTTCGTATCGTTGAGACCGAGCTCGGCGGCCTTCTGATTCATCATGCTCACGAAAGCGTTCTCGTTCTTCGACGTCCGAAGAGCCAGAGCGAGCGCCGCCTCGTTGCCCGACTTGACCAGCGCGGCGTCGAGCGCCTCACGAACGGTGAGCGTTTCTCCCGCGCGAAGCCCGGCTTCCGACTCCCCTATTTCCATCGCGCTCGACGGAACCCTGAGCGTGTCATCGAGGGAGAGCCGGTCGAGCACTACGATCGCGGTCATGAGCTTGGTCACGCTCGCGATCGCTCGCCTATCGGAGGCGTCGCGCGACCATAGAACGCGCCCATCTGAGGTCACGAGCGCGCCCGCCGGGATGTTGACGTCTGGCGCCAGCTGGGCGAGGCTGCCAGTGCCGACCTTTCTTTCCGAGACGACGTCGGCCGGGAGCACCTCCGCCCGTGCGGGAAGCGGCGTGCATATAGCCGCACTCGCAAGGAGGCAAGCGACGAGTGTGCGAGCCACAAAATGCTTCATTCGTCGCCGCACGATGCCGATGAACCGACTGGAGGCTCGGATGCGACGCTCGGCCCGCGATCTCTCCTCGTGCGGCCGGCACGATCCGAACGATGTGGTGTCTGGAGTAAGGCTGGTCATGGTCACGGCCATGATAGCGGGTGGGCAACCTGGCCGCGGGCGCGGCCCGAACATGGTGGGGAGCAGATGAAATACGCGACCTTTGAACGCCTGGTGCTGGTACTCGGCGGAGCATCGGTTCTCGCAACCTTAGCTCTCGCATCCCGCACGCCGCTGCTCAGGCAGGAAGTCATCGCTCAGCTCCTGGTCTTCTTCGTGCTCTTCGGGGCCGTGCACTGGGGTCGACGCGGCGGGTTCGCGACGGCAGTCATCGCCTCGGTCACCTATGTGGCCTTGTGGATCCCGGAACTCGAGCCGGGCATGTGGACCACGCAGATCCTCGGTCTAATCCTCCTGCGCGTGGTCGCATACGGACTCATAGGCATCGTGGGCGGCGCTCTCTGTTCGAGGATGAAGTACGTGCTCGCGAGCTTGGAGCAGGCGTCGGGAGTCGACGACGTCAGCGGCGTCTACTCCGAACAGATGTTGGCGAGACTCCTCGACGGAGCCATGGGTCGCTTCGAGCGCTACCAGGAACCGTTCTGCGTCGTGGTCCTCGAGCCGAAGGTCGAATCGCTGCGCGCGCCCTCAACCAACCGCGAGCGTGCCTTGGTGCGCCACATCGCCGGGCACATCCGGGGCGACATCCGCATGGTGGACGAGGCGGCCCGTACGTCCGACGGGCGTCTCGTGGTGCTCCTGCCGCACACGCCCAAGGAAGGCGGCATCGTCGTCCTCGACCGGCTGACGAAGGGCGTCAACAGACTGGCCGGAGATGTGGGCCAGCAGGACGCCTTCACGCTCCGCTGCCTGGGCGCTGCCGAGGACGGAGAGTCGATCGCGACGATTCGCGGCGGTCTTCAGCTTCCGTCCGAAGTGCCGGCGTTGTCTCCGGCGTAGAGGTCGTTCGGTTCGAGCACGCGGTAGCCTCTGGCGCGCAGCACCTCGGCCGCACCCGCGTCGTCGACCTTGAACACGTCCACCGCGGCCTTGCCAGAGGGCTCCACGAAACAGTAGGCGTACTCGACGTTCATCGAGCGGGCGCCCAAGGCGTCGAGGACGTCGGCCAGCCCGCCCGGGACGTCAGGGATCTCGACGGCGACCACGGGGGTCGCGGAGACGCCGAATCCGTTCGTCTCGAGTGCCTCGCGCGCCTTCCCAGGATGGTCGCAGATGATCCGGACGACGCCGAACTCCTCGGTATCCGCGACCATCAGCGCCCGCATGTTGATGCCGGCGTCGCCGAGTGCGCGGCAGAGTTCCGCCAGGCGGCCGGTCTTGTTCTCCAAGAAGACGGACAACTGCTCGATCACGTCACACCCCTCCCTGCTCGGCCCGAAGATCCAAGACGCGCTTCGCCTTGCCCTCGCTGCGAGCGATGGACTTCGGCTCCACGAGCTTCACGTCGATGGATACGGCGAGTGCCGACTGTATATCTGTCTTCACGCGCTTCTGAAGACGCTCGAGTTCGCGCACCTCGTCGAACGCGATGTCCGGCGAAACCTCGACGTGGACTTCCACATGGTCGAGCGACCCGCGCTTCGTGAGCACGACCTGATAGTGAGGCGCAACACCGGGGACGCCGGCGAGAACCTGCTCGATCTGGCTCGGGAAGACGTTCACTCCGCGAATGATCAACATGTCGTCGGTCCGTCCCGTGACGCGTTCCATCTTGCGGAACGTCCTTCCGCACGGACACTGCTCTGGGATGATCCGCGAAAGGTCGCGCGTGCGGTATCGCACGACCGGGATGCCTTCCTTCGTGAGCGTGGTGAAGACGACCTCGCCCATCTCTCCGTCAGGAACGGGCTCGAAGGTCTCAGGGTCAAGGATCTCGAGCAGGAAGTGGTCCTCGAAGACGTGCAGGCCGTTCTGGTGGACGCACTCGGACGCGACGCCCGGGCCCATGACTTCCGACAGGCCGTAGATGTCGATCGCCGTAAGACCCATCGCGTGCTCGATCTGCTTTCGCATGTTCTCCGACCAGGGCTCGGCTCCGAACACTCCGACCCTGAGCGGCAGGTCCCGCACGTCGATGCCCATGTCTGCCGCGGTCTCGGCGATGAGCAACGCGTAACTGGGCGTACACGCCAGCACCGTCACGCCGAAGTCCTTCAGGATCTGCACCTGGCGTTTGGTATTGCCGCCGGAGACCGGGATCGTCAGCGCACCGAGGCGCTCGGATCCGTAATGCGCGCCCAGGCCTCCCGTGAACAGGCCGTACCCGTACGTGACCTGTACGACGTCGTCGGGCGTCGCGCCGGCGCATGCGTACGTTCGCGCCATGAGATCGGACCAGGTGTCGATGTCCCCGCGCGTGTAGCCGACGACGGTGACCTGTCCCGTCGTGCCCGAAGAGGAGTGCACCCGGACGATGTCGCGCAGCGGCGCCGCGAACATGCCGTAAGGGTATGCGGCGCGCAGGTCATCCTTGACGGTGAACGGCACGCGAGCGACGTCGTCGAGCGACGAGAGCGACGAGGGCACGAAGCCGGCCTCGTCGAACTTCGTCTTGTACATCGGCACGCGCTCGTAGACGCGCTGCACGAGACCCTTCATGCGCTCGAGCTGCACTGCCTCAAGCTCGGCACGAGGCATCGATTCGAGTTCCGGCTGAAACACGTGCCCCCCTCTCCCCTCGGCGCCGCCGACGCTATGGCGCGGGCGACACTGACGTGGTCGTCACCTTCGAGGGTACCGGCTTCGTACCGACCCTCACGACCTCGGTCTTCGGACGGTACACGGAACGGAACGAGTCCGTCCGAACGACTTGACCGTCTTTCTTGACGATACGCTTCACGGTACAGCTTCGCCCGGTGACGCCTCCATCCTCCACGACGCGTGCGCCTTGGGGAAGCGTCGGGTCCTTCGTCTCCTCCGTGCCAAAGGGCTTCTCGTTCTCCCAGGAGCCCGTCTGTGCCGAGACCTCGTATCCGGAGTCCGTTCCGTACAGGGCGATCGTCAGCGACGAATCGGAGTACGCGGTCACCAGGAGAACCCAGTGACCGGTATCGTTCTTGAACTTGAAGTCCGGTCCACCCCAGGACACGGTCGCGTCCCGACCCTTGGGATAGTGCGAGATATAGAAGGAGTGGTTGTGGCGTTCGACAACCGGTAGCCCCGACTCGAAGATCGTGTTGAAGAGCGTGGTGCCGACCTGGCAGATGCCGCCGCCGAGCTGAGGCACGAGCTTGCCGTCGACGATGGCCGGAGCCTCCTGGTAGCCCTTCTCCGCGGTGCGCGGTCCCACCGTGCCGTTGAACGAGAACGTCCCCCCGGGCGGCACGAGCGTCCCATCGATGGCGTCGGCGAGAGTATGGATGTTGGATACGCGCGGCCTGTTGCCCGCCGAGTAGGTCGTTGTGTAGCGCGATAAGCGCTCCTTGATGCCCATCGTCTGGGCCTTCGAGGTCGTGATCTTCGGTGAGACGCGGCTCGTGCGCAGAACGACGCTCCTCGTGCTCTCGGGCTCTGTGAGGACCGCTGTGAGCTCACGTGCGAGTCGTTCCATGTCCGGACCGATGCCGTCAAGAGAAGGAACGATGGTGACATCGCCACCCGAGACCTTGAATTCGGCGTTCCTTGCGGGTCTTCCAACCGCGCCGATCGTCGGCAAGATATGCTTGCGCGCCTTCGCGGGGTCTACGTACGCGACAAGCGCCGCTCTCGGGGTCCCGCCAGCCCCGTCGGAGGTCTCCTCCCTGGCCGACGCCGATGTCGCCGACGTCTGCTCCGCTTGCTGCGAGACACCCGTCGCCGAGACTTCGTCGCTTCGTCCGAATGAGATCCAGGTGGAGATGTCGGCCGGCGTGAACTCCCACCGAGACGTGTCGTGCGCGACCTCGACGTTCGAGGACAGCATCTCCCGGGCGTCGTCTGCGGCAGCGTTCGCCGCCGCGTCGTTCACCTCGGGCTCGTCGGTGATCACCGGCACCTCGATCGTCCGGTCGGCTCGAGCGAACGCGCTCATCAGGAGCGTCCGTGCAGCGTCTCGGTCGACCGCCCGCCCCGCCGACGAGGGCCGGACACTCACTGTCACGCCGTCGACGACGACGCGTGGCGTCCTTGGCGGGGACGTCCACCTTCCGGGCGAAGGTCGAGATCACGGCAGCGACCCGCTCGGCATTCGCCGTGGGCTGGGCCGGGAGGTCGGTGCGCACCACGAGCGCCCGGAGACGTTCGGCGACATCTTGCAGGATGTTCCCGGAGCGGCCGTACGCGTACGCCTCTTCGGCCAACGCCACAGTGTCGTATGACAGGACCACTTCGGTCGCGGTCACCGAGGCGGTCTTCCCGCTCGCACTCAGGAGCACAGGCTTGGCAGCTCGAAGCGCCAGCTCGCGGTCGAGGTACGTCGCGGCCTCGGCCAGGCGCTTCCCACCAAGTGACACGCCGCCCACACTCACGCCACGATGCACTCGTCCGGAGCTCACCGTGACATCCACGCTGACCAGCGACTGCGACGAGCAACACGGCGACGATAGCGGTCAGCGCAGCCCGCATGCGCCAACGAGAGCGCGCCAGCGCGCGCTCTCGGGCACGACTACGACCGTTTGTCGTGTCTGGATTCAACCCTGCTCCTGTCGGATATCAACTGCTCCCGTGACGGGCGCGGCACTAAGCGCCCCGCAAGCCCTCGCGAGAGTAGAAACAAGTCCCGTGCCGCGCGCTCGGGCAGGTGGACCCGAACGTGCGCGAGAGGCGATCCCGCTACGTAACGGCACGAATGGTCAGTATAGCGAGGCCGAGGACACGCACGGCCTGCCCGGGTCAGCGTTTGCACAGCCGTTACGCTGCGGCGATAGCACTCACAACGATGCTCTTCCATTCGGCGGCCGCTGCGTCGGCACTCTCGGAGCTGTCCCCCTCCGAGTAGATCGACACCAGAGGCTCGCTCGAGTGGGGCAACACGAGCACCCATCCACCGTCCAGGCTGACCCGCACGCCCTCGGTGTAGTTGGCATCCAGGCTCGCTGCCGCCTCGGTCACCGCGCGCATGACTGCGCCCTTCCGCTCGATCGGGCAGAAGACGGGCAACTCGCGCTTGTAGAACGGCGGCAGGTCCGCGACCACGTCGTCCATCGTGGTATCGAGACAGTCGAGCATCCTCACGATCATGCCGAGGGAGAGGATGCCGTCGTAGGCCGCGATGAAGTCCGCGAAGATGTAACCCCCGGTGGTCGACCCTGCGAAGCCCACTGCGTCCGAGAGTGCCAGTGCGGCCAGCGAGCGTCGCGAACGACCGGGCCTCATGACCTCGCGACCGTGGGCCTTCGCGATGCGCTCGACGACCTGCGAGGCCTGCAGCGGCACGGCGATCGGGCGGCCGGAGGAGTCAGTCCTGCACCAGAGCTCGACCACCGCGTGCAACGCTGTGTCCCCGTCGAGTGCCCTGCCCTTCGGCGTCACGAGGCGAATCCGTTCGGCATCGGCATCGAAGCGCACGCCCAGATCGGCCTGGAACAGCTCGACGGAGTGCCTGAGGATCTCGAGGCCCGTGCCGCCCTCCTCCGTCATCTGGACGGTCGCCTCGGCGTCGTTGAACGCGTTCAAGCCGACGAGGTTGATGTGCCATCCGCTCGAGACCTGCGGGAGGACGATCGACGCCGAGCCTCCGGCAAGGTCGGCGACGACCTTGCGCCAGGTGTCCCGAAACTGCTGGCGCTGCATGGCTTCGGCGAGCCCGGCCGCGTAGTACTCCAGCGCGCGCGGTGGGTAGATGATGTCGCCCACCTCGTCGAAGAACGCGCGCCGAAACTCCCCGCGGAAGTAGAGTCGCTCGACCTTCTTCTCGTCGCCGGTGGCAATGTCGAGCCCGGTCTTGTCGAACAGGTGTATCTCGACCGACTGCGGGTCGGTGGGTGACGCGCAGACGTGGATGCCCGCGACGCACCTCGTCTCTCGCGTGGTGAACCGGTTCACCGCCGAGGAAGCGACCCGCAAGTCGCGCACGTTGATGCCTGCCGAGTTGAGGCCCGCAACCATCGCGCGCTTGACCATCCTCGACGGGCGCGCCACGTCTCTGCTCACAATGACGTGGCCTCCCTTCGGCAGGGTGCTCCCGAACGCCTGAGCCACCTTCAGAGCGAGCTCCGGAGTGATGTCCACGCCCACGAGCCCCGCGATGCCGTTGTCGCCGAAGAGCGCGTGCACGCCCGTGCTCTCCCAGATGAGCGAGGACGACACGATGGCGGCGGGCTCGATACGCTTGTAGGGGTAGACCTGGACGTCGGTGAGCACGTGCGCTCCCCTGCCCACCATGGTCTCGTCACCGATGACCGCGCCGATGTCCACCTGCGCCCGCGCGCGCACGTCGACGCGACGGCAGAGCACCGCGCCGGAGACCTGCGCGCCCATGCCCACGAACGTGTCGCTCCACAACACCGAATGACTCACCCGGGTGTCGGTTCCGATGACGCAGTTGTCGCCGATGACCGTGTATTCGCCGATGATGGCGCCTGCGCGTACGTTGACGTTCGAGCCGATGACGACGTGGTTGCCAAGCTTCGTATCCGGGTCGATCTTGGCTCCCTCGCCGATCCAGAGGTCCTCACGCGCTCGTACGCCGGGCACGTAGACCATCGCGTCACCGTTGAGGATGTCGCGGTGGGCTTGGACGTAGGTCTCCCGACTGCCGATATCGCACCAGTAGCCGTCGAGCACGCATCCGTAGAGCGCGTGGCCCTGCTCCATGAGCAGCGGAAACAGATCCGCCGAGAAGTCGAAAGACACGTCCTTCGGCACCAGATCCAGCACCCACGGCTCGACGACGTAGATGCCGGTATTGATCGTGTCCGAGAAGACCTGGCCCCACGTGGGCTTCTCCAAGAAGCGCTCGATGCGGCCGTCCTCGGCGGTGATGACGACGCCATACTCGAGAGGGTCCGGAACGCTCTTGAGCGCGATGGTGACCGCGCCGCCCTTCTTGCGGTGGAACTCGATCACCTCGGTCAAGTCGAAGTCGGTGAGAGCGTCGCCCGAGATGACGAGGAAGGTCTCGCGCTCGAGCAGCGATTCCGCGTTCTTCACCGAACCGGCCGTCCCGAGAGGCGTCTCCTCGAGCGCGTAGGCGATCTTGATCCCCCACTCTTCGCCGTCGCCGAAGTAGTCCTGAATGACCTTCGGCAAGAACGCGAGTGTCGCGACAACGCTGTCGATGCCGTGATGCCTGACGAGGCCGATGATGTGTTCCATGACCGGCTGGTTCACGATGGGCACCATCGGTTTTGGCCGAAGGCTCGTGAGAGGCCGAAGCCGGGTACCTTCACCACCCGCCATGATCACAGCTTGCATGCGTGCCCCCTGTTCGCGTGGGCCTGAGAGTCGAGAAACGTCTGGACACGCTGTCGGCGCGCCTACCTAGGTTTGTGCCCGTCCGACGCCTTGTTCCGACTCGGCCGCCCGTATCTCTCGCGAGAGCCTTCGAGCGGCAACCGTGTACTGAGCCGCAGCCCAGAACGACAGGACCAGACCGGCGTAGACGAACCAGATACCCAGCGGCGCGGGAGCCGATCCGAATCCCGGCAGCGCTTTCTCCGCGGCAGGCGAGGTCACGATGCCCAGTCCGGGAACCATCGGCCAGTTCAGGATCAGGAGGGAGAAGCCCGCGAGCAGTACGGCGGTCGTGGCCTTACCGGTGCGGTTGACCGGGACGCGCCTGTGGTGGCCCTCGAGGCGCCACGAGCCGTAGAGGAGGTACGCATCGCGCGCCACCAAGGCTACCAAGATCCAGAGCGGCAGGCGGTCCTCTAGGAAGAGCCCTATCACCCCCGCGGCGATGAGAAGCCGATCGACGAGCGGATCGATCGCCTTCCCGATCTCGGTCACGGTGCCGGTGCGCCTGGCGATCTGACCGTCGAGCCAGTCCGTCGATGCGGCTGCCACGAAGAGCAGGAACGCGAGCGTGTCCGAGCGATCGGTCAGGAAGACCGAGAAGAAGATGGGCACGAGGATGAGCCGAAGGACCGTGATGATGTTGGCCACCGTGTAGATCTCGTGGCTGTGGTCCTCTGCGGAAGTCGGGCCGGCCTTCGACTCCGGCGCGTCGGGTGTCGGGGAGTCGCCTACCACCAGTTCTTCCTCCGGAAATACGCTGCCATGACGGTCGCGATCACGAGCATGCTGCCGACAACCACGGCGAAGGACCACATGGCCGAGATCGGTGGCCACATGCCTCTGACGACGTTCATCCCGTAGATTCCCGAGATGAGTGTCAGCGGCATGAAGATCGTCGCGACGACGGTGAGCTGCTTCATGATCTCGTTCATGCGGTTGTTGATCGAGGACAGGTAGATGTCCATGACCGCGGCAGCGACCTCGCGGGCGGTCTCGATGGAGTCCTCGGCTCGTGCGAGGTGATCGCCTACGTCCTGAAGGTAGCGGTACGCCTCGTCGTCGACGATCTCGGGGACGCGCACGACCGCCCTCAGCACGTCCCTCTCGGGGCTGATCACGCGGTGCAGCGACACGAGCTCCCGTCTGAGCGTATACAGGCGCTGAACGTCTTCCTTTCGCGGATTGTCGAGCATGATGTCTTCGATGTCCTCGAGCCTGTCGGCGATGTCGTCGACGAGCGGCATCACCGAGTCCACAAGTCGGTCGACGATCTCGTAGAAGAGTCCGGCCTCACCGCGCTCGAGAACGTGCATCCCCTCTTCGACGGTGTTGTCGATCGCCCAGAGCCGCTCCTCGTGCACGGTGATCACGAAGTCCTTGCCGATAAAGACGTCGACCTCGGCCAGATGGACGCCGTCGTGGTCCTCTCTGACCGGCGTCAACCACACGAGGAACCAGCTTGAGGCGTACTCGTTGATCTTCGGGCGCTGCGGGAAATGCAGCGTGTCCTCCACCGCCAGGGGATGCAGATCGAAGACGCGCTGGAGTTCTTGGAGAGGCTGGTCTTCGACTCCCAGGACGTCGACCCACACGAGCCCGTGGCGACGTGCTTCGTCGAGCTGGGCGAGCCCGCCGGTCTGCATCTGACCATCGGCGACCCATCGGACTGATGTCTGCGCGTTCTCAGCCACTCGTGCGCCCCTCCTCGCGTCGCCCCGGCAGACTCAGGATAACGCGAAACCGGGCGAGGGATGATGGGCCCGATCGTCCGATGCGGCGCGTTCCCGCTGCTCTGAACGTTTCCGGCTATGTTTCGAGATCGTAGGCCCGCGACAACCCCGGCACAGTCAGGCCCGACGACACTCGCTGTGGAGGGCAACCCGGGAAGCTCACCACGACAAACGTCAACCAGACTGAAGGAGAGACCAATGAACAACAGGAAGGTACTTGGGTTCATCGCAGTGGGGCTCGTCGCGGGTCTCGCACTCGGATCGCTCGGCATAGCCAGCGCAGCGAACCTGACGGGCAGTTCAGCGGCCACATCGTCAACGGCCCCCACGGCGTCGGCTCGGCCCGGACCCGGCGGTCCCGGAGGGCCTGCTGGCGGCGTGATCGGCAAGCCCGGCTACGGAGGCGAGGGCGACATTGCCGAGGCGCTCGCCGCAGCTCAGCGGCCTGAGTGTCGACGAGATCAACGCGCAGCGCGCGGCGGGAACGAGCTACGCCGCGATCGCGAAGGCCGAGGGCGTGTCCACCGACGATCTGATCGCCAAGACGGTCGAGATCGAGAAGAAGGAGTGCAGCGCAGGCGTCACGAGCGGCCAGATCACGTCGGCCGAAAGCGCGAAGGCCATGGCCGACATCGAGACACGACTCACGACCGCGATCAACGATACCTCGGCGATGCCCGCGCACGGGCCCGGTGGGCCTGGCGGACCCGGCGCGCCTGCCGGAACGCGCACGTCCACGGGCTCGTCGACCGCGACGCAGTGACCTCAGACCGTGAGGAGCCCGCGTCGAGAGCGCGAGGCGGTCGGACAGCGACAAACGGCAGCGGGCGGTGGATGTCCACCGCCCGCTGCATCGAAACCGCCTCTCCCCCTCCGGGCATCTTAGCCTTCGCAGAGAGGGCGCTTCCGGATATTCAGGTTGCGAACACCCGGAATGCCTGGTTCATCGTGTCAAAGAGGCCTATGGATGGGGGGTCTCCCAGAAGGCGTACACGTGGTCGTCGGGCGACGGGCCGAGTGGCTGGCCGGATGCGTCCGCCCAGATAGCGTGCACGAAGTCGTGGTGCTCGCAGTGCTTTGGCGGCTGGATGACGTCGACACCGTGACCGATCTCGATTGCCAGTTTGTAGACATTGGCGGCCGTTTGACCGTCGAAGTTGCTCCACATATGACCCTCGAAGGTATTGGAGTTGCCCACCATGATGCCGCTCGTCTGACAGACGACGTCACCCTTCCAAGTTCCTCCAAGAATGTAGAACCCGTGGGGGTTGGCCGTCGTGCCTGTCCACAGCGACTCGACGCGGATGTCGCTCGCGTCGCCGCCGTTGACGGTCACGTTGATCGTGCCGGTTACCCACCGGTTCTTGACGTAGATATGGATTGGCCCCGCGGTCACGTTCATGACCAGCTTGGTGCCATTGTTCAACGACAGGGCGTCGAGGAAGTAGAGACCCGAACCGTTAAACGTGAGCGTGTCTCCGCCACCACCGTTGATTGCCGCCCAGTACCCGGGAGTGAGGGTCGCGCTCTTGCCGTTTCCGGGCGGGAGCGGGTTGGGGGTAGGCGGACCAGCAGGGAACGGGGGCGGGGGCACGAACGTCGGCTTGAAGTACGTGCCGAGCAGCCCGACCGCCGGCCAAGCGGGATTGTTGACGATGAAGTCTCCCGAGACCTGAGATGGGAACTGCCCGAACTTCGAGTCGGTGATCATGGAGCCCCAGATGTGGGTCTGACCCCCGCCGTTTGCGTAGATGTTGCCCACGCTGCCGACGTTGCCGTAGATCTGAGTCCCGGTCCCGAGCTTTACGGTCAGTCTCACGGTAGGAGCCAAGGTCGTGTACATGCCCTTGCCCCACACAAGAAACTCGCCGTTCGCGCAGGGGAAGAGGCTGAAGAAGCTCACCGGTCCGTACTGGTAGACAAGCGTGGTGTTGCCCGGAATTGGATTGGGGAACGGGGTGGGATCGAACGCGGGCGTCGACCCGGCATTGAAGACCGAGTCGGTGAGTGTGACGTTGTACGCTGGCTCACTGCCCACGTTCTGAACCACGAACGCAAACCAGATGGGGGTGCCGAAGGGCACGAACGGGCCGGGATAGGTGTCCGCGTCCAGGTACTCCTTCGTCGGATCGCTCGGGTCCTTGCCGTCGATCGAGATCATCTTCTTGACGATGATGACCGGCGGGGTGCCGGTGGGATCCCTGTGGGGGATTATGCTGACGCCGACGTTGTCGGTGAGCGGATTGGCGCCAGTCCCACCACCAGGTACATTCACACCGTCAGAGAAGCTCTCGGGGGTCAGTGCGATGAGCCCGACCTCGCCGGGAGTGGCAGGGCTCTTCCCTGCCAGATCACCGACACCCAGGGTACCGCTCCAAGCCAGGTCGGTGATCTTGAGCGCCAGGGTCTCTGTCGCGCTGCTCGGGTCCGTAGGATCCGCATGGTTGTAGAACGACCCGGTCACGGCGACTTGGTCGCTGTTCGCACCCGTGACCGAGACATTCATCACGAGCCGATACCAGTGATCTCCCGATGTCGAACCGATCCGCTGCGTGAGCGAGAGACCCGGGTTGGTGTCTGCCTCGAAGAGTTGGTCAACGTCGATGGACGCGAGTTCCGTGCCGGTCCCCGCGATCTGGTAGACGAGGCTCAACCTGGCATGGTCGTGATTGTTGCCGCCACCGTGCTGGGCAAGCAGTGCCAGTCCGTCCATGGCGTCTTCGTCATACATCGCGAGGATCCCGCCGGAGGAGTTGTGTCCGGGTGAGGCGAACAGCACGTCCGCCTTGAGCGTGACGCCCCCGGGCACGGTGAAGTCGACCAGACTCCGCGTGCCCGCGGTCTTGTCGGCGGGTGTCGTGTCATAGACCGTGATCCAGCTCTGGCCGGCTGCTGGAGGACCACCGCTCCTTTGACCGGTGAAGTTGATCGCGAAGTCGTCCCCGCCAACGACGGCGCGCGAAGGGGAACCGGCAGTCGCGATCAGGTTGGGGTTCGCGTTGATGTAGTCCTGCTCGTACGGGTCGGCCTTCCCCCACCAGATGACGTCCCGATACAGGCCGGTCGTCTGGTTGTTCACGGCGGTGTTCACCGTGTTGTCGTAGTCAGCCGGCAACAGCGCGTTCGCCGAAACGACCGCCGGACCAGCGACTATCGCGGCGATGGCCATCACCGCTATGCCGAACGTAAGTACCCTCCGCAATCTGTTCTTCATGATTACCTCCTCTGTGCCTCCACGAGTGAAGATGTGGCGATACGACTCGCCCGTTGGTGTTTCATCGAATGGCATACCCCCAAACAGCGTGCCTCCCCAGTTGCCTTCCACGATTGCGACTGGATTCGCGTCTTCTGTCCCAAGAACGCGAAAACCGGCCAGTTACCAGGCCGGTTTGACTAGTAGCTCCCCGTCGCCAAAGTCACCATGTTGCGGCCACGGATCAACGCTTCCTGATTTCCGAGCTATGCAATTGAGTGACTGTTGCTATCCTCCCCCGAGCCCTGTGCCCTCAAACACCCGGCAGCTGATGAGCGGCATGCGCCCGGGCGAAACAACCACTATCCACCCCAACATTCACCGTCCGAGTCTCAGTCCGAATCGACTCGCGGCTCCCCGTCACCATGATCGCCGCCGCGCGGCGACGGACTAGCGCTCGCAGCGGGCGGTGGATGTCCACCGCCCGCTGCATCGAAATCGCTTCTCCCCCTCCGGGCATCTCAGCCTTCGCAGAGAGGGCGCTTCCGGACCTTCAGGTCGCGAGGACCCGGGAAGCCTGGTTCGTCGTGTCAAAGTGGCCTATGGATGCGGCGTCTCCCAGTAGGCGTACACGTGGTCGTCGGGCGACGGGCCAAGCGGCTGGCCCGCTGCGTCGGCCCAGATGGCGTGCACGTAGTCGTGGTGCTCGCAGTGCACCGGCGGCGGGATGACGTCGGCGCCGTGCTGGATGTCTATCGAGAGCGCGATTGCGCTCGCGGCAGGACCGTACTTGCCGTTCCAGTCGCTCCACATATAGCCCTCGAAGGTGCCCGAGTTCTGGCCGGTGCCGAACTTGATACCGCTCGTCCGGCAGATGACGGTGCCTGCCCAGTAGCCTCCCGCGTGCGAGAAGCCGTAGGGCTGGCTGCCGGTCCCGGTCCACTGCGACTCGAGAGAGATCATGCTGGCGTCGCCGCCGGTGAGGAAGCTCTTCGTGCCGCTTCCCCAGCTCGCCTGGTTGAGCACGTAGATCTTGACCGGGCCGTTCGTCAGGTCGAAGTAGAGCTTCCCGGCGTTGGCGAAGCTCAGGGACTTGAAGAAGTAGACCGCACCTCCGGGCGCGCCGGTGAAGTAGAGCTTCACCCCGCCGCCGCCCTTGATGTCGCCATAGGAGTTGCTCAGCCCGTTCCAGGCCAGCGGGGTGAAGCTGCCGTTGTTGCCGATGTTCGGCACGACGGGCTGGTCCACGGCCGGTATGGCAACGGAAGGCGGCAGCACCGGCGGCGTGGGCACGCCGGGCACGTTGAAGGCGCCCGCCACGTGCGGCGGAGACTGTCCGATGAACTGAGACATCGTGGTGAGGTCGCCGTGGATCCAACCGGTGCCGTTGATATCCACGTCACCGACTGCTTCCACGTTGCCCCACACGTCCGACCCCTGTCCGATGTGGACGGCGGACTTCCACAGGCTCGATGTCGTCTGCGTGCCCCTGCCCCACACGAGCGTGTTGCTCGCGCAGGGGAAGAGGCTGAAGAAGCTCACGGGGCCGTACTCGTATACAAGCGTGGTATTGCCCGGGAAAGGATTGGGGAACGGGGTGGGATCGAACGGGGGCGTCGATCCGGCATTGAAGACGGAGTCCGTCAGTGTGACGTTGTATGCCGGCTCATCGCCCAGGTTCTGGACCACGAACGCGAACCAGATGGGCGTGCCGAAGGGCACGAACTCACCGGGATAGGTGTCCGCGTCCAGGTACTCCTTCGTCGGATCGCTCGGGTCCTTGCCGTCGATGGAGATCATCTTCTTGACGATGATCAACGGGTCGGTGCCGTGGGTTTCCGAGAACGGGATGATGCTGATGCCGACGTTGTCGGTGTGCGGATCGGCACCTGTCCAACCGTTCGCCACACCATCACTGAAGTTCTCAGGGGTCATCGCGATGAGCCCCACCTCGCCGGGAGTAGCGGGGCTCTTCCCTGCCAGGTCACCGACACCCAGAGTACCGCTCCAAGCCAGGTCGGTGATCTTGAGCGCCAGGGTCTCTGTCGCGCTGCTCGGGTCCGTGGGATCCGCATGGTTGTAGAACGACCCGGTCACGGCGACTTGGTCGTTGTTCGCACCCGTGACCGAGACATTCATCACGAGCCGATACCAGTGATCTCCCGATGTCGAACCGATCCTCTGCGTGAGCGAGAGACCCGGGTTGGTGTCTGCCTCGAAGAGTTGGTCAACGTCGATGGACGCGAGTTCCGTGCCGGTCCCCGCGATCTGATAGACGAGGCTCAACCGGGCATGGTCGTGATTGTTGCCGCCGCCGTGCTGGGCAAGCAGTGCCAGGCCGTCCATGGCGTCTTCGTCATACATCGCGAGGATCCCGCCGGAGGAGTTGTGTCCGGGTGAGGCGAACAGCACGTCCGCCTTGAGCGTGACGCCCCCGGGCACGGTGAAGTCGACCAGACTCCGCGTGCCCGCGGTCTTGTCGGCGGGTGTCGTGTCATAGACCGTGATCCAGCTCTGGCCGGCTGCTGGAGGACCACCGCTCCTTTGCCCGGTGAAGTTGATCGCGAAGTCGTCCCCGCCAACGACGGCGCGCGAAGGGGAACCGGCAGTCGCGATCAGGTTGGGGTTCGCGTTGATGTAGTCCTGCTCGTACGGGTCGGCCTTCCCCCACCAGATGACGTCCCGATACAGGCCGGTCGTCTGGTTGTTCACGGCGGTGTTCACCGTGTTGTCGTAGTCAGCCGGCAACAGCGCGTTCGCCGAAACGACCGCCGGACCAGCGACTATCGCGGCGATGGCCATCACCGCTATGCCGAACGTAAGTACCCTCCGCAATCTGTTCTTCATGATTACCTCCCTTGTGCCCCCACTAGCTATGCTGTGGCGAGACTACTCGCCCATTGGTGACTGTACCCCGATGCCGCCCATCCAAACGGTGTGTCACCCCCCGGTTGCCCGTCCGCCCCTGATTCAGCTGGCCTCGCGCTTCTGCCCCCAAGAAGCGCGAAAACCGGCCAGTTACCAGGCCGGTTTGACTAGTAGCTCCCCGTCGCCAAAGTCACCATATTCCGGCTGCGGATCGTCGCTCCCTGGAACACCAGTCTGCCGAGACAGTCCTGCGTTGTCAATTGAACCCGGCCGCAGGTCAGGCCCAACGTTGATCGCCTCGCACAAGCACGGCCGGGAATCCTGGTGGCGACGTGTTCCCGGATGCAACTAGGAACGTCGGTGGGCCGCCATGAGGACGGTCAAGGACCAGTCCCCCGCGATGCGAAGACCATCTGACAAGTCCGCCCAGGGGGACAGGCAACGGCAGAGTCCTCGAGATGAGGGAGAGGCCGCGTCTCGGCTTCCCGAAACACGGCCTCTCACCTGCAAGAATTCTGGTCGGGCTGACAGGATTTGAACCTGCGACCCCTTGACCCCCAGTCAAGTGCGCTACCAAACTGCGCCACAGCCCGTTCACGTGCCCGGGTGGCCTCTGACCCTGCCCGAGCGGCAACGCAACATACTACGTTCCGCTCACCGCGCGTTCAAGCCCACGCGCAGCTCGTCGCCGGCAGCGCTCAGCCCGCGGCTACTCCTCCCCCCTAACGACGCCGCCGCGGTAGAGCACCACGTTGAC
Organism: uncultured Actinomycetes bacterium; assembly: GCA_963817255.1. Classification (GTDB taxonomy): domain Bacteria; phylum Actinomycetota; class Coriobacteriia; order Anaerosomatales; family CAVRZR01; genus CAVRZR01. Next base: position 112,831 of record CAWFNT010000003.1, read on the forward strand.
GTCCTCGACGGTGATGAGGCCGGCGTTCACCATCGCACTCCAGACCTCGGCAAGCGCGGTGATCTTCACAGGCTCGTCGATGACCGATACGACGACCGGCAGGTCCACCGACATCCTCAGCGCGTGCTTAGCGTGCTCGCGGCTCGTCGCCCCGTAACCGGTCAGGCCGCGCAGCACGGTCGAACCGGCGCACCCCTGGATCCGCGCCTGGTCGACGAGCGCCTGGTAGAGCGGACGCTCGTCGTAGAGGTCGGCCTCGCCCACATATGCCGAGAGCTTCTTGGCTCGTCCTTCGAAGTCCATACGTGCCTCCTGGTCCAAACGCTCGCTAGTCCGCCCGCTGGCTGGCCGCGGCACGTGCCTGTTCCGCGATGCCGTCCCAGAGCGTTCGTGCGATCGAGCGCTTGCTCTGCAACTCGAGCGCCTCTTCCCTACCCGGCCACACGAACGTGACGCGGTTGCTGTCAGAGCCGAAGCCGAGCCCCTCCGCCGATACGTCGTTCGCCACCACGAGATCGAGGTTCTTGTCGGCAAGTTTCGCTCGAGCGTGTTCGAGTAGATCAGACGTTTCCGCGGCGAACCCAACGAGCATGCGATCGCCCTTGCGGGCACCCAGCTCGGCGAGAATGTCAGGGCTTCGCGCCAGAGAGATCGTGTCCGGTGCACCGTCCTTCTTGATCTTGAAGCCCGCAGCTTCGGCCGGCCGAAAGTCTGAGACGGCAGCTGTCGCGACCACGACATCGCTCGCCTCGTAGGCGTCCCCGACCGCCGCCCGCATCTCGAGCGCGGTCGTCACGCGCACGGTGCGCACGCCGAACGGATCCGGCAGCGTCGTCGGCCCGCTCACGAGCGTCACCGCCGCGCCCCGGCGCGCGGCTTCCTCGGCGACGGCGTAGCCTGTCTTGCCGCTGCTCGCGTTGGAGATGAAGCGCACGGAATCGATGGCCTCGCGAGTGGGACCCGCGGTCACCAACACAGTCACGCCCGCGAGCTCGCGTGAACGCCGCGCCTCGGCGAGAACCGCCTGAGCGATCGCATCGACCTCGGCCAGCCTGCCCTCGCCCACGTCACCGCAGGCAAGATCGCCCTCGACGGGTTCGACGATCACGGTTCCGCGGTCGCGAAGCGTCGCGATGTTGCGGGAGGTAGCCTCGGCACGCCACATATGCGTATTCATGGCCGGCGCGACCACGATCGGCGCCTGGGTCGCGAGCGCGACGGTCGTGAGCAGGTCATCGGCTCGACCGCACGCGACTTTCGCGATGACGTTCGCAGTGGCGGGCGCGACGACGAGCACGTCGGCCTCCTGAGCAAGCGAGACGTGGAAGACACGGGCCGAGGCAGGATCGTCCCAAAGCGAAACCGCGACCGGCTCGCCCGTGAGTGCGCTGAACGTCGCAGGACCCACGAAGTGCGTCGCGGCCTCGGTCATGACGACCTTCACCCGGCAACCCGCCCGCATGAGCGCGCGCGCGAGCTCGCATGCCTTGTAGGCTGCGATGCAGCCGGTGACGCCGAGGACGACCGTGGGTGTATCCGACGTGGTCATGGGTGCGATTATCGCACGCGTGGCCTGCCCCGCCGCTGCGCGAAGGTCCGATGCACCCGCCGCTCGCACTCGACAGGGGAATACGGGAAGAATCAGGTGGATACGCGGCCACCAAGTGAGGATCCGAGGGAGACAGATGAGCGCATCACAACGCACGACCTTTGGCGAGGTGCGCATGCGCATCGGCGGGCCCGCGGGCTTCGGCATCAAAGCGGCAGGCCAGTCCCTCGCACGCGTCTTCGCGCACTCGGGATTCCACACCTTCGACCTCACCGAGTACCCATCGCTCATCAAGGGCGGGCACAACACGATCCACCTGCGCGTGAGCGAGAGCCCGATCAACAGCCACGTGCTGCCCACCGACATTCTCGTGTGTCTGGACCACGACACCGTCGCGCTCCATTCGCACGAGCTGACAGAGGGCGCGGCCGTCATCTTCGACCCCAACGATCTCGACGTCGCCGAGACGCACCTCGACCCCGACCGCTACTGCCTCACGCCGGTGCCGCTCACGCAGGTGGTGCGCGACGCAGGCGGTCCCAAGATCATGCGCAACGTCGCCGCGCTGGGCGCCGTGCTCGGCCACATGGGCTTCCCCCTCGCGCCGCTCGAGGAGTCGATCAAGGCACAGTTCGCTCACAAGGCGCCCGAGATCGCCGAGCAGAACATCACCGTCGCCCGTGCCGGCTACCAGTACGCGCAGGAGCACGCCTGCTCCTTCCCGCACCATCTCACCCCACCGTCGAAGCCCGACCACCACATGCTCGTCGACGGCAACGAGGCCATCGGCCTCGGCGCACTGGCTGCGGGCTTGGGTCTCTACTGCGCCTACCCCATGACACCCGCGTCGTCGCTGCTGAGCTTCATGGCTGCGCACGGCGACGCAGCCGAGGTGGTCGTGAAGCACACCGAGGACGAGATCGCCGCCATGAACATGGTCGTCGGCGGAGCGTTTGGCGGGACGCGCTCGATGTGCGCGACGTCCGGAGGCGGTTTCTCGCTCATGGTCGAGGCGCTCGGCCTTGCCGGGGTGAGCGAGTCGGCGGTGGTCGTGGGGGTGTTCACGCGCCCCGGGCCGGCTACCGGCCTTCCTACCTGGACCGAGCAGAGCGACCTACGCTTCGTCATGCATGCCGCGCAGGGCGAGTTCCCGAGGGTCGTCCTCGCCCCAGGTGACCATACCGAGGCCTTCGAACTCACGTGGCAGGCATTCAACCTTGCCGACGTCCTTCAGACCCCGGTGTTGATCCTTGGCGATTCGTACCTCTCGGACAACAGACGCACCGTCGATCCGTTCGACCTCAAGGCTGTCACGGTCGAGCGCGGCAAGCTCGTCACCGAAGGCGACATCGCCGACCACCCCGATGCGCTCGGCGAGGATGGTCAGTACGCAGGCCAGTACCTGCGCTACAAGCTCGCCGAGGACGGCGTCTCGGTCCGCGCGCTTCCGGGCGTCAAGGGCGCGACCCAGGTCGTCAACTCCTACGAACACGACGAGAAGGGCTACGGGGCTCAAGGCGAGATCGCGGCGGTGCGCGTCGGCCAGAACGAGAAGCGTCTGCGTAAGCTCGAGAAGGCACGCGAGCTCGTGCCCGCCCCCAGGCGCTACGGTCCCGACGACGCCGCCGTCTCCCTCGTCGTCTTCGGCACGACGAAACAGCCGGCGCTCGAGGCGATGACGTGGCTCGCCGCCGAGGGCATCGAAGCGAACATGCTCCAACTCGTCACGCTTTGGCCCTTCCCCGCCGAGCAAGTCGCTGCGTTCCTCGGCGCGGCGAGGCGCAGCCTCATCGTGGAGGGCAACGCAACCGGCCAGCTCGAGGGACTCGTCCGTCAGGAGTGCCTCCGTGGTGTCGACGACCGACTACACCGCTACGACGGCCGGCCGTTCTCGCCCGAACAGATCTATGCGCACGTGAAACGCTCGCTCGGGATGGACGTGGACTCACTGCCTTCCGGCGCGTCGCTCGAGGAGGTGGCAGCCAATGCCTGAGGTCAAGGACTTCGTGACGTCGAACAAGCCCACGTGGTGTCCCGGCTGCGGCAACTTCGGCATGTGGGAGGCGCTCAAGCGGGCACTCGCCGAGCTCGGGTGGCACAAGCACGAGTTCAGCGTCGTGTGGGGCATCGGATGCCACGGAAACGGCGCCGACTTCCTCGACGTGCAGGGGTTCCACGCGCTCCACGGGCGAGCGCTGCCCCCCGCCACGGGACTTGCGCTCACGCGACCCGACCTCAAGGTCGTCGTCGAGATGGGAGACGGAGACGGCTACGGCATCGGCCTCGGCCACTTCGTCCATTCGGTCCGTCGCAACGTCAACATCACCTGCATCGCGCACAACAACCAGATCTACGGACTCACGACCGGGCAGGCGTCGCCCACTACCGAGCACCTCATGAAGACGGTCTCGACGCCACAAGGCGTGTTGGAGGAGCCGGTCAACCCCATCGGGCTCGCTCTGGCCGAAGGAGCGACGTTCGTTGCACGAGGCTTTGCAGGCGACATTCCCCACCTGGCGTCGCTCTACGTCGAGGCGCTGCAACACCGCGGATTCGCGCTCGTCGACGTGTTCCAGCCCTGCGTCACGTGGAACCACCTGAACACGTTCCAGTGGTTCCGCGACAGGGTCTACAAGCTCGAGGAGAGCGGCTGGGACGCCTCGGACAAGGTGAAAGCGTTCGAGCTCTCGCTCACGGCCTTCCACGAGATGACGTGCACGCCTGAGGAGTGTCGCGTGCCCATCGGCACCTACTATCGCGAGGAGGGCACGCCGGCCTACGAGGACGGAGTGTCGGCAGCCAAGGAGCCCGGTTGGAGGCGCGCGACAGGCCCCAGAGACATCTCAGCGATCGCAGCGTCGATGACCGGCTAATGTCCTAGACGTCCGGGACTTCTGGCGGCGCGCTACGCATCGAGCTCCGCAACCGAAGCTCCACGAACGCGAGCGCCAGCCTGGGTTCGAACTGCGTCCCGGCGTTCGCCTCGATCTCGGCCAGCGCGCGCTCCGTGTCGAGTGCCTCGGGGGCCGAGATGCCCGAGGTCATGGCGTCGTACGCGTCGCACACGGCGAGGATCCTGGCCTCCAGTGGTATTTGCTCGCCGGCGAGGCCGTCGGGGTAGCCCGCGCCGTCCCAACGCTCGTGATGGGCGCGCACCCACGGCAGGATGAATCCGAGCTCGGTCGAACGCAGGATCCGCTCCCCCATCTCCACGTGCTCGCGCAACCGCGCCTTGTCGTTCTCGTCCAGATCGCCGTGTTTCCAGAGAAGCTCGTCGGGCAATGCGAGCTTGCCGATGTCGTGAACCAGCCCTGCGGTCTCGATCGCCGACGCTTGTTCGGCGCTCGCTCCCAGCTCTGCCGCAAGTTCGCGAGCCAGCGAACCGACCCTCCGGGAGTGTTCTCGGGACGCCGGGTCGCGCGCGTCGACGGCGGCGGCGAGCGCCCGTACGGTGGCGCGATAGGCCTCCTTGCGTGCCAGGTCGAGTCGTTCCTCAGGCAGCTGCGGACGCACGACATCCGGTCCGTAGACCACGACAGAGCCGCGCCGTTGGATCTTCGCGGTCTGCAGGGCCGAGAAGGCTTCACGGATCATAGAGGCAGCGTCTCGAGACGACGTAGACGCCGTCACGCCCGCCGACACCGTGATCGGCAGGTCGCCGACCAACACCCGATGCTCGACGTGCCTGGCGAGCTCGTCGGCGAACCGTGCGCCGGATTCCGAGGACTCCCCGGGCGCGATGACGACGAATTCGTCGCTGCCTGCCCGGTAGAGATCGCATCGTTGACCACATTGCTCGCGGAGCACGCCCGCTACGCCGCGAAGAACGTCATCCCCCGACCGATGTCCGAACAACTCGTTCACGCGCGTCAAGTCGTCGATGTCCAGCGCGATGAGCGCGACATCGCCGCCCCACCGTGTGGCCTCGGCAATGCCCTTCTCGAGATCCCGTTTGAGAACGCGCTCGTCCTTGAGCCCCGTCACCGAGTCCGTGGACGAGGCGATTCGGCCCCGTTGCAGCTCCAACGCTGAGAGCCAGCTGCGTGTCAGCAACAGGGCCGCGAGGATGATGTCGGCACCAAGGATCACCGCTGTCCGCGCCGACCCCGCGTAGTGGCGCGCGCGAGCCCCGAACAGCGCCATCGCGGACACGAGGACGAGGGGGTACACGATGTGCAGCCACATCGGAGGATTGTCGAGGCGCGGTCTCGATCCGAGGGCGTCCGAGTCCAGGTCGGCGGTGATCCTGTAGATCGATGCCAGGAAGAACAGGTACGGGCCGAGACCGAGGCCCAGTTCGGTGAGCGCCATCAGCGACGAGGGGCCGGCGTCCCTGAGCCCGAAGATCCACATCGGCATGGCTGCGAGGCCAATGGCGCTCAACGTTAGCCCGGCCCCGGCGTACTTCTGCCAAGTCCTCCAGCGGGTGACTTTCGCTCCAAAGACGACGCCGAACGTGCCGAGTACGATCACCAAGCCGAGCACCGGGTACGCGGCACCGACCGCCGCCGCCCCGATTCCGAAACCCCCTGCCAGCAGAACAGCCGGCGCAACGACGAACTCGAACACGACGATGTAGACCGCGACCGCACCGGCAGCTGCAGCCGCGAAGAAGCGGAACCGCGAGACGGCTGGCTCTGATCCGAAGTTGGCAGTGGACACGATCATCGCGAGCAGGGCCAGCACCGCGCCGACGTGCAGAAGCTCGAAGGCCGAGGGCACTGTTGGCCCGCGCGCATCGATGGCCAAGAGGTAGTACGAGTAGTAGAGCTCGGCCGCAAGCGACAGTCCGACGGCAGCCGCGAGCAGCGCCCAGAATCGACGTTCGTAGCCACGCGCACGTGTGAATGCCACCAGACATCCGCCACAGGCAAGGAAGAGGGGTGCGAGGTACAGGGCTTCGCCGAACACCGTCGGCCCGTCGGTTGGCGATCCGGTCAACTGAAGCCATACCCGGACGAGAACGAGCGCTGCCAGTCCTCCCAGGACGGAGCCTCGGACGATCCGAGTCCCCAACAGGGCGCGCGGCTCGCCCTTCACGACAACCACGCCTCAGACCAGCCAAGGGCATGGTCGGTACTCACGATCTCTATGAGTATCTCCGCCATGTCCGGATCGAGGCGCCTGCCCATGCTTTGATCGAGTTCCTGGATGGCGGCCGGCCGGGAGAGCGGACCTCGCTCCGGAGTCCCGGACACCATTTGGTCGTACATGTCGCAGGCCGCGATGATTCGCGCCTCCATCGGGATAGCGGGCCCGGCGATTCCGTCGGGATATCCCGAGCCGTCCCACGACTCGTGATGCGCGCGCACCCACGGGGCCATGTAGGCGAGATCGGTCCCGGCCAGGATGCGAGCGCCCAACTCGGCGTGTTCCATCAGCACCGCACGCTCGGCTGGAGAAAGTCGGGACCGCTTGCGCAGAACGGAGTCAGGGACCGCCACCTTGCCGACGTCGTGAAGAAGGGCCGCCATTTGCACGTCTTGAGCCCTCTCAGTGCCAAGCCCCACGGCCTCCGCGAGAAGGAAGGCGAGCGCCGCAACCTGACGCGAGTGATAAGCGGTCGCGCTGTCGCGAGCATCCGTGGCAGTCGCGAGAGCGCGCACGATGTCGCTTCGGGACTTCCGCGCTATCCCGCGGGCACGCTCATCCACGTCGAGCGCGCGCACGACCGTCTCGTTGTAAGCCTCGACACGGCGCTTGCCTTGGCACTTCGCCCAATAGAGCGCAGCATCGGCTGCTGCGAGCAACTCCTCGCTACTCATGGCATCGGTCGGCCATGAAGACACGCCCGCAGAGAGGTGGATCGGCTCCGGGGTGGACTCAATGCTCTCCGCGGCGGACAGGAGCCGCTGAACTCGGGCCGGCGCCTTTGTCTCACCGACACCATCGAGGATGACTGCGAACTCATCGCCTCCGAGGCGCGCGACGGAGTCGCCGTCGCCCGCCGCCTCTCGAAGCGCGTGCGCGATGGCCACCAAGGCCGCGTCCCCTTCGTCCCGGCCGTGCACGACGTTGAAACGCGCGAAATCGTCGACGTCGACGACTGCAAGCGACATCTCGCTGGCGTACGTCTGGGCCCTCGCAATGCCGTCACGGAGATCCTCTTCGAACGTCACGCGGTTGAGGACCGCCGTCAGCGGGTCGGACGCAGCGCTCGCCCTGAGCCCCATCTTCTCGGCGTCCGCGAGCGCGGTTCTCAAGACGATCGCGAGTGTCGTGACGGCCAAGCCCAAGAAGTAGAACACACGATCGAACGAACCGGGTTCCGACCCGTAGAGAGCAAACGCGAGCAGAGGGACCGTCGCCAGCGCGAATGTCGTGATGGCGACTGACGTCGCGTTGGCCGCCGACTTCGGCTTCGGTTCGACCGCCCTCGCCCACGGCGTCGGATCCGTCGTCAGCCAGTAGATGCTCGCCATGAAGAGGACGAAGTACCCGGCCATGTAGCCGAGGTTTATCAGGAGTTCGGATGCGTCGTCACCCGTCGATGCAGTTCCCACGTACCAAACGGGCCAGAGGAAGACGACCAGTGCGTATCCCGATACGGCGGCCATTCCGAGCACCTGCCACGTCACCCAGCGCACGCCGCGATGTCTCATGAGGCCCCAGGCACAACCCACCAGCAGCGCGCCGCCAACGGTTGAGTAGCACGCCCACACGAAGGCCTCGAGCGCCGAGTGGCCCGTTGCGGCCGCGAGTGGGCCTGTGAACCATCGATAGAGCACCGTGTTCGCGGCGACGAGGAACGTCACCGCACCGCAGACCAGCTGAAGCACACCGCTGGGTGTCGCGAAACGGAGCCGCGACATGAAGACCAGGAGTGCGAAGAACGACAGTGCCGCAACGAGGTTCAGAGCGTCGAACACAGAGGGGGTAGACGGCCCGGCGGGGCTCACCAGGAGCTGATAGGCCGCGTAGTAGGCCTCGCTCACAAACAGACACGCCGCAGCGAGCGCGAACCCGCCCCACATGACCCTGGCTCGGGTTCCTCGATCAGACGCGCTCCACGCGGCGAGCGACCCGAGCACCGGAAGCATCGTCGGCACCATGAACGCGAGCACTTGTACGGCGACGGACGCCTGTGAATCGGCTGCCCAGGCCCAGACGTAGACCAGCGAGCTGATCGGCAGGATCGCCCATGCGATGAGTCGCGCACGATGCTCGTGACCACGGAGTCGCTGTCTCAGGTTCAGAGCCATACGTCTCCGGTTCGTTCCGTCGTGCGGCTGCTAGATCAGGCCGAGCGCCTTGCCCGCTTCTTCGAAGGCGTCGAGTGCCTGCGCGATATCCTCATCAGTGTGCGTCGCCATCAGGCACGTGCGCAAGCGATCGGTGCCTCGAGGCACGGCGGGATGAACGATGGGGCACACGAACACGCCCCGGTCGAAGAGCATCCGCGTCAGGTCCATGGTCTTGCCCTCGTCGCCGACGAACACGGGCACCACACACGTCGACGCTTCCATCGTGTTCCAGCCCTGCGCTCTCAGACCGTCGGCGTAGGCGGACTGCACCTTGTGCAGCTGCGCCACCCGCCAAGGCTCGTCCTCGATGACGTTGAAAGCCTCGAGTGCGGCCGCGGTCTGGGCGGGTGGAAGCGCCGCCGAGAAGATGAACGGGCGGGAGAAGTGGCGCTGGTAGCCGATGAGGTCGCGCTCGCCCGCAAGATAGCCGCCCACCGAAGGGATCGACTTGGAGAGCGTGCCCATCTTCAGGTCGATGGACCCGACCATATCGAAGTGCTCTTCGATGCCATGCCCGGTGGCGCCGAGCGAGCCGATGGAGTGGGCCTCGTCGACCATGAGCCGAGCGCCGTAGCGGTCGCACAAGCGACGGGTGGCCGGGAGATCCATGACGTCACCGTCCATCGAGAAGACCGAGTCCGCGACGACGAGAACGGTGTTGTACTCGCCTGCCGCGTCTGAGAGCAGCTTCTCCAGATGCGCCATGTCGTTGTGCCGGTAGGTCTTCCACTTCGCGCCCGAGAGCAGCACTCCGTCGACGATGGACGCGTGATCGAGCTTGTCCATCAAGACGAGGTCGCCCGGACCGGTGAGCCCGGTGATGATGGCGATGTTGGCGACGTAGCCGCTCGAGTACACGCACGCATCCTCGCGCTTGGTGAACTCGGCGATGCGCGCTTCGAGCCGCTCGTGCAGATCCATGGTGCCCGTGAGCAGCCGAACCCCCCCTGCGCCGGTACCGTAGTCGTCAATTGCCTGCTTGGCGGCAGCCTCGATACGCGGATGGCCAATGAGCCCCAGGTAGCTGTACGACGCAAGCATGACCATCTCTCGCCCGTCGGCGAGGGTGACGCGATGGTTGGTCGGTCCTTTGATGGCCTGGAGGTAGAAATAGCGGTCGGCCCTCTTCATCGCGTCACGACGCTCGCGATACATCGCCAACCGGTCGGTGATGCCGTCGCGCAGAAGCTCGACGGTCTCCATAGGTGACTCCCCTCGCTACCCGGCATCGTTCGCCGCAGTTGTTTACAAACTTGTGTACAAACTAGCACATGCTCCGGCGACTGACCACGAGCATGCATCGGAACGGTGGAGTACCGTGCGAGCTGCAGACGAACGCGGCGTGGTCACCTCGCTGCCGGGCTGTGTCCGCGCGCCTGACCGCAGGTATACTCGGCCGGAAGCAGCAGGGAGGGATCACATGCCAAAGGCGTTGCTCGTCATCGCGCCCACAACCTTTCGGGACGAGGAGTACGCCGAGCCGAGAGACGTTCTCGAGCGGGCGGGATACCGAGTCACCACGGCCAGCGTCGAAGCGGGCACGTGCACCGGCAAGTTCGGGATGGAGGCGAAGGCTGACGTAGCCTTGCGCGACGTCGACAGCGCGCGCTTCGATGTCGTGGCGTTCGTCGGCGGCGCTGGTGCGCGCGTCTACTTCGACGACCCCGTGGCACATCTCGTCGCGTTCGACGCGGTCGACGCCGGGAAGGTGCTCGGGGCGATCTGCATCGCTCCTTCGATCCTCGGACACGCCGGGTTGCTCCGCGGCGTTTCGGTCACCTCGTTTCCCTCGGAGGAGGCCGATCTCGTGGCGCACGGCGCCGCGTGGGCCCACGGCCCGGTGCGGGTCGATGGATCGATCGTGACCGCCGACGGACCCGAGTCCGCTACCGCCTTCGGCGAGGCGCTCGTTCGTGCCGCGGGTGGCGAACGGCTCGCCAGCCACGGCACGCTGTAGGTAAGCGCGCAGACGACTCCCCCGGGGTGTCCGATGCGATCCAACGACGTACGGGAGGCATCCTCATGAAGATGTACCGCTGTCGCATCTGCGGCGAGACCCATCTCGGCTATGACAAGCCGAGCAACTGCCCGTTTTGCGGAGCGCACGCCGACCTCATCGTCCAGAGCCCCGACTTCCCGGCCGGCATCAACGACGTCGCACTCACCGAAACCGAGCAGGCCGATGTCCTCGAGGCCATCGAGCTCGAGCGCAGCAATGCGCGCTTCTACCTCGCGATGGCGGCGCACAAGGACAACGACGGGCTGTCCTCGGCGTACAAGCGGCTCGCGAAGATCGAAGCCGAGCATTGTTCCGTCTTCTGCAAGCTCGCCCGCGTGCCAAAGCCCGCGGACATCACCGAAGCCTCTGAGGCCGCCGACGACTGGTGCGCGAACATAGAGGAGTCGCTCGCCCGAGAGCAGCGCGCCTCGCGGTTCTACGCGCAGGTCTCAGGACGCGCGACGACGCCGCGGATCCAAGAGGTGTTCGCGGCCGTGAGCGACGTCGAGTCGGACCACATCGACTTGGACAACCTCGCAAAGGGCTACGCCGGCTGCGTGTAGATGCCGGGAGGCGGGCGCGGCAGTCCCCGGATCGCCCCGAGGGCGGTAGGCCTAGAGCTCCTGCCGTCTGAACACCCAGATCGCAGCCAGGACGAGCAGGGGAATCGCGACAGCTGCGGCCACAAGCGGTCCTGTGGCCTGAGCGGACTGACTTTGGAGGATCCGAGACGGCGCGCCGATGAGCCCCACCGGCGTGTTCCGAACAGCGGGCCCCCAGATGGTGAGGATGCCGAGTGCCGCGAACACACCCACGCCCGCACCGACAGCCGCCAGCGTGGAGAAAGCTGCCGAGAGCAGCACCATCGCCGCCAGCAGCACGAGTGCGAACACCAGCCAGACGGCGGTCGCCGAGACCAGTGGCTCCGGGGGCGCCTCGCCGAAGATTGCAGCGGTGACCGCCCAGGTCACCACGGTGTTGGCAACGATCGCGAGGACGAGCAGCCCCGCATGCACGAGGTACTTCGCCACCACGAACCCGCCGCGCGAGACGGGCTTGGTGAGCACGAGTGCGGCCGTCCCGCTCGCCCGCTCGCCCGCAATGATCCCCGCGCTCACTCCGATGAGGAGGAACACGCCGATCTGCCCGAGGTTCTTGATCCACTGGGTGTAGGCGTCCAGGTACGTCGGCTTCGGGATCGTGATGGAGATGCCTTGCTGCGACGCACCCAGCGACTGGATCAGTTGCGGCGTAAACTTCGCGAGGATCGGCCCGGTCACCGCGAAGAACAGCAGGACTCCCGGAAGCACCCAGATCCGCCACGTCCTCAGGATCTCGGTTACTTCCTTGCCCGCGAACCGCGCGAAGCCCCTCATCTCGAGACCTCGCTCACGAGGTCCACGAACACTTGCTTCGAGGGTGACCTCTCCCCCCTCGAACCGTCTGAGCGCAAGGCCGCGCTCGGCAACCATCGCGGGTACCTCGCGTTGCGCCGTGTCCACATCCGATACCGACAGCTCCACAACACCGTTCTCGAGCTCGACGCTCGTCGCCCATTCACGTTGCCCGAGCGCATCGGCGAACTCCTGTACTGCGCGGTCGACCTCGACGACGAGGCGATGCGCGGAATACCTGGCCTTCAGCTCGTCGATCGGCGCCTGCGCGACGATGCGACCGCGGTCGAGGATCGCGACCGTGTCGCACACGCGCTCGACGTCGGCAAGGATGTGCGTCGAGAAGAACACGGTGGTGCGACCGCCGAGCGACGCGATCATCTCCAGGACTTCCTTGCGCCCAATCGGATCCAAGGCGCTCGTGGGTTCGTCGAGCATGAGCAGCTTCGGGGCGTTGACGAGCGCCTGGGCAACGCCGAGGCGCTGTTTCATGCCTCGCGAGTAGCCGCCGACGCGGGTCTTCACGCCGGCAAGCCCCGCGAGGTCGAGCAGCGCCTTCGTGCGCTCCTCGAGCACGCGGTCGTCCAGTCCGAACAAGCCGCCTGCGAAGCGCAGGAACTCCTCGGCAGTCATCCAGTCGTAGAACCCCGGGACGTCGGGCAAGAAGCCGACGAGCGAGCGGGCCGCCGTGGTCGTGCTGGTCACGTCGTTTCCGAAGATGCGCGCCGAGCCGCTCGTGGGCCGCGCGAGGCCCGTGAGGATGCGTAGCGCGGTCGTCTTGCCGGCCCCGTTCGGGCCGAGGAAGCCGAACACCGAACCGACCGGGACAGCGAGGTCGACGCCGTCGAGCGCTCGGACCTCGCGGTACTGTTTGACCAGGCCGCGTGCCTCGAGCGCGAGAGGACGCTCGTCGGGGCCCTTCGTCGCCGAAGCGGCCTGGACCCGCTCTTCCGATACGGCGAGCGAGATCATCGCTGCTGATCGACGGGAGTCGTGTCGCCGTACAGCACGTCAGCGACCGATTCCGAGCGCGCGGCCTGGTCGTCTCTCGGCGAAACGGGGATGTCGACCTGCACCGGCTTGCGCGCGACGAGGAAGTAGATGATCGGTCCGACGGTGTTGACGAAGAGCACGAGCACCACCCATAGCCACTTGGGTCCGTTCAAGGATTCCGCGGGCCTTCGCGCGATACTCACCAGCGCCGAGATCAACAGTACCAGCTCGACGACCACGAGCACTCCCAGGCCGACGAGCAACCCGGGGCTCATTGCCTCGAACGTCGACGTTATGTCGTTCATGGAACCACGCCTGCCTCTCGTGTCGGGAGCGAGTACCCGGGGCGCACCGCCCGTCGCGTAGCGATGGACCGATGCAATCGTTCGACCGCGGCCGCTGTCGTCCTGCAGGATACCGCTCTGCGCTGAGAGATGCTGCCAATTGAAACGATCACCCTGCGGGGCAATAACGCTCGTCTATCGGACGTGGCGCCGTGCGACGCGCTGAAAGAGCGACGAGTACTCGGGTGCGAGCCGATCGAACGTGAACGCCTCGGCGATATCACGCGCGGCACCAGGGCGCGGCCGCTCGATCACCAGGGCCCTCAACCGCGCAACCAGCTCGTCGTGCGTGCGATATCGCATTTCTGCGGGGTAGAGCTCGGTATACGCGAGGCGGTCGGGAACGAGCAGCGTGCAGCCTGCGTACGCCGCTTCGATCATCGCAATGCCGAAGAACTCGTTCTCAGCCGTCGAGACCGAGACGTCGCACGTGGCGAGCAGATGCGCGTAGTCCGCGCGCGACGCGGGTTCGTCGCAGTGGACCAGCCGCCCTCTCAGCAGTGCCTCCGCGCGTTCAAACACCTCGGGACGATCCGAGAAGGCCTGTCCGGCCACCGCGACCTCGAAATCGAGTCCCTCGGCAGCCAGGACGCCGACTGCCTCGAAGAAGGCGTCGGGGTTCTTGTCGTGCTCCCAACGGTGAGGCCACACGATCCGGGCGCGCGGCCCACGTCGAGCGTCCTCGACGCCCGGCCCTCCAAGCACCTCGTCAAAGGGCGCCGGGTCGAACGGCGGGTGCACGACGAGCGACTTCTCGGCGATCGACTCGGCGACGTGTCTGGGCTGATGATCCGGGAACTGCCCGAGGAACGCAGGGATCCCGGCCAGGAACTCACGCATGTTCCACTCGGTGTTGAAGGCGCAGCACTGTGCCGAGAGCGCGCTCGTGATGTTGGTGAGCGGGAACTGGAAGTCCCACTCGGCTGTGTGTCTGTTGGGGTAGACGAGCTGGTTCTCGTGGAAGTAGACGATCGCGGGGATCGCGGCGACAGTCGGCCCCGCCAACCCTCTGAATTCTGCGAGGTTCAGGAAGGTGGAGGCGAAGACGAGGTCGAAACGCTCGCCTGCGTCGGCGCGGGCGCGAACCTCCGCGGCCATGGTGATCGCCGCCCCCCGCATACGCCACTTCCACTTTCGCGCCGGGAGCGTCACAAGCGTCCACTCCGCGTCCACATGGGATGCCAAGCCATCCAACACCGCCCGGTGCGAGCCGCCGTAGTAGGGCTCGAGCGCGAGGATCCTCAGGCGCTCAGGCATCGGTCTGTTGCTCGGGGGTCGGTGCGGCCGGCCAAGCCTTGGGCGCCCGGTACGAGGGGCACGCGAAGTCGACCCAGGACAGCGCGCTCATGGCATCGGCGACCATCCGTGCGAGGTCGAGCTCGCTCTCCCCCGCGTGGACCTGGTCGACCGTCGCATGCGTCTCGGGCGTGCGCGGCATGAAGAGCGTGCAGCAGTCGTCATGCTCCTGGGTGGAGATCTCGTACGTACCGATGGCACGCGCCTCGCCGATGATCTCGAGCTTGTCGTTGCCGACGAGCGGGCGAAGCACCGGGAGCGTGGCGGCATCGTCGACCGCTGCAATGTTGTCGAGCGTCTGCGACGCGACCTGCCCCAGTGACTCGCCGGTCACAAGCGCCTTCGCTCGTTCGACGCTCGCGATCGCTTCGGCGACGCGCACCATCAGACGGCGGTAGAGCAGCACTCTGAGGTCCGGCGGTGCATGGAGCGAGATCTCTTTCTGGAGGTCGCCGAATGGCACGACGTAGATCCGCCCGAGCCCCCCGGTGCTCTCGAGCGACCTGCCGATCTCTTCGACGAGCCGCTCTGAGAGGTCGTTGGTCTGTGGACGTCCGGAGAAGTGAACGCCGACGATGACGGCTCCTCGGCGGATCATCCGCCACGCGGCGACCGGAGAGTCTATGCCGGCCGAGAGCAGCCCGACGATCTTTCCGGCGGTGCCCACGGGCAGCCCGCCGATGCCCCGAACCTTGCGGGAGTATACGTAGGTGTCGCCTTGGACGACCTCGATGTGACACGTGACGTCCGGTTTCGAGAGGTCGACCTGCTTGCCCGTCGTGTTGTCGAGGACGTGCTGCCCGACCTCGCGGTTGATCTCCATGCTCGAGCGCGCGTAGTCGGTGTTCGAGCGGCGTGCCTCCACCTTGAACGTCCGGTAGGGCTCGGCCTCCTCGAGCGTCAGAAGCGCGGCCCTGTCGATGTCGTGGTCGAGACGCGAAGTCTTGAGCGCTGGCGAGGCGTTGCTGATCCCCGGGAATCGCGCACGACACGGTCCAGCACCCGCTCGGTCGACGCCGGCTCCAGCACCGGCACGGCGAGGCGGCTCGCGATCCGCTCGACAGGCGCGACGGGCAGACCGGTCAGCGCGGCGTCGAGATTGTCTTTGAGACGTCGCTCGAAGACGGAGCGGTTGCGCCCCTTGAGGCCGATCTCGTGGTAGTGGATGAGGATGGCGCGCTCGAACATGCGCGCCGGCTTACTTGAAGCTTTCCTTGACCCGCTCGTAGCTCACGTCGCCCTCGGCGATCTCGTCGAGCGCGAGGGTGAGCGGCTTGGTGCTCGTGAGCTGCGCCACCTGGCTGGTGGCCATGGCGGCCATGGAAAGCAGGGCCTGATCGCGCATCCCGTGGACCATGTCGTTGATCTGGCGGGCGCGCCGGGCCGAAACGATGCAGAGGGTGTACTTGGAATCGACCTTCGAGAGAAGCTCGTCGATCTCGGGCTTGATGACCATGTAGCTACGCTTCCTTAGAGTTCGCCTGATGCGGCGTCGGATTCGATGATGCTCACGAGCTCGTCTTCTGCTCGGCGCACGTCGTCGTTTTGTACCACATGATCGTAGGTACCCGCAACGAGCAGCTCTCGTTCGGCGGTCCGAAGTCGCTCCTCTACCTCGCCCTTCGTCTCGCTGCCCCTGCCCTCCAGGCGCCGGCGAAGCTCCTCGAGCGACGGGGCCGTGACGAAGATGCGCACCGCCGAAGGCATCGCCTCCTTGACCTGAGCAGCCCCTTGCGGATCGATCTCCAAGACGACGTCTATGCCGTGTTCCAGCTTGGATACGACCTGGTCGCGAAGGGTTCCGTAGCAGTTGCCGTGGACCTCAGCCCACTCGAGGAGACCGCCATCACGCTTGAGAGCTTCGAACCGCTCGGGTCCGACGAAGAAGTACTCTCGCCCTTCCACCTCTCCGGGTCGCGGCCCCCTGGTGGTCGCGGAGATCGAGAGCCACAAGCGTGGAACCCTCGCCACCAATCGCTTGACGAGGGTTCCCTTACCCGCGCCGGACGGACCGGAGACGATGAACAGCCTTCCGGTTCGCTCGTGCGCGGGCGTCTGCTTCAGATACAGGTCCTTCGGCCGACGATCAGCCGAGACGCTTCATGAGCATCTCGCGCTGACGGGCGCCCAGACCCTGAACTCGACGGCTCTCGGAGATCTCCAGCTCGGCCATGATCTTGGCGGCCTTCGCCTTGCCGTACCCGGGAAGGCTCTCGAGCAGGGTGGAGACCTTCATGCGGGCGACGATCGGATCGTCTGCCTTCTTCATGACCTCCGCGAAAGACATCTTGCCGGCCTTGATATCGGCCCTGAGCGCTGCGCGCTTCTGACGGGCTTCCGCGGCCTTCTTGAGCGCGGCCTGGCGATCCGCATCCGAAAGGTTGGGCAGTGCCATGGTTCCTCCTCGTCTCGTTGCTCGGCGTACGCGCTACACCCTCCGCCGACCGCGCGGGTCGGCTCTTCCCCTGGCTAATCTGGAGTCTGCGGGTGATATTACCCCTGACCTGCGATGATGCCAACACTTATTGCGAGATTCTGCGACTTCCTGGTGAAGTGACCTCCAGTGCCGGTCGAGCAGAGGCGACACTCCTCGGGCCGCCAAGACTCAACCTCGAGTTTAAGAAGAGGCACTAGGCCTACCTCGAATGACTTCGGTCCTCCCCGGTCGATGAGGCTCACCACCAACGGCACCGTGCCGCCCGCCCGCTCGACGAGATCGATCACCTCCGCGACGCTCCCACCTGTGGTGACCACGTCTTCGACGACCAAGACGCGTGCCCCGGGAGGCACGCGGAAGCGATCTCCGGAACGTCATGCGCCCATTCTCTCGCTCGCTGAAGATGAAGTTGACCCCCAGGGCCTGCGCGACCGCGAATCCGAAGACGATGCCACCGACCGCCGGCGCGGCCACGAGGTCGAATGGCCGCTCACCGATTCGTTCGCGAACTCTCTCGGCGACCTCGCGTGCGAGCCGAGTTGTGAGCTCGGGGTCCTCCAGTACGCGCGCGCACTGGACGTATCGCTCGGAGTGCCGACCACTCGTCAAGACGAAGTGACCGGACAGTACCGCGCCCGAACGTTCGAGCGCTTCGAGCACGTCGGCGTCGGTCATCCTCTCGGTCACAGCGCCTCCTCCATGGCCTGAACGATGGCCCAAGCCGCGGCTGCGGGATCCGGAGCAGCGGTGATGGGGCGGCCGACGACGACGTGAGACGCGCCCGCGGATACCGCGTCGGACGGAGTGGAGACCCGCGCTTGGTCGCCCGGCTCAGAACCCGCCGGCCGCACCCCCGGCGTGACCACGAGGGCCTCGGACCCCAGCAGGTCGCGCATCGTCCGCGCTTCCTTGGGCGAGCACACCACGCCCTGCAGCCCTGCGGACCGCGCGAGCTCGCCGAGCGACGTGGCCTGTGCCAGCGCGTTCGGGCGCATGCCGATCCTGCCGAGCGCCGCATCGTCGAGGCTCGTGAGCACCGTGACCCCGATGACGTCGGGGGTGTCCGCCCCGCACTCGACCGATCCATTGCACGCCCCCTCGAGTGCGGCGCGCATCATCTCTTCGCCACCGGATGCGTGGACGGTGAGCATCGACGACGCCCAGACGAGAGATCTCGCGCGCGGCACCTTCAACCTGGTGAGGAATGTCGTGAAGCTTCAGGTCGAGGAAGACCTTGAAGCCCATGTCGCGCATCGCCGCCACCATCTTCGGTCCCTCGGCGTAGAAGAGGGTCATGCCCACCTTGATCCAGTCCACGGTCCCCTCGAGCGAGCGGGCGATCGTCAGTGCCGTATGGGCGTCGGTGTCGAGCGCGACGATGAGCCGATCACGCATTCGCATCCTCCTGAGCTCGAGTCACGGCACTACAGTCGAGTGCGCCGCTAAGATCGCGGACACGCTCGATCCCTCGTGCGCGGCAGAACTCCACAAGCCCGTCCGTGATTCGCATGGTTGCTGTCGGGTCGACGAAGTTGGCCGTGCCGACGGCGATGGCTGCCGCACCGACGAGCAAGAACTCGACGGCGTCTTCGGCGGTCATGATCCCGCCCATGCCGACGATCGGTACGTCGACTGTGGAGGCCACCTGCCAGACCATCCTGAGCGCGACGGGCTTGATCGCCGGGCCGGACAGGCCGCCCACGACTCGTGCGAGCTTCGGGCGGAACGAGCGGGCATCGACCGCCATGCCAAGCAGCGTGTTGACGAGCGACAGTGCGTCCGCACCCTCGGCCGCCACCGCACGCGCGATCGAAACGATGTCCGTGACGTTGGGAGAGAGCTTCACGATGAGCGTCTTGGAGGTGGCGGCCCGGCATGCCCGGGTCACTTCGGCTGCCGAGGCGCAGTCCGTTCCGAACGCCATGCCTCCGGCGTCGACGTTGGGGCACGAGATGTTGATCTCGATAGCCATCGACCCGCCGCTCGCCCTCGAGGCGCCCTATGACCTGCGCGTATTCGGCGACGGTGTGTCCTACGATATTCACGATGACCGGGACATCGACGGATGCGAGCCACGCGAGATCGCGCGCGACGAAGGCTTCCACACCGGGGTTCTGCAGTCCGATCGAGTTCAGCATGCCTGACGCAGTCTCGGCGATCCGCGGGGTCTCGTTGCCCGCCCACGGCTCGAACGACACGCCCTTCGTCACGAGCGCTCCGAGCCGCGACAAGTCCACGAAGTCCGCGTACTCCCGGCCGGACGCGAACGTCCCCGAGGCCGTGAGGACCGGGGAGCGCAGTTCGAGCGAGCCGATGCGCACGCTCATGTCGACTGTGGCGCCCATCAGTGCCTCGGCGGTATCTCGCGCTCGTCCCACAGGACGTCGGCGGCGTCGAAGACCGGGCCGTCGAGACACGCGCGCACGACGGCCGTTGACGGTCGCGCACACACACGAGAGGCAGGCGCCGATACCGCACGCCATGAAGCGCTCGAGCGAGACCTGGCACGGCACGCCGGCATCGACGGCCTGCGCCGCCACGATGCTCGACATCGCCTCAGGCCCGCAGGCGTAGACACGATCGACGCCGCCAGCGCGCAGCATGCGTTCCGAGAGCCCGGTCACGAGTCCACGTTCGCCGACCGAACCGTCGTCGGTCGCTGCCTCGTACCGGCGCGCGACCGACTCGAAGAGCTCGCGGGCGACCAGACGCTCACCCGAGGGCGCTCCCTGGACGACGGTGACCGCGACGCCCCTTTCCGCGAGCGCCTCGGCGAGCATGCCGAGCGGTGCGGCCCCAAGCCCTCCGGCTACCAGCAGGGCGTGCGACGCAGCCGCGGGATACCCCCACCCCGTGCCGAGCGGACCGATCAGGTCCACTTCGGCCTCGGCGGAGCTCTGCGCGAGCGCGTGCGTGCCCACGCCGAGAACCTGGTAGAGGATCTCGATCGTCCGGCCGCGGCGCCGATGGACGGAGAACGGGCGTCTGAGCAGGAAGTCGCGGCCCTGCGGCCACGCGAAGGTGGACGAACTGTCCCGGGTGCACCGCCGCGGCAGTCCGCGGAGCGTCGAGCGCGATCAGCCCGACGCCCTCCGCGATGCGGTCGTTCGCGAGGACCGCGACCCGTTCGAGGACCGGCCGGACGGGCGTGGACTCTTCCGGCATTTCCAAGAACCTCTTGGCCCGCATGTCATTCATGCTCGATGCGCCGATCCGTCATCCGCGACAGCGGACGCTTCAAGGGGCGCGGCGGTCGAGCCCGCCATCGCCGTCGAAGTCCTGCAGCGCGATGACGCCGAGCCGCCCCATCTTGACGGCCTCGATCGCCGAGGCAGCCGCCTGTGCCGCCTGCATCGTCGTGATGTTGGTGATGCCGTGAAGTACCGCGGCCGTCCGGATGTGGTAGCCGTCCGAGCGGGTCTCTCGGCCGAACGGCGTGTTGATGACGAGCTGGACCTCGCCGTTCTTGATCGCGTCGACGATGTTCGGGCGACCTTCGTGCTTCTTGAGCACCTCGGTGACCGGGATGCCCGAGGCGCGGAACGTGCGTGCGGTGCCGCGCGTCGAGAGGATCTCGAAGCCGAGGCGGTGAAGCGTCTGAGCGACCGGCACGACCGCGCGCTTGTCGCGATCGCACACCGAGATGAAGGCGGCGCCCTGGGTCGGAAGCGAGTAGTCGATGGCGAGCTGAGACTTCGCGTAGGCGCCCGGGAAGTCCTCGGCTACGCCCATGACCTCGCCCGTCGACTTCATCTCGGGCCCGAGCAGCGAGTCCGCACCCGGGAAGCGTCCGAACGGCATGACCGCTTCCTTCACGCAGAAGCGCCCGAGTTCGCGGTCCTCGTCGGGCAGGCCCATCTCGGCGAGCTTCTGACCTGCCATGACGCGCGCGGCGACCTTGGCGAGCGGAACGCCCGTCGCCTTCGAGACGAACGGCACGGTGCGCGACGCGCGCGGGTTGACCTCGAGCACGTAGACGGTCTGCTCCTTGACGGCGAACTGGATGTTGATGAGGCCCATGACTCCGAGTTCGAGCGCGAGCGCGCGGGCGTGCTCGCGGATGCGCGACGATCGTCTCCTCGCCGAGCGAGAACGGCGGTATCGAGCATGCCGAGTCGCCCGAGTGGATGCCGGCCTCCTCGATGTGCTCCATGACGCCGCCGACGTACACGGTCTCGCCGTCGCACACCGCGTCGACGTCCACCTCGATGGCACCTTCCAGGAAGCGGTCGAGCAGGACCGGATGGTCGGGCGAGATGCTCGTCGCCTCGGCCATGTAGTGCTCGAGGTACTCCTCGTCGTAGGCGATGACCATCCCGCGCCCGCCGAGGACGTACGAGGGCCGCACGAGCAGCGGGAAGCCGATCCGGCGCGCGACCTCGACGGCCTCGTCGTGCGTGTTCGCGGTGCCCGCCGCCGGGTACGCGATCTTGAGCCGGTCGAGCACCTCGGCGAAACGCCGCCGGTCCTCGGCGAGATCGATCGCCTCCGGCTTCGTGCCCATGATCGGCACACCGGCTGCCTCGAGGGCGCGTGCGAGCTTGAGGGGCGTCTGCCCGCCGAAGGTCACGACGACGCCGGCCGGCCTCTCGGCCTCGACGATGTCCATCACGTCTTCGAAGGTGAGCGGCTCGAAGTAGAGGCGGTCGGAGGTGTCGTAGTCGGTGGAGACGGTCTCGGGGTTGCAGTTCACCATGATCGTCTCGAAGCCGCACTCAGCGAGCGCGTAGGCCGCGTGCACGCAGCAGTAGTCGAACTCGATGCCCTGCCCGATACGGTTGGGCCCAGCGCCGAGGATCATCGCCTTCGGCCTGTCGCTCGGCGCGACCTCGTCTTCGTCCTCGTAGGTCTTGTAGTAGTAGGGCGTCGAGGACGCGAACTCCGCGGCGCAGGTGTCGACCGACTTGAACGTCGGCCGCACTCCCAGACCAAGCCTCGCGGCACGCACCTCACCGGGCTCGCTTCCGGTCAGGTACGCGATCTGCACGTCCGACAGGCCGTAGCGCTTCGCCTCGAGCATCTCGTCGCGCGTCAGCCTCGGCAAGCGCGCGCCCGCGCAGCGCCGCCTTCGGCGAGTGCCATGCCCTCGATCTGCCTCAGGAACCAGGAGTCGATGTGCGTGAGCTCGAACACCTCCTGCACGCTGCGCCCGCGCCGGAACGCCTCGGCGATGTAGAAGATGCGATTCTCGTTGGGTACGGCGAGACGCTCGTCGAAGTGGTGCTCCTCGAAGACGTCCTTGCCGTCGGCCCCCAAGCCCCCGCGGCCGTTCTCGAGCGAGCGCATCGCCTTGCCGAGCGCCTCGGCGAACGTACGCCCGATCGCCATGACCTCGCCCACCGACTTCATCTTGGTGGTGAGCGTCACGTCGGTGCCGGGGAACTTCTCGAACGCCCACCGCGGCACCTTGACGACGGTGTAGTCGATCGACGGCTCGAAGCACGCCGGGGTCTTCTTGGTGATGTCGTTGTCGATCTCGTCGAGCGTGTAGCCCACCGCGAGCTTCGCCGCGATCTTCGCGATCGGAAAGCCGGTCGCCTTCGAGGCCAGTGCCGAGGAGCGAGACACGCGCGGGTTCATCTCGATGACGACCATGCGGCCGTTCGTCGGGATCGACCGCGAACTGCACGTTCGAGCCGCCGGTCTCGACGCCGATCTCGCGAAGTATCGCGATCGAGGCATCGCGCATGACCTGGTACTCGCGGTCCGTGAGCGTCTGAGCCGGCGCGACGGTGATCGAGTCGCCCGTGTGCACGCCCATGGCGTCGAAGTTCTCGATGGAGCACACGATGACCGCGTTGTCGTGCTGGTCGCGCATGACCTCCATCTCGAACTCTTTCCAGCCGATGACGCTCTCCTCGACGAGCACCTCGCCGACGGGCGAGAGCGCGACGCCGCCGGCCGAGATCTCGCGCAGCTCCTCGACGTTGTAGGCGATGCCGCCGCCCGCACCGCCCATCGTGAACGATGGCCGCACGACGACCGGGAAGCCGAGCTCGGCAGCCATGTCCTCGGCTTCGCGCACGGAGTACGCGTATCCGCTCCTCGGCACGTCGAGCCCGATCCGCTCCATCGCCTCGCGGAAGAGCTTGCGGTCCTCGCCCTTCCTGATGACGTCGCGGGTCGCGCCGATGAGCTCGACGTCGTAGCGCTCGAGTATCGCCCGCGTCGGCGAGCGCGACGGCGCAGTTCAGACCCGTCTGCCCGCCAAGCGTGGGAAGGATGGCATCCGGGCGCTCCGCGGCGATGATCTTCTCGACGAACGTCGGCGTGATGGGCTCTACGTAGGTGCGATCCGCGAGCTCGGGATCGGTCATGATCGTCGCGGGATTGGAGTTCACGAGCACGACTTCGAAGCCGTCGTCGCGAAGGACCTTGCACGCCTGGGCGCCCGAGTAGTCGAACTCGCACGCCTGGCCGATGACGATCGGCCCCGATCCGATGACGAGGATCTTCTTGAGGTCGTCTCGGCGGGGCACTACGGCACCACCAGAACGGGACAGGATGCTTGCCGAAGCAGCGTGAGCGACACGCTGCCGAGCACGGCCTCGGTGCAGCAGCCCGCGCCCTCTCGATCCCGTCACGACGCCCGACGCCCTTCGCTCGTCGATCTCGCGCAGCACCTCGCGGCCGGGTTCGCCCCGGCGGATGACCGCGCGCGCGGCGATCCCATTTCGCCCCGCTGCGGCGACGATCGTCGGCGAGTCGCGACTTCGGCGTCCTCCTCGGCGGTCCGGCGCGGATCGTCCGCGACGGTGGGGTCGATCACGTGCAGCACGTAGAGGGTACCGATCGCATGCTTGCCGAGCTCGAGCGCCAGCTCCGTCGCCCGGACCGAGGGCTCGGAGAAGTCGGTCGTGAGCACGAGGGCGCGTCCGAAGCCCCTCGCGAGGTCCGCGGGATCGGCCGCATTCCTCAGCAGCCCGAACCGGCAGAACATGTTCGGCCTGTCGGCGCTGGCAAGCAGGTCTTCGGAGATCGAGCCGCCGATGAATCGGTCGAGTACCGTCTTTCCGTGTGTCCCCGAGACGATCGCGTCAACGTGTGCCTCTGAGGCCAGCGCGAGCATCGCATCGACGGGATTGCCGGTCACGACTCGGACCTCGGTGTCGATCCCGGAGACCCTGCAGGTCGGCGCACACGTCCGCAGATCTGTCGCGCGCCCGGTCGACGGACGCGACGATGACCGGGCCCTCCAGACCGGAGCTCTCGACGCAGTGCCCGAGGACCGCGCGATCGACGCCGAGCGTGCCCAGGCCCGATGCGAAGCCGGCGAGCAGCCGGGAGTCCTCGGTGAAGTCGACGGGGATGAGGACGCTTCGGATCATCGCTCCTCCGCATCTTGCACGCCGCGCGACGCAGCCGCCGGGTAGTCTGCCGCACCGTCCATGAGCCGCGTGAACGTGCTCGAAGAGGTAGCGCGCGTCGTGCGGTCCCGGCGCGGCCTCGGGGTGGTACTGGACCGAGAACGCCGGAACGTCGAGGAGCCGCACGCCCTCGGTCGTCATGTCGTTCAGGTTCACGTGCGTGAGCTGCACCCTGCCGAAGTCTCGCGAGCGCACGACCGGCGCGACGCCTGCTCGCGCCCACGCGCCGAGGTCGCCGGGCATCGTGCTCGAGCCCGCCGCTCTCCTCGGCGACGAGTTCGCCGATCGAGCCGAAGTCGACACAGAAGCCGTGGTTCTGGCTCGTGATCTCCACCGTCCCGTTGAGCAGGTTCTTCACGGGCTGGTTGCCGCCGCGATGACCGTACTTGAGCTTGTACGTCGAGGCGCCTACCGCAAGCGAGAGCATCTGATGTCCCAGGCATATGCCGAAGACCGGCTTCTGGCCGAGAAGCGTGCGCAGCGTCCGGTAGAGGTAGTCCACGGCCGCCGGGTCGCCGGGGCCGTTCGCCAGGAACACTCCGTCTGGGTCGCGCGCGAGAACGTCATCGGCAGACGTCGTGGCGGGGACGACGGTCACGTCGCAACCGGCCTCGGCGAGGCGCCGCAAGATGTTGTACTTGATGCCGGAATCGAACGCGACGACGCGGTAGCGCGGCTGCACCGGCAGGACTCCGGTGTCGACGGGCGACTCGATGCCGCTGGGCATGTCGAATCCCCATCGATAGGGTTCGATCGACGCTGACCTCGGCGACGAGATCGCGCCCGACGAGCCCGGGAGCGCCCTGCGCCTTGGCGACGAGCGAGGCTGCATCCACGTCCGCTGTTGAGATGACCGCGCGCATGGCCCCCGCCTCGCGGATGTGCTTCGTGAGGCGCCTGGTGTCGACGCCCTCGATGGCCACGACGCCCGATCGAACGAGGAACGCGGGGAGGCTCTCCTCGGATCGCCAACTCGACGGCTCGTGCGTCATCTCGCGCACGACGACGCCTCGGGCGAACACTCCGCGCGATTCCATGTCGGCACCGTTCACACCGTAGTTGCCGATGTGCGGCATCGTCATCGTGACGATCTGCCCGGCGTACGAGGGGTCGGTGAAGACCTCCTGGTAACCCGCCATCGAGGTGTTGAAGCAGATCTCGCCCGACGCCTCGCCCGCTGCTCCGCACGACAGACCCTCGAAAACGGTCCCGTCCTCGAGTGCGAGCACTGCGACGTCGCGCTCAGACACCTGCTCAGACCACCTTTCCGTTGCGAAGGACCAGACGTCCACCCACGAGGACCTCGCATGCCTTGCCGAGCAGTCTATCGCCCAGGAACGCCGAATTCACCGACCTGCTCTCGAACCATTCTCGCGAGACTTCGACCTTGGCCTCCGGATCGAACACCGTGATGTCGGCGAGCGAGCCGGCCTCCAGGCTCACTGCCGGCAGCAGCGTGAGTGCCGCTCGCGGCCCGCTGCACATGAGCCTCGCCACGTCCGACCATCTGAGGAGGTCTCTCGACACGAGCTGCGTGTTCACGAGCGACAGCGCGGTCTCCAGCCCTGTCGTGCCGAACGGAGCGAGTTCGAACTCGAGGAGCTTCTCGTGCGCGGCGTGCGGCGCGTGGTCGGTGGCGATGCAGTCGACCGTGCCGTCAGCAAGCCCGGCGACGAGCGCCTCGCGGTCTTCGGCGGTGCGAAGCGGCGGGTTCATCTTGAGATTCGTGTCGTACGAGGCACTCATCGCGTCTTCGTCGAGGAAGAGGTGGTGCGGCGTGACCTCGCACGTCACTGCGACGCCGCGGGCCTTCGCCTCGCGCACGAGCTCGAGCGAGCGCGCGGTCGAGAGGTGCGCGATGTGGACGCGGCAGCCGGTGAGTTCGGCGAGGCGGATGTCGCGAGCGACCTGGATCTCCTCGGCGGCGGACGGCCAGCCGGGCAGGCCGAGACGCGTCGAGACAACGCCCTCGTTCACGACCCCTCGCCCGACGAGTGACTCGACCTCGCAGTGCGACACGATCGGCGCGCCGAACTGCTTCGCGTAGTCCATCGCCAGCCGCATCATGCCCGCGCTTTGGACGCCGCGACCGTCGTCGGAGAACGCGACGGCGCCGGCGGCGAGCATGTCGCCCATCTCGGCGAGCGCTTCGCCCTTGCTGCCGGCGGTGATCGCGCCGATCGCGTACACGCGGCACGCGCCGTCCGCCTGCGCGCGCTCGGCGAGGAACGCGACCTGCGCCCCCGTGTCGCAGATGGGGTTCGTGTTCGGCATGGCGCAGACGCGCCGTGAAGCCTCCGTGGACGGCCGCTCGAGTCCCGCTCGCGACCGTTTCCTCGTCCTCGCGCCCGGGCTCGCGCAGGTGCACGTGCACGTCGACGAGGCCCGGCAGCACGACCTTCTCGGTACAGTCGATGACGAGCGTGCCTTCCGGCGTCTCGAGGTCGTGCCCGACGCCGGCGATCTTGTCGCCGCTCACGAGCAGGTCGGCGACTTCGTCCAGGTTCGCC
This sequence comes from uncultured Actinomycetes bacterium, assembly GCA_963817255.1. GTDB lineage: Bacteria > Actinomycetota > Coriobacteriia > Anaerosomatales > CAVRZR01 > CAVRZR01. Next base: position 139,964 of record CAWFNT010000003.1, read on the forward strand.
GAAGGGTCGACCAGACGCCCTCCTGACAGCAGTACGTGGTCGTGTGCGCTAGACGCGGCCGTCATGCGTCCTCCCCTCCCAGCAGCAGGTACATGGCGGCCATGCGCACCGCGACACCGGCGTTCACCTGATCGAGCACGACCGCACGGTCCGAGTCGGCGACGTCGGACGAGATCTCGACGCCGCGGTTCATCGGCCCGGGGTGCATGACGATTCGCTTGGGGCTTCATCTTCTCCAGCCTTCGGCGATTGATGCCGAAGAGCTGCGCGTACTCGCGCAGGCTCGGGAACGGCATCCCCTCGGCTCGCTCCATCTGGATGCGCAGCATGTAGGCGACGTCGAGGTCGGGCAGCACCTCGTCGAGCGAGGAGGCGACCTCCGCACCGAGGATGTCCGGGCGCGCAGGCATGAGCGTGGGCGGCCCGATCACGACCGGCGTGGCGCCGACCATCCGGAGCGCGGGCACGAGCGAGCCGGCCACGCGCGAGTGCGCGATGTCGCCGACGATGCCCACGGTGAGCCCCTCGAGCCGGCCAAGGCGTTGCGCGGATCGTGAAGAGGTCGAGGAGGGCCTGCGTGGGGTGCTCGTGCATGCCGTCGCCGCCGTTGATGACGTGCGCGTCCATGCAGTCGGCGAGCACCTGCGGCGCACCGGCGTACTTGTGGCGGATGACGATGAGGTCGCACGCCATCGCCGAGAGCGTGAGCGCGGTGTCGCGAAGCGATTCGCCCTTCACCGTCGCCGAGGCCGAGCCGGTCATGTTCACGCCGTCCGCCGAGAGGCGCTTCGCGGCGATCTCGAAGGACATGCGCGTGCGCGTCGAGGGCTCGAGGAAGAGGTTGATGACGGTGCGGCCGCGAAGCGTCGGCAGCTTCTTGATGCGGCGCTCGTTGACTTCCTTGAACGACTCGGCGGTGTCGAGCACGAGTCCGATGTCGTCGGCGGTCAGGTCGGAGATGCTGATGATGTTGTGGGATGAGAGCACGGCCTATTCCTCGCCTCCCTCGACTGCTTCCAGGATCTCGACGGCCTGCCGGTCGTCGATGTCGGGGAAGGCAACGAACACCCGCTCGCGCCCTGCCGTCGGCACGTTCTTGCCGACGTAGTCCGCGCGGATCGGGAGTTCGCGGTGCCCGCGGTCGACGAGCACCGCGAGCTGTATCGAGCACGGGCCGCCCGTAGTCCATGATCGCGTCCATCGCCGCACGGATCGTGCGGCCCGTGAACAGCACGTCGTCGCAGAGGATGACGTCGCGCCCCTCGACCGCGAACGGGATGTCCGTTCGACGAACCTCCGGGTTGAGCCTCGTGGCGACGTCGTCGCGGTAGAAGGAGATGTCGAGGCTCCCGACCGGCACCGCCGCGCCTTCGATCTCGGCGATGCGCCTTGCGAGCTCCTCGGCTACGCACGCCCCGCGCCGCAAGATGCCGACGAGAGCGAGGTTCTCGGCACCCTTGTTCGCCTCGAGGATCTCGTGGGCGATGCGGGTGAGCGCCCGATCGATCGCCACACCGTCCATCACCGTGGCCTTGGTGCGGTACTCCATGGGCGCCTCCTCGAGCCGACGGTCCCGGAGTGCCGAAAAGAAAAGCCTCCTTGCGGGCGGCAAGAAGGCACGTCGTGTTCCGGCTATGCGGCCAAGATGCGGCCGCGTCCTATTCGGCGACTCCCTTGCCGGCCTCGCGGGACCGGTTTAAAGGTCGACTGGCACACTATCAGCACGCGACCGCGGGCACAAGCGGGCAGTTCCGCGACCGCATCGAAGTCGCGATCCGGCCCACCGTTCGAGACTGCGGACGCCCGTACCTAGGGCTCGCGGCCGGCCGCGAGCAGCGCTACGACTTCATCTCCGGCCTTCGTGCGGCCCATCGACAGGTCCTCGATGGACGCAAGCCGCTCGGCGAGATCGTCCGGAAGCGGATCGACGAACTCGAGCCGGGCACCCGTGATGGGGTGCTCGAGACTCAGCCGATAGGAGTGCAGGAACTGCCGCTCCAGGCCGAGGTCGGCCTTGAGCCGCCGCGCGCCGTAGAGCTGATCTCCGACGACCGGGTGCTTGATGTAGGCCATGTGCGCGCGGATCTGGTGCGTCCGTCCCGTGTAGAGCTTGCATTCGATGAGCGTGAAGCCATCGTCGTACGTTCCCGCCGAGAAGCGCTCCAGCACTTTGAAGCTCGTCACCGCCTGCTTCGCCGACGCGGCTTCCGAGACCGTCATGCGCATCCGGTCCCGCATGTCACGCGCGAGCGGCGCATCGACCAGACCGGTGTCGGGAGTGATGTATCCGTGCACGAGGCTGAGGTACCGCCTGTCGATCGCGCGCACGCGGATCGCATCCGAGAGGACGGCCTGCGCGACGTCGGACTTGGCGACCATCATGAGCCCGGTCGTGTCCTTGTCCAGGCGGTGTACGATCCCCGGCCTGTCCTCACCCGCGAGCGATCCCAGATCGTCGGCATGAGCGAGCAAGGCGTGCACGAGCGTTCCGGACCAATGCCCCTGAGCGGGATGCACGACGAGGTCGGCCGGCTTCGACAGCACGATGAGGTGTTCGTCCTCGAAGCGGATGTCGAGCGGGATGGCTTCGGGAGTGAGGTCACCTCGGTCGTACGGCGGTATCTCGATGTCGATCCGCTCGCCCGCGCGCACGATGTGGCGCTTCGCAGCGGGTGCCCCGTTGACGAGAACGAGTCCGTCCGCGATCAGGTGCTGCGCCGCGGAACGCGAGACGATCTCCTCGAGCCCGCCCACGACCACGTCGAGCCTGGCACCGGCTTCGTCCCCACGAACTATGTGCTCGACGTGCTGAACGCCACTCATGGTGTCGCCTCGCGAGTGGCGTCGCTTCGCCCCTCCTCGGCAGCCGGTTCCCGGTCGCCGTCAACACCGGAGTCCGAGGCGGTCGCTTCCGGCATCACCGACTCGCCCTCATTCCCGAAGAGAACCCACACCACGAGCACGGCGACACCGACGACGATCGCGCTGTCGGCGACGTTGAAGACGGGAGCGAAGAACGAGAACGCGAGGAAGTCGGTAACCCTGCCCACCAAGGCGCGGTCGAGGAGATTACCGACGGCGCCTCCGATCACGAGTCCGAGGGCGGTCACCACAGGCCACTGGGTGGGCCGCTCGCGCCAGTAGTAGATGCCCACACCGAGGATCATGAGCAACGAGATCCCGATGAAGATCTCGCGCCGACCTGGCAACAGGCCGAACGCCGCTCCGGTGTTCTGCACCCGAGCCAGCTCGAACAGGCCGGGAACCACCGAGAACGACTGGTTGGGCTGGAGCGACGCGCGAACCGCGGCCTTCGTGAGTTGATCGACGATCAGGACGAACGAAGCAGTCGCTCCGAGCCAGAGCAGTGGTCGGCGAATCTCTACCGACCCTCTTCGGCGGCCTTGCACGTGATGCACAGATTCGCGGTGGGCATCGCTTCGAGACGAGAGTCCGAGATCGACTCTCCGCAGCGCTCGCACTGGCCGTAGGTACCCGCTTCCAGGCGGGCGAGCGCCTTGCGCACGTCCTCGAGGGCTGCGCGCACGTTATCGTCCAACGTCATGTCCAGTTCGCGCTCGAACGTAGCGCTTCCCTGATCGGCCATGTGATCGCGGTAGTTGTTCTCTCCGCTTGCTTCGGAAAGCGCCTCGTGGCCCTCGCGCTCGATCTGGGCGACTTCGGCTTCCAGACGCTCGAGTTCAGCCTCGAGTTCTGCCCTGAGACGTGCCTGAAGTTTGTCGTCCATCGGTACCTGCCTTGCCGTGAAATCCCGTGATAGGGAAAACGCCCGGACTGGCGCCGGGCGACGTTTGCTCCGACACGTATTCTAGCACTTCCCCGAGCGTGCGGGCGTCCACAGAGGTTGCCGCGGGCGTCGCATAGTGTCGGTCGCTATTCGAAGTCTTGGAGCACCTCCGCGCACCTGGCGCACACTTCGGGGTTGCGAGGATCAGCGCCAAGTTCGCGCGTGTTCCAGCACCGGGGGCACTTGTCGCCCGTCGCCGGCTGTACGTCGACTTCGATCTCTGATCCGGGCACGAGCTCGACCGCCGACACGATGAACATCTCGGCGAGTGCCGTCTCGCCTCGTGCCTCCAGCGACTCGACTACGTCGGCGGGCGCCGTGACCACGACGCGGGCTTCCTGGCTCTTGCCGATCACCTTGGCGTTACGCGCCTCCTCCAGAGCGCGAGTGACCGCGTCGCGGACTTCGAGCGCCTTGGCGTAGTCGCCGCGGAGCGCCTCTGCCTCCTCGAGATGCTCGGACACGAAGGGGACCGTCGGCCAGGAGGTCAGCTGGACGGAATCGGCGTCGCGCAGATGCTCGGGCAGGTAGCCCCAGACTTCCTCGCACGTGAAGGTGAGCACGGGAGCGAGCACGCGCACGAGCGCATCCGCGAGCGCCGCCAGCACAGCCTGCGCACTCCTGCGAGACACTGAATCGGCCGCGTCGGAGTAGAGGCGATCCTTCAGCACGTCGAGATAGAACGCCGAAAGGTCGGTCACCATGTATCCGTAGACGGCGTGGAAGACCTGGTGGAACTTCCAGTCGTCGTACGCCTTCGTCACCCGCTCGACGAGGTCGTGCAGTTGGGCCAGCGCGTAGCGGTCGAGTTCCGGCATGTCCTCCCACTCGACACCCGCGCCCGGCTCGTAGTCGTAGAGGTTGCCGAGCAGGAATCGGAACGTGTTGCGAATGCGCCGGTACGCCTCGCTCGTCCGCTCGAGGATCTCGTCGGAGATCGACACGTCCTGGGAGTAGTCGGAGGACGCCACCCACAGACGGATGATGTCGGCTCCGGACTTCGCGATGACGTCGAGCGGCGAGATCACGTTGCCGAGCGACTTGGACATCTTCCGGCCCTCGCCGTCCACGATGAAGCCGTGGGTCAACACCGCGTCGAAGGGCGCGGCGTCGTACGCGCCGACGCTCGTGAGAAGGCTCGACTGAAACCAGCCTCGGTGTTGATCAGAACCCTCAAGGTAAAGTTCAGCTGGACGTTTCAGTTCCGCCCGCGCCTCGAGCACGCTGGTGTGCGACACGCCGGACTCCCACCACACGTCCACGATGTCGTCCTCGGGCTTGAGGTCGTCGACTCCCGCAGCGCATCGAGAACAGGTCGTGTCCGCCGGAAGGTACTCCGCCGGCCGCCTCGTGAACCATGCGTCGGCACCCTCGGTCTCGAAGAGGTCGACGACCGCATCGAATGTCGCCTCAGTCGCGACGGTCTCGCCGCATTTCGAGCAGGTGAACACGGGTATGGGCACGCCCCACGCTCGTTGGCGACTGATGCACCAGTCGGGCCGGTCGGCAACCATCGCCGAGATGCGATTCACGCTCCATCCCGGTATCCACTGCACCTCGCCGATGGCCCTGAGCGCGTGCTCGCGCAAGTGGGTCTCGTCCATCGACACGAACCACTGCTCGGTCGCGCGGAAGATGACCGGCTGCTTGCAGCGCCAGCAATGGGGGTAGCTGTGCTCGATGGAGGCTGCTGCCACGAGCGTCCCGCGCTCGCGCAGCCAGTCGACGATCTTGGGGTTCGCTTCCCAGACGTCCATTCCGGCGAAGGGTCCGCCGCCAGCATCGAAGGTGCCTTCGTCCAGCACGGGCATGGGCATCGGCAGGCCGAACTGGCGGCCGACGAGATAGTCCTCCTCGCCGTGGCCGGGTGCGGTGTGCACGGCGCCCGTACCGGTCGAGAGGTCGACGTGATCGCCGGTGATGACTACGCCCTGAACGCCTTCGTGGATCGGTTGCACGTAGTGCAGGCCTTCAAGCCTGCTCCCCTTCACGCGCGGCCCCACGACCCGATACGACTCCCACGTGGAGACTGTGGCGACCGCCTCGACCAGTTCCTCGGCCATCACGAGAACCCGGCCGTCACCGAGCCGCACGCCCACGTAGTCGGCATCCGCCGCGAGCGTCACCGCGACGTTCGCCGGCAGCGTCCACGGAGTCGTGGTCCAGATGAGGATCGAGACGTCGCCCTCCGCATCCCACGGGGTCGCATCGGAGAACCGGAATGCGACGTAGATCGAGTCCGACGTCTCATCCGCGTACTCGATCTCGGCCTCGGCAAGCGCGGTATGACATCGGATGCACCAGTGGATGGGCTTCGCGCCCTTGTAGATGGCTCCGTCCAAGTACATCTTCTTGAAGATCTTCACGTTGCCGGCCTCGTAGGACGGCACGAGCGTCAGATAGGGATCCGCCCAGTCGCCGCGCACGCCGAGGCGCTTGAACTCCTCGCGCTGCACGTCCACGAACTTGAGGGCGTAGTCCCGGCAGAGCTCGCGGATCTTAGCCTGTCCGATAACCGCCATCTTCTCGGGCCCCAGTGTCTTCTCGACCTGGTGCTCGATCGGCTGACCGTGACAGTCCCAACCGGGGACATATGGCGACCAGTACCCTCGCATCGACTTGTACTTGACGACGAGGTCCTTGAGAACCTTGTTGTACGCCGTGCCCATGTGGATGTGCCCGTTGGCGTAGGGTGGGCCGTCGTGCAGGATGAACGTGGGCCCTCCCTCGTTCGCCTCGAGGCTGCGCCCGTAGATGTCCATCTCGTCCCACCGCGCAAGCCACTCTGGCTCTCGGCTCGCGAGGTTGGCCTTCATAGGGAAGTCGGTCTGGGGCAGATTCATCGTCTGCTTGTACTCCATGTACGTCCCTTTCATCGTGCTCGCGCTCGCGCGTCCCCACATGCTGCGGGCCTGGCTGACGTACACCCGACAGCAAACAAAAAGGGGCCTCGTCCACCGCCGGGACGAAGCGCCCTCTGTGCTCACTTCGCGGTACCACCCAGCTTGCGCGAGGAGAGTCTCCCGCGCGCCACTCGGTCGCCTGGTATCGGAGGCAGCCGTCGGAGCCTACTGAGCACGCCGGTACCCCGCGTGCCGTTCGGTCCGAAGCTCAGGGGTGATCTTCGAGAAGGCACGAACGCGGGCTTGCACCATCTCCCGCTCGCTGGAGTCCGAGGGCTCCTCTACTCGTCCCCGTCCACGCTTCGCGTATTCTAGATCATTCACCGCGGGCAACAGCCGCGGTGCGTGCGATGGTAGCGCGGTGCCGCAGACGGGTCAACGAGCCACCTGCTCGGGTCCGACGGTCTTGACGAAGTCCTTGAGCGCCTCGGTAAGAGTGTCTGCCTCGTCTTCAGTGAGCCCAGCGCCCACTCTCAGGCGTGAGTACGCGCCCGAAACCTCGACTCGTGGGTGGGGAACGCGTCCGGGCGCCTGACTCGTATTCAGGCGCGTCACCCGATCGAAGTGGCCGCGCTTGGCGTGCGCTCGCATGGTGATTCCCGCCGCCCGGCGCCGGACGTGTATCTCGGCGTCGGTCACCTCGAGCGTCTCACTCCCCCGATACGCGTATAGGGCGAGCCAGATCAGCGCGAGGGCAAGCAGGTCCAAGAGCGCGGTGAGGGCCAGGGTCCCGAGCAGCACGGCGATCCAGACGAGACCCACTCGCGTGTCAGGGATGACACGGAAAGCGTAGACAGCGCCGAACACGACCGTCAGGAGCCACGGCACGCCGAAGAGGATTCCTCCGACCGCGTAGTAGGGGTTTCGCCCCGAGGGCATCACGGCCCGGAACAGGTCGTTCTCCCGGGAGACGAGAAGCACCGATGGGCGCGCCATCAGAAGAGCCCCTGTTCAGGCGCGCCGAGAGCCGCTTCGACCGTCGCGGGGTCAGCGTCCACTTCGACGGACTTGTGCCGGGAGGCATGGCCCCGCGTCACTGTGACCGAGCGCTTGGGCACGCCGAGCGCAGCGGCAAGCGTCCGGCAGACGGCCTCGTTCGCCTTGCCGGATTCCGGGGGAGCCGTCACCCGGACGGCGAGCTCAGAACCGCGCCATCCGACGACTTCGTCGCGGGCGGCCTTCGGCGTGACATGCACCGCCAGACGCACGGGACGATTCTCCGGAACGGTCAGCTAGTCGATCTCCTCGATGTCGACCTCGTCGTCACGCTCGCCGAACGCCTCCAACGACGGGGTCTCGAACTCGCGCGGCTCGCCGAAGTCCTCGCCCTCGAAGTCGGGTGGATCGAGCTCGCCGAAGCTCAAGGCCTCGACTAGCGCCTCGTCCTTGTCGGCGGTCGCATCGGAGGCAGACGCGGGCTCAACGTCAGTGTCGGTCTCTTCCTCCATGTCGGGCTGCTCGACGTCCGCCACGGGCGGCTCGGGCACGAGGTCGGCCGCCGCCGGTTCGTACGCGAGCGACCGGCTGGAACGCCTCGGGGGTGTCGAACTCAGGCGCCATACCCACGGCGGCCGCAGCAACCATCGCGTCCACGTCCTCGGGCAGCTCGATCTCCTGGATGCCTGCGATGTGCTTCTCAAGCAGCGCGCGGAAGCGGCCGCGGAAGTCCTCCTCGGCCTGCTTGATGTGGACGAGGTCTCCCTGCGCCTTCTGCTTGTCGGTGAGCGCCGAGTGGATGATCTCCTTGGCCTTCGTCTGTGCGTCGCCAAGTATCGCCGAGGCCTCGTCGTTCGCCTGTGCCACGATCTGCTCCGCCGAACGCTGAGCGGAGACCATCGTGTTGTTGAGCGTCATCTCCATGCTTTGGTAGTCGCGCACCTTCGCTGTCGCTGCCTCGAGCTTCTCAGAGAGGTCGATGTTCTCCTTGAAAAGCCGCTCGAACTCGTCGGCGACCTCGTCCAGGAATGTGTCCACCTCTTCCTCGGAGTAGCCCCTGAGGGCGTGGTGGAACTCCTTGTGGTGGATGTCGAGGGGCGTGAGCTTCATCGTGGATCCATCCTCCCTGCGGATCAGCGGACTAGAGGCCAGCACAGCACGGGCGCGAGCACGTACGTCGAGTAGCTGCAGGACAAGTATCGCAACCAGCGGCGAGAAATCAATCGCCCCCGTGTTCGGAATGAGGCGACGGAACAGGCCGATGTAGGGCTCGACCACGCTGCCTATCACTCGAAAGATCTCGAAGAAGAAACCGCTCGGCCTGAACCAGGACATGATGACGTAGGCGAGGATCAGGAACTCGTAGAAGCAGTATGACACCGAAGACGATACCGGCAACGACCGTAGGTCACGCGCCGAGCTCCTTCGCCCGCGCGACAGCGGCGGAGACCGCTTCGGCGACGGCCGCGCGGAATCCTCGCGCCTCGAGGACTTCGAGCGCCGCGATGGTCGTTCCGCCGGGACTCGACACGGTATCGATGAGCTGTTCCGGATGCTGCCCCGTGGCACGGATGAGCTCGGCCGTGCCGGCAAGCGTCTGCACCGCGAGATGTTGCGCCACATCGCGGGCAAGGCCGTGCCGCACGCCAGCGCGCGCGAGCGCGTCCACGAACAGCGCGACATATGCGGGACCGCTCCCCGAGATGGCCGTCGCCGCGTCCTGGAATCGCTCGTCGATCACTATCGCGTCGCCGAGCTGGGCGAAGAACGCGCGGACGAGGTCGACCTGCTCTTCGCCGGCCTCGGTACCGCCACTCACGACGGTCATGCCCTCCCCCACCATGGCAGGGGTATTCGGCATGACTCGCACGACGGCGGTGCCCGCGGGCAAGAGCGATTCGAGCCTGGCGATACTGACCCCGGCGGCGATCGAGACGACAAGAGCGCCGTCGAGGGAGTCGGCCAGACCTCGCACGACCGCATCGATGACTTGAGGTTTCACGGCGACGATGACGACATCCGCGCCGGGGACCGCGTCGCGCGCGTCGGCGACGCACGCGACACCGTGCGCCGACGCGAGGGTTTCGCGCCGACGCGCGTTCGGCTCGGCAACGACGACACACTCCGCGTCAAGCGAGCCCGCATCCAGCAGGCCCTTCACGATCGCTTCGCCCATATTGCCGCCGCCCACGACGGCAAGGCGGCCTTCGAACACGAACCGGCCGTCGGTCATCTCGTGCATCCGCCCCCTAGGCCTCAAAAATGAACAGGCCGTTGTCTTTCAGGCGCCGACGGTCTTCGGCCGAGACGTCGACGTTGGCCGGCGTGAGCAAGAACACTCGCTCGGCAACCTTCTGCAGCCCGCCGTCCAGGCCGTACGTGAGCCCGGCGGCGAAGTCGAGCATGCGCTTGGAGAGTTCCGCCTTGGTCCCCGTGAGGTTCATGACGACCGGCGTTCCCTGCTTGAACCTGTCGGCGATGGTCTGCGCTTCGCCGAAACTCTTCGGCTCGACGATGTGGATGCGGACCTGGGGCGCGACAGAGGTAACGCTCGCCGCTCCGGTGGGAACGCTGCGCAACGAGCGCGTGGACTGGCGATCGCGCTCGTCTCGCTGAACCCGCCGCACTGAGGTCTCCGACTTGTGCGACGACTCGTACGAGTGCTTCTGCGGGGAATCCCAGCCGTCCTCGACGTCGTCGGGCTCGTCGTCGTAGTAGTCCTCGTCGTCGTAGCCGTCCCACTCTTCTTCCAGGCCGAGCCGGACCTTTACTCGTTCCCACACGCTCACGTCGTCACTCCCCGTGTCGACAACTCTGAACTGGTCGAATCTGGAGTCACCTGCCGAAGATCGCTCTCCCGACCCGGATGATGGTCGCACCTTCTTCGACCGCGACTCTGAAGTCGTTCGTCATCCCCATTGAGAGTTCGGATAACTCTACCCCATTCAGTCGCAGTGCGCTGAGGGCTTCGGCGAGTCTGTGAAGCTCCTTGAAGACCCACCGGGACTCCTCCGGACGTCCGAACGGCGCCATGGTCATGAGACCCCTGACGTCCACGCCTGGCAGGTTCCGAGAGGCCTCGAGGATGCCCTGGACCTCGTCGGCGTCGAGTCCGTGTTTGGAGACCTCACCAGCGACGTTGACCTGCAACAGGACCGGCTGGATCGTGCCGATCTCGGTGGCCTTCCTGTCGATTGCCTCGAGCAGATGCAGTGAGTCGACCGAGTGGATGAGGCATGCCTTGCCGACAACATCCTTGACCTTGTTCGTTTGGAGCGTGCCGATGAAGTGCCAGCGCACGTCGGGAAACAGTCCGTATTTGCCAAGGAACTCCTGCGCGCGATTCTCGCCGAAGTCGAGCATACCCGCGGCGATCGCGGCCTGGATCTCGGGAATCCCGACGGTCTTCGTCACGCCGACGATTCTCACGTCGTCCGGAGACCGTCCCGCGCAGTCCGCGGCGTCGGCGACTTGCCGCCGAACCGATTCGAGGCCGACCGCGACCGGGTTCACGATCGCGCGGGCGATTCCGGCGACTCGGAGAGCAGGACGTCGAACTCGCCCGTCACCAGGTACGCGATGCGCTCGCCGATGTCGACCGCGTTGTCGGCGATCCTCTCGAGGTACCTCGACGCAAGCACCATGGACGAAGCCCACTCGATGTCGTCTTCGTCGTGCAGCCTCGCAAGCTCGCGAAAGAACTGCTTGTACAGGTGGTCGATCGGCTCATCCAGCTCGGGGAGCTTGCGCGCCAGGTCGAGGTCGCTCTTCTCGAGTGCCTCGATGGTCGCATCCAAGACCCGGTACACGAGATTGCCTTGCGCCTGGATCAGGTCGTAGAGCGTTTGCGGGCCCTTCCGAGCAGCGGTGCGGCGTGTCGCCTTCGCGATGTTCACGGAGAGGTCGGCCATTCGCTCGAGGTGCATGGCGATGTAGGTGAGCGAGTGGAGCAGCCTCAGGTCCCGGGCCACCGGTGACTGCGTGGCGATGGTCTCGATGGCGCGCTCCTCTATCGCCAGACACCGGCGATCGATGTCGTCATCGGAGCGGATGACGGCGTCGGCCAAGTCCACCTCGCCCCCGACCAGTGACGTGACGGCGTCGCGCGTCAGCTTGGTCACATCCCTGCCGATGCCCACGACGTCGGCCTTGAGGTTCTTCAGCTCCTGTCGGAATTGCTCCCGCATCGACTCTCAGCTCCTTCTTGAGGATCCCGTCCGCGATGAGTGCCAGTATAGTCGCAGGTCGCGGTGGGAGAGCTCGACGTTACTCGGCGGTTGTAGGAACACCTAGCCGAAGCGTCCGGTGATGTAGTCCTCGGTCCGCTTGTCGCTCGGGCTCGTGAACACGACGGAGGTTCGGTCGTATTCCACGAGAACGGCGGGCTCGCCCATCTGTTCCTGCAGGAAGAACGCTGTGAAGTCGCTCACGCGCGCCGCTTGCTGCATGTTGTGCGTCACGATGATGATCGTGTAGCGGTGCTTGAGCTCGGCCATCAGGTCCTCGACCTTCTGGACGGAGGCGGGATCGATGGCTGAGCACGGCTCGTCCATGAGCAGGACCTCCGGCTGGACCGCCAGCACGCGCGCGATGCACAGGCGCTGCTGCTGGCCGCCCGAAAGCGTGAGGCCGCCGCGCCCCAGGATGTCTTTGACTTCCTTCCAGAGGTTCGCCCGCTCGAGCGACTTCTGGACGACCTCGTCGAGCTCGGCCCGCTTCTTCACCCCGTGGAGCCGCGGACCGTAGGCGACGTTGTCGTATATCGACATGGGGAACGGATTGGGCTGCTGGAAGATCATCCCGACACGACGCCTGAGATCGACGGGATCGACCCCGGGTGCGTATACGTCCTGTCCATCGAGCAGGACCTTGCCTTCGATGCGGGTTCCGGGGATGAGGTCGTTCATCCGGTTGATGGTCCGCAGGAATGTCGACTTACCGCAGCCGGAGGGCCCGATGAATGCGGTGACTGCGTTGCTGAGGACGCCCACACTGACACCGGTGAGCGCGTGGAAGTCCCCGTAGTAGAACTCGAGGTTCTTGACCGAGATCTTCTCGGGGCCGCCGATTGCGGGCTGCGGGTCGATGCCGGGATTCATCTCAGACTCACACCTTCCGGTATCGGCGCGAGATCCAGCGCGCGCCGAGATTGAAACCGAGGATCATCACCATCAGAAGCAGGGCGGTGCCGTAGGCAGCCTCAAGGTTGATGCCCTCCGTTGCCAGCAGGTACAGATGCACGGTCATCGGTCGGCCGGAATCGAGCGGCGAGATAGGCAGGTTGATGGCCTGACCCATCGTGAAGATCACCACTGCCGTCTCCCCCACAGCCCGCCCGGTCGCGAGAACGATGCCCGTGATGATGCGCGGGGATGCTCCGGGCAGGACGATCTTGCTCACGGTCTGCCATTTGGTCGCGCCGAGTCCGTAGCTCCCCCACCGCATGAATCGCGGGACGGACCTGATCGCCTCCTCGGTCGTTCGCATGACGATCGGCAGCATCAAGAACGAGAGCGCAAGGGCCGCGGAGAGCATCGAGAAGCCGAGACCCGCCGATTCCACGAAAAGCGCCAATCCGAACAAACCCATGATGATCGAGGGGACCGAAGCGAGCGAGTCGGCAGCGAACCTGATGGTGTTCACGAGACGCCCCTGCACCGCGTACTCGGCAAGGTATACCGCCGCAAGGATGGCGACTGGTGTGACGATGAGCATCGCGAGCGCGGTCACGTAGACCGACGCGACGATCGTGGGCCAGATGCCGCCCTCGGCATTCACGCCGTGCGGCCACGTGAAGATGAATTCGAGCGAGATCGCGCCTATGCCATTGACGAAGACGTACGCGATGAGCGCGAACAAGATGAACACCGTAGCCCCCGCGGACACCCACAGGATCGCGAGGGCGATGTTGTTCGTGACCCGCTTGTTCACGAAGACTCCTCCCCAAACCTGGAGATGAGTCTCACGGCCGCCACAAGGAGCATCGACACGATGAACAGGATGATCGCCATGCCGAAGAGCGCGGTGCGGTGCAGGCCCGTTGCGTAGGACATGTCAAGGACGATCGCGGTGGTGAGCGTGGAAAGCGGTGCGGAGATCCCCTTTGGGAACACTGGCGCGTTCCCGACGACCATGAGCACCGCCATGGTCTCGCCGATGGCTCGGCCCATCCCAAGGATGATCGCATCGATGATGCCCACCTTGGCCGCCGGCAGCAGCACTTTGTAGATCGTCTGCCAGGTGGTCGCGCCCATTGCGTACGAGGCTTCACGGATGCCGCCCTGCACCGACTCGATCGCGTCCTGCGACAGGGTCGCGATGGTCGGCACGATCATGACCGCGAGGATGATCCACGCCGTGAACGCGCCAAAACCCAGGCCGCCGCTGTACTCGGCGATGATCGGTCGAAGGATGACCAACCCGAAGAAGCCGTAGATGACCGACGGGATGCCGGCGAGCAATTCGACCGCCGGACGGACGATCGAGCGCACGCGTGGCGTCGCGATCTCCGCAAGGAAGACCGCAGTCGCCACCGCGAGAGGGGTGCCGATCGCGAGCGCACCCGCCATCACCACGATCGTGCCCCAGATCATCGGCAGAATGCCGTATTGTCCGTCGGCCGGCGACCAGACCTTTCCGAACAAGAAGTCGCCCACCCCGATCTCGGTGAACGCCGGCCACCCTCTCACGCCGACGAACACGAAGATGAGACCGACGCCGAGGACCGCGACGAACGCGCACAGAAGGAACAGGTACTTGAGCGCTACCTCCTTGAGGTACGTCGCGCGAGAGACAAGCTGCAGATCGCCCGAGATCTCCGGGGCGTCGGCCTTCTTCGGCACCTAGTCACCGCCCTCGGCGACGGGCAAGAAGCCCGCGTCCTTCACCACGGACTGCTGCACGGCGTCGGACAGGACGTAGTCGATGTAGCCCTTCGCAGGCTGTACCGGTTCGCCCTTGGTGAAGAAGTGCAGCGTGCGCTGTACCGGGTAGCTGCTCGAGAAGACGTTCTCTTCAGACGGCGCGACGCCGTCGATCGAGACCGTCTTGACTGCCGATGTCACGAAGCCGAACGAGATGTAGCCGACGGCTCCGGGCGCGTCGGCCACGACCGCGCGCACCTGGCCCGTTCCCGGGAGAACGGCCGCGGTCGGGTCGAAGGGTTCCGAATCCATCACGATCTTCGAGAACGCCTCTCGAGTGCCCGATGCCTGGTCGCGGTTGACGAGGTGGATGGGCTGGTCGCTGCCGCCCACCTCGCTCCAGTTCCGAATCGCGCCTTGGAATATCGCCTTGACCTGCTGTTTCGTCAGATTCCCTACGGGGTTGTCGGGATGCACGATCACGGCGATCGCATCGTAGGCGATCGGCGTGTCAACGAGTCCCAGGTTCTCCTCTTCAGGTTTGAGGTCGCGCGACGAGCTACCGATGTCCGAGGACCCTCGCGAGACGCTCTCGATACCCGCCGAAGAGCCAACGCCGGACACCAGCACGCTCACATCGGGCTCGACGTCGCCGTACATCTCCGCCGAGACCTCGGCGATGGGCAGGATGGTGGTCGACCCCGTGACGATGACCTGGTCTGCGCTCCCCGCGCCGGCACTGCACGCCGAGAGCAGTACTGCCGCCGCGAGGAGAACCGCGAGCAGCAGATGCCGGCGCATCATCCCTCGCGCCCCGCCAGTGCGGCGAGTGCGGCGTGGCGGCCGGATTGCCCGCCAGCGCGATGTGAGAAGAACCTGTCTGTGTGCTCGAAGGTGCATGCGTCCAAGCTGCACTGCGCACTCATGGGTACCCCTGCTTCGACAAGGCCGGAAGACACGGCCGCCCCGAGGTCTATCGCATCGGTCCCGGCCCGCGACAATGTAGCAAAGATGTTGTCGAACTGCGATACGACTTCTGGACCGACTTCGAAGTCCTTCGCGCAGATGTGCGGACCGATGTAGGCGAGGACATTGCACGGGTCGCACTCAGCGGCCTGACAGACGGCTCTGACGCCTACGTGCGCGATCTGATCTCTGATCCCACGCCAGCCTCCGTGGAACACCCCGACCGCCGACGCGGAAGAGCCCAGTGCGACAAGCACGATCGGGACGCAGTCGGCGAACAGCATCATGAGGGGCAGCCTGCGTGCGGAGGTGACGAGGCCGTCGGTCCCTGCAACCGGTTCTGCGCCGCCCTCAGCCCACGCGCCGCGGCCCCCATCGAAACCATCCACGAGCGCAACGCGCGTGCCGTGCACCTGTTCCGCTGTCACGAGCTTGTCGCGCAGCGGCGCCAGGCCGACAGAGGCCAGGAACCGCGAACGGTTCTCGTCGACGTCACGAGCGACGTCGCCAACGTGCGCGGCCAGGTTGAGCGTGGCGAAGCCCATGCTGCTCACGCCGCCGGTGCGCTCCGAGAACGCCACGACGATCTCCGTGCGCGACATGAGAGCGTCGTCTGTCCAGTAGGTACAACCGGCCCGCGTGAACCTGGAGAGTCGCGGTTCGTGCACAGCACTCCCTCATCTTCCGACGTCGGCGCAAGGCGTGAAGGACCCGTACGGCACAAGTATGGGGCACAGCGTCGGGAAAGAGACCTCGGAGAAATGGCGGACCCGGTGCCGACGAGGTCTCGCCGTCGTCGGCACCGGGTCCGAAACATACGGGCGTCGCCGCCCGCCTATCGCCTGATCTGCCTAGAACGTCCGCTTCTTCAGAAACGCAGGGATGTCGAGGTCCTCCTCGGTGAGGGGTTCGAACGCAGGCGGACCGATCTGCTCGTCCTCACCAACTGCGGCGAACTCCATCGTCTCCTGCTTGCGCTTGCCGTCGAACCCGGTGGCGATCACCGTGACGCGGATCTGATCGATCATCGCGTCGTCTATGACCGCCCCGAAGATGATATTGGCTTCAGGCGACGCCGCGGCAGCTACCACTTCGGCGGCCTCGTTGACCTCGAATAGGCCGAGATCGGATCCGCCGGAGATCGACAGCAGCACGCCCTGAGCGCCCTCGATGCTCGACTCCAGCAAGGGGCTCGAGATAGCGGCCTTGGCTGCGTCGTGAGCACGGTTATCCCCCGCCGCCATGCCGATACCCATCAGCGCCGAACCCGCATCCTGCATGATCGTGCGAACGTCGGCGAAGTCCAAGTTGATGAGCCCGGGCACGGTGATCAGGTCGGTGATCCCCTGCGTTCCCTGGCGAAGTACGTCATCGGCGATGCGGAATGCGTCGAGGATGGACGTCTTCTTCTCCGCGACCTGCAGCAGCCGATCGTTCGGGATGATGATGAGCGTGTCCACGACGTCGCGGAGCTTCTTGATACCCTCTTCCGCCTGGAGGGCGCGCTTGCGTCCTTCGAACGCGAACGGGCGCGTCACGCACCCGACGGTCAGCGCACCGATCTCTTCCTTGGCGATCTGGGCGATCACCGGCGCGGCGCCCGTCCCGGTTCCACCGCCCTCACCGGCCGTCACGAAGACCATGTCTGCGCCCTGGAGCGCCTCCTTGATCTCGCCGCGGCTCTCTTCGGCTGCCTGCACGCCGACATCCGGATCTCCGCCGGCGCCGAGACCCTTGGTCAGATTCACGCCGACATGCACCTTGTAGTCGGCATCCGACATCAGCAACGCCTGCGCGTCCGTGTTCATCGCGATGAACTCGACGCCCTTGACGTTCGCTTCGACCATGCGATTCACGGCGTTGGTTCCGCCGCCGCCGATACCGATCACCTTGATGACTGCAAGGTAGTTCGCGCCCGTATCCAGCATGATTGGCCCTCCCCGAATGGGTCCTTCGGCAGTACCCTAGACCTCAAGTTGACGCTTACTGTACGTCCCGAACGCTCAATCTTGGCATAAACGTTAGCCCAAGTGCAAGGGGTTTGCAACATTCTCCCCAGAGGATGTCGAAGCGCGGTCTCGCAAGCTGCGTCCCTCTGGCGCTCAGGGCTGGTTCTCCAGCCCCCGCCACGTTGGGCGCTCCACCGTCCGCACGTTGATGTAGACGACGTTTCCCGCCTGCTCGTCGAGGATCTTCTCGGCGACCTGCTGCTTGCGAGCGATATCGTCGGAGGTGCCAACGAAGACCTCCACCCCATCGCGCGTCACGAGCGCGGTCTTGTCGACCGTGGGCGCAGTGAGCGATTTGATGCGAGGCGTCAGGGTCTCACTCAGCTGGGTCACGACTTGAAGGGCATTCAGCAACGTCTCGGACTGCGTCCTCCTGCCGGCCACCGGATCGAGTCCCTCCACATCGCGCACGGGCACGAGCGTGGAAGTCGCGGCCGCGGAGACAGGAGCCAGCCAGACGCCGGACCTATCCACGAGCCACCGCTTCTTCGCGTTGACCAGCACGACCGCGGCGGGAGTGCGTTCTACCAGGCGGATTCGAACCCCATCGGGGAAGTCGCGGGTCACCTCGGCACGCGAGATCCACGGGCTCCGTTCGAGATTCGATTCGATCCGCGCCGACGGAAGGCGAAGCAGCGTCACGCCCGCGGGCAACGCCGCCAGCTGTGTGACCTGCGCGTCGGTCAGCCGCTTGGCCCCGACGATGTCCACCGCCTTGACGGTGAACACCGGCGAGCGATAGAGCCACACGGCGCCTGCGACGACGGCGAGCACCGCCACGACGGCAAGCACGACACGCGTGCGCACCTTCCGACGCTGGGAGCGGAGCCGCGAGTCTCGCTCCTCGGCCTTGCTTCCGGCGACCCTGCGCCCGGCGCTCCTGAGCGTCCCCGGAACCGGCCGTCGCCCCGAACCGGAAGAACCGCGCGCGCCGACGATCGACCGTTCGAGCGAAGAGTAGCGATCGCGTGTCGAATCACCGGCACCGATGATGACGCGCCTACGACCCTTCGAACGATCCGAGGAAGCCGATCTCCGGTTTGAGCTCGATTCCATAGATGTCCCTAACAGTGCTCATTGCCAGGCGGACGAGTGCGACCACGTCATCGGCGCGTGCGTCGCCCTCGTTCACGATGAAGTTCGCGTGCACCTCGGATACGACCGCGCCTCCGATACGCTTGCCTTTGAGACCCGCAGCTTCGATCAGTCTGCCGGCGGAGTCCCCGGGCGGGTTGACGAACACGCTTCCGGCACACGACGCGCCTACGGGCTGCGAGCGCCGCCGGCGTCGGAGGCTTCCGTCCATCGCGTGTCGGATGGTGTCCCGGTCGGCCTTGGCGACCCTGAGGACCGCCTCAACGATGATACCGCGCTCCTTCAGGCCGGAACGCCGGTAGCTCCACGCGATCTCGTGTCCGCGAAGACCGACGAGGCCCTCTTCCGCGTGGAAGAGCGTCACCGATTCGACGGTGGAGGATATCCAACGCTCGCGCTCACCCGCGTTCATCGCCAGTGCGCCGCCAACCGTCCCCGGTATCCCAACTGCGAACTCCATGCCCGAGAGGCCCTTCGAATACGCGTCTTGCACAAGTGCGCCGAGAAGTGCCCCTCCACCCGCTTCGAGATGAGTCCCATCGATGCGGTGCTTTCGGAAGTCCCTGCCGAGCACGAGCACGGCCCCGTCGTACCCGGTATCGCTCACGAGGAGGTTGCTCCCGCGTCCCAGGACTACCCACTCGATCTCGGCAAGCGAGAGCACGTGCAGCGCACCGGAGAGGTCGCTCAGGCTGTCGCAGGTCACGAAGTAGCGCGCCTTGCCGCCGATGCGGAACGTCGTATGGCGCAGCATCGGCTCCCCGGCCCTGACTTCTCCGGCGACGGCACGGGAAAGCGCCTCATGGACGCGGTCGCCGGCCATCTCAGCCTCGCTGCGGCTCGGCTGAGGCGATCGCGCGGATGATCTCGGGACCGAGGGCGGTCACGTCGCCTGCGCCCATGGTGATCACGAGGTCCCCCGCTTCGACGTTCGTAGCGAGATACGGTGCGATGTCCGCACGATGCGGAAGCCATGCGAGCGACGTCCGTGGTGCGCGCCGCAGCACAGCGTCAACGATGGTTCGGCCGGACACTCCCGGGATGGGAGTCTCGCCTGCCCCGTAGACCTCGAGCAGCACGAGACGGTCTGCGTCTTCGAACGCGGGACCGAACTCTTTCGCGAGCGCGGCCGTCCGGCTGTAGCGATGTGGCTGGAAGACCGCCCACACGCGACCATAGCCCAGGCCCCGCGCGGCGCGGAGCGTCGCCGCGATCTCGGTAGGATGGTGAGCGTAGTCGTCCACCACCGTGACGTCTTGTGCCACTCCCACGTGCTCGAAGCGACGCTTCACGCCGCCGAACCGAGACAGCGATCCGGCCGCCGCCGCGACGTCGAGGTCAAGGGCATGGGCGACCGCAAGCGACCCGGCTGCGTTCTCGATGTTGTGCACGCCCGGGACTGATGTTGACACCGTCAAGCTGGCGGCAGGCAGGTCGATCCTCGCCCGGTACCCCTCGCCTGTTGCCTCGGCGTTCGCGATCCGTACTTCGGCCGCATCATCGTGACCGTATGTGACAACGCGACACGTGACGCCGGCACTGAGCTCAACGAGCCGTTTGTCGTCGGCGCAGATGACGAGCGTGCCATCGTCCGGCACCTTGCGCATGAAGTCGACGAACGTCTCCTCTACCTTCTCGAGCGTGCCGTAGTGATCGAGATGGTCCGCTTCGATGTTCGTGATGAGCAGAACGGAGGGATCCAGGTGCAGGAACGATCCGTCGGACTCGTCGGCTTCCACGACGTAGTGTTCGCCCGCACCGGCAACGGCGTTCGTCTTGAACTCGCAGACCTCGCCACCGATGAGGAACGTCGGTTCGAGACCCATTCCCGAGAGCATCGTCGCCACCATCGAGCTCGTGGTGGTCTTGCCGTGTGTGCCCGCGACGGCCACGGTCTTCCGGTCCTCTGCGAGGTGCGCGAGCATCTGTGCGCGCTGCCACACCTCAAGCCCGAGGCGTCGCGCTTCCGTCAGCTCCGGGTTGCTCTCCGGAATCGCCGACGAAGCCACTACGATGCGCGCGTCACCGATATTCTCGGCGCCGTGCCCTATGGATACGTCGATCCCCGCGTGCGTGAGTGCGTTCGTGTAGCGCGATTCGCGCAGGTCAGAGCCAGTGACCCGTTTCCCGCGTGCGTGCAGCACGAGGGCGATGCCGCTCATTCCGGCGCCGCCGATGCCTATGAAATGGGCGTACGTGGGTTCGGGCATTGGTCTCCGGGTGGTTCAGGCGGACTCCATACGCCCGGCCGCAGCCTTGCGGGCCATGCCGGCTACGCGTGCGGCGGCATCGAGGCACGCCAGACGCTGAGATGCGGCAGCCATCGTAGCACGCGATCCGGCGCCCGAGAGCAGGCGAAGGAGCGTGTCACCGAAACGTGGGCTGTCCAGCTCCGCATCCGCGACGACCTCGGCGGCGCCGGCCTCGACGAGCGCTGCGGCGTTGGTGGTCTGGTGGTCATCGGTTGCGTGGGGATACGGAACGAGGAGCGCGGGGCGGCCCAATGCGGTGATCTCGGCGAGCGACGTAGCCCCCGCGCGCGAGAGCACAAGGTCGGCCGCGGCCATCGCCGATCCCATGTCCTCGATGTAGTCGAGCACCTGCCAGCGCTCGTCCAGGTCGAATCCGGCCGCAGCGAGCGCGGTCCTCACGGTGTCCGCTTCGGCTCGCCCCGCAACCTGTACCACGCGCACGTCCGGCACGGACAGCACGCGGGCGCCGACGGCGATCAGGGCCGTATTGAGGTGCCGCGCGCCTCTGCTGCCACCGAAAGCCAGGAGGAGCGTCGCGCTCTGGGGAACACCGAGCAGCGCTCGCCCCTTCTCGGCCCTTGCCGACAGGACCGCGGCTCGCACAGGATTGCCTGTGAGAACAGCGCGGTCGGGGTGCTTCAGTCGTCGAACAGACTCCGGGTATGTCACCGCCGTCGCTCGAGCCCACCTCGACAACAACCGATTCGCGAGACCGGGAACGGAATTCTGTTCGTGCAAGACGAGCGGTACGCGGCGCAGGACCGCCGCGAGGCCGACGGGGATCGAAACGTACCCCCCAAAGCCCACCACTGCGTCGGGACGGTAGCGGCGGATGAGCCGCAGGGCGCGCGCGGTGGAGACGACCGCAAGGACGCTCGAGGTGACGAGCGTCCAGGGTCGCGAGCGGTCGAACCCTCGCGCGGCCAAGGGCTCGAATGCGACACCCGCTTCTGGCACGAGGCGAGCCTCCAGCCCGTCCGGCGTCCCGACGAAGACGACCTCGTCACGCCCGGCGGCGGACAGCTCCTCCGCTACGGACAGAGCGGGATATATGTGTCCCGCTGTCCCGCCTCCGCTCACGAGGAATCGCACGCGTTGGCTCCTCATCGTTTGGGATCTCCTGCGCCACCCGGCTCCGCACGGCGCCGTATCGCGACACCGAGAGAATCAGGCCGACGCATACCATGGTGAACAACATCGACGAACCGCCGAAGCTCACGAACGGCAGCGGCTTGCCGGTCACGGGCATGAGGCTCGTGACCGCCATCATGTTCATCACCGCCTGAGCGGCGATCATTCCCGTCAGGCCGCCTGCGAGCATCCGGCCGAACGTATCGCGCGTGCCCAATGCGATGCGGAACCCCGCGTAGGCGAACGCTCCGAACCCGAGGACGACACCGAGCGTGCCGATCAGCCCCGCCTCCTCTCCGATGATGGCGAGGATGAAATCCGTGTGGGCCTCGGGAAGATAGAAGAACTTCTGGCGCGACAGCCCCAACCCGATGCCGTCGAGCCCCCCGGTCCCGAAGGCCAAGAGTGCCTGCACCGTCTGGTAGCCCTTCCCCTGTGCGTCCTTCCATGGGTCGAGGAAGGCGATGAATCGCGCCGCGCGGTAGGGTTCCTGCCATATCGCAAGCGCACCGAGCACGACCGTGCCGAGGGCCGCGAAGCCGATCCACCGCATCCGAATCCCGCCTATGAACAGGACGAGCGCTACCGACACCACGATCGCCAGTGTCGTGCCGAGGTCCGGCTGCAGGAGGACAAGGCCCGAGACGATGCCGACGAAGATGAGCACTCGAGCCAGAAGCTGGCTCTCGTCGATGCGGCCTCGTTTGAACTCGGTCACGAGCGCCGCGGTCAAGAAGACGCACACGACCTTCGTGTACTCCGAGGGCTGGAGCTGGCCGAACGGGCCCAATGGGATCCAGCGACGGGCGCCGCCACGGACGACACCGAGGACGATCACCCCGAGCAGCAGAGCGAGGGCGAGCAGCCAGGCCGGCATCGCCATGTTCCTGAGGCGGCGGTAGTCGAATCGCGACGTGACCACGAGTGCGAGCGTGCCCAGCCCAATCCACATGAGCTGGCGCTTCAGGTGGTGCGCGCTGTCACCGTAGCGTACGAAGTCGGACACGGACGCCGCCGAGTAGATCATCACCAGGCCGACGAACATGAGAAAGACGGTCGCACCAAGGAGGAGGTATCGGGCGACCGGACCGCCGGCGTAGGAGGTTTCGCGGGTCATGCCGACGACACCTCGCTCGGGGACGCACCCATCGCAGCGGTTCGCTCTTCGACGAGTGTCCGGAAGACATCTCCCCGTTCCTCGTAGCCCGAGAACTCGTCGAACGAGGCGCATGCGGGCGACAGGAGCACGGCGTCGCCCGGTGAGGCCAGACGTGCAGCCGCTGAGAACGCGTCGGTCATCCCGCTCGCCGTCACGACTTCGATCGGGGCGCCGGCGAGGGAACGCTCCAACTCGGGAGCAGACTCCCCGAACAGCACCGCCGCCTTGGCTCGGCGAGATACGGCCGTGGCAAGCGCGGTGAAATCGTTCCCCTTGTTCCGACCTCCGAGGAGCACTACGAGCGGGCGCTCGGCGAAGGCTGTGAGCGCTTTGAGAACGGCGTCCGGGTTGGTGGCCTTGGAGTCGTTGAAGTACTCGACCCCGGCCACGTCCCCAACCGGTTCGAGTCGGTGCGCTATCGGAGCGAACGTGCGCAGGCCGTCTCGTATCGCATCCGGGTGCGCGCCGAATGCGTGCGCCGCGGCCGCGGCGGCGAGCGCGTTGCTCACGTTGTGCTCGCCTCGGATGCGAAGCTCGTCGCCGGTCACGAGGTCGACCGGCCCGCGTGCCGTAGCCAGAACGAGCGTGTCGCCGACGACTCCCGCGCCACCGTCAGGCAGTTGCCGGCGACTGACGCGCAACACTCGAACGCCGCGCCCGGAGGCGACGTCCGCGTACGGTGCCGATCCCTCGTCGTCGACGTCGACGACCGCGACGTCCTCCGCGCCTTGGTTCGCGAAGATCCTCGCCTTGTCGGCCGCGTAGGCCTCCATGCTGCCGTGCCAGTCGATGTGGTCCGGAGTGAGATTCAGCAAGACGGAGACGCGCGGCCTGAACCGATGTGTGAACGCGAGCTGGAACGAGGAAACCTCGGCCACGATCGCCGTAGCAGCGGACGCGCCGTCGACGACCTCAATGGCGGGTCTGCCGATGTTCCCGACCTTCTCGGCGGGGATTCCCGCACTCGTGAGCAAGTGGGAGATGAGACTCGTGGTAGTGGTCTTGCCGTTCGTGCCGGTGATGGCGATCCATGGCGAACGCGAGTGCTCGAAGGCGAACTCGATCTCGGATTCCACACGCTTCGCACGTTCGGCAGCCGATCTCATGAGTGGCCGCCCCGGCGAAAGACCCGGGCTTACGATCGCGATATCGAAGGAACCCGACACCTCGGCGACGCCGAGGAGAACGTCGACGCCGAGCGCGCGCAGTGCCTCCGCACGCGCTTCCAGGTCGTCGTCACGGGCTTCGTCGGCCACGGTGACCGATCGACCACCGTCAGCACCGATCCTGGCTGCGAGGTACCTCGCCACGGCATCGCCGGAGCGCCCCAAGCCAACGATGAGCATGCTTCCTGAGGGGTCCACGCTACCCCCTCCGGACCGACTGGACGAAGTAGAGAGCGAAACCGGCACCCGCCATGATGCCCGTCACGATCCAGAAGCGGACCATGACCTTAGTCTCGGACCACCCCTTCATCTCGAAGTGATGGTGGAGCGGGGCCATTCGGAATATCCGTTTCCCCGTGAGCTTGTACGAGGCCACCTGGAGTATCACGGAGAGCGTTTCCGCTAGGTAGATCGCGCCGATAAGCACGAACAGCAGCTCCGTCTTCGTGAGTATCGCGAGCGCGGCGATCGCCGCTCCCAATCCGAGCGAGCCCGTGTCTCCCATGAAGATGTCCGCCGGGTAGCTGTTGTACCAAAGGAACCCGACGCACGCGCCGGCGATGGCAGCCGCGAAGAGCGCGACCTCCAGCCGGTTTTGGCGAAAGGCGATGGCCCCGTAGGCCAGCGTGACGATCATGACCGTGCCTGCCGCCAGCCCATCGAGACCGTCGGTGAGGTTCACGGCGTTCGAGGTGCCGCCGATCATGATGAACACGAGGACAAGGTACAGCCATGGCACAGCCACGGTGACGCCGCCGATCACGAACGTCGACGTGAGCACGCCGAGGTTCAAGCTGAGCCCGGTGAGCGGCACGACGACCGCTGTCGGTATGCCTATCCAATTCACCGCAAGGAGGCCGAAAGCGAGCGAGATGGCCACTTGCCAGAGGATCTTCGAGCGGGGCCGCAAGCCCAGCGAACGTTCGTGGGCCACCTTGGACCAGTCGTCGACGAACCCGAGTAGTCCGCACGCGATCAATGCAAAGAGGGCGAGCACGCTCCGCTTGCCGTACGAGCCCATCCCCAGGTAGATCGCGGTAACCACAAGAACGATGAGCACGCCGCCCATCGTGGGGGTCCCCTGCTTCACCAGATGGCCCTGGGGCCCGTCGGCGCGCACTTGTTGCCCAATGTTGCGCACCCTGAGAAGTCGAATCCAGAACGGGAAGAGAACCGCGCAGGCCACCATTGCAGCGACGACCGCCAGAAAGACCTGGTAGGTGGGGTACTGGGCGAGCCTAAACACGAGGGGTCACGATTCCCTCGACGATGCGCTCAAGTCCCATGACGCGGGATGCCTTCACGAGCACGATGTCCCCGGGCCTGAGAAGATCGTCCAGGACTTCGCCCGCCTCCTCGACGGTCGCGCACGAGCGCACGTTCTCGGCGGGTATGCCGCCGACGCGCGCACCTTCGGCGATTCGCGCCGACCGGGACCCGACCGTCACGACGACGTCGACTCCGCGGCGGCCAACGAACTCGCCGATCTGGAAGTGAGCGAGTTCGGTCAGCGAGCCGAGCTCCGCCATGTCGCCCAGAACTGCAACGCGACGCGTCTGGGCACGCATGTCCAGGAGCGTCTCGATGGCGGCGCGCATCGAGACCGGGTTCGCGTTGTACGCGTCGTTGATGACGGTGATCCCGGAAGCGGTCTCGAAGACCTGCATCCGCATCTCGGTGAGGCGGACGTCCGCGAGGCCCTCGGCGATGGTGTCGGGGGCCACGCCTAGTTCGAGAGCGATCGCGGCAGCTGCGAGCGCGTTGTACACGTTGTGCCGCCCGGGGACCGACAGCGTGACCTCGAAGCGGTCCGCGCCGCTCGCAAGCGCGAACGACGCATGGCTGTCGTCGTCGCACGAGATCTCCTCGGCACGCACGTCGCACCAGTCGCTCAGTCCGTAGCGGCGCACCCGCGCGCGCGCTGACTTCTCGATCCGGTCCGAATACGCGTCGTCGCCGTTCAAGAAGGCGGTACCGTCCGGCGGGAGGGCCGCGATGAGCTCGCCTTTCGCGTCCGCGACCGATTCTTCGGTGCTGAGGAACTCGATGTGGCTCGTGCCCACGTTGGTAACGAGCCCGATCGTGGGCTGGGCGATCGAGGCCAGCTCGGCAATCTGCCCGGGCCCTCGCATGCCCATCTCGACGATCAGGGCTTCGGTCGCGGGGTCTGCTGTGAGGATCGTAAGAGGAACACCGAGCTCGTTGTTGCGGTTGCCTTCAGTCGCGACGACCCTTCGATCGCGAGAGAGCACGCTTCGAAGCATGTCCTTGGTGGTCGTCTTGCCGGTGGAGCCGGTGATGCCGATGACGGGGCACGAAAGCCGCGTGCGGTGCCACGCAGCGATATCGCGGAGCGCCTGGGCGCTGTCCTGGACGCGGATCACCGGGATGCCGCGCGTCTCCGGCTGCTCGAGCAGCGCGCGGAGCTCCTCGGCGCGCAACGTGACGATGAGCGCGTGCGCGCCCGCAAGTACGGCGTCGTAGAGGTAGTCGTGTCCGTCGCCGTTCTCGCCGACGAGCGCCACGAAGACGGCGCCGGGGGCGAGAACGCGCGTGTCGATGGTGAGTCCGCTGACAACGGTCTGACGGTTGCCGGATATGAGTTTGCCGCCCGTGACGCGGACGAGCGTGCCAAGGGTTGCCCTTAACACGTCCGTCGCACCTCCTCGACGGCCACTTCGCGGTCGTCGAAATGGACGATCCTGTCAGCGAAGACCTGGTAGTCCTCGTGCCCCTTGCCGGCGATGAGAACGCTGTCCCCATCCTCGGCCTGGCATATGGCACGCGCGATGGCGGCACGCCTGTCTACCTCGGCTTCCCAGCTCGAGGTAGTGTCGCGGAGCCCGTCCTCGATCTGCAGGATGATGCCGACGGGATCCTCGGAGCGAGGGTTGTCGGACGTGACGATAACGTGGTCAGCGTGAAGACCCGCCGCACGGCCCATGAGCGAGCGCTTCTCCGGGTCGCGATCCCCGCCGCATCCGAACACGACTATGACCCTGCCACGGGTCACCGCCTTGACCGCGGCGATCGCCTTCTCGAGGCTGTCGGGTGTGTGGGCGTAGTCGACGATCACGGCGAAGGGCTGACCGGCGTCGACCCGCTCGAGTCGGCCCGGCACCTGGGGGCTGCTTTCGAGACCACGGACGACGGTGGAGAGCTCGATGCCCAGAGAGAGGGCGCAGCCGGCGGCGACCAGAGCGTTGCTCACGTTGTACGCGCCCGCGAGCGGCAAACGGACCCGCGCGTCCCCGGATTCGGTGACCAGGGTGAACTCGCTTCCCAAAGGGCCGAGCATTTCGCTCACCGCCCTGACGTCCGCGGCAGCCCCCCGGCCCACCGTACACTCGACGCCCAGCTCGGATGCCATCGTGGCACCCATGGGATCGTCGACATTCACGACCCTTCGGCCGACCTCGAACTCTTCGAACAGCCGCCGTTTGACCGACGCGTACTCTTCGACCGTGTGGTGGTAGTCGAGGTGGTCCTGTGTCAGGTTCGTGAAGGCGGCCACCGCGAACGAGATGCCGTCGACACGGTGCAGGTCGATCGCGTGCGACGAGACCTCCATCGACACGCCGCTGACGCCGCGGTCGCGCATCTCGGCGAAGAGCGCCTGGAGGTCCGCGGACTCGGGCGTCGTCCTGCCGGCCCGCCTGCTCTCGTCGGCGATCCGAGTCTCCACGGTCCCAATCAGGCCGGTCGTCCGCCCCGATCGCCGCAGGATCGAATCGAGGATGTAGGTCGTCGTCGTCTTGCCGTTGGTGCCGGTGATACCGACGACCTCGAGCGCTCGGCTCGGCTCGCCGTAGAAGGCCGAGGAGGTCCTCGCCAGCGCTACGCGCGTATCGGCAACCACCACCTGAGGCACGTCGACCGAGACGGGGCGCTCGACGACGAGCATCGATGCTCCGCGACCCACAGCGTCCGAAGCGAACTCATGTCCGTCGTGGGCGAAGCCGCGTATGGCGAAGAAGGCGTCGCCGGCCCTCACAGCGTCGGAACGATACGCGATGCCGGTCGGCTGCTGGCGCATCGCCCCCGCTGGGACGTCGCCGCCAAGCTCGGCAAGCGTCGCGAGTATCCGGTTTTCTGGGCGCAATGTGCTCACTTCCGCGGTTCCGCTCGTCTCCTGCGTCCCGAGCATCGTCCTAGTCCCGCTTCTTCGCGGTTTCAGGCGTTACCGATGCGTCAAGCGATGCACGCGCTGCGCTGGGCGGGATTCCCAGATGCGAAACCGCGAACTGGCCCAGGCGACTGAAGACCGGTGCGGCCGTGACCCCGCCGTAGATGGCTCCGCGCGGCTCGTCGATGGTCACCGAGATGAGCACTTGCGGATCCTCGGCTGGAAGGAATCCGATGAAAGACGCAACGTAGGCGCCCGAAGCATAGCCGCGTCCCCCGCTCAGAGCTTTCTGGGCGGTCCCCGTCTTGCCGGCAACGCTGTAGCCCGGGATCTTCGCCGATCCACCCGTTCCTTCCGTGACGACGTCGCACAGGACCTTCGTCGTCGTTCGCGCCGCCTTCGCGGAGATGGCGCGCTTCTGCGGCCACGTGAGCTCGGCACTCCTGTCCTGCGGCAACGAGAGAAGAAGGTGCGGCGTCGGCAGAAGACCGTCGTTGGCGATGGCGGCGATCGCCCTACCCAACTGCAGCGGAGTGGTGGAGACACCCTGTCCGAACGGGATGTTGGCCATCGAGAGCGAGGACCACTGTTTCGGCGGCGGCAGCCACCCCGTGGCCTCTCCCGGGAAGTCGATGCCGGTCAGTTCGGTGAGGCCGAATCTCGAGAAATAGCGATACAGCCCTTGCGCTTTGAGCGCCTGCCCGAGCTTGACCGCTCCGACGTTCGATGAGTGCGTGACGATCTCCGTGAGCGTCCACGTGACGGTTCCTCGGCCGTGCGCCTCGCCGACTGTCTTGCCCGCTACCTGAAGCGACGGCGGCAACGTGAGCTTGGATTGCGGTTTGAACAGCCCTTTGTCGATGACTGAAGCCGCTGTGAGCGACTTGATCGTCGATCCCGGCTCGTACGCGTCGCTCACAGGCTTGTTCCGAACGGCGCCCGCGCTCGCCTTCGAGTAGGCGTTCGGATCGAAGACCGGCATGGAAGCCATCGCGTAGATCTCGCCCGACTGCGGATTCATGATGACCACCGAGCCGCCTCGCGCCTTGTGCTCCTTCACGGCGCGAGCGAGTTCGGTCTGAGCGCGGTCCTGGATGTCCTTGTCGATGGTGAGAACGATGTCCTTGCCGTTCACCGGCTCGATCGAGTGCAGGACCCCTCCCGGAATCGGACGGCCGTAGGGGTCGCGTTCGGCGAGCAACTCGCCCGGGACGCCGCGAAGCGTGCTGTCGTACTGCTTCTCGATGCCCGCGAGGCCCGTGGCGTCCACTCCCACGAAGCCGAGGATCTGACAGCCCACGGTGCCCGAGGGGTAGGTGCGCCGCGAGTCGTCAAGGAAGCCGATGCCTTCGAGTTCCATCGCCTCGAGCTGCCGGGCGCGCTCGAGCGGGACTTTCCGCGCGATGTAGGCAAACCCGCTCTTGCGCGCGAGCCGCCTCTGCACGTCGGCGACGTTCAGTCCGAGCACCCGCGCGACCGTCTTGGCAGTCAGGGGCTTGTTCTTGACCGCATACGGAGTCGCATACACGGTCTTTGCCCCGACGCTCACCGCCAGCGGCTCGCCTTCGCGATCGTAGATGGTTCCGCGCCGAGGCGGTATCTCGACGTCTCGCAGGCGCTGTATGCGGGCCTTCTCCGCATAGGCGGGAGCCGCAAAGAACTGCAACTGCACGAGGCGTCCGCCGATGACCAGCAGGACCACGAGGATACCGGCAAGGACAACTACGAAGCGTCGGGTATCCGGGCGCGCCAGCCGACGACTCGTCGGGCGGCCCGACTGTCGTCTGCTATCTCGAGGACGAGAGGCCGACATCGCCTAGCAGAAGAACCTGGGCCTCACCGGCAGCCGTGTGCAGAATCGCCGACAGGAGCGTGTCACCGGCCTTCTTGCCCGTCTTCGCTACATTCTTGCCCGCAGAGGCCCCGGTGCTCCCTTTGGCTGCGGGCTTCTCTTTCTCGGAGCCTTCTATCGTCAGGTACCAGATGCCCGCGGCCGGCGCCATCTTCATCTTCTTCCCCGCGATCGCTCGAATGCGCGCAGGGGTGGCGAGCTGGCTGATCTTGATCTGCAGTGAGTCGCCCACAAAGCGTGCTTCCTTGACCTTGGCACGCATGCGTCCCGACTCGATCGAAACCGCCGCCGCGCGCGAGGAGAGTGCGACGCGAGCGATCCCCAGACACGAGAACAGAATGGTGATCGCCATGAACGTGCGGAATGTCTCACGACAGCGCGCCGAGTGGCATACCTTCGACCGCGAAGCCGTGCGCTGCGCGGTGGACGCGCGCACCGTCTACCAGGGCCAGCCGAGGGCGCGTGGCGCGCACCGGCGCTTCATGACGCAATGCAGGCAGTCCCATCGGCCCTCCCTCAGTTCCCGTCCTCGCGCCTGTGACAGGCGCTCCTATACTCGCTCCGCGACTCGCAGCTTGGCGCTGCGTGCTCGCGGGTTGCGCTCGACTTCATCGTCCGAGGCCGTGATCGGCCGCTTCGTGACGATGCGGAAGACCGGCACGTGACCGCAGGTGCAGACCGGGAGTCCCGGATCGCACGTGCACCCCTGGGAGAGCTCCAAGAACACCTGTTTGGCGATGCGGTCCTCGAGCGAGTGATAGCTGATCACCGCAACGCGACCGCGTGGCCGAAGCCATCTCGCCGCACTCCTGAGTCCTTCGTCGAGCACGAACAGCTCGCGGTTGACTTCGATGCGCAACGCCTGGAAGGTGCGCTTGGCCGGATGGGGGCCTTCTCGCCGAGCGGATGCCGGAATCGCCGCCTTGACGACGTCGACCAGCTGTCCGGTCGTGGTGAGGGGGTGTGGGCCTCGCGCGGCTACGATGAAAGCTGCGATGCGCGAGGCCCAGCGCTCTTCGCCGAACTCTCGAAGAACCCTCGTGAGCTCCTCCTCCGAGTATGTGGCGACAACGTCCGCGGCAGTGGGGGTCTGCCGTGCCGGGTCCATTCTCATGTCGAGTGGGGCATCGACTTGGTACGCGAACCCGCGCTCCGGGACGTCTAACTGGGGGGACGAGACGCCCAAATCAAAGAGGAACGCGTCGGCGTACGGGATCCGGGCCTGGAGGAGCAGCTCGTCCAAATCGGCGAAGTTGCCCTTCAGCAGGATGGTTTGCTGGCCGAGGCGGAGTGTGGATCGTGCTGCGTCAAGTGCTGCGTCATCTTGGTCGATACCCACTAGGATGCCTGTGGGACCGATCGAATCCTGTATCCGCCTCGCGTGGCCTGCCCCGCCCAAGGTGCAGTCGACAGCGATGGAACCGGGTTGCAAGGACAACTGCTGCGTGACCTC
This sequence comes from uncultured Actinomycetes bacterium, assembly GCA_963817255.1. Lineage (GTDB taxonomy): Bacteria > Actinomycetota > Coriobacteriia > Anaerosomatales > CAVRZR01 > CAVRZR01. Next base: position 171,683 of record CAWFNT010000003.1, read on the forward strand.
GGCCAGCAAAACTGGGGTGTGCCGGTATTCCATTGTCAAAGCGCTACAGGAGACCCGCGTCAGCGAGCTCCTTGGCGATGTCTTCTATGCTTTCGGTTGCGTCACCGGAGGTGTACCTCGCCCACTTCTCGGCGTCCCAGATCTCGATGCGGTCGCCGTTGCCCGTGATCGCGACATCCTTCTCGAGACCGGCATATTCACGCAGGGTCTGCGGGATGCCGATGCGACCGGCGCCGTCAACGGGAATGTCCTGGGCCCCGCTTGTGAAGAAGCGGCGGACCCGGCGATACGCCGGATTGAAGTCGTCGATCGACATGAGCCGCTCGACGAATCGCGCGTAGTCTTCGGCGGGATACACGTAGAGGCAGCCCTCAAAGCCTTGGGCGACTACGAGCCGCCTACCCTCTACGTCATGGCGGAACTTCGCAGGCAGGGAGACACGGCCCTTGGCGTCCAGCGTGTGCTGGTAGTCGCCCAGAAACATGCTGGTTCTCCCCCGCCTTCTCGCCCTCCTCGAGTCCGCGCCTTGCGACGCGCGACTCCCGACGCCGTGACTCTATGACACCTTATCCCACTTTGCAACCCTTTTGAGGGAATTCATCCCACTGGACTGCATTAGCTCCCCACGGCGGAACCTGATGTGAACCGCATGGGTTGGTCGCGCGTCTCAGTAGGTGAAAGAGCAGGACTCGGCCATTGACAGCGGAATATGGAGGGAGACTCGCCCACATGGTTGCCGCTCGCTCACGGAGACGGGTAGAATCGAGCGAGCCAACGAGGCGCTGACGGAGGTGAACGGACCGCATGACTTCCAACATCGCTGGTGCAGTCTACAACCTGCTTGTGCTCGCATTCTTCGCTGTCGCCGTGATCGGCGTGGCGATCGGCACGTACGCTGCCGTGAGCCTGAAGAGGCGGGAGGCGCAGATCCAGGCGACCTCGCCGACCCCGCAGAGCACGGAGTACTAGGCCTCCATATACACCGCACGTCAGCGCCGGACGTCCTCTCGAACAACCGAGGGCGGCCGGCGTTCCTCTTGGCCGACCTCCCAGCGTAGGAGGTACGAGATGGACGGGACCACCTCTATGCGTGGCCGCAACATGACAGCCCTTGTCACGGTGGCCATCCTGTTGCTGGCGTCCACCGGCTGCTCCGCACTCCTCTCGAGGAACGAGACGGCCTCCTCGCAGGGCGGCTCGTCTACCCCCGACATGGCTGCGATCCAACCGAGTCCGCCAGAATCCGCGTCAGGCGATACCTCCACGGACAAGGGCACGCCAGTCGGCGGCGAAACACCGGTTGCGCGATGCATCCGCTACGACAGAGCAGTTGCTCGTCAGGACTGCCACCATGCGGCTTCGGGTGGCCGACATCAACAAGACGCTCGACCGCATCCGTGCGACGACGGCTGCCTTCAAGGGACAGATCGACGACCTCCAGGTGAGCACCGAGAGCAACACGCCCATCTACCGTCCCTACGATGATGCCAACGCCGGCGGCGAGACCGTCCCCCTGGGCGCGTACGTGACCGTCCGCGTCCCGAGCGATCGACTCGCCGAGTTCTCCAAGCGCGTCGCAGCCTTCGGTACGGTCCTTCACGAGTCGGCGAATCAGGCTGACGTCACCCAACAACGCATCGACCTTGCCGCGCGGCTCAGGAACCTTCGCGCGGAGGAGGTTCGCTTGCGTCAGTTCCTGGACGCCGCCAAGAATGTGAAGGAGATGCTGTTGGTCGAAACCGAGCTCTCTCGGGTTCGGAGCGAGATCGAATCCATGCAAAGCCAGCTCGACTACCTGGACAAGCAGATCTCGTACGGCACCTTGACGGTCGAACTCCAGAAGCCCGCGCCGGTGGTTCGGCCGACCGGCACCGACTGGGGTTTCGCCCAGGCGATCACCAACGGAATCCGCGGAGCGGCGGCGGCGATGCGCTCGTTCATCACGATCGCCATCGCGCTCTCGCCCCTCATCGTGCTCGGAGTCGTCGCGCTGCTCATCATGCGCTGGGTGATCAGGCGGCGTAATCGGAATCGAACCCGCGGCGGCACCCCCGCTTCGGAATGGCCCACGCCCGCTGAGGGCGCGGCCGACGAACCGACCGACTCGGGCGAAGTCTCGGGCATGAGCGCGCTGCACCCCACGTTCAAGATGCCGCTCTGGGCCGCGCTCGCGCTGCCGGTCGCTGCGTACCTCTACCGGTCGATCTCGCGCGGATTCGACTTCGGGCTCGACATGCCGACAGACGCGGTCGCCTTTACCATCTTCGCCGTGGCGTTCGGCGCCGTTGTGTGGTCACGCCGGATGGCGGCGCAGCCGGGCGATCAGGAACCGCCCAACGAAGAGGACCACGAACGCGACGAACCCGGAGATGAGGGGCAGCACCACGAGGTCGTGCGTGACGTCTAGAGACGCCGTCCCCGGCGCTCCGCTTCCACCCACGAGGGTGAGCCAACCGCCGAGCGCCACTCCGATTGCGACCCCTATCGCCCACGTGGCGGACCAGAGCGCGGCCCGCTCGGCATCGAATCGGTCCTGCGCGCGCGTCACCAAGACCGGCTAGACCTTCTCCTTGTACGGCTTGCCGACAGCCGCCGGCGCGACAGCACGGCCCATCGCACCTGCCAGCACGATGACCGTTAGCACGTACGGCAGCATCAGGAAGAACTGCGGCGGGATCTTGATGACGTTGCTGAAGAGTTGCAGCCTAAGCTGCAAAGCGTCGGCAAAGCCGAACAGGAGCGAGGCCAGGTACGCGCCACCCGGGATCCAGCGGCCGAAGATGTTCGCGGCGAGCGCGATGAAGCCGCGACCGTTCGTCATGTTCTCCGTGAACTGACCCGTCTGCTCGAGCGTGAGATTCGCGCCGGCCAGACCGGCCATTGCCCCAGAGATCAGCACTGCGACCCAGCGACCGCGGAGAACGCTCACCCCAACGGTGTCGGCCGCTCGCGGGTGCTCGCCCAGCGCACGGAGGCGCAGCCCCCAACGCGTGCGATACATCGCCCAGGTCAGGAATATGGACAGAAAGATGCCGAGATAGACGATGGGGGTGTAGCTAAGAAACACCACGTCGATCCACGTCCAGATCGTGCCGAGGATTCCCGAACCACCCGTGGGGAAGTCGAAGACGGGCGGAATGGTCTTGACGGACGCTGTGGTCCCCGGATGGCCAAAGATGGATTCCATGAGAAAGCCCGTGACACCCAGAGCGAGGATGTTGATCGCCGTCCCGGACACCACCTGATCCGAACGCAGGTTGATCGACGCCCACGCGTGAATTGCCGCGAACGACATCGCGGCAATGACGGCCGCCGGCACGCCGAGCCAAACGCTTCCAGTGAGCAAGGCCGTGACCACGCCCGCGAACGCCGCGATGAGCATCAGTCCCTCGAGCGCGATATTCACCACGCCAGAGCGCTCGCATATCGCGGCGCCAGCAGCGGTGATCGCAATCGGGGTGGCGAGGCGGACGGCGGAGGCGAAGAGATCGGGTGTCAGAATCTCAGACAGCAACCGGGACCACCTCCTTGCGCCTGCGCACGTGGGCAACGACCCAGTACACGATGCTCTCCGCAGCGACGAGGAAGATGATGATCGCCTGAAGGATGTAGATGACCTTCTGCGAGACGTCGGCCTCGAGCTGCATCGTGCTCGCACCGGCGGAGAGTGCGCCGAACAGGATCGCGGATGCGATGACGCCGAGCGGGTTGTTCTTCGCCAGAAGCGCGACGGCGATGCCCGTGAAGCCGAGTCCGGATGAGAACTGGTCGAACAGATGGTAGTGGACGCCCATCACCTCTGCGCATCCCGCCAGCCCCGCGAGCGACCCCGAGAAGCACAGGGACTTGATCGTGACGGCGGATACGGAGATCCCGGCCGCTTGCGCCGCCGGCTGGTTGAACCCCACTGCGCGCGCCTCGTATCCCATCGTGGTGTATCGCAGGATGAGCCACACAAGAACCGCGCACGCCACGGCCAAGAAGATCCCGATATGGGCACGGGTCGGCTGCAGGAAGGGCAGGAGTTCGTTCAGCTTCTCCAGCCGCGACGAGGCTGGGAGCTGGACGGTCTTGGGAATCCCTCCCGGTGCCCTCAGCGGGCCAGTGACCAGCCAAGAGACGAGATAGCGTCCGATGTAGGTGAACATCATCGTCGTGATGACTTCGTGCGCACCGACCCGCGCCTTGAGCACTGCGGGTATGAACGCCCATGCCGCGCCCGCGAACGCGCCACCGATGAGGATGAGGGGGACCGAGACCGCCATCGGGAAGCTGGCGAGGCGAACGCCTAGGAACGCGGCTGCAAGCCCGCCGAGGAAGAGCTGGCCTTCGGCGCCGATGTTGAACAACCCCGCGCGGAAGCCGTACGCGACAGCAAGGCCCGTGAAGATGAGTGGCGTCGCCCGAAGCAACGTCTCCCCGATCTGGCGCTGGCTGCCGAACGCACCCTGGAACATGGCGGAGAACGCGGCCACCGGGCTGTGACCCGAGAGATAGATGATCACCGACCCGATGAGCACCGCGATGGCGACAGACACGAACGGCGTCGCGATTCGTATCGCCCGATCGAGCCTTTGCTGTTCGAGAGCGAATTGCTTCTCCGCCGCGTCGGCGGACGGAGCACTGTCCGGCTGGGCGGGCTCGCTCGTCGGCGGGCGCTCGTTGTCCTCAGACACGCTCTCCCCTTGGAAGGTCGGAGACCCCGGATACGGGGTCGTCGTCCTGATTGCTGCCGCCAGTCATGTACAGGCCCAGTTCCTCCTCGCTCACTGAACCGCCTTCGAACTCGCGTGCCACGCGCCCCTCATACATCACGAGGATCCGATCCGAGAGCGACATGACCTCCTCGAGCTCCATACTGATGAGCAACACCGCCTTGCCGCCATCCCGCTCGGCGAGGATGCGGCGATGTACGAATTCGATCGCACCCACGTCCAGGCCGCGGGTAGGCTGTGCCGCAACAAGCAGGTCGGGATTGCGTCCCAACTCGCGTGCGAGAACCAGCTTCTGCTGGTTGCCACCCGAGAGATTACCGGCAGCGACATGCTCGTTCGGAGTACGAACGTCGTAGTCGGCAATGCGCTGTCTGGCCGTCTCGTCCATCGCGTGCCGGTCGAGAAGCCCGCGTTTGACGAATGGCGGTCGCCGATGGTCGCCGAGCGCGATGTTCTCGACCAAGTCGAACTCAAGCACAAGCCCACGGCGTTGCCGGTCCTCGGGCACGTGCGACACACCCGACGCGATCGACGCCGCGGCATCGGCGTGTGTGATGTCCTTCCCACGCAAGAGGATCTGCCCGGCAGACGGCCGACGCAGGCCCACGACCGCCTCCACGAGTTCGCGCTGTCCGTTCCCGTCAACGCCCGCGATCCCCACGATCTCGCCCTGCCGCACCGAGAACGACACGCCCCGGACAGCGTCGAGCCTTCGGTCATCCTTGACCTCGAGGTTCTCCACCTCGAGAACCACGTCCCCCGGCACCGACGGCTGCTTGGAGACGCGAAGCACCACGTCTCGCCCGACCATCATCCGCGCCAGATCTGCCTCGCTTGCCTCGGCCGGTGTGGTCTCCCCCACAACACGTCCGCTCCGCATGACGACGATCCGGTCGGCGAACGCCCGCACCTCGTCGAGCTTGTGCGTGATGATGACCACCGACAGTCCCTCGGTCACGAGCTGGCGCACAGTCCTGAACAGCTCGGCGACCTCTTGTGGGCTGAGCACGGCCGTGGGCTCGTCGAGTATGAGGATGCGGGCCTCGCGATAGAGCGCCTTCAGGATCTCGACGCGCTGCTGCATGCCGACCGAAAGGTCCATGACCCGCGAATCCGGTTCCACTCTCAGCCCGTAGCGCTCGGAGAGCGCTACCACGCGTTCCCGCGCGGGTGTCGTGTCGAGGACGCCGCCGAACTTCGTGGGCTCGAGTCCGAGCACGATGTTCTCAGTCACCGTGAGAGGCTCCACCAGCATGAAGTGCTGGTGGACCATCCCGATCCCCAAGTCGATGGCGTGCCGAGGGCTCTTGATGTGAACCACATTGCCATCGACCAGCATCTCGCCAGCGTCGGCATCGTACAGGCCGTAGGCAACGTTCATGAGCGTGGACTTTCCGGCGCCGTTCTCGCCGAGCAGGGCGAGGACTTCCCCGCGTCTCACACAGATCGATACGTCGTCATTGGCGAGAACACCGGGGAAGCGCTTAGTGATGTGACGAAGCTCGAGGACGGACGCCGCACCCGACGAAGCTGATCCCGCGTCGGCGTGTGCTGGCGAAGGGTCGGCAGGCATCCGGAGCTCCCATCCGCGAACGAGACCCCCCGGCCGGGCGCTGGCGCCCGGCCGGGGGAGCTGTGAATCCTGCGTGCTACTGGGACGGAACCGTGATCGTGCCGGCGATGATATCCGCCTTGGCCTTCGCGACCGCGTCCTTGATCGATTGAGGCATCTTGGAGTCCCAATCGTGGTACGGAGCGAGGTCCACCGCATTCTCGGCCAGACCGAAGACGTCGTTCGTGCCACCCTTCAGGGTGCCATCAACCTGGCGCTTGACGATCTGGAACACGGCCTCATCGACCTTCTTGACGGCGGAGGTGATGATCGTGTCTCCAGGATTGGTCAGCGTGTTGAACTGGTCCTTGTCCACGCCGATGAATAGCACGTTCTTCTCCTGGGCTGCGGCGAAGCTTCCTTCGCCGGTCAGGCCCGCAGCGGCGAAGACGATGTCAGCTCCACCCTCGATCATGCCGAGGGCCGCTTCCTTACCCTTCTGGGTGTCTGTGAACGTGCCTGTGTAGACGCTTTTCACTTCGGCAGCCGGATTAGCCGCCTTCACGCCAGCCTCGAAACCGATCTTGAACCTCTGGACAGGCGGAATCTCGATGCCGCCCACGAACCCGACGATGGCCTTGTCGTTGATGCGCGGGTCGACGTCGGTCATGGTCGTCAGCATGCCGGCCACGATACCCGCCAGGTAGGCCGCTTCATGCTCCTTGAAGGTGAACGCGGCGATGTTGGCGATCGGCGGGTCGTAGGAAACGTCGATGCCGCCAAAGACTGTGTCCGGATACGCAGTCGCGACCAGCGAGAGGGTGTCCTGCATCAGGAACCCGACCGCGAAGACCGGACTGTAGCCGGCTTCGGCGAGCTGCGTGAGGTTGGGCTCGTAGTCGACTGCCTCTTTCGACTCGAGGACCTTCACAGTGACGCCCAGCTCGGATTCGGCCCTCTTCAGCCCGTCCCACGATATGTCGTTGAAGGATTTGTCTCCAAGGCCTCCGATGTCGGTGACCATGGCCGCCTTCACGTCGGTCGTCGTGCCACCACCGCCGGTCGTGGCCTCCTTCTTGCACCCGACCACCAGCGTTGCGAGCAGTGCGAACGCGAGCAGCAGTGCCACAAACCTAGTGAAACGTGAACGCACGACGATCCCCTCCTTCTCGGAATACGAAATACAACCCTCACATGCATATTGTCATACCCGAGGCGAGTCAACCACTCACGCTCACGGAGATTCCAGAAGTCCCCTGTTTTCGACTCCTACGAATCCCTCGACCTCCGCATTCATCGCATCCGAGCCCTCGGATGCGTGGAGAGGTACTCCTCCCTCAAGTGCCTTCGGTCCACGTGCGTGTAGATCTGAGTGGTCGCCAAGTCCGCGTGGCCGAGCATCTCCTGCACGGCACGCAAGTCAGCTCCACCCTCAAGCAGGTGGGTCGCAAAGGAGTGCCGCAACGTGTGGGGATGCAGCTCCAGACCGACTCTTCGCCCGTACTTCCGAACCCCCGCGTAGATGGACTGCCTGCTGATCCGGCCGCCACGCGTGTTCACGAAGACGGCCTGCGAGTCGACTGCCCCCACAGAGGCCTTGGGCCGCAGATGGGGGCGACCCGCCGAGAGGTACGATTCCAGCGCCCGCGCGCCGACTCCCGAGACCGGCACCACCCGCTCCTTTCCCCCCTTGCCCAGTACGCGGACGAAACCGGCTGAGAGATCCACCGCGGCGAGATCGAGACCAACCAGCTCGCTCACGCGCAGGCCGCACCCGTAGAGCGTTTCCAGCACGGCACGATCCCTCAGTCCGGCCGGTCCGTCGGGGAATGGCTGGGCGAGGAGCCGCGCGACATCCTCGATCGACACGACGTCCGGCAGTCGCTCGGGTACGGCGGGCAGCGGCAGCCGGGCGGTGGGATGGTTCTCGGTGATGCCTTCCCGGACGAGGAACCTATGGAAGCTCTTGATCGCCGAGACCTTACGTTCCACCGAACTCGGCGCCAGACCCCTGCGCCTCAAAGAGGCGACGTGGGCGGTGACGTCCTCACGAGTGACCGACGCCGGTTCGCGTACGCCGCGCGCTTGCAGCGTGACCAGGTACGCGGCGAGGTCGCGCCGGTACGCATCGACGGTGTGAGGCGATGCGCCCTTCTCGACGGCAAGGTGCGCCAGGAACTCGGCGACGTACGTATCCATGCTGCCGATTATGCTCGTTGGCGTTCGAGAGGAGCGAATGGCCGCCTCACCCGGCGGCCATTCGGGAGGTGCGGCGCCTCGGCGCGCCAGCGCGAATCTCCTTCAGCGTGAGGCGTTCGCGGTCGCACGTCCTACGCGAGAAGTGCGTTCAGCGGCGTGTATTCCATGCCGTGCGCCTCGGCCACCGGCTCGTACGTGATCTTGCCTTCGAGTACGTTCACGCCCTTGCCGAGCGCCTCGTCGTCGAGCACGGCCTGCTTCCAACCCTTGCCGGCGATGGAGAGCGCGTAGCGGAGCGTCGCGTTGGTGAGAGCGAGCGTGGAGGTGTTCGGCACCGCGCCCGGCATGTTCGCCACGCCGTAGTGGAGAACGCCGTCCACCACGTATGTCGGATCCGAGTGAGTGGTCGGATGGGTGGTCTCGATGCATCCGCCCTGGTCGACCGAGACATCCACGATGACCGACCCGCGCTTCATGTTCGGAAGCATGTCCTTCGTCACGAGCCACGGCGCTCTGGCACCGGCGAGAAGAACGGCCCCGATGACCAGGTCGGCCTGGTAGACGGCCTCCTCGATGTTCTGGCGTAGCGAGTAGAGCGTGCGCATGCGGTTGCCCCACAGATCGTCGATGTAGCGGAGCCGCTCGAGGTTGACATCGAGAACGGTGACGTTCGCGCCCATGCCGACTGCCACGTACGCCGCATTCATGCCGACGACACCGGCGCCAAGAACGACGACATTCGCCGGCAACACGCCGGGAACGCCACCCATGAGCATGCCGCGCCCTCCCATCGGCTTCAGAAGGTACTCGGCGCCGACCTGGGTGGCCATCCTACCCGCTACCTCCGACATCGGAGCCAGCAGCGGCAAGGTGTGGTTCGGCAGCTCGACGGTCTCGTACGCGATGCATGTGGCGCCGGACTTCACGAGACCCACGGTCTGCTCGAAATCGGGCGCGAGGTGCAGGTACGTGAAGAGCACGTGGTCAGGGCGCAACCGCTCGATCTCGACGGGCTGCGGCTCCTTCACCTTGAGGATCATCTGCGCTCGCGCGAAGACCTCCTCGGCGGTCTCGACGAGTTCTCCACCCGACGCGGCATACTCCTCATCTGTGAAGGAGGAGCCTTCCCCTGCCGATCGTTCGACGAGCACGCTGTGACCGTGGTCGACGAACTCCCTGCAGCCCGCGGGTGTCATTGCGACACGGAACTCGTTGTTCTTGATCTCCTTGGGCACCCCGACGATCATGCTGCGGCTCCTTCCAGTCCGGGCGGACGTTTATACACAAGACACGCCACCGGCCCGAAGTGCCGGCGGCGAACCGTTGCCAGTGTAGCGCTCGCTGCCCGCGGTTCAAGACCGCCCCCGTGTGCAGGGGGGCAGCTACTCCCTAGCTATCGGGACCTCTCCCAAGCAGCGTCACGCAGAGTGCGCCCGCCGCATGAGCGGCTGCGAAGAAGAGCGGATCTTGGTCGGGCCCTCTGCCCATGGTCGTGACCGCGACGCCGCGCATGTCGGGCGCTCGCACGGCGATGTCCTGGCGCGCGTGGCGCGTCCACACGCCCGCCCTGTCGAGCGCCGCCTCCACTTCGGCAAACTCCGCGTCGGACACGCCCTCCGCGCTCGACGGGACCGCCACCATGGCGGGTGCGAGCGCGATGGAGGTGAGGGCGGTGGTGGTGTGGTGGCTCACCGGACGATGACGCTCCCGAGCATCCGCCGACGAGAGCCGAAGGACTGCGACCGGGCGGCCGCCCAGGACACTCGCGGCGTTTATCGCTTCTCCCTGCGCGATACCCCCGTGCCCGAAGGGGGTCGCCGTACCGACCACGCCGGGGCCGATCGCGACGATCGCAATGTCCGCACCGGCGACGTGCTTCGCCGCGAGCAGACCCGAGTGCAGGTTGACGGACTCGTACGATCCCCCGAACGCCTGCCCGCACGTCACGGTCGAATCGATGAGCCCGGCCTCAACCGATGCTCGTATCACGTCGGAGAGCGCCAGTGGCAGGGCCGCGAAATCTGTCATGACGTAGGCGACGGTGATCGTCGGGTCCGCATCCTTCACGGCCGCTGCGACCAGGGGTACCTGGCTGTGCAGTCCGCAGCACGCAACGGGCATGCCCGCGATGTCTGTGGCGCTCGCCATGGCCCCGTGAGCCGATCCCCCCTGCTCTTCCACCGTCGAGACGTCGATCTGGAGCGGCGTGTAGCGCAGCTTCATGATGTGCCCGCCGGAGGGGCGATCCAAAGCGACGACCTCGCCGCTTGCGTCGGGAGCACGAGCGATCACGAAATGCGCGCCGCCCGTCCCCAGATCGAGGTCGACCGCCGTCGTGTTGAGCAGGACCTCGTCGCCCGCTGTGCACGGACCTGTGAGCTGCGGGTAGCAGAGTGCGGCCGCGCGCTCCCCTTCGACGAGCACCTCGAGCCGCTGGAGTCCTTGAGCGACGCTTTCCACGGTCACGACGTGTGCCCAGACGAGCCGCATGCTAATCGGCCATGCGCCTGATGACCGCCGAAACGAGACGGACGAGCGCATCGATGTCCTCGACCGCGACCGACTCGTCGGTACAGTGCACGCCCATCATCCCGCACGAGAGCGCGACAGTAGGCACGCCATGAGCCGCGAACACGTTCGCATCGCTGCCACCCCCCGTCCGCTTGTAGGCCGGGTCCAGACCAGCGTCACGGCACGCCTGCGAGACGAGGACGACAGCGGGATCGTCTTCGGTCGAGCGCGTAGGACTCGTACTCGAGCGTCCACTCGATGTCGACGCTTCCTCCGGCATCTTTGGCGGCTGCGCGCATGGCGCGCTCCATCTCAGCCTTGAGCGCTTCGACGCGCGGCCGGTCGAGCGAGCGGCACTCGCCGGTCAAGGTCACACGCTCGGGAATGACATTCGTCGCAGTACCGCCCTCGATCGTGCCCACGTTCGCGGTCGTCTCCTCGTCCAGGCGCCCGAGCTCCATCGCGTCGATGGCGCGGGTCGCCATGAGGATCGCGCTCACGCCGTTCTCGGGAGCCACGCCCGCGTGCGACGCTCGACCCTCGAACGCGGCCGTGAAGGTGTAGTGCGTCGGCGCCGCCACGATCATGGTGCCCGGAACGCCTTCGGCGTCGAGAACGAGACACAGGTCCGCGTCAAGGACTTCGGGATCGACGACCTTCGCTCCGCGAAGCCCGATCTCCTCTTGCGTCGACAGGACGACGCGCAGCGTCGGCCGAGGTCCGCGTCCGGAGACGATCTCGCGCGCCGACGCGATGATGGTCGCGATCCCGACCTTGTCGTCGGCGCCCAGAACGGTCTCCCCCGCCGAGGTCACGAAACCATCTTCGACGAGCGGTTCGACTCCTCGGCAGGGCTCCACGCAATCCATGTGCGCAGACAAAAGCAGCGTCCGTCCGCTCGTTCCGGGCAGCTCGGCGATGAGGTTACCGGTGTTCGAACCGGTCACGGCTGCGGAATCGTCGAACCGCACGACGAACCCGGATGCGGCGAGCGCGCCGGCGCAGTAGGTAGCCACCGCTGCTTCCTCACGAGTGGGACTGTCGATGCGAGCGAGTTCCAGGAACAACTCGAGCGCGCCACTCCCCTGCCCCGCGTGGGCGGGGACGCCGTCGCGGGCCCGGCCTGCGGCTTCCATGCCGCTCATTCCCCGCGCGAACGTCTGCGCGCGACGGCGGCTCCCACGAACTCCCGAAACAACGGTGCGGGGCGCGTGGGCCGGCTCTTGAACTCGGGGTGGCCCTGATTGCCTACGAACCAAGGATGGTCGGGAAGCTCCACCATCTCCACGAGCCGATCGTCCGGCGACAGGCCGGAGATCACGAGTCCGGCTTCGGTCGAGCCGGTCGCGATAGGCGTTGTTGACCTCGTAGCGATGGCGATGGCGCTCGTAGATGAGCTCTTCGCCGTACGCGTCGAATCCCTTGGTCCCTGCTGCGACCTTGCATGGGTAGGTGCCCAGGCGCATCGTCCCGCCCATGTCGGCCACCTCGTGCTGTTCGAGCATGAGGTCGATGACGGGGTGCTCGGTGACGGGGTCGAATTCGGTGGAGTTCGCTCCGGCGAGTCCGGCAACGTGCCGAGCGAACTCGGCCACAGCCACCTGCATGCCGAGACAGATTCCCAGATACGGCACGCCGTTTTCGCGTGCGTGCTTGGCGGCGCGGATCTTGCCCTCGATGCCTCGGATGCCGAAGCCGCCGGGGACGAGGATGCCGTCCATCTGGTCGAGCACCGATTCCACTTCCTCGGGCGTGAGGCTCTCGGCGTCCACCCATTGCACGTTCACCTTGTGGTCGTGGTAGATGCCCGCATGAGCGAGCGCCTCGTTCACCGAGAGGTACGCGTCCTGCAGGGTCACGTACTTGCCCACGAGGGCGATGTCGACTTCGTCCGAGATCGAGGCCGAATGGTCGACGAAGGCCTCCCAGTCCTGCATCTGGGGCTCGCCGCACTCGAGGTCGAGGCGGTCGATCACCATCGCATCGAGGCCCTGCTCGGCGAGGCGCAAGGGGACCTCGTAGATGGACCTCGCATCCATCGCCGAGATGACCGCCGAGGGCTCGACGTCGCAGAACAGCGCGATCTTGCGACGGATGCTCTCGTCGATGGGCCGATCGGAGCGGCACACGATGAAGTCGGGCAGGATACCGATCGAACGGAGTTCCTGGACTGAGTGCTGGGTCGGCTTCGTCTTGAGCTCGCCGGACGCGGCGATGTAGGGCACGAGTGTGACGTGTATGTAGCACACGTTTCCGCGCCCCAGATCCTTTCTGAGCTGCCTGATCGCTTCCAGGAACGGGAGTGACTCGATGTCGCCGACCGTGCCGCCGACTTCAGTGATCACCACGTCGACTTGCGTGCGCCCGGCAAGCCGAACGATGCGGTCCTTGATCTCGTTCGTCACGTGCGGAATGACCTGGACGGTGCCACCTAGGAAGTCGCCGCGGCGCTCCTTCGTGACGATCGTCTGATAGACCGATCCCGCGGTGACGTTGTTGTCGCGCGACAGAGACTCGTCGATGAAGCGCTCGTAGTGGCCCAGGTCGAGGTCGGTCTCCCCGCCGTCGTCGGTGACGTAGACCTCCCCGTGCTGGAAGGGGCTCATCGTCCCGGGATCCACGTTGAGGTAGGGATCGAACTTCTGGATGGTGACCTTCAGACCACGGGCCTTCAGCAGCCGACCGAGCGAGGCGGCTGTGATGCCCTTTCCCAATGATGAAACGACGCCGCCTGTCACGAAGATGAACTTGGCCATGCGATCGATCGAACCCCCGTCCCTGCTCCGACCCGACTGTGACATTCTAACCGTCATGTCGGACGTTTCGGGGAGCTGTTCGTGCGACCTGCGGCGTCACTAAGAACGGGTCGACGGCTGGGCCTCCTCGGGCCGGCGCCCGAGACCGTCGATCCAGGCGAGGGCCCGATTGCGTTCTATGACGCGCGAGAAGGAGTACCGTTCCGAGGCGACGTTCAGCGCCAGGATCACGATTGCGGCCGCGACGACCCCCCACAACGGCAACGACATCATCAGCGCGTAGCCCGCGAGCGCGCCCGCGGCGTTCGCGCCAGCGTCGCCAAGCATGCCGCGTTCCCACAGGTCATAGCGCCACACCGCGAGCACGGGGCCGACGAGCCATACGAGCGCGCCCAATGCGCTGATCGCCGAGAAACCGGCAGCCGACCCCGAAAGGACCCCGGCCACACCGATCGCCCATGCGAGAGCCACCAAGACCGCGTAGCCCTTGAGCGCCCTGCCTGGGCGAAGGTCCAGCAGATTGACAAGGTTTGAGGAGCCGGCGATCAGGAGCGTGCCGGCGACGATAGACACCACCTGCACTGGGAGCGATGGCCCCGAGGCCTCGGACGAGGTGATCGTCGCGATAGCGGCCGCCCACAGCGCGGCCGAGCCGATGCAGACGAGCTTCAGCCCGCCTGTCGTCAGGCGACCTTCGGCCAGGCGCCGCAGGTGTCCCCGGAAGCCCTTGTCGCCGTGCGTTCCGAAGACGTCGTCCACCATGCCTGCAATGCAGGCGACCAGCACGAGGTAGACCGGTGTCCACTCGGGAGGCGCCCCTCCAAGTCCACCGAGCGTTCCGACGAGGATCCACGCCAACGAGAGCCCGATGGCCCAGAACAGCCAGACGATGCCGAGGCCAAGGAAGACGGAGCGCTCTCGGTAGTTCGATACCTTCAGGGATGACGACTCGAGAGTCGGCACGAGCGCCCGCATTCCCAGTGCAGGTATGGCCCAAGCACCGACGACGGCAACAACGAGCCCCGTGATGTCGGAGGCGAGTTCGCTCACGCCGAGGCGCCCGCCGCGTCAGCGGACTCGGCCGCGCTTTCGTCGCGGCGGGAGTCTGCTTGCCCCTCGGATCGCGGCCATTCGGCGAGCATGAGGTAGAGAATGCCCACACCCACCCAGATGAGCATGATCGCCGGGATCACGATCCCGGAGTCCTCGGTGAAGAACGCCACCACGCATGCGACGAGACACGCGCTCATGGCCGCTGCGTAGTGCGGGTTCTCGGCCAGTATCGCCGCGAAGTCGCCATGCGGTCTCCAGCGCATGAAGCCGAGGAACGCCAGCACGCCGACGAGCACGAGCACCCAGTTCGTGCGTGTCAGCACGCGCAGGTTCGTCTGCGCCTTGCGCTGCAGGATCGTCCAGAGCTGCGAGAGCCCGCCCTGTTCCGCGCTCGCGAGCGCCCGCCCAAGGTGCGTTTGCTCCCCGCCGCCGAAGAGATCGATGAAGGAGAACGCGGCCAGAAGTACGGCCAAGACGACCAAGCCTAGCAGCACGGTACGCCACGTCAGGCGGTGCCCGTTCATCTGTGCCCACGCGAGACCGAAGCCGACGAGGCCCCAGGCCAGCATGCCCACGTTCGCGCCGAGGAAGGGCGCCGCCGCCGTCCCCACCGCGAGAAGCGCGAAGACCGGAAGCCCCCATCTTCGGCCAACCAGGGTGAAACGACTGTCCGGCCATTGGTCGAACAGGTACGCAAGACCGACGAGGCTCGAGCCGAGCAGCGCCGCAGCCGCCTCGTTCCCCATGCCGTAGAACCTCGCGCCGAGCAGCGGCGAGTAGCCGAAGAAGCTGTTGTACGACAGTGGCGCGCCGAACCACTGCTCGACGAGCACCACGAGTGCCGTGAGCAGGCTTAGGAACGCGATCGGCAGGCGCAGGGCCTTTCTCGACTGAAGCCAGAGCGCGATCCCAACGAGCACCGCGGTCACGACGACGAAGATCAGCTGGACCTGCCCTTTCGTGGACGGCCATCGGACCAGGGCGAACATCAGCCAGCTCGCGGGCGGGATCGCCAGGACGAGCAGCATGAGCGAGCGGAGCGAGAGTGACCAGCGACGAGCCGTCCGGGCGGACCACTGCTTGATGCGCAGCAGCACGAGCGTGCTCACGAACAGGATCAATGTGGTGCCGAGGATCATCGCGTTGATGATCGGCGTCTTGGCGTCCTCGATGGCGACGGCCGTGGCGTTGAGCCGCTCCAGGAAACTGACCCTCTCGCCCAGCGGGGTAGATGCGCCTGTGGGTTCCATCGGGTTACCCACAACGTTCAGGGGACGCTCGATCCCGAGGACGTCCAGAACGGTCGCCGTCACGTCGAGGTTCGTCACGATCCCTTTTCGGTGGGTCGAAGACGACGTGAGGTACCCGGACCACCCGTCTCCACTGACGATGATGGGCCCTAGGCCTTCGATGCTGTTCGTGTCAGTCCCGGGTATCTGTGACGCAACGATCAGAATACCGTCGTCCGGCAGCGCGTTCTCCGCCGTCGCGACCACTTCGTCGGCCACTTGGAGCGCGCGACTCCGGTGGGTCTCGGCGACACTGTCGCTCACGACCGGCGCGATGCGCGCGGCCCGGTACGTGTCCCCGGGGTCGATCACGGTGAGGTGGGGCTTCGCCGTTCCCTGCAGACGCCGCCTGATCTCGTCGAGCGCCGCCCGCATCCCGTCGATGTTGGTCGTGACGCCGTACGGCGCGTTCGGGTCCTCGGCGAGCATCCGCGCCGAGACATCGCCGTACCGCACGAGTCCCTCGGTGTCCATGGCAGCCACCGCCGCAGGCCTCGCGCGTTCGTAGACGCGGCCGGGCGGAGCGCCGGCGTCGGAGTTGCCCACGGCCGCGGTCGTGCCGCCCGCGTCCTCGATGGCCTGGCCGAGCGTGCCCAGGACGACCTCGAATGACAGCTGGTCGTTGAAGCGTTGTGTCATGGGCAGGCCGAGGAATGCGACGGCGGCGTTGCCCACGCCCTGCCCCATGATGCGGCGGTAGCCCTCGGCCGCCGTACCACCTTCGTAGCGCTCGTCGATCGAGTAGGCAGCCGGCGCGACTCCGGCGAGTGAGCCATCGACCGGAGAGGCCCACGCGCCGGCGGAAATGGTGAGAGCGCCCTCAAGCGGCGACGCCGCGATGCCCTGGAGCCGGGTGCGACTTCGAGCGTTTATGTCGCCGATCGCACCCGAGCCGGCGAGCCTGAACAGCGTGGGCGTGGACGTCGGCGCGATGTCCTGCCAGCGCAAGTTGGGTACGAGGACGAGCGTGACACGCGAGGACCCCGGCGGTTTGGCCGCGACCGGAGAGCACCACGTCGCCATCAACAGCACGACGAGCGTCGCTATCGGCACGAGCCTCTTCATGCGCGCTCCAGACGGCTGGAAAGGATGCGTCGCGACACGACCCGACACCACCGGGGTATTGCGCGTGTCGGGGGCGGAGCGCGAGAGCTTCCGGGACGGCGCCCGCCGCTCAGTATAGCCCAAGGTCATAGGCGGTATTTCACGTCAACATGACGTCGCGGTGACGCATCGGCGGACTCCTTGGCCCATCGCGGCCCGCCAAAGTGCCTCGGCTACAATGTTGCGGGCACACGCGCCATTCCCGTCGCGGCACGCGACCTACTTGGAGGCCTCGATCCGAACCCCATCCGTCGCACGCTCGACAGCCACGATGTCGACCGCGACCGCGCTCTCGCGGCTCACCGGGTTCGCGCGGATGTGGGCCACTGCGTTCGCGATGGGCGCGACCGGCCTGATGTCGGCGTACAGCGTCGCGAACAACATCCCCAACATGATCTTCGAGCTCGTGGCCGGGGGCATCATCGCCTCGCTGTTCATCCCGATGTTCCTGGAGATGCTGGGGAATCAGCGCGACGAGGAAGCGTGGCGCTTCGCAAGTCACACCTTCAACCTGGTCCTGGTCGTACTCGGAGTGGTGGCGCTCGTCGGGACGTTCTTTCCCGAGCCTTTCATCTGGACGCAGACGTTTCGGCTGGGCACACAGCACGCCGAAGCGGTGCGGGCGACAGGTTCGTTCTTCTTCCGATTCTTCGCGATCCAAGTAGCGGTCTACGGGGCAGGCAGTATCATCTCCGCACTGCTCAATTCGCGTCGCCGGTATCTCTGGCCTGCGCTCGGTCCCGTCTTCAGCAACATCGTCGTCATCGCCACGATGTTCCTCTTCGTGCTCCTGCGTGACGATCTTCACCTGGCCAGCATCGTACTGGCCGTGGGCACGACGCTCGGCGTCGTCGTGCTGTTCGCGGTGCAGCTCCCCGCCTTGTTCAAGGCGGGCGTTCGGTACACGCCGAGCATCTCGTTCTCCGACCCGGCCGTGCGCCAAATGCTCGTCCTGGCCGTGCCGACGGTCGTCTACGTGCTCACGAACATGGTCGCCGTGTCCGTTCGGAATGCGTCGGCCTTCGCCGTATCGACCAAGGGCCCGTCGATCCTCATGTATGCGTGGACGTTCTACCAGCTGCCCTACGGCATCCTCGCCGTCGCTCTTGCGACTGCTGTCTTCACGGAGCTCGCCGATACGGCCGGACGCCGTGAGTGGACGTCGTTCAAATCGACGTTCCGCAAAGGGCTTCGGGCGACCGGTGCGCTGATCCTGCCGACCTCGGCACTGGTCGTGGCCTTGGCCCGGCCGCTCGTGTCCCTCTATCGCGTAGGCGAGTTTCGCGAGGCCGACGTTCCGACGGTCGCACACGCTCTCCAATGGTGGGCGGCGGGGCTCATCTTCTTCGCGTGCACCATGTTCTGTTTGCGAACGTTCTACTCGCTCAAGGACACGAAGACGCCTATGTACGTGAACCTTGGACTCACCACCGTTCAGGTGGGGCTCTATCTCGTGTTGACCACCGGGATCCTGGGCTGGAACGGCCTGGGGATCAACGGGGTGCCCATCGCCGACGTGATCTTCTTCGCGCTGAGCTTCGCCACGTTCGCCCTCATCTTGCGGCGACGCATCGGCGGATACGACATGCGCGGCGTCGTCTCGATGTTCGCGCGGGTCGCTCTCGCGTCGGTGGCCGGCGGAGCCGTCGCGTGGGTGATCGCGCAGCTGGTCGAACCGCTGCTCGGCGGGGTGCTGGGCGCGCTCCTGCAAGTAGTCGCCGGCGGCACTGCGGGACTTGCGGCCGCGGTCGGTCTCTCGCATCTCCTGGGCGTCGAAGAGGTCTCTGACACGCTTCGCATGCTCGTCCGCCGATTCCGCAGGCGCTCGGCGCCCCCGTCCGAGTCGGCGTGAGGACAGGGTGACTCCGTGACGATCGTGGCGCTCATCCCCGCGCACGACGAGGCCGAGCGCATCGCGGCAACCGTCGACAGCGGCACGCTCGATCCAGGGCGTCGACCGTGTCGTCGTCGTCGACGACGGCTCCAGCGACGACACCGCTCGTGCTCGCCGAAGCGGCGGGTGCCAAGGTCATCCGTCTTGACGACCAACGTCGGAAAGGGAGCGGCGCTCGATACCGGGGCGCTTCGCGCCGAGGACGCGGACATCCTGCTGCTTCTCGACGCCGACCTCGGCGAGACGGCGTCGCAGGGCGCACTACTTCTCGCTCCCGTCCTCGCGGGTGAGGCCGACATGGCGATCGCGACGTTTCCGCGGCCCACGGGCAAGGCGGGCTTCGGTCTCGTGAAGGGGCTCGCCCGCTGGGGCATACGCACGCATGGGAGGCGGGTTCGAAGCGACCGCTCCCCTCTCGGGGCAGCGAGCCTTGACGCGCGCGGCTGTCGCCGCCACGCGTCCGTTCTCGACGGGCTACGGTGTCGAGGTCACGATGACCATCCGGGCGCTGCGAGCGGGTCTGCGCCTGGTCGAGGTGCCGACGACGATGTCGCACGCGGCGACGGGGCGGGACGTCTCGGGATTCGTGCACCGTGGACGCCAGTTGCTGCACGTGGCGATGGCGCTCGTGCGAATGGCGTTCGAGAGGCGCTGAACCTTCGCTCGCACGCCGTTCATCGCGAACTCGCACGCTACCGTTCGACCCAGCTGTCCACGGTGATGATCGAGCGGCTCGTGCTGCCCGTCGTGAGCAGCGGGAAGCGTGGGCGGCGGGTTCGCCAGCAGCCGCTCGTCGAAGTAGATGTCCATGTCCTCGTAGCCGGACGTGAACTGGTACGGGTTGCTGCCGGCGTACTGCTGCAACGAGTTGCTGCCTGACAACGCCGAACCGGAGGTGAGCGATCCGTGGAACGTGAAGTTGTGCTTGATGCCAGTCCGCGCCAGACGGGATCGCCCTTGAAGATGGCGCGCGCCTTGGCGAAGATCGCCGCGTAGACGGTGAGGTCGTTCGGCGTCGATGCATACCACGGCACGCCCACGTCCCTGTCCGACACGAGACCGAGTGTGGCAGTGCCATCCAGAGGCGAAGGCAGGATGTTGTGGTACATCCAGATCCTCTCTCCCGCGCCGCAGATCGTCAGTGATGCCGAGTAGGTGCCGCTCACGTAGACGTCGCTGAAGAAGTAGAAGACCGGGTGCGACGCGAGATCCCAGTGGTACTCCGCGGGTAGGTCAGGAGAGCTGCCGTTCGGGCTGATCGACTTCTTCTGGGGGAAGTTGGTCCCGCGGGGCATCACCTTGGGCCCCGGCGACAACGGTCCCTCCGACGGCCCACACGACGGCGTAGTCGCCCCGCAGCTCGATCCAGTAGCCCTTGCCCGGCGTCCCCTGACCCGCCTGCGGGAAGTACGTGTCGAGCGCCCGCGCCTGGGCCTCCAAGCGTCGCCCTGGTGACCGCGAACTGGCTGTCTACGTCCACCTGAGGATCCGTGCCGTCGCTGTAGTACGGCTGCAGCCCTCCGTCGGCATGGCCACCGTGGTAGCACCTTCGATCTCTCCCGAGCGGTCCACTGACCGTTGCCATAGCATCGAGCGAAACCGGTCACGTGCCCCTGAAGGTGGAGAATCGCCCTGCCGCCCGATGGCTTCTGCACGATGACGTCTCCGTGGATCGTCGTGCCCGGGTAGATGGTGGTATCGCCGTAGGCAAGGAAGGTGTACTTCGGCTCCGCGAGTGATGGGTAGCGAACCGTCGCGACGACGGTGCGCGTCGTCCCGGTGCTCGCGAGAGTGCCGGTCGAGCGAAGCGTCAGCGGCATCGTCCCCGCGGTGTCCGTGGCCGTCACGACCCACGTGTCCGAGCTGCCCGCCAGAGTCCCGCCGAGCGTGCTAGTCGTCACGTAGAAGTCCGGGTCTCTTCGAAGCTCGTAGAGGTACGCGTTGATACCGGCGTCGGCCACGTGCATGGCCTTCGTCCGCAAGACCTCGTGGCTCACCTGTGACGACTGGAACGCCACAACGGTGAGCACGCTGGTGACCAGGAGGAACATGATCGCCGACATCGCCACGACGGTCACCAACGCCAAGCCGGAGTCGTCGCGCGCGTTCGCCCTGACCACATCGCGCAGCCCTGTCGGTCTCGTTTCCCGTGCCTTCATGGCACCCATCCCCTGCCCTACTCTTCGATGTCGAGTTCGTTGTGCACCGAACGGATCTTGACCGTCGTGGACAACTCCACCGACGCCGTGCTCTTCCCGATCGTTGCGCTGTTCACGAGATTCAGACCAACGGCGGAAATCGCCGCGGTCGTCGTCGCAACCACCGCCGGATAGTCCTGGTTGTAGTACGTGAAGATACTCCCCGTCCAGCTGGTACTGAGACCATCCAGAACGAGCTGCGGCGCGCCATCCGAGCCAAAGGTATACGCCGTGCCCACGAGACTCCCGAGCGCGACAGTCCGGTACAGCCGAGTGCCCTGTACGTAGTAGGTCACCCTGTCGGGCACGCCGTCACGCGACAGATCCGCGAAGAAGGAGCAGCGCCGAGGCTCGTTGGCGGCGAAGGCGCCGTTGTCGATCTGGAGCTCCCGCGCTTGACGGACGTCCATCGTCATTCTGTCGAGCGCCCTGATGCCGGCCTCGCGCGCCTGCGACTTCGCCTGAGTCGAATCCGAGATGTTCGATGCCGAGAGGAACACCAGGTAGCTCAGCGAGAGGACGATGCCGAGGATGACGACGACCACCAGCAACTCGGCAACGGAGAGACCGCTCTCACCGCCGAGTCGCCAGCCTGTGCATGTTCCGGAGAGTCCGTCTCATTGCACTGTCACTGTCGAACGATGGCGACAGGTTGTAGTTGTCCCGCGTGATCTCGATCGCGGTTGGTGACGTCTTCGCTTGAACCCAGCGACGTCAACGGTGTAGGTGCCGATGAGAAGATCGGAGAATGTGGCGGTGCCCGATGCGTCCGTGTAGGCCGGACGGCGAGACGCTCGATCGCTCGAGCGTGACGGCGTGCCTGCGGCAACAGGAGAGCCGCCGCTCGAGAACGGTCACGAAGCGCCGTCGTGGGCAGGCGACTGACCATAGCGCACGAACGTGTTCACCTGGCCAGGCGTCACGTAGATCGTGCTGAACGAAGGCGTATCGAAGATGTAGCCGGACTTGCTGATCGTGACGCTGGCGTATCCGGAAGCCACCCCGTTGCACATGCACGAACCGTCAGTGCCGGTCGTACGGTTGTAGGTCGTGTTGCCGGAGGCGACGATTGAGACCGCCGCTCCCTGAAGCGGGAGGCTGGACACCACATCGAACAGCTGGAACTGGACGTCCCCGGTACCGAGCCTTCCGCTTGCCGAAGATCGCGCTCGACACCGAGACCGGCGTTCCACCTGCCCAGGACACCCTCACCGTCATCACCTTGTAGGCGGGACGACCGTCCCTAGTGTCGGCGGCCCACGTGACCGTCGTCTCCACCGTGTACCCATCGATGTTGGTTGACGCAGGAATGATACCCGGCGGCTCTCCGCCGAGCCACTCCAACACTGTCGTAGGCCATGTTGCGCGCCCACTCGAGCTGATCGTTCGCTATGGTGAGCGCCTTCGCACGCTCGCGACGACGACAGGCTGCTGGTGGTGGCGGCGGCAAGGGCGCCCAGCACGGCCACTGACACGATGACCATGATGGCGATGGCGAAGACCAGTTCCGCCAGGGTGAAACCCGCGTCCGGGTCGGCCCGTGGCGGACTGTGCGCATGCCCCATGTGAGTGGCCCCCACGGCGGCCCCCCTTCGATTGTCTCGCGAGTGTATACCCGCTCGCGCCTCCATGACTCCCGTATCGGCCGCATGAGCAGGGGTCTTGAGGAAGCCGCGCCGTCGGCGCACAGCCGGCTCCGGAGCCGACCTCGCGGGGGCGCGAGCCTAGTCCCCCGGGCACCGGAACCGGCGGGAATGGAGCGTCCACCGCCGGTCCCGCCCCGTAGTACCCCTGCGCGAGCCCCGCCAGCAGTACGGCCAACGAGTACTCGCCCCGCGGCGTGCCAAGATCGTTGACGGCGTCGAATCCATCAGCAGCGAACGCGTCGGCGACGTCGGTGGAGGAGATGAGGGCCTGTGCTCCGACGGCGGTTAGGTTCCGGTCCCGCTGGGCGCGCGCGAGGTCGAGGGTGATCGGGTCCGCCTCGCCGTCCCATGACGCCAGCATGACCATCCCATCGGCGGACGTATCCTGCGGCAGGTTGTCGATGCGCAAGGCACCGGCCTTCACGAGGGCATCCGTCAGCGGGCGCGGACCAGCGTCGGCCCATTCGGCGGTGAGGGAGGCGGCAACGCTCTCTGCCAACGCGTCGCCTTCTGCGGACGTGCCCGTAGCACCGCGAATCGCCGACGCGACCTTCTCGTCCTCCAGACCGAGGCCCGGCCGCTCGAGTATGCCAACGGCCGCCTTCCCCCCCGCGCGCTCAATACCATCAACCGCCGACGACAGGCCGTCGGTGCGGCCCGAGTTGGTGAGCACGAGGATCGTCTTGCCCGAGAGCAGGTTGCTTGTGGCGCGAGGCAATAGCGCCCCCGCGAACTCCTCCGTCGCATCCAGGCGGGCCGTCATCTCCTTGTTCTCCCGGTTGATGCGCACGAAGTCGGTCTGCAGGCTCTTCACGAGCGCGGCCTGCTGCCGGTCGATGGTCCCTCGCTCTACAACGATGCTGCCCAACACGAGCCCCACGGAGAGTGCGAGGAAGACGGCGACGAGAGAAGCGATGTGGTAGCGCAGGTTGTACATGCGGCGGTCTCCTACGACGGACGGGACTCAGTATGCCCCAGGGATGGCTAGACGCCGAGCCATGCTCGCATTCTGAGCAAGATGAGGGCCGTCATCGACCGCGCCACCGGGGACACGAACACGATGGCGGTCACAGCCACCAGTGCGGCACCAACGAGCAACAAGAGGTCAGTAGGCCCCATCGAGGTTCGATAGAGCTTGTTGACGCCCTTGGCATCTACGAGCTTGGGGCCCACCTTCAAACGCACCAGGAAGCTCGACGCCATCCCGCTGCGGCCCTTGTCCAAGTACTCGACCAGGTTGTCGTGCGTGCCGACAGCCACGATAAGGTCGGCTCCCGATTCGTACGCCAGCAAGAGTGCCAGGTCCTCGCTCGTCGCCGCAATCGGCCATGGCGTGCCTTCCAGACCGAGAGCGGCCAGCCGCTCCATCCCGGGACAGCGGCCGTCGGGATATGCGTGCACGATCAGCTCGGCCCCGCCTCGAAGTACGTCGTCTGAGACGGAATCCATGTCGCCCACGATCACGTCCGGCTTGAATCCCGCCTCTGCGATCGCGTCCGCGCCCCCGTCCACGCCCACAAGAACGGGCTTCACCTCTCGGATGTACGGCCGAAGAGCGGTCAGGTCCTCCTTGAAGTCGTACCCGCGAACCACGACCAGCACGTGCCGGCCGCTCATCTTGAGGCGGGTCTCCGGAACCCATACGGGATCGGTGAGCAGCGGGCGTTCTTGTTCGAGGTACTCGATGGTGTTGCGCGCGAAGAGGTCGAGCTGTGTCGAGAGGCCCGCCTTGGCCTGTTCCATCGCCTCTTCGATGGCACTGACGGACAGGCGCGTCCCACTCGCTACGATCTCACCCTGCCGCACAACGTCATCGCCGACGACCTCGATACGGTCGCCTTCCCGGACCATGTCGAAGACGCCGGGCCCGACGTCGTCGAGAAGCGTGACACCACCGCGAGCGAGGATGAGCGGCCCGAGGTTGGGGTAGACCCCCGAGATCGACGGAGATGCGTTCACGACAACCTCGACGCCGGTCGCGACAAGTGACTCGGCACTCACACGGTCCATGTCGATGTGATCGATGATCGCCACGTCGTCACGGTCGAGCCGTTTGACGAGGTCTTTGGTCCGTTTGTCGAGCCTGGCGATACCCTGGTGGCGCATGAACGCTCCCGGAACGGTTGGGCGGGCAGTGCTACGGAGCGCAGCTTCCTGGCCGGAGGCCATGAGTTCGAAGCGCTGGTGCGTCAGTGCCGGATGCGCACGAGTCCTGGCGAAACGACGGTGAAGGCTCCGTGCATCTGATCTCCGTGCTCGCGAATCGTGTCCGAGACCAGAGCGGCCTTCCGCGCGGCCGAAGAACCGGAGAGCCGAACGAGCAACACGCCGTGTGCGGCTCGACGCTGGCGGAAGATGAGTTCGCCGAAATCCTTGTCAACCGTGACGAGAACACGTCCCTCCCCAGCTGCAAGCGCGAGTACCTCTTCATCCGTGATGCCGGACGCGGACTCTGCAACATAGCGACGTCGTGTCCGTCAGAGCGCAGACGTGCGACGATCGACGCGGCGACGCCCTCGTCGGCAAGGAGCCTCACGCGACCGGCTTGGGCGTGGGATACGCAACGTCAGCGCGAAGCGCCTCCGCGCCGAATCTAACCGCGGCCAAGACGTCATCTCGTGTAAGCCGAGGGTGCGCCGCGAGAACCTGCTCGATGGACTCGCCATCGCCAATCTCCTCCAGCAGGGTCTCGACCGTCACTCGGGTGCCCGCGACCACGGGCTTGCCCATCATCACTGCAGGATCAGACACGATTCGTTGAGCGGACATGATGCGCACCTCCTAGGCTTCACCTCAAAGATACCACCCGTGCCGCCACGATGAGACGTACCAGCACCTGAGCTGACTCTGTGCCCAGCACCCTGATGGTCAGGGAGCGCGTTGTTGTCGAAGAGCACCTTCGCAAGTACTTCTCCTCAAGATGGCGCAGGTAGTCCTCCTCGGTCGCAGTCGCTGCTCCCTTGAGCCAACTGATGAGCGACCGTACGCGGGGCTGAGCCCGATCGCGTTGAGGACAACACGTGAGCGAAGCGAATGGGGTGTTGCTCCTTGCTAGTCCGCCCCGCCGACGCGCCGGAGCAGCTCCGTACACTCGTCTCTGAGCAGCGACAAGTCAGCCACGCTACGCTGCATAGAGTTCCAGCTTGGTTCGCTCGATCTCGCGGGCGAGGTAGCGGTTCTTCACGGCGCCGACCATGACCAAGTCGACTTCCGTGCCCAGCAGCTCTCGCAGCTCGTCGAGCAGGTCGAAGTACGCGTTCGCCTTCGCATGTCCATCCATCGAACCGAACTCGACAAGCAGGTCGACGTCGCGGTCGCCTGGCCGGAAGTCGTCGCGCAGCGCAGACCCAAACGCGTCCAGACGCGCCACATGGTACTTACTGCACAACGTGGCAATCGACTCGATGCTGTCCTCTAGCACCTGAACCATCTGGCACCTCCCGCACCAATGGTGCTCGGACACCAGCGGGCGTCGCCACACGAGAGCCGGCGGGTGGCATCACGCGATGAGCGCCCTCACGCGCTCGACTTCCTTCCGATCCGCTTCGCGTTCTCCGATGGCGACATTCACGCTCATGGTTTGCTTCGCCAAGTCGGAGAGCGTAGCGTCCACCTTCATGCGGCGATCGACCTCTGCCCAGCGTAGGACCGTGAAGAGATGCCAAATCGACGGCTTCCCCTCATGGATGGGAGCAGGAAAGCTGCGGGCACAGCTGTACGCCAGCTTGCGCACGTACTGGCGGCTGAAACCGAGCAGATCCGCAATCTCCGTGAGTCCGACCAAGTCGGGCGTTGCCTCAATAAGAACGGCCTCGGGGACGGCCCTCTTCACGTCAGCTATTGCACTGCTGACCGCTTCGTGCGCCGACTTCGCCTCGCGGCCGAAGTCAAGACCAATCACGCCCATCTGGCCGATGCCAACGAGCGCATCGGTGCAGCCAGCGTCACCAAGAGCGTTGATGAACTGAGAAGGGTCGGTGTCAGCCCCACCGACGGCGAACTTGAGGACAAATTCGTACACAGCCACTACTTCTCCTCTTGCTCTGCCTGCTGGGCCTTCTTCTGCCTGAGTACTTCGCACTTGTCCACAGCAGAGATGATCTTCTTCGCGAAGAACTCCGGATTGGCTGGCGTACCCCAGACACCGAACCGGCACCAGGTGCCGTTACGGCAGGTCTTCTTGTTGTAGGGGCACTTCACGGTCGCCCACGGGTGTGCAGTCCCACCCGTGCTGATCTCGATCGTCCAGCCCTCAACTTCAGCGTGCTTCAAGGCGGCCTCGATATGCTTGTTGGTGTGTCGCTTCCGCCGCGGCAAGAGCGCCTCCCTAAGGAGAATAGGCAGCTAGTTAGTGGTTGTCAAGTGACACCCTCTCGTCCCCGGCAACTACCGCTGATCTCTGCACCCGGGATGTCCTCTTCCGCGTCTATCAACGAGAAGTAGTCGGCAACGAGCTGGGACACGGACTTGCCGGAGCGCTCGGCGTAGCGCCTGGCCCTGCGGATCAGCTTGTCATCGAGTCTGAGCGCGGGTTTCGTGTTCGCGCTCCTACCCCTAGCGAGCCTGTTCGAGGAGCTGCTTCGCGTGCGTCATGCTCGCATCGGAGTCCGTTCCGGACAACATGCGCGCTATCTCGGCTACTCGCTGATCGCCGTCGGCGGGCGTGACCCGAGTGACTTCCTCACCCTCCTGGGTGAAACGCTCGACCACCAAATGCCGCTCCGCGAACGCAGCAACCTGCGCGAGGTGGGTCACGACGATTACCTGGTGGCCGCGCGACAACGACGCCAGCCGTCTTCCCACGGCGTGTGCTGTCGCACCGCCGATACCGGCGTCTATCTCGTCAAAGACGAGGATCGGCACGTCGTCGGCGGCGCCGAGAACGCTCTTGAGCGCGAGCATCACGCGCGAGATCTCCCCGCCGGACGCCACCCTGGACAGCGGGCGTGCCGGCTGCGACGGGGACGCCGAGAACAGGAACTCGACCTTGTGCGGTCCGGCGGCAGTCCAGGACTCGAAAGGCAGGTCGGTGAACGCCACCTCGAAACGCGCCGAGGCCATCGCAAGATCGGCGCTCGCATCGCTGAGCGCGCTCGCGAACGCGGGCGCGGCCTCGCGCCTGAGGTCCTCCAGCGCCGACGCCGCATCGCGCAGCGCCGACTCTGCGGAAGCGACGGCCTCCTCGGCCGGCCTGAAGACCGCTCCTCCCCCGACTTCGAGGATCTCGAGGCGCTTCGACCGCCTCGTCGTGCGTTCTCACAACGTCCTCGAGTGTGGGACCGTACTTCTTCTTGAGCGCCGCAAGCGTGGCGAGCCGTGCTTCCACGTCGTCGAGCGCGATCGGATTGTGTTCCAGCGATTCGCCGTATTCGCGCATCGAGATGCCGATATCGCCGAGGCCTGCATCCACGTCCGCAAGACGCTCGGCGAGCATGTCGAGGGCAGGGTCCAACTCGGTGACCTTGGCAAGCGACGCAGCTGCGAGCGCCACGGAGTCGGACGCCCCTCCTTCGCCACGCAGCGCGAGGACGGCGTTCCCAACGGCCTCCGTGAGTCTCTCGGCATGGCGCAACCCCGGCAGGCGAGCCTGAAGCTCCGCATCCTCGCCGGCGCGGACCGCCGTGTCCGCGATCTCCGAAACGACGAAGCGCAGGTAGTCGGCCTGCCTCTCCGAGTCGGCCATCGCCTCCCGACGTTCGTCACGCGCTTTCACTGCGGCGGCGTAGCACTCGTACCCGTGACGGTAGGCCGACAACGCGTCGGACACCGCTGCGCCGGCATGGCGGTCGAGGTAGCTCGCGTGCGAGGCGGGTGAAAGGAGAGCCTGGTGATCGTGCTGCCCGTGCAGGTCGACCAGCGGGCCGAGGCGAGACGCGAGCGCCGAGACCGTGGACATCTCCTCGTCGATGGTGCAGCGCGACCGACCGTCGGCGCCCACCCGTCGGCGTGCGACGACCTCGACGCCGTCGACCACGAACCGGCCCTCAACGAGTGCCTCGGCAGCCCCCGACTTCACGAGCATCGCGTCCGCCCGCTCGCCGACGAGAAGCTTGAGCGCCCCGACGAGCGCTGTCTTGCCCGCGCCCGTCTCGCCCGTCAGCACGGTCATGCCGTTGGCGAATCCGAGCCAGACCTCGTCGATGAGTGCGAGATTGCGAACGTGGAGCTCTTCCAGCACGTCAGACTCCAAAGAACTCCTCGGCGGCGACGTCCAGGAAGGCCCTGCCCTCATGCCGAACGAGCACGACGTCGTTGGCGCCTTGCGTGACCATGACTCGATCGACGCTCTGGCGACACGGCACCTGCTCGCCGTCGACCAAGATGCACGCGTCGGCGCGCAAGGGGTCGGGAAGGGCGATCTCAACCACCGCTGCGGGCCCCACGACAAGCGGTCGCACGGCGATGGCATGCGGGGCGACCGGCGCGATCACGAGCGCGTTCACGTCTGGCGCCACGATGGGGCCACCGGCGGAGAGCGCGTAGGCGGTTGACCCCGTAGGGGTCGCGACGACAACACCGTCCCCGCTGTAATGCATCATCGCACGGCCGTCGACCGAGATACCCAGCGTGACCACCCGCGCCGAAGCGCCTCTGCCGAAGTAGACGTCGTTGAGCGCGCGGTACCGTCCAACGGTGCGGCCGTCCATTATCACGTCGACAGAGAGCGTGACTCGGCGCTCGAGCCGCGCCTCTCCTGCCAGGGCGCTCTCGATCGCCTCGCGCATGTGCTCGACACGAGCGCCCGACAGGAATCCGAGCCGACCGAAGTTCACACCGAGAATGGGCGCTTCGACGTCGCCGATAGCATGTACCGCCTTGAGGATCGTGCCGTCGCCCCCAAGCGCGACCACGAGTCCGGGCGAACCGAGGTCCACTCGAGAGACGGCGAAGCCCTCGAGCCCGGCCGCGGCTGCGTCCTCGGCGAGCAGGGCGGGTTCGACCCCGAGGCCGACGAACCACGCGGCCAGCTCGGCGGCTGCCGCGAGCGCCGGGGCATTCGAGGTGTTGGGGACGAGAAGTACGCGCACCTAGCCTCCAAGCGTCTGTTGCGCCCGAGCGACTACGTCGGCCGCATCCACTTCGATCTGACTGCCGACGAACGACGCCCAGACCCAGAACTCAATGTTACCCTCGGGACCCTTGATGGGCGACCACGTGAGGCCGCGCACGACCAGCCCTTCGGCCGAGATGGCAGTGACCACCGTCTCGAGGACTTCCCGCTGGATCTCCGGATCGCGCACGACACCCCGTTTTCCCACGCGACCCTTACCGGCTTCGAACTGTGGCTTTACCAGCAGCAGCAGTTGGCCCTCCGGCCGAACGAGTGAGGCGAGGACCGGTAGAACCAGACCGAGGCTTATGAACGAGAGGTCCGCAACCGCGATGTCGAACGGCGCGCCCACTGAAGGAGGGTCGACGTTTCGGATGTTCGTTCGCTCCAGCACCTCCACCCGCGGATCGGTGCGAAGCGACCACGCCAGTTGTCCGTACCCTACGTCGATAGCCAACACGCTTCGCGCGCCGGACTGAAGCAGGCAGTCCGTGAAGCCGCCTGTCGACGCGCCCACGTCGACCGCGCGCAGGTCTTGCGGGCTCAGCGCGAAGGTCACCAGCGCTCCGAGCAGCTTGTCGCCCCCGCGCGAGACGAACCTTCGCCGCTCGTCGACTGAGAGCTGGCAACCCGAATCGATGAGTTGCCCGGCCTTCTCGACCCGCCGGTCGCCAACGCGCACCTCACCGGCGAGGATCGCTGCCCGGGCCTGTTCCCGGGAAGCGAACAGGCCCCGCTCAACTAAGAGGACGTCGGCTCGCTGCCGGCTCATGCGTGTCTGATCGAGGAGAGTGCGTCGATGAAGCGTCCAGCTCCTTCATTCTGCCGAGGACGGCGTCGCGCACGCCCTCTGCGGTGAGTCCTACGTCTGCGAGCAGCTTGTCCATCGCACCATGCGTGACGAAGCAATCCGGTATGGCGAGGCGTAAGACCGAGGCATCCAGGGACATGTCCGAGAGCGCCTCGCACACGGCCGAGCCGAACCCGCCCGCCTCGGTGTTCTCCTCGATGGTGACGAGCAGCGGATAGCGCCCTGCGGCGTCGGCGAGCAGCTCGCGGTCGATGGGTTTGATCCAGCGCATGTTGATGACGCCCGCCGAGACTCCTTCGGCTGCGAGTGAGGCCGCAGCTCCCTCGGCAACCGACACCATGCGACCGACCGCGACCAGCGCCACGTCCCTGCCCTCGCGACGCACCTCGCCGTGGCCCGCCTCGTAAACGATCGGCGGTGTCGGCAATGCCACTCCGACGCCGGAGCCCCGGGGGTATCTGATCGCGACGGGCGAATCGGCGGCGAGTGCCGTGTGGAGGCTGTTGACGAGCTCCGCCTCATCGGCGGGCGCCATGACGCTCATGTTCGGGATCGACCGCAAGTAGCTCAGATCGAAGACGCCGTGATGCGTCGGGCCGTCCTCGCCGACCAGACCCGCCCGGTCCAGACAGAAGACGACAGGAAGGTTCTGCAGGGCCACATCCATGATGAGCTGGTCGTAGCTTCGCTGCAGGAACGTCGAGTAGATCGCAACGACGGGTCTGAGCCCGCCGAGCGCGAGTCCCGCGGCGAGCCCGACGGCATGCTGCTCCGCGATGCCGACGTCGTAGAACCGCTCGGGAAAGCGCTCGGCGAACGCATCGAGGCCGGTGCCCTGGGGCATGGCGGCTGTGATCGCGACGATGCGCTCGTCGGTCTCGGCCTCAGCAAGGAGCGCAGCGCTGAAGACCGAGGTGTACGAGGGCGCTCCGCCCGAACCGTTCACCTTCCCGGTCTCGATCGAGAACGGGCTGATGCCATGGAAGGACTCCGGCTCGTTCTCGGCATGGACGTAGCCCTGTCCTTTGCGTGTGACCGCGTGGATGATGACGGGGCCTTCAGCGTTCGACGCCCACTTGACCGACGATTGCACCGCTTCGATGTCGTGGCCGTCGATGGGGCCGATGTACTTGAGCCCGAGTTCCTCGAAGAGCATGCCGGGCACGAGCAGCTGCTTGACCGATTCCTTCACGGCCTCGCCGGCCCCGACCATGACCGCTCCGAGCTTCGTGCGGGCGAGGCGCGACTCCACGTCGTCGCGCAGCCGGATGTAGCGCGGGTCGAGACGCACACGCGCGAGGTAGTGGGCGAGCCCGCCCACGTTGGGAGCGATGGACATCTCGTTGTCGTTGAGCACGATGATGAGTCGCGCCCCCAGATGACCGATCTGGTTGAGGGCCTCGAACGCCATGCCGCCGGTGAGCGACCCGTCACCGATGACCGCCAGCACGGTCTCGTCTCCGCCCAGTCGGTCGCGTGCTTCGGCGAGTCCGAGAGCGACGGAGAGCGAATCGGACGCGTGCCCCGTGTCGAACACGTCGCAGGCGGACTCGGCGCGCTTGGGGAATCCGCACACTCCACCGTACTGCCTCAGCGTGGAGAACCGCTCGCGACGGCCGGTGAGGAGTTTGTGCACGTACGACTGATGGCCCACGTCGAAGATCAACTTGTCGCGCGGACAGTCAAGCGCGCGATGGATACCCACCGTCAGCTCGACTACCCCGAGGTTGGGGGCGAGGTGGCCGCCCGTCTCGGAGACCGTACTCACGAGCTCCTCACGGATCTCGACGCACAACTGCTTGAGTTGCCCAGCGTCGAGCGGCCGGAGGTCGGCGGGTGACTCGATTCGATCAAGGATTCGCTCGTCGGCCACCTAGGCGTTCATCTCCGGGGTCGTCTCCAACGCATCGAGCGCGTTCGAGCGCTGCGTGCCGCATGGAAATCGTAGTACGACGCGTTGAGCGCAACAATCGCGCGCTCGAGCGCGTCACCGCAGCGCTACCGCTCGACCGCCTCGGCGGCCGCGTCGGGGTCCGCCGCCCGCACCTCTGGGTCGGGGCCATCCTCTGCGGCGAGATGCCATTCGGACTGGTCGATCCGCTCGGTGCACCCGTTCGCAAGCCGTACGCCCTCTTCGAGCAAATCGAGGCTTGCCTCGAGCGGCATGTCTTTCTTGCGTACCTGCGTAACGATGTCTTCGAGCCGTGCTCTGGCATCGGCGAAGGTGTACTCGGTGTCAGCCATCTGCTCGCTCCGTCGAGGTGGAAGGCGTGTCGTGCGCCACTGCCTGCTGGTCCGCGATCCTGCCGAGGACCCCGTTCACGAACTTGGAGGAGTCCTCGCCTCCGTAGGTCTTCGCGAGTTCGACCGCTTCGTTGATGGTAACCGACGGGGGCACCTCGTCCATGTACAACAACTCGTGCACCGCCGAACGCAGGATGTTTCGGTCGACAAGCGGCATCCGCGACACTACCCAGTGCTCCGACACGGCGCCGATGCGGCCGTCGATCTCGTCAATATGCTCCTCGGTGCCGAGGACGAGCGTGCGGCAGAACTCGCCCGGTTCGTCGGGTCCGAACTCGTCGTCAACGAACGCGCGGTCCGCCAAGATGCGGCCGACGGATTGGCCGGTCACTTCCCGCTGGTAGAGGATCTGGAGTGCCTGTCGTCGCGCTCTGCTGCGTTCGAGCATTCGTGATGCGCCGCTACTTCTCGAAGACGATGCCGTCGATGTACACGTTGACAGCCGAGACGGCGACCCCGACCTGACTTGAGATCGCGTCGGCCACGGCGGCCCGCACCGCACGGCCGACATCGAGGAGGCGGTTCCCGTAGGCGACGTGTATGTGAACGTCCACGGAAACGGCACCGTCCTCCGCGACCATGACGTCTACGGCCCTCCCGGCGCCCTTGGAGACGCCCTTCTGGACGAAACCGGCAAGACCGGGCGCGCCCACGGCCGCAACACCATCGACGCACTCCGCGGCGAGCGTCACGATCGTGTCGATGACGCCGGGAGCTACGCCCAGGCCTTCGAACTTGATCTCGTCGGACATCCGCTCAGCTCCGATCAGCCGTTGAAGTCGCTCATCTGGGTTTCGACGAAGTCAGTATAGACATCCCCGCTTTGGAAGGCTGGAGTCTCGACGACCGCCTGGTGGAACGCGATCGTCGTCGGGATGCCGGTGATGATGAACTCGTCGAGTGCCCGACGAGCCCGATTGATGGCCTCCCCGCGCGTCTCCCCCCACACGATGAGCTTGCCGAGGAGCGAATCGTACGTCGGCGGGACCCGATAGCCGGAGTACAGGTGGCTGTCCACGCGCACGCCGAACCCCCCGGGCGGATTGAAGACCTCGACGAGACCCGGATGCGGCCTGAACCCGTGAAGCGGGTCTTCGGCGTTGATCCTGAACTCGATGGCGTGGCCACGAAGCTCGATCGCGTCCTGCGTCTTATGCTTCATCTCGAGACCGGCCGCGATGCGTATCTGCTCCTTGATGATGTCAACGCCGGTGACCTGCTCCGTGACCGGGTGCTCGACCTGCACCCGCGTATTCATCTCCATGAAGTAGAAGCGCCCGTCGGTGTCGAGCAGGAACTCAACCGTCCCCGCGTTGACGTAGCCCACGGCCCGGACCGCCAGGAGCGCCGCCTCACCCATCTGTCGCCGCAGCTCGGGCGTGAGTGCGGGCGATGGCGCCTCTTCGACGAGCTTCTGGTGGCGCCGCTGAATCGAACAGTCTCGCTCGAAGAGATGGACGGCGTTGCCGTGGGTGTCCGCGAGCACCTGCATCTCGACGTGGCGCGGTCTGAGCACGTACTTCTCGATATAGACGACATCGTTGCCGAAAGCGGCGGCCGCCTCGGTCTTCGCAGCCGTGAAGTTCGCGGCGAGGTCCGCCTCGGTAGCAGCGACGCGCATGCCCTTACCACCGCCGCCGGCAGAGGCCTTGATGAGTACCGGGTAGCCGACCTGGGCTGCGAAACGCTCGGCCTCGTCGACCGTGTCGACAGGTCCGTCGGAGCCCGGAACCACCGGGACACCCGCGTGCGCCATCGTCTCGCGAGCTACGGCCTTGTCGCCCATGCGTTCGATGGCTTCCGGGGTCGGTCCGATGAAGGTGAGGTCCGAGTCGGCGACAGCCCGCGCGAACGCGGCGTTCTCGGCAAGGAAGCCGTAGCCCGGATGTACGGCTTGCGCGCCGGTCGTCAGAGCGGCTGAGATGATGTTCGAGATGCTGAGGTAGCTCTGCGCCGAAGGCGCCGGCCCGATGCAGACGGCCCGGTCCGCCATGCGAGCGTGGAGCGAATCGCGGTCGACGTCCGAGTAGACGGCGACGGTCTCGATGCCCATCTCCTTGCACGCCCGAATCACCCGCAGCGCGACTTCGCCGCGGTTGGCGATGAGAATGCGGTCGAACATCCGGCTCCCTCTTAGAGCGGCTCGTAGTAGAAGAGCACGGTTCCGTACTCGACGGGCGCCCCGTTCCCGAGCCCGACCTCGCGGATGATCCCCGCCTCCTCGGCGACGATCTCGTTCATGAGCTTCATGGCCTCAAGGATGCACAGCGTCTGGCCCTCGGACACCGAATCCCCTACACGCACGAACGGATCCGCGCCGGGAGACGCCGCCTCGTAGAAGGTACCGACCATCGGCGCGATGACCGTGCGCCATGTGGACGGGCGTTCGGTCGTTTCCGCGACTGGTGCCGCCGCCTGCGTCGCCGCGCCTGAGCCGGCTGCCGGAGCAGAGGACTGCCCGGCGTCGGGCGCGGCCGCGGCGACAACAGGCCCGACCCCGCTCTTGCGAACGGTCACGGTCGTGCCGGCTTCCTCGACAACCACCTCGGCTATGTCCGACAGCTCGACCACCTTGATGAGCTCGCGGATCTGGTTCACGTCCACGTATTCGTCCTCCTTCACCGCGTGCAGCTCTTCGCTCATCATGAATACGGCGCTCTCAGCGCCTTCCTGGTGAGAGGTGAGGTACTTCCGGGCCTCGTTCGGGAAGAGCGCGTACATCAGCACGTCTTCTTCGCTCTTGGCCAGGTCGCCGATCTCCGCGGCCACCTCGTCGTACGTCGTCGTCACGAGCGAACCCGGGCGAACGTCCAGCGGAAGCGGCTCGTCGCCGGCGAGCACCTTGGCCACGATGTCTTTGTCCATCGGACCCGGCGCCTTGCCATAGAGGCCCTTGATGTAGTCCTTCATCTCGTTGGGAACGACACTCCAGCGCTTGCCGGTCAGCACGTTGATGACCGCCTGGGTCCCGACGATCTGCGACAACGGCGTCACGAGCGGAGGGTAGCCGACCTCGGCGCGCACGCGCGGGACCTCGGCGAACACATCCGGTATCCGGTCGGTCGCCTTCTGCTGCTCGAGCTGGCTGATGAGGTTGCTCATCATGCCGCCGGGCACCTGGTGCGAAAAGACCTCCATCGACAGCAGGCTCGTGACGCCGCGCTTGAGCTTCTTCCTCTCGCGAACGGCCTCCCAGTACTCGGCGATCTCGAAGAGCAGATCGAGATCGATGCCCGTGTCGTAGGGCGATTCCTTGAGCGCGGCGACGATGGTCTCGACCGCCGGCTGGCTGTTGCCGAACGCGAGCGCGACAACCGCGGTGTCCACGATCTCCGCACCCGCTTCGGCAGCCTTCACGTAGTTCATGGGAGCCATACCGCCGATGTAGTGGCAGTGGACGTGAACTGGGAGTCCCACCTGCTCCACCAGCGCTCGCACCATCTTCTCGGTCCGAAATGGCGTGAGCATCCCCGCCATATCCTTGATGCAGATCGTGTCCGCTCCGAGCTCCTTGAGCTGGATGGCGTACTCGATGAACGCGTCAAGCGTGTGCACGGGACTCACGGTGTAGGAGATCGCGCCCTCGAAATGAGCGCCGCACTCCTTGATGGCCTCAGCGGAGACCTGGACGTTGCGGATGTCGTTCAAGGCATCGAACACGCGAAACACGTGGATGCCGTTGCGCTGGGAGGCATGAACGAACCGGCGCACGATCTCGTCGCTGTAGTGGTGATAGCCGACGAGGTTCTGCCCGCGCAGGAGCATCTGCAGCGGAGTCCGGGGGCAGTGCTTCTTGATGACGCGGAGTCTCTCCCACGGATTCTCGTCGAGGAAGCGCAGCGCGGCGTCGAAGGTCGCACCGCCCCAGACTTCGAGCGACCAGTAGCCGACCGAGTCCATCTTGGGAAGGATCGGGAGCATGTCGCTGATCTGCATGCGCGTCGCCCACAAGGACTGATGCGCGTCGCGCAGCGTCGTATCTGTGATGTGTACCGGGCGCATGGCCTACCCCTTATGCGGGTGCGCGACAGCCAGCCGCTCGCCGTCGCAGGTCGAACGTACAGTATAGACGACGGTACCGCCGGGCGACCCGCCCGCTCTTGCCGAACGCCACGCGCGCCACATCCGCCGCTCGGGGGGGACCGAGGCCACGCAGCGAGAGCTAGACCCGCGTCACGTAGCGCCCGTCGCGCGTGTCGATCTTCAGCGTGTCGCCGTTCTCCACGAACATGGGGACCTGTACGACGGCCCCGGTTTCGAGGGTGGCCGCCTTCGTTCCACCCTGAACGGTGTCGCCCTTGAATCCCGGGTCGGTCTCGACGACCTTGAGTTCGACGAACATGGGCGGCTCGACGCCCAGGTAGTCGCCGTCGGCCGTCATCATCTCGACCTCGTCGTTCTCTTTGAGCCACTTCGCGGCGTCGCCGATGAACCCGGCTTCGAGTTCCACCTGCTCGTAGCTGCCCGTGTCCATGAAGTGGTACGCCGGGCCGTCGTGATAGAGGTACTGCATGCGCTTTGTCTCGATGCGAACGTCGTCGAACTTCTCACCCGCGCGGAAGGTGTAGTCGACAACGCGACCGCGAGGAGAGCTCCTTGAGCTTCGTGCGCACGAACGCACCGCCCTTGCCGGGCTTCACGTGCTGGAACTCGAGAATGATCCAGCGCTTCCCGTCGTGGATGATGCACATGCCGTTCTTGAAGTTCGCTGTTGAGACAGGCATTGCTCCGCGTCCTTTCCGTGCCGATCCGTGAAGGGGCGTTCATGCCCACCTCGGGTTCGGCCCGCTATACCTCGATGAGATGCTTGGGGGCGTGGCTGAGGACGGTGGCGCCGTCTTCGCCTACCACCACCAAGTCTTCGATTCTAACACCGCCGACGCCGGGCACGTAGACGCCGGGTTCGACCGTGACGACGGCTCCCGCGGGCACGGCTGGGGTTGCCCTCGCACTCAGGCTTGGGGCCTCGTGGACCTCGATCCCCACACCATGTCCGAGTCCGTGACCGAAGTACGTCCCGAAACCGGCGTCATCGATGACCCGGCGGGCTTCGGCGTCGATCTCGATACCCGACCTGCCCGCACGCACCGCCGCGATCCCCGCTTCATTGGCGGTCAGCACGGCGTCGTACATCGCTTTGCGCTCCTCGTCGACACTGCCGATCCCGATGGTTCGCGTCATGTCCGAGCAGTAGCCCCCTACCCTCGCCCCGAAGTCCATCGTGAGAAGATCGCCCCGTTCGAGCTCACGGTCGGTCACCTTCGCGTGTGGCCGCGAGCTGTTGGAGCCGGCAGCAACGATGGACGGGAAGGCGAGTCCCTCCGACCCGTTGCGGCGCATGAAGACCTCGAGCTCGAGAGCGACCTCTGCCTCGGTCGTGCCGGCTCGGATGGCTCCGAGAACGTGGTCGAATGCGGCATCGGCGAGTTCGGCGGCGCGGGCGATGCGTTCGACTTCCTCAGGCTCCTTGACCACGCGCAGCCGCTCAACCCATCCGTTCGCCGAACGCACGTTGTCCTCGCGGCCGCTCGCTACCTTCTCGAAGCGGGCGTGGGTGATCGCTGCTTCCACGGCAAACGCCCCGTAACCACCGCCGTCGATGGCCTCAAGCACGCTCTCCCAGACATTCACTTCGGGGCCGACGACCAGCCACGGTCCCGATTCAGACGCCGCCTTCGCAGCCTCGGCGTAGCGCGAATCAACGAACACGCGGGCATCGCCGTTCGTGATGAGACACACCGAGGCGGGCTCTTCGTCGAACACCCGCTCGAATCCCGTGAGGTAGGCGACGTTGGCCGGGGACGCGACGACGAAGGCCTCAACGCCCTCGGTGCGCACGGTCTCGCGGATGGCGGCAAGACGTCGACTGGGGTTCACGCTCCAGCGCCGTTCACTCCAACGTCCGGCAGCGCGCCGTCGGCAATGTTGCCAGCCGCCAGCTCGGAAACGTCAAGCAGGGACAGAGCCGCCTCGAGGCCAAGGACGTACGACTGCGCGCCGAACCCGGCGATCTGGCCCGCGCAGGCCGGTGCGATCACGCTCTCTCTCCGAAACGGCTCCCGCGCTGCGATGTTGCTGAGATGCACCTCGATCACGGGAACGGACACCGCCGAGACGGCATCACGCAGTGCGTACGAATAGTGCGTGAGCGCGCCGGGGTTGAAGACGACGGCGTCGTAGTCACCAGACGCCGCCTGGATGGCGTCGACGAGCGTCCCTTCGTGGTTCGACTGGAGAAAGCCGACGTCGGCGCCGAGTTCCGCTGCTCGCACGGCGACCATGCCCTCGATGTCCTCGAGGGTGGTCCTGCCGTAGACGTCCGGCTCCCGCGTGCCCAGGAGGTTCAGGTTGGGTCCGCTCAAGACCAAGACTCGTCTCACGACTATCCCTCCTCATTCGGTCTGGCTTCGCGAAGTTCTTCCACAAAGTCGTGGAGGTGGCGCATAAGCAGGTCCTCGGCGACCGAGGCGACCCGCCAGGACCCCGGCGCCTCCGATAGCACGAACCTGGGGGTGCCCCCCCGAGCCTTCTTGTCGGCCGACATCGCTTCCCTCAGCGCTCGCGCGTCGAAATCGCCCGAGATCCTGGGGATGCCCAACGAGTCCAGCAGCACGGATTGACGTTGGGCGAAGGCCAGCAGATGAACCGACGGCGTCGACCGCGAGAGCCGATGCGAACCGAACGCCTTCGGCGACGGCCACACCGTGCGGGATGGCTCCGTATCCAGCCACCTTCTCAAGCGCGTGCCCGAAGGTGTGACCGTAGTTGAGACTCTCGCGCGGTCCCGATTCGCGCTCGTCGCTCGCTACGATGCGTGCTTTGAACGCCACCGACCTGCGGACCGCCTCGGCCGTGACACCCTGCTCGCGCGCGCCGAGTCCCGCCGCCGAGTCCTCGAGCCAGGTCAACGGCTCCTCGCCGTCGAGGATGGCGACCTTTGCGACCTCCGCGAGACCGCTTTGCCATTCGCTGCCCGGAAGCGTCGCAAGAGTCGCGGTGTCGGCCAGCACGACGACAGGCTGTTTGAAGGCCCCCGCCAAGTTCTTGCCCGCCGCAAGATCGACACCCGTCTTGCCCCCCACCGACGAATCCACCTGAGCGAGCAACGTCGTCGGCACCTGCACGAACGTCACACCTCGAAGGTAGGTCGCGGCAGCGAACCCTGCGAGATCGCCGATCACGCCTCCACCCAGGGCGATCACCACGTCGGTTCGGTCGAGGCCGACGGCCGCGAGGTCCTCGAGAACCCGGCCCGCGGTCCCCCACGACTTCGATCCCTCACCCGCGGGCACGACCACCTGCTGGGCCTCGAACTCCGCTCCCGCGAGCGCCTCGCGCAGGGCGGGCAAGTGCAAGGCCGCGACGTTCGTGTCGGTAACGATAGCCGCGCGGCGTGCCGACGTACGATCGCGAATGGCGCGGCCCGCGCCGGTGACGAGGCCAGGTCCGATGAGCACATCGTAGGGCTGCGGTTCGACCGAAACGCGCACGACTACGGGTTCGCTCGCGCTCATCTCCCGCCCCGATCGAGCATGCCGGCTATCTCCCTCGCCAGCTCTGTCGGGGTACAGGCGTCGGTGTCGAGCGTGAAGTCGGCCACCGCGCGATACAGGCCCACCCTCGCCTGCAAGAGCGTGCTCGCCGCCGAGACCCCGCCTTCGGCCAACAGGGGTCGTCCCTCCACGTTGCCGATGCGTGCCAGAGCCTCCCCCGCCGAGACTTCCAGGTAGACGACGGTACCCAAGGCCTTCATCAGTCTGCGATTCTCGTCCCGGAGCACGATGCCGCCACCGCACGCTACAACCGCAGGTGGCAGCTCCGCGAGCCGCCTCAGGGCCTCGGATTCGAGCCCACGGAATCGCTCCTCGCCTTCCTCGGCGAAGATCTGCGCCACGGGCCGACCGACGGTGCGCTCGATCTCGGCGTCCAGATCGACCACGTCACGACCGAGTAGTCCGGCGAGCAAGGCACCCACGGTCGACTTGCCCGCCCCCATGAACCCAACGAGGAAGACGTGGCCGTCCGGCGAAGCGTCCGTCATCTCGCGATCCTCGAACGGTAGGCATCGAGGGCCCTGAGGATGTCCGCGAGCGAGTCCTCGCCGAACTTCGCGAGGTAGGCGTCGGCCAGGACCATCGAGACTTCGGCCTCCGCCACCACGGCGGCTGCCGGGACCGCGCATACGTCCGAGCGTTCGCGCGACGCGTCGACCGCCTCGAGCGTGTCGATGTCGATGCTTGCAAGCGGCCGCATCAGCGTCGGGATCGGCTTCATCGCCGCACGCATGACAAGCGGCTCGCCGTTCGTCATTCCACCTTCGAGCCCACCCGCGTGGTTCGTCGGCCGCACGATGCCGCGACCGCCTTCGTACACGATCTCGTCGTGTGCCTGCGAGCCCGGACGCTGCGCAAGAGCGAAGCCGTCCCCGAACTCGACTCCCTTGATAGCCGGTATCGAGACGATCGCCGATGCAAGGCGAGCATCGAGGCGCCTGGACGCCTCGGCGTAGCTGCCGACGCCGGGAACCGCTCCGGTGACCGTCAAGACGAAGGTGCCGCCGAGGCTCTCACCATCGGTGCGAGCCGCGTCGATCTCTCGGCGCATGCGCTCGGCGTGTTCCTCGGATGGGCAGCGCACGTCGCTCGCTTCGACCGCGTCGGGGTCGACGCGCCACGGTTCAGCTGGCATCTCCATCGAGACAGGGCCGATCGAGAGCACGAACGAGTGGACCACCACACCGAGTTCCCCCAAGAGGGCTTTGGCAATCGCGCCCGCGGCGACCCGCGCCGCCGTCTCTCGAGCACTCGCGCGCTCGAGCACGTCGCGAACGTCATCGCTCCCGATCTTGAGCACGCCTGCCAGATCCGCGTGACCCGGTCGCGGCGCGGTGACCCGGGAGTCCGTCGGCTTCTCGCCCGAGGGTGCCATCACGTCGAGCCAGTTGTCCCAATCGCGGTTCGCGACGGAAATCGCGACGGGGGTGCCGATCGTGCGCCCGAATCGCACGCCCGAGAGAATGAGTGCGCGATCCGACTCGATCGTCTGCCGGCCCCCTCGGCCGTATCCACGCTGGCGCCGCGCGAGGTCCGCGTCGATGGAATCGGCACTGACGGGTACTCCCGCGGGAACCCCGGTGACGATCGTCGTGAGAACCCGTCCGTGGGACTCACCAGCGGTGATGTAGCGCATGGCCTGGGACCTTTCTGTCGGACCCGGTGCCGAGATTCTACCACCGCAAGAAGCACGCACGGGGCCGTCGACTGAGGCACGCGGTGGTGAATCTGCTGGTCAAGCGGTGAACGGACGGCGTCCGCGGTCCTACTTGGTGACTGCCTGTCCCACGCTCAAGACGACTTGCGTGTCTCCGTACAGCATGACGACGGAGCTGTCGCGTATCTCGAGTACCTGCCACGGCGAGTCGTCGACCTGGTCGCCCTCGTTGGCGTTGTAGGTGGTTCCGTTCCAGACGAGCACCGCGGTTGGCTCCCCGTCCGAGACCGTGATGTCCTGCAGTAGCAGCGTGTTCGCCGGCAATCCGGCGGTCTCTGACGTCTCACCGCTTCCGCCCGTCGACGTGGGCTCCGTCCCTCCGCCGTTACCCGATCCGCCGTCTGTCGTTGAAGCGGGCTTCACGACGGGCACGAAGATGTCGCGGAAGGTGAACACGTCCGTGAGCGGCACCTGGGCCGGTTCTGGTGGAGGCGGCGTGGCAGCAGTGGCGGGCGGTGCTGCGGTCTGGGCAGTCTGAGCGGCCGCGGATGCCGTGTCCTCGGTCTCGCTGCCCGAGCCCATCATGCCCCTGCCGATCAGGACGACGAGGACCACAACGAGAACGATGACGAGCGCCACCGCGCCGATAGCGAGCAGCGAGCTGCGCCTCCGCCCAGAGCGCTGGGGCGGCGCAGGCTCGGGCGGCCACGGTGCGGGCGAGGTGGTCTGGCGCTCTGTCGAGTACATGTCGTCGGTCACTGGCTGATTCACCGTCCTACTGTGCCGGAGGCGTCGTCGCGCCCGCGGCGGCAGCCGGAGCCAGCGTATAGACCTCGAGCTCGAACGCAAGCTGAACCTTCTGGGCCGTCTCTTCGGCCGTCGTCGCCGCCACAGGGGTAGCCGTGAAGCCGATGACGCGAACCTGTCGGGTCAGTTTGCCCAGCCGCTGGATGAAGTCGATCGCGTCAGCCCATTCCCCCACGCAGTCCATCTTGATATTGATCGAGGCGTACCCGGTCTTCAGCTCGGGTTCGGTGGGCGTGAGTGTCCGGAACTCCACACCCGCCTCGTTGGCGGTGTCTTGGAGGTCGATGATGAGCGAAGGGATCTCGGGGTTCTCGGGGAACTCGTTCGACATGCGAAGGAGCGCCGCCTCGGTAGCAGATGCCTGGTCCTTGATCGCCTGACGCTGCTCGAGCAGGGCACGTGCCTGATCGATCTCGGCCTGAGTCTGCGCGATCTGCTGGTCCAGATCGTCGAGCTTCCCGAGTTGCGGATAGATGAGGAATCCGGCGAGCAGCAGGACGATCACGACCGCCGCCGCTATGGTGAGTATGAGTCTGTTACGGGGCGACATCTCGGTCTCTACTGACCACTCGTGGTGGACGTGGCGGCCGTGCTTCCTGCCGTCGACTTCACTACCTGTGTGCTGACCTGGAACTGGACCTGACCTTCCGAGGTTCCCTCCGCAGGCGCAGCCCTCACGGAAGACCTGAGCCATACGTCGAACAGGGTGTCGAGGTCGTTCAACCGGACCATGGCTCTCGCGACGGCCTTCTGACCGACGTCGGGTGAGTCCTTGACGTCCCGGGCCACGAGCGACAACTCCATGCCCGACTCCTGGTTTGCCGTGATGCCGGTTGTCCAGACATCCGACGGAAGAACGAGCGAGATCTCGCTCGACACCTTCGCCCAGTTGACGCGGCCGGCGAGGGCCTGCTGAGCGACGGCTTGTCGCGCATGCAAGCGCCGCCTGCTTCTCTTCGAACACCGAATAGGCATCAGCCTCGGCCCGCAGTTGGCTGGCGAGTTCCTGACGCGACTGAAGATCCTCGTTCTTCGACTGGATCTGCAGGCCGAGCACAAGCCATACGCCGAAGACGATGAAGACGGCCACTGCCGGCCACGACGTAGACCCAGATGAAGTAGCGCTCGTAGCGGCGCTTCTCCTGAATCTCCTTCGGAAGAAGGTTGATGCGGATCATGCTACGAGGCACCGCCTATGGCCAAGCCGATTGCTGCCGTGCATCCGAATCGATCGCCGAGGACGGCTGCCTCGACTGCTGGATGAGCCCGGTGCCACCCGTGAGAGCGGGTCCGCCAGCAGGACCTGCGCTTGCAGGCCGTGCTCGAGATGACTCGCGAGGTTGGCCAGCGCCGCCCCGCCTCCGGTCATGTAGATCCTCCGGATCGTGCGCACCTGGGTCGCCTGCGTCAGATAGTAGTCGAACGAGCGCCGCACTTCGGCGACGAACTTGTTCACCTCGCGCATGAGCGCCTCTTGCGCGACCTGGACGGTATAGGCGTCGATGCCCTCGGCGCCCGCATTCTGCGTCCCGTCCACTCCCGGAAGGCCGACTGCGGACCTTGAGCTCCTCGGCCTCGGCGAACGTCATGTTCAGCACGTTCGCTATAGCCTGCGTGAACTGGTTGCCCGCAACCGAAGAAACGCGGGTGAACCGTGGCACCTCGCGCTCCACGACGGCGATGTTGGTGAGTCCGGAGGACACGTGGATGACGCCGATGGCCTCGCCGGGTTCGGAGATCTCGTCCGGCA
Source organism: uncultured Actinomycetes bacterium (assembly GCA_963817255.1). Lineage (GTDB taxonomy): Bacteria > Actinomycetota > Coriobacteriia > Anaerosomatales > CAVRZR01 > CAVRZR01. The sequence continues at coordinate 216,533 of CAWFNT010000003.1, forward strand.
CGACCTGCGCGACGTCGCCGAACAGCCCCCGCACGAGAGCGAACGCCGTCGAGATCGATCTGCGCGAGCTTGAGCCCGGCTCCCTCGACTGCGGCGACGGCGGCGCCCACCATGTCGCGCTGCGCCGCGACGAGCATGACTTCCATCATGTGCTCGTCGGCCGGGGTCATGTAGTCACCGAGGATGTGGAAGTCGAGGATCGCTTCTTCAACGGGGATAGGGATGTAGTCCTGCGCCTGGTACTGGATGGCGCCTTCGAGCTCGGACTTGTCCATGAAGGGAAGATCGATGAGGCGGACGACGACCTTCTGGTTGGAGATGCCGATAGCGACGTCTCGTCCCTTGAGACCCGAACGCTTCCAAAGCTCGCGAATCGAGGCGGCGACGGCTTCGGCGTCGACGATCTCGCCTTCGACGACTGCGCCGAGTGGCATGTTGACCAGACCGTATGCGACGAGCGAGAGTCCGGAGCCGGTGGGCCTGACCTGCGCGGCCCGTACGTGACCGGTACCTATGTCGAGGCCGGTCAGCGGTGCTCCGGATGAGAAGGACACAGGTGCCAATAGTCCCCCTTCGGATGCTGCGGACGCTGCTGCAGTTGGGCTTCGTTAGGTGCTGGGTGGTGTCCTGGGCGGATGATATCACAAGGGTATGCGGCAAACGGGCCCTGAACTGCCTGTTACCCCATCGTTGTTCGACCGCCCCATCTAGAAGATCTTGGCTCTTCGCGTCTCGCTCGTTTCCAGCCCGCGAAACAGGAGATGTCGGGTGCTTCGGCCTCGACGCGACATCGCGGCGAACGGCACCGGAGGGGTGCATACCAGTGGTATCGGCAGCCGGGACGAGGCCCTTCACGCGACGACGCCACTGCGCGCTGCGAGCCGACGAGCGGTCGGGCCCGGCGCGGCCGCGTCGCGGCGTCCGCGCTGCACACGGGAACCTTCTTGCAGGTCAGGGGCTTCGCTACGCCAGATGGGCGACGCTCGCGTACCACGCCCACAGCTGCGGCCCTGCGACGGCCGTCACAATCGCTCCCATGGCGAGCATGGGCCCGAATGGGATCTTCCGCGTGCGCATCTCTTCGCCGCCGCGGGTCAGAGCGACGCCGACCAGTGCGCCCAGCAGACTGCCGAAGAAGAAGACCATGAGGACGAACGGTCCGAAGTACAGGCCGAGCGCGCCAAGGAGCTTCACGTCACCCATCCCGAACCCGCTCGCGTTGCGGATGCGTGAGTAGAGCATCGCGATCCCCAGGCTCAGGCCCGCTCCAAGGACGACGCCGATCAATCCGACTACCAGTGGTTGCTCCGGCGGACTCGTCCCCGTCCAGGTCAGCGGGGCCGCTTCGAAGGATGTGAACTGCGCGATGAGGACGCCAGTGAATCCGATGGCTGCGAGGATGCGCGACCAGAGCGTTGGGCAGGCGCATCGCGTCCAGGTCGATGAGCGACAGGATGAGTAGCAGGTAGAAGAGCGCGATGGCCCAAGGGGTTCGCGCCGAGAACCCGTAGAGCAGTCCAGCCAGCACCCAGAGCGCGCCGGACGCAAGTTCCACAAGCGGGTAGCGCGCCGAGATCCGCGAGTTGCAGTCACGACATCGACCGCGCAGCAACGAGCCAGGACAGCCACCGGGATGTTGTCGTACCAGCGGATCGGGTGATCGCACGTGGGCAGTGCGAGGGCGGGCTCGAGAGCGACTCGCCGCGGGGAAAGCGCCAGATGACGACGTTGGCGAAACTGCCGAAGACGAGACCGAGTACGCCGAGGAGCAGTATGTAAGGCAACTGAAGGTCCGCTGGCATGCTCACGCCTTCGTGTCGGCGATCGGTCGGCTGGGCGCAGTCCGCATGGACGCATGTCGAAGGCCCGGGGGCGACGCGATGATACCAACAAGGCTGCAATCCTGGGGAGGCGAGACAGCGGGCGCCCAGCTCGCGCACGAGCCAGTCGGGAACGGGTCGCAAACGGAGAGGCCCGCCAGTCGGCGGGCCTCTCCAGCGATTCGGTGTGACCGATCCGGCTAGTTGCCGTAGTAGCTTCCGTGGGCGTCATCGCCAGTGCTCTGGGGCACCCGTCAACCACGGTGCCACTCGCTCCGAGCTGATCGTATGCGGCGTCGGTAGCCGGATCGAGCGGTTCGTCGCGGATAGTCGGGCACGAGCAGGCTAGGGCTCGTCCGGTCAGCTGCAGGGCTGGCGCGTCGGCAAGGTCGACTGGCGCTGGACGGTCTGGATCGCGCCGTCGATCGTGCGCTGGTTCGCCCAGCACGTCTTCTGCTCGGCGTTCGCCCTGGCCTGGAAGAACACCGGTACAGCGATTGCAACGAGAATACCGATAATGAGAACGACGACCATGAGCTCGATGAGGGTGAAACCCTCGTCCTTGTGATGCAGCCTCACGGCTAGCACCTCCTTCTCCCCCTCTGGGGGTCGTGGGCGGATCCTCCGCCCCCTGTTCCGACACTCTGGGTATCGGTGTACCGCGACCGGACTTTAGACGCAGGTGAGCAATTTCTTAGGAAAACTACGGATTTCGTGAGCGGCGTCACCTGCTGCGGACGAACGGTCCGCACAACAACCTCGACCGAGCCACCTCCCCTCAGCCCCAACTTGTCGCGGCACGCCCCAATGCCGTTGTGCACAAGTATACCCGCCTCGGCCGCAAAACGAACGCACTAGCCGCGCATTCGGGTCGAGACCCGAGGCGGCCGCGCGGTGATGTGGACGGGAGGTGCCCGGACGAACGCCAGAAGTCCGGACGAGCGCAGGAGGCGTCCTCGGCGCTACTTCACGAGCGCGATGACGTTGAACATCGGCAGGTAGAGCGCAATGACCATCGCGCCGACGACCCCGCCGAGAGCAACCATCATCACGGGCTCGATGAGCGACGTGAGGCCCTCGACTGCGGTCGCTACCTCCTCGTCGTAGAAGTCGGCGATCTTCGAGAGCATGGCGTCGAGTGCACCGGTCTCTTCTCCGACGGCGATCATCTGGACGAGCATCGATGGGAAGACGGGGGACTCGGACAGCGGCTTGGCGATCGCTTCGCCTTCCTTGATCGCCGCGCGGCACTTCTTGACCGCCTGCGCAACGACTTCGTTGCCGGCGGTGTCGGCGACGATGTCGAGCGCGGAGAGGATCGGCACGCCCGCCGCGACGAGGGTCGCGAACGTCCTGCGAGAACCTCGCGAGCGCAAGCTTCCGCACCAGAGGCCCGAACACCGGCATCCTCAGCGTGAAGCTGTCCCACATCATCTTCCCCGACTTGGTGCGCTTCCAGTACCTGAAGCCGAAGATCAATCCGACGATGACCGCGACGATCACGACGCCCCAGGCGCTCGCCACGGTGTTCGAGATGCTCACGAGGGCCTGGGTCATGAGCGGAAGCTTGCCACCCATGTCGTTGAACATCTTCTCGAACGTGGGAACGACGAACACCATCATCGCGATGAGGATGATGATCACGAGGACGCCGATCGCGATCGGGTAGGTCATGGCCGACTTGATCCTGCCCTTGAGAGCCGCCTCCTGCTCGAAGTGGTCGGCCACGCGGAGCAGCACCTCGTCGAGGACACCGCCGGTTTCCCCGGCCCGCACCATGTTGATGAAGATGGGCGGGAAGACGCGCGGATGCTTTGCGAGCGCATCGGAGAGGGACTGGCCGGCCTCGACGTCCTTGCCTATGTGGGAGACCACGTCGCGAAGCGCCGGGTTCTCAGTCTGCTGGCCGAGGATCGTCAGACACTTCGTCAGCGAGAGTCCGGCGTTGATCATCGTGGCGAACTGCCGAGCGAAGATCGTCATGTCCTTCGGTTTGATGCCGCCGCCGACTTGGATCTTGCCGATGCCCTTCAGAGCGCTCTGCGGCTTCAGGTCGAGGACGACGTAGCCCATTTGAATGAGCTTGGACCGGACGATCTCCTTGCTGTCGCCCTCGAGCTGGCCCTTGACGACCTTGCCGGCCCTATCGCGCACCGAGTAGTTGTAAACCGCCATAGCGCGCACTCCCTGCGTCTGACCGCCCGTTCGGTGCCGACCCAAGATCAGACTATCACTCGGGCCACTTCTTCGATCGACGTCGTGCCTTGACGCACCTTCTCGAGACCATCCTGTCGAAGCGTGAGCATGCCTTGCTCGACGGCGACTTGTTTGATCTGCTCGGTGGTCGCCTCGGAGACCGTCATCTTTCGGATCTCCTCGGTCATCATCAGTACCTCGTGCACGGCCACTCGACCCCGGTATCCGGTGCCTCCGCACTTCACGCACCCGGCAGCTTCCCAGACCACCTCAGGTAGATTATCGGGCGGGAAGCCCGCGGCGATGAGGACTTCGTCGGGCGGTCGGACCTCGGTCTTGCACTCCGGACACAGGCGTCGGGTGAGCCGCTGAGCCAGCACGCAGTCGACCGCCGAGGAGACTAAGAAGGGCTCGACGCCCATCTCGATGAGTCGGGTGATCGCGCCGGGAGCATCGTTCGTGTGGAGCGTGCTGAGCACAAGATGGCCGGTCAACGCGGACTCGATGGCGATCTTCGCGGTCTCGAAGTCGCGGATCTCGCCGACGAGGATGATGTCCGGCGAGCATCGCAGGAACGAGCGCAAAGCCCGCGCGAACGTCAGGCCGGTGCGGGTGTCGATCTGACACTGATTGACGCCGGCCAGCCGGTACTCGACCGGGTCCTCGCCGGTGAGTATGTGCTTGTCCGACGAGTTGAGAACGTTGATGGCTGCGTACAGCGTGGTCGACTTGCCCGAGCCCGTGGGTCCCGTCACGAGGATCGTCCCGTAGGGCTTCATGAACGCCGTCTTGAAGCGTTCCAGCGGCGACGGCAAGAAGCCAAGGTCCTCGAGCTGAAGGAGGATGGAGTCCTTTCTCAGGATGCGGAGCACGACTGCGTTCTCCGAAGACGGTCGGTAGCGAGGAAACGCGGAAGTCCAGCTTGTGACCGGCAACAGTCACGTCCGCGTGGCCATCTTGTGGCCTCCGAGACTCGGCGACATCCATGTCGGCCATGACCTTGAAGCGGCTGATGATCGACGCTTGGGTCGACTTGGGGCTGCGCATGACGTCATGCAGTACCCCGTCAACCCTGAACCTGATCCGAAGGTCTGTCTCCTGCGGCTCGATATGGATATCGGATGCGCGCTCCGCCACGGCCCTGTGGATGATGAAGTTGACCAGCTTCACGGTCGGTGCTTCCCGACCGACTTCCGTCATCCCCGCCAGTTCGGCTTCGTCGAGGTCTATCCCTCCTGCGAACTCGTCCCTCAGGGACTCGACGACCTTGTAGTGCTCGGCTATGGCGGCGAGGATGTCGTCCTTCGTGGATATGGCGGCGCGGACCTCGTGTCCGGTGATGATTCGCAGGTCGTCGAGGGCGAGCACGTTCCGTGGGTCGGCCATCGCGACAAGCAGCGTTCCATCGCTGAGGTCGATGGGCATGAGCAGGTAGCGCTCGGCGAGCTCGCGAGGGACGGCCGCGATCGCTTGAGGATCGGGCTTGTGCTCGACGAAATCGATGTACTCGACGCCGATCTGCTTGGCCATGACCGACAACACGGCGCCCTGGGACGCGTACCCGAGGTCGACCACCACGCGGCCGATGCGCGCGCCGGTGCTCTTGTGGACCTCGAGAGTGTCCTGTAGTTGTGCCTCGGTAATGACGCCGGCGCGAACGAGCGCTTCGCCGAGCTTCTGTCCGGTCTCTACCACCCGCTGCCCCTTCTTGCGTGCACGTTCTCGTCAAGCGTACCGCTGGTGCGGTTACGCCGTCTCATACCCGTTTCATCGGCCTTGAGAGTCGCCAGCATAACCGGTGCTCGCACCGACCGCCTTGGCTGCGCGTCGCCGGCGGCCCAGTCGCCCTGCCTGCTGGGCGCCGGAACCCGGGTCCGCGAGTTCTGCGAGGAGTTCGCTCGCGTAGTCTTGGAAGCGCTCGTGCGTGTCGCTCCCCTGCACGACGCCCACGCACGTTTCGCCGAACCAAAGCTCTACCGGCGCGACAAGCCGCTTAGTCGGAAGAGCGGCCGACGACCCGCGACGGGTGCGTCGGGACGCCTCGAGCCGCTCAAGCGACTGGAGCGCGTCGGTCGCCGGCGCGCTGGGTTGGGCCGAACGTGCATGGGATCGCCGTGTCTCGCTCTTGTCAGCGGACACCGACAGCGTCGGCGCAGGTTGCGTGGCGGGACGCGGGCCGCGTCGCGTGGACGGGTCGGCTGCGCCCGCTCTCTTGGCACCGACGCTGTGCCGCCCGGGCGGCGGCACGACCGCGTACCCTCGCACGCGTCTCAACTCGCGAATGCGCCACCCGCCCCAAAGGGCCGCGCCCAGGAGCACGGCGAGGATGCCGACCTCAGCAACGATGACACCGGCTGCGGGATCCATGGCCTAGTCGGAGGCGCCCAGGATCGAGTAGAGCAACGCGAGCAGGACGCCCTTGACGGACTCCTTGTCGCGCGCGTCCACGGGTAGCATCTCGACGGTGTCGGGAAGCGCGAGCTGTTCGCGGACGCGGTCCAGATCCTCCTGCTCCGACACTCGGTTGACGGCAACGACGAACGTGACGTCCGAGAGTTCGTTGAAGTAGTCGATCATCCCCCGTGCGTCGGCGAGCTTTCGCTCGTCCGTGCCGTCCACGAGCATCACGAAACCGAGCATGCCCTCGGAAAGCGTGTCCCACATGAACGAGAAGCGTTCCTGCCCCGGCGTGCCGAACAAGTAGAGCACGATGTCGTCGGAGACGGTGATCCGGCCGAAATCCATCGCGACAGTGGTCTCGCCCACGCCTTGCGATTCGCCCGCGCTCACGCGTCGCTCCGTGGACAAGCACGGTTATCTCGCTCACAGCCTTGATGAACGTCGTCTTCCCCGCATTGAACGGGCCGGTGATCACGATCTTCACGGATTGCATGTGCTCGGCCCTACAGCTTCTTGATGCTTTCGATGATGCCGAGCAGTGTCATCTTGTCCACGGGGACGTGCGGGGCGGCCGGGCCAGACGCAGCCGCGCGACCTGCGGAACTCGGCACCGACCCTTGCGAGCGCGACACGCCGGTCAGTTCCGTGATCTCCTCGGAGATCGCGCTGCTCTCCTCGAGGTCGAGGCGGACGTCGGCCGACGAACCGGGTGACATCTGTGCCGTCAACCGGGTCTCGTCGTCGTACCGACCCTCGACTCCCGGGAGCGCTTCTCCCCCGGCAAGACCGAGCGTGGCGAGATCCGCATCCACGGCCGCATCGGCCGGCCCGCCCGCGGCCTGTGCCGCCCACACGGACTCCTCGGTGGACTCCATACTCTCGGCGGGTACGGGCGCGGACTCCGGCTCGACCGCGGGTTCGGTGACGTAGAACACGTCGCCGGCGATCACCGTCGACTGCTCGACGATGGCGACGTCCTCGGTCCACGGGCCTTCTTCGGCAGACACGTAGGCGGGCGGAGTCGTGGCGGGCTCCACGTAGGTAGGCGCGCCGGCCGGCTGCACCTGCTCGACCAACGGCGGCTGGGGCGCGAGGCCAAGCCGGGTATTGCTCCTCGTCCCCCGCAGCGAACCCGACGGTTCCTGCAACGGGCGTGGGGCCTGCGACGTCGCGGATGCGCTCGTAGCGCACTTCGAGTTCTGTGATCCCAGCACCGCGGTCTGTCTCGCCCTCGCCGAGCGACACCGGCCCCGGCGCATACCATGCCGTGCCGACCGGTTGACCGCCGGGCCGGCGGCGTACTCCTCCGGGGTGGCGGGAGTCGGCGTGACCCAGGCGCTCCCGGCCGCGTCCTTCTCCCCGCGCAATCGGGTCGCCTCGTCGTCGCTCACGACCTCGAGAAGACCCGCCGAGAACAGGCCGTAGACGACTTTCGCAACGTCAAAGTCGGTCATCTGGGCCGCTCGCGCGACCTGCGCGACGCTGCGAGTTCCGTCGATCAGAAGCAAGAGGTTCCACTCGATGGGCTTGAGCGAGATCTCGAACGGTCCCTCCCCCGGCGCGGTCGACATCTTGAAGACGATGTCCATAGACGGCACCTTGCGCTTGATCCGCTCCCACTCTTCGAGTCTTCGGCCGCTCTCCATCGCGATGTTCTCGATCGAGACGGCGAGTCCGATGTCTTCCTCGGGCCGCTCGAAGGTCAGTTCGAAGTCGAATTCGCCTTCTTCCCAGCGCATCAGGTCGAAGACCGTGTCCAGGATCTGCTCCCGGACGAACGCCTCCAGCACCTCGCGCGAGATGTGCCCCTCTTCGACGAGGATCGTCCCGAGCCGTCGCCCTTGCGGCTCCGCCGCTCGAAGCTGCACGGCCCACTTCAGAGCGTCCGGCGTGATCCGCCGCGCCGCGACGAGCCGGTCTCCGAGACGCTCTCTTCGCCAATTCGACTCCGCGAAGAACACGTCACCGTCTCGGAACCAGACGGCACCGCGTGAGGCGTCGCGCCGGTGCATGCGTAGCACGCCCGTCTTCCTGCTCAGGGCGACGAGCTGAAACACGTCCGCGAGCGTGAAGTCCTTGAGATTGCCTCTCAGTGCCATCGGCTATGTTCGCCTTCCAGTTCGAGGCCTACGAGACGCCCGGGCGCGCTAGCCGAGGATACCCCCGATGGCCTCGGCGATGTCGCGCATGTCGTACAGAAGAAGACCCAGTTTCGCGTCGAGCCGCGCGAGCACCGTGAGGACCGCCCGATTGCCCGCCGCCATCAACAGAACGTACCCGGTATCTCCCTGGATGAAGACTTGTGACAGCCGTCCTCGGCCGAGTTCGATAGCTGCGCGCTCGCCGAGACCGAGGATGGCGGCGGACATCGCCCCGACCCGATCCTCGTGCATTCCGGGAGAGAGGGCCGACGCCATCATGAAGCCATCCAGGCTTATCAGTGCTGCGGCCTCAACGTCCTCGGACATGCGCCTCAGAGTATGCAGCGCGGCAGTGAGCTGCTGCTCCCTGGTGGGCCCGGAAAGACCGGGCGGCGCCACCGGTCTCGCTTGCGGTGCCGCCGCCGCGACCGGGGTGGCGGCCGCTTGTGCGTACGGCATCGGCGCGGGGACCGGCACTTGCGGTGCCCCTTGCGGCGGCGGGGCGACGGGCATCTGCGTGGGCGGGGCGGGCGCTCGCGGAACTGGCTGGGGGTATGGCATCTGCGTCGGCGCAGGTATCGGAGCCGAGTAGGGGTTTGCGGGCGCGGGAGCGGTAGTCCACGGACCGCTATACCCCGGCAAGTCCGGGGGGACGCGCTCGCCGGATACTGAGGACGCGGACCCTGAGGCCACGTCCGGAAGGGAAGCTGCGAGTTGGTTGCGTGCTGTCGGCCCCGTGTCGTTGGTGGGCGTGACGTGCGACTCGCGTGCGCCGCCGATCGAGTAGGTCGCAGGCGTCGGCCGCGCACGGAGGTCTTGTCCGTTCAGTTGCCCCTGGGTGGGGCCGCGCGGCGCAACCCCGTCGCCCGCCGTGGGGACGAGAAGGCCGTCAAACCCGCCCTCGGCCACTGAGAGAAGCACCTCCGCCTCGTTCGACACGGTCAGCAGCGCGGACTCCGTCCTCGCCTCATTGGCCGACCAGTTCGCTCATACTCTCACGACGTATTCTCGCGCACAACGCGCCCGCGAAGCCATCACACCACCACGCGCATGATCTCCTCTATGGACGTCAAACCCATCTTCACCTTCGCGAAGCCGTCCTGCAGCAGCGGTTGCATGCCCTCGGCGATGGCCTGCTCCCTGATCACTTCCGTGGATGAATGCGAGACGGTGAGCCGCTCGATCTCCTCCGACATGGAGAAGACCTCGATCACGCCGAGACGACCGCGGTAACCGATCCCGCCGCACCGTTTGCACCCGACGGCCCTAAAGATCCGCGGCGGATTGCCCGGCTCGAACGGGAACTTGATGCGCGTCAGCGCCTCCTCGTCGGGCACGTACGGTTCCTTGCAGTCCGAGCAAAGCCGGCGGGCGAGACGCTGCGCCACGACGCACGTCACGGCGGACGCGGTGAGGAACGGCTCGATGCCCATCTCGGACAAACGCGTGATAGCCGAGGGGGCGTCGTTCGTGTGTACGGTCGAGAGCACCAGATGCCCCGTGAGCGCGGCCTCGATCGCGATCGTCCCGGTTTCCTTGTCACGGATCTCGCCGATCATGACGGTGTCCGGGTCCTGCCTGAGGATCGATCGAAGGGCCGCCGAGAACGTGAGTCCCGCCTTCTCGTGCACCTGCACCTGCGAGAGACCCGGCAGCCGGTACTCGACCGGGTCCTCGACCGTGATCAGGTTCGTCCCCGGGTCGTTGGTCTCATTGATGGCGGCGTAGAGCGTCGTCGTCTTGCCCGAGTCGGTGGGTCCCGTGACGAGGATCGCACCGTACGGTAGCTCCAGCGCTTCGCGGAGGTGCTTGAGCGGGCCTTCGTGGAAACCAAGGTCCTGCAGCGACATCATGATCGAGTCACGCTGCAGCAGCCGCATGACTGCGAGTTCCCCGTGGACCAGCGGCAGAACGGCGACCCGGAAGTCCACCGCCTTGCCCTCCAGTGAGACCGAGAACCGACCGTCCTGCGGCACGCGCTTCTCCGCGATGTCCATGCCCGACGCGACCTTGATCCTGCTGATGAGTTGCCGATGCATCCGCTTCGGGCTTCGAAGGATGTCCTGACACACTCCGTCGACGCGGAAACGCACCCGCATGTCGTTCTCGTGGGGCTCGAGGTAGATGTTGCCCGCGTTCTGCCGTACCGCCTCGGTGATGACGAGGTTCATGAGTTTCGCGACGGGTGCGTCCTCGTCTGAGGCCTCCTCCTCTTCATCCTCCTCGGTGGCATCCAATCCGAGAGAGTCCTCGAGGTCCTCCATCATGTCCTGAACGCTCGTCTGGGCTGTCGAGAGCTTCTCTAAGGCGTTCATCAGGTCGCTCTCGGTAACGACGACGGGCCGTACCGAGTAGCCGGTGACGATGCGCAGGTCATCGATCGCGAGCACGTTCGCGGGATCAGACATCGCGACTACGAGCTCTTCGTCTTCGATGCGGATCGGAAGCGCGTGATAGCGCTTCGCCGCCTCGATAGGGATCAGCGTCGCGGCGTGCGCATCTACGTCCGCGACTGCCAGATCGATGAACTGCAGGCCGGTCGACTCGGCAACCGTCCGCGCCACGAACGCTTCGTCGGCGTAGCCGAGGCTGGCGAGCACGGTCGTGATCGACCCACTGCCCGCTTGGGCGAGTGCGTTCTCAAGCTGCTCGTCGCTGATGACGCCAGACTGGACGAGGATCTTGCCCAAACGTTTGCCGTACGCCGTCATGCGTCTCGTTCTCTCTGATGATGCGCGGGCGTCTCAAGCGCCGCGACCGCCGCGGCGCGCATCACGTCACGGGGCGCCCGCACGCCGGCCTCCCCGTGCCAGATCTCGATGGATGTCGCGCCCTGGCACACGAGCATGCCGAGTCCATCGACAGCGGTAGCGCCAACCTCTCGTGCGGCACGCACGAGCGCGGTGGCTTGCGCCCCGTAGACCATATCGGCAACACACTGACCCGACCGAAGCCACGAGGCCGGCACCGGACTCGGGTCCTCGGGGTGCATACCGATGGGCGTCGCATTCACCACAAGGTCGGCGCCACGCACCGCTCCCTTCGCACCGTCTGCCAGGACGGCAGCTGCCAGTTGTACCGTACCCAGCTGACCCCGCACCCGGTCGACGAGGGCGTGGGCTCTGGACTCGTCGCGGTTGAGCACCGTCACGCGTCTCGCGTGCCCAAGCGCGAGCGAGATCAGTGCGGCAGCGGCAGCGCCGCCTGCACCGATCAGCACCACATCGCGTCCCGCGGGATCGAAGCCCGCATATGCCGCGAGGGCCTCGACCAGGCCACGTCCATCGGTGTTGTAACCGATGAGCCGCCCGTCACGGCACTGGATGGTGTTCACCGCTCCGGCGAGCATAGCCGTCTCGGCGACCTCGTCGCACAGGCAGACCACCGTCTCTTTGTACGGCATGGTGACGTTCACTCCGACGAACGGCAACGTCCGGATCGCTGCCAGTATGACCAACAGATCGCATTGGTCGACCACGTGGAGCGGGATATATACCCAGTCCAGTCCCATCGCCTCGTATGCCGCGTTCTGTATCGCCGGCGACAGTGTGTGGTCGAGCGGATGGCCGATGACACCCGCCAAGCGGGTCGTTCCCCCGATCGACCTCATGCTCGTTCACTCTCCCCCTGATCGGCCCGAGCCGTTCCCGTTAGGCGAGCGGTTCCTCAACACCAGTCGCTCCAATCCTCTCAGTACGCGCGTATGCGGCAGGTCCGACCCGCCGGCGAGCGGGACGACGAGGACTGTCAGCGCGCCAAGCAGATTGCCGCCCAGGATGTCTGTGAAGATCTGGTCGCCGACGACCGCAGCCGTCCTAGGTGTCTCATCGGCATGTTCGAGCGCTTTGCGAAACGCCGATGGGAACGGCTTTGTCGCCTTGCCAAGGATCGGGACTCCAAGTGAGTCTGCGGCCTTCTGTACACGCTCGTGCCAGTTGTTGGACACGATGGTCACGAGCAGCCCGCTATCCTTGGCCGTCTGCAGCCACTCCCGTACTTCCGGGGCGGCCTGAGTGGTGTTCCTCGGAACGAGGGTGTTGTCCAGATCGAGCAACACCATCCTGATCCCGCGCTGACGCAGCGCATCAGGATCGATGTCGGTGACCGAGCGATAGTAGAGATCCGGCTGGAGCAGCGACATATGACCCCTAGTGGTCGGGCGTACCGTCTCCGTTGTGGTCATGACCTGCCCCACCGATGCTCGCACCGCCTGCTGACTCTCTGAGGCTGTCCTCGCGCGGCTCTCGCGGCCTCGGCCTTGTCGGTGAGTCCTGCGACGTGGTACACGGCCTGCGAAGACGGCGTAGCCCTCGAACTTGTCCGCATCGTTGGTCCAGACCATGTCGGCGGCCATTCCAGCATCGGCCTGAGCCACGGCTTCGTCGAGATGAGCCTCGGACTTGGTCTTGCTGTCTTCGGAAAGCAAGAGCTGAGCGAGACTCGCCCGGAGGAGTCCGGCGCGAGGGTTGTTGTCGATCCCTTGCTGAGCGATGTCGAATGCCTCTTCCGTACGGCCGCGCTCCCACACGATCCAGGCTGCGTTGTAGTACGCCTGTACGAACTGAGGGTCGAGCGCCTGGACCAGCCGGATGGTGGGGAGGAGTTGCGTGTTCTCCTTCAGCGGCTTGTTCGCGTAGTAGAGGTGGAACTGGGGCTCGAGGCGGTTCCAGAGCACCGCTGCCGCGAACGTCCGGATCCCGGAGAGGTACGCGAAGCCCGCACGCCCGATGAGCCTGCCCGTCTCGGCCGACGAGCCGGTGGGAGCTATGGCCGCCGCCGCGGTCTGGGCGAGAACGACAAGGACGAGCAGCGCGACGATGAAGACCAGCCGAAGGGGGGTGTTGTGCCGGGCCGAATCCACGGACTACAGGTCCTTACGGTCAAACAAGAGCGCACCGCCTAGAAGGAGCGCTCCGACCCACCCTGCGCACACGACGAGCATCAGCGCCGTGTAGCCCGGCGACACGCCCGAGCCGTGCGCCACCGGGTTGATGATGTTGAACGTCTCCATGGTCGGATAGAAGGTGGTCTTCGTGCCCTCGGATTGGAGCGTCGACAGACCGCCGCCCATGTGAGCGACGAACAGGAACGCAAGCGATGCCACAGTGACCGGCACCGGACCTGTGACGGTCGAAACCAAGATCGCGAACGCCGCCACCACTCCGGTTTCAAGCCAGATGGCCAGCGCTCCTTCCCACAGCCTCCACATGACCTCGGAGTACGTAAGCCATCCGACCGCCATGCTCACAACGGTGAATGCGGCCACCACGCCCGCCATGACCAGGAAGATCCCAAGCCACGAGCCGAAGAGGTACTGCCACCTGCGGACGTCCCGCACGAGCACGTTGTAGATCGTGCGCCGCTCCACCTCGCTGGGTACTCTGTTGACCGACAGGGAGAGCACGACGACCATCGCCACGACGTACATGAGCGCGAGAGCGACCTCTCTGAACACCGCTTCGACCACGCCGACGCCGTAGCTCGGGAGTCGCGGAATCGCGATCGACATGAGCGCGGCGAACGCAAGGACGATGTAGACGATCTTGCGCCGCAAGGCGTCGGCCACGACAGCGCGCGCGATAGCCGCGACCGCCTTCACGATGCGTTCTCCACGGACGCGTCCGTATCGAGCAGGCGGGAGAAGTAGTCCTCGAGAGACTCCCTCTTGGGCGTGATCGAGACGAGATGCCATCCTGCGTCGTCGACGGCGTCTACGACTTCACGAACGCGCTCGTCGCGCACCGAGAAGATCCAAGTCCCACCGCTTGCAGCTACGTCGGAGGCCGCGGATGCCAGCACCGAGGGTAGGTCCGCGCCGTCGCCGCGCACTCTGACCGAGGTCTGACCCGCGACATTCAGGAGGTCGTCGATATTGCCCTCGGCGGCCACTCGCCCGCGGCTCAGGATCGTGACGTCGTCACAGACTGCTTCGACCTCCGACAGCTGATGAGACGAGAGCAGCACCGTGGTGCCCGCGGAGCGCAGGTCCATCATGAGGTTCCGGATGTCACGTTGTCCGACAGGATCGAGGCCCGATGCGGGCTCGTCGAGGACGGCCACCGCGGGATCCGAGATGAGCGCCTGCGCTATACCAAGGCGCTGGAGCATCCCTCGAGAGAACTTCGACAGAAGCATACTCTCGCGACCCTCCAGGCCCACGCGCTCGAGGCGCTCGGCCAATCCAGCCTTGACAGCGTCACGAGAAAGACCGGACAGGCGGCCGTACAGCATCATCGCTTGCGCGGCGGTGAGCTGAGATGAGAAGTACGGCTGCTCGGGTAGGAAGCCGAGCTGCTTGCGGGCTCCGGGGCGTGACGACGGGACACCGAGTATCTCGAACTCGCCGCCGCTCGGCCGAACGAGTCCGAGCAGCATCTTCAGAGTGGTGGTCTTGCCGGCGCCGTTGGGCCCGAGTAGCCCGTGGATCGTTCCTTGCGCGATCTCGAAGCTCACGTCGTCGACGACATTCCTGCCCGCCCCGCGGACGGTCTTGTAGGACTTGCGAGCATGCCGGACGCGTATGGCGACCGATTCGTTGACGCCCATCGATCCGTCCCCGCTCGTCGGTTCGCTTCCGCCCATCACTCCCCGCTCGTCAGTACGATCCGGACAGGTCCTCGCTCGGCTCGAAGGCGGGCGGTGGTCGCCGACCCGCATCACCGATATGTTACTCGCCGAACACCTGCTTGGACTTCTGCTTCGCCTTCTCGAACTCGCTCGCGTTACGCGCGAACGTGTGCGAGCCGTCCCTGCCGGTCAACACGTAGTACAGGTACTCGGTATCGGTGGGACGCGCAGCGGCCTTGAGCGCGGCCAGCCCGGGGCTGGCTATAGGGCCCGGGGGAAGGCCCGCGTGGCGGTAGGTGTTGTAGGGACTCTTGACGTTGAGATCCGCGTATGTGAGCCGCAACTTGTGCTGCTTGATCACGTACTCGACGGTCGAACACATGTCGAGCCTCATCTTGCGAGCAAGGCGATTGTAGATGACGGAAGACACGATGGGGCGTTCCTTGGCAACCTTCGTCTCACGCTCGACGATCGAACCCATAACGACCAGCTCCGGGACGGAGATCCCCCTGGCCGAGACACGAGACAGGTCGACGCTCGCGATCTCCTTGTCGAACTGCCGAAGCATCATCTCGATCACGTCACGAGCGGTGGCCCCCTGCTTGACCTGGTACGTCTTGGGAAACAGGAACCCCTCAAGCGAGCCTCGGTAGGCTCCCTTCAGCACGGGATGGTCAGCCTCGAATTCGCTCGCCCCGCGATCCGCAAGTGCCAGGAACTCGGCCTGCGGGATGCCCGCCTGCTTCTCGAAACGCGCGGCGACCTGCTCTATCCGCCAGCCCTCCGGGATCGTCACCTTGGTGTAGACGACCGTCGGGCCCGCCGTCAGCGATGCGATGGCCGCCTCGTAGCCCATTCCTGTTCGCAGGGCATACGTCCCAGCCAGCAGCTTCTGCCCCGCGCCTGCGTCGCGCACGATGCTTCGGAACTCCTGCGCGTTCGCCACCACGCCCTGCTCCGCGAGCAGCTGCCCGATCTCGGCCGTCGTGGAACCCGCGGGCACGATCACCGTTACCGCCCGTCCGGCAGGCACGTCGACCAGCGGGCGGTCGTCCGCGCGCAGAACGGAGTACAGACCGCCCGCAACGATCGCCACCAGGACCAGGAGAAGAACGAGGGCCAAGAGGGCGCGCCCCAGACCCGTGCCACGGCCGTTGCGACGCCGCGGCGCTCCGTGTCCCGACGGGGCATCGGGGCCGACGCGGAGTCCCTGCTCGTCCGGGCCCGGCTCGCCGCCGCTCACGTCATGGCGTCCCGGCAGGTCTCTCTGGGAGCTCTCGTCGCTCATGTCGCTTCCTCGGCCGGCGGCTCGGATCCGGGTCGGCCGTTCTCGCTCGACTCGCCAACCTGTTGGTCGAGGTAGCTTTGGAGAATCAGCGCGGCGGCGACCATGTCGATGCGCCCGCGCTTCTCCTTCTCGCTCAAGCCAGCCGCTCCCATCGCGCGGGAAGCCTCGGCGCTCGTGAGTCTCTCGTCTGCGAATTCGACGTCCACGCCCGTGTGTTCGGCGATTCGCGTGCCAACAGAGCGGATCTTCTGCGCCTGCGGGCCTTCTTCCCCGTCAAGGGAGAGCGGCAGCCCTACAACGATGAGCCCGACCTCGTATTCGGACACGAGGTCGGCGATCGCGCGAGCGTCGCGGAGAGCTCCCGCATCGAGAACGCATAGCGGTGAGGCGACACGCTGTCTTGGGTCGGAGACCGCCACGCCTATTCGCCGCTCGCCGATGTCGAGGCCGAGCACTCTCACGCGCGGCTACCTCGCGCCGAGCATCTCGCGAGCGAGACGCAGAGCATCCTCGATGCCCGCGGCGTCCTTGCCGCCGGCCTGGGCCATCTCGGGCTTGCCCCCGCCGCCGCCCTTGATGGACGGCGATACGGCTCTGATGACCGCTCCGGCATCAAAGCCGCCGGCGACGGCATCGGCGGCGCCCGCAGCAAGGAGGATAGGCGTGCCCGACCCCGGCGTTACTGTCGCGAAGACCACCGCGCCGCCGCCCATGCGTGCGCGCACGATGTCCCAGAGCGCCCGCAGGCCTTCGGCCTCCATCTCGGGGAGGTGCTGGATGATCACCTGGTAGCCCACGTCCGCAGCGCGCTCGATGAGTTCGGCGATGCCGGTCTCGGAGAGGTACTCCTTCGTCCGCTCCTGCTGCGTCTCGAGTTCCTTCACCCGCTTGACGAGCGTCGTCGTGCGTTCGGAGACATCGAAGCGCTGCACCTTGAGCATCGCTGCGGCTTCGGCGAGTTCGGCCTCCTCGAGGCGCACGTAGTCCATGGCGTCGAAGGACGTGACGGCCTCGATACGCCTGAGGTTCGCGCCCACGCTTCCCTCGGCGACGATCTTCAGCAGGTTGATCTCGCTCGTACGCGCGACGTGCGTGCCGCCACAGAGCTCCTTGGAGAAGTTGCCGACCTCGAGCACCCGAACGAAGTCGCCGTACTTCTCGCCGAAGAGTGCGGTCACGCCCGACTCGCGCGCCGTGGCAAGCGAGGTCTCGTAGGCCTTCACGACGTGGTTCTCCATGATCTTGGCGTTGACGAGCCGCTCGACCTTCGCCTGCTGCTCGGCCGTCATCGCCTCGAAGTGCGTGAAGTCGAAGCGCAGGCGGTCCGGAGCGACGTGGCTGCCGGACTGCTTGACGTGTTCGCCCAGCACTCGGCGGAGCGCCCAGTGGAGCAGGTGCGTCGCGGTGTGGTTTCGCCTGATGCGCTCGCGCCGCATGACGTCGATCGCGGCGTGGACGGTGTCCCCCACCTTGAGGGTGCCCTCGGCCATCTCGCCGACGTGCGCGTACGATGCCGGGCGACGGGATCTTGGTGTCGTCGACGCGGAACATCGCCGTGCCGGCCACGAGCGTACCCGTATCGCCCACCTGGCCGCCCTGCTCGCCGTAGAACGGCGTCTTGTCCAGGACGATCTCGCCTCTGTGCCCTTGCGCAAGTTCTGAGACAAGGCCGTCCTCGGCGACGATCGCCACGACCGTCGCGTCGGCCTCGTCCTCGGCGTAGCCCACGAACTCGCATGCTTTGGCGGAGGAAGCGAGTTCGGCCCACACTCCACCGAACGTCGTCCAGGAGTCGTCCTTCACGCCCGCGCGTCCGCGCTCGCGCTGGGCCTCCATCTCGCTCTCGAACGATTCCATGTCGACGGTCACGCCCGCCTCGGCGGCGATCTCGGCGGTGAGCTCGACGGGGAATCCGTAGGTATCGTGCAAGGTGAACGCCATGCGGCCGTCCAGCACGCCGGCGCCCGCAGAAGACAGCGCGCCGAGCTCGGTTTCGAGGAACGACATGCCCTGCCTCAGGGTCGCGATGAAGCGCTGCTCCTCGGCAGCCACGATGCCGTCGATGAGCTCTCGATGCTCCACGATCTCGGGATAGGCGTCGCCCATGAGCTCGATGACGAGCGAGGTCAGCCGCCCCAGGAACGGGTCGTTCACGCCGAGCAGACGTCCGTGCCGCACCGCGCGGCGCAACAGACGCCTGAGCACGTAGCCGCGGCTCTCGTTGGAGGGGAGCACCCCGTCGGCGATGAGGAAGGCCACCGCGCGCGCGTGGTCTGCGAGGATCCGTAGGCTGCGGTCGGAGCGTTCGGACGTGCCGTACGTGGCGCCCGTGATCGCCTCGGCCTCGGCCATGATGGACCGCAGGACGTCTGTCTCGAAGTTGGAGTTGACACCCTGCAGGATGGCGGCGATCCGCTCGAGACCCATGCCCGTGTCGATGTTCTGCTT
The DNA here is from genome assembly GCA_963817255.1 of uncultured Actinomycetes bacterium. Lineage (GTDB taxonomy): Bacteria > Actinomycetota > Coriobacteriia > Anaerosomatales > CAVRZR01 > CAVRZR01. The sequence goes on from CAWFNT010000003.1 coordinate 235,393, forward strand.
GGGCAGGTCGACGAGCGTGCCGTCCTCGTGCCGGTCGTACTGCATGAACACGAGGTTCCAGTACTCGAGATAGCGGTCGCAGTCGCAGCCCGGTGCGCAGTCCGGTGAACCGCAGCCAAGCTCGGGGCCTTGGTCGTAGTAGAGCTCCGAACACGGTCCGCACGGCCCGGTCGGGCCGGCCGACCAGAAGTTGTCCTTCGCGCCCATGCGCACGATGCGGTCGCGCGGCACGCCCACTTCTTCGGCCCAGATACGCTCGGCCTCGTCATCGTCCTCGTAGATCGAGTACCAGAGCTTGTCGGGGTCGAGTCCCAGCACCTCGGTCGAGTACTCGTACGCCCACGCACACGCTTCACTCTTGAAGTAGTCGCCGAAGCTGAAGTTGCCGAGCATCTCGAAGAACGAGTGGTGCCGCCCCGTCGTACCGATGATGTCGATGTCGGTCGTGCGGACGCACTTCTGCACGGTCGTCGCGCGCGTGAACGGGAGCGACTTCGAGCCGAGGAACACGGGCTTGAACTGCACCATGCCCGCGGTCGTCAGCAGCAGCGAAGGATCGTCTGGGATGAGCGAGGACGACGGCTGGCGCCTGCAACCCTTGCTCTCGAAGTACGAGAGGAAGCTCTCGCGTATCTCGGCGGATCTCAACTTCGCAACTCCTTATAGGATCGATCGGTGCCGGCGAGTCGCCCAATGCTCGCTCGTGCGCGGGCCTGTCCCGCTCGCGAGCCTCAGGCCTGCGGAGCGGTGCCTTCCGCGGACGAGCCATCGTCGTCGGGACACGGCTGCTCGTCAGGGGGGCACGAAGTCGCCTTGAAGAGCGCGCCGCTCTCGGTCGCGAGCTGCCGCCTCGTGCGACGCTCGTAATAGTAGACGAACATGCCCTGGATGAGCGCAGCCATGGGGATAGCGAGCAGCATGCCCGGGATGCCCCAGAGCGTTGCGCCGAGCAGAAGCGAGAAGATCACCAGCGTCGGGTGGAGGTTCACCTGCTCGGACATCACCTTGGGCGTCACGAGGTTGTCCGTGAGGATCTGAGCGCCGAACACGATCGCGGCGGCCAGCAGCGCCGTCAAAGGGCTCACGAACAGGCCCACGGTCGCGGCGATCAGCGCGGTGATGAGCGGTCCGACGTACGGGATGTAGTTGAGAATGAAGGCGAACAGCCCGAGCACGAGCGCGTAGGGAACGCCCACGATGGCAAAACCTATCGTCGCGAGTGTCGCCGTCGTGAGAGACGCGATCGTGGCGCCCTTCAGATAGCCTCCGACGACGCGTTCGACGGTGCCGAGAAAGACCTCGACGTCGTCCTCGAAGCGGGGACCGGCGAGACCCTCGAGTTCGCGTCGCATGGTGGGCAGGTCTTTGAGGATCCAGAACGCGATGACGAGCGCGAGGAAGAGGTCCACGAGCCCGGTGACGACGCCCGTCCCCGCCGCAACGACAACGTTGCCCGCACTCTGGGCGAGCTTGGTGGCAAGCGCACCGATATCGTTCGCTGCCGTGCTCACCGTGTTTCGCAGCCACGCGGGGACGATCGACGGCGCTGTACTGGCGCTGCAGATCGTTCAAGATGCGCTGCGCGGTCGCGAGGTAGTCCGGGACGGCCGTCGCGAACGCCTGGATCTGTCGCACGAACGGTGGCACGAGGAACACGCCGACGATCGCTAGCACGGCAAGAACGACCGCGAAACACGCGATCACGGCCCATCCTCGGGGCACGCCGCGGCGTTCCAGGTAGTTGACTGGCGCGTGGAGCAGGAACGCGATGACGCCGGCGAAGATGAACGGTATCAAGGCCGGCATGACGCGGCCGAGGATCCACCCGGCAGCCGCGATGAGCACGAGGGCGCCGACGGCGGTCCACACGAGGAACGCCGTGGTGCGCATGCGCGCGAGTCGGCCCTGCTCTTCGGGCACCGCTACCTACTCCCTCGACACGTTCTCTCGCAAGATCCGCAGCGTGCGCCGCAGGAGGCGCGAGACCTGCATCTGCGAGATCTCGAGCTGGTGCGCGATCTCGGTCTGGGTGAGGCCCTCGAAGAAGCGCAGGTACAAGACCCGCTGCTCCTGCGGTGTGAGCTGCTTGAGCGCGAACGAAAGCGTCGTCCGGTCGTCGACAACCGCCATGAGCGCATCGTCTTTGCCGATGTACTCAAGGATGCTGAACGTGTCGGAGCTGTCGGATCCCCGGTCGCTCTCCAGGGAGACGAAGTTGTAGGCTTCGGACGTCTCCATGGCCTCCAGCACTTCTTCCGAGGACACGCCCAGGTACTCGGCGATCTCGGCGACCGATGGCGATCGCTGGTTCCTCTGCGTGAGTGCATCCACCGCCTGGTTCACCTTGAACGAGAGCTCCTGCAGCCGCCGAGGGACCTTGATGGCCCATCCCTTGTCGCGGAAGTAGCGCTTGAGCTCGCCCACGATCGTCGGCGTGGCATAGGTCGTGAACTCGACCTGCCGGTCGATGTCGAAGCGGTCGATCGCCTTGATGAGCCCGATCGTCCCCACCTGCACGAGATCGTCGATCGGCTCACCGCGATTCCTGAACCGGCTGGCAAGGTACTTCACGAGGTTCAGGTACATCGTGATGAGCTCGTCGCGAGCGTCTTCGTCGCCCTCGAGACGGTAGCGTCGGAAGAGCTCCCGGGTGTAGGCCTTGTCCCAGGAGAGCTTCCGATTCTGCGGCTGTCGGCTCCTAGCCGGCATCCACACTCACCGGGCCGAAGTGCTTGGAGAGTCTGAGCCACGTGCCCGACTCGTCCGACGACATCTCGTAGGTGTCGCACACGCCCTCGAGTATGAAGTTGGCCAGTGCGCTGCGCCTCTCGGCGTCCTCGTTCGACGCCCTCGGTCCGGCCGAGATCGGCACTTCGATCCTCAGTATGTCGTCTTCGAGATAGAAGTGCAGGGCGATGTCGCCCGAGTCGGGTCCCGACTCACACGCGTAGATGAACGCCTCCTCGGTCGCCGTCTTGACGTCGTCGAGGTCGTCGTATCCGATATCGAGTCGGCTCACCAGCGCCGCGGCGGTGAGCCGCGCCGTCCTGGCGAACTCGCTCCTGGCCGGAACGATAAGCGTGATGTGGTCAGAAGATCCGGAGTCTCTAGACATGACACCCTCCGATAGCGGCCTGCCGAAACTCGGCGACCTATGGTTCTTTGGCCTTCCGGGCCGCGATCACGGCCTTGCGCAAACGTTCCCCGAGCTCGCCCACCGCTACCCCCGGGGCGGTAACGATGGTAGAAACGGCATTCGATGCCGAGGAGACGCGGTCGGACACCTCTTCGACCTGCGTGACGATCATGTCGACTCGCAGCAACTCGGCGTTGACCGCGTCTATCGTCACGTCAGATTTCTCGACGAGCGGAACGAGTCTACCGTGAAGGTCCTCGGCAGCAGTCTGCGCGGACTTGGCGGCGAGCCCTACTCTCACCAGCGCCCATATGCCCACTCCGCACAGGACGATGGCGCTGAGCAGCAGCGCAACGATGAGATTCGACGTCACTCCGCGCTCCCGGGAAGCCAGCTCAGACCCGAACAGTGTAGCAGAGGGAGAATGCGTTACCCCTGCTCGGCACGGTCGTCGTCGACCGCGTCCACGTTCTGATCCGCGCTCGGAGCGGTCTCGTCGTCAGGCATGCGATCGGGCGCCGGGGCCTCAGGGCCCACAGGACGGGCCGCGTCGCGGCCGGCCTCCCACCCGCGCGGACTGGGCTGCCAGAACGCCCCGCGGTCGATGCCGTCCGGCAAATACTGCTGCTCGACCTGCGCGTCAGGGTAGTCGTGTGGGTAGCGGTAGGGCCCGTAGCTGTCCGCTCCCGGGCGATGGCGATCTCGCAGATGATTGGGCACGGCTCGCGCGGGCCCCCTGCGGACCGCGCCGATGGCCGAGTCGATGGCCCGATACGAAGCGTTGCTTTTCGGCGCAAGCGCCATGTAGACAGCGGCCTGCGAGAGGTTGATGCGGCACTCGGGCCACCCGATCGACTCGGCGGCCTTGAAGGCGGCGTGCGCGACAAGCAGGGCCCTCGGATCGGCGTTACCGATGTCCTCCGAGGCGAAGATCAGGATTCGCCGCGCGATGAACTTGGGATCCTCTCCCCCTTCGATCATCCGTGCAAGCCAGTACACGACCGCATCGGGATCGCTGCCGCGCATGGACTTGATGAACGCCGAGATGACGTCGTAGTGAACGTCACCTGTCTTGTCGTATGGAAGCTGTCGGGTGCGCGTGGCCTCGAGCACGTGCTCGAGTGCGACGCGTCGAATCCCGTCTTCCAAGGGGGTCGTCAGCGTCACCCCGATCTCGAGCGTGGTGAGCGCGACCCGAGCGTCGCCGCCGGCCGTCCTCACGATGTGCTCGAGCGCGTCAGGCTCGACCGCGACCCGACCGGCGTATCCACGGTGGTCATCGAGCGCTCGCTCGACGATCGCCCTGACCTCCGCGTCGGACAGCGGTTCGAGGATGACGATCCTCGAACGACTGATGAGTGGAGCATTCACCTCGAAGAACGGGTTCTCCGTGGTGGCGCCGATCAAGACGACGAGTCGGTCCTCCACGGCGTGCAGAAGCGCGTCTTGCTGCGACTTGGAGAAGCGGTGGATCTCGTCGACGAACAGGATGGTCCGCTGCCCCGAGAGCGCGAGTCGGTCGGCAGCGGCGTCGATGACCTTGCGAAGCTCGGCGACCCCGGAAGAGACCGCTGAGACCTCCTCGAAGTGGGCCGTCGTCTCTGCGGCGACGACGCGCGCCAGGCTTGTCTTGCCCGTACCAGCCGGCCCGTACAGGATGAGCGACGACAGTGCGTCCTCTTCGATCGCCCGCCTCAGCCAGGTGCCGGGACCGACTACGTCGTCTTGCCCGATGAACTCCGAGAGGTTCGCCGGCCGCATACGCACGGCGAGCGGAGCGACGGCTGCGCGAGCTGCGCCTGCTTGCTCGTCGAAAAGGCTGTCCACGTCGCGCCTAGCCGGTGGCGCGCAGGACCTCGCGCTCGATGTTCTTCCAGTCGTCCCAGCCCCGGAACCGCGCGATGATGTACCCGTTGCCGTCGACGATCACCACGTAGGGCGTGAAGCTGACGCCCAACTCGTTGGCCAGTCCGACCGTTTGCTTGGCTGCCTCGTCCTCGGCAAGCGCGGGATCCACGATCACGCTCCCGTCAGGGGCCGTCTGGACGTAGCGCCCGATGTCGAATGACACCAGGTCGATCGCGCCGCGGTAGTCCTCCATGATTTGTTCGAGGCCACCCTTGGCGTCGATGCCCTTGTTCTCGTCGTTGGTGTCCTTCTGCGAGGGGTCGTAGAAGTAGACAATCATGGGCTGCTGGTCAGCGATCAGGTCCAACACGGCCTGCGGCGTGATCTTGGGGTCTGTGGGGAACGGCTCGTAGACGCTGGGTTCCTCGGGTGAGAGGTCCGTCACCTCGGTAACGCCACCCGCGGCTGGAGGCGGCGGCGCGGGGGTCTGGGCGGTCGTGTCAGTGGTGGCCTCAGGCTCCCCACCGCCACCACACCCTGCGAGAAGCACTACTGCGAGAACGAGGAAGATTGCGAGGACGGCTGCTACGACTCTGCTGCGCATCACGCTGCCTTTCGCCTGCTGCGAAATGGGTGCGCCTCGCCTTGCTGTGTCTCGACACGGTGAACCTGCCTCAGCAGGTGGGTGCCCGCACCGTCGGTTTCCAGCTTCCCGCAACTCCGGGATACCTGTCCGCCTCGGAATGATAGGGCTCCCGTGTCAGGACTGTTGGTTCGACCGTATCTGCCGAGTCACCAGCAAGGCGAAGCCTGTACTGAGTCTACCTTCTCTGAGTGACCCTCACAACGCGCCGCGAACGGAGTGGTCGCCGCGTGCGCAGACAGCGCTCGCGGACGCTACTCCATCAATCGGCGCGAAGGTGAACTTCCTTGAGCTGGCGCGAGGTCACGCTGTCGGGCGCACCGGTCATGGGATCGGCACCGGACGACGTCTTGGGGAATGCGATGACGTCACGGATCGACGCCGCCCCGGCCAGTATCATCACCAGGCGATCGAGCCCGAGGGCGATGCCGCCGTGCGGTGGCGCACCCATCGCGAGCGCCTCCAGCAGGAAACCGAACTTCTCCTCGGCGTCCTCGGCGGAATGGCCGAGCCGTGCCAGTACCCTGCGCTGTAGCGCCGGATCGAAGATACGCAGCGTGCCTCCGCCGATCTCGAGGCCGTTGACGATGAGGTCGTAGCTGCGCGACAGCACCTCGAGCGGGGAAGACTCGATCAAGTCCACGTGCTCTTCGAAGGGCTGCGTGAACGGGTGGTGGCTCGCGGCGTAGCGTTCGCCTTCCGCGTCCCACTTGAACATCGGGAAGTTGACGACCCACAGCGCGTCGAATCCCTCACGCTCGATGCCCAGCTCGTCCGCCATCTTGAGCCGAAGCACTCCGAGTACTTCGTTCGCGACGTCACGCGCGTCGGCGATCATGAGCACGAGATCGCCCGGCTCGACGTCGAAGGAGGAGCGCAGAGCTGCCATCTCTGCTTCGCTGAAGAACTTCGCGATCGGCGAGCGAACATCGCCTTCCGTCGGGAACGCGACCCACGCGAGGCCTCTCGCACCTGCATCGATCGCAGATTGGTTGAGCGCGTCGATCCGGCTGCGCGCGAAGTCGCCGGCGCCCTTCGCATTCAGCCCCTTGATGACGCCACCCGATGCGAGCGCACTCGAAAAGACCTTGAACTCGCTCGCCGAGAAGACCTCGCTCGCGTCCACGAGTTCGAGGCCGAGACGCGTGTCGGGCCTGTCCGAACCGAAGCGCCCCATCGCCTCCTCGAAGCACATGCGACGAAGGGGCGTCTCGATGCTCACGCCGGCCTCGGCCATCACTTCGGCCATCACGTCTTCCATCATGGTGAGGATGTCCTCGGCGGATGCGAACGACATCTCGATGTCGACTTGTGTGAACTCGGGCTGGCGATCGGCGCGTAAGTCCTCGTCGCGGAAACACCGTGCGATCTGGTAGTAGCGCTCGACACCGGCCACCATCAGAAGTTGCTTGAAGAGCTGAGGCGACTGTGGCAGCGCGTAGAACTTGCCGGGAGTCATTCGACTCGGGACGATGAAGTCGCGCGCGCCCTCGGGCGTGGATTTCGTGAGAATGGGCGTTTCCACTTCCATGAAGCCGCGGTCCCCGAGCGAGCGGCGGAACCGCTGCGTGACCCTGTCTCTCAGCTCGAGAGCGGCGAATACCTCCGGGCGGCGGATATCGAGGTAGCGCCAACGCATCCGAGTGAGTTCGTCCGTGTCGATGCCCTCCTCGATCTCGAAGGGCGGGGTCTCACTGGTGTTCAGGACGCGCATCGAGTCGACCGCCACCTCGATCTCGCCCGTGGGCATGCCGGGGTTCACCGTACCCTCGGGTCGATGACGGACCTGGCCCGACAGCTCGATGACCCATTCCGGCCTCACGCGCTCGGCGAGTGCGAAGGCATCGGCGCCGGCCTCGGGGTCGAACGTGCACTGCACGATGCCACTCCGATCCCGGAGGTCGACGAAGATGAGCCCTCCGTGGTCGCGGCGCTTGGCCACCCAACCGGCAAGCGTAACGCCCACTCCGACATGCGTCGCGCGGAGTTCGCCGGCAACGTGGCTGCGTGTGGAATAGCGAGCATCGAGCATGGGAGTGCCTTCCTCGTGGGGCGGCGTCGTCGGTTCAGGCAAGCAGGTCTCGAACGCGTGCGGTCACATCGGCCAGGGGCACTGCCGTCTGCTCCTTGGTATTCATGTCTCGAAGCAGCACCTCGCTCCGTGCCTGTTCGTCGGGGCCGACGATGACCACGTAGGCCGCGCCCAGCCGGTCGGCCTGCTTGAACTGACTCTTCAGGCTGCGGGCCTGGTGGTCGCTCTCGGCGGCGACGCCTGCGTCGCGCAGCGCCTGCGTGAGGCGGAATGCGGTCTCCCCCACGCTGGCGTCAGCGCATGCCACATACACTTGTGCGCGCGCGGGGGTCGGGATATCCACACCGGCGGACTCGATGGCCAGGAGCGTGCGTTCGAAGCCGAGTGCCCAACCGAGACCGGGCGTCGGGGGTCCTCCGTACTCCTCCATGAGGCGGTCGTAGCGCCCCCCGCCCCCGATGGCGTTCTGCGCACCCAGCCCTTCAGCCTGGATCTCGAAGACGGTGCGCGTGTAGTAGTCGAGCCCGCGAACGAGCTTGGGATCCTCGGCGTAGATGATGCCGACGTCGTCGAGATAGCGTTTGACCGACGCGTAGTGTCCTGCGCACTCGTCGCAGAGGCTGTCGCGAAGGAGCGGCGCCTCCGACATCACTTCGGCGCAACCCGGCGTCTTGCAGTCGAACGCTCGGAGCGGGTTCGTGTCGGCGCGTCGGTTGCACTCCTCGCATAGCTCTTCCGCGTGGTCGCGAATGAATGCCGCGACGGTATCGCGGTAGGCCGGTCTGCATGTGGCATCGCCCATGGAATTCACGAGCAACCGCATCCGCGCGCCGGGAATGCCCACGGCCTCGAAGTAGCGCACCAGCAAGGCGATCGCTTCTGCGTCTGCGCTCGGCTCCGGCGCACCTAAGGTCTCCACCCCGATCTGCCAGAACTGGCGCATGCGGCCCTTCTGCGGCCGCTCGTAGCGGAACATCGGACCGGCATAGTAGAGCTTTGCGAACGAGCCCTGCGGCACCAGCGTGTGTTCGAGCGCCGCCCGAACAACGCTCGCGGTGCCCTCGGGCCTGAGCGTGAGGCTTCTACCTGCACGGTCGTCGAACGTGTACATCTCCTTCGACACGATGTCGGTGGCCTCGCCGATGCCCCGGGTGAACACGTCCGTGTGCTCGAAGAGCGGCGAGTAGATCGGCTCGAACCCGTAGCGGGAGAAGAGGTCCTGGCCCACGCGCAAGAGGTGTTCCCAGGCGCGAGCCACGTCCGGGAGCATGTCGGCGGTACCTTTCGGGGCGCGAGCGTTCACGGTGCCGGCCTTCCGCTGGTGCGGATCGGGGGGAGATGTGCAAGGCAGGAGTGTACCGCGAGAGGTGCGGTGATGCTACGGCGCTCGGCCGCCTTCAGCGGGCTTCGATCCTGGTCCGACGTCAGCTCACAGCCCGTCCGGCGAGAAGGCCGACCCAGGCAGCCAGCATGCCGAGAACGAGCGACCCCATCGCATAGAGCGCCGACGTGAGGTGCATGCCACGAAGGGCAAGCTCGGTCGACTCGAGGGCGAAGGTCGAGAATGTCGTGTAGCCGCCCAGGAGCCCTACGGCGAGGAGCGGACGCCACCAGCCGGGCCAACCGTGGCGCGCAGCGATCGCGATGAGCGCACCCAGGACGAAGGCGCCCGAGGTGTTCACTGCGAACGTGTGCCACGGCACACGCGTGTCCGCCGTCGGACCCATTAAGGCCCCGACGCCGTACCGAAGCACCGATCCCACTGCTCCGCCAAGCGCGATGAGCGCGATGTCACGGGCCTGGCTTGGCACGATCTAGAAGGCGGACGAGCCGTGCTTGTGACAGCCGGTGCAGTCGGTCGGGTACGCCGAGATGTCAGCCCACACGTGGTTCTCGGGGGTGAGCTCGTGGCACGACTGGCAGAAGAACCTGAGGTCGTACCCGACGGCATGCTGCTGTGCGTCCAAGATGGGCTCGGCGAGCACGTTCTCGTGCGAGTGCGATCCATTCGCCGATGCGACCGTTTCGCGGAGCGAATACGGCCCGGAGCTGCCGTGCGGGTCGTGGCACGTGTCGCAGGCGAGCGACACGCCCGCCTCGTACCCCATCGGTGCATGCAGACGTAGGTTCGGCGAGGTCGAGGTCGCCGCTCCGTGGGCGTCGGTCTGCCATGCCACCGCGATGTCGACCGGGGTCGACCCCGCGCCGCCCGATGCAAGCGGCGCCTGCGCCCATCTGCCGGTCTGCTGTGCCGTCGGCAGCGCACCGTCGTGACACCGCAGACAGAAGTCGGTCGAGGAGCCCGTGTACGCCACCGGAGCGGGATCGTCGGGATCGACGAGCGCGTGGTCCGACGTCGCGATGTGGGGGTTGTGGCAGTTCTCGCAGCCGATACGCCCACCCGTGAGCGCCTGGTCCTCGGCGGTCAACGGATGCCGAGTCTTGGGATCGGTGTTCGGGTCGAGGATCTGCTGAACAGATGGCGCAGGGCCCGCATCGGCGTGGCACTGCAGGCACGAAGTGGTCGTCTCGTACCGAAGCAGTGATGCGTTCGACGTTCCGTGCTGGTCGTGGCAGTTGACGCAGTTGATCTGCGCAGCCGAGTATCCCGGCAGAGCAACGTCGTGACTCGACCCGGCGAAGCCGCTCAGGTCCCCCGACGGCAAGGAGCTCGCCGGACCGTGGCACGAGCCGAGGCAGGCGGCGTTTCCGGCACTCTCTCCTTCGACATCGAGCATCATGCCGTTCGCGACGCTCGCCCGCTGGTGTCCGCCGTGGCAGCTGCCACACTTGAGCGCCGAGGCGGTGCTGCTGCTGTCGACGGCGTGTTGGGACCCGACTGCTGTCGAATCGACCCGGCTTGCGACATCCTCGCCCGCCGAGCCGTCGTGGCAGTCTACGCAGAGCCCGATCTGGAGGACAGGTTGCGCGGTGTTGTGCGAGACGTGGCACTTCTCGCAACCCCGCTGCAAAGCGCCGGCCGGCCCGTGGGGCGAATCGGGGAAGACTGCGTTGGGCGTCCCCATCTGCTCGATGGTGACGTCCGACTCCACGCCCGCTGCGTCCACGGACGTGACCACGTACCAGTAGTCGCGACCGTTCTGTACGCCAGCATCGGTGTACGACGCGGTGGCATCGGTCGACGGGATCGGCGATGCCGTCAGCAAGGTGCGGGTGGCAGCCATGCTGCGGTCGCCGCGATACACCCTGTAGCCGACGATGCTCGGTCCCAGGGGACGCGCCCATACGAGCGCGACCGTGCCGCTGCCTTCGATCGCTGATACGGGCGAGGGGGCGACCGGTGCACCGGTCTTCGTCTCAGCCGCTGTCGATGGCGCCGAAAGGTCGCTCTCGCCCCTGTCGTCCACAATGCTCACCGCGTAGTAGAAGCGCGTGGAAGATGCCACGTACGCATTGGCGTCCCTGAAGGAGAACGTGTCGGCCCCGGCTACAGAGGCCACTTCTTCGTACGTCACCCCGTCGGCAGACCGCCACACGTTGTAGCTGACGGCGCCGGACGTGCCGGCAGACCGTTCCCAGTTCACGAGTACTTCTCCAGCGCCGATCGCGTAGGCAACTACGGTGCGCGGCGGATCGGGCCTGGTCACAATGTCGGCGGCGAACAGCGCCGTGTAGGTCGCGTCGGCCGTCACCGCGAGGTCGCGGCGCTCGGGGGTGAGCACGAGGTCGTCCCAGCCGACGAAGTGGCGTCCCGCGTCGGGGACGGCCGTCACGCTCGCGCCGTCGGAGCCGTGGGCGACCGTCTGGGCCGCGGGGCCCGAGATCGTGCCGCCCGCCGACGCGACGTAGGCGAGGTCGTAGGTGTCGGCGGCGAAGGTCGCGGCGATGGTGTGGTCGGCCGCGACGCCGGTGAAGGTGTAGGAGGAGAGCGGACCCTGGCTCACGCCGTCGACGGCGACGTCTTGGACGGAGTAGCCGGCGTCGGCGGTGATGGCGAAGGCCTGGTCGGCGCCCGAGGTGACGGTGACGTCCCCGGCAGGCGCGATCGAGCCGCCCGGCCCCGCGCTCGCGGTGATGACGAAGTCCTCGGCGAAGACGGCGCTCACCGTGACGTCACCGGTGACGGAGAGCTCTCTGCGCTCGGCGGTCGTCACGCCGTCGGTCCATCTCACGAAGCGGAAGCCCGCGTCGGGGACGGCCGTGACGGTGGTGCCGTCCGAGCCGTGCGCGACCGTCTGCGGGCTCGTGCCCGAGACCGTGCCGCCCGCACCCGCGGCGTAGGTGAGCGTGTAGGTGTCGGCGGCGAACAGCGCCGTGTAGGTCGCGTCGGCCGTCACCGCGAGGTCGCGGCGCTCGGGGCTCAGCACGAGGTCGTCCCAGCCGACGAAGTGGCGTCCCGCGTCGGGGACGGCCGTCACGCTCGCGCCGTCGGAGCCGTGGGCGACCGTCTGGGCCGCGGGGCCCGAGATCGTGCCGCCCGCCGACGCGACGTAGGCGAGGGCGTAGGTGTCGGCGGCGAAGGTCGCGGCGATGGTGTGGTCGGCCGCGACGCTCGGTGAAGGTGTAGGAGGAGAGCGGACCCTGGCTCACGCCGTCGACGGCGACGTCTTGGACGGAGTAGCCGGCGTCGGCGGTGATGGCGAAGGCCTGGTCGGCGCCCGAGGTGACGGTGACGTCCCCGGCAGGCGCGATCGAGCCGCCCGGCCCCGCGCTCGCGGTGATGACGAAGTCCTCGGCGAAGACGGCGCTCACCGTGACGTCACCGGTGACGGAGAGCTCTCTGCGCTCGGCGGTCGTCACGCCGTCGGTCCATCTCACGAAGCGGAAGCCGGCGTCGGGGACGGCCGTGACGGTGGTGCCGTCCGAGCCGTGCTCGACCGTCTGCGGGCTCGTGCCCGAGACCGTGCCGCCCGCACCCGCGGCGTAGGTGAGCGCGTAGGTGTCGGCGGCGAACAGCGCGGTGTAGGTCGCGTCGGCCGTCACCGCGAGGTCGCGGCGCTCGGGGCTCAGCACGAGGTCGTCCCAGCCGACGAAGTGGCGTCCCGCGTCGGCAACGGCCGTCACGGTCGCGCCGTCGGAGCCGTGGGCGACCGTCTGGGCCGCGGGGCCCGAGATCGTGCCGCCCGCCGACGCGACGTAGGCGAGGTCGTAGGTGTCGGCGGCGAAGGTCGCGGCGATGGTGTGGTCGGCCGCGACGTCGGTGAAGGTGTAGGAGGAGATGCCGGCCTGCGAGACCCCGTCGACGATCACGTTCGTGATGTGATAGCCCATGTCGGGCGCGATCGTGAATGCAGCGCTTCCACCGAAGTCCACCGAGATGGGACCTGGCGGTGAGATGGAGCCGCCCGACCCCGCTTCAGTCGTGATCGTGAACGTATCGAGGGCAAATGTCGCCGAGATGGTGTGGTCGGCAGTCACATTCGTGAACGTGTAGGACCCGATCGCTCCCCGGCTCTCGCCGTCGACCACGACGTCGGCGATGTGGTACCCGGCGTCGGGCGTGATCGTGACGACGGCGTCCTCGCCGTAGGCGATGCTCGGCGACGTGGGCGTGATCGTGCCGTTCACGCTCGGAGCGGTCGTGATCGTGAACGTATCGAGGGCAAATGTCGCCGAGATGGTGTGGTCGGCGGTGACGTTCGTGAAGGTGTAGGACCCGATCGCTCCCCGGCTCTCGCCGTCGACCACGACGTCGGCGATGTGGCGACCGGCCTCGGCGGTGATCGTGAACGTAGTGTCCTCGCCGACGCCGACGTTGACCTCACCCTGAGGCGCGATAGAGCCGCCCGGTCCCGCTTGTGCCGTGATCGTGAAGGTATCGAGGGCGAACGTCGCCGAGATCGTGTGGTCGGCGGTGACGTTGTAGAACGTGTACGAGCCGAGCGCCCCCTGCGGCACGCCGTCCACGACGACGTCGACGATGTGGTACCCCGAATCAGGCTGGATCAGGAACGTCTGATTCGAGCCCCTGGTGACCGTGGGCGATGTGGGGGTTATGGTGCCGTTCACGCTCGGAGCGGTCGCGATCGTGAAGGTATCGAGGGCGAACGTCGCCGAGATCGTGTGCCCGGCGGTGGTGACGTTGTAGAACGTGTACGAGCCGAGCACCCCCTGCGGCACGCCGTCCACGACGACGTCGACGATGTGGTACCCCACGTCAGGCTGGATCAGGAACGTCTGATTCGAGCCGTAGTCGACCGTGGGAGATGTAGGAGTGATGGTGCCGTTCACGCTGGGAGCGGTCGTGATCGTGAAGGTATCGAGGGCGAACGTCGCCGAGATGGTGTGGTTCGCCTTGACGCTGGTGAAGGTGTAGGTCGAGGTCGCGCCCCGGCTCACGCCATCTACGAGGACGTCCATGATGTAGTAGTGCGGATTGGCCGAGAAGGTGTAGAAAACGTCGGTGGCATAGGCGACCGTCGTCACGCCCGACGGCGCGATCGTCCCGCCCACGCCAGCAGTGGGCGTGATGGTGTAGCTGGGGATCGGGTAACGCACGATGACGATGCCGTCAGAGCCGTCTCCGCCACTACCCAGTTGCGCGTTTCCCTGCGCGACGCCACCCCCGCCGGATCCGTAGCCGGTCGCGACCTTTCCGGGCGCGGAGCCGCTGGTCCCGCCGGCTCCCCCGCCGCCGACGCCGCCCGTGCCGGCGCGACCGGCCCCGCCGCCGCCGGCGTACGGCGTGTCTGTGCCCGAGATGTTGCTGTACCTGCCAGCGCCACCGTTGGTGTTGGTGCTGGCGGCGCCCGCGCCACCGCCACCCCCGCCCCTAGCGTTGCCGGCGGCCGCCGCGCCGCTGTTGCCTTGTCCGGCAGTGCCGGTACCACCCACCCCGTCAATCGCCCCGGGGCTCGTACCGCCGTAGTGGCCGCCACCGCCACCGGATCCACCGTTCAAGCCGTCGACGTAGCCGCTGAGTACGCGCCCAGCGCCACCACCGCCACCACCGGCAGCCGTCACGAAGGTGCCGAAGGAGGAGCCGCCACCGCTGGTACCCTTGCCGCCCGAGACCCCGATTCCTTTGGCCCCGACGACAACGGTCGTCGGGCCGCTGACCGCTGTGGTCGTCGTCACGAAGCCGCCTGCGCCGCCCCCGCCGCCGAAGTTGAGTGACTGGTTCGGCACCACGTCCGCACCGTACGCGCCACCACCCGCACCGCCACCACCGACAACGAGCACCTCGGCGGTGACGGGGACAGTGGGCGTGAAGGTGAACGTGCCGGCGCTACTGAACGTGTGGACGATGTAGTTGCCCTGCTGCACGGGGTTCCCGGCACTGGCGGGGAACGCTGCGAACGTGGCCGAAATGGTGTGGTCGCTGGCCACATTGCTGAACGTGTAGCTCGTGAGCGCGCCCTGACTCACGCCGTCGATCCTCACGTCAGTGATGCAGACGCCGCTGTTCGCGGTGATTGCGTAGGTCCGGCTGTCCCCCGCATTGAGCGTAGTGACGCCGCTCGGCGTGATCGAGCCGCCGACACCCGCGGTGGCCGTGACCACGTACGTCGGAATCGCGTAGCGCACGATGACGACTCCGGTGCCGCCTATGCCCCCGTCCTGTTGGTGCCGGTCGTGCCGCTGCCCTCGGCGCCGCCACCACCGCCGCCGCGGCTCGAGGCACCTGGCGACCCGTTGGCGTTGTTGCCACCGGCGCCGCCCACGCCGGAACCGCCCGAGCCGGCGGTCGTGTTGCCGCCCCCACCCCCACCGCCAGAGTAGAAGAGACTGGCACCTGAGATGCTGCTGATGAGGCCCGCACCTCCGCCCCCACCTGTGCTGGAGGTTCCCGTGCCGCCGACCGCTGCCGCGCCCCCGCCACCTCCGCCGCCGCCGCTAGCCGATCCGCCTCCGGCATAACCCTGGCCGGAAACACCGCTGCCGCCTGTGGAGTTGGCGTCGTAGTAGCCGGCCCCGCCGCCGGACCCACCGGCGAGCCCATTGCGGACGCCAGTTCCGGTAGCGGACGCGCCGCCGCCGCCACCTGCGGCAGCCAGGGCTCCGAGGGTAGAGTTGCCGCCGCTGCCCCCGTTCACAGCGGACGTCCCCGCCGTGCCGCCCCCTCCTACCGTCACTGCGGTGCCGGTGCTGATTACGGTGGCCGTGGCCACGAAACCACCAGCGCCGCCGCCGCCACCTTCACGGTTGGTGTTCCCGCCGAGAGTCCCGCCTCCGCCGCCTCCACCACCGACGATGAGCGCCTGGATCGCTCCCGCACCGTTCGGCGTGAAGGTTCCGTTCACGGAGAACGTGTGCACCTTGTAGCCCGGCCCCGTGGTGACCGTCCCACCCGTGGCTGACGCAACCGCGAACGTGGCTGAGACCGTGTGGTCGGCCGTGACGTTCGTGAACGTGTAGCTCAACAGCTCGCCTTGGCTGACGCCGTCGACGACGACATCGGTGACGACGTAGCCGGTCGAAGGCGTGATGACGAAGGTCTGAGAGGCTCCTTCGGAGACCGTGACCGTCCCCGAAGGTGAGATGCTCCCGCCGACACTCGCCGATGCGGTGATCAAGTGATTGTCGGCCGCAACCGCGCTCATCAATGCCGTGACGGTCACGAAGATGACGAGTGCGGCTGCGAACGCTCCCCACGCGTGAAGGGGATTCGACTTGAGGTACTTGCGAGCCCGAGTCACGAGCGGCACCGCCGTGAGTTCGAGACCGCAGACGAGCGGTTCGCTCTGCGCGCAGCGTCAGCGCCCAGGCTCAAGGGAATCCAGCATCCGAATACGGTGGTGGCGACAGCCACGAGCACCGTCTCAGACCCTCTTTGTGTCGCTTGACCTCTCGTGAGCAGGTGCACGCAGTCCGTCCGTCTAACGGCCAATCCCCGCGTGCACCCGCCGACGGTGCCTCACTGGGGACAATCCTTAACAGTATATCTGCGCTGACGTGCGAATCCAATGCCAGACGGCGGCCGCTTCCAGCGGTTTTCAGGTCTGGCAAGCTCTGAGACGCGTCCATCGCGGCACGAGGCCGGCCGGCACCGGGTCGCGCGCGTCACATGGATCTAGTAAGCGAATTCGCGGTCGCGCGGCAGCATCCTGCCTGAAGACGGGCAAAGGAAGATGCCGAATGCCCCTACGACGTGCGGCGATTGAGACGATGAACCCTCAGTTGAGCTGCACGGCAGTGTGGCAGTTGTAGCAGAGGTCGTCGCCGGTCTCGATCGTGAGCGACGGGCTGGTCGACTCGTGTGGGAATGACTGGAAGCGTGGGGTGTCAGTCGCGTTGCTGCCGTCCGGCCCGCTGATCGAGAATGCCTCAGAGGCGACCACGGACCCGAGCAGGCTGCTTCCCACACTGCGCGCGTCCTCGTGGCACTGCTGGCAGATGGGTTTGTGGTCCGCCTGCCCCGCAGTCCTCGGCCAGGGCATCACGTAGCCGAAGTTGCTTCCGCCGAGTGAGCCGACGACCGTGCGCGTGCTGTCGATCCCGTCGACCACCTGCAGCCGCTGGTAGTAGAACGCGGCGGCACCGCTCGTCGCGATGGAATCGAGGGGGTGATTGATCACGTCGTGCAATCCGGTCGATCTCCCCTTGTGGCATCCGGCGCACCAATCGGACCCGTAGACCGGGGTGTCCGTCGTCGAACCGGTCGGTCTGCGCCTCAGGAGCTGGCTGCTGTAGAAGCCGATCGTGTCAGAGGCATTGCGCCGACGATCTGTCTCGAAGGGCTCCACGAGGTCCACCCCGTGTGGCTGATGGCAGTCGTCGCAGGTAAGAGTCTCGCTGAGTCCGTTGAACACGACTGTCGATGTACCGCCGGTCGAAGCATCGCCGCCTGGAACGACCGACGTCGTCTCAGTCCTGTGGGCCGACGCGACGCTGAGGCCGCGGGCCTCTATCGCACCGTACACGCCGAGGCCCCCAGTGCCGTCGTGACACAGTTCGCAGGTCTCGGTGGTCGTGGCACCGGGCAGGAGAAGAGAACCCTGCTCGGCCGAAACGGCAGCAGGAGCGGAATGGGTGATATGGCACGCTGCACAAGAACGGCTCGTCGCGATGTACCCGGCATGGGGCCCAGTACGAGTGGCATCAATGGAAACGCCGTCGTAGCCGTGGCAGGACGCGCAGTCGGCCGGGCTGATATTTGGGTTGGCGGTTGTGGACGTCTCACTGTACGCAAGAACCATCGATGTCGAGCCGAGCGTTAGGGTAACGGCAAGGGCGACGAGGGCGACCCGGATGGCCTTCATCCCTGCGTCCACCTCTCCGCGTCGCGCGCTCTGCCTGCTCGATCGAAATACAGCATGGTCACAGGGTACGGCGTTGCGCGAGCGGTAACAAGCACGCGGTGGGGATGTCGACGTCCGTCTGTCCGTTCTACCGAACATCTATCACCACGACCTGAACACGATTGCTGCCCTTCTCCGCGACAAGAAGCCGCTCCCCTTCGACGTCGACATCAGTCGGGAAGAACAGCTCGGCGGGCCGAGAACCCTGCTCGCCGTACACACCCATGAGATCACCGTCGGAATCGACTCTGACGAGCTGGCAGGCAAGAGCGTCCGCGACGACATACGTCCCATCGCCCATGCGCGCGACGCCGCGAGGCACGTCGAATGGCGCGGCTTCGGTGCCTGGTGCCACCCCCGACGTCGGCAGCGCAGAACCCGCCGGACCTCCCAAGGTCCATTGTGGTCGGCCAGCAGGTGAGAAATCGACGACCCGGTTGTTGTTCGAGTCGGAGACGATCCAGGACGAGTCCGGACCGACTGCGATACCGTTGGGGTGATCCAGACCGCTCGGGCCACTGCCGGGTCTCCCGAACTGCCCGAGCAGCTTTCCCGCCGTGTCGAAGACGACCACCTGGTATGTGTCGGTGGCGTACACACGCCCGCCTCGCGACGGCCAGACTCGTGACGGCGATGCCTGTGCCATCCTGCCCCGAGGCCCCCTTCCCGACCTGCTTCGTGCGATCGGGGAAGACTCTCAGGAACCTGCCGTCAGCATCGAAGACCTGGATCTGGTCGTTTCGGAAGTCCGCGACGTATACGTTTCCATCCTCGTCGGTCGCGACATCCGTGGGGTAGTTGAAGCGGCCCGGCTCCCAAGAGAAGCGACCGCCGGGTGCCGGCTTGCCCACACCGCTCGTTCCGAACTGGAACAGGTAGCGCGCGCTATCGCTGAACACGACGATCCGGTCGTTGCCGGTATCGGCGACATAGATGCGACCGTCCTTGCCGAATGCGGCGCCCATGGGGTCTTGGAACAGGGGCTTCTCGCCGACTCCCGGACCCACGATCACGTGCAGCGCGCGAAGGCCGGCGATGGGGGGGCTTTCGGCGACCGCGCGATTGGAGTTGATGATGTTGCCGAGCGCTCCAAGCAGCGCACAGAGTACCAGGACGAGCAGCACCGACGACACAAGGAGCACTCGTCTGAGCGTCCGTCTCGAGACCTCGGGGCTTCTCACTGCGCACCCTCCACGCGTTGCAGGCCCCGCTTCGCTTCCGTCATGCCAGGGACGAGTCTCAGCGCTTTGCGATAGTACGCCGCCGCCTGTCGGCTGTTGCGCGACTTCTCGTAGCCCAGGCCGGCCAGGTACTGCAGATCCGCAAGGTCAGGATGCGCAGCAGCTGCGGGCACGACCGTCTTCGCCAGCCTGCCGAATTCGCCGGCAGACGCATAGCGCCTGCCGAGCACGACCGCGGCCATGGCGTGTGTCGGCTCCAACGCAAGCACCTCGCCCAATCGCCGGATTCCGCCCCGCCATTGCTCCAGGTTCAGCTGAGCCATGCCGGCATTGTAGAGGGCGTCAACGTCCTGCGAGTTGTTCGCGAGCACGACCTCGTACTCTCGCAGTGCCTCCCTGTCCCGTCCTGCTGCCTGGTAGGCATGCGCGAGGCTGCGGCGCAACTCGACGTCGTCAGGTCGCTCGCGCACCTCGCGCTGGAGGACTGCCGCGCGAAGACCCGGGCCGGTCTTCGCCTCTTGGCTCATAGCGGCGAAGCGGGTAAGCACAACGACCGACAAGGCCAGAACCGCGATGCCGAGGATCACTACGAGGGCCACAAGGAAGCGAGAAGCGCGAGGACCCGCAGTGGGTCGGGTACGGTCCTCGGTCGCCGAGTCCGTCGAACTCGGCTCGATGTCCAAGGGTACCGGCGCCGCCAGCTCCATGTCCGCCAGCTCCATGTCTTGTAGGTGCGATGTTGCTCCGTACATGGTCTTCCTTCGCCGAATCCCCGCAATCGGGACTCGTGATCGACCTCTCCGCGCCGCACGCGTCAGCCGCCTCGGTCGGGGCGCACACCCGGAGGACAGCAAACTCCGTCCCGACATGATACAGCCCGCACGCTCGTCAAGCGTGATCGCCTGCGGGAACCCGCCACAGCCCAACCGCCTCGGCCCCCGACAGCGGCCAACCGCGGTCAGGCCCGTGGGAAGAATGGGTTGGTCCTGCGTTCTCGGCCGATGGTGGTGTCCGGCCCATGTCCCGGATGGACGACCGTCTCATCGGGGAGGCTGGCGATTCGCGCGATGGAGCGCTGGAGTGCGCGCGCATCTCCCCCGGGGAAGTCGGTACGCCCGACGCTTCCTGCGAACAATGTGTCCCCGGCGAACAGCCGCAGCGTCGCATGGTCGCTCGCGACGATCGATATCGATCCCGCGGTGTGACCGGGCGTGGACCATACCTCGAGAGTCACGTCGCCGACCTCGATGAGGTCCTCATCGACCAGCAGCCTGTCCGCCGGGGGTGCCGTATCGGAGAACCCAAAGAGCGCGCCCCCTGTGCCGTCTGCCGCCGCGGACGTGACCCGAGGAGCGTCGATCTCGTGTACGGCGAGTTTCGCACCGCTGTGTTCCAGCAGCGCCGAAACGGAACCCAGGTGGTCGAAATGCGCGTGTGTAAGGATGACGAGTTCGATAGGTCGTCCGCCGGCGGCATCGGCCACGCGACCTGCGTCGGACGCGGAGCCCGCCGGGTCGACGACGACAGCGGGTCCGCCACGATCGTCGGAGATCACCCAGGTATTCGTGGCGAGTTCGCCCAGCACCAGCCGCTCGACCCGCACGCTACGCACCGGCCTTGCGTTGGCCGCTGCTCTCACCGGGGAGCATCCGGCGCGCCTCGAACACGCCGTCGATCGAATGGACGGTTCTCAGTACCGACTGAAGTTGGTCCATGTTTCCCAGCTCGAAGAGGAACCGCATGTTCACTATCCCGTCTCGCTGCGTTTGAGAGGAGGCGGCGAGGATATTCACGCCTGATTCGCCGAGGGCGGCCGTCACATCCTGAAGAAGCCGCATGCGGTCCAAAGCCTCAACGTAAATCTCAACTTGATACGTAGATGACGCGGATCGGTCCCATTCCACGTCGATGATCCGCTCGGGTGACTTGAGTAGCTCGCTCGCATTCGGGCAGTCTCGCCGATGGACGGACACGCCCCGCCCCCGGGTCACGAAGCCGACGATACTGTCGCCCGGCACAGGGTTGCAGCAACGCGCGAGTCGCACGAGCACGTCGTCGATCCCGACGACCACGACACCGGCGCCCGGCTTGTTCCTCTTCGATCGAGGCGGTCGCATGGGCTGTGTCATCGGGAGTGCGCTCGGCGCTTCGGGGGCTGACTTGTCGGCAGTACCCTTGCTGCCGTCCTTGGCCATCCGCTTGAGCAGTTTGGTGCCCACTTGCTTTGCCGAAAGCTTGCCGCCGCCGATGCCGGCCAGCATGTCGTCCGCGGTCGCGTAGTTCATGTCCTTGGCGACCGCCTCGAGCGCCTTCGCGGCGGTTGACGACCCGATGCCCATGCCGTGCTTGCGCATGACCTTTCCGAGTTCCTCTCGGCCATGCTGCAGGTCGTCGACCCGATTGACCTTGGAGAAGTAGTTCCTGATCTTCGAGCGCGCACTGGACGTGCGCACGATGTTCAGCCAGTCGCGCGACGGACCGGAGTTCTTGTTCGTCATGATCTCGATGCGATCGCCCATCTGCAGTTCGTAGCCGAGCGGGACGATGGCCCCGTTGACCTTCGCCCCGACGGTGTGATTGCCGACCTCCGTGTGAATCGCGTACGCGAAGTCGATCGGGGTAGAGCCTCGGCGAAGCGACACGACGTCGCCCTTCGGCGTGAAGACGAAGACCTCGTCCTCGAAGAGGTCGATCTTCAGAGCCTCCATGAACTCGCGAGGATCCTTGAGCTCGGTCTGCCATTCGAGCATCTGCCGAAGCCACGCGAGCCGCTCGTCGAACGTCTCGTCGCCCCGGCTGCCTTCCTTGTAGCGCCAGTGCGCCGCGATGCCGTACTCGGCGGTGCGATGCATCTCCTCGGTGCGGATCTGGATCTCCAGCGGCCTGCCGGCCGGCCCGATGACGGTCGTATGCAATGACTGGTACATGTTGAACTTGGGCATCGCCACGTAGTCCTTGAACCGGCCGGGCACAGGCTTCCAGATCGAGTGCACCGTTCCCAGTGCGCCGTAGACGTCCTTGACCGAGTCCACGATGACCCTGAGTGCGATGAGGTCGTAGATCTCGTTGAAGTCTTTGCCTTTGCGGGCCATCTTCTGGTAGATGCTGTACAGATGCTTCGGCCGCCCGCGTATGTCCGCCTCGACGCCGATTGCCTTGAGTTCGCTCTGCAGCTGTTCGACCACCTGGCTCAGGTACGCCTCGCGCGCCTCTCGGCTCTCGGCGACCATCCTCGCTACCTGGTGGAACTTCGTCGGCTCGAGGTAGTAGAACGCGAGGTCCTCGAGCTCCCACTTGATGCTCGAGATGCCCAATCGGTGCGCGAGCGGGGCGTAGATCTCCATCGTCTCGATGGCCTTCTCGCGCCGTCGGTCCTCGGGCAGCGCCGCGAGCGTACGCATGTTGTGCAGCCGGTCGGCGAGCTTGATGAGGATGACGCGGATGTCCTTGGCCATCGCGATGAGCATCTTGCGCATGTTCTGGCTTTGCTGCTCGGCCAAAGACGCGAATTTGATCTGCCCGAGCTTGGTCACCCCGTCGACGAGATCTGCCAC
Organism: uncultured Actinomycetes bacterium; assembly: GCA_963817255.1. Lineage (GTDB taxonomy): Bacteria > Actinomycetota > Coriobacteriia > Anaerosomatales > CAVRZR01 > CAVRZR01. The sequence goes on from CAWFNT010000003.1 coordinate 257,989, forward strand.
CTCATCGCCGAAGCGCTCGCGAATCTGGGCGAGGGGCACAGCAGAGTCCTCGACGACGTCGTGTAACAGAGCGGCTGTGAGCGTGGCGCTGTCCAAGTGCAGTTCGGCGAGGATGAGACAGACTTCGACGGGGTGGCGGACGAACGGCTCCCCGGACTTGCGCATCTGGCCCTCGTGCGACTGGACAGCGAAGGCGTACGCGTCGGCAAGCCCGCTCAGGTCCGCGCCAGGGTTGTACTCCCTGACCTGCGCTTCTATCTGCTGCAACGTTGCAGGCATCGGCCCGCTAATCACCCCCGTCAGAGCTGTGTTGGCAGGATAGGACGGTTGAACCGCTCGAGCAACAGCGCGGGCTGGGCCGACAGCACCCAGTCCTTGAACTCGGCGAACTCGTCGATCTCATCGAGCCCCTCCGCGTAGCGCACCGATTGCGCAAGGTCGAGCTTCTCGGCGGGTGCTGGCAGGAGCGTGAGGCGGCGATACGCCCCGTGCCCCTCCCCCTCGACGAGTCCCAGCTCTCTCAGGATGCCCAATGCGGAGGACACCCCACGCTCGTCCAGGGCGAACCGCCGTCGACGACGACGGGCCCGCTCCGCGAGCTCGGCGTTCGTCACCTCGAATCCGCCGCCGGAGGCCTCCTGCTCGTCACGAAGCACGAGGTAGAGCGCGGCCAGGTCGTCACGTTCGGGCGCCAGGCCCGAGAGGATCGACTCATTGATCCGCGCGTCCTTTCTTCCGAAGAGCAGGTGGACTCGCGCTGCTGCTCCGTCGCGTCCGGCCCGACCCGACATCTGATTGAACTCGACTTCGCCGAAGGGCAGGTGGTAGTGCACGACGTGTCGGATGTCGGGGATGTTCACACCCTCGCCGAACGCGCTCGTGGCAACGACCGCTGTCACCTCTCCGCTCCTGAACGCATGCTCGATCGCTCCCCGCGCCTCGCGCGAGAGCCCGCCGTTGTAGAAGGCGGTACGAGCGGCCACCGCGGGGACGCGTTTGCGCAACGCGCGTGCGAGACGCACCGACTGCTCCCGCGAATTCACGTACACGACGACCTTCTCGCCGCTCGCCGCAACCGAGCAGACGTAGGATTCCTTGTCGGCCAAGTTGCGCTCGTCCTCGATACGCAGGTTGTCGCGGACCGTAGGATCCGCTACGACTCTCTCGATTCCGAGGACCGCTCTGATGGCACGCGCGGTATCGTCGCCGGCCGTTGCACTCGCCGCGAGGACGACCGGACCGCCGAGCGTCTTGAGGGCTCGGTCAAGGCGCGCGTAGGCCGGCCGGTGCCCGGCACGCGCCTGCCCGACGTGGTGCGCCTCATCCACGACGACGAATCCGATCCGGCCGGTCCCGGCGAACCTGGCGGCGTGGTGATCAAGGAACTCAGGTGTGGTGAGCACCGCGTCGAGCGAGCCGTCGCCGAGCGCCGCGAAAGCCTCGTCACGCGACGACGGCGACGATTCGCCGGTGAGCGTGCGGACCGACAGGCCTGCTTCGGCGAAGCTCTCCTCCAAGTGAAACGCCTGATCCGAGACGAGCGCCCGAAGTGGATACACGAAGACCGAGGCAGCCCCCTCCCGCAACGCAGCACGAGCGGCGTGCAAGTGGAACACCACCGACTTGCCACGTCCAGTCGCCATGACGAGCAGAGTATTCTCCCCCGCCGCCAGATGGGCGAGCGCCTCGGCCTGAGCGACGTGAAGGCGACGATCACCCAGGAACAGCTTGATGAGCTCGGCATCGAGTTCAGGTGGCGTGAGCGTGGCCAGTTCCGCGCGACGCCGGGTCCGCACCTCCGCGACGGCGATCGCCGCCTCACCGCTTCCTCGCTGACACACGAGAACGTTCACGCCGAGGCTCCGGCCTTCTTCGCCACCCGTGACCTCGGTGACCTCAACGTCGTAGGGCCTGCCTGCGTCGAGGAACGGCGCAAGGACCGCGGCAAGTCTCCGATTGAAGTATCCGACGTGGCCGCCGGAAGGATCGAACAGGGCGATGGCATTGGGGTCGTGCGTGTTCAGGGGTTGACGCTCTACCCTCAGCGGAGTGCCCGGGGCGAGTCGCGACAGCACGTCCTGACGGCCTTCGAAGGTCACGCCCGCAAGTTTCGTGTGGAACGACTCGGCGTCTCCGATACCCGCGTACTCTTCGCGCGAAACGATCTCGTCGGCGTGCTCGAACAGCCCCTCGATCAGCATCTCGATGGGCGATTGCGCTGAAGCCTCCGCGCGCTTGATGTCCCTCACCAGGAGCTGGACCCGCCGACGTCCGCGCCACTCGTCGGCCTCGACCTCGTACGCGAGGTCGACAGCCACGTCTGTTGTCGCGTAGACGTCGACGTCGGGGCAGCGGAAAGCGATCGCCGGGATGGAAGTCCCCCCGTCGAAGGCCATGAAGCGCAGATGGTTGCCGGTCTTGCCGACGCGCTGCCGCCCGGTCATGAACACGGACCGTGTGCTGAGCAGCGGGCGGGGATTGGAATGTCCGTGCGGCGCGAGTCGCTCGAGCTCGCTCGCGAGTTCGATCCCGATGTCCTCGAGAACGACCTCGGCGTCGTAGGTCGTGTCCACGACGAATGCCTCGTCCGGAAGCGCATCCAAAGCCGCGATGAGGTCGTGCGTGAACCGATCGAGCGAGTTCGAGGGCATGGCGCAGCCGACTGCGGCCGCGTGGCCACCAAAGCGCGTCAGCACATCACTCGCGGACGAGAGGGCCTGGAAGAGGTCGACAGAGCCGACGCTTCGCCCCGAGCCGCGGGCCTCACCGTCCACGATGGTGAACAGGAAGGTGGGCACGCCGTACGTCGAGGCGAGGCGCGACGCAACGATGCCCTTCACGCCTTCGTGCCAGCCGTCGCCTGCCAGCACGAGCGCACGCTCTCCCGCCCACACGCGTTCGGCCTGCGCGCGGGCAGCGTCGGCGAGTTCTTGTTCCGTCGTCTGGCGCGATCTGTTGAGCTCATCGAGCGAGAGAGCCAGCTCCTCGGCGATGGTGGCATCATCGGAAAGCAGCAGGCTGAGAGCGTCCTCCGGGTCACCCATACGCCCAGCGGCATTGAGGCGGGGCGCAAGCGCGAAGGCGACGCTCTCGGCGTCGAGCGACTCGAGAGCAACGCCTGAGACCGAGGCCAGCGCAGCCACGCCGAGCCTCGGCGACCCACGCATCGCCCGCAGTCCCGCCTGCACGAGCGCCCGATTCTCCCCCACCAGCGGGACGATGTCCGCGATGGTCCCGAGAGTGGCAAGGTCAACGAGGTCTCGCCAGATCTCAGGATGCCCGAGGTTCTCGCCGACCGCTTGCACGAGCTTGAGCGCGACGCCCGCGCCCGCGAGGGAACACGATGGACATGCGGGATCGAGCTTCGGGTCCGCCACGGGCACGTCCCTGGGGAGCGCGTCGCCCGGCTCGTGATGGTCGGTCACGACGCAAGCCACCCCTCGCAGCCGTAGCATCTCGACCTCGGCAGCCGCGGACACGCCGCAGTCAACCGTGAGCACGAGGTGGGGATCTTGCAGCAATGTGCGCTCAAGCGCCTCGTCCGAGAGCCCGTAGCCCTCGTCGAAGCGATGCGGCACGATCGCGTAGACATCAGCACCCATCGCGCGAAGCCCGAGCACGCTCACGGCCGCCGCAGCTATGCCGTCCAGGTCGAAGTCACCGAAGACCGCGATGCGTTCGCCGTCCCTGACCGCCTGCGCGACCCGCTCTGCAGCCTCGCCCATGCCCGGGATCACATCCGGATCGAGCCAGTCTCGACCGAGTTCGGGGTTGAGGAACCTCTCCGCGGACTCGGCATCCGCGATGCCTCTGCACACGAGCACGCGGGCAGTGACCTCAGAGAGGCCGGTCGCCGAAGCGAGTTCGCGCACGACGGAAGCGTCGGCGGGCGCAAGACGCCACCGACTCGCCGGCCGGATAGCCATCGGAGTCCCCACGTTCCCATCCTAGACGACGGGGCCGACACGCGCGTGTCGGCCCCGGATGTTCAACACGCTATTGCAGTCGATGCCCTACGAGGCGGCTGCGTACTTCTTGTTGAGGGCTTTGAACTTGGGTTCCTGTTCCTTCCAGAGCACGTACGTCTGCGCGGCCACACTGAACGAAGAATACGTCCCGATGAGGATGCCTATCACGAGCGCGAAGGCGAAGTCCTTCAACGTCGGTCCGCCGAACAGCAGCATGACGAACGGCGGGATCACCGACGTCATCGAGGTATTGATCGTGCGCATGAAGACCTGGTTGATCGAATCGTTCGACATCTGGTGGAACGTCGTCTTACTGATGTTCGCCGAGTTCTCCTTGATGCGGTGGAAGACGATGACCGTGTCGTAGAGCGAATACCCCATGATCGTCAGGAGAGCGGCGATGGCGCTCGGCGTTACCTCTCGCCCGACGAGCGCATAGACACCCAAGACGATCAGCATGTCGTGGACGAGCGCCAGGACGGCGGTGATGGACATCTTGTACTCGAACCGTACCGAGATGTAGAGGAGGATGGCGCCGAGCGAGAGCACGAATGCGAGGAGCGCCGCGTTGGTCACGCTCTTTCCCCAGCCGGGACCGATCGTCGTCACCTCGCCCGCCTCCGCCGGAAGCTTGAGCTGGGTGCGAACCGCCGCCCAGACGTCATTCGCCTTCGTCGGATCGGACTCGGTCGTCTGGATGATGAAGCCGTTGTCCTGTGTGGACTGGATACTCTCCGCCGAGACCCCTTCCTTGCGGAACGCGTCGCGGAGATCGTTCTCGGTCACGCCTTCAGCGACAGTCACGTTGATGACGGTGCCGCCCTTGAACTCGATGCCGAATTGAAGGCCTCTGACTGCCAGCGCAGCGATGCTCACGACCACGAGCACGATCGAGATGGCGAAGAAGACCTTGCGCAGTCCATAGAAATCAATGTGGAATCTAGTCATTTGCACCACCCCGCTTCAGGCCCCAGAAGCCTGGCGCTTTGGTCATCGATCCCTCGGACAGCAAGATGACGAGCGGTCGTTTGATGCACAGCATCATGATGATGTCGCACAGGATGCCGAGCATGAGCGTGAGCGCGAAGCCGCGCACGGGGCCGATCGCGACGAGGTAGAGGACGAGCGCGGAGACGAGTGTCACGAGGTCGGCGTCGATGCTCGTGCCGATCGCGTGGCGCGTGCTGCTCACGGCCGCGCTTCGGATGGTCTTGCCGAACCAGACTTCCTCGCGGAAGCGTTCGTTGATCAGGATCGACGAGTCCGCCGCGAGACCGATCGTGAGCACGATACCGGCGATGCCCGGCAACGAGAGCGCGAACCACCCGAAGCTCGAAAGCAGCGCGAGCAGGCCGAGGAACAGCGACACGAACCCGAAGATCGACACCCAGCTCAGCAATCCGAGTCCGCGGTAGAACAGCAGCAGGTAGAGGGCCACGAGGGCGACACCTGCGAGAGCTGCGAGCACGCCCGCGCGCAGCGACTCCCGCCCGAGCGTCGGCCCGACCACCCTGGAGTCCGAGAACTTGAGCGTCACCGGAAGCGCGCCGGTCTCGAGGACGGTCTTGAGGTTCTTCGCATCGGCGGCCGTGAAGCTTCCGCTGATCTCGGTCCGTCCGTCGGTGATGGGCTCGTTGACCGTCGGCGCAGACTGCACCTTGCCGTCGAGAACGATGGCGACCTGCTTGCCGACGTGGGAGGTGGTGTACTGACCCCAGAGCGTCGCGGCCCTTGTTGTTCATGGTCACGTCGACGGTGATCTTGTTCGTCGTCGGATTCGTGCCGACGCTCGCGTTCGTGACGACTTCGCCGGTCATGAGCGGGGTGTACGTACCCGGCTTGAGGACGACGCCCTGCTGTCCGCCCTGGATCGCAGCGACGGTCTCGGAGTCGGTGATCGATCGCCACGTCCACGAACTCGAGCTGGCCGGTCGAGCCGAGCACCTTGAGCGCGTCTTCGGCGTTCTTGATGCCGGGTAGCTGGACGAGGATCGAATCGTTCCCCTGCTTCTGGATCGACGCCTCCGAAGCACCCAGCTTGTTGACGCGGTTGTTGACGATGAGCTCGGCGCGATCCATCACGGCCGCAGTCACCTTGGTCGACGTGGTCTCCTGAGCGGTGAGGATGACCGACAGTCCGCCCTGGATGTCGAGGCCCTCAGTGATGCGCGTTCGGGGCGGCCAGAACATCGCCCACGCCGCGACCACGAGGACCACTCCCACCGCAAGGGCGATCACGGCCTTCTGTTTCTGGTCCATTCCTTAGCCTTCCTAGCGTGTTGCGTGCGTGCGAAGCCCTCTGGGGGCTGAGATCCGGGTTCCTGGTCCTCTACGCTCAACCCTCGTCCGAGCAAACGGGAAGAGTCACGCGTGCGGCGGGGCTTGTCATCGGCTTGTGCCGGAGTCGACGAGCCCATTCACTCATCCAGCGGCTCCTCAGGTGACGGGCCAGCCGAGAAGGAATCGACGATCTGGGACACCGCTCCGCGAGCGAACTCAACATCGACTCCATCGGCGATGCGCAGGGTCACCGTGTCCGCATCCATGGACTCGACCGTTCCGAAGATGCCGCTTACGGTGACGACTCGATCTCCGACCTTCAGCGCGGCCATCAACTCACGCTGCTGGCGCTGACGCTGCTGCTGGGGCCGGATTATCAGGAAGTAGAACGCGACCGCCAGCAGGGCGAAGTACAGAAGCAGGCTCGATTGGTTACCGCTCACGACTACCTCCACGACGCAATACGGACGGCGCAACCACTGCGCGCCGACCCGACGGCACATGATAGCAACTTTTCGGCGGCTTTCACGGATTTGCCCCCGAATCCTTTACCCGCGCCGCTCGCCCCCCACCGGGTTCAGAAATCGTTGGCGGCCGGACTGCGCATCCATCCATCCAGGAATGCGCCGTAGCAGCCGCATTCTACGGCCTCCCGCGCCCGCCGAGTGAGTTCGAGCAGGTAGTGAAGGTTGTGGATCGAGAGAAGGATGGGACCGAGCATCTCTTTCGAGGTCACGAGATGGCGCAGGTAGGCGCGCGAGTATCCGGCACACGTCGGGCAGGAGCATTCGGGGTCGAGAGGTCCCGGGTCTTTCGTGTACTGGGCGTTCCTCAGGTTCATCCGTCCCGCCGATGAGAACGCCGTGGCCAGACGCGCGGTCCGCGTGGGCAGTACGCAGTCGAACATGTCGACACCCAACGCGACCGCCTGCAGCAATGACGTGGGATTGCCCACGCCCATGAGGTAGCGCGGCCGGTCGTCGGGGAGCGCGGCCGCCACGGGACCGAGAGACGCGAGCATCTGTTCATGTGGCTCGCCTACCGAGTAGCCGCCAATGCCGTATCCGGCGAAGCCGATCTCGCGCAGGCGCTCGGCGCTCTCTTGTCGCAGGTGCGGATAGACCCCACCTTGCACGATGCCGAAGAGCGCCTGGTCGTCGCGGGACTGCGCGGCTTTCGCCCGTTGGGCCCAGCGGGCGCTGCGGTCGACGGCCCGCGCGACGACCGATTCTTCGGCCGGGTACCCAGGGCACTCGTCGAGTTGCATGATGATGTCGGCGCCCAGGGACTCTTGGACAGCGACGTTCTCCTCCGGCGTCCACGAATGCCAGGCGCCATCGACGATCGAACGAAACGCGACTCCCTCGTCAGAGGGCTTGAACGCCCCGGCGAGACTGAAGACCTGAAAGCCGCCCGAGTCGGTCAGGATCGGCCGGTCCCAGTTCATGAAGGCGTGCAGCCCGCCCACGTCTCGGATGACGCTCGTACCTGGCCTCAAGTAGAGGTGATACGCGTTTGCGAGAACGATCTGAGCCCCGATCTCGGCGAGCTGGCTCGGGAGCACCCCCTTGACCGTCGCCCGCGTGCCCACAGGCATGAAGATCGGGGTTTCGACGGGTCCGTGAGGAGTGTGAAGCCGACCACGGCGAGCTGCGGTGGCCTGGTCGGTAGCGAGGAGTTCAAAGGCGAACGGCGGCATGCGTGGGATTCTAGCATCGCCGCTGGCAGGCGGCACAGACGACCGCGGCACACGCGTCATCCATGCTGGCCCATGCTGGCCACGTCAAGATGCCGCATGAATCTCGCGGAGCATCGGTGCGCCGGCCAGCAGAACCGCCTGGTCTCCGCCCAATAGTAGACTTGGCGAGAACTTACGGCGGCTCCGTTTCGTCTCAAGGAATGACATGCAGGCCACAAGGCCCGACGACACCGCGCTTGTCGCGCGTGCTCGTGAGGGCGACCCGGGCGCGTTCGAGGAGCTCGTGCGCATGCACACGCGGGCGGTGTACGGCCATGCCCTGCGGTTCTTTGGCAGCCCCGACCCCGCTGAGGACGTCGTGCAGGAAGTATTCATCAAGGTGTTCCGCTCGATCGGCTCGTTCGATGGGGCATCGGCGTTCTCGACGTGGCTGTTCCGGATCACGCGCAACACGTGTCTCGACATGCTGCGCGCGGGGCGGCATCGACCACAGCCTATCGACCCTTCTCACGTCACACTCGCCAGCCCGGCGAACCTCGCGAACGAGGTCGCGCTTTCGGTGAGCGTCGAGAGCGCCATGGGTTCGCTCGCCCCCGAGGACCGGGACGCGCTCGACGCCGTCACGCTTTACGGACTGAGCTACGCCGAGGCGGCCGCTGCGATCGGCGTGCCCGTCGGGACCGTGAAGTCCCGCGTGTTCAGAGCACGGCGGATCCTGTTGAACCACCTGGATCTGGGAGACGGTGAGCCACGATGAACTGCGCTCGTGCGCAAGAGATACTCTCGGAGGCGGTCGACCGCGAGCACGTCTCGCCCCAACTGCTTGAAGAGGCGCGCTCCCACTGCCGGGACTGCCCTGAGTGCTCCCGCTTCGTTCGAGGCCTCGCGCTCATCGAGCGCGCCGAGGCCCCGGTGCCTCCGGCGCGCCTGCACGACCGCGTGATGGCCGCCGTCGCAGCCGAGCGCGCGGCCGGCAGAGGCGCGGCCGCGACCGCGGGACGCGATGTCGCTGCTTCCGACGACAGAGGCGTCCTTCCCATGCCCGCGGCGGCGCCGGCTGCCGAAGCCACGCGGCCCGATGGGGCGCGCCAGCGTTGGCGGCGAGATCCGTGGAAGACCGCGGCCTGGTTCGGGGCGGCCGCAGTCGTACTCGTAGCTCTGGGAATCGCCGGTATGGCGGGGATCCGCGGCCTCGAATCGCCTATCGGCACGTCTCTGCGTGCGGCCGCCCCGGAGCAGGAGAACTCGGCGGACAAGGCCGCGTCTGGATCGACGACTGCGGGATCGGGGTACGAGGCGACCGGCACGCAAGACACCGCAAGCCCCGCCGCAACTGCCGCCACGCCTGGAGTCGTGCCGGACTACATAGTCGTGGACAACGTTGTCTACCGGTCTTCCGGCACCGCCGCACTCCAGCGCTCGCAGCTCGAGATGGCTGGGACGACGTTCACCTCGCTCGATTCCGGTTCCGCTCCACAGAGCCTGACCGTCTTCGCGACACCTACCGCGGGCCGAGTCGTCATCCTGTTCAACGGCCAGACGCTCGCGTTCGACGCCGTGACGCGGACGCTCGACGGCAGACGATACTCGCTTGCGTCCGGCCCCATCGAGCGATTCGGCGTGTGGCCGTCACTTCCTTCGGGGTTCACCCAGCCGGTCACGTCCGAAGGAGCGCCGAGCTTCGTGGCGGGTCCAACCGACGATGCGGGTGTCGAAGTCTACACGCGTCCCGGTGTGGCTATCGACCGCGGCTTCGCGATCGCGCCCGGTACCGCGCCCACCGACCCCGCACAGGCCAACCCGAACTGGACGTGGTGGCGCGCCGCGGCTCCGTAGCACCCTCCATCGGCGGTCGAGACACGTTCCCGTGTGTCTTCGGTGGGAACCCTCTCAGACGATGAGCATCGCGTCGCCGAAGGACAAGAAGCGGTAGCCTTCCTCCAGGGCGACCCGATATGCCCTCATCACTGCCTCTCGCCCGGCATACGCGCTCACCATCATCAGGAGGGTCGAGCGCGGCATGTGGAAGTTCGTGACGAGTCCGTCGACCGCCGAGAACTCATACCCCGGAAGGATGAACAGGCTTGTCATGGTCTCGCGCGGCACGACCTCGCCGGACTCAGCGTCGACGGCACTCTCGAGCGCGCGCACGGACGTAGTGCCGACGGCGATGACTCGCCCTCCCCGCTCTCGCGTTTCGACTACCTGCTCCACGGTTCTTGCGGGGACCCGGAAGTGCTCCTGGTGCATCCGGTGGTCGATCGGTCGATCCTCAGCGACAGGTCTGAACGTATCGAGGCCGACGTCGAGCTCCACGCTCGCGATCTCGACGCCGCGAGACCGAACACGCTCGAGCAGGTCGGTCGTGAAATGCAGGCCAGCCGTCGGCGCTGCGGCGCTTCGCTCGTCTCGCGCATAGACGGTCTGATAGAGCGAAGGGTCTGTCAGTGGGCGCGTGATGTAGGGCGGAAGCGGCATCTCGCCCAAACGGTGAACTGCGTCCAGAAACGAGCCGCTCTTCGCCGAGAACCGGATGAGCCGGCCGCCGGTCTCTTCGATCGCGTCCAGAACGAATCCCGTGAGCTGCCCATCGGCGAAGACGATGTGAGCACCCGGGCCCAGACGTCTCCCGGGCTTCACGAGACACTCCCACGTGTCGTCGTAGCGTTCGCGCAGAAGGAGGACCTCCACGGCCCCGCCCGTCTCCGCCTTCGCCCCCTTGAGGCGGGCAGGGATGACCCGCGTCTCGTTGACGACGAGAAGGTCGCCGCGTCGAAGGTACTCGGGGATGTCCGTGAAGCGACGGTGATCGATATCCCCGCCGGCCCGGTCCAGAACGAGGAGGCGGCAGGAGTCCCTGGGTTCGAGCAGGCACCTGAGCGATAGCGCCGCTCGGCAGATCGTAGTCGAAGTCGTCGGTGCGCAGCGCGGGCGGAGCGGTATCAGCCATGGTTGTCTGGTCCTGATGGTCGGAGGTCCTGGTCGCCCACGACCTTCTCGCCGCTCGCGTGGACTCTGCGTTCCGCGCCCGCAGTCTCGCGCCTCGCCCGTCGCCGAGCGCGCGCCTCGTCGGCTTCCCGTTTCGAGTACTCGCACCCGCAGTAGTTCTGGCGGTAGAGCCCAAGTTCGCGGGCTCGAGCGATCGCCTGCGAGTATCGGTTGCGGAAGTCCCTGTGCACGTAGGCGATCCGGCTGGCCTCCGCCGCCCGCTCGCCGGCCTTACGGATCGACTCGGCATCCTGGTATGGGCTCACCGTGAGTGTCGTTGCGAGGCTCTCAATACCGTGTGTTGCCGCCCAGCGAGCCGTCATGCCCAGCCGAAGCTCGTAGCACGCGGCGCACCGCGCGGGGGGATCCTGCTCACGCCCGGCGACAGCGTCGCGCCACGCCGCGTGGTCGTACTCGATCTCGACGACGGCAGCGCCTGCGGCCGCCGCGTACCCCAGAAGGGTGTCGCGGCGAAGCTCGTATTCGGCCTCGGAGTCGATGTTGGGGTTCGCGTAGACGATGACGACGTCGTCCTCGGCCCTGAGACTCTCGAGCGGCTCGATGAGACATGGGCCGCAGCATGCGTGTAGGGCGATGGTCATGCGGCGATTCTACACCGCTGCCTGCGTCGCAGCGCCTGCGGGGATGGACCCGGAGCACCCCGACGTGCCCAGCGCGAGCCGTGCGAACAGACCGCCACACAGAGAAGGGCGGCCCTCATGGGACCGCCCTTCATCAGTTCGATTCGTGCGAAGAGCTAGGCCTTACGGACGTTGCTCGCCTGCAGCTTGCCGTTCTGGCCGGTGGTCACCTCGAAGACCACGGCCGAACCCTCCTCGAGGGTCTTGAAGCCATCCATCTGGATCTCGGAGAAGTGGACGAAGAGGTCCTCGCCATCCTCGCGAGAGATGAAGCCATAGCCCTTGTCCGGATTGAACCACTTGACGGTGCCCTCAGCCATTCCAAACCATCCTTCCGCCCCACCGCGTGGGGAAACGCTCGTGCGACGCGCTTGTCCCCCTGCGGTTTGCGTGACCCCCGTGGACGGAGCCCGTGCCGTTGTGCAGACAAACCGGTCGCGACTACGGACCCGATTGGCCCGCCGACGGAAGATTGTACCTGCCGCGTGGCTGCGGTCGCAACACCACCAATCGCCCGCGACCTGCGCTAGGTCGGACACAGGCCGACCGCGGAGTCGAGCTAGCCCTTCACGATGCCCAGCAGCGACCTGAACTCGTCTGTGTCGGCCTTGCCCACGAGTTCGTACATGACCGACTCGGATGTGGTGACCACGATACCTGCGGCCCGCATGCGATCCAGCGCGATATCGTGCATCGTGCTCTCCCTAGAACAGCATGCGTCTGCAGCGACATGAACGCTGTAGTCGTGTGCGGCCAGTTCGAGAGCCGTCTGAGTGATGCAGATGTGGGTCTCCATGCCCGCGAGAACGATCTGGGATCGCTCCCACGCCCCGAGTGCTTCGATGAACTCGATCTCACCGCACGCGCAGAATGCCGTCTTGTCGACACCGACGACTGTCGCGCCCTCTTCGGCGATCGCAACCACTACGTTCTCGAGAAGCGGCTCGGTCGGACCAAGACCTTGCGGGTACTGCCGCGTGATGACGATCGGAGCCCCCACCAGTGCGAAGGTCTGCGCGAGCCGGATCGAAGCGGCGAGCACGCGGTCCTTGTCGGCCATCGCCGCCGCCAGTCGCTCCTGCATGTCTACGAGCACGAGCACCGCGTTGTCGCGGGCAGCCAGAAGGCTGCTCTGTACGTTCATGACCGCCTCCAACCCCGGGGTTGCCATGCATTCTAGCCGAGGCACGGCAGCGGGCCGAATCGTCGGGCCGCGCCGGTTCGCCCAAGGGTATAAACGCGATGACCGGCACCCGCCGGCACACACGGCACTGCAGCGAGGGACCGCTACAGAGGAGGACACTATGAGCGACGCGCCGATCCTCGGCCCGATGAACCGCGCTGACCTGGCCAACGCCGATGACTTCCAGAAGAAGCACACGCCCTACATCGCGACTGAGCGCACGGGCGACACCGTCAAGGTGAGCGTTAAGGTCGGCCACTACGTCTCGCATCCCAACCAGCCCGATCACTTCATCCAGTGGATCACGCTGTGCGTTGGAGACGCTCCACTGGTGGTGTTCAACCTCTCACCGGTCGCAGTTGACCCTGAAGTCAGCGCAGTCCTTCGACTCGACGCGGGAACCACACTCACCGCGGTGGAGTACTGCAACCTGCACGGGTTGTGGGCGGCCGACATCGTCGTCTGATCGCCGCTCGAGACATCCGGGCGAGCAGTGGCCTGCTCTCCGCGAGTCGTGTGCCTACCTGCCAAAGAGCCCCGAGTAGCTGGCCGATCCCAGGACGTGGCCGCTGAGGGCCGCGTTGAACTCACTCAGGGTGCGGGCGTTCGGATTCGGGGAGGCGACGTCCAGCGCGTACAGCGTCGCCTCGTACTCGTGGTTCCCCGTCCCTGGGGGCGGCTGCGGACCGCCGTAGCCAACTCTGCCCGAGGTGTTCGGGTGCTCGATCGAGCCTGCAGGCATGCCCTCACCGGAGGCACCCCGAGCGAGCGACGTGGCTTCAGCAGGGATCGCGGTGACCATCCAATGGACCCAGGAGTGCGCGACCGGGTGCAGGTCGACGAGCACGAGAGCGAGCGATTTCGTGCCGTCGGGGGCACCACTCCACTCGTAGGGGATCGAGACGTTCTGGCCGCCGGAGACACCGCTGTTCGCGTACTCCACGGGGATGAGTCCGCCGCCCTCGAAGGCTGGGGACGAGAGTGCGAGCATCATGACCTCCTTGTCGGGAGCGTTTGGAGCCGAAGCAGGCGATGCGGCCTCTTTGGCCGACGGGCTGCAGCCTGCCGACGTGCCTACGACTGCGACGGTCAGCAGGACGGCGACCAGTCTCGCCAGGCGCCCGAACCGATGCATGCGCTGCCTCCCAGTTCGGTATCTACCCAACGCGTTCTTCGCGTCTCGCGCGCACGGATGCTAGGAGTCCTCGCCCCGGCCGTCTTCGTCGTCCGCCGACCTTTCGAGCATGCTCTCAAGCGCGTCGAGGTCCTCGGCAACGATCCCGGCGGCATTCCTGACCGCTTCGGCCCGCGCCATGTCGAGGTCGGCTTCCTCGTCACGATGCATCACCAGCAGCACGCGCGCGCGCACGTCGAGCGCGTCCGCGAGCATCTGTGCGCGTCGCGGGTCGATCGCGCCCCCGATAGCCAGGTACGCCACCAGACCCTCGGGTGTGAGCCGCAGAGCCAGCCCAGGATCGGTGTCGAGAGCGAGACCGATCGCGTGCTCGGTGAGGTCCAGCGCTTCGGCCTCGCGGCCGAGCCTGAGTGACTCCAGCGCGCGCCGGATCGCCTGACCCCACATCGCGATGATCCTCAAGATGTAGTCTTGCTCGTACACGCGTTCTCCAGATCATCCTGCTCACTTCGTGGCAGTCTCCGGCCGACGCATCGCGCCGGGAACGCACAACCCCGCCATCCGAACACACTGAACGGGGCGGACGCGCTCGTCCACCCCGTTCAGATCCTTGCTTTCTACGCCTACTTGGCGCGAGTGGTCGACGTGATGGAGCCGGTCGCGCGGTGCGGTATCACGACGTCTCCCCTGACCGTCGCAGCGGTGCCCGTGGCCGGCTCGCCGATGGTGACGGCGCCAACTGTGGAGCCGTGGTCCTTCACCGAGATCCAGAAGCGATCTGCGCCTGCCCCGGGAGCGTTCCCATCCTCTACGTAAAGCACGAACGTGCAGTCCGGATAGGGAACGCCCGTCGGTCGGGCAAGATCCGCGGTCCCCGTGAGGACTGCCCAACCGAAAGGCCCGCCCGTCGCGGCCGAGACTGACAGACCGGAGAGAATGTGGCTCTTCAGCTCGAAGTCGCCGGTACGCGTGTGGCGGACCATCGTCAGGCTCCCGAAGATGGGCATGCCGCCCCCGCCCCCGCCGTACTTGGTGTCGAGAGTGAATGTGGTCCGATCGTTCGTACCGGGCCAGTAGAACGAGCCACTGCCGCGTGCGCGACTTTCACCCCGAGCGAAGACCACGAGCTGGCTATTTCGCGTCGGGGAAGTGAAGGCACCGTCGGCCCACGCCAGTACCCTGTACGTGTTGACTGCAACCCCCGGGAACCTGACCGCAAAGCAGCCGTCGCGCAGGATCTCCGATCCCGTGACTGTCCGCTCGTAGCTCGGACCGGGACCGATGGGAACCAGGCGAACGTGCACGATGGCCAGCGAGAGGTTGCCGGGCGAGCCGTCGTTCTCCTGGTAGATCCGTCCGTTGATAGTCGGTGCCGCCGTGCCTCCGGAACCCGCCACGACGGGGCTGCTTTGAGTCCCGATACTCACTGACGCGGTCTCCTTGGTCACACGGACGACGCTCGATGCAGATCGCAGGTACTGGCCGTCGTCGAGGGAGAAGGTGCACGGGTAGTCTCCCGGTGCCTGCATGATCTGTCCGTCGACCCACACGTGCTTCGTTGGACCGCTGAAGTCTTCGGTGTCTTCGAGTGCGGTCCACATCGGGTCCGGCGTGTACGTAATCGCAAGGTCGTTGTCGACGTCGGATCCCCACGCGTGCATTTGGGATATCTCGTCGGAGTACTGCACAGTCTGGAGAGACGGACTCACTGAGATGACCGGCGGATCGTTGACCGGCGTCACGTTGAGAGTGAATGTTCGCGCTGCGCTCGTTTCGACGCCACCGTCGGCGGTGCCTCCGTTGTCGTGCGCCGACACCGTGACTGTCGCAGAACCGAACGCGTTTGCTGCAGGCGTATACGTAAGCGTTCCTCCCGGCGACACAGCCGGCTGCGCCGCGAAGAGCGCGTCATTGTCGTTCTGCACGTCGAAATGAAGTGCCTGTCCGGATTCGTTAGCCGGACCTGCCGAGATGTCCGTCGCCCACCCAGGGACGGTTTGGGCGCCGGAGTCTTCTGCCACCGTCTGGTTCCCACCCCTCGTGAATGAAGGCGCGTCGTTCACGGGGGAGACGGTCACGTGCACGGTGCCGACGTCATAACCTCCCGGAGTCAGTTTCCCGTCCCAGATCAGGTAGTCAAATGAGTCGGGGCCGAAGTAGTCCGCCTCGGGGGTGTACGTGATGAAGCTTCCCGCGGAGTAGTCAACGATGCCGTGAGACGACGGGCCCGCACCGATGACCACCAGCAAGTCCCCGTCGACGTCGGTGTCGTTTGCCAGCACGTAGACGGTCTTCGCGGTGTCCTCGAGCGTCGACGTGGTGTCGTCGCTTGCCACCGGTGGCTGGTTCGCGGGGGTCACCGTGATCGAGAACGTCTGCTCGGGGCTCGTGTCGACCCCTCCGTTGGCGTTGCCGCCGTTGTCGTGGAGCGAGACGCTCACCGTCGCCGAGCCGAACGCGTCAGCGGCGAGCGTGAAGGTCAGGTCGCCGTCCGCGGTGATTGCCGGCTGGGTCGAGAAGAGCGCGTGGTTGTCGTTTGTGACGATGAAGTTCCGCGCCTGTCCGGACTCGTCCGCCGGCCCAAGCGAGATGTTCGTCGCCCACACAGTGAAGATGTGCGGCCCCGAGTCCTCGGCGACCGTGACGTCCTCGCCCTTCGTGAACGACGGCGCGTCGTTCACGGCATCGACGGTGATGTTCACGGTACCGGTGTCGGACTTGAAATCGTCGAACGGGAAGATGCTGTTCGTCTGCCCGTTGTCGCGCACGGTGTAGGTGAACGAGTCCGGGCCGTTGTAGTTCGCGGCCGGGGTGTAGCGGACCTGACCGCCCACGATGGCGACCGAGCCGTTCGCTCCTTGTGTGACGGCAGTGATGGTGAGCTCCTGGCTCGCCTCGTCGGGAGGCCCCTTCGAGTCGTTCGCGAGCACGGAGACGAGCACGCCCGATGCGGCGTCCTCGTTCACCGACGCCGCGTCGGTGTTCGCCGTCGGGGCGTCGTTGACCTGATGCACGATCGCATGGCCGAACCCTGTCGCGGTCCCGCCGTGGCCGTCGTCGGCGGTCCACGAGAAGTGGAAGTCACCGTTCCAGTCGGCGGGCGGAGTGAAGGAGAACGACCCTGTCGGGGTCAGGTTCATGATGATGCCCGCCGGCGCGTCTGCAGACGTGAGCCCGGAGTAGCTGACCACGTCCCCGTCCACGTCGCTTCCCGACACCGAGAGCGGACCCATGGACAAGCCTTCGAGGCTCTCGCTGTACCAGCCGCCGGGGTCGGGCGGGTCGTTCACGGAGTTGATGGTGATGTTCACCGTCGCGGGGCCCGAGTAGGCGTTCGACGTGTCCTTCACCCGGTAGGTGAACGAGTCCCCGCCGTGGAAGTTCGGATTGGGATGGTAGGTCACGCTCGATCCGCTGAGGTCGGTGAGCCAGCCGTCCGCGGGATCGTCGACGATCTCGTAGATGAGCGGGTCGCCGTCCACGTCCGTGCCGTCCATCGTGACGGCTTTGGTGGTGTCCTCAGCCGTCGAGGTCACCACTCCGTGGGCGACCGGGGCGTCGTTCGCGGGGGTCACCGTGATCGAGAACGTCTGCTCGGGGCTCGTGTCGACCCCTCCGTTGGCGTTGCCGCCGTTGTCGTGGAGCGAGACGCTCACCGTCGCCGAGCCGAACGCGTCAGCGGCGAGCGTGAAGGTCAGGTCGCCGTCCGCGGTGATTGCCGGCTGGGTCGAGAAGAGCGCGTGGTTGTCGTTTGTGACGATGAAGTTCCGCGCCTGTCCGGACTCGTCCGCCGGCCCAAGCGAGATGTTCGTCGCCCACACAGTGAAGATGTGCGGCCCCGAGTCCTCGGCGACCGTGACGTCCTCGCCCTTCGTGAACGACGGCGCGTCGTTCACGGCATCGACGGTGATGTTCACGGTACCGGTGTCGGACTTGAAATCGTCGAACGGGAAGATGCTGTTCGTCTGCCCGTTGTCGCGCACGGTGTAGGTGAACGAGTCCGGGCCGTTGTAGTTCGCGGCCGGGGTGTAGCGGACCTGACCGCCCACGATGGCGACCGAGCCGTTCGCTCCTTGTGTGACGGCAGTGATGGTGAGCTCCTGGCTCGCCTCGTCGGGAGGCCCCTTCGAGTCGTTCGCGAGCACGGAGACGAGCACGCCCGATGCGGCGTCCTCGTTCACCGACGCCGCGTCGGTGTTCGCCGTCGGGGCGTCGTTGACCTGATGCACGATCGCATGGCCGAACCCTGTCGCGGTCCCGCCGTGGCCGTCGTCGGCGGTCCACGAGAAGTGGAAGTCGCCGTTCCAGTCGGCGGGCGGAGTGAAGGAGAACGACCCTGTCGGGGTCAGGTTCATGATGATGCCCGCCGGCGCGTCTGCAGACGTGAGCCCGGAGTAGCTGACCACGTCCCCGTCCACGTCGCTTCCCGACACCGAGAGCGGACCCATGGACAAGCCTTCGAGGCTCTCGCTGTACCAGCCGCCGGGGTCGGGCGGGTCGTTCACGGAGTTGATGGTGATGTTCACCGTCGCGGGGCCCGAGTAGGCGTTCGACGTGTCCTTCACCCGGTAGGTGAACGAGTCCCCGCCGTGGAAGTTCGGATTGGGATGGTAGGTGACGCTCGATCCGCTGAGGTCGGTGAGCCAGCCGTCCGCGGGATCGTCGACGATCTCGTAGATGAGCGGGTCGCCGTCCACGTCCGTGCCGTCCATCGTGACGGCCTTGGTGGTGTCCTCAGACGTCGAGGTGACGACGGTGTGGGCGACCGGGGCGTCGTTCGCGGGGGTCACCGTGATCGAGACCGAGACGGTGTTCGAGTAGGCTGCCGCGCCGTCGTAGGCCTGGTAGGTGAACGAGTCGGGACCGTTGTAGTTGGCATTGGGCGTGTAGAGGACCGACCCGTTCGCGCCCAACACGAGCACGCCGTTGGAGGGGCCCGTCACGAGAGAGGCTTGGAGCGGGAGCGGCCCATCGGGATCGGAGTCGTTTCCGAGCACTCCGGATGCAGTCACGTTGAGCGCAGCATCCTCAGCCGTGGAATACGTGTCAGCGACCGCCACCGGCGCAGCGTTGCTGGCCGCCGCGTTGAGCGCGACAAGCTGTGCGATCCAGCCGTTCGTGCTGCTGCTCCTCCACGTCGTAGTCCTGACACCGGTGTCGCCACCTGCCCATGGCTGATATCCAGTCTTCATGTTGGGACGACCGTTCTGCCCGCCCTGATTGACGTACGGCCCCGACAACATGCCATCGCTCAGCGGGCCGAACCTCCCGTCCGCGGCGTTGAAGCCGCAGTATGCGGCGAAGAGCATGTAGTCATGTGCCGCGGGCGTCGCAAGAGAGGGTGCCGTCACCGTCACGGTCCCTGACGAAGACGAGTACGCGGCAGCGTTCTGACTGCGGCCAACTCCATCGACCAGCGTGATCGGCGTGAGCGTGTCGACACCTGAGAAACGCATGATCACGCCGCCGGCCGTCGTGTTGTCATGCACGTTGAATGTGTAGTTGGCGGGCTCGGAGTCGGTCGCAACGCGGTAGAAGAGCTTCTGGTTGCGCTGCCCCGCCGTCGCCGGCGTGGTCAGGACCGAGGTCCACCCCCCCGTGAATGAGACATATGCCTCACTGCCGCCCCAGTCCCACACTGCCACGAGGACATCGCCTTCGACGGTGCCGGCCGGCTTGTCGATGGTCCACGAGTGAGCACCGCCGCTGCCCTGCCACACCCGGGTCCAGTCGGTGTGGGCCGTGATCGCGGCCCACGCGCTCGTCGCCGGCGTCAGAGCCACAAGCGCAAGCGACGCCGCGGCGACGACCAACAGCACGCGCGTGAGCCTCCTGCTCGTGCATCCGTTGAACACGAAGCCTGGCATGCGCGGCGGGCACGAACTCCCAACTACACGTCCGGAACGCATTCTCCGCGTTGAGTTGAGTCGGGATGACCTCATGTCGAACCCCCTCGTTCTCGGTCTCTCGTCTACTCCCAGTCCTGCTCAGCGTGAACGACAGTAAGACGCACGCCGTCGGGCAAGCAAGCGCAAACCGGTGTGTGCCGAGAAACGGTCAACCTCAACACGAGATGACGTGAACGACCCGTGGGTGCCGTCCGACGGTCCCTTAAGTGACCCACCGCTTCCCCTCGCCACTCTCCCGCCCCGAAGAGGCGCGCCGTTCAGGCAAACGCACTGCTAGTCTACCGTTCACTTGATCGCCGCAGCCAAACGTAACACATTCGCAACCTCTCGCGGCAGCCGCTACGAACGCTGAATCGTTCCTTGAGATGCAGCTCATGCAAGCCGCGGAATCCGCCTAGAAGAGTCCCGACTGCGAGCCGCTCGTCGCTGCCCCGCCCACGCCCGGGACCTCGAGCCCGAGGTGCTCGAAGGCGCTCGGCGTCGCCTGACGCCCCTTCGGCGTGCGTTCGAGGAACCCGAGTTGCAGCAGGAACGGCTCGTACACGTCCTCCAGGGTGTCGGCATCCTCGCCAGTCGCACTCGCCAGAGTGTTCAGTCCCACCGGACGCCCGCGAAACTTGACCGCGAGCGTCTCGAGGATCTGCACGTCCATGCGGTCGAGCCCCAAGTGATCTACCTCGAAGAACGCGAGTGCCTCCGCGGCGACGTCCTCCGTGACCCGGCCATCTCGGCGCACCTGCGAGTAGTCGCGCACGCGCTTGAGAAGCCGGTTCGCAAGGCGTGGGGTGCCTCGCGATCGACGTGCGATCTCGGCCGCGCCCTGGGTGTCGATCTCGACCCTGAGTATGCCGGCCGAGCGCTCGACGATGGCCTGCAGCTCCTCGGCGTTGTAGTAGTCGAGCCTGAACGCCATGCCGAAGCGATCGCGAAGCGGGCCTGTGAGCAGTCCCGTGCGCGTCGTTGCGCCAATGAGCGTGAAACGCGGCAGGTCGAGTCGGAGCGACCGGGCCGCAGGCCCCTTGCCGATCACGATGTCGAGGGTGTAGTCCTCCATCGCGGGGTACAGCACCTCTTCAACGGCGCGGTTGAGCCTGTGGATCTCGTCGATGAAGAGCACGTCGCGCTCATCGAGGTTGGTGAGGATGGCGGCAAGATCGCCCGATCGCTCGATGGCCGGACCGCTCGTGGTCTTGATGGCCACGCCGAGCTCATTCGCGATCACGTTCGCAAGCGTGGTCTTGCCAAGTCCCGGCGGACCCGACAGGAGCATGTGATCCAGGGCCTCGTTGCGGCCACGAGCGGCCTCGATAAGAACGGCGAGGTTCTCCTTGACCCTCGTCTGGCCGAGGTACTCGCCGAGACGCTTGGGCCGCAGATTGCGATCGATCTCGAGATCGTCCTCGGTGAACTCGGCCGAAACGAGCCGCTCTGCCTCATCACCAGTGTTGCGCTGCGGGTCTGCGTCCCCCGGCTCCCATATCGTGCTCACACGCCACCACCCAGCCGGCGCAGCGCGTGCTTGAGGAGCGCCTGCGCATCGCTTGGGGCGCCTTCGTAGCCCTTCAGGGCCCTCGCCACCTCTGCCGAGGAGAAGCCCATGCCCAGGAGTGCCTGGGTGGCCTCGGCGGCCATGTCCGCGCTTGCCGCACCCGCGACGGGAACACCGGAGAGGTCCGGAAGGCCCATCCTGTCCTTCAGGTCGAGGATGATGCGTTGAGCCGTCTTCCTGCCTATGCCGGGTACCGTCGCGATGAGATCCGCGTCCTCACGGGCGATAGCCTCGCTCAGCGCGTCGGGCGAGAGAGACGAGAGCGCGGCCAGGGCGACCTTGGGTCCCGACGCCCGAGACGGTGAGCAGGTTCTCGAACAGCGCTTTCTCCGGTGCTGATTCGAAGCCGAAGAGAGAGAGTTCGTCCTCGCGGACGTGCAGGTAGGCATGCACGGTGACCGTGTCGCCTTCGGCCGGCAAGGCAGCGAGCGAGGAGGTGGACATGGAGAGCTTGAAACCAACACCGCCTACGTCCAGAAGGCAGTGACCCGGGGCCTTTTCGGCCACGCGGCCGGTGAGGAACGCGATCACCGCGCGGCCTCGGCGGGGTCCGCCGCGGGTCGAGGCTTGATTGCTGCCGAACCAGCGTCGCGCGCCGCCAGTCCGAGCGCAGCGGCCCCACGTCGGTGCGCGTGGCAGATCGCTGCGGCGAGTGCGTCGGCGGCGTGATCGGGAGTGGGATCGTGTGACAGGCCGAGAATCGCGCGCACCATGTACTGGACCTGCTGCTTGTCGGCTCCGCCTGTGCCGACCACCGCGCTCTTGATCTCTCCAGGACCGTACTCGCCTAGCGCGAGCTGTGCGTCAGCGGTTGCGAGGAGGGCTACGCCACGTGCCTGGCCGGTCGCGAACGCCGTCTTCGCGTTCGTGCCGAAGTACACGCTCTCCACAGCCGCCTCGGTTGGGCGGTAGCGCAGGATCACCTCGCCTATCGCGTGGTGGACCTTCGATAGTCGAGCGGACGTCGAGTCCGCAGGAGAGGTGGTGACGCATCCGTATCCGAGACAGCGGAAGCGGCTGCCGACGTGCTCGACCACTCCCCAGCCGGTGTTCGCGAGACCGGGATCGATCCCGAGGATGATCACTTCAGATGCTCCCTCGGTCGGCAGGCGCCCCTGCTGCGCATCTGCGAAGTATCGAACATATGTTCAGGGTACCGCGAGGCTTGGAGAGCGTAAAGCGACCGTCGGCAGTGGCCGACTTGGGGATGCGCCCTCTGAGCGCCCAAGGTCTCGAGGGGTCCTTGCCTAGTCCTCGAGGGCTTCCGCGATCTCGTCCGTCAGCTCCATGTTGTGATAGACGTTTTGTATGTCGTCGTGATCTTCGAGCGCGTCGACAAGCCGAAGGACCTTCTTCGCGTTCTCAACCGACATCGTCACCGGTGTGGTCGGCTCCATGGTCAGCTCCGCGCCGCGCACAGCGACTCCTGCCGCCTCGAGGCCGTCTCGAACGGCCGCCACCTCGGTGGGACCCGTCGTAACCACCCACTCCTCCTCGCCCTCTTCAAGATCCTCTCCCCCAGCCTCCATGACCGCGAGGAGCAGGTCTTCCTCATCGGGCGCACCAGCCTTGTCGAGCACGATCTGGCCCTTGCGTTCGAACTGGAACGCGACCGCGCCGGTTGACGCGAGGTTGCCGCCCGCACGCGTGAACGCGCTACGAACATCTGCTGCCGTGCGATTGCGGTTGTCCGTCAGCGCTTCGACGTAGATCGCCACGCCGGCGGGGCCGTAGCCCTCGTAGATGACCTCCTCGTAGTTCGACTCCACCACCAGCGGCGAAGGCCTTGTTGATCGCAACGTCGATCTTGTCCCTGGGAAGCGAATACGACTTCGCTTTGGCGATGGCGGCCGCAAGCGAGGCGTTGTTGTCCGGATTGGGATCGCCGCCAGTCTTCGCGGCGACGGTGATCACGCGCGAGAGCTTGCTGAACAGCGCCGATCGCTTCTTGTCCTGCGCCGCCTTGCGATGCTTGGTGGTCGCCCATTTCGAATGCCCGGACATCTCGATCCCTTCGTACCGCGGAAGTCTCCGGCGTGTGCTCGGAGGGTCTTCTTCGCTCACTGGACACGCGCTCGGCGCGTGGCGACGCTCGCGAACTAGGGCCGCTTCGCCCCCACGATCTCTTCGATGAAGTACCGGTGCACGCGGGGGTCTCCCGTGAGTTCCGGATGAAACACCGTTGCGAGCAGGTCACTTTGCCTGGCGGCGACCACCCGTCCGTCGTGGGTGGCGAGTTCCTGCGCGCGATCGCCCACCTTCTCGATCCATGGTGCGCGAATGAACACGCCGCGAAACGGCCCGTCCGGCAGCCCGGAAACGTCGAGATCGGCTTCGAACGAGTCAATCTGCCTGCCGAAGGCGTTCCGCCTGACGGTCATGTCCATGAGCCCGAGGCTGCGCTGGCCGGGGACCTCGTCCAAGATCTCATTCGCCACGAGGATCGCCCCGGCACACGTGCCCCATACGGCCATGCCCGCCTCGTGGTGTTCGCGGATGGGCCCATAGAAGCCGTAGGTCTCCATCAACTTACCTATCGCGGTGGACTCGCCGCCAGGGATGACGAGGCCGTTCAAGTCCGCGAGCTGATGGGGTGTCCGGACGGCGACGCAACCCACGTCGAGCGCCTCGAGCATCATGACGTGCTCGCGAACGGCTCCCTGTAGCGCGAGAACCCCTATCCGCACACTACCAGCCCCGTTCCTGCATGCGTTCCGAATCGGGGATGTCTGAGATGTTGATGCCCACCATCGCCTCGCCCAGGTCTCGCGAGACGCGGGCGATCACCTCAGCATCCTGGTAGTGCGTCGTCGCCTCCACGATCGCCTTGGCGCGCTTCGCGGGATCGCCGCTCTTGAAGATGCCGCTGCCCACGAACACGCCGTCGCATCCGAGCTGCATCATGAGCGCCGCGTCGGCATGGCGTGGCGATACCGCCCGCCGAGAAGTTCACGACCGGGAGTCTGCCGTTGTCGTGGACCCACTTCACGAGGTCGTACGAAGCGCCCAGCTGCTTCGCCGCGT
This sequence comes from uncultured Actinomycetes bacterium, assembly GCA_963817255.1. Taxonomy (GTDB): domain Bacteria; phylum Actinomycetota; class Coriobacteriia; order Anaerosomatales; family CAVRZR01; genus CAVRZR01. The sequence continues at coordinate 282,365 of CAWFNT010000003.1, forward strand.
CGAAGAGTTGCTCGTCGCGAAGACCCGCGACCCACGCTATGCCATCGGTCACGCTTCGCATGTGGCGGACGGCCTCCACGACGTTCCCGGTCCCGGGCTCTCCCTTGGTGCGGACCATTGCGGCGCCTTCGGCGATACGCCGAAGCGCCTCACCCAAATCGCGACACCCGCACACGAACGGAACCGTGAACTCCCACTTGTTCACGTGGTACTGCTCATCGGCGGGCGTCAGTACCTCGGACTCGTCGATGTAATCGACTCCGAGGGATTGCAGCACCTGGGCCTCAACGAAGTGACCGATGCGGCACTTGGCCATGACCGGGATGCTCACGGCGTCGACTATCTCTGTCACCTTGTTTGGATCGGCCATGCGGGCGACACCACCCGCCGCACGGATGTCGGCGGGGACACGCTCGAGCGACATGACCGCGACCGCTCCGGCGTCTTCGGCGATCTTGGCCTGTTCAGCATCGACGACGTCCATGATCACGCCGCCCTTGAGCATCTCGGCCAGGCCGGTCTTCACTCTATGCGTGCCGATCTCTCTACCATTCTCAGCCACGTCGGATGTGCTCCTTTCGGCGCCAAACGTGCGGTTGCGTCCGCGCCGGTCTGTGTCGAATGCAAGGCAAGATTGTACCCGCGGCCTCGTCCGCGCAACAACCGCACGCGGCACGTGAACGCGCACACAACGAGCGAGGAATAGGGCTTTCACCGCTCGCGCGGTTGCGTCGGGCGCACCCGACAGCGCACACGCGACTCCAAACCCTACGCTACTTCAGTGTGATGTTGGCATTGGTTGGGATGACCTCGAACCACGAGTTCCCGACCGCAAGCCGGATCAACGTGCCGTTGTCCGCCCTGAATATCGGCGGGGCACTCTCTCCAGCGGTCCAGGTACCGTCCCACTTCTGCCCGTCGTGGAAGACCGAGACCCGCCCAGTCCCGCCGAGGCTGATGTCGTATGTGGCGTTCCCCAGTTTGTCGGGTACGCCCGTCGACCGCATCTTCGCCCACATGACGACCACGTTGCGCGCCCTTACCTGTTGCCCGGTCGCTGCGTCGACGTGCGGGACTCCGTTGTTCTGCCGCGCGTAGACCTTGCGGCCGGGGTCGTAGACCCACGTAGAGCGACTGAACGGCGAGAAGGGGATGTCGATCCGAATCGCGGTGGTCGTCTGCTCGACAGTTCGCCGATCGAACGCGAACGGCCGCAGGTTCTGTGTCGCCGGGTACCCGCGCTTCACGCCCTCTGGACGGGCGAGATCCGCCTTCAAGTAGAGGTTGTGCGGCGCGCGGCGCGCACTTGTCCGCGTATAGCAGGTGGTAACCCCCGCGTCCTCGCTGAGCATCGGGACCCTAGCCCGGCGCAGTGCCCTCGTCACGAACCCGGACGCGCCGGAGAAGAAGAAGAGCGCATCGTACTGAGGAACGACCCACGCATCGGACAGCCGCGCGCTTCTAACGGGCCCGATGAGCGTCGGGTCCTGCGAGTGAAACAGCGCGTTGAAGCGTGTGATGCCCCCTTCGGCAAGGGACTCGTAGACGACATCGGCGCTGTTGAGCGCGGTCTGGGGGCGTGCTGCAGGGGAGTTCTCGATCTTGACCGAGACGACCCGCCTGCGCGTGAGGGCCGCACTCGGAGCATCGCGGCCCGTGAGCGGCCAACGAGGGGGCGTCGCAGGTTTCGGCACGACACGTTCGGCATCTGCCCGCGGCCACGCAGACGTGACCGTGGGGGTCTTGTCTTCGGCACCCTTCGAGCATCCCGAGAGCGAAACGACGAGTGCGACGACCAGTATGGTCGCCGTCGGCAGGGTGAATCGTCGAGTCGGTGCCAACCGCATCTCCTTCGCAGAAGCTCGTGGCGAGTCTAGGGACGCCGCTCGCGCGGGTCAATCACGCGTGCGCGGCAACAGGCCGCCGCGCCGTCAACCCGTCCGCTGCTCGTGCCGATAGAGTCCCTAGCGCGAGCCCGCCATGCCGAGCAAGTCTCACCCAAGCGAACACGGTGCCCGATGACGTGCAGACTCCTATGCGTTGTCGCACAACCCGCGGCCAGGCCCTACGACGATCCGAACGTGAAAGACGTTATCGGCTCGTACCCGCAGGTCTTCTGCCGCGCATGCTGGCCGGGCAAGCAGCTGAGCGCGGCCGAGACCGTTCGCTGCTTCGAACGTGACGAGCCCTGCCTGGGCGTGGAAGGCCGCTTCGGGGAGAGCTAGACGCTCTCACGCTTGATCGGCCCGCCCTCGGCGCGGTCGACGGTTCTCCGAGCCCTCCAGACCAGCCAGACACCTGCGAGCAGGAGCGGAACGCTCAGGATCTGGCCCATCGTGAACGGGCCCGCGATGAAGCCGAGCTGGACGTCCGGCTGTCTGGCGAACTCCATCGCCATCCGGAAGACCGCATAGAGCGTCAAGAACCAGCCGAGCATCTCGCCGTCGGGACGCTTCTGCCGCGACAGAACGAGCAGCACGACGAGCAGCACGGCACCCTCGAAGAATGCCTCGTAGAGCTGAGAGGGATGGCGAGGGAGCGGTCCGGCGTTCGGAAACACGACGCCCCAGGGCAGTGACGTAGGCCTACCCCACAATTCGCCGTTCACGAAGTTGGCAAGACGGCCTGCCAGGATACCGACGGGGGTTCCCACTGCGCCCATATCGCACAAGCGCAGGAACGACACTGGCTTGCGACGCGACTCGACCCACGCAGCGACGAGGATGCCCGCGAGTCCGCCGTGAAACGACATCCCGCCGTCCCAGATCGCCAGTATCTCGGCGGGGCGCTGCAGGTAGTCCGCGCCACCATAGATGATGACGTAGCCCAGGCGCGCTCCGACAATCACGCCGATCGCGGCCGCCAGCACTATCTCGATGAGATCGTCGTCGGTGAGCGGCAGGCTCCATATGCGAATGAGATGCCGCGCTATCAGGCCGGCCGACACGAACGCGATCACGTAGGCGATGCCGTACCAGTGGATGGCGAACGGCCCGACGCGGACCAGCACGGGGTCGATGTTCGGGAAGGCGATGCTTGCTAGCAAGATCCTAACGACCAGTTCATCGTCGCTGAAGCGAGAGCCTCAGAGGCTCGGCTACGAGAAGTCAACCTTGACCGGCTCGGCGGCCGCAGCCTCGATCTCGAAGTAGTCGCGCTGCGCGAATCCGAACATCCCGGCGATGAGGTTCGTCGGGAAGGACTGTATCGCCGTGTTGAAGCTCATGACGGAGTCGTTGTAGAACTGCCGCGCGTACGCGATCTTGCCTTCGGTGTTGGAGAGCTCGTCCTGAAGGTTGAGGAAGTTCTGGTTGGCCTTGAGATCGGGGTAGGCCTCTGCAACCGCGAACAGGCTCTTCAAAGCGCCCGTCAGCATGTTCTCGGCCTCGCCCTGTTCCTTCACCGTCTGCGCATTGATGGCCATGTTGCGCGCCTGCGTCACTCGCTCGAACGTCGCACTCTCGTGCGAGGCGTAGCCTTTGACCGTCTCGACAAGGTTGGGGATGAGGTCGTATCGCCTGCGCAGCTGCACGTCGATCTGGGACCAGGAGTTGTCGACGCGGTTGCGCAGGACAACGAGTCGGTTGTAGATCGCGATCAGTCCGAAAGCAGCAACCACTACGAGTAACGCGATCGCCCCGAAGCACAACGGCAACGTCATCTGCGGTGCCTCCTCGCGCCCTCAGTCGCCCGCCGGGCGACGTGTGTATGTCCGCACTCTGACGCGGACTCGTGCGTCGAAAGACGCACGAGTGAGATGGTACCAGAAGGCGAATCGAGCTTCGGTCCGCGCCGCTTAGGCGTCGATCTCCGAGATGGCGTCGTCGCCACTCACGACCTCGTCGAGCTGCCTGTGGAAGTACTCGCAGTACGCATCGATGACGGGGTCGTCTTCGAGTGTGGGCTCTTCGATCTCGATGGCGTCTTGCGACACCAATGCGACCAGGCCGGCGATCGGCGGCCGACCGTCGCCATCCTCGGCCATCGCCTCGATCGCGGCCATGAGGAAGCTGGGGATCACGATTTGGACGGTGATCGGTTCGCCGCAACGGGGGCAGGAGAAGACGATCTCCGCGCGCTCGGGTTCCTGGAGCACGACCGTATCGACGTCCTCGATCGAGACGTCGACCGGGCCATCGTTGGGGCACGTGATCGTGAACTCCATATGCGCTCGCCTCCTCGCGGCGGAGGCCCCTTCGGCTCCAGTGTACGCCGTCGGTGCGACCACCTCTAGGTTGGTTAATCGCAACGCAAGAAACGCGCCACGTTCCCAGGCGCCCGGAGCCCGTCGGACCGAGCGTCCGGCGACCCGACTCGTGCTACGATTCCGCGCATGCCTGCTCAGTCGTCCGCGGATTCCCCTGCTCACACCACAGACTCCGGCGCCTTCACCCGAGGCCTCAAGCTGGGCTTTCCGATCTTCCTCGGCTACGTGCCGGCCGGGATGGCCTTCGGCATCCTTGCCCGAACCATCGGCTTCACGACGTTCCAAGCTGCGATGTGCTCGGCGACGGCGCTCGCCGGGGCCGGCCAGTTCATCGCGCTTGACATCATGCGCACAGGCGGCACCGTCGCCACGGTGCTCGTCGCCACGACGGTCGTAAACCTCAGATACGTGCTCTTTGCCGGCACGCTATCCCCCTACCTGCGAAAGACGCGGACCGCCGTCCAGGCCGCCCTGGCCTTCTCGCTCACCGACGAGACGTTCGCCGTGAACATCACGGATCTCAGGGAGGGCCGCGCCAGCCGGCGTTCGATGGCTGGAGTCGGCGCCGTCGCATGGATCGGGTGGGTGCTCGGCACGACCATTGGCGCCGCGGGCGCCGGAGTGATCGGAAACCCGGATCGCTGGGGCGTGCAGTTCGCGATGCCCGCGATGTTCACGGCACTGTTCGTCGCGCTCGCAGAAGACCGTCGACAGGTCCTGATAGGGCTTCTGTCGGCCGTCATCGTCGTTGCGCTGCCATTGCTCGCCATCGCGGGAGTGAGCGTCTCGCCGAGCTGGTACGTGGTCATCGCCGCGATGGCAGCGGCCACATTCGGAACCGCGGTCTATCGATGAGCGACTCGCTGATCTGGGGCGTCATCGTCGGCATGGCGGTGCTCAACTTCCTCATCCGCTTTCTGCCGATGGCCGCGATCTCCCGCGTCGAGTTGCCCCGCCCGGTGATGCGTTGGCTTGAGTTCATTCCCGTGGCGGTCATGGGCGCCCTTGTCGCGAACACCGTCGTGCGCCCGGGCGGCGACTGGGTCGCGCCGTGGTCGAATCCCTGGCTCCTGGCATGCGCCGCAACCGCCCTCGCCTACCGCATCACCCGGAGCTTCCTCGGTGCCACGGTCATCGGCATGGCCGCGTTCGTGGCGTTCCGGGCCCTGCTCGGCTGAGCGCTGCCCGGGACAAGACAGCGCCCTCGGCGCTGCGCTAGACTGCGAGACTCAGCGCCAACGGCGGAGACGCACCCGATCCCGGCGGATTCCGCAGCAGGCACGAAAGGACCACCCGTGGCACGCGTCAGGCCATTTCGCGCATTCCGGTATGCGTCGTCCTCAACCGAGATCACGCAGCTCACGGCTCCCCCGTACGACGTCATCGACGAATCGCAGCGGGCCGAGTTGCTCGCGCGCGATCCCCACAACATCGTCGCTCTCGAGCTCCCTGAGGGCTCACTCGACCCGAGCGTCCCCTGCAACCGATACGAGACCGGAGCGAACCGCTGGCGCGATTGGATACGGGAAGCCGTCGTGCTTCAGGACCCCGAGCCCTGCGCGTACGTGCTCGAGCAACGATGGGTACGCGACCGGAACCCGGTGCGACGACTCGCATTCATCGTCGCCGTCGGTCTCGAGCGCTTCGAGGACGGCATCGTGCTCCCGCACGAGCGGACGCTGCCCCGGGCGCTCGACGATCGCCTGCAGCTGACCCGCGCCTGCGCGGCGAACTTCAGCCAGGTCTTCGGCCTCTACTCCGATCCCGGATTCGAGACCGCACCGCTCTTCGAGCAAGCCATGGCGAGCGAGCCGATCGCCATCGCGATGGGCGACGACGGAGTCGAGAGCCGTCTCTGGTCGGTGTGCGACGCCGATTCGTTGCGTGAGTTGACCCGCATCTTCGCGGACAGACAGATCTACATCGCCGACGGCCACCATCGCTACACGACAGCGCTCGCGTATCGCGACGAACGTCGGGCAGTGATGACCCGGGCAGGCGATCCGGCGCGCCCCGCCGGACAGAACGGCGGGAGGAGCACCGAGGCGCCCGTCCGCGCCACCACACCCGACGAGTTCGCCACTTGTTGACCAGCCGCCCTACGACTTCGTGCTCATGGCACTCGCGAACATGGACGATCCCGAACTGGCCGTCTTGCCCACCCACCGGGTCGCGGACGCCGAAGGTGAGTTCGACGCCGACGCGTTCTGGGAGGGGCTCGAACGTTACTTCACGATCGGGGAGCTGCCGCCGGGGCATCCCTCGGACGCGCTCGCCGACAGCGGTGCACCGCGCTTCATAGTCCAGACTCACGACGGCCGCCGACGGCTCGTGACGCTCCGCGCGGATGTCGACCTGGACGAGGCGATTCCGCTTCCGTGCTCCTCGGCGTGGAAGCACCTCGACGTAGCGGTCTTGCAGGAACTCGTGCTCTCTCCGCTCCTGGGCATCCACCCGGATCGGCCGGACACGCTCGATCGGCTCGCGTTCGTGAAGGACGCCCACCAGGCACTCAAGATGGGCGAGACGCACGACGTCGTGTTCATCCTCGGGCCACGCGCCTCGACCAACTACGAGACGTCGCACTGGCCGGCGAGACGATGCCGCAGAAGTCGACGTACTTCTACCCGAAGGTGCTCTCGGGGCTCATCATGCGCTCGCTCGCCTAGCCGGCGGCCCCTAGCCGAGCCGCCGGCCCCTCGGTGCACTAGGGTCGTTTCGGCGAACTCACTCCTTCGACCGTGATCCATATCTTGCGTGGGCAGACCGCGCCGAGCCTGCACTCGTCGCACGCGGGACTTCTCGGCCGGCACGACTGTCTGCCGACGAGCCAGGCGGCCAGGTCCAGCGTGCCGGGAGCATCCGCGCACGCACGAGACGCCGCAGACTCGATCGCTTCGACCGAGTCCTCTTCGGCGAGCCCACTGCGGAGGAATACCCGGCGAACGTGCACGTCGTAGGCGACCTGCCCGCATTCGCGGCCTTGGAGGTCCACGCCGAAGTGCCTCACGAGGATCTCGGCTGCCATCACGGCCTTCTTCCGGCCAACTCCGGCGAAGGCGTTCAGACGCTCCGTTACCTCGACGACATGGCTCCCGGCCTCCCAGATCGCGGAAGCGTCGCCCGAGTACTCGTCGAGCAGCCGTCGCGCGGCATCGGATATCCAGCGCGGCAGCGTGTTCTTGAAGCGGTGAAGCATGGGCGGGGCCTGGACCGCGTCGCGCACGGCAGCCCGCTCCGACGCCAGGCGTTCCAAGTCGAGATGGCCGAGGCGTTGCCGAAGCAGGTACGGACCCGACCAGGCGCGCTCAGCGGGAATCCCTTGCGTGAACAGCACGCCCAGGAGGAACGCATTGGGGTCCGTGCGCAGGAGTGCGTCCGCTTCCGCGCTCCCGGAGAAAGACGCCCCCTCTTGAGCGGCTCCGGCGCGCTCGAGTTCCTTGCCGAAGGCCACAAGCTCCCTGGCAACGGGATCGAGCGTCACGGGCGACCTACTACCAGTAGCGCAGCGACTGGAGCTTGACCTTGTGGATCAGGACCTCTCGCTCCTCGGGGGTGTATGCGTCGCCGAACTTGGACATCGCCTTCACTCTTCCCTCGAGCACCAGCCCGTTCGCGAGCCGGTTGACGGCGCCCAGAAAACAGACGATGGCGGCAGCGACGAAGAGGTCGCGAACAAGCCCGTACAGAGTATCGGGGTCCTGCAGACGGTAGTAGTAGGTGCGCATCGAGTACCTCCCCGTAGACGGACGCGGCCTTCCGGCCACACAGGAAACGCGTGCCGAGCAGTTGATTCCCGCCCGAGGATGAACACTACCAGGCGGGCGAGCGACCTGGAGCCACCCGGATGCCCGGTGTCTCCGAAGGTGGGTGCCTAGCGGCTATTCCTCGGTGGAGCAAGCCTCGAATTCGGCCCGTCGGGGCCCCTGGCGAAGGAAGAACGCGCAGAAGAGGCACTCTTCTCTGATCGCAGCGGCCCGTTCCACGCTGGCGTCGAAGATCAGCTCGGGATCGACCGTCAGTTCGTGGGTGGGCTTGTCACACTGCGCAAAGGCGCACTTCGTCGGGCATCGGTCCACGAACTCGTTCGGATGCGGGCACGTGGCCTGCATCTCCTCGTCGCACCCGCGCAACTCCCAGCAGCGAGCCATGCGGTCCTCCAGTTCAAGTGGGCGCCACGTGGCGTTCGACAGATTCTAGCTTACGGTGAAAGTGGATCGCGTCCGTACCAGCACGAGTCGCGCCAAGGAGCAGACACGCGCGCCGCGCCGCTCATGGGGTATGCTGTCCCGGCTATGGTCACCCCCGCGGATTCGCACACCCAAGACTACGACACGGTCGTGGTTGGCGCAGGCCCTGCCGGATGCATGGCTTCGATCGGCGCGGCTCGGCGCGGCCGCGTCCTTCTCGTGGACTCGTCGGCGATACCCCGGGACAAGAGCTGCGGCGGCATGCTCAACGAGTATGCCCAGGATTTCCTCGAGTCCTTCGGCGACGTCCCGGGCGAGATGGTCCGACAGCCGCGCCACGTGTGGTTCCGCTATGTCGACTGGGACCGTGGAATCCGCAAACCCACCGAGCTCAAGTTCCTGAACGTCGACCGCATGGCGTTCGACGAGTGGCTGCTCAGCCTGCTGCCAGACAACGTCGACCTTGCGGCGTCGACCCAATGCATCGGTTTTGACCAGGAGGCGGACGGCATCACCGCCCACCTTGCGGCGCCGGCCGGTCCGAGGCTCGTGCGTTGCCAGAACCTCGTCGGTGCGGACGGTGCCCGTTCGACGGTCCGTCGGACGCTGGGCATAGGCACGATCTCGACCTACGTGACGCTCCAGGACTTCTGTTGCCTCAAAGGCGACCTCGAACCCTACTTCGACTGCATCTACATGCGCGACATCGGCGACAGCTTCGCATACGCATACGTCGTACCCAAAGGAGATGTCGCGATCGTCGGCTCGGTCTTCTACCCCAGGACCAAACGCCCCCACGAGAAGCAGGACATGGCGCTCGAGCGGCTCCGCGCGAAGCTCCCACAGTTGGGCGACAGCGTGAAGCGCGAAGCGTGCGTGGCCCTGTCGGTCCGCTCGGCAGGCGATGTCGTTGCCGGCCAGGGCCGAGTCCTGCTCGCGGGCGAGGCCGCCGGGTTCATGTCGCCCACGTCGGGTGAAGGCATCTCTTACGCCATGAACGCAGGACGGCTTGCCGGCGAAGCCATCGGAGACTCCACCCCCGCCGAGGCGCTCGCGACCTATATCCGAACAAGCGATCACATCGCCAGGAATATCCGTCGAAAGCTCAAGTGGCTGCCGTTCATGGAGTCCTCGGCGGGTAAGTACCTGGCCGGCTTCGTGCCCACGCCCCTCGTGTCGAGGGTGACCAAGGGCCTGTAGCCGCGCGACCCTCCACCCGCTACGGGCGATTCAAATGCGCCCGGCTCGGAGTCGCCTCGCTCTGCCCTTGGTACTTGCTGCCCAGCTCGGGCGATCCGTACGGCCGCTCGACCGGGGTCGTCATCTGCGCGAACGAGATCTGTCCGATCTTCATCCCCGGCGTGAGAACGATCGGCAGATTGGCGACGTTGCTGAGCTCGAGGGTCAGACGGCCGTCCCATCCGGGATCGACGTATCCCGCCGTTGAGTGGATGAGCAGTCCCAGACGGCCGAGCGAGGACTTGCCCTCGAGCCTTGCCACGATGTCGTCGGGCAGAGTGATCCGCTCGATGGTCGTGCCGAGCACGAACTCCCCCGGGTGCAGAACGAACGGTTCTTCCGCGGAAGCGTCAACTCGCTCGGTTAGACCCGACTGGTTGGTGCTCGGGTCGATATACGGATACCTCGAGTTCCTGAAGACCTGAAAATCGGAGCCGAGGTGAAGATCTATGCTCGACGGCTGCACGTCGGCGGGGTCGAACGGCTCGACGCCGATCCGACCAGCGCCGATGAGCTGCAGGATCGTGCGGTCGGAGAGAACCATGCTACGCGCACTTGCTGAAGCCGCAGGCACGGCAGACCGCGCAACCGCTCTCGTGCTCGAGCGCACTGCCGCACTCGGGGCATGCGCCGGCGAGGTAGTCCAGATCGTCGCCTGTCTTCGTCACGACGAGCGAGCCCTCGACCGGCGGCAGATCGCAGCCCGGCTCTGAGCCGAGCGCGTGCTCCAGCACGATGCCCACGGCGTCCGCGCACGAGAGGACTTTGCCGCCCTCCGCCCACGCGGGGCTGGGACACCGGATGCCGCGCAACTGCTTCACGACGGCCGCCGGATCGACGCCGGCGCGAAGCGCCATCGAGATGAGCCGGGAGAGCGCCTCGGACTGCGACGCCGCACACCCTCCGGACTTCCCCATCGAGGTGAACACCTCGCACATGCCCGGTCTCGTCCCAGTTCACAGTGACGTAGAGGTTGCCGCAACCCGTCTGCACCTTCTCGGTGCGGCCGACGGTCACCTGCGGGCGAGGCCTGGGCTCGATCTCGCCGTGTCGCGTCGCTTCCTCGGTTGAGGCGCTCGCCTGTCCGCTCTTGCCGGTCGTGAGGACCTGACCTTCTTTGGAGCCGTCGCGATAGATCGTGACGCCCTTCACACCGAGTTCGTGGGCGAGGTCATACACGTGCCGGACGTCCTCGACAGTCGCATCACTCGGGAAGTTCACGGTCTTTGAGACCGCGTTGTCGGTCGACTTCTGGAACGCCGCCTGCATGCGGATGTGCCATTCGGGACTGATGTCGTGAGCCGTGCGGAAGACCCGCTGCACCTCGGCCGGGACCTCGTCGATTCCTTCGACCGAGCCGTGATCGGCGATGAGCCCCATGAGCTCCCGACTGTAGAAGCCCTGCTTGACGGCGACGTCCTCGAACGCCGGATTGACCTCGATGAGGCGATCGTTGTCCATGACCGTCCGGACGTACGACACCGCGAAGAGCGGCTCGACGCCTGACGAGGAGTTGGCGATGATCGAGAGCGTGCCGGTGGGCGCGATCGTGGTGACCGTCGCGTTGCGGATCGGACCGCCTTCGGGCGTGTCGTAGATCGACCCCTCGAAGTTCGGGAACGACCCGCGCTCGGCCGCGAGCTTCTGAGATGCGGCGTGAGCCTCTGCGTTGATGAAGCCCATGACCTTCTCCGCGAGCGCCACCGCGTCCTCGGGAGTCGTACGGGATTCCCATCTTGACGAGCATGTCCGCCCAGCCCATGACGCCGAGACCGATCTTGCGGTTGCCGCGGGCCAACTCGCCGATCTTCTCGATCGGGTACTGATTCACCTCGATGACGTCATCGAGGAATCTCACCGAGCGGTGGACCACGTCCCCAAGTCGGTCCCACTCGACCTCTGGGCCTGCTTCGCGCAGGGTCACGAACCGCGCGAGATTGACCGAACCGAGGTTGCACGCCTCGTAGGGAAGCAGCGGCTGCTCGCCGCAGGGATTCGTCGACTCGATCTCGCCCAGTCGAGGCGTCGGGTTGTCGCGGTTCATCCGGTCGATGAAGATGATGCCGGGGTCACCGGTCGCCCACGCCATGCGAACGATGAGGTCGTAGACCTCCCGCGCATCGAGCTGACCCACCACGTCGTGGTCGCGAGGGTTCTTCAGGTCGTAGGACGTGCCCGCATTCACGGCTCGCATGAATTCCTCGGTGAGAGCCACCGAGATGTTGAAGTTCGCGAAGTCGCCGTCCTCCTTGCACTTGATGAAGTCAAGGACGTCGGGGTGGTCGATCCGAAGCACGCCCATGTTCGCGCCCCGGCGCGTGCCGCCCTGCTTCACGGCCTCCGTCGCCTGGTTGAAGACGCGCATGAACGACACGGGGCCCGAAGAGACACCCTGAGTGGAGCGAACCTGGTCACCAGCCGGACGGAGCCTTGAGAACGAGAAACCGGTGCCGCCGCCGGACTTGTGGATGAGCGCCGTGTCACGAACGGCGCCGAAGATGGACTCCATCGAGTCCTCGACCGGGAGAACGAAACACGCCGAGAGCTGCTGGAGCTCGCGTCCCGCGTTCATGAGCGTGGGCGAATTGGGCAGGAACTCGAGCGACGTCATAAGGTCGTAGAAGTCGTGAGCCACCTGGGCGACGCGCGCATCGTCGCCGCCGTACGCCCTCTCAGCCGAAGCGATGTTCTCTGCTACGCGAACGAACATCTCGGAGGGCTTCTCGATCGCGTTCCCGGCGTCGTCCTTGCGCAGGTATCGTTTCTGCAGGACCTTGAGCGAGTTGGGGCTCAGGATCTCGTCGATGGCACGTGAGTAGCCGGTCTTGCCTGCGGTCTCGGGCATTGATGGGTCCCCTCTCCCAGTACCGAACGAAGCGCCTGCGGTTCGGCTCCGTAGGCGTGGTATACACAACATATTGCGGCTTGTCCAGTGTAGGTAACCCATATCTAGTGCGTCAACCACCGCTAGCAGCGACATGACGAACGGCGGATTCCGCCGCTCGTCGGCAGTTCCGACCGCTCGATTGGCCCTGCGAACGAACCGCCCGGATCGTGCCCGTAGATGCAGGAGCGCCGCCCGAGGGCGGCGCTCTACAAACGAAGATCGACGTGCGCGGCGGCTAAGCCCCGGCGGCGTGCCTAGACAGGCTCGACTCGGGTGACGCTCGGAATCTGCTCCTTCAAGACGCGCTCAACGCCGTTGCTCAAGGTCAGCTGAGACATCGGGCAACCGGCACAGGCGCCGACAAGGTGAACCTTCACGACGCCCTCGGCCGTGACGTCGACGAGCTCGACGTCGCCCCCATCGGCCTGAAGCGCCGGCCGAATCTGGTCGAGAACTGCTTGTACTTCTTCCTTCACGGGGAGTCCCTTCCTCAAGTCCGTCTGCTGCAGACATACACGCAAGGACGCTTCGTGCGTCGCTTCCTGAGGCCTTCCTTGCAGGAATCGTACCACAAATCCTACTAAGCCAGTCATGATTGCCCGAGTGGAACCGGCACGGTGCCAGACAGCGGCGACCCGGGCGCCGGGAAGAAGACAAGAGCCGTTGGTTGTGT
>CAWFNT010000004.1:0-499281 GCA_963817255.1 uncultured Actinomycetes bacterium
GGGGAGCGGTCGTCACCGAGGCGGTTGAGCGCGCAGAGCGGACCGTGCAGGGGCCAGGCTCTAGCGCACCTCGCCCACCAGGCTGAATCGGACCGAGTAGTCGTCGCGCCAATCCCTGGTCTGCACGCGACCATCCAGGTCCGCCTGATCCACCCGGATCGCCCTGACCTGCTTGGAGTCGATTCGAGCGTCGCCTGCACAGAGCATCCGGAAATCGTCGGTGTTCTCGACGAGCGGCGAGATCACGAAACCCGCATCCGCCATCCCTGCGACGAGAACGAACTCCTTGATCGTGCCGTCCGCAAGTTCGAGCGTGATCCTCAGTTCCGCCGGCTTGTACAGCGCGTTCGCGAGCCTGCCCATCAGCGTTGGTTCGAGGCTCACGCGGGCGAACACGGTCCCCGTGGTCTCTGGAACCCGGACCGTCTCCCCGAGACGGTGAGTTTCTTTCGGCAGCGCGCGAAGGACGTCATCCGGGCCGGCGTCTTCTCTTTCTTGCAGGACAAGGTGGTCGTTGTAGATGCGCTCGGGCCGGTAGGCGCGCATCAAGATCGGCCAACTCGGTCCGTCTTCCAGCGCGGGCAACCGTCCGAAGATGGGTTGGACCGAGAAGAACACGTTCTTCGGGGCGTTTCGTCCCAAGAGGTACTGCAGGTCCATTCGTGCGAGCGTCGGTGTGTAGGCGGTGTGGCTCTGGAGGATCGGTCGAGGCGACCAGTCGTTTCCCGACGCGATGAGGTAGGACTGGTCGTATGAGTAGATGTCCGACGTGCCCTCGAGCACGGGGAATCCAGCCTCGTCTCTAAGACTGTCCACGGCTTGGTCGAAATCGTGGCCCAGCCACCCGGGGTCGAGGGCGTGTTTCGAGATCCCCTTCCACGCTGCGACGTAGCCGGTTCCCGGCATGCCGCGATCGAGCAGGTAGATGTAGTGCACCTCGGGCAATAGGAAGGCGCAGAGAGCAAGCGCCGTCACCAGCACGACCGCTCTCGATATGCGCACTTGAGACGCTATGAGCAAAGCGACGAGTAAGACGGTCTCGCCGGCAATGACCGCGTGCTCGTCGTGAATGACGAATCCCGCCTTGAAGGCAAGAAAGAGGATCGCGGCGTAGAGTGCGCCGGCAAACACCTTTGGTGGCGCGGTACGGTCGCGCCGAGAAAGGACCACCGCGAGGAGTCCTGCGGAGGCGACCACGTACGAGATCACCTCCAGATGAAGGTAGATCGCGCCGCGCCCGGTCTTGACGGGGGTGAACCCCATGCCTTGAGCCCAGCCCGCAGTCAGCTTCGTGGTCGATGTGATGTAGTCAGCTACGGCATTCACGGATTGGGCCGAGAGACTCCAGAAGGCCACGAACACGACTACGGGTGCTACGACGCACGCCGGCGCGAGCCACCACCGTCGGTTTGCGACAAGCAGCACGGCGCATGCGATCGATACCAGGGCGCAGAGCGGCAGCAGGCTGCCCTTGATGAGCGGAAGTAAGCCGAGCGGAGCGAACAACGCCACAGCGTAGAGGGGCGCCAGTCTCCCATCGAGCCATGAGTCCTCGCCGGATCGCACGGCCCGGAGCGTGAGGAGTCCGATCAGGAGCGGGAGAGTGAAGAGCAGCGGGTCAGGGTCGCCCCTGAGGGCGACCAACGCGACCGCGATCGCCACCAGCCACAGCCAGTGACTCTCCTTCATGAAGGCGACGAGGATCGCCCAGTAGGAGAGTGCGAGATACAGACTCGCGATCACCGTCAACGCATAGGTCGCCGGGTGGTAGGCATGCGTGTATACGGACGCCATCGGCCCGTGGACCCACACGATGTCCTGCCCGAAGGACAGCCCCCGTGCGACGGCTTCGTTCACGGCGTACATCCACGAAGGATCGAGTCCCGCCTCGGGCATACGGGGATAGAACGGGACGAGCTTGACCAGAATGCTGCTCAGCAGTGCGAGCAGCAGCAGGATGCGGGCGGTCGCGTCCAGCGTGGACAGGGCATGGTCGCGATTCTCGGCAAGGCCGGAGCGTGTCTCCATCAACCGTTCCGTTCCAGGTGGGCGACGAGGACCGCGTGTGATGGTCGCGCCCTGCGCTCGTCTTCGCCTGAGGACTCTACACCAAGGCGACGGACTCGCCGAGCAGGGCCGGACCAGTGCGGAGATTCAGATAGACTAAGGACCCACGACCAGTCGCCCATACAAGACGGAGCTCGGATGGTCACGCCACCGGTGCAGATCGCATGATCCCCGAAACGATGCACGACGATCGCACCATTCTCGTCATCGGCGGGGGTCCCGCGGGTCTGACAGCAGCAACCGAGGTCCTTGACAGAGGGCCTCACGCCCTTGGTCGTCGAGGCCGACACGCAGGTCGGAGGCATCGCCAAGACCGTGGAGTACAAGGGCAACCGCATAGACCTCGGCGGGCATCGGTTCTTCTCGAAAGTCGACTCGATCGTGGACTGGTGGCTCGACATCCTGCCGCTCGAGCGGGATGCGGTCCTCGACGACAGCGGGAGTTCGGAGCGCCCGGGGCCCGATCCGGACGAGACGGATGAGGTCATGTTGAGCAGGTCTCGGCTCTCGAGGATCTACTTCTGCAAGCGGTTCTTCGACTATCCCGTTTCGCTCAGTCTCACGACGATCGGCAATCTCGGGCTCGCTCGCACGGCCAAGATCGCGGCCAGCTACTTCGCTGCTCGTCTCAGGCCCATCACACCCGAGGCCAATCTCGAGGACTTCATGGTCAACCGTTTCGGCCGGGAACTCTACCGGCTGTTCTTCGAGGACTACACCGAGAAGGTATGGGGTGTGCCCTGCACCAGCATCGGGCCGGAATGGGGGGCTCAGCGCATCAAGGGCATCTCCGTCTCTACCGCCCTCAAGCACGCACTCACCTCGACGGTGCGTTCGGATCGCTCGGTTCGACAGCGGGGGACCGAGTCGTCGCTCATCGGCCGGTTCCTGTATCCCAAGTACGGCCCCGGTCAGCTTTGGGAGGTCGCTGCCCAACGGATCGAAGCTCGCGGTGGCTCTGTCCTGCTCGGACACGCGGTCACGGGCATTCGCGTCGAAGACCGGCGCGTCACGAGCGTTCGCGTGCGCGATCTCGCCACGGGGGAGGACACCGAGGTGCGGCCGCGAGCGGTCCTCTCCAGCATGCCGCTGCGGGACCTCGTCGCGAGCATCGATGGCGACGTGCCGGGCGAGGATGTGCGCCGCATCGCAAACGAGCTGCCGTATCGCGACTTCATGACCGCCGGGTTGCTGGTGCGCGAGATGGCGGTCAAGGAGCCGGACGGGGCTCGGATCCGTGACAACTGGATCTACGTGCAGGACCACGACGTCCGCATGGGCAGGCTGCAGGTGTTCAACAACTGGAGCCCGTACATGGTGGCTGACGGGAGCACGACGTGGCTTGGGCTCGAGTACTTCTGCAACGAAGGGGACGAGCTCTGGGAGATGCCCGACGACGCCTTCACCCTCATGGCCGCAACCGAGCTCGAGCGCATCGGGATGATCCGCGCCGACGACGTCGTCGACTCGGTGGTCCTCAGAGTCAAGAAGGCCTACCCGGCGTACTTTGGGAGCTATCGCGAGATCCACCGGCTGCGGGACTATTTGGATTCCGTTGAGGGCCTCTATGTGATGGGGCGCAACGGCATGCACCGATACAACAACATGGACCATTCGATGCTGAGCGCACGTGCGGCAGTCCGTGCCGCATTCGGTGAGGGCACGCGCGCCGACATCTGGAACGTGAACGCAGACGAGGAGTACCAGGAGGAGAGAAGCTCCGGCGACTAGCCTGCGCGATGCGGTGCTCCGTCGCTAGAGCGCTCTTGCGCGGTCGTTGAACCAGACGACCATGCTGCCGTCGCTTCGTCGCTCCGCCCGCCGGAGTGTGGAATCGAACTCGTGCCTGCGTGAGCGGGAGCCCACGGGCGCGTAGCCGGGGTGGAAGCCGATGAGGTCCACTCCGGCCTCGCGGGCGAGCGTGACGGCCTTGCGGATGTGCTCGGGACTGTTGTTCCAGCTGAAGAGCACGTACTTCCACTCGATCACCGGAAGTCGCGTTCCGTCCTTCTCTCGTCCGCGTGCGTCGCGTGCCTCGGGTCAGCGCGGTGAGGTTCCGCAGGACTCTGGTCGAAGTCGGTACCCTGCTGGTACTTCTCGGCGGTCTCCTGGTCGACCCCATCCACCGAGACGACGATGTTGTCCATCAGCAGCGCCGCCTCGATCCTGTCCTCGCCCTCCAACAGCATCGCGTTGGTGGACGTGTGTATCTCGATCTGCGGGTTGAGCGGAGCGGATCGTCTGCAGCTCCTCGAGGATCCTGGGCGACAGGAAGGGCTCGCCGAGATTGAAGTAGTAGACCCGCTCGACCGAGTGCTCGCTGCAGGATCCGGGCTACGCGGTCGACGTCGTGAGGGGGAGAGCGATGTCTGGCGTGCGCTGGGCGAGGAGCTGGTCTCTCGGTCGCACAGGTGCGCAGCGGAGGTTGCAGCGAACGGTGTTCTCGACCATGAGTCCGCCGTGTGGGAACGTGCCCGGGGAAGACGTCTTCGAGGCGCATGCCATCGGGCAGGGGTGTCAGTTCGTCGCAGCGTTGGCACACGTCCATCGGGATACTCGCCGCGAAACAACGCCTCCTGCAATCCACGCACCCGGGCGCTTGCGAAGACGTCGGCGAGCGACTGCCTCTCTCAGGTCGCCGATGTGGCCCTGGCCGCTGAAGTCTTGGCAGTTGCACGAGACAGTCATGTCGGAGTTGATGCAGATGTTGTAGTCGGAACGGCCGGCAAGCGCTCGGCAGTAGAACGCCACGGCTGCCGCCACCGGTCCCTGAGCAGCCAGCGTAGTCGGACCCACAGCGGCCAGGCCAGGGCGATGGGCGCTCTGGCCCATCCGGGAGGCGATCCCACCCAGTCTTTGACCCCGGCTGCCCGATCGCGCGCCATCAGTACAAGCCCTCACTCGTCGCTGACGTCCCTACGGCAGGACGTGATAGCTCCTTATCGCGCACGCGGCGCACATGGCAGGAACCGAGCCCGAATTGCAGCGCCCGTGTCGCTCGTCTTCAGCTCGCTGCCTCTTTCGCGCGCGACCGCCGCCACGCCCTCCTTGAAGACGTCGCCCCTCGAGGAACTCGCTGCCCGACGGACCCGGGCACAGTCTGGATCGTCCCGTTCGCGCGGATGATGTCCATGTTGAGTCCGCACGAGCACAGATCGCTCGCGTGCGCCACGTGCAGGTCGTAGTCGGGCCGCTCGGTCATGTGCCTCCTGCAGCCGGCCGCTGCGATGTCCACCCTCGCCCACTCGGCCTCGTAGTCGATGCGGACCGTCGGCGAAGTCGATCGCGTTGTAGGGGATGAACGAGATGCCGCTGAAGGCGGACTCGCCGATCAGGTCCACGAACTGAGTTCATCTCGTCGAGGTTCGCCTCTTGGATCACGTAGTTCACCCACAAGCTCGTGTCGGACGTTCTCGCGGATGTAGTGCGGCCGCCGCGAGGTTCCTCTCCATGGAGACGCCCGGTTGAAGGGCGCGAGACGGTCTCCTGGGTGCGCCCCTGGACGGAGAACGTGATGGAGCCGATTCCGGAGGTGGCCAGACGCTCCAGAGTCCGCGAGCCTGCGCTCGAGAGCACGTATCCCGTTCGTGTAGAGGTCAACCTGCTTCAGCGGGAACCGCTCGGCCGACCATCTCGAGGATGTCGAAGAACTCGGGGTGGAGCAGGCTCTCGCTCCCGCCGAGACAGGACGGCCTGCACCTTCGACGGCGCGTACGAGTCGAGGATGCCGCGCGACCTGTCCTCGGTGCTCATGTCAGGTTCGTTGAGATCCCGAGGACTTCGGGTCTCGCATGCAGCACGTGCACGAGGTGTTGCATCGGCTGGTGATCTCGAGGTTGACGAGCGTCTTCTCGCCGCACGAGCTGGTACTCGATGATCGCTCTTGGCGTCGGCGATGGGTCGTCGACCTGCGACCACGTCGCCGAGGAACTCTGGGAGCCTTCCTCACTGCATCCTTCGCGAGCATGACACCTACCTCCGTGGCCTGCGATCCGAACGATGGTCGTCTGCGGGGCTCGAGCGGGTCGACCGTGCCGCCGCCGTCGGCGGGGCGTCGAGTGCCCGAGAAGAAGTACCGTATGCGAACGGCGTGCCCGTGACCCCCTGTATGCGGCGACGTCCCAGTCGACAGCTGCGCGAACGGGCGCGACGCGCAACTCACTGCAGGACCGCATCCGCCCGATGCGGCCGAGGCGAGACCGAAGCAGCATCACCAGCGCCGTGGGTCGAGCACATCGATGCCGAGCCCCGCATCGAGGTCCGTGCGTGGTCCCGACGCCGGTGGCGATGGTGGTGTCTTCAAGGTCTCTTCGAATGGTTGGCTCCACGACCGTTCGTGCGCGCGCGATAGAGGGTGATCGTGACTCCCAGGCCGCTCGCCGGTCCGTAGAGGACGTCGCCGCTCGAGCGCGCCCCAGCGGTGGCCGAAGCGTGTCTCGACTCGGGCGCGATCTCCAGTACGACGTGAGGTGAGAAGTCCGGCTGTTTGATTCGGTCACGCAGCAGCGTGTGCCCAACGTACCTGACCTCTCGATCCGAAAGGAGCGAGAGTAGCGGGTAGATCGAGACGTTCAGCGCTTCCGAGTCTATTGCGACCCTCGTGTAGCCGTCCCGTCTGACGACTCCCGCGACGTCCTTGTAGGGTCTCTCGAGTTGCGGGAGTACGCGCCGGAAGGTGAGATCTTGGTACTGCGTGTTCCAGTAGCCGAGATCGCGCCGGCCGATCTGGACCGGCGTCAACGAAGGCGGAACGAGCCTGTTGGTCGAGTTGAAGAGCATGACCACCGCTGCCCACACGAATGCGAGGGCCAGCACTCCGAAGACGAACGCGCGCGTCGCCGTCCTGTCCTTGGCCAGCAGGATGCTCGCTCCCACGCCGACGGTCGGTTCGAGGATCAGAAGCGAGACGAGCAGGATCCTGTTGATGGCGAAGTTGTATCCGACCAGCCCTGCGGTGAGGAACAGCGCCGCGGCCGCACACAGAAGGTAGATGCGGGATCTCGCCGTGACCCGGCGCCGACTGGCCAGGATCGCTATGGCGGAGCCGATGACCAGCAGAACGATGAGCGGAGACGGCCCGACATCGTGGTAGATGATCCTTGGATCAAGCCGGTATCGCCCGGGCATGTTCCTGTCGATCGTCCGTGGGTTCTCGATGTCCCCTCCGTAGACACCGACAAGCGATCGGACTCCACGCTCGGTCGCGCGATTCACCGCGGTCGAAGGGGTCCCCAGCATCATGGACGGCTCTTGAGGGCGTTCGTGACCACTGCCGAGACATCGCGGTCCCGGATAGGATCCTCGAGTTGCCGCCCGGCGCGCTCATGCCGATTATGTCCCCCTGCAAGCACTCGTGCGTTCTCGGCATACCAGCCCCCGTTCAGCGCGATCACCACCACGATCACCGCTGAAGCAAGCGCAGTCGCGCGTCCAAGCCCGTCACGCCTGACGGCGACGATGGCCAGCCACAACAGGAACGGCGCGACGGCGATGTACGCCTGCGGCTTGGTGAGGACGGCGAGCGCCAAGGACGTCGAGATCAGTAGGATCCAGCCGACCGTCTCTCGCCGCCCGTCGGGCGAGCGACGGGTGTAGCTCACCATCCAGTACACCGCGGCGAGCGACCAGAACGCGCACACGCAGGTCGTCTGCGTCGTGGATGCCTGAAGGAGCGCCATCGGTGTTGCGGCTGCCACGATCGCTGCCGTCTGCTGACCTCGCCGCGCGGCGCCCAGGCGCATCGCGACGAGCGAGGCCGTCAGTGCGGCGAAGACGTAGGCGAACCACTGCACCGTATTGCTGAGCGCGTCGGTACCACCCGCGAGGATCTTCAGGTTCAGGATGACGTACTCGGCGAAGGGGCTCGAGAAGAGCTGCCTGCCCTCGGGAGTGGGGTAGTGCGCAACAGAACCGTTCTGGAACCAGAAGAAGACCCTCGGCATGTGATAGGCGAGGCTGTCGCTGTTCATGATCGGATAGAGGAGCGCGGAGAGCAGGGTCCCCAAAGCGAAGAATCCGAGTACGGCTGCGGTCAGCCACTCCCACAGGCCCCAGTCTCGGTGACGCAACGATCGGCGCAGAGCGAGCCAACCGGGACGCAGGCGGGTGCGGAGCCAGGATGCGAGCACCAGAAGCAGTACGGCCCAACAGGTGGTGAGCCAGCCAAAGGTAAGCGCGCGGGCGTGGGATAGGACAACCGTGAAGACGAGGAGCGCGCCGGACACGGCCGTTGTGGCGACAAGCGCGGCCTGACGCATCAAGGAGCGCCCGGCAAACACCACCAGGAACACTACGGCCCAGGCCGCCGCGGGCAGTACAAGCATCATCTTGTGCTCCGATGGGAGAGCATGGTCGCAGCAGCCGATCTTCCCGCCACGCTGTTGACGTCCCGAACGCCGCCGCGTCAAAAATGGCGGTTGCTCTGGACGATGCGGTGCGACTCGAACGAAGATTGCCGTATGAACATATCTTAACTCGGCGCGCCGAATGGAGTATATCTGGGGTTGGGACCGCGACAAGAAGTCCCGGATGACCGGTGTGCGGCCCGAGCGGGATGCCGACCAGCGAATACGCGCTGCCAGTGCGAAAAGGCGGGATTTGTGCGTTTGAACGAGTCAGTCGAGAAGCTGCCCGATCACCAGAGTCGGTGGACGGCGCTGCGCCCCGTGGCGGTGTCGGTGCTTCTTGCCGCGATCGTCTTCGCCCTGGCGACGAACCTGTATCCTCGGCCGCCGATCATCCACGACGCCTACGGCTACACGATGACGGCGCAGCGTCTTGCGTATCACGGAGATCTTTCGTGGGGTACAGAACCACCAGGTGAGCGCCGGTCGCCGAACGCATTCGTCACACCGGGTTATCCTCTGTTCCTGGCGGCTTTGTACGTGATCGCCGGCGACCGCTCGACCGAGGGGACGGTCACCGCCCAAGCGGTCCAACCAGTGGTCCAGGGCGCGCAGTTCCTGGTTGCGCTTGGGATCGTCGCACTGATTGCCGGATGCGGCGTCCTGCTCGGCGGCGGGCGTTTGGGCTACGTTGCGGGGGTGCTTGCTGCTCTCTACTTGCCCTTCAGCTGGGGCGCGGCGGTCGCGCTCAGCGAGACCCTGGGCGCCTTCCTGGCAGCTCTGCAGCTCCTCATCGCTCTGAGAATGACCGGCGCGTCTGCGCCGAGGCCATGGTGGCTGTTTGCAGCCTTCGGCACAGTGTCAGCGACCCTGGGTCTGGTAAGGCCGGCACTCGTGTTGTGGACCGCCGTTCCGATCATCTACCTCTTCGCGCGGCGTCTGGAATCACCGCGACGGCTGTTGCTTCTCACCGGCGCGGCGTTGGTGGGGTTCAGCCTCGTGATGGTGCCGTGGTGGGTGCGAAACGCGGTGGTCCTGGACCGGTTCGTACCGCTCTCGACTGGCGCCGGGAATCCAATGCTCCTGGCGTCCGGTGGCGAGGCTCTCAGTCCCGCCGAGCAGGAGGTCGCCGACAGGGCCCATGCCGAGGGGCGCGACCCGTTCGTCGCGGCGGCGCGGTATCGGATGACCGAGCAGTTCAAGGCGGATCCGGTCGCGTTCGTCGCGGTGCGGGCACGCGTTATCGGTCGCGTGGTAGGTGGGGTGTGGATCGCTCCCCTCGACGTCATGTGGGAGGAGAACTACCACTACGACGCTACCCGCGTGGACCTTGGCGGTCCCTTCCCCAAGTGGCCTTCGCTGCCGCTCGCGCGGTCGTGGTCGTTTGCTCGCTTCTACCAGTGGTTCCTCCTCGTTGCCGCCGCAGCGAGCCTCCTCTTCATACGGAAGTCACCGCGGCTGATCCTCGTCGCGACGTTCCCTCTGTACGTCGTGGGCGTGCACTTCCTCACGCTGTTCCTGAACCGCTACTTCTTCCCGGCGATGCCTTCAGTGATCGTGCTCGCGGCAGCGGGCTTGTACGGTGTGTGGCACGCTGTCACCACGCGGGTGAGGACTACCCAGGCCTAGGAGTCACAGCTTTGACCCACGAGACGCCAGAGACGATGCGATGTCTTCCGGGGACCGGGAAGACTGGGGGGCGGTTGTCCCTCGCTGTGGTTATCCCGGCCCACAAGGAACGCGACGCTCGGCATGCCGGCGCGCACGTCTCGACAGAGACGCCCGATCGGTCGCAGCGGCCGCTTTCGTGCGGCATCAGTCGTCGAGCGCCTGCCAAAGGAGCCTCTGCCTGATCCAGACGCCCAGCCTGTCGAAGTCGACGCACTCGAGTGCGAGGAACGCTATCGCGAAGACGCTGATCGCCTGGATGCGGTACGTGAACCAGAAGTGCTGCGCCGAGTGCTGCTTTGCGAGGACGAACCAGAGGTAGGGGAGCGGAGCGAGGAGCATCACGTGCGCGGCCGCGCCGATGCGGCTCGACGGACGACGGAATCGCCAGTAGAGCAGCAACCACACGATCGAGGCGACGACAAGGAGAACGACGGGCACCGCCGCGCCGGTTCCGGCGCCGCGCACGGTCGGCACCAGACGCAGAAGGTTGTCGCGCAACGCGGCGAGCACGTGGTTCGTGCCGCGATCGTCCAGGCCCGCCCTGTGAGCGAACGTGATGGCAGCGTCTCGCAGCACTCCCGCTCCTCCGACGAGCGAGGCGATCAGCCACTTGGCGGCCCACGAAGCGACGTATCCCACTACCCAAGCGAGCGAGAGCTTCGCGATCAGGAGAGCATCCTCTCGCACGGTGCGCGCGGGTGTCTCTCGGCTGCGCAGTGCTACCAGGGCCACGAGCGGCATGCCGAGCGTCAGCAGCGGCGCTGTGAGCAGGTCGAAGAAGGCGGTCAGCATGCCGACTACGAAGAACAGCTCTATGTCCATGTGTTGGAACCGCTTCTTGTCCGCTACGAGGAGCACGGCGGCGACGCCGGCGAGCATCAGGTAGCCGACGCTGGAGAACTGCAGCGACAGAGGCACGACGTAGAAGCCCGAGAGGAGCAGCGCCAGGGCGAACGCCCAGACCCCAGAGAGGCCGAGCCTGGAGCGCATCAGCAGCACGGTCGATAAGAGGGCGACGGCGAAGACGATCATGTTGAGGTAGCGGATGTCGCCGAGTGACAAGAACAGCAGTGCGGGCCTGAGAAGGAGTTGATAGCCGTGCCAGTACCTCGTGTACGGCTCGGATGGCGGCTTGCCCGACACGGTCTTGCGCAATCCCGCGATGGTGTCGGTTGCCTCTCCGGCGTTTAGAGTCAGCAGCGCTGCCTCGAGAGGGTTGGCCCCGGCGCGACTCGCCGCCATGTTGAGCATCAGCGCATCGGTGAAGTTGTCGAGCATGAGCGCGGAGTCCTCGAGCACCGGTGCAGGGTAGAGACCCTCCCGCTCCAGCAATGGAAGTGACCGGCCGAGGTTCTCGATGACGGGACCGCGCGGCAGTGCGTAGACGAGCGTCAACGCCAGTACGAAGAAGCCGACGAGGCCGAAGTAGATGGCGAGAAGTCGCAGCGCTCGACGTAGGGCGCTGCGCTCAGCGGCCATCGTTGGCGCCGCCTCCGCCGTCCGAACTCGACCACATCGTGAGCCCAAGCTCGTAGAACTGCCTCGATTGCTTGCGTAGCGAGTCCAGGATCACGCCGCACGCCAACGACAGCAGCGCGCCCAGGCCCAGCGCGATCGACATCATGAGCGTGGGCACTTTGTGGACGAACCCCTCTGTCATGTACTCGTGAAGCGGGGGCAGGAAGTCCACGAAGGAGAGGACGAACATGGCTAACGCGATGAGACTGAAGAAGGCGAGCGGACGGTAATCCTTGAACAGTGCGAAGACGGTCCTGAGCACCCGGATGCCGTCATGGACGGTACGCAGCTTGGACTCGCTGCCATCGGCGCGATTCCGGTATGCGATGGGCAGTTCGCGGACCAGGAACCCCTTGTCCAAGGCGTGGATGGTCATCTCGGTCTCGATCTCGAAGCCGGTCGAGGCCACCGGGAAAGACTTCACGAAGCGTCGGCTGAAGGCGCGACAGCCGGTCATGATGTCGTGAACGTCGCTCCTGAAGATCTGATTCACGAGGAAGCGCACGAAACGGTTTCCCGCCCCATGCAAGCGTCGCCGATTCTCCTGGAAGTACGTCGAAGAGAGCCGGTCTCCGATCGCCATGTCGGCGCGTCCAGCGACGACCAGATCGCGCAGCTTCAAAGCGTCCTCGGCGGGGTACGTGTCGTCGGCATCGACCATCACGTAGCAGTCCGCGTCGATGTCGCGGAACATGCTGCGAACGACGAAACCTTTTCCCTGCCGGTACTCGGGTACGACGATGGCGCCGGCCTGAGCAGCGATGGCACCGCTACCGTCAGTTGAGTTGTTGTCGTAGACGTATACGACCGCCGAGGGATCCAGAGCAAGGAAGTCGGCGACCACGGCGCCTATGGTCGCGGCTTCGTCGTAGCAGGGTATGCAGATCGCAGTCTTCACTGCAGCCTCGTTTGAACTCGTCGGTCACCGACCGCTGTCGACACTGCGATTCTAGCCGAGCGACCCAGCGCCAGTCGTTGAGCGCTCCCACGACGCTCTTGGAATCGGCTCCTCTGCGCGCAGACAAGCACGTGGTATGCCCGGCTTGTAGACGTCACATCGCACTCTCGCCTCACTCCCGCTACCATATGCACACCCGCGGCGGCCCGGGAGCCCGGCCGCACATCGTGTGAGTCACCGAGAGGAGCAAGCGTGTCGGAGTATCACATCACCGTTCTGCCTGGCGACGGCATCGGTCCCGAGATCACCACGCAGGCGCAGAAGGTCCTGGACGCCGTTGGAGCGAAGCGCGGACACACATTCGCCTACGAGGAAGCTCTGGTGGGCGGCGCGGCCATCGACGCCACGGGAAGCCCGCTTCCCGAGGAAACGCTCGCGATGTGTCAGAAGGCCGACGCGGTGCTCCTGGGCGCCATCGGCGGTCCCAAGTGGGACACCACCGATCCCAAGGGGGTCCGCCCCGAGCAGGGACTTCTCGGCCTGAGGAAGGCTCTCGGCGCGTATGCGAACCTGCGCCCCGTGAAGGTCTTCGACGCGCTCATCGACAGCTCGACGGTGAAGGCCGACGTCATCAGAGGCGTCGACATGCTCATCGTCCGCGAGCTCACGGGCGGCATCTACTTCGGCAAGCGCGATCGTGTTGGCGATATGGCCTACGACACCGAGGAGTATCACGCCTACGAGGTCGAGCGCATCGTGCGCATGGCATGCGAGCTCGCCCGCGTGCGCGGCACGTCGAACCTCTGCTCGGTCGACAAGGCGAACGTGCTCGAGGCGTCGCGCCTGTGGCGCGAGGTCGCCCACGAGACCGTTGCGCGAATACCCCGACATCGAGATGTGGGACCTGCTCGTCGACAACTGCGCGATGCAGCTCATCAAGAATCCCAAGCAGTTCGACGTGCT
Organism: uncultured Actinomycetes bacterium; assembly: GCA_963817255.1. GTDB lineage: Bacteria > Actinomycetota > Coriobacteriia > Anaerosomatales > CAVRZR01 > CAVRZR01. The sequence goes on from CAWFNT010000004.1 coordinate 13,462, forward strand.
GGTGATGTCCAACATGTTCGGCGACATCCTGTCCGACGAGGCCTCGATGCTCTCCGGGTCGCTCGGCATGCTCGCGTCGGCGTCGATCGGCGACGGTCCCGGTCTCTACGAGCCATCGCACGGGAGCGCGCCGAAGTACACCGGCATGGACGTGGCGAACCCGACCGCGACCATCATGTCGGCGGCCATGATGCTCCAGTACTCGCTCGACCTCACCGACGAGGCCGCCTCGATCGAGCGCGCGATCGAGCTGGTTCTCGCCGAGGGCTATCGCACCAAGGACATCATGGAAGAGGGCAAGGAGCTCGTCGGCACGAGCCGGATGGGCGACCTGATCGCCGAGCGCGTCGCGTAATCCCTGCGCTACACTGTCGTGCACACCTCGAACCGCCGATCGCGGGTGGTTCGTTGGCCGACAGCCCGAGACCGCCCACGAGGGGAGCGCGCCATGGCACTGCCGAAGGTCGACAAGATCTGGATGGACGGAGCGCTCGTCGACTGGGACGCGGCGCAGGTACACGTCCTCACGCACGCGCTCCACTACGGCTCCGGCGTCTTCGAGGGCATTCGCTGCTACGAGACCGCCGACGGCCCGGCCGTCTTCCGTCTCACCGAGCACATGGAGCGCTTCGAGCGCTCGGCGAAGATGCTCTTCATGGACCTCGGCTACTCGGTCGAAGAGATGGTCGAGGCCGTGAAGTCGACGATCCGCGTCGAACAAGCTGCCCGCGTGCTACATCCGCCCGCTGGCGTACCGCGGCTACGGCGTCATGGGGCTCGATCCGATCCCCGCCCCCGTGAACGTCTGCATCGCCGTGCTGGCCCTGGGAGACCTACATGGGCGAGGACGCGCTGCAAGGAGGGCGTCGACATCGGCGTGTCGTCGTGGCGTCAGCGCGGCTCAACTCGATGCCGCCCGCGATCAAGGCGACCGGCAACTACCTCAACTCCTCGTTCGCGCGCATCGAGGCGAACCAGCACGGCTACAACGAGGCCGTTCTCCTCAACGAAGCAGGGCAAGGTCTGCGAGGGCACGGGCGAGAACCTCTTCATCGTGCGCGACGGCGTCATCTCCACGCCGCCCGTCTCCGACGGCATCCTCGAGGGCATCACGCGCGATTCGATCATGGTGCATCGCCGAGGACCTCGACTACCCGGTGGTCGAGGAATCGCTCGTGCGCACCGACCTCTACACGTGCGACGAGATGTTCATGACCGGCACGGCCGCCGAGGTCGTGCCCGTGCGCTCGGTCGACCACCACGTGATCGGCCCTGCGGGACCCGTCACGCTCGAGCTGCAGCAGAGCGTTCTTCCGCGTCGTGCGCGGCGAGGAGTCCGAGTACGAGGAGTGGCTCGAGCGGGTGTAGCGCGGATCGCACGTGACGAGGGGCACCCGATGATCACCCTCTACGACACCACACTGCGCGACGGCACGCAGCGCGAGGGCATGTCGCTCTCGGTCGACGACAAGCTGCGCATCGTCGAGCGCCTCGACGCGCTCGGCATCCACTACATCGAGGGCGGCTTCCCGGGCTCGAACCCCAAGGACATCGAGTTCTTCGAGCGCGCCCGGGGCCTCAAGCTCGAGAACGCGGTCGTCTCGGCGTTCGGCTCGACTCGCCACAAGGACACCGAGGCCGAGCGAGGACGCCGGGCTCCGGGCGCTGCTCGACACCGGCTGCGAGGCGCTCTGCATCTTCGGCAAGGCGTGGTCGCTGCACGTCACGGAGACGCTCAAGACCACGCTCGAGGAGAACGTCCGCATGGTGCGGGACTCGGTCGCGTACCTCAAGGCCGCCGGCCGCACGGTCTTCTTCGACGCCGAGCACTTCTTCGACGGCTACAGGCACGATGCGGCCTACGCGCTCGAGGTCTGCGAGGCTGCGGCCGCGGCGGGCGCCGATGCGATCGTGCTCTGCGACACCAACGGCGGCACGCTCCCGCACGAGGTGCTGCGGGCCGTGCAGCGAGGTCGCGCTCGCCATCGACTGCCGCATCGGCATCCACACACACAACGACAACGGCTGCGCGGTGGCGAGCTCGCTGCTCGCCGTCGACGCGGGCTGCACGCACGTCCAGGGCACCATGAACGGCTACGGCGAGCGCGCCGGCAACGCCGATCTCACGGCCATCATCCCGGCACTCGTGCTCAAGATGGGCGACGACTGCATCTCGCGCGACCAGCTTCGACTGCTCACCGAGGTCAGCCACTTCGTCGCGGAGACCGCCAACGTCTCGCCCAACCCGCACCAGCCCTACGTGGGTGCGAGCGCGTTCGCGCACAAGGGCGGCGTGCACGCGAGCGCGGCGGCGCGGCTCCCCGAGGCGTACGAGCACGTCGACCCCGGCACGGTCGGCAACCTCGCGCGCGTCGTCGTGAGCGAGCTCGCCGGCAAGGCGAGTCTCACCATGAAGGCGAAGGAGATGGGCATCGACCTGACCGGCGACCAACCGGTCGTCGGCCAGGTGCTCGACGCCATCAAGGACCTCGAGTACCAGGGCTACAGTTTCGAGGCGGCCGACGCGTCGCTCGAGATCATGCTCCGCAAGGAGATGGGCACGTACGAGCCGTTCTTCCGGCTCGAGTCGTTCCGCTGTCTCATGGAGAAGCGCGAGGACGGTCGCGTCATGACCGAGGCCACCATCAAAGTCCACGTCGGCGAGGAGCGCTTCATCGCCACCGCCGAGGGCAACGGCCCCGTCAACGCGCTCGACGGCGCGCTGCGACTCGCGATCGGGCAGTTCTACCCGCACCTCGCCGAGATCGAGCTCACCGACTTCAAGGTGCGCGTCCTCGACGAGAAGAAGGGGACGGCGGCGGTCACGCGCGTCCTCATCGAGTCCGCCGACGGCGAGAAGAGCTGGGGCACGGTCGGCGTCTCGGAGAACATCATCGAGGCGTCGTGGGAAGCGCTCGTCGACTCGATCGAGTACGGCCTCGCTCACCCGCGCGAATCCGCGGACTGAGCTTCCGTCCCGGCTGACCCTGCCGGACTCGCCCCGCCGCATCACGTCGCGCTTCACCCGCGCCGTCCCGCCACGCCTTCCACCGAGCACTTCGCCCCACTCGCGCCGAACCGCACGTCCTCGGCAGGACTCTCGAGCCGCCTTAGAGAAGATGAATGCGAGAGGCCGGGTCAACGGACCCGCCGGTCGCGACCGAGGGGTGCTGGATGCGAGTCGTGCGCGTGCTGTACGAGGGCGACTGCCGATACGGGCTTGGCCGACGACGACACGGTCACGCTCATCTCCGACGAGCCGTTCGCGGCGTGGGAACCTGAAGGCGTGATCCCGCTTTCGGCACGCAGAGCTGCTGCCCCCCGTCGTGCCGACCAAGGTCGTGTGCGTCGGGCTCAACTACAAGGGCCACATCGCCGAGATGGGTCACGAGACGCCGGACGAGCCGGTCATCTTCCTCAAGCCCTCGACGGCGGTGACCGGGCCCGGCGCAGCGATCGAGATCCCGCCGGGCGTCGGGCGCGTCGACTACGAGGCCGAACTCGGTGTGGTCATCGGCCGACGTACGCACCGCGCGAGTCGCGAGGTCGCGCGGGCGAACATCCTCGGCTACACGTGCGGGAACGACGTGACCGCCCGCGACCTGCAGGCGAAGGACGGCCAGTGGACGCGGGCGAAGGGCTTCGACGGCTTCTGCCCGCTCGGTCCGTGGGTGGAGACGGACGCCGACCCGAGCGACGCTGCTCCTCGAGTGCTACGTGAACGGTGAGCGCCGGCAGTCGGCTCGTACGTCCGACATGCTCTTCGACGTCTACGACCTGGTGAGCTTCGCGTCGAAGGTCATGACGCTCGTGCCCGGTGACGTGGTGCTGACCGGAACGCCGTCGGGCATCGGACCGGTCGCGGCCGGGGACACGGTCGAGGTCCGGATCGAGGGCGTCGGCTCGCTCACGCAACACCTTCGTGTAGCGTCGGCACGCGCCCGGCGGCGAGGCACCGCCGCGGGTGTCACGCGGCGATCGAAGCCCCGTCGTGGGCTGTGCTAGCGTATACAGCCGCGCGTCCGTTTGATTCATCCCGAGCAGGTTCGCCTCTATGCACAGACAATCCGACATATATCGCGTCGCGTCCTCGCGGTTCATCGGCCGGCTCGGCGGCGAGGCGGCCTTCTTCGTCGGCGTCTGGGGGCTGGCGGCCTACCGCTTCGACGCGACCGCAAGCCAGCTCGCCGTGCTCATGCTCGTCCTCGGCATCTCGTCGATGATCGGCGCGGCGGTCGGCGGCGTGCTCATCGACCGTTTCGGGCCCACGCGCGTGCTCGTCGGCGCCGAGATCGCCTACGTGCCCGCCGCGCTGTCGCTGACGCTCGTGGACTCGCTCGGACTGCTCATCGTGCTCGTCGGCCTGTTCGGGCTGGTGGGAGCGCCCATCATGACCGCGACCGCCTCCTTCGCCCCGTACCTCGTGAGCGGCCGCGAGGACCTCGAGCGCGCCAACTCGCTGATCGAGCTGGCGGGCTCGGCGTCGTTCATCCTCGGTCCGGCGCTCGGCGCGCTGATCGTGGGCGTGCTCTCGATAGACGCCGTGTTCTACGCCGACGCCCTGCTGACCATCATCGCCGCGCTGATCGTCGTGTCGGTCAAGACGCCTCCGCGCGCGGCGGAGAACCGGCGCCACCCCCTCGCCGAACTCGCCGAAGGGCTGCGCGCGACATACGCGCGGCGAAGCGTGCGCTACTACGTCCTCGTCGGCAGCGCCATCTGGCTCGGGTTCGGCGCGTTCGGCGCACTCGAGCCGCTGTTCTACCGGGACGTCGTCCACACCGGCGTGCAGACGATCGGCTACATGAACTCGGTGTTCGGCATCGGCATCGCGATCGGCGCGATGCTGCTCCCGAGATTGCCCGGGCGCGTGGTGTCAGCGAGGGGTCTCGCCCTGGGCGCGGCGCTGATCGGTCTTGGGGGCATCGCGTACGTCGGCACGACCGAACTCGCGATCATCGCCGCGGGCGCGCTTGCCTGGGGGCTCGCGATCGGAGTGGTCGAGCCGCTGTTGCGCACGCTCATTCACTTGGACGCGCCCGAGGAGACACTCGGCCGGATCATGGGCACGGCGCAGCTGCACCGAACCGGCGGGGAACTCCTGCCGCTTGCGGTCGCGCCGTGGCTCGCCGCGCAGTTCGGCGTGCAGGCGGTGCTCATCGGCAACGGGCTCGTGCTGACGATCCTCGCGCTGGGCTCCTGGTGGGAAGCCTCGGCGATCGATCGAACGGCGCCGGTACGCACCGGTGTCCGCTTCGAATCGTTCGACACCGTCGACGAGCCGAGGTCTCCGAACCCCTAGCCGGAGCGCGTCGGGTCGTGCCGGCGGCGACAAGCACGTCGCCTTGAATCGCGCGGGGGTGTGCCGTGGACGACCTGCCGCCTGTCGCGAGCGAACAACCGTTCGGCTATCCACAGGCACGATATGTCGCGCCTCGGTGCTATCCTTGCCACGACATCTTGCGTTTCGGCTCCGCACGCCACCACGGGGCCGCACACGCTGACTACCAGGGGAGCCATGCCTGAAGACCGGTTGAAGACGCCCGGAATCGAGGACCTTCTCGCGGCGATAACGTCACTCGAGTCGCCCGACGAGGCGTACGCGCTCCTCCTCGACCTCTGTACGATCCGCGAGATCCACGATATGGCGCAGCGGCTCCACGTCGCACGGCTCCTCGCGGCGGGCGAGCACTACACACACATCCAGGAGATCACCGGCGCGTCGGCGACGACGATCTCGCGCGTGAGCAAGTGCCTGAACTACGGCGCCGATGGCTATCGCACCGTCATCGACCGCCTGTGGTCGGATGGCCTGCCGCGACGCTGCTCCCGGCGGGGAAGAGGGCGCGTGACCGTGTCCTTCGTCCACCTGCACACCCACTCCGAGTACTCGCTCCTCGACGGGCACGCCAAGATCGACCGGCTTCTCGACCGGGCTCACGAGCTCGGCATGGATTCGATCGCGCTGACGGACCATGGCGTGATGTTCGGCGCGGTCGAGTTCTATCGCGCTGCCACCAAGGGCCACACGCCGAAGGACGATAACGATCCGGATCCCGCGCGTCCCCCCATGCGGCCGATCATCGGCTGCGAGATCTACTTCACTCCCGAGTCGCGCTTCAAGCGCGAGGGCAAGCCCTCGCTCTACCACCTGTTGCTGCTGGCCGAGAACCAGGTCGGCTACCGGAACCTGATGTCGATGGTGTCTCAGGCCTGGACCACCGGCTTCTACTACAAGCCACGGGTGGACGAGGAGCTGCTCAGGGAATACAGCGACGGGCTCATCGCCACGTCCGCTTGCATGAGCGGCATCGTGAGCAAGTCGTTCGAGCACAACGCTCCTGCCGAGGCGAAACGCTGGGCTCAGTTCTACGAGTCCGTGTTCGGCGAAGGGAACTTCTACCTCGAGGTGCAGGAGCAAGGCATCGTCGCCGACAACGGCGTGAGCCAGTCCCACATCAACCTACAGGTCGCGGAACTGGGGCGCGAGTTCGGCATCCCGCTCGTCGCCACCAACGACATCCACTACGTCCACGCCTCGCAATCCGACGCGCAGGACATGCTCGTCTGCATCCAGACGGGGCGCACGCTCACCGACTCGGACCGCATGCGCTTCTCCTCGGACCAGTTCTATCTGAAATCCGCCCACGAGATGGCCGAGGCGCTGCCGGACTTCGAGGAAGCCCGGGCGAACACGGTCGAGATCGCGAATCGCTGCAACGTCTCGCTCGAGTTCGACCGCATCATCCTCCCGGCCTTCGAAGTGCCCGGAGGGCGGACGGACGACGAGTTCTTGCGCGAGGAGTGCCTCGCAGGTCTTGCCCGGCGGTACGGGGACCCGATACCGCCGAGCCACTGGAGCGACTCGAGAACGAGCTGGGCGTTGTCGCCGAGAAGCACCTCGCGGCGTACTTCCTCATCGTGTCGGACTTCGTGCAGTGGGCGAGGGAGAACGGTGTCAGCGTGGGTCCCGGCAGAGGCTCGGCGGCCGGGTCGATCATCAGCTACGCGCTCGGCATCACCTCGATAGACCCGATAGAACACGGCCTGCTCTTCGAGCGTTTCCTCAACCCCGAGCGCACCGAGATGCCCGACATCGACATCGACTTCGACGACGAGCACCGGGGCGAAGTCATCAACTACGTGAAGAGGAAGTACGGCGAAGACCGGGTCGCCCAGGTCATCACGTACAACACCATGAAGGCGCGGGCCGCCATACGCGACGCCGGCCGCGTGCTCGGCTATCCATACGGCGTGCCGGACAAGATCGCGAAGCAGATCCTGGACGGGCCTGAGGCGAGCATCGCCGAATCGCTTCGGCTGAACAACGAGCTCCGCGACGAATACGAGGCCGGCGGCGACACGAAGCGCATCATCGACGCGGCACTCGACCTCGAAGGAGTCGTCCGCGGCGAAGGCGTGCACGCGGCAGCGGTCGTCATCTGCCGAGACCCGCTCTCTCAGCACACGCCCTTGAAGCTCGACACCAAGGGCGAATCCACGGTGACCCAGTACGAGGGAACGGTCATCGCCGACCTCGGGCTCCTCAAGATGGACTTTCTCGGTTTGCGCACGCTTACCGTCATCGCCAGGGCCTGCCAGGCGGTGGAGGCGAACCACGGGGTCCACATCGACATCGACAACCTTCCCATGGACGACGCCAAGACGTTCGCGCTGCTCAAGAAGGGCGATACCGACGGCGTGTTCCAGGTCGAGTCGCCCGGCATGAAGAACACCCTCAAACAGCTCAAGCCGACGGTCTTCAGCGACATCGTGGCCGTGGTGGCCCTCTTCCGCCCGGGTCCGATGGAGAAGATCCCGGACTTCATCGCCCGCAAGCACGGAAAGCGAGCTATCAGCTACTACGACGAACGCCTCAAGCACATCCTGGAGGAGACGTACGGCGCCATCGTCTACCAGGAGCAGGCGATCCGCATCGTCATGGAGATGGCGGGCTTCTCGGCGGCGAAGGCGGACAAGCTCCGCAAGGGCATGGGCAAGAAGATCAAGGAGATCGTGGACGCGTTGAAGCCCGAGTTCATCGCGGGTTCGGTTGCCAACGGCTACGACGAGGCACTCGCCGAGCGCGTCTGGAAGGACATCGAGGAGTTCGCGAACTACGCGTTCAACAAGAGCCACGCGGTCGCGTACGCGATACTCGCGTACCAGACGGCGTATCTCAAGGCGCACTACCCGACCGAATACATGGCGGCGAACCTCACGTCGTACCTGGGGAAGACCGACACGATCGTGAAGTACGTCGCGGCGTGCAACAGGGCGGGTATCGAGGTGCTGCCGCCCGACGTCAATTCCTCGGGCAAGGACTTCACAGCGGTCGGCGACACCATCCGCTTCGGGCTCGCGGGCATTCGCGGAGTGGGCGAGGGCGTCGTCGAGACGATCATCAAGGCGCGCGAAGCGGGCGGTCCCTTCACCTCGCTCGCCGACTTCTGCGAGCGGGTCGACATGAGACAGTGCAACAAGCGCACGCTCGAGGCGCTCATCAAGGCCGGCGCCTTCGACTCGACCGGCTACACGCGAAAGCACCTCGTATCGCTCACGGACGCCTGCGTCGAGGCGGCGATCAAGAAGCAGAAGGACCAAGAGTCCGGGCAGGTTACGATGTTCGATCTGTTCGCTGCCGAAGACGCCGCGGACGCAGCGGGTTTCGGTGGCCGGATCGAGCCGCCCAACGGCGACGAGTGGGACCGCAAGATGAAGCTCGCGTTCGAGAAGGAGATGCTCGGCATCTACGTCTCGGACCATCCGCTTCGTGAGGTCGCCGAGGACATCCGAGCGGCGAGCACCGCGTCCACGTCGGACGTCATCGACATGCGCGATGGCTCGCAGGGCTGGTTCGCCGGGATGCTCACGGGCGTCGAGGCCAAGCCCGCCAGGAGCGGCAAGTTGATAGCGTCGGCGACGCTCGAGGATCTCGAGGGCTCGGTCGACGTGATGTTCTTCCCGTCCCTGTACGAAGGCCGTCGGGAGCTCATCGCCGAAGACTCGGTGGTGCGCATCAAGGCCCGAGTCGAGAACTCCGATCGCGGGACGAAGCTCCTCGCTCAAGACGTCGAGTCGCTCGTGGGCCGCGTGATAGTGCACGCCGAGCAGTCCGCTCTCGCGGCCGAATCGATCGAGCGATTGAACGACGTCATCCGCCACTACCCGGGCAAGGACGTGCTCGAGATACACGTCGACATCATCGGGAAGACGAAGGTGTTCGCCAAGCCGGGTGTCGACAAGGATGCGAGCGGCCTGCACGCCGAGCTTATCGAGATGTTCGGCGCCGAGGCGGTGCGGGAGCTCTAGAGCGGGGGCTGCGGCGCGATTCGCCCGCGGGCGTGCCTCGGGGCGGTACACAACACATTGCACTCTATCACTCTACTGTGATAGAGTGCCGCTGCCGATACTGACAGTAGCGGTTCTCGCCCGCGAGGAGAGCGAGTGGCAATGCAGCAGGAACGCCCCATAACACCGAGAGGCTTTCGCGACGTGATGCCACAGGAGGCCGCGGAGCGAGAGACTGTGGCCCGGGCGGTGACTCGGGTGTTCGACGCCTGGGGCTACACGCCGGTGGAGACGCCGGTCGTCGAACTCGATGGCGTGCTGCAGACGGCCGCAGGCTCTCTCGAGCACACCGCGCTTCGCCTGATCGACGTTGACGGTTCGCTCCTGGCGCTCCGACCCGACATGACCCTGCCCGTAGCACGGTTGGTCGCCACTCGGCTCGCGGATGCACCTGGGCCGCTTCGCCTGCGGTACGCCGCACCCGTGTTCAGAGAGCGCGAGTCGCTCCGGGGGGAGGCCCGGGAGTTCACCCAGCTCGGCGTCGAGCTGGTCGGCGCACAGGGGTCTGCCGCAGACGCGGAGGTGGTCACACTGGCCGTCGAGGCGCTCTCCGCCTGTGGCCTCGCGGATTTCTCGGTCGGGCTGGGAACGGTCGCAGTGCTCGAGGCGCTTCTCGGCGCGTCGGGTGAATCCGAGCAGTGGTGCGCGGCGGTTCGGGATGCCGTGCACGCTCGCGACCTTGTGGCAATGAGTGAAGCGGCGCCCGGAGCGGCACGAGGCACCGAGACCATCGCGGCCCTTCGCTCGATCCTGCGCCTGAGAGGCGGTCGTGAAGCCATCGTCCAATGCCGAGAAGCCCTCTCGGACTTCTCCGCCGAGGGCGTGCTGGACGACTTCGAGCGCACGTGGGACCTGCTGGAGTCGGCCGGCTACGGCGACCGCGTGCGCGTCGATTTCGGCATCATGCGTCAGTTCGACTACTACACCGGCATCGTCGTCGAGTTCTACGCCCAGGGAGTCGGTCTGCCGATCGGCGGAGGCGGCCGGTACGACGGTGCACTGGCAGCTTTCGGCTCGCCCTCACCGGCGGCCGGCTTCGCGCTCAGCCTGGAGCGGCTGATGATCGCGCTCGTGGAACAGGGATCGGTCCCCGAGGTTACCGCGCCCGACGTCCTGCTCGGCGGTTCTGCGACCGCCGTCTTCGAGGTCGCTCGCGACCTTCGGCTGCAGGGCAAGCGTGTTGTCCAGGCGCCCGATCTGACCGAAGACGAGCTCGTCAAGCTCGCTGAGACGCTACGAGCCCGCGCGGTCGCGTCGGCCGGCGAAGGCGGCCTCGTGTGGCTGGAGCGCCGAGTTGGTGGGACACGATGATCGCGGCTCGGGACACCGCCAACGAACGGCTGCGGGTCGCCGTGCCGAAGGGAGCGCTCCTTTCCGAGAGCATCGAGGTTCTCTCGGCGGCCGGCCTTGACGCTGGCGCGCTCAGAGACGCCGGCCGCTTGCTCGTCGTGCGCGGCAGCGAGGTCGACTACGTCATCGGCAGACCCACCGACATCCCCGCGTACGTCGCCTATGGGGCCGTGGACTGCGGGATCGTCGGCAAGGACTCGCTCGTCGAGGCAGCGCTCGACGTGGTCGAGCTCGTCGACTTGCGGTTTCGGCGGCTGCAGGTTCGTGGTCGCGGAATCCGAGGACGCGGGCGACGTCGCTCGCGATCGATACCGGCACCTGGGAGTCGTGCGAGTCGCGACGAAGTACCCGGGCGTGACGGAGCGTCACTTCGCGAGCAAGGGCGTGCAGGTCGAGATAGTGAAGCTGCACGGGAACATCGAGCTCGCGCCTCTTCTCGGTCTCGCCGAGCAGATCGTGGACATCACCGCCACAGGGGCGACGCTCGCGTCCAACGGCCTTCGAGTCGTCGAGGACGTGATGGCGTCGACAGCGCGCTTCATCGCCAATCCCGTGTCGCTTCGGTTGAGAGGCGATCGCATCGGCCTTCTTGCCGACCGGCTCGAGTCGGTGGTCGGGGTCGAGGGGCGACTACAATGAGCGGGTTGTCTTTGGCGACAGGCGAGTCGGTCTGGCAGGTCGGACGCTGTGGGGCGCAGGACTGCGCGACACCGCCGGACGTGAAGGGAAGGCCGGGTTCATGATGAGGCGAATCGAGCTTGCTCGCGGCGAGCGGCTCGCCGAGAAGGACCTCGCGCGCAGCGGTGGGGTGGATGTCGAGGTACTCGGTGTGGCGGCACGTATCGTCGACGACGTGCGCGCCCGCGGCGACGTCGCCCTCAGGGAGTACACCGCGAATCTCGACAAGGCCGACGTCGAGGAGTTCCGCGTGAGCGAGGCTGAGATCGATGCTGCGCTCGCGGTCGTGGGCGACGAGTTCCAGGAGGCTATCGCGGCTGCCGCGGGGGCGATCCAGGACTTCCACGCGCGCCAGGTGCCGCAGTCGTGGTTCACGACGCAGGAGGGCGGCGTCTTCCTCGGCCAGAAGGTCACGCCCATCCGGCGGGTAGGCATCTACGTCCCGGGCGGCCGCGCGTGCTACCCGTCGAGCGTGCTCATGAACGCCATACCTGCGATCGTTGCCGGCGTAGGTGAGATCGCGATGGTGGTGCCGCCTGCAGCCGATGGCACCGTCAACCCCTACACGCTTGCAGCTGCGGCAGAGGTCGGCGTCGACGAGATCTACAAGGTCGGTGGCGCACAGGCCGTCGCGGCGCTCGCATACGGTACCGAGACCATCCCGAGCGTCGACAAGATCACCGGGCCCGGAAACGCGTACGTCACCGCGGCGAAGAAGCTCGTGATGGGGGACGTGGGCATCGACATGCTCGCGGGTCCGAGCGAGGTCTGCATCCTCGCCGACGAGTCCGCCGTGCCCGCGTTCGTGGCAATCGACCTCATGGCCCAAGCGGAGCACGACCCGCGCGCGTCTACCTATCTCGTGACGACCGACCCCGAGTTGCCGGATGCGGTCGCCGATGCGCTTCACGTCCTTCTGGCCGAATCGCCGAGGGGCGACATCACCGAGCGCGCGCTCATCGACAACGGTCTCGTCGTCGTATGCTCGGACATCGTGGCCGCGCTCGACACCGTCGACTTGATCGCACCCGAGCACCTCGAGATACAGATGACCGATCCGTTCGACATCCTGGGTTCGATCAACAACGCGGGCGCGATCTTCCTCGGCCCGTGGACGCCCGAGAGCGTCGGCGACTATGTCGCGGGGCCGAACCACGTCCTTCCGACCGGCGGGACCGCGCGTTTCTCGAGCCCTCTGTCGGTCGACGACTTCGTGAAGAAGTCCTCGGTGCTCTCTTACTCCTTCGAGGCGCTCGAGATCGACGGGCCCACGGTGACGACGATCGCCGAGGCCGAGGGGTTGTACGCCCACGGAAGGGCCGTCGATCTGAGGCTCGAACTCGTCGAAGCCGATCTCGACATCGAGAGCGTTCTCGAGGCGGAGCTCGGCGAGGGCTTCGACGAGGAGCTTCCGTCCGACGATCCCAGCCAGGGCGGCGACGAGTAGATGGGCAGGCTGAGGGCGCCTCGCCCCGAACTCGAATCGCTCGTTCCCTACGATGCCAAGGACGTGCGGGCCGAGGTCGTGCTGGCGAGTAACGAGAACCCGTCGAATCTGCCGAGCGAGCTGCTGGAGCGCATCTCGAGTCGGCTTCCGTCATTCAAGTTCAACCGCTACCCGGACCCGACCGCGGGTGATCTGCGCAAGCTCATCGGACAGGCGAATGGCCTCGAGCCGACGAACGTGCTCATGGGGAACGGCGGAGATGAGCTGATCTTCGACCTCTTGTTGGCGTGGGGCGGCCCCGGTCGCAAGATGCTCGACTTCCCACCGACGTTCGCGATGTACGGCATCGATGCCCAGGTCACCGGCACGGAGCTCGTCCGCATGCCCAGAAGCCGCGACTTCTCGATCGACCCGGACGCGGTGCTCGAACGCCTCGCTCAGGGCGACATCGACATCGTCATGATCTCGAACCCCAACAACCCTACGGGTGACCTGGTGCCGGAGACACTCCTCATCGACATTCTGAACGCGACGGACGCGCTCGTGCTCGTTGACGAGGCCTACTTCGAGTTCTCGCGTCACACGATGCGACCGCACCTGGGGACGGCACGACAACCTCGTGCTACTTCGCACGTTCTCCAAGGCGTTCTCGCTCGCGGGCATGCGCGTGGGCTACGTCCTGGCGAACGAGCCGATCATCACCGAGCTCATGAAGGTGCGGCAGCCATACTCCGTCAACTCGTTCTCGCAATGGGTCGCTACGCAGGTCTTCCGCGAGCGAGTCGTCTTCGAACAGGGCATCCGCGACCTCATCCGCGGGCGCGACCAGATATCCCACGGCCTTGCGATGCTCGAGGGTGTCGAGGTGTTCCCTTCCGAGGCGAACTTCGTCCTGTTCCGGGCCGAACATGCCTCGGCCCTCTGGCGAGATCTGCTTCACAATCACTCGGTGCTCGTGCGCGACTTCTCGAGGACGCCCGGTCTGGAGGACTGTCTTCGCGTGACCGTCGGCAACGAGGAGGAGAACCACCGCTTCCTCGACGCCGTTCGTGACGTGCTGTCGTCGCGCCGAGCGTCTCAGATCGTAGGGACGGCTGCCGAGCGGGACGCGGGTCGGCGAGGGAAGGTAGGCGAATGAGCATGTCACGGTCTGCGACGGTGGATCGCGCGACGCGCGAGACAACCATACAGGTGACGCTCGACCTGGACGGCTCGGGTCTTGTGGAAGTCGACACTGGCGTCCCGTTCTTCGACCACATGCTCGAGGCGTTCGGACGTCATGGGCTCTTCGACCTGAACGTGCGCGCGTCCGGGGACCTGGCAGTGGACGCGCATCACACGGTCGAGGACGTGGGCATCTGCATCGGCCAGGCGCTCGGTCAGGCCCTGGACGACAAGGCCGGCATCTCGCGTTTCGGCTCGTGTAGCGTGCCGATGGACGAGGCGCTCGTGCTCGCAGCCGTCGACGTCTCCGGCCGGGGCCAGCTCCACTACGCAGTCGAACTGCCGATCGAGGTGATCGGCACGTTCGACACCACGCTTGCCAAGGAGTTCTTGGTTGCGTTCGCGACCAACGCCGGCATCACGCTGCACGTGCGCTCGCTCGCCGGCGAGAACGCTCACCACATCGTCGAGGCGGCGTTCAAGGCAGTGGCGCGGGCACTCGCCGAAGCGGTCGCGCTCGACCCGCGCGTCAGTGGCGTGCCGTCTACCAAGGGGACGCTGTGATGCGGGGTGCGGGCGGGGGTGCCATGCTCAGACAGTCCTCGGCGGGGGCCCTCGGCGCCGCCTGCGGAACTGCGCGCTCGGCGCCCACCGCGCACCTCGCCCTGCCGCGGAACTGCGCGTGGCACCCCCGCCCGCCGCCCTCGCTCGCACCATTGCGGCGAGGCGCGCCGATGAGCGCGCCACGCATCGCCATCATCGACTACCGGATGGGAAACCTCCGGAGCGTCGAGAAGGGCTTCGAGCATGCGGGTGTCGAAGGGCGTGCGGGTCACCGACGATCCCGCCGACGTCGCGGGCGCGGCCGCGATCGTGTTGCCCGGCGTGGGCGCGTTCCGCGATGCCTCGGCGAACCTGAAAGAGAGCGGGCTTCGCGACGTCGTGCTCGAACGGGTGGCTGAGGGCACTCCATTCCTCGGCATCTGCCTCGGCTTGCAGCTACTGGCCGACGTGGGATACGAGGACGGCGAGTGGGAGGGACTCGGGCTCGTGCCCGGCACGTGCGAGAAGCTACCGGCGGGCGTGAAGATTCCGCACATCGGCTGGAACACGGTCGAGTATCCGCGCGAGTCGCCGCTGTTCGCGGGCATCCCGGCGGGTTCGGCGTTCTACTTCGTGCACTCCTACCGGCTCGTGCCGAGCGACCCGGACGTCGTTATCGGCCAGACCGAGTACGGCGTCACCGTTCGCGGCGGCGGTGCAGCGGGGCGGCAACGTCTTCGCCGTGCAGTTCCACCCCGAGAAGTCATCGACGCTCGGCCTCAAGCTGCTCGCCAACTTCGGCAGGATCGTCGATGGAGGCGTCCGCATGATCGTCTTTCCTGCCATCGACATCCTCGGCGGTCTAGCCGTTCGCCTCGCGCAAGGCGACTACGATCGCGTGACCGTCTACAACGAAGACCCGGTCGCGCAAGCGCGTGTCTTCGCCGAACAGGGCGCCGAATGGCTCCACGTCGTCGATCTCGACGGCGCGCGCGACGGCATGCCCGGCAACCTCGGGCGTCGTCGAGCGCATCGTCGTCCGAGGTAGGGCTGCCGGTGCAGACGGGCGGAGGGATACGCAGCCTCGAGACCATGCAGCGCCTTGCCGACGCGGGCGTGTCCCGAATGGTGCTCGGCACCAAGCTCGCGACCGACCGCGAGTTCGTCACGCGCTGCGGTCGAGCGGTTCGGAGACGCGGTCACGGCCGGTATAGACGCTCGCGACGGGCTGGTCGCCGATCGAGGGCTGGCGTGAGGGCACGGCTGCGCCCGCGGAGGAGCTCGTCGCGCGAGCTCGCAGAACTGGGGATCCGGCACCTCGTGTACACCGACATCTCGCGCGACGGCATGCAGACGGGCGTCAACGTCGACGCATACGAGCTTATCGCGGAGGACGCCGGGTTCCCGGTCGTCGCGAGCGGGGGAATCTCGACGCTCGACGACATCCGCGCGCTTGCCGCACTCGGTCCCGACGTCGTGGAAGGCGCTATCACCGGCCGGGCGCTCTACGAAGGCGCGTTCAAGCTCAAACACGCTATACGAGCCGGGCGGGGAGAGTACTAGACCATGCTGATGAAGCGCGTCATACCGTGCCTCGACGTGCACGAGGGTCGCGTGGTCAAGGGCGTCAACTTCGTGAACCTGCGCGACGCAGGCGATCCGGTCGAGCTCGCGGCGGTCTACGATCGCGAGGGCGCGGACGAGCTCGTCTTCCTCGATATCACGGCCACTCACGAGGATCGTCCCTACATGCTGGACGTGGCAACTCGCACCGCCGAGGAAGTCTTCATCCCGTATACCGTCGGCGGCGGCATGCGCACGGCAGCCGACATCCGGGCGATGCTGTCGGCGGGCTGCGACAAGACCTCGATCAACTCGGCGGCGGTCGCCGACCCGGCTCTCATCACTCACACCTCGCGCATCTACGGCTCCCAGTGCATCGTCGTGGCTATCGATGCACGGCGTGTGAAGGGGCGCGGCGACGCGTGGGAGGTCTACGTGGCCGGAGGACGCACGCCCACCGGCATCGACGCGGTCCGCTGGGCCGAGGAGGCGGAGCGCCGCGGCGCGGGCGAGATCCTGCTCACGAGCATGGATCGCGACGGCACCAAGGACGGTTTCGACATCCCGCTCACCCGCGCGATCACCCGGGCGCTCAACATCCCTGTCATCGCGAGTGGGGGAGCGGGAGAGCTCGAGCACTTCGCCGAGGCGGTCATCGAAGCAGACGCAGACGCGGTGCTCGCGGCGAGCGTCTTCCACTTCGGCGAGTTCTCGATCAGGCAGGTCAAGGAGTCGATGGCTTCGCACGGAGTGCCGGTACGGCTGTAGGTGGGGCGTCGGCGCGCTGCCGCCTGTGGCCGATTCCTTGCGGGACGTGCCGAGCCTTGACTGACGGCCGAAGTAAGGCGTACTCTGAAAAGTAAGGAACTGCGCTAGAAGTAAGGAACCACGTCGGGAGTTGACGTCATGGAGAGCCGCGCCAGAGTCACCTCGAAAGGGCAGGTCACGATACCTGTCGAGGTGCGTCGTGCGCTCGGCGTGCAGGAGGGCGACACGCTCGTCTTCGAGGTTGCGGGCAAGTACGCGACCCTGCACAGGAAGCGCCCGATACTTGAGGTTGTGGCCGAGCTCCACGAGCGATACCCCAAGCTTCTACATCCGCGGCCGATCACGAATCGCCAGGCGATCGAGGAGTACTTCGACGAGGAGTACGAACTCAGGATGGGGCCGACGCTGTACGTGAGCAGAGGTGACGGCACGGTCGTGACGTACGGCGAACCAGATCCCGACTTCGAGCCCGGGGAGCCCCTCGGTGAGAATCGCTGACGCGAACATCTTAGTTGGGATGGTGACCGGCATGACGGATGCGCAGTGGGCGATCGTCGGTCCGGTGCTCGAAGAGGCCCAGGTGACCGAACGGCCTGTCGTGGTGCCCGAAGGCGCCTTCGTTGAGGCCGAGTGGGTGCTCAGACGACGGTACGGGCTTGCGCGGCGAGAGATCGCCGGGACGCTGCAAGGCGCTGCTCGACTCCACGGCATTTCGAAGCGTGGGATCCGCCGTTAGCCACGCTCGCGCTGAGAGTCATGGCTGACGAACCACGGCTCGACCTGGCGGACTGCGTTCTCGTCGCTCGCGACGTCCTTGGCGAGGGCGCGGTACTGACGCTCGACAAGCTGCTCGCCCGAACCATCGTGGAAGAACACGCGCGGCTGAACGGATAGGCTACCGTTGGCCTGACCCTTCGGACCGAAAGGCGACTCTACATGGACCGCGAGCGCGATCTCCTCGGCATCGAGGACCTGAAGTACGACGAGGCCGGGCTGATACCGGCGGTCATCCAGGACCGGGAGACGGGCGAGGTGCTTATGGTCGCCTACATGAATGCCGAGGCGCTCGGCAAGACGCTCGAGACCGGCAGAACCTGGTTCTGGAGTCGATCGCGCCAGAAGTACTGGATGAAGGGGGAGTCCTCGGGACACGTCCAGGACGTGCACGAGGTGCTCTACGACTGCGACGCCGACTGCCTCGTGGTGAAGGTCACCCAGCACGGGCCCGGAGCGTGCCACACCAACGAGCGCTCGTGCTTCTACCGGCGGCTGTACCCGGAGCCGGCGAGTCTCGCCGCGGGCGAGAGGAGCGGCTGAGATGAGTGAGCGTCAAGTCCCCGCAACTCGGCAGAGTGCTTCAGGAGCTCTTCGGCGTTCTCGAACAACGCAAGCGGGACATGCCCGAAGACAGCTATACGACGAAGCTTCTGTCGGGCCCTCTGGATTCGCTACTCAAGAAGATCGCCGAGGAGTCCGGCGAGGTGATCATGGCGGCCAAGGACGACGACGCCGCCCACGTGCGATACGAGATCGCCGACCTCGTCTATCACCTGCTCGTCGTTATGGTCCGACAAGGCCTCACCCTGGACGACCTCGCGGTGGAGCTCGAGGGCAGGCGCCGGTAGGTGTCGCCCGCCGAGGACATCCGCCCGCCCGAGGTCCGGCTCGGCCCGCATCGGCAGCGGATGGAGCCGCTCTGGAACCGCGTCGACCGGAACCGCTTCAAGCTCGTGATGAGTGTCGGACTGTTCATCCTGGGCACTGTCGTCGGCGTCGACCTCGTCGTGCTGCTCGCCCTGCTGCCCCTCGTACTGTTCGCTTCGCTGTCGGGCGGGCTCTGGGCCTTCGGCACCTACATCGGCGCCCTGCTCGCCGCCACGAGTCTCGCGGCCGTGGGCGGGGCGATCGCGTGGTCGGCCGTCGCTCTCACGCGGTCCGAGCGATGGCTCGTGAGACGCCTCGGAGCTCTCATCTCGCCGAAGGGCGCGGACCTTCCCACGAAGATGGCGCTCAAGGACATGGCGATCGCGGCAGGCGTCACCCCGGCACCCGCGCTCTACGTCCTCGAGACGACGAACGTGAACGCGTTCGTGTTCGCCGCCTCCCGCCGCCGGCCGATCGTCGGAGTCACACGCGGCCTCGTCGAACGGCTCCCCGTCGAGGAGCAGCGAGCCGTCTTCGCCAACCTCGTCGCCCGGCTCGTTTCCGGCGACACGATCTACGCGACCGGAGTCACGGCTCTCACACGGCCGCTCTGGTCCGTTCGCGACCGTCAGCTTCGGCGCTCCGCCGAGGAGGACTCCGCGGCCATGCTCGGCGACGACGCAGCACTCGCCTGGACGGGTACCCGCGACAGCAGCGCCGCAGCATTCGGGCTGGCTGTTCTTGGTTGCGGCGGTGTTCGTGGCCGTCACCGAGGTGGCGGCGTTCGGGTCGCGCCGTACGCAGCTTCGGCAGGCGGAGGTCGCTGATGCCGAGGGGATGCTGCTGCTCAAGGAGCCGCTGGTGATGCTCTCGGCGCTCGAGAGCTGCATACGGTTCAACAACTTCGTGCCAGCCGCCGGACCGGGATTCGCGCAACTGTTCTTCTGCTGGACGGGGGACGCGACGAGCGACGAGGAAGACCCCGAATGGCAACGGGTGCTCCGTCTGCGAGAAGTGCTGGGAGTTGAAGGGAATCCGCCTGAGCCCCTGCGCAACTCACCGATCATGCTCGTGGCGCCGCCGGCGCCGAGACTGGACTAGGGCGCCACTCGTATCTTGTAGCCGTTGCCGCCGCACTCCGGGCACTTCTGGGGGAGCTGCCTTCCCGAGGGCGCCAAGACGCGCACCCATCGGTTCCCTTTGCAGCGCGGGCATGTCTCCTTGCGTACCATCGGTCTGCTCCTTCGCGGCCCTCCCTCGGGGCCACTCGCCACTCAAGTGCGTTATCGGCACTGGGTGAGCAACGTCTGAGCCAACCTTATCAAGACTTAAGAACCTGAACGAAGCATAACACCACCGCATCAAGACGTGCAAAGAGGGAGTCCGGGGTGTCGTGCAGACGCGCTTGGGTGTTCGAGCACGCGCTCTTCAAGCCATGCCGCGCAGCGTTCTCGGGCGCGCGGGGGCGGGGTTCGGGAAACCGGGGGCTTGCGTGGCCGCGCGGGGCGCGTGTAGAGTACCGCGTAATCGAACATCTGCCTGTGACGGGGAGGAGTACCCCGCCCGCAAAGCCTAGAGAGCCGGGGACGGTGGAAACCCGGCGTGAGCGGTCGGTGGGAATGGGCCTCTGAGGCTCCGGAGCAAAAGCCCTCGGGCTGACTAGTTCCGGCGGATCCCTACCGATACAAAGGGCCGGGTATTCGGAGTGAAGGCGAGTCGGTCGCAAGATCGAGCGCCGATGGACTCCACGTACTGTCAGGACAAGTGGGCTCGCCTCGTACGTGGCGGGTCAACAAGGGTGGCACCGCGAGAAGACCTCTCGTCCCTTGAGGACAAGAGGTCTTTGTGTTTTCCGGGGCCGGGCAAGGAGCGTGGCGAGTGATAGTACCGACGAGAGACGAGTTCGTGCGGCTGGCTGCCGACTACGACGTGGTCCCTGTCGCACGCGAGGTCTACGCCGATCTGGCGACACCGATCAGCGCGTTCATGGCGCTTGCGCAGGGGGCCGAGCACGCCTTCCTGCTCGAGAGCGTGACCGGCGGGGAGCGGCTCGGGCGCTACAGCTTCCTGGGTGTGGGCGACCGCGAGGTCGTGACCGCACACGGGAGCGAGGTGGTCGTCGAGAACGGCGGAGTGACCGGCGAGAAGACGGCCGACCCGCTCGAGGTCGTCCGCCGTCGCCTCGCCGCGGGGAGCGTGGCGCGCGTGCCCGGGCTGCCGCTCTTCGTGGGCGGTGCGGTGGGCTACGTGGGCTACGAGTCGGTCAGCGGCTTCGAGAAGGTCGAGCGACACACGGTCGATGACCTCGACGTTCCGGACCTCGCGTTCATGTTCGCCGACGTCGTCGTCGCGTTCGATCACGCCCGACGCGTCATGCAAGTGATTGCGCCCGTGAGGCCTGGCGGCGCTCCCGAGCTTGCCTACGACCGTGCGCTCGGGCGTATCGACGCGTACCTGAGGCGCATCGACGCCGGCCCCGGCGGCGCGGAGCTCGGCGCCGTCGGCGTGACCTCCGAGGTGCCGCTCGAAGCGCACACCTCGCGCGAGGAGTTCGTCTCGGCGGTAGAGAAGGCCAAGGACTACATCGAGGCCGGCGACGTCTTCCAGGTCGTGCTCTCCCAGCGCTTCTCGGCACCGTACGAAGGCGACGGGCTCGACCTCTACCGCGTGCTGCGCGCGGTGAACCCGAGCCCCTACATGTTCTACCTGCGCACCCGTGATGTGACGCTCGTCGGATCGAGCCCCGAACCGCTCGTGCGCGTGGAGAACGGCCAGGTGCTCACGCGTCCGCTGGCGGGCACGCGACCCAGGGGCGCCGATCTCGCCGAGGACGGCCGACTTCGCGCCGAGCTGCTCGCTGACGAGAAGGAGCGCGCCGAGCACGTGATGCTGGTTGACCTGGGCAGGAACGACCTGGGCCGTGTCTCGGAGGCGGGCACCGTGAGTGTCGACGAGCTCATGGAAGTCGAGTACTACAGCCACGTCATGCACATCGTCTCGAACGTCACCGGCACGCTCGCCGAAGGCAAGGACGCCTTCGACGCGCTTCGCGCCACCTTCCCGGCCGGAACCGTGTCCGGAGCGCCCAAGGTGCGCGCGATGGAGATCATCCGCGAGCTCGAACCCGCAAGACGGGGGCCGTACGCGGGAACCGTCGGCTACGTGGGACTCGATGGCGCGATGGACATGTGTATCACGATCCGCACGTTCACGATCGCCAACGGCCGCGCGTACCTGCAGTCGGGCGCCGGCATCGTGGCTGACTCCGTGCCGGAACTCGAGTACGAGGAGTGCCTGCACAAGGCCAAGGCCCTGCACCACGCGCTCGAACTCGCCGCTGGTATGCACCAAGGCGAGGGTGTCGCCCCGGGGGTGGTCGCATGATCCTCGTCATCGACAACTACGACTCGTTCACCTACAACCTCGTGCAGCTGCTCGCAGCGCTCGGCGCCGAGGTCGAAGTCCGCCGAAACGATGCCATCACCGCCACAGAGGCGCTCGCACTCGCTCCGAAAGGCGTCGTCATCTCGCCCGGGCCGGGCACGCCGGACGACTCGGGCGTGTCACGTGACGTCATCCGCGCCGCGGCCGGGGCGGGCGTGCCGGTGCTCGGTGTCTGTCTTGGGCACCAGGCGATCGCGGACGTGTATGGCGGGCGCATCTGCCGCGCCCCCAGGCCCGTCCACGGCAAGACCGATGACATCGTCCACGACGGGCGCGGCCTCTTCTCCGGCATACCCAGCCCCTTCACGGCCACGCGGTATCACTCCCTGTGCGTCGAAAGCGACAGTGTTCCCGCGGTGCTCGAGGTGGTCGCGCGTACCCCCGACGGGCTCGTCATGGCCCTCCACCATCGCGAGCTTCCCGTCTTCGGCGTGCAGTTCCACCCCGAGAGCGTGCTCACGCCGGAGGGGACTCGGCTGCTCGCGAACTTCCTGGATATCACGGGCGAGGTGCCGCTCGAGGCCGCGTCAGCGGAGGCGCCCGAGGCGATCGCCGCTGCCGGGGGGAGCTCGCGTGCCTCGGCAGGGATGGCCGAGGTCACGAGCATCGGCGGCGCGATCTCGCGTGCGTCCTTGGGCGGTTCGCTCACCGAGGAAGAGGCCCGTCGGGTGATGGGCACGATCATGGATGGCGAAGCGACACCCGCGCAGATCAGCGCGCTCGTCGTGGCCATGCGCATGAAGGGCGAGACCGCCGACGAGATCGTCGGTTTCGCGCGCGCGATGCGCGAGCGCGTCACGCCCGTGCGTCCGACGACGACGCGCTACATCGACACCTGCGGGACGGGCGGAGATGGGCTGCACACCTTCAACATCTCGACGACGGCCGCGTTCGTCGTGGCCGGAGCCGGCGTCGCGGTCGCCAAACACGGCAATCGAGCCGTGTCTTCTTCGGCGGGTAGCGCCGACGTGCTCGAGGCGCTTGGGGTCGATGTGAGCCTCTCGGCGAGCGATATGGCCCGCTGCATCGACGAGTGCGGCATCGGCTTCCTGTTCGCGACCACACTCCACGCGAGCATGCGCCACGCGGGGCCGCCCCGGAGAGAGATAGGCATCCGCACGATCTTCAACATCCTGGGACCGCTCACGAACCCCGCAGGCGCGACGCGGCAGCTCCTGGGCGTGTACGACGCGCGCCTCGCGCCCGTGATGGCCGAGGTCGCAGCGCGGCTGGGAGCCGAGCGGGTGCTCGTCGTGAACGGCCATCCAGGGATGGACGAAGTCTCGAACATCGGTCCGACCACGGTGGCCGAGTTCGATGCGTCGTCCGCCAACGGCGACCTCAGCGCGCAGACGTACGAGATCACTCCGGAGCAGGTGGGCATCCCGCGCTCGGCTCTCGCCGATATCGCGGGCGGGGACGCGATCCAGAACGCGGAGATACTTCGAGCGATACTGGCCGGCGCGCACGGGCCGAAGCGCGACGTCGTCGTCCTCAATGCGGCCGCCGCCCTTCTGGCCGCAGGCGAGGTCGCCGATCTTGCCGAAGGCGTGGTGCGCGCACGCGAGTCCATCGACTCGGGCCGCGCCCACGACGTGCTCGAGAGCCTCGTCGCGCTTTCGAGACGCCTCGGCGCGGCGGCACGCGAGCAAGGTGCGGAGGCATCTGCGTGAGCTTCCTTTCCGACATGGTCGTCCGGCGCGCGGCCAGGATCGCCGAGGAGTTCGGCTCGCTTTCCGCCGGCGACCTCGAACGCCTCGTCTCGTGCGCCGGCGCGCCGCGCGACTTCGTTGGCGCCCTGACCGACCGCCTCGACGTGGCGGTCATCGCCGAAGTGAAGAAGGCGTCGCCGTCGGCCGGTCCGATAGCACCGGAGTGCGAGGCGTCGAAGCAGGCGCTCCACTACCAGAACGGCGGCGCGGCCGCGATCAGTGTGCTCACCGAGCCGGAGTCCTTCGGCGGTTCGTTCGTGGATCTCTCCGACGTGAGCGACGCCGTGTCGATCCCGGTCCTGTGCAAGGACTTCGTGGTCGACCCCGTGCAGCTGTTCGTCGCTCGCGGACACGGGGCGGACGCGGTGCTTCTCATGGTGAGCGCACTTGGAGAGAACGTCGCCGGATACCTCGACACAGCGGAGACGCTCGGACTCCAGGCGCTCGTCGAGGTGCACGACGCCCGCGAACTCGAGATCGCGCTCGTCGCGAAGGCGAATGTCATCGCCGTGAACAGCCGCGACCTGCACACCCTCGAGGTGGACGCGAAGACCGCAGCATCGACCGTGCGGGCTGCAGCGGCCGCCGGGGCGGTCGTGGTCGCCGCGAGCGGTGTGCGTGCGCGCGCCGATGTCGAGGCGGCCGCGCGCGCGGGCGCGGCCGCGGTTCTCGTCGGCGAGACGCTCATGAAGTCGGTGTTCCCCGAAGACGTGCTGGCGGACCTCACGGGTGTGCCCCGGTGCGTGATCGGTGTGGTTTAGCGAGACAGGGAGGGCGGCAGTCTGTGGAGGGAACCGGCAGGAGTGCGGAGCAGGACGGACACGAAGGAAGCGGCAGTAGAAAGGAATGATCGAGATGCCAAGTGACAAGACGCGTTTCGGACTCGACGAAGTTCACATCCCCGAGGTTTGGTACAACATCATCCCCGATCTCGAAGAACCCGCCGGCGCCCCCGCGCGTGGTCACGCCCGACGGCACAGAACTCGGGCCCGACCAGATCGGCGAGGTCATGGCCTCGCTGTTCCCGATGGAGTGTCTCAAGCAGGAGATGAGTCCCGACCGCTACATCGACATTCCCGGGGCCGTCATCGACATCTACAAGACGTATCGCCCCTCCCCGCTATTGCGCGCCCGACAGCTCGAGCGTGTCCTCGGCCTGCCCGCAGGCGTTCGCATCTACTACAAGTACGAGGGCGTGAGCCCGGCCGGGTCGCACAAGCCGAACACCGCTATCCCGCAGGCGTACTACAACAAGCAGGAGGGCATCACCAAGATCTCGACCGAGACGGGAGCGGGCCAGTGGGGCAGTGCGCTGTCGATCGCCGGTGCGCTCTTCGGCATCGACGTAGAGGTCTTCATGGTCAAGGTCAGCTTCGAGCAGAAGCCGTATCGCCGCATCCTCATGGAGACGTACGGCGCCACCGTCCACGCCTCGCCGACGAACCTCACCGACGCCGGGCGTCACGTGCTTTCGATGGACCCGGACTCGACCGGCTCTCTCGGCATCGCGATCTCGGAGGCCGTCGAGGTCGCTGCGAAGAACGCGGATACCCACTACTCCCTCGGCTCGGTGCTCAACCACGTCTGCCTGCACCAGACGATCATCGGCCAGGAAGCGATCCTTCAGATGGAGATCGCCGATGACGAGCCCGACGTCGTGATCGGGTGCGTCGGCGGCGGCAGCAACTTCGCTGGCATCGCGTTTCCGTACTACCAGCGCAAGCTGGAGGGCAAGGGCAACGCGCGCCTGCTCGCGGTCGAGCCCAAGGCGTGCCCGACGCTGACCGCCGGCGAGTACCGCTACGACCTCGGCGACGAGGCCGGCATGACGCCGCAGATGCTCATGTACACGCTCGGCCACGACTTCGTCCCGGCAGGGATCCACGCGGGCGGCCTTCGCTACCACGGCGACTCTCCGCTGGTGAGCCAGCTCGTTCACGAGGGCGAGGCCGAGGCTATCGCGGTGGACCAGACCAAGTGCTTCGATGCCGCGGTCCAGTTCGCGCGCGCCGAGGGCATCCTGCCCGCACCGGAGTCGAGCCACGCGATTCTCGCGGCGATCGACGAGGCACTCGCGGCCAAGGAAGCTGGCGAGGACAAGGTCGTCCTGTTCAACCTCTCCGGCCACGGGCACTTCGATCTGGCGGCGTACGCCCAGTACAACGCCGGCGAGTTGCGTGACTTTGACTTTGCGGCCGGCACGACGCTCTGCGAGGGCGAATAGGAGTCACACCAAAAGCGATCTTCGACCCGGATCCGTCGAACACGTCGGGTCCGGGCGGGGATCGCTTCGATGGCCGACGGGGCCGGGATCGGTCCCTGGACGAATCACGGAGAGTGCCGGATTGCGCACGCGGGTGAAGATATGCGGCATCACCAACGCCGAAGATGCGGCAGCAGCGGTGGACGCCGGCGCGGATGCTCTGGGCGTCGTACTCGCGCCCTCGTCGCGGCGGGTGACGCTGGAGCAGGCCGCCCAGGCACTTGCACTCGTGCCGCCGCTCGTAAGCCGAGTAGGCGTGTTCGTGGACCCGACAGCGGACGAGGTCCGAGAGGCAGTTCGGCGTCTGCGACTCGATCTAGTCGAGTTCTGCGGCGACGAATCGCGTGAAGTATGCATTGAGTCTCCGGTTCCGGTGCTCAAGGTTATTCACGTCGGCACGGCCTTTGATACAGAGAGTGTGGAGCCCTACCGGGGGCTCGTGGCCGCATTCCTGTTCGATACGCACGTCACCGGCAAGCGCGGCGGGACTGGCAAAGTATTCTCCTGGCACACTTTCGGCGAATCCTCGGTCGGGGCTCCATTCATCGTCGCGGGGGGACTGGATCCGTACAACGTCGGCGACGCCATCCGGGCGCTTCGTCCGTATGCCGTCGACGTCTCTTCCGGGGTCGAGCGAGCGCCCGGTCACAAGGACCACGCCAAGCTGCGTGCGTTCATCAGCGCCGTCCGTCAGGCGGACCTCGCTCTCGAGTCAGACCCCAACGCCTCAGATAGTGCGCCACTCGATCGATGCGGAGGTCTTCTGATGTCCGACGCGCTTCTGCCTTCCGCCGAATCGGCCTACTCGAGCCCGGACGCTCAGGGGTTCTTCGGCCCGTATGGCGGCAGGTTCGTGCCCGAGACGGTCGTACCCGCTCTCGACGAACTCACGAAGGCCTATCGCGAGGCGTCGTCGGATCCCGCCTTCGCCGATGAGCTGGCGACGCTCCTTCGCGACTACGTCGGGAGGCCCACGCCGCTCTATCGGGCGGAGCGTCTGGCCCAGGCCGTCGGCCTCGGCACGGTGTACCTCAAGCGGGAGGACCTCTGTCACACCGGCGCGCACAAGATCAACAACACCCTCGGCCAGTGCCTTCTCGCCAAGCGCATGGGCAAGAACCGTGTGATTGCCGAGACAGGTGCCGGACAGCACGGCGTGGCGACAGCGACCGCCGCAGCGCTCATGGACATGGAATGCGTGGTCTTCATGGGCGTGGAGGATATCCGTCGCCAGGCGCTGAACGTCTACAAGATGCAGCTGCTTGGCGCCGCAGTCGTGCCGGTTGAGGAGGGTACCGGCACTCTGGCCGACGCCGTGACAGCGGCGCTTCGGCATTGGGTGGAGCGTGTGAGGGATACCTTCTACGTGCTCGGCTCGGCAGTGGGCCCGCATCCCTATCCCATGATGGTCAGGGATTTCCAGAAGGTCATCGGCGAGGAGACCGTCGCGCAGCTTGGTGAGAAGGGCGTGGAGCGCGTCGACGCCGTATGCGCGTGTGTGGGAGGGGGTAGCAACGCCATCGGCATGTTCTACCCCTTCGTGGTCTCTCAAGGCGCCGATTCGAACATGGGCGGTGGACCACTGCTGTTCGGAGCGGAGGCAGCGGGGCTGGGCATCGATACGGACAAGACCGGCGCCTCGATGACGCTCGGCACGCCGGGAGTCATGCACGGCTTCTACAGCTATCTCCTGCAAGACGACGCAGGCAATCCGCTCGAGGCGTACTCGATCAGCGCGGGTCTGGACTACCCGGGCGTGGGCCCGGAACATGCCTACCTGAAGGACGAAGCGCTCGTGCGCTACGAGCCAGTCACGGACGGAGAGGCGCTTCAGGCGTTCGAGCTGCTGTGCAGAACGGAAGGCATCATCCCCGCCATCGAGAGCTCGCACGCGCTCGCGCTGCTTCCCCGGCTCGCGCGCGAACTCGGGTCCGAAGCGACCGTGGTCGTAACGCTCTCAGGGCGCGGCGACAAGGATATCGACATCGTCAGGGAGGCGGGACTTGGCCTCGCCTGACGCGGCATCGCCCCAGGCGGCGTCCAGCGCGGACGTGGGGGCCGGCCTTGGCCGCGGGTTCGCGCACGGACACCCGGCGCTCGTCGTCTACCTGATGGCCGGCTACCCCGACCGCGCCACATCCCTCGAGGCTCTGCGGGTCGTGGCCGAGGCCGGTGCGGACGTCATCGAACTCGGCGTTCCCTACGCCGACCCGCTGGCCGACGGCCCGGTCATCCGAGACGCAGCCGAGACCGCTCGTCGCGCGAACGAGGGCGGGTTCGGTCTCGCGGAGACGATCGGGCTCGCGGCCGAGTTCATCGCGGATGCCCACGTCGTCGGGTCGGCGGTTGCGCCAAGCGCAACACCTGCCACGCCGCCCGTGGCCCTCATGACCTACCTGAACCCCATCATGCGCATGGGACCTGCCCGAGCCGCTCAGGCGATGCGTGACGCCCGCGTATCGGGAGTGATCGTCCCCGACATGCCGCCCGACTCGGCAGCGCCGTGGTTGTCGGTCTCAGAGGGGCTCGACACCGTCTTTCTGGCGGCGCCGACGTCGACCCCTGACCGACTCGCCTTGGTCGGCGAGCGGTCCAGCGGCTTCGTGTACTGCGTGTCCACAACGGGCGTGACGGGCGAGCGCGCCGAGTTGCCCGACGACCTCCTGGACTTGGTGTCCTCGGTGAAGGCTCGGACCACGCTGCCCGTCGCCGTGGGCTTCGGCGTGTCGACGCCCGAGCAGGCGGCGAACGTCGCCCGGATCGCCGACGGCGTTGTCGTCGGGAGTGCCGCTGTGAGACGCCAGGCCGACACCGCGATGCTCCGCGCCTTCGTCGAGGAGCTGGCGCACGCCGTCCACGAGACGCCCGCGGACCACGCGCCCGCAACCGACTAGAGCAGCGCGCGCAGCGCTGCTGCTTCTCGCGAGTCCGTCGCGACAGAGGCCTGCACGGGCTGTCCGAACACCCTCGACGTCACGGCGGCTGCCCGTAGCGAGGCGGCCGCGACCATTGCCGTAGGCGTTGGTGTCTCTTGCGATCCGGACGATGCGGTCGCCGTCGGAGTCGGCACAGTCACGAGGGCGGGCTTCGGCTGAACCTTCACGATGGGGCGCGATGCGACGTAGGTGCGCTTGTGCCGCTCGACGATGCCTTTGCGACGTATCGCTACGGCTCGTCTCGGGATCGTTCGGACGCGTTTCCGCGCGGTGCTTCCCCACGTCGTCTGCTCGAGCGCGATGAAGGAGCGGCGCTTCTTGTTCGCCCAACCGCCGAAGATCGACACGTGTCGACCACGCACGAGCACGGCGTCACCCGGTTTGAGCGAAGTGATGGCGATGCGCTTGGCCCGGCTGCCGATGGTGCGCGTGCTGTACGAGGTCTTGAGGTTCCAGGCCATGGACACGAACCCGGAGCAGTCACGGCGGTATCCACGATAGTAGCCGCGCTGGCTGTAGGGGACCCGCTTCTTGACCCAGTGGTTCGCTCGCTTCAGGACTCCGGCGCGATCGATAGCGCCCGCCGAGCCAAGAAGGATGCTGAAGAGAAGTGCGATCGACAATGACAGAACGATGAGTGCCCGACCCGAGGTGGTCGGACGCTGGAACGTGCTTGTCGTTACCTTCACACGGTTGCCTCTCGCTTGGCGTTAGTACGCTGGGAGCCGTCTCCGTCGCTGCGGTCGGTGTCCCAAGCGTGCCCGTGCCTTCGGAATCGACGTGCCGTGTGGCGAGCCGAAGGCGAGGCCGAGGGGGCGTAGAAGCGAGACTGATGCCATTTCCGGCAAAGGCGCAGGCCCGGGCACGTGCGCCCCGGGCCTGCATCGGCGGTTCTTGTCGGCATATTGAGCGTCAGTGGTGCTCCGGGTGTTCGATCGCGGGAGGTGTGGTGATCTGGACGTGGTGCGTCTTGGGCGGCCCCCTCGGCGTGGGTGACCATGTCCTCACCGCGGGGAAGCACGTCCCGGCGAAACCGCTGGTAGGTGCGGTAGCCGGAAGTGTTCCGGGTACACTGGAACGTGATGGCGACCGCTGGCGGATCGAATGAGATCGGAGGCGTCGTGAACGACTGGTCGGCGTGGTACGAATCGCTCGCGAAGCCTGCGTGGACGCCGAGCCCCGCAACGATCGGGACGATATGGACGGTGCTCTACCCGATCATCATCGTTGCGTTCGGGGCAACGATCGTGAAGGTCTTCCGCGGCGACCTGCCACGGAGCGTACTCGTACCGGTCGCGGTCAACGTCGCCGCGAACGTCGCGTTCACACCGATCCAGTTCGGACTCCGCAACCTGCCTCTCGCCGCTGTCGACATCGTGGTCGTGCTCGTGACGATCGTCTGGGTGATGGTGCTGGTGTGGCCGGAAGCGCGCTGGATCGCGCTTGCACTAGTGCCGTACCTCATCTGGGTATCGATAGCGACGGTTCTGCAGCTCACGATCACGTTCGCGAACCGGTAGCCCCCGAGGTGGTGCTACGCTTCGGGCATTGCCCCCGCGGTCGAGGTCCGGCGGCACTCGAGGAGGTCGCATGCGTATCGCGCTTGCGCAGGTGAACGTCACTGTGGGCGACATCGACGGTAACGTAGGCCGCATCCTTCAAGCGGTCTCCCGGGCCGATGCGCAAGGCGCGGGGCTCACGCTCCTGCCGGAACTCGCGGTCACCGGATACCCACCCGAAGACCTTCTCGGCAAGGATCATTTCATCGAGGACAACCTCGACGCACTCGAGCAGGTTGCGGCCGGCTGCCTGCACCTGACACTTGTCGGGTTCGTCGACCGCATCGGGGACGAGATCTACAACGCCGCAGCCCTATGCGGCAATGGTCAGGTCCTGCGGGTCTACCACAAGCGGCGACTGCCCAACTACGCCGTTTTCGACGAGCGCAGGTACTTCACCCCGGGCACGAACCAGGGTCTCGTCGAGTTCGGCGGCACGATGTTCTCGGTGACCGTGTGCGAAGACATCTGGGTGCCTGAGCTCGTTGTCGAAGACGTCCAGAGCGGCGCGACCGTGCTCCTGAACATCTCGGCGTCGCCGTACCACGCTGGCAAGGGCGAGTCCCGCGAGCAGATGCTTCGCGAGCGCGCACGAGAGACGGGAACATGGCTCGCGTACTGCAACCTCGTGGGCGGGCAGGACGAACTCGTCTTCGACGGCCGCTCGGTGATCATCTCTGCGACCGGCGAAGTGGTCGCTCGGGCCGCATCGTTCGCAGAAGACCTGGTCATCGCCGACTTCGAGCCAGGAGGCCGACTCGGGGCGTCCGGTGATCTGCGCGCGACGCCCGATCGCGACGAAGAGGTCTACGAGGCGCTCGTTCTCGGGCTCAGGGACTACCTGGGCAAGAACGGCTTCTCGGACGTCGTTCTCGGCCTGTCGGGTGGCATCGATTCCGCCCTCACCGCGACCGTGGCCGTCGACGCGGTGGGAGCTGAACGCGTTCACGGTGTGATGATGCCGTCCCGATACTCCTCGGCGGGCAGCATCGACGACGCGCGAGCGCTCGCGCACAACCTGGGCATCGACGTGCTCGAGATACCGATAGAGGGCCCCTTCGGGGCTTTCGAGGCCGCCCTGACACCTTCGTTCGTCGGTCGCGATCCGGACGTCACCGAGGAGAACCTGCAGGCGCGCGTCCGCGGGACGCTGCTCATGGCGCTCTCGAACAAGTTCGGCTGGATCGTGCTCGCGACCGGCAACAAGAGCGAGCTCTCGGTGGGCTACTCGACGCTTTACGGGGACATGGTCGGCGGATTCGCGCCGATCAAGGACCTCTTCAAGACGCGCGTCTACGATCTCGCGCGCTGGCGCAACACGCATGCGTGCCGCATCGATGGCGACGCGGAGGTCGGCCTCGGCCCCACGGGCACGGTCATCCCGGAGGCGACGCTCACGAAGGCTCCCTCGGCGGAGCTTCGACCAGGACAGACGGACCAGGACGCGCTGCCGCCCTACGACGTGCTCGACGAGATCCTGAAGCGTTACGTCGAGAAGGATGCCTCGCAGGAGTCCATCGTCGCCGAAGGCTTCGACGCCGAGACGGTCGCTCACGTGTGCCGTCTCGTGGACTCGTCGGAGTACAAGCGGCGTCAGGGTCCCATGGGTATCCGCGTGACGCCTCGTGCGTTCGGCAAGGACCGCCGTATGCCGATCACGAACGGCTACCGAGGCTGATGGTGAGCGGCGCGGGGGACGACGCGCGGGAAGCGGTTGCCGCAGGCTTCAGCGTGGAGTTCGTGCCGTGGACCTGGGAGCGCTTCGATGAGGCTGCCGCGCTCCGCTACGAGGTGCTGCACGGGCCGTTCGGCGTGGCGCCATCGGATGACTGGCACGATGACGACCCGGAGTCCGAGCATCTCGTGGCCGTCGCATCGGACGAGACGATTGTCGGGTACGCGCGGCTGATCACTCGGGGCAATGAAGTGCAGATCCGCCAGGTCGCGGTCGCGTTCGACTGGCAGCGCTCGGGGGTGGGGAGTGCGCTGATGCAGGCACTCGTGTCCGAGGCCCTCTCACGCGGGCCGTGCCACATCTGGCTGAACGCACGCCTGCACGCGATCTCCTTCTACGAGCGGCTCGGCTTCGAGGCGGTCGGCGATGTGTTCACGACCGGGCAAGACCGGCCTTCCACACCGGCGGATGGAGTACCGGGGGCGGTAGAGGGATTGCGTGCCCCGTGCGCTCGTCGACGCCCAGTTCTCGCGCGTTGAGAAAGGTTGGATTCGCCGTCCGGTCTGGCAAGGGCGATGGGGGCGCAAGTAACATAACTTCAGGGAGTCAGGGAGGTCAATCGTGAATGGAGCCTGTAGCAGGCGTTCGCAACGCGGTCGGCCCGTGGGGGTATCGGCGACGGTTTCGCGTCATGTCTTGTCACCCGCGTGGTGTGCGCTGTCTTCGGTACTCCTCGGGGGCGTGCACGACTCTAACAAGGGGGTGCTCGTCATGAGCGCAGCTCGTGTCGGCGTCCAGTTGGGGCAGGGTCGCGCGGGGGAGAGCACTCGCGCTCGGCTGTGCTTCTGCTCCTGTGCGCCGCTCTTCGGCTTGGCCGCGCACGTCCCCGTTGGCAGCCGCGCAACCGGCCAACCGGGCAATTCATCGTGTACCCAGCGAGCGACACGGTTGAGGGCTACGGCGGCTGGAGTGCGCCCCAGGTCACGCTCAGCGGTCACCCACGCGAGCGGCGGAACGCCTTCGCACGACGTGCCCGTGGACCGCCGAGCGGCGACTTCCACGCCTGGAACATCGGCTTCGACATCCAGCCCGGCGACAAGGTCACGGTCGCCGACGGTCCCAAACCATCGTCAAGGAGCACGATCGTGACGTACCTCAGGGCGACCGGGTCGACGAGGTTGCGAATACGGTCTCCGGGAGAGGCCGCAGCCGTTCAGTCAGGTCCGTCGTTCTGTTCGACGGTCTGGGAACATCGACCCGCATCGCAGACGGCGGGAGCGATGGCACGTGGATGGTCGACTTCGACGACGCTCCGGGCGGCCCGGGAGATCATCGTTCGCGGAACCAACGGCCGCGCCTGGCAGATACGAGCTAGACAGCGCCGACGGCGACCAGACCGGGGACTTCTTCCACGTACCCAATCCATGGTTCGCGGCCCAATCCTGACTCGAACAACGTGTAGGGATGGGACTGGCCGCGAAGCGCAACGGTCACCGTCACCATCGGCGAGGTGGAGTTCCGGCGAGGGAGGGTTCGGGCGCCTCACGGACGCCAACGGCAACTTCAACAGCAACGAAGGCCTCGGGGTACGACCTGCAAGCCCGACGACACGGTGACCGTGGAAGAGGGCGTGCACCTGAAAGACACCGACGGTCACCCAGCTGCGAGTCACGAGGTCGATGCCCTGGCGCAACGCCGTCTCCGGCACGTCGGGCTCCGGCGCGACGGTCACGGTGACCGTGAACTCCCGCGCCAAGTCCGACTCCCGGAGTTCGAGGACAAACCCGACGGGGACGGGCGACTGGGAGGTGGTGACGACTCACAGGCGTCGACCTGCAGCGCGGCGACAACGGCGTGGCGGATCAGCGGGACGAGGACGGCGACCGCACGCAGGTCGGCTGGCACGTCGCCCGACCCGAGATTCAATGCTCACGTGGGCAGCGCAGGTGTTGACGGCTGGGACTGGCAGCCGAGACACCGAGGTCACGATCACGTTCATCAGCCCGGCGAATCCCGTCCGAGAATTCACCGATGACGACTGACGACAACGGCAACTTCAACACGTGGAACCTCGGCCTGCCGTACAGACTGCAGGCCGGGGACATCGTGACGGTCACGGACGGGACCACCGCCAAGAGCACGCGGGTGGAAGACGTCCAGGTCGAGGACGATCGACGTCGAGACACGACACCGTCTCAGGTACTGCGTCCGCCGCGAACGCGGACGGTCGAGCGTCTGGATCAACCGCAGTTCAGGACCGATCCAGCGCTGGCTGACGTCCGATCGCGGACGGGAATTGGACCGCCGACTTCGGCAACCCTGGTACCGGATACCTCGGGATCAGGGAACATGGCACATCGTTCCCGGCACGAACGGGTACGCGCATCGTCGAGGAGACGCTTCGATCCCCGACGGGGACGGCACGCAGGCCGATTGGGGCGTGCGCAATCCGCGGTTCAACGCTCACCTTGGCAGCGGCGGGGTTGACGGGTGGGACTGGGAGCCGACGGCAGCGGACGATCACCGTCACCGAGGCGGTCCGGTGACGCGTCCCGACCGACGAGCACCGCCAACGTCGACGACGTGGGACATCGAACACCTTCGGAGCGACAGCTCGACCGCGGCGACGAGATGATCCGTAGACGACGGAGACGCTAGCAAGAACACCAGTCGTGGTCCGACTCGAGGTGACGGCGATCGACGACCCAGCACGACACTGTCTCGGGCACGCCCGCGCAAGTCGAGGTGCAGCGTCTGCGATCAGATCCACGGACTCCGAGGGCCCGATCGAGCGTGGCCGCACGTCCGGCGACCAGGGGACACTGGACGCGGACTTGCGCAACGTTGGCCCGGGAGACCCCGAGAAGCAGGGCACGGCCGCCCTCTAGCCGGGGACGAACGGGAGCGCATCGTCCGGGACGCCGAAGGCGGCGCCACCTACGATGGCCGACTGGCGCGTTCCCGACCCGCGTTTCGCGGCGCACCTGGCAGGTGGAGTTGACGGCTCGGACTGGGAGCCGAACTCGACGGTGACGATCACGACGCCGAGCGGCCCGGTCGATGTCCCGACAGACGAGTGGGGCAACTTCAACACCTGGGACATGGACTTCCCGCACGACATCAGCCGGAGGACTCGATCCACGTGACCGACGGCGCGAACGCCAAGGACACGACAGTCGTCGAGCTCGACGGTCGATGACATCGACACCGACCACGAAACCGTGTCCGGTTCGGCGGCAGTGGAAACGACGGTGCAGGTCGAGGTCAACGACACGCCCGACGGGTCGTGCGATGGGCATGACAACGGCAGCGGAACGTGGTCGGTGGACTTCGCTCACCCCGTAGAAGACTCCGATCAGGAACAGGCCACCTGGGACATAGGGCCCGGCACCAATGGGGCGGCGAGAATCGAAGACGAGGATGGTGACAGCACCCAGGTCGACTGGAACGTGCCCAACCCCGCATTCAACGTCCATCCGGGCAATCACTCCGTTGACGGCTGGGACTGGAACAGGAACTGCGACGGTGACGGTCACCATCGGCGCGTTCCAGACGTCGGTTGGCACCGACGAGGGGCAACTGGGGCTTCGAGGAACTGCCCGAGGTGAACGTGGGCGATGTGGTCTACGTCACGGACGGCGCAGCCAGCAAGGAGACGACGGTCGTTGCGCTCGCGATCACCGAAGTGAATCCCGACGCGGGGACCGTGTCCGGCATCGCGGACGAGAGCAGCAAAGTCGAGGCGCAGGTGTGGAACACCGACGTGTGGCGACACCCGCCCGTAGGCGGCAGCCAGACGTGGACTGTCGACTTCTCGCAACCCGGTCCGGAACAGGGTGAGAACGCCACCTGCACGCTCACGCCGGGTACCGAAGGGGCCGCGTGGATCCAGGACGACGATGGTGATTCGACGATGGCCGACTGGCGCGTGCCGAGGCCGATCTTCAGCGCGCACCCGGATGGCAACTGGGTCGACGGCTCCGAGTGGGAGCCCGGCTCGACCGTGGCGGTCACCGTAGGATCATCGGAGACTACAGCCTCCGTGGATAAGGATGGCAACTTCGGCACGGATCAGCTGAGCGTGGATCTCCAACCCGGAGACGTCGTCCGCGTCACGGACGGCACAACGAGCAAGGAGACGACGGTCCTTGCGCTTGCGATTGACGAGGTGAGCGCCGCCGACGACACCGTCTCCGGCACGATCGATTCAGGGAAGCCGCTCGTGGTCGATGTCTACTCGGACACGATGTACTGGGTGGCGCGGTTCCCGGACACAAGTGACGGCACGTGGACTGCTGACTTCGCTCACCCCGGCCCCAACCCCGACCAGGAAGCGTCGACTTGGGACATCAGGCTCGGGACCAGTGGCGGCGCTTGGTCGGAGGACGAGGACGGCGACGCCACCCGAATCGACTGGTACCTGCCGAATCCGCCCGTCACGACAGCGACGTACGCGCCCCTGCTGCCTGCCTCCGGGTGGTGGATCGACGATGTCACAGTCACGCTCGAGGCGGAGTCCTTCACCGGGATTGGCGTGGAGCGCATCGACTATACGATCACCACTCCGGGCGGTTCGCCGACGCACTACCAGGCACTGTCGGACACGATCATGCTGCCCGTGTTCACCGAGGAGGGGACCTCGACCGTCGCGTACTTCTCCGTCGACAACAACGGCGACGTCGAGGCCGAGCGTGTGGCCTACGTGCTGATCGACACCAATCCGCCTGACACCAGTTCGGATACGACGGCCAACTACGCCAACACGGCACGCATCACTCTGGCGCCGGTAGACACGGTGTCGGGTGTGGCGTGGACGAAGTACCGACTGGACAGCGGCCCTGTGAGCTCTGGCACCGTCGTCACGACTTCGAAACGAGGGACACACACGCTCTCGTCCTGGTCGGCGGATGCCGCCGGCAACGTCGAGCCAGCCGAGACGGTGTCGTTCACGGTGCGCGCGCCGGACAAGGGGGTGCCCAGTACGACCCTCAAGTCAACGACTCTGAAGACGGCCTGGGTGAACAATGACGTGTCGTTCACGCTGTCGGCCACTGACGCCGGCTGGGGGGTCGCTGCGACCTACTACCGGCTAACGCCTCCCGGCGTGACCGCTTCGTACGAGTCCGAGGCGACCGTCTCCACAGAGGGGGAGACGACGCTCACATACTGGTCTCTGGATCTAGCGGGCAACATCGAGCCCGCGCACTCAAAGACGATCCGTATCGACAAGACGAAGCCGGTCACCACATCCGATGCGGTCGGTACGTACACCGGCACCGCTGTGATCAACCTGACTCCCACCGACAACCTCTCCGGAGTCGCGCAGACGAGACACAGTCTCGACGGGGCCAAGGCGGTCACGGGCAAGCGGGTGACGATCAGGGCCAAGGGCGTACACACTCTTGCGTTCTGGTCGATAGACCATGCCGGGAACATCGAAGATCCGAAGACGGTGACCTTCACCGTGAAGTGAGAGCCGAGCGGTCCTGCAGCTGCCTTGCTGCGCAGGCCACATCTAGAGGAGGCCGGACCTATCGGGTCCGGCCTCCTGTGTTGCTCCGCCGGAGCCTCGGTGCGCTATCGTTGCAAGTGCGCGGAATGCATACTGGCGAACCGGTTCTGCATCAGTAGCTCGTCAGCGTTCTCAGGAGGGAGCCGGAATGATCAAGGTCGCCGTCTGGGGCACGGGCATGATGGGGCAGGGGCTTCTGGGATACCTCCTCGACCGCCCGAAGCAGGTCGACCTCGTGGGAGCAATCGTTACGAACCCCTCGAAGGAGGGCGTGACCGTCGGCCAGCTCTTGAGTCGCGAGTGCGACATCCGCATGACGACGGACCACGAGCGGGTGCTCGCCGGCCAGCCCGATGTCGTCTGCATCTGCACGCAGAGCAACCTCGACGAGATCACGTCGCAGGTCGAGCCCTCGGTGAAGGCCGGCGCGAACGTGCTCTGCATCGCCGAGAAGCTCGCGTATCCGTGGGCGAGCGATTCCGCATGGGCGGAGCGCTTCGATGCTCTGGCGAGGAAGCACGGCGTGAGCATCCTCGGCACTGGGGTCAATCCCGGGTTTGTGCTCGACGCTCTCATCGTCGTGTGGACCTCCATCTGCCTTCGCGTCGACAAGATCGAGGCGCAGCGCGTGAACGACCTTTCGCCGTTCGGCCCGACCGTCATGAAGGGCCAAGGCGTGGGCACGACCCTCGCGGAGTTCGAGCGAGGCGTCGCCGACGGCAGCATCGTCGGCCACATCGGCTTTCCCGAGTCGATCCACCTCATCGCACGCGCGCTCGGCTGGACGATCGACGAGATCGTCGAGACGCGCGAGCCGATCGTCACCAACGTCGAGCGCTCGACGCCGCACGTGCGCGTCGCACCCGGCGACGTCTGTGGGTGCCGCCACGTGGGCAAGGGCTACAGCGATGGAGAGCTCAAGATCGAGCTCGTGCATCCGCAGCAGATCCACCCCGAGGCCGAAGGCGTGGACACGGGCGACTACATCCGCATCCTCGGCGATCCGAACGTGCAAGATGG
This sequence comes from uncultured Actinomycetes bacterium, assembly GCA_963817255.1. Classification (GTDB taxonomy): domain Bacteria; phylum Actinomycetota; class Coriobacteriia; order Anaerosomatales; family CAVRZR01; genus CAVRZR01. Next base: position 52,091 of record CAWFNT010000004.1, read on the forward strand.
TCAACGCACCCGAGATCCCCGGCGGCAAGGGCACGTACGCCAGCACGGGCAACTACATCCCGCTCATTGGTGCTGCGCCGGCCGGCGTGCTGACGGTCGTCGACATGCCGCTGCCCCGTTTCTGGGCACCTACCCCGTAGGAGGTGCTCGATGAGCGACGCGGATCGGTGCGGTGTTGGCGATTGGGTCGAGGTCGAGGCGGTCCTGCTCGAGCCTGCCGAGCGAGCGAGCGGACTTCCTCCCGAGACCGCCGAGCAGCCGCTCGTGATGTGGGTCAAGGGGTTCGCGCTGGCAGGGGCGGCGCTCGGGGAGGAGCTTGAGATCGAGACCATGACGGGGCGCACCGTGAGTGGGAACCTCTCGGCGGTGAACCCGGGCTACACGCATACCTTTGGCCAGCCGACACCAGAACTCGCCGCGGTGGGACGCGATCTGCGAGCGCGTCTGGCGGAATACCGGGGCTCGGCGTCGACAGACGCGCCCGCTCCGGGCGGTGACGCCTGATGACCCGCCGCTCGTCGGACGCGATCATGGCCAGGCGCGGCGAGATCATGAAACGCGCGCTGGGCATGGACTACGCCGAGTTCGAGCGAACGTCCCATCGCGTTCGACTACGAGGCGATGATGGCCGCGCACGGCTACTCGCTTGGCGACATCACTCGGATCCAGAATGCGGCCGGCGTCGGCAACACCCCGCTGCTGGAGCTCAAGAATCTGACCGACCTCGTACGCTCGTATGCAGAGCCGGGCATGGGAGCCCGGCTGTTCGTGAAGGATGAGGCCGCGAACATGGCCGGCTCGTTCAAGGATCGCCGAGCGAGTGTGAGCATCCACGTCGCGCGCGAGAAGGGCTACGTGGGCGTCATCGCAGCGACCTCGGGCAACTACGGTGCAGCGGTCGCGAGTCAGGCGGCGCGCGCCAGCCTCAAGTGCATCATCTGCCAGGAGGCCTTCGACTCGCATCACGTCGGCCAACCCGAGATCATCGAGAAGAGCCGGATCTGCGAGGCGTTCGGCGCCGAAGTCGTGCAGATGACGGTCGGGCCCGAACTCTTCAGCCACATGCTCGAACTCCTCGATCAGACCGGCTACTTCGCCGCGTCGCTGTACTCGAGTTTCGGCGTGTCGGGGATCGAGACTCTCGGCGCCGAGATCGCACGCGAGATGGTCGAGCACACGGGCGCGCCGCCCACGCACGTCGTGATCACGCACGCAGGTGGCGGGAACACGACAGGCACCGCGCGAGGGCTCAAGCGCGCGGGCGCCACCGAGACTGAGATCGTAAGCGCCTCGGTCGACCTTGCGGGCCTGCACATGGCGAGCGACACCGACTTCAACCGCAAGAGCTTCACGACGGGCCACACTGGCTTCGGCGTCCCGTTCGCGACGTGGCCCGACCGCGCCGACGTACCCCGGAACGCCGCTCGAGCGCTCCGTTACATGGACCGATACCTCACCGTGACCCAGGGCGAGGTCTTCTACGTCACGGAGGCGCTCGCGAAGCTCGAAGGCCTCGAGCGCGGGCCGTCGGGCAACACCGCGATGGCGGCGACGGTGTCGCTCGCGCGGGACCTGCCCCGCGAGGCGACAGTGGTCGTTCAGGAGACCGAGTACACCGGCGCGGGCAAGCATCACTGGGCGCAGCTCAACTTCGCGCGCGCGATGGGGGTCGAGGTGCGGGCGGGCGACCCGACCGAGAGCGTGCCCGGCGTGTCGATCGTCATCCCGACCTGCCCCGAGCAGATCCGCGCCAAGGACTTCGACGTGGGGAAACTGCGCCGGAGCTACGTTCGCAACGCGCTCTCACACGCGCCCGAGGGCTACGTGCCCACCGCCGAAGACATCGCGTTCCTCGCCGAGGATACGAACAGCGACGCCGAGAAGATCGAGCGCGTGATCGCCGAGCTGAAGGAGGCGTAGATGGTCCGCCCCGACACGTTCAACGAGGTTCGACAGCACCTCGCGGGACTCTCTGACGAGGCCCTCGAGGCGCGCTTCTGGGAACTCGCCGAGAAGATCGTCGCGCCGCTCGTCGACCTCGCGCGCATCCACACGTCTCCGTCGATCGAGCGCTCCGTGCTCATGCGCATGGGCATCGACTCGCTCACGTGCAAGGCGGTCGTCTCCGAGTGTGAGACTCGGGGCTTGCTCGGACACGGGGCGGGACACGTGGTGTATGTCTGCATGCAGGCGTGGGCTTGCGACGCACCGAGTGCGGCGGCCCGGCTTGCCGGTGGCGATGGATGGGACATCGCCGAGGCGCAGTGGGGCGGCGCGCGGTGACCGTCACCCAGCCGCCCGATCCGCCCCTCGAGCCCGACAAGAAGATCGATATCGAGCGCTTGCTCGAGGGCATCGAGCACTACCGTCCGCGCCGCGAAGGTTGGACGTGGCGGGAGCGCGTGCTGAACCAGCACGTCTACGAGTTCACGTACCTCGAGACGTCGGCACCGCTCGACCGCAGTGTCCCCCTGCCTGCCGCGCACTACTTCGACAACATCGATCCGCAGCCCGACTGCGTGATCACGACCGAGATCGCGTCGGGCCGTTTCGAGGACGACATCCGCCGCATGCGCATGGCCGCCTGGCACGGAGCCGATCACATGATGGTCATCCGCACCGCCGGCCAGAGCCACATCGACGGGCTTTTGGAAGGTACGCCGGAGGGCGTCGGCGGGATCGCGGTCACTCGAAAGCAAGTGCGAGTCACTCGGCGGGCACTCGACCTCATCGAGGACGAGGTGGGTCGGCCGATCAACTTCCACAGCTACGTGAGCGGCGTCGCCGGGCCCGAGATCGCGGTCATGTTCGCCGAGGAGGGCGTGAACGGCGCACACCAGGACCCGCAGTACAACGTGCTCTACCGCAACATCAACATGTACCGATCGTTCGTAGACGCAGCCGAGGCCAAGCGGATCATGGCGGCTGCCGGAATGCTTCAGATCGACGGCGCGCACAATGCGAACGCCACCGCTGTGAAGGCGTGGAAGGTCATGCCGGAGCTGCTCGTCCAGCACGCCATCAACTGCGCGTACTCGGTAGCCGTCGGCATGGCCAAGGAGCAGATCGCCCTCTCGACCGTCCCGCCCGACGCGGCACCGGCGCCGTGCGTGCGAATGGACCTGCCCTACGCCATCGCGCTTCGCGACCTCTTCGGCGAGTACAAGATGCGGGCGCAGCAGAACACCCGCTACATGGAAAGCGACGGGCGTGAGGCCACAGTCGCACACGTGATGAACCTCATGATCTCGCGCCTGACAAGCGCCGACATCCAGTCCACGATCACGCCGGACGAGGGTCGCAACGTCCCATGGCACTACAACAACGTCGCGGCGGTCGACACGGCCAAGCAGTCGCTCATCGGCATGGACGGTCTACGCGAGATGGTGACGGTCGATCGCGAGAATCCGGAGCTCAAGGCGCGCGTGCGCGAAATCAAGGAGCGGGCGGTCCTGTTCCTCGAGGCGATGCTCGCCGACGGCGGCTACTTCGCGGGTGTGGAGGACGCGTATTTCGTCGACTCCGGCGAGTACCCCGAAACGCACGACGATGGCATAGCGCGCTCGTGCGACGGCGGCGTCGCGGCCGGCACCATCGTAGAGCGCGCGTACGACTACCTCGCGCCGGTCTGCCACCACTTCGGCGAGAATCACCTGCCTGAGGGGTACCGCGGCAGGGGAGCCGGGGAGAAGGCGCCGTGCGATCTCATCGGCGGGTGCACGTTCTGTGACGACTCGAAGGTGCCGTTCATCGACGAGCTCGACCCCGAGGACAACGTGAACGCCCGTCTCGCGGCGACGGCGGAGATGCGCGCGCGAGGACTTCTGAGGCCCGAGGTCGAGTGGGCGGGCGACGGCATCGTGGTAGTGACCATGTTCTTGCCCGCAGATGAGCGTACGGCCGAAGCTGCCGCGCTCGAGATCGGCCGCTCGATGAACCTCAAGGGGTGCGAGGTCATCCACAAGCGCGTGATGCACCCCGCCGAAGGGACGCTCATCGAGTTGAAAGGATGCCTCGATACCTCGATCGATCCCGCGACGCTGGTGATCCCCGAGCCACCGGTGGTGCTCACGGACGAAGAGATCCGCGACTTCGTCCACGAGCACAACCTGAAGGTCGTGGCGGCGACGGTGGGTGAGGACGAGCACTCGGTGGGGATGCGCGAGATAATCGATATCAAGCACGGCGGGCTCGAGAAGTGGGGATTCACCGCCGAGTACCTCGGCACGTCCGTGCCGATCGAGAAGGTGCTGGATGCCGCGATCGAGCATGCCGCACAAGCGGTGCTCATCTCCACGATCATCACCCACAACGACATCCACCGAGAGAACATGGAGAAGCTCGCGGACCTGGCGGTCGAGAAGGGCGTGCGCGACAAGCTGCTGCTCATCGCGGGCGGCACGCAGGTCACCGACAAGCTCGCGTGCGAGTGGGGGATGGACGCGGGCTTCGGGCGCAAGACGAAGGGCATCGACGTTGCGAGCTTCATCGTCAAGGCTCTCCAGGAACGGGGGATGTGAGGGTCTTTCACGCGGCTCGGCACCGGTACACACCAATACACACTGATACACACTCGTGCTACCATGCGGTCGTGGCGTATCGCAGACTCAACATCACACTCCCCGACGAAGTGCTCGCCCGCGCAGACGCATTCGCGCAGTGCGAACGGTACTCGCGTAGCGCACTGATCGCGACCGCGCTTGAGGCGTTCGTGAGCGATGGGAGAACCCCGTCCGAAGGCGGAGTGACTATGGAGTCAAGCGCCGTGTACGCGCCGGAAGCGGTCGGGCTCAATCCTGAGATTCGCCCTTTCGTGCCCGACATCATCGACGCGTGTCGTCGCTACGGCGTCCTCTACGTCGCACTGGTGGGATCGGCGACGCAAGCGGATCCGACTGTGATGCCAGCGGATCTTGACCTGCTCGTGCGGTTTCGGCCGGAAGTCAGCGGCTACGCCCGTCGCTATTTCGGCCTGCTCGAGGAGCTGAAGTCGATCACGGGCCTGCCAGTCGACCTCATTGAGGAAGATGCGGTGAAGAACCCCTACCTCCGCGCCGAGTTCGAACGGACGCAGGTGGTGCTCTATGAGGCGGCATGATCCCGTCGTTTCGCTCTCGGATGCTCTTCGAGCGGCCGAGGCCATCCAATCCTTCACGTCCGGGCGGACGCTGGCGGAATACGAGCAGGATGTCATGCTGTCGTCGGCGGTAGAGCGGCAGTTTGAGATCATCGGAGAGGCGCTGAACCGAGCCACTCAGGAGGACGCGTCGCTTGCTGCCCAACTCCCTGAGGCGTCGCACATCATCGCCTTCAGGAACAGGCTTGCTCATGTCTATGACGACATCTCCGCGAAGCTTGTGTGGAGCTACGTTGTGGATGAGCTCCCTGGGCTGTTGGCGAACGTGCGCTCGATTATCAGCGGGCGCGGAGGCGTGCTGTGACGGCGTCCCGCCGCATAGACGCGCTCGTCGCCGAGATCGGCTCCACCACTACCGTCGTGAGCGCGTTCGACGGTCTGGCGGGCTGGCCGCGCACGGAACCCCGGCTGCTCGGCCAAGGCGTTGCGGCTACCTCCGTTCTGCAGGGAGACGTGGGCCTAGGCTTCGAAGCGGCGCGCGCCGAACTCGAGCGGGCGACGGGGCCGCTCGAGCCCGCCGTCACACTCGCGACGAGCTCCGCTGCGGGTGGCCTTCGCATGACGGTCCACGGACTGACGACGAAGATGACCGCGATGGCCGCCCGCGAGGCGGCCCTTGGAGCGGGCGGCGTGGTCGAGTATCAGACGGCGGGCAATCTGCGCGACGCCGACCTCCTGCGTATCGACGAGGTCGCCCCGGGGCTCATCCTGCTCGCCGGGGGCGTGGAGGGTGGCGACTTCGAGACGGTGCTCGGCAATGCGCGGCGGCTCGCCGAACTCGAGGTGCGGCCGATCGTCATCTACGGCGGTAACTCAGTCGCGCGCGACGAGGCGCGAAGCCTTCTCGAGGACGCGGGTTTCCGGGTGCGCGTCACGGCGAACGTGTATCCGAGCGTCGACGAGCTCGATGTCGTGTCCGCCCGCGCGGTCATCCACGATGCGTTCGAGGAGCACATCACGCACGCGCCGGGAATGGAGCGCATCGGCGAGTTCGTGAGGGGACGCATTCTGCCCACTCCCGGCGCGGTGCTCGTCGCGGCCGAGGCGCTCGCGGAGGCCGTGGGAGACCTCGTCGTCGTGGACGTGGGAGGTGCGACCACCGACGTGCACTCGATCACCGACGGAACTCCCGAGATCGCGGCGATCTCAACCGAGCCCCAGCCGCACTCGAAGCGCACCGTCGAAGGGGACCTCGGGACGTTCGTGAGTGCTCGGCACGCGGCCGAGCTCATACCCGAGGCGGAGCGGCCGGACGCCCTGCCACCGGCCGTACCCTCGGCGCCCGAGGACGTGCAGTCGGCGGTAGCACTCGCGAGCGTCGCGGCTGCGAATGCCGTGCAGAGACACGCCGGCCGCCTCGTGCACCTCTACACGCCGAAGGGCAGGCAGACCATCGCTCGGGGCCGGGACCTCACCGCTTGCCGACTCGTGATCGGGACCGGGGGAGCGCTCACCCGCCTGCCGGGCGGCGCAGCGATCCTCGAATCGACTCGCGCGCCGGTCGCCGGCGGGGAGCGTCTGCTACCACCGCCCGATGCCTGCTGCCTCCTCGACCGCGACTATGTGTTCGCTTGCTGCGGAGTTCTTCTCGGCAGCTTCGACCGGGATGCCGTGGTGGGGCTGATGTGTCGCAGCGCAGGGCTCTGACGGCCTGGGCCGCGTTGTCGCCGCAGACTCCCCGCGCTACGCTGGTGCCGCGGATGATGGGGGAGACAATGCGCGTCAAGCGGCTAGTCCAGCGGCGGGGTGTATGGGTTGTGGCCGTCTGCGTGTTCGCGGTGCTTGCGCTCACGGGCTGCGCCAGCGGCGGCGGGACTTCGGGTAGCGGCGACGGCAAGACGGGCGGCGAGCCTGCCGGGCAATCCGCGTCGGCAACGGTCGACCAGACAGCCATCAGCGAAATCCCGCCCGGACGCTCGATCTCAGAGGGTGGGGGCGGGCCGACACAGTACACGTTCCGCGAGGAGTGGCGCACAGCGCTTGCGGAGGCGCGGAAGTGGCGCAGCGGGGCATACCTCATCAGTGCGTCGGGCGACATGGTCAACGACGAGGGTGTGCCCAACCACTGGTCCCTCAGCTTCATCGACAAAGCCGATGCCGACGCCGTGCTCCTGGTCGAGGTCGATCCATGGGGGAAGATCACCGAGACCCGTGAGGTGACGGACGACGGGGTGGGATCGTTCGTCGACACGTTCACGAATCGGCTGCCGTACGACGTCATCGACAGCGACAAGGCAGTACAGATCGGCAAGGCAGCTCTGGCCGCCCGCTACGACCTCGCCGCGACGAAGGACCCGCGCATCGGCCTGAACTTCAGCGTTCTCGATGGCAGCGGCCCGTACTGGAGCTACTCCCTGTTCCACCAACCGACGGCCGAGTACGTATCCGCGCAGATCGACGCGCGCACGGGTGAAGTGACTCCGCCCAAGTGATGCGCTCCACCGTCACGGTCGACCTCGCGAAGATCGCCGAGAATGCGCGCACGGTGGTCGAGGCCCTGCCGGGAATCGACGTCGTCGGCGTCACGAAGGTGACCTGCGGCTCGCCTGAGGTCGCGCGGGCGATGCTCGACGGCGGGGTGACCGCTCTTGGAGATTCCCGCCTCGAGAACATCGCACGGATGCGGGACGCCGGAGCGGACGCGCCGTTCTGGCTGCTAAGGGCCCCCGACTCCCGGTCTCGCCGACGATACGGTGCGCCTCGCCGACGTCTCGCTCGTCAGCGAGATCGAGACGGTCGAGGCGCTCGACGCGGCCGCGGAGCGCGCGGGTCGCGCCCACGCGATCGTCGCAATGGTGGACCTGGGCGATTTGCGCGAAGGCATGATGCCCGCCGAGCTGCCCGCGTTCCTCACGCGGGCAGGAGCGTCCGCACACGTGATCTTGCTCGGAATCGGCACGAGCCTCACGTGTTACGGCGCGATCGTACCTACCGAGAAGAACCTGGGCGTTCTGGCCGCACTCGCCGAAGCGGCCGAGGCCCAGTTGGGTAAGCGGCTTACGGTCTCCGGCGGGATGTCGAGCTCGATCGAACTCGCGGTCGTCGGCGGCATGCCTTCGGCGGTGAACAACCTGCGCATCGGAGAGAGCATTCTGCTTGGCGTGAGCACGGTGACGCGCGAGCGCATCCTGGGGCTGCACACCGACGCGATCACGGTCGCGGCGCCGGTCATCGAGTGCAAGCTCAAGCCGTCGATGCCGTTTGGCGAGTTCGCGGAGGACGCCTTCGGCGGTCATCCGTCATTCGTCGACCGTGGAGAACGGCGTCGCGCGATCTGCGCACTGGGCCGCCAAGACGCGCCCCCTGAGGGACTTCGGCCTGTCGATTCCCGCGTCCACGTGCTCGGCGCGTCGAGCGACCACCTGATTGTTGACGTGCACGACCTGCCAGAACCGCCCGTGTTGGGGGAAGCGGTCCGATTCGTTCCCACGTACGCGGCGACGCTCGCGCTCTTCACGTCGCCTTACGTGACGAAGGAGTTCACGGGGGGCCGGTCGGGTACATAGCCCTCGGGCGCGTTCGAAGCGCGTCCCGGGCGCCTTGTCGGGGCTGGTTTGTCGCAAGCCTTTCGCCTACCCTGAGGGCTGCTCCCATCGTGGCGGGCGGCAGCCTCCGCGCGTGGCGGAGCGTCGCCACCGAAAGGGCGCTCTCGTCGCTGTCCGCAGGATCCTCTAGGAGGGGTTTTGATGCCGAAGATCACATCCGACCAGGTCCGCATCCCCGCCGACGTGCCCGCAGAGGCGCGAGAGGCATACGTCGAGAACTACTTGAAAGCGACCCGGGGTACCGGACGCCTCATGCTCTTCGCGTGCGACCAGAAGATCGAGCACATGAACGACGACTTCTTCGGCGCAGGTATCTCTGCCGAAGATGCCGATCCCGAGCATCTCTTCCGCATCGGCTCGCAAGGTGTCTGCGGTATTCTCGCCGGCCAGCGCGGTCTCATCGCGCACTACGCGGCGGACTATCCCAACATCAACTACCTCGTGAAGATGAACAGCAAGACGCACCTCGTGAAGTCTTCGGCGTCGGATCCGGCCAAGCACCAGGACGATCCCTACAGTCCTCAGCTCTACGACATCCAGACCGTTCTCGACTTGCGGGACAGCGGCGTGAATGTGGTGGGTATCGGATACACGATCTATCTGGGTTCGGAGTACGAGTCCACGATGATGACAGAGGCCGCCCAGCTCATCGCTGATGCCCACATGAACGGACTCATCGTCGTCCTGTGGATCTACCCGCGCGGCCAGGCCGTCAAGGACGAGAAGGACGCCCACCTCATAGCCGGCGCTGCCGGAGTGGCGTGCTGCCTCGGGTCCGACTTCGTGAAGGTCAACCCACCGAAGGGCGACGAGAGCATGTCTTCTGCGGACAAGCTGAAGGAAGCGTGCTCCGCGGCCGGCCGCACCGGTCTCGTGTGCGCGGGCGGGTCGACCGTCGAGGCGGACGTCTTCCTGCGGCAGCTCTGGGAGCAGATCCACGTGGGCGGCGCCAAGGGCAATGCGACGGGACGGAACATCCACCAGCGTCCACTCGAGGAGGCCGTGCGCCTCACGAAGGCGATCAGCGCGATCACCCTCGGCGACTACGACGTCGACCGCGCCGTGAAGGTGTTCGAGGGTACCGAGGATTTCGCCGTCTAGATGTCGATAGCCGACTGGTTCAAGGCGCGCGACGAGAAGCGCTACACCGAGCTTGGGGCTGGATTGCGCTCCGGTGGCGAGGCGCCGGACTCCGTGTGGCTGAAATGCGAATCGTGCAAGCGCGCGATCTCAGAGGCCGAACTCATCGACAACCTCAGAGTGTGCAAGTACTGCGGGCATCACTTCCAGATGACGGCTCCCGAACGCATCCTGCTGCTCGCCGATACCGAGAGCTTCCAGGAGATGGACGCCGGGCTCGAATCGGGCGATCCGCTTGAGTTCTCGGCGGCGAAGACCTACGTCGAAAGCCTCGCCGGGGCACGGGCGAAATCCGGACTCCCCGAAGCGGTCGTCGTGGGCCGCGCGCGAATCGGCGGGCGATCGGTGGTGCTCGGTGCGATGGACTTCCGGTTCATCGGCGCGTCGATGGGCTCGGTCGTCGGCGAGAGGATCACGCGCGCCTTCGAGGCCGCAATGGCGGAACGCCTGCCCGTAGTGCTCGTGTGCGCCTCCGGAGGCGCGCGCATGCAAGAAGGCATGTATTCGCTCATGCAGATGGCGAAGACCTCGGCAGCGGTTCGTCGGCACGACGACGCCGGGCTCGCCTACGTCGCTGTTCTCACCGATCCTACCTACGGAGGCGTGACCGCCTCTTTCGCCACCCTGGGGGACATCGTCATCGCCGAGCCCGGAGCCATGATCGGCTTTGCGGGGCCTGTCGTCATCGAGCAGACCATCCGGCAGAAGCTGCCCAAAGGATTCCAGACGGCGGAGTCGCTCCTCGAACACGGCCTCATCGACGAGATCGTGCAGCGCCGCCATCTGACCGAGCGCGTGGAGCTCTACCTCGACTACCTGGTGCCGCGCGGCGCCCAGGTCGCGCGGACCCAAGGCGGTGTCGCCTGATGCCCCGCTTCGCCATGGACTTCGAGCGCCCGCTCATCGAGCTCGAGGCCAACCTGGCCGAGCTCCGCAAGCTGGATGTGACCGCGAATCCCGAGCTCGCGTCCGAGGTCGAAGCGCTCGCGGCTGAGATCGAGCTCCTGCGCGTCGAGACGTACGAGCACCTCACGCCCTGGGCGCGCGTCCAGATCAGCCGGCACCCCGATCGGCCCAAGCTCGACGACTACCTCTTTGCCCTGTTCGCAGACATCGTCGAGCTCCACGGAGACCGTCTGTTCGGCGACGACGAGGCGATCTTCGCCGGACTGGCGACCCTTGCCGACCGTCGCGTCGCCGTCTTGGGGCATCGCAAGGGCAAGGACACCAAGACGAACGTGCGTCGCAACTTTGGCAGTCCGCATCCGGAGGGGTATCGCAAGGCGATGCGAGTCATGCGCCTCGCCGAGAAGTTCGGGCTTCCTCTGGTGAGCTTCCTCGATACGGCTGGCGCGTACCCGGGTGTCGAGGCGGAGGACCGCGGCCAGGGACAGGCCATCGCCGAGTCACTCGCGCTGCTGTCGGGATTGCGCGTACCCGTCGTGGTGATCGGCATCGGCGAGGGCGGCAGCGGAGGGGCGCTCGCGATCGGCTTCGGCGACCGGCTCATCATGCTCGAGAACGCGTACTACTCGGTGATCACGCCCGAGTCGTGCGCCTCGATACTCTACAAAGACGCCGACAAGGCCGAGACCATCGCACCGTGCCTCAAGATGACCGCCGAGGATCTGCTCGAGTTCGGCATCGCCGACGAGTTGGTCGCCGAGCCGATCGGGGGGGCACATCGCGATCCCGAGGCGGTGTACGTCCTCGTCCGCGACGCCCTCGGCAGGGCGCTCGACGCCTTGACGAGAACGCCCGTCGAGTCGCTCGTTGGCGCCCGCTACGATCGCCTCCGGGGTATAGGGCATGTGATCGAGAGTTCGAGCACCACCCCGTAGCATCCGGCGCCCGGCCCGTGAGGACACCACGCACCGGGTCGCCCCGATGGGAGGCGATCGCCCGTGAGCGCAGACGAGAACGACAGCGGCATCAAGCGCGTGGGCATCCTCTTCTCGGGTGGTCCGGCGCCTGCGGCGAACGCCGTCATCTCTGCATGCACGCTCGCGTTCCTCAACGCCGGCATCCCCGTCGTAGGCTTCCTCGACGGCTACGAGGATCTCGAGCGCTACACGCCCGACGAGCCGCTTCGCGAGGGGACCGACTGGATCTGCCTGACCCGGCAAGACGTTACCGGCATCCGCAGCGAGAAGGCGATCATTCTGCGGACTTCCCGGGCGAACCCCGGTAGGGACATCGCATCGCTCGAGGACTTGGCCGATTCGGAGAAGAACGCCAAGCTTCGCTCGGTCTTCTTGGCGCTGCAGGCGCACAAGATCGACGCACTCATCTCGATCGGTGGAGACGACACGCTCAAGACCGCCAACTACCTCTACCGCATGCAGGACATGGTGCAAGGTCTCCGGCCGGTCAAGATCATCCATCTGCCAAAGACGATCGACAACGACTACTACGGCATCGACTGGACGTTCGGCTTCACGTCGGCGGCGCACTTCGCCGCCAAGGAGATCAGGAACCTCACCGCCGACGCGAAGTCCACGAAGGTCTGGTACGTCCTTGAGATCATGGGCCGGAAGGCCGGGTGGCTCACGTATGCCGCCGGCATCGCCGGTGAGGCGACACGTGTGATCTCGGTCGAGGACCTGAAAGGCGAGGAGTTCGACCTCGTGGAGGCCGCCGAAGAACTCGCCGAGCTCATGGAGGCGCGCAACATGGACAGGCGGTGCTACGGCATCGTCTGCGTCGCCGAAGGTCTCGCAGACCACCTGCCGGAAGGTCAGCGACCGACAGCCACCGACGAGCACGGCAACGTCGTGCTCGGCTCGGCCGAGATCGGCAGGCTGCTCTCGGAACGGATGGAAGTCGCGTACAAGCGCCGCACCGGCAAGTCGATGAAGGTTCGGTTCAAGCAGATCGGGTACGAGACGCGCTGCGCCGAACCCATCGCGTTCGACATCATGCTCGGGTCGCAGCTCGGCGTTGGGGCATATCGCGCGGTGGTCGAGGAAGGGCTCACGGGACACATGGTGAGCGTGCAGGACCAGCTCGCGCTGCGCTACGTGCCGTTCGACGAACTCATCGACCCGGGGACGCTCAAGACGCGCATCCGCTACATCGACACCGACAGCGACTTCTACCGGCTTGCTCGTGCGCTCGAGTACCAGCGCTCTTCGCACCTGGACATGGGTTGCACGTAGGCGCGACGTGCGCCTCGCCGACGGGCATCCGAGACAGCGGTGTCTGATAGGATGAATGCCCGCCGCCGGCCGCGCTCGCTGCGGTTTGCCGTGGCACCAAATTGCATCGATCCACGGATATCACGGGAGGTCACGCGCCATGTCGTGGGGTCTTGAGAATCGCTTGTCCCGCATCATTCGACCCGAGGACGGCCGCACGGTCATGCTTGCCGTCGACCACGGGTACTTCCAGGGTCCGACGACCGGATTGGTTGACGCGTGCGCGTGCATCACGCCGCTCGCGGCCTACGCCGACACGCTCATGCTCACCCGCGGCATCCTGCGCACGAGCGTCGAGAGCACCACGTCGACGCCGATCGTGTTGCGTGTCTCGGGTGGCAACAGCGTGCTCGAGGACGATCTCTCGAACGAAACGATCATCACTTCGGTCGAGGAATGCATCAGGCTCAACGCCGTCGGAATGGCGATGTCGATCTTCGTCGGCTCGGAGCATCAGCATCAGACGATCGCGAATCTGGGGAAGCTGGTGGACCAAGGCGAGCGCTACGGCATCCCCGTGCTCGCCGTGACCGCGGTGGGCAAGGAGATGGTGCGCGACTCACGCTACCTGGGTCTGGCGACCCGCATCGCCGCCGAGATGGGCGCGCACGTCGTCAAGACCTACCTCTGCGACAACTTCGAGAAGGTCGTCGCGGGTTGCCCGGTGCCGATTGTCGTGGCGGGCGGCAAGAAGCTTGTCGAACGCGACGCGCTGCAACTGACGTTCGATTCCATCGCCGGTGGAGCTGCCGGCGTCGATATGGGTCGCAACATCTTCCAGTCCGATTCTCCCGTGGGGATGATCAAGGCCGTCCGCGCGATCGTCCACTCGGGCGCGTCGGTAGACGATGCGTACGCCGTCTATGAGGACGAGAAGGCCGCGAGCGGGGCCGGTGCCGGCGTCTCGGCGGCGGAGGTAGCTGCGGACCGGAAGTTCTAGATGCGCGTCGCGGTCTACCACAACAACGCCGACATCCGGATCGAGGAGCGCCCCGTTCCCGAGATCGGCCCGGGTGAGATCCTCGTGCGTATTCGCGCTTCGGGCATCTGCGGTTCGGACGTCATGGAGTGGTACCGCGTTCCCAAGGCGCCCATCGTGCTCGGTCACGAGGTGGCCGGGGACATCGCCGAGGTGGGCGAGGGAGTCACGCACCTCTCGGTCGGTCAGCGCGTCGTGGTGTCTCACCACGTGCCGTGCAATACCTGCCGAATGTGCCTCGCCGGCAACCACACCGCCTGTCACACGCTCCACACCACGAACTTCGATCCGGGCGGGTTCGCCGAATACGTGCGCGTTCCCGCGCTCCAGACCGAGCGCGGCGTGCTCCTCCTTCCCGACGACGTGACGTACGAGGAGGGCTCTTTCGTCGAGCCGCTCGGATGTGTCCTGCGGGCCCAGATACGCGCCGGAGTGCGACCGGGCTCGACTGTTCTGGTGATCGGGAGCGGCATCTCAGGCCTGCTGCACATCCGGCTCGCTGCAGCGCTCGGTGCCGGTCGCGTGTTTGCGACGGACCTGAACGACTACCGGCTCGACTGGGCTCGTCGCGCGGGAGCCACGGCCGCTTTCGATGCGGCCCAGATCGGCGACCGACTGCCGGAGGCCCTGCGGCAGGCGAACGATGGTCGGCTCGCAGACCTTGTGTTGCTTTGCACCGGAGCGCCTTCCGCGATCGCGCAGGGACTGGCCTGCCTCGAGAATGGCGCGACGTTCGTCTTCTTCGCGCCGCCGCCTCCGGACGTCCCGCTCGAGATGCCCATGGCCGACCTCTGGCGCCGAGAGGTCACGGTGCGGACGGCATACGGCGCCGCGCCCGGCGACTTGCAGACCGCGCTCGACCTGATCGCGACTCGCCGCGTGCGTGTCGACGACTTCGTGACGCAGCGGCTGACACTCGACGAGATCGCCGAGGGGTTCGGCCTGGTGTGCGACGCGTGCGGCTCGGTGAAGGTCGTCGTCGAGCCGTAGAGGCTTCGCAGCGCCTGAGTGTCTGATCCGATTCCTCAATGCATTCGACCGCGGTGTGCGGATCGCGGTGACGGTGCGGCACGATTCGTGGTATACACATCTTATACACATCCCAACCGGAGTTCGACGCGACCCGCTCCGTGTTTGGTGGAAGGTTCGGGCCGGATTCCGGTAAGGCCCTGGAGGCACCATGGCTCGCATGATCAGGAAGCAGATCGTCATCGACGGGGAACGCGACGCTCAACTGGGGCGTCTCGCACAGAAACTCGGCGTGTCCCAGTCCGAGGTGGTGCGTTTGGCGATCGATGAACTCGTCAAGAAGAATCAGGAGGAACTGGCCAAGGACCAGGCGCATCGGCGCCTGATGAAGTGGTTCGAGGAAGGTAGGGACCTTGGGCTGACTGATGATCAGGGCCGCCGCACGTGGACGCGTGAGGATCTGTACCAGCGTGGTTCTGATCGACACTAACGTGCTCGTCTACGCAGTCGACACGCGCGATAACGGCAAGCATCAGGCGGCGCGGGATACCCTCGACGCGTTGCCCCGCGAAAGGATCTGTGTGTCCACGCAGGTGCTTTGTGAGTACGCGAACGTCCTGACCCACCCATCGAAGTACGCGCTTGCTCCGTGGGATGTCATCCCGCGCATCATGGAGATCGGATCCGCCTGGAATACTCTCCTAATCACCCCCGACACGGTCGTCGCCGCCCTGGAGGCGAAGGAGCGCTGGCAGCTTGCGTACTACGACGCCCAGATCTGGGCGACTGCGGCGCTCAACGGCGTGCCGGTGGTTCTGTCAGAGGACTTCGCGGACGGGCTGGTTCTAGAGAATGTGCGCTTCGTTGATCCCTTCGCGAGAGGGTTCGACGCCGATACCCTAGCGCTTTGACTGACCCTCCGCCGCCGGGGTGCGAGAGGCTGAGCCTCAAGGAACGCTGCCGCATTCGCCAAGGCGACCACCGCATCGTCTACTCTATCCAGGACGTCGACGTCACCGTCTGGGTCGTCAACGTCGGACACCGTCGCGACGTGTCCCGAGGCGAGCTAGGGGGTTCTCGGAAGTGAACATGGAGCGGATAGCGCGGATCGTGATCGTTGTCGCGTTGGTTGCTGCGTTCGGGATCGCCATCTGGGCGTACCCTCAGCTGCCCGCGCGAGTCCCGTCACACTGGAACGCCGCCGGCGAAGTCGACGGGTACTCGTCTCGCACATTCGGGGCTTTCGGTCTGCCACTGATCATGCTGGGACTCACCGTGTTGCTCCTCGGGCTGCCCCGGATCGATCCGCTCAAGAAGAACATCGAAGGCTTCCTGCCCGAGTACCACGTATTCGTCGCGGTCTTCGAGCTGTTCTTCCTGTTGATCTACGCGCAGACGATCCTCTGGGCACTTGGCACCGAACTCAGCATCAACGTCGTCATGTCCATCGGGTGTGGCGCACTCTTCATGTGCGTGGGCTGGATGATCGGGCGCGCGAAGCGCAACTTCTTCATCGGTATCCGCACGCCGTGGACGCTCATGAACGAGGAGGTGTGGGACCGGACGCACGCACTCGGCGTCGAAGCTCTTCTACGTTGCCGGTGCGATCTCTCTGCTCGGGGCCGCGTTTCCGGACTACGCGATCTGGCTGATCATGGTGCCGACGCTCTCCGCCGCCCTGATCTCTGTGGTGTACTCGTACCTCATCTACCAGCGTCTCGTGCCTGGGGACGGGGCAAGCGGGCCGCCGCCCGCGAAAGCCTGAGTCGCTTCGGCGAGAGGAGCTCTGACCAATGTCAGATGACACGCGCGATGCCGGTCGCGATGAAGACGAACAGCTGGACGCGACGAGGCGATTGACCGAGGTCTCGCTTCCTCCGTTGATGGAGGAGGTCAAGGGGGCGGAGCGTGAGTTCCTGGAGCGCGGGCGCGCGCACAGCAAGGATGTCGAGAGCGCGGTCCGGGTCTTCTTGGAGATGCTCCGCGGCATGCAGTTCATGGAGGTCGATCGACCGCTCGTGACCGTGTTCGGCTCGGCTCGTTTCGAGCCCGGAACGCGCTACTACGAGCTTGCTCGCGAGCTCGGGAGGACTCTCGCTCAAAACGGCTTTGGCGTGATGACGGGCGCAGGCCCCGGGATCATGGAAGCGACCAACCGCGGCGCATGGGAGGTTGGCGGCCTGTCGGTGGGCGCGAACATTCGCCTTCCGAAAGAGCAGAGTGCCCAACTCGTACCTCGATCGCTACGTCGAGTTCGAGCACTTCTTCGTGCGCAAGGTGATGCTCGTCAAGTACTCCTGCGCATTCGTAGTCATGCCCGGCGGTTTCGGGACGCTCGACGAGGTGTTCGAGACGCTCACCCTCATGCAGACGCAGAAGATCGAGCCGTTCCCCGTCGTTGGCATGGGTGCCGACTTCTGGCGGGAGCTCAGGGACTTCATGAACAACGCGCTCGTAGGCGAGCAGACGATCGACCCCGAGGACATGGACCTGCTGTATTTCACGGATTCGTGCGAAGAGGTCGTGAAATACATCAAGGAGCACCCATACGGATGCGAGCGATTCACCGGCTGGCGGGGCGGCGACGTGCTGCTGTAGCGCCCATCCCTCCTACCAGAGCCGCTTGACGTCTCTCTCGGATCGTCACGCTCGTGGCCGCCGGCAGCGCGGCCTCGTCATCCTCGGCCGAGTTCGGCCGCGCCTGCACCTCGACGAAGTGGGGGAGCACCGCGTCGGTGAGGAACCGCGTGCGTTGCGCGTAGCCGTGCGTGTCGGTCCACGGGCTCCCGTGCACGTAGTAGCGCAGCGGGTACGTGACGTACAGCGCATCGCGGGCGCGAGTGCAGGCCACGTAGAAGAGCCGCCGCTCCTCCTCGATCTCCTCTGGCGTGCCGGTCGACATGTCCGAGGGGATGTTGCCGTCGGCCGCGTGGATCACGTACACGACGTCGAATTCGAGCCCCTTCGCCGAGTGCATCGTCGAGAGCACGAGGTAGTCCTCGTCGAGGAGCGGGGGGCCGGCGAGGTCCTGCGTCCACGACGGCGGGTCGAGCGCGAGCTCCGAGAGGAACCGGTTGCGGTCCGAGAAGCGTGAGGCGACCGACTCGAGCTGCTCGAGGTCGCGAAGCCGAGCGGCGACGTTGTCGTAGCGGCGCTCCACGAGCGGCGCGAGCACGCTTCGCACGGCGTTGCACCTGTGCCGAGACCTCGCCCGGCGCCGCGCCCGCGAGCCCGCGCAGGAGCGACACGAACTCCGGCCAGAGCGCGGCGGCCTGCTCGGGCACGGTCGCGCCCACCCACGTCTCGAAGTCGCCGCCGGTCTCGGCGAGGCGAAGCATGAGCGACTCGGCGGTCTTGGGCCCGATGCCGGGGACGAGGCCGACCACGCGCATGCCGGCGGTGACGTCGCGCGGGTTCTCGGCGAGGCGCAGGAAGCCGAGCAGGTCTTTGACGTGCGCCATCTCGAGGAACTTGAGGCCGCCGTACTTGACGAACGGGATGTTGCGGCGCGAGAGCTCGACTTCGAGCGGCAAGCGAGTGGTGCGCCGCACGGAAGAGCACGACCTGCTTCTTGAGCGCCGTGCCCTGCTCGCGATGGCCGAGGATGCGCTCGATGAGCCAGTCCGACTGCTCGGTCTCGTCCCGGCAGACCGCGACGGTGGGTCGACCGCCACCCTCGCGCTTCGTCCAGAGGTCCTTGTCGTAGCGCTCCGGCGCCTCGGCGATGATCTGCGTTCGTTGCCGAGAGGATCGGCGAGGTCGAGCGGTAGTTGCGCGTGAGCGTCATGACGTCGGTGCCGGGGAACTGCGAGCGGGAAGTCGAGGATGTTGCGGATCGTGGCGGCGCGGAACGAGTAGATCGCCTGCGCGTCGTCGCCGACGGCGGTCACGCCGGTGCCGTCGGGTCTGAGCAGCGCGACGATCTGCGCCTGGATCGCGTTCGTGTCCTGGTACTCGTCCACGAGGACGTGGTCGAAGCGTCCTCGCACGCGATCGCCCGCGACCGCATCGGCGAGCAGGCCGTGCCAGAAGAGCAGCAGGTCGTCGTAGTCGAGCACCTGCTGTGACTCCTTGCGGTCGGTGTAGGCGTCGAAGAGCCGCTTGAGGTCGTCGAGGTCGTCCTTGCACCACGGGAAGGCCTTCGCCAGCACGTCCTCGAGCTTCGACTGCGCGTTCACGCAGCGCGAGTAGATGTCGAGGCACGTCGACTTCTGCGGGAAGCGCCTCGTCTTCGCCGAGAGGCCGAGCTCGGTTCGGCACGCGTGCATGAGGTCTTCGGAGTCCGAGCGGTCGAGGATGGTGAAGTCCGGCTCGAGTCCGAGGTCGCGTCCGTGGAGCCGGAGCAGCCGCGAGGCGACGGCGTGGAAGGTGCCGCCCCAGATCCGGGCCCCGGAGAGCGCTGGCATGCCGTCGAGTGCCGCCTGGCGTAGCAGTCCGTCGACACGGTGGATCATCTCGGCGGCGGCGCGGCGGGTGAAGGTGAGAAGCAGGATGCGGCCCGGATCGGTCCCTTGCGCGATGAGGTAGGCGACGCGGTGGGCGAGGGTGGCGGTCTTGCCCGTGCCCGCGCCGGCGATGATGAGAAGTGGGGAGTCGTCGTGCGAAGCGGCAGCGCGCTGCTCGGCATTGAGGTGAGAGAGCAAGTCAGAACCGTTCGCCCGGTCGGTGGCAACCGGGTGCGCTGCGTCCTCGGCGGGCATGGGGAGACCTCCTCGACGTGGGGCATCGAGCGTAGCACGCGCGGACGAGGGTTGTCGAACATATGTTCGGTGCCGGACACAGGCCTCGACTTGCCCCGGCACAGTCCTGCGGCATACGCTTCGACCGCCCCGCGACACCCGCGCCGTCGACTGGAGACCGAGCGTGACCGGATCTGACGATGGCGTGAGCGTCTCGCGAGCACCGGCGCAGGCCCCGAGTTGGGGTATCCCGATTCTCGCGGTTTCCCTCGTCGCGCTCTGTGCGATCAGTCTCTACAGCTATGCGATCTTCCACACGCTGACAGAGGCGTTCTGCATCGTCGTCGCGGCGACCGTCTTCATCATCACGTACAACACGCGCCGACTCGTGGAGAACCACTACCTTGTGGTGGTCGGCACGGGATTCCTCTCGTTCGTCATCCTCGGCGTCGTACACACCCTTGCGTTCAAAGGGGTGCATCTGTTTCCTGGCTTCGACAACGATCTCCCGACCCAGGCATTCATCGTCCAGAGGTTCACCCTCGCGATCTCCTTCCTGGTCGCGCCGCTGTACATACGGCGACGGGCGAACATTCCAGTTGCCCTCGCCTCGGTGTTCGTTGGAGTCGGGCTCGTGCTCCTGTCCCTGCTCGTGTGGCGTAACTTCCCGCACATGTTCGTCGAGCCGACCGGACTCACATCGCTGAAGAAGGACCTCGAGGTGCTCCTCTCTGGGATGTTCGTCGCGGGCGGCGTCTTGCTGTGGGGCCGAAGAGCTTCGTTCGGCCCGCGAACGTCCCGCATGCTCGTCGTGGCGCTCGGCTGTTTCGTGGGCTCCGAGCTATCGTTCACCATGTACGCGACCCCGTTCGCCGCATCGAATCTCGTTGGTCATCTGTTCCAGGTTGCCGCGTTCTGGTTCACGTACCGCGCGGTGGTGGCGACGTCGCTCGCGGATCCGTTTCAGCTCCTCTTCAGAGAGGCGGCAGATCGTCAGATCGCGCTTTCGGACGCGAACGTGCAGCTGACCGCGCTCGCTCAGATAAGCGACGCGGCCATCAGCACACTCGATGTCCACGAACTCGTCGGGGCGTTGCTCGACAAGCTCGTCGACGTGATGGCGGCAGATGCTGCAATCCTCATGCTCGCTGAGCCGAACGCGGGACTGTCGACGTACGCGGCCGTCGGCATCGAACACCAAGAGATCACGCTTGCACACGGCGAAGGATTCGCAGGAAGGATCGCTCGGTCCCAGCAGCCGGAGTTCGTGTCGGACGCGAGAGAGTCCGACCTCGCAGCCAGCGAGATCATCCGCGGTGAACGATTCGTGTCGATGCTCGGCGTGCCGCTCGTGATCGCGGACGAGCTTATCGGCGTGCTCCAGGTCGACTGGCGCACGCAACACCGATACAAGGAATCGGACCTCGGGCTCCTTCAGGTGCTTGCGGATCGGTTCGCGCTTGCGCTACGAAACGCGCGTCTGTTCGAAGCGGAGCACCGCATCGCCGAGGTCCTGCAGGAGTCGCTACTCGCGATGCCCGCGAGTGTGGATGGTCTCGAGTTCTCCTACGAGTACAAGGCCGCGCTCCAGACCGCGCGTGTCGGTGGGGACTTCTACGACATCTTCGAGGTTGACGATGGCCGGGTCGGTGTCGTCATCGGAGACGTGTCGGGCAAGGGGCTGGAAGCCGCGGTCCTCACCTCCCGCGTTCGCGACACGATCCGCGCGCATGCGCTCGACCAGAAGTCACCGTGCGACGTCATGCGTCTGACAAACCGCGTTGTCGACCGTTCGACGGACGATGCGACGTTCGTCACGGTCTTCTTCGGCGTACTCGATCTGAGGACCGGGGGCCTTGTCTACTGTAATGCGGGACACGCGACCGCCGTCGTCATTCGCGCAACGGGGGGACTTCACAAGATGCCTGCACACTCTCCGATCGTGGGCGCGTTCGACGATTCCGCGTTCGATTCGGTCGAGACCACCGTTCAGCCCGGAGACGTCCTGTTCCTGTACACGGACGGCGCGATCGAGGCGCGTCGGGGTAGTGAGCTCTTCGGCGAGGACCGCCTGTTCGCGCTGCTGGCCGCGCACACGAATGGCGATCCGCATGCGCTGACCCGGGACGTGATGAACGAGTTGTCGCGCTTCACGGGCAATGCACTCGTCGACGATGTGGCGTTGCTGGCGCTTCGCAGGACCAGCCTCCAGCGCGGCGGGGCAGTGGAGCCGACCACGTAGGGGAAGAGCTGGGCGACTTCGGAATCGGCGAGAGGCGCACGGCCTAGAACCGGATGTAGATGAAGTCCGAACCGCCCCCTGAGAAGAGGGCGATCGCAAGGATGAGCAGCGCGAGCAGCGCCGCCCAGAGGACGCTTCGCAGGATTCGGCGAGTCGTGTCGTTCACGTGCGCATCACGCCCCTACCAGCGTGCGCAGAACGATCGCGTAGTCCCGCAGCGGCATGATGAAGAGTCCCCAGCCCATCGTGACGAGCGAGAAGGTGAGCAGCCCGCTCGCCCCGGCTCGCACCCAGCGCACCCCTCGCCAGCGCCACGCACGGGCAAACGCGACGTCGGCCTCGTCCAGCCTTCCCAGCGTCGGGGGACGGACAAACACGCGCCACACGCGGTAGAGGACCAACAGCATCCCGTGGTAGACACCCCAGGCGACGAAGTGCCAGTCGGCGCCATGCCAAAGGCCCGAGATGCTCATGGCCGCAAGGGTGTTCACGACCGTCCGGCCGAACCCGCGTTTGCTCCCGCCGAGCGGCCGGTAGATGTAGTCGGCGATCCATGTCTGCAGCGACATGTGCCAGTGGCGCCAGAAGCCCGCGATGCTCGTCCTGAGATACGGCCAGTCGAAGTTCTCGGGCACTTTCAAGCCGAAGAGCCGTGCCGAGCCGATGGCGATGTCCGAGTACCCCGAGAAATCGAGGTAGATCCTCAGCGAGTAGGCGACCAGCGCAACGACGATCACGCGCGGCGAGAGGTCGGCGAGTCCCTGGCGGTCGAGCAGAGGTTGTACGAAGACCGCGAGCGAATCGGCAAGGACTATCTTCTTCGCAGCCCCGACGGCGATTCGCAGGACCGAATTCCAGGCGTCATCCGGGGACAGCGAGGGAGCACCGAGCTGCTCGTCAAACCCCTCGAAGCGCTTGATAGGACCGGCGACCATCGTCGGGAAGAAGAACGCGAACGCGAAGAAGTGCGAGGCGGGGCGCTCGGGGATCATGCCTTTCCGGCGATCGATGAGGTAATGAACGAACTCGAAGGTGAAGAAGGAGATGGCAAGGGGGAGGAACAGGCCTTCGACGGTCGGCAGTCGAAGCCCTGCGTGTTCGCCCACCCAGGCAGCTGAGGACGTGAGCATGCCCGCGTACTTGAAGTACGCGAGCGCGATGAGCGGAAGCGCGAGCCCGCCCCAGAAGGCGAGCCGGCTCCTCGGCGCGTATCGGCCGAGCACCCATACGCCGACCGTGATACCGAGCACGAGCAGCGCCGACTCGGGCGCGTAGTACGTGTAGAACGCAAGGCCGGTGGTCGCGAGGAGCCACGGGCGCGCCCTTCGCGGGAGGACCCACCAGGCCGCGACGCACAGCGCCAGGAAGACGGGGTACGTGAGCGAACCGAAGATCATCGAACCGGGGTGCTCTCTACGGTCGAGCGCAGGTCCTTCCAGAGCCGCTGTCCCGTCAGCACGCCGCCTGAAGCGGTAGTGTGCGTGAGGTCGACGAAGTCAGCCGACGTCAGGAATGGTTCCCGATGGTAGTCGATCAGCCCGAACCCGGAGCGAGCCAGTACCGAACGGATGCGCCGCACGTTGCGCTCGTACTGCTGCTCGTCCAGGACTTCGTACGCCGAGAGGATCTCCTCGTCCATCGGGGCCAGGAAGAACGCCGCGCGCGTGCTGTCTGAGCGCAGGTAGCCCGCGAGACGTCCGAGCATCCCGAGCTCGGGGTTGCCGGCGTTCAGGTCGAACCGGCTGTTCTCGCTCGCGCGCGAGATCGCAACCATCTGCATCGCCGGGTCGAGCTCGTCGAAGGGCGTGGTCGGGTCGACGGCGCCATCGATCTGTGGCTGTTGTTCCGTCGCCGCTGCATCGCCGACGTCCGCCGAGTCCGGTGTGGTCGGGTCACCCGCACTTGGTGCACCGCCCACGAGCGGTGTCTCGGTCGGCTCCATCCCGCTTGCGAGCCGATACAGCCGGTCCGACGCGTCCGAGAGGCCCACTGCGCTGGCAACGTCGTTCCGCGCCCCCAGCGCGAACCAGCGGCTACGGATGACTTGATCGATTGCCAGATCGAGCGGCGTATCCGTGCGCCGTTCGACGCCGAGCGCGCGCGACTCCTTGGCGTTGACTCCAACGTGGAGCATCGACGCCAGGTCCGGCTCGCGCATCCTCGAGCCGCTGCGTCGCGGGTCGAACGTCTGGTACGTGAGCTGAACCACGACGAGGTCGGCCGCGTCCCCGACCGCCTTGGCGATCACGTACTGGTCGCCGAGGAGCAGCCCGTTGGCGGCGAGGTTGTACGCGCGGACGCGGCGAGCCCCGGACCTTCCCGCCAGCGTGTCGCTCGCCGCCGCGCTTTCGAAGGCCGCGGGGAACGTGTCCGCGGAGTCCTTGATGCCAACGCCGTACGCGGGCGAGGCGCCCAAGAACACGACGATGAGGTCCATGGGATTCTCGGCACGGACCTGCCGTATGTGACGGATGAAAGGCTCGAGCCGGCCGAGGGAACCGTCCTGTGGGAGGCGGTACGCTGCTTCGAAGGACGGGTCGGCCACGGGCACCCGTGCACGCGCGAGTCCGTCGACGGCGAGGAGGAGGGCGACGGCCAGCGCGAGTCTGAGCGCGAACTCCGCCCACGTGAACCTCGGCGACGATGTGCCCGACGCCACGTGCGTCTCCTCTCGAATCGCCGCCATCTCGTCTCCGTGTCTGGAGCGTCGCCACCGCATGCCGACCGGATACGCCCTCGCAAGGCACGCAGCGTGCTACCTGCCCATTGTACGGGTACGAACGTGCTACCATCGATGCGCTGGCGACGGGAGGATCATGAGACGGCTCGCAATGGCGCTCATCGTGGTGTGCGCGCTTTCCGCTGCCAGCGCCGCCTACGCTGCGACCATCATCTTCTATCCGGGCACGGGGGTAGGGGGAGCTCGCCTGGGGGCACTCGATTCCTCGGCGGTCGCCGCACTTAAGAAGGCGATTCCCCTGAAGGTCAGGAGAACCGACGACAACTACGCCGGTCAGCTCGTGTACGAGTACTTCTTCGGCTCGTCCATTTACACAACTCGGGCTGGCAAGCGAGTGAACACTGGGCACTATCCCGTAGAGATGTACGCCAACAGGTCGCATCGGGTCTTCATCTTCGAGATCAACTCGCCTTCGGTCGTGACGTCGAAGGGCGTCAGAGTGGGGAGCACCGAAGCGCAGCTCAAGGCTGCGTACGGCTCCACACTCAAGAAGAGGACGACTCCCACGTACTACATCTACTCAAGTGGCGGCGCGTCCAACCGCACCGACTTCTACGTGAGCAAGAGCACCAAGAAACTCGCTCGCGTACTGATCTCGCGTTACTAGATGAGGGGAGGGATGCGCATGTACGTTCGCGCAGTTCACTGGCGATGGGCCGTGGTCCTTGGAGCGGTTGTGTGCTCGATGGTTGCCGGCGCCCTCGCTCCCGCACTCTCCTGCGCGGCGCCCGCGGCGCCGGTCGGCGCCCTCACTCTGCATCTGGGTGGCTTCGAGCTGGCTGTGCGCGAGGTCGATGTGGTCGTGGGCGAGCTTCCCGCCGAGGCGGCCACCCTCGTCGTTCGGAAGAATGCAGCAGAAGCCACGCGTGTCGCGGTGCCGTACGCCGCGACCACCCTCCACGTACCACTCGGGATAGAGGGCGAGTCCGCTCGGGTCGGCGTGGAAGCGCTCGATGCCGCGGGAGCGGTGATCGCGGCTTCCTCGGCCGACCTGACGATCGATACCATCCGGTTCATCCCCGCCTACCCGCGCGTGTCCGTGTATTGGGAATCGTTCGTGACGCCCTCTCAGTCGATCCGTCTCAGGACTCTGAGAGCGGTATCCGTATCGGCGGCATTGGGCGGTCGAGGATGCACGGCGCGGTCGTCGGCCCCGGGGAGCAGCTGGGTACTCCGGGTGCCTGACGCTGTCCCCTTCGGTCGCACGAGACTGCGCGTCTACGTCAGGAACGCATGGGGTGTGCGCGCGCTAACGGTGCCTCTGTGGTCTCTGCGGTGGAAACCCTCGGCGGCGCACGCCCTCCTTGTAGACAAGTCCGACTTCACTCTCTACTACGCCCAGGGCTACCGGATGCACAAGGTCTATCCGGTCGCCATCGGCATGCCCGGCACTCCGACGCACGTCGGCAGCTTCTGGCTGGGCTCGCCGCGTTCTGCAGGCGGTGCGTGGGGTGTGCTTCGGATGGCGCTCAGCAAGCACAAAGGCACCGGAGCGCTCAGCGCTTGGGGCGGCTACTACATCCACGGGACGAACCAGCCCGATTCGATCGGCACGGAGGCGAGCCACGGGTGCGTCCGGATGTACAACAGCGGAGTGCGGGACTTGTCGCGACACACCCGGAATCACCTGACGAGCGTCACTATCCGACCCTAGGGCGGACACTCTCCGACCGTTCGGGAATCCCCGCTGGACCGGGTAAGCGCACGTGACGATGTACAATCTATGTGTCAGGACATGCCACAGCAGCTTTCGCAACACACGTCGCAGCAGGATCGACCGCGGGACGGTTCGATGCAGATCAGACTCCACTACCTTCGCGCGTCCTTCGCGTTCGGCCTCTGCTGTATCTCGCTGGCCATCTTCTCCGGACTCGCGTCGGCGAGCACCGTGGCCCCATCCGGGACGGTCGCACACCTTCTCGCCGTCAGCACGATGGCGACCCCATCCGTCGTTCCGACTAGCGTCCCGTTCTCGCGCGCCGAACAGAACAATGCGCGCCTGATCTACGTGGGCCCCTGGAAGCAGACCGCGTCCGCTTCCTACTCGGGCGGGAGCGCACGTTCCGTCTCGGACAAGGGTGCTCTCGTCGCCGCGAGGTTCAACGGAACGGCGATCCGGTGGATCGGGCCTGCCGGGTCCGGTTTCGGACGGGCAGAGCTGTACTTGGACGGCAGGTACGTCGCGACCGTCGATCAGTCGTCGAGCCGTGCTGTCACGAAACGGACCGTGTGGGCTTCCGCCGCTCTCGCGGAAGGCTCTCATCGTCTGGAGATCCGGGTACTGGGGACAGACGGCGCCGTTGGCAAGGGCCATCGGATCACGATCGACGCCCTCGACGTGCGGGGTTCGCTCACGCCACCTGCGCCACCCTCGGATTTCCTGAGATTCGAGGAGAAGGACGCTCGCATCACGCTGTTCGGCCGGTGGGAGACTCTCAGTACCGCTCTGGCATCCGGCGGCGCCTCACGACGCTCGGTGTCGAACGGCTCGGGATACACGATCGCATTCAAAGGACCGGCGATCTCGCTCGCCGGTCCTGTAGGTCCGATTCTCGGAAAGGGCTACGTCTACCTGGACGGGAAGTACGTTGGAGCGACCACGCAGTGGGCGTCGCGCTCGAGCGAGCATCAACTGCTTTGGAGCGCGATCGGGCTCGCCAACACCTCCCACCTCGTGGAGGTTCGTCCGCAGTCGCCGACGGGGACGACGACGAACAGGCTCGCTCTAGACGCGGTCTACATCAACGGTTCGGTGGACTGGGCTCCTCGGCGGATCGAGGAGAAGGATTCCCGAGTCGCTGCGGCCGGCACCTGGGCGTCGAGCATCTCACGTGGGATGTCCGGCGATACCTACCGGTACTGCCCTGCGGGCGGAGGGGCGATCCGACTCGCTTTCACCGGCTCCAGCGTGCGCGTCTTGGGATTGCGATCGCCGAGCTCGGGCGAGGCGGAGGTCGTTCTGGACGGCGTCTCGCAGGGCGTCATAAGCCTCTACTCGTCGTCGACGCGAGTGCAGCAGGTCATCTGGTCGAAGTCGGGTCTCGGCACCGGCAAGCACGTTCTCGAGATCCGCGCGTTGGGTTCGGCCGTCGCGAGGGGTCGGGGCGAGCGGGTGGGGATAGACGGGTTCGATGTCTCGGGCACCGTCTTCGACGCGCCGAAGCCCGTCGCCTTCTCTCCTGTTGAGGAGGACGACGCGCGTCTCGCTGCGTCAGGTACGTGGAACACGATCGCCAACAGCTCGATGTCGTCGCGCGCGTACCTCTCCTCTGCCGACGAACGAAGCGCGCTGACCGTCAGTTTCGTCGGCACGGGACTGCGCTGGATCGGCCCCAAGTCCTCCGGCTTCGGCTCGGCGCAGGTCTTCGTGGACGGCAAGCTCCAGGGCACAGCGAACCAGACCTCGGCATCCACCCTCTATCGTCGAGAGATATGGTCGGTCTCGGGGCTCGCACCCGGCGATCACACGGTCCAGATCCGCGTCGCCGATGCGGGTGCCGGGTCGTCCAGGCCCGTGGCGATCGACGTCATGCACGTTCTCGAAGGATCGCTTCGCGAGGCGCCTCGGCCTCCGGGCGTGGCTCGGGTTCCCGCGTCGGATGCCCGCACGGCCCTTGTCGGGTCGTGGTCGCTGAGGGCGACGTCCGCAGACGCGGCGACGAGCGAACTGCGAACGCGAGACATTCGTAGCCGGTTCGCCGTGACGTTCCACGGCACCGCCGTCACATGGATCGGGTCACGCGGCCCGGACTTCGGCATCGCCGAAGTCGTGCTGGACGGTCGTACGCAGGGCACCATCGACCTCTACGACTACGCGACGACCACCAAGCGCGTGCTATGGTCCGCGCGGTCGCTCTCGGACAGGGATCACCGGCTCACGATCAGGCTGGTGGGGAGGCACAACTCCTCGAGTTCCTCCTACAACACGAGCGTAGAGGCCCTGGACGTAACCGGCCAGGTGCTCGAGTCCGGGTCGCGCTTCGGCGCCGACGACTGGCGGCTCGTGTACGGAGGCACGTGGTCGAGCCGGGTCTCCACCCTCACGTCCGGTTTGGCGAAGGCGTCCGAGCAACCATCGAGCACGCTCACGGTCCGGTTCAGCGGAACCCGCCTGCGCATCCTGGGAACCACCGACATGGCCTCGGGAATCGCCTCGGTGAGCGTGGACGGAAAGGCATGGCAGGAAGCGGACTTCTACTCCGCGCAGGCGCAGGGCGGCCGGGTCGTCTTCGACACGGGTGTCCTGAAAACCGGCGAGCACTCGGCGCGGTTGTTCGTGACGGGACGGGGGAAGAGCGTCGGGACGGGCGTCGGAATCACGGTCGACGGTTTCGACGTCGCGGACGGCACACTCGTTCCGCAAACCGGCGCACAGAAGGCTCGCATGAAGGCGACCGACACGGCGATCGCTCAGCTCGGCAAACGCTACGTGTGGGCGGGTGTGGGTCCGACTGTCTTCGATTGCTCGGGACTCATGCTCTACTCGTACAAGGCGGCCGGCATGAAGCTCCCGCACTACTCCGGCTCTCAGTGGGGTCTGTGCGTGCCGAAGCGGGCCTCGGAACTGCTGCCGGGCGACCTATGCTTCGACGATCGCCCCGGCTACATCCACCACGTGGGGATGTACATAGGTGATGGAATAACCATCAACGCCCCGGGGACCGGTCACTTCGTGGAGTATCGTTCGATATCGACATACGGGTGTTTCGGGCGCTTGAAGTCGAGCCTCTGGCCCAAGTGATGGCCGCCCCGAGCGTCACCTCGAGGCGTGTCGTCGCCGTCTACCTGACGACGAACACCCTGTTCACCTTGGCCGCTTCCATCATCTGGGGCGTGAACACCCTCTTCTTGATGCAGGCCGGTCTCACCATCTTCCAAGTGATGCTCGTGAACGCCACATTCACGCTGGGCAGCCTGGTGTTCGAAGTGCCCACCGGCGTCATCGCCGACACCATAGGACGCAAGACCTCGTTCCTGCTGTCGAGCGCGACGCTGTTGGTTGCCACCCTCATCTACGTTGCAGCCGCCCGGTACGCCCTCGGCATCTGGGTCTTCGTCGGCGCGTCGGTGCTCATCGGTTTGGGGTTCACCTTCCAGACTGGAGCTGTGGACGCCTGGCTGGTGGACGCTCTCGACCACACCGGCTACTCCGGGCCGAAGGAGCGCGTCTTCGCTTGGGGTGGTATTGCCTTCTCCTCGGCGATGCTGGTGGGCACGCTGGTGGGCGGCATCCTTGGCCAGAGAGACCTGACGACGCCCTATCTCGTGCGTGCCGGCCTCCTGGCCGCCACCTTCGTGACCACCCTTGTGATGATGCGCGACATCGGGTTCGAGCCCAGGCCGCTGCGCGCAGCGACCTTCGGCACCGAGACGCGTGCGATCTTCAGTGCGGGAGTGGCGTACGGTTGGCGCCACGCGGTGGTGCGACCCCTGCTGTGGACCTCGTTCCTGTCCGGGGTCTTCGGCCTCTTCGCCTTCTACTCATGGCAACGCTACGCACTCGACCTGCTCGGCCGGGAGTACGTGTGGGTGGCGGGCGGGCTCACCGCGGCGTTCTCGCTCGCGGGCATCGTGGGCAATGCGCTCGTGCGGCGGGTGATGAGGGAGGGTGCACAGCGCAGGGACGCGGCCAAGGTGCTGGGGGCTTGCGTCGGGGTCCTTTCTCTGGCCGCGGCCGGGATGGGCGTCGTCGGGCTCGTGGCGGCGAAACCCGGCCTGCTTCCGTTCGCGATAGCCACCCTGCTGTGGCTCGTGTTCGGACTCGTCTTCGGGTTCCAGACGCCCGTCAGGCAGGGATTCTTGAACGAGCAGATACCCTCGGCACAGCGCGCTACCATCCTGTCCCTCGACGCGTTTTTCAACGACGGCGGCGCCGTCGCAGGACAACCCGCGCTCGGTTGGATCGCTCAGCGGTTCTCGATCCCTCTGAGCTGGGTCGTCGGCGCGGCGGTATCGGGACTCGCGCTGCCGCTCTACCTCCGGGCCGGGCGTGCGAATCACGAGATGCGAGACGCGGCACCTGGCGAGTAGGCCGCGCGCGAGCGGTTCGTGAGGCCCGCGCTACCTCCGCGGTTTCGTTGATTCCGCGGGACCGACGGCCTATGCCTCCGGGGGTCCCACCGGCTTGTCTCGGGATGTGGGGTCGTCCTCGACGGGGGAATCGGCCGGCCGCCATTCGGCATCGAGCACCGCGGCGTCGTCTGCCTCGCGCCGGGCGGAGGTCGCCGCACGGGAGACGCGAGTGACCACGGTGGTGGTCCGCTTGAGGGTCGGCCGCCACCTCCACAGCGTGAACAGGAAGGCAGCGAGGGCGAGCAGTACCAGGATGCTCAGGCCGAGGCGCTGGTCTGAGTCGAGGCCGGCGAACAGCGCGCGACTGACGTTCACGACTTGCCACAGACCGAGCATGACCGCGAAGGCGCCGAAGACTGCGGCTCCGGCGCAGCAACCACAGCAGCCGCTTCCCCCGCGGGCCTGTCGGCTCGTCGACCTGGTCCGGTTGTAGGTCTCGGCTGTGACGGGCTGGTCCGGCATACGGGCGACGTCCTCTTCCGACGGCGGTGCTCGTCCGCGACGTGCGTTTGACACGCGATCGAGGTGCGCACGGTGTCTGCGAGCGAGGGAGTGGTGGTGCCCGGGGTGGGAGTCGAACCCACACGCCCTTTCGGACAGAGGTTTTTGAGACCTCCGCGTCTGCCATTCCGCCACCCGGGCACGGGGGCATGACTCGGCACATTGTAGCCGTATACTCCAGCCATGGCATTCAGTGAGAGAGGCTCGCGAAGCGACTCAATGACGCTCGACGAGCACGTGCAGAACATCGCCGACAACCTGCAGCTCATCGCCGACATGGGCTACGGCGACGCAGCCGTCGCGGTCGTGGGCCCTCGCGACACGCTGAACGTGGTCGCGGATGCGCGGCCGATGACGGCCGTCGCCGCTCTGGCGGCCAGCCGCGTGGGTCGAGCGCTCAAGGCGGGCGACGAGCTCGAAGCTCACGAGGCTCTTCGCACCGGCGAACCGGTCATGGGCACTCGGCGTCGCATCACCCGAGGAATCTCGTACACGACTGCGGCGTACCCCATCGGCGACCCGCCGCATGCTGTCATCGTGCGCGACCTGGCGCAACAGGTGGTCGAGGCGCCCGGGCAAGATGGAGTCAGCGTTCATGAGCGCTGCCGAGGACCTCATCGAGGAGATCCGGCGAGGGCCCCTGCGCGACGTGCGTACCGGAGAGCCCTTCGCGACCGAACGGCTCGCAGGCGACGGCGTGATGCGGGTGGGCAGCACGGGCGAAGTCACCTACGCGAGCCCGAACGCCGTGAACATCATGCGGCTCGCGGGGGTCGAGGGTTCGCTCGTCGGGACTCGCCGCCTCCGCACTTCCCGGCGCGGCTGTCTCGATCGCGCCGGTGCTGGCAACGCACGGCGCACTGACCAGCGAGGTCGAGGTGGGCGACCGTGTATTGCGGTACCGGACGATCTTCTTGCCGGCCGGCGCGCTCGTGCTCGTTGAGGATGTCAGCGAAGCCCGACGCCGGGAGCAGGAACTCAAGGTCAAGGAGGCGACGATCCGCGAGGTCCACCATCGGGTCAAGAACAACCTCCAGACTATCGCGAGCCTCCTCCGGATCCAGGCCCGCCGCGTCGGCTCGCAGGACGCCGAGAGGGCGTTGCGCGAGGCGACCGAGCGCGTCAACTCGATGGCGGTCGTTCACGAGCTGCTCTCCGGGTCTGACGAGGAACGCATCGATTTCGCGCAGGCGGCCGATACGGTCGTCGACATGGTCCGACAAGGTCTGGCCGGCGACGGGCCCAGCGTCACCGTGCATACCGAAGGCTCGACCGGGCTCGTGCCTGCGAACGTGGCGACCTCACTCGCGCTCGTCGTGGCCGAGCTGGCGCACAACGCCATCGAGCATGGCCTCAAGGGGAGGGAGGAGGGCTCGGTCACCGTTGCCATGCGCCGCGTCCCAGGCGAACTGGTCTTGGCGGTTCGAGACGACGGAGCAGGTCTCCCCACGGACTTCGACCCGGTCGCCGACGCCAACCTCGGACTCGAGATCGTCCGAACGATCGTCGAGGACGACCTGCGCGGGACGCTCTCGTTCTCGGGCATCCGGGGCACGACGGTGACCGTTCGGTTGCCCCTCCCAGATGCTCAGGAAGGCTGAGAAGGTGCGCATCCTCATCGCCGAAGACGAGGCCCTCATCCGCATGGACCTCAGAGAGATGCTCGAGGAAGAGGGCCACGAGATCGTAGGCGAGGCGCGTAACGGCCGGGAGGCCCTCGAGATGGTTCGGACGCTCGGGCCTGACCTCGTGTTCATGGACATCCAGATGCCTGAGATGAACGGCATCGAGGCTGCGGAGGCTATCACGGCAGAGGCGCTCGCGCCCATCGTGATGGTCACCGCGTTCTCGCAGGCCTCCTACGTCGAACAGGCCGCCAGTGCGGGCGCCATGGCTTACGTCGTCAAGCCGTTCGCGCGAAAAGACGTCTTGCCTGCCATGCAGGTGGCGGCCTCGAGGTTCGCGGAGACGCGTGCGCTCGCCGCCGAGGTCGAAGACCTGAACGCCCGGCTCGCTACACGCAAGGCGGTGGATCGCGCCAAGGCGATACTCATGGCGAGGGGAATGAGCGAGGCCGACGCCTTCTCGCGGCTGCAGAAGATGGCGATGGACAAGCGCAAGCCGTTGCGTGAGATCGCCGAGGCGGTCCTGCTCGCGGAGGAGGCGGGCGCGTAGCGCCTCTCGCTCGTGCTCAGGGCGTCGGCGCCGGCCCTTGAATGACGTCGCAGCTGCTGACGGCGCCCGCGCCGCGGCGATGCTCGGGTCGCTTGAGCGCGTACTCCAGCCGAGTTCGACCGTCGCCCTCGGCGTCGACGATCTCGACGACCACGTTCTCACCATCGATGGTGATCACGTTGTATGAGGGTGGGATGTTGCCTCTGGTTCGCCACGTCGACGCGGTTCCACTCGTGACGACCAGGAGCCCGCTGACCGGCCAGACGTAGGGAACGTGCTTGTGACCGGCGAGAACGATGTCGACGTGGTGTTGGGCGAAGATCTCCAGCACGTCTCCCGCGTCGAGCACGATGTTCCGCTCGCGCCCGGTTCCGGGTATGCCCACGAGGTGGTGGTGAACGGCGACGAGCTTGAAGACGTCGTCTTCGGCCGGACCCAGTTGCTCCGATAGCCACTCGTAGCGGTGGCGTCCCACCTCGCCGTCGTCGAGGTCAGGCTTGCTGGAGTCGATCGAGATGATCCGCATGCGGTTATGGCCGCTGTCGCTCGACCTGATGCCGAACTCCATCTCGCGGCAGTTCCAGCGCTTGCCGAACAGTTCGAGGAAGTGGACGTATCCGACGTTACGGCTGTCGTGGTTTCCGGGAATGACCACGACCTCCGGGCATTCAAGCTGCTCGATGTAGCCGTGGGCCTGCTCGTACTCGTCCGGGTAGCCGTTCGTCGTGAGATCGCCCGGGACGGCCACGAGGTCGGGTTCGAGCTTGTTGATATCCCTGATGACCCGCTCCAGCAGGTGGCCGTCGAAGCGCGGGTCACCGCAGTGGATGTCGGAGAACTGAGCTATCACGAAGTGCTTGTCCTTCGTCGGCATCTGGGTCCTCTCCACTTGGAAGCTCGTTCGACGACAAACCCAGTAATGGCACGAGGTCTCGCGTGTTTCGAGTGTGCTACGAGTGTATGTTCCCTGTGCAAACCACGGGTGCTATACTTTGTTGGCTGGCACAAGGGTGTGCCGGAATCGAAGAGAACGAGCAATGACGCTCGCCGGGCCGATGAGGCCTGAGCGGGCGTTTTGTTTATCGGCGGGACGGACCCGCACGGCGCGAGAGTAGGAAGGCGAGGACATGAAGGATTTCGCGGTCTTTTGGGGATGCACGATCCCCGCGCGGTTCCCCTTCATCGAGAAGGCGACACGGGTGATGTTCGACGACCTCGGCGCGACAGTGCACGAGCTCGAAGGGCACACGTGCTGTCCGGAGGGCACGCTCGTGAAGGCGAACGACCCGGACGCCTTCTACACGGCCGCGGCTCGCAACCTCGCGCTCGTGGAGCGCGCTGGGCTCGATGTCGTGACGCCGTGCAACGGCTGCTACTCGACGTTCAAGGAAGCGCAGAGCCATCTCAGGACGAACTGGCGCGAGCGCGACGAGATCAACGAACGGCTCGCGCGCGAGGACCTGCACTACGACGGCGAGCTGCAGGTCATCCACTTCGCCGAGTGGCTCGCCGACTCCATGGGCGCCGGTCTCATCGCAAGCAAGGCGACCAAGCCGTTCTGGGGGATGCGGCTGGCCGTGCACTACGGTTGCCACCTCCTGCGTCCTCAGCCCGCGGTGCGGTGGGACGACCCGCTGCACCCCAAGAAGGTCGAGGAGCTCGTGGCGGCTCTCGGCGCCTTCGTCGTCGACTATCCCACCAAGATGCAGTGCTGCGGTGGCGCGCTCGATCGCGTGGGCGAGCGCGAGTCGTCGCTCGCATTCGCGCGCCGCAAGCTCTACGACCTGCAGGAACACGAGGTGGACGCGCTGGTCGTCGTCTGCCCGTCGTGCTTCCAGCAGTTCGACTTGAACCAGGCGGCGCTCCAGCGCGCCAACGAGCCGGTCAACGTGCCCGTCCTCTACCTCTCGGAGCTCATCGCTCTCGCCTACGGTCATGCGCCGGAAGAGATCGGCCTGGACATGCACCGCGTCTCGGTCGAGCCGTTCCTCGACGAAGTGGGGCGCTCGCACCGAGGACAAGGTGCGTCTCTCGGAGCACTTCGACGTCGCGCTCCTCGGCAAGTGCTACGCCTGCCAGGCGTGCAAGGACGATTGCCCGGTCTGCAAGGTCGACCCGACGTACCAGCCCACCGAAGTCATCGGACAGCTCCTGCGCGGCGAGATCGACCAGGTACTCGCCGACAACAACGTGTGGAAGTGCCTCGAGTGCTACACGTGCCAGGAGCTCTGCCATTCGGACATCGGCATGGCGGAGACGTTCCGCACCTTGAAGGAACTCGCCATCGCCGAAGGCACCGGTCCGGCGAGCGTCACCGATTCCTACGCGCTCTTCCTCGAGACCGGGACGCTCGGCAAGCCGAAGGAAGGTGCGCGCAAGAAGCTCGGGCTCGAGCCGCTTCCCGCAAGCGGGGGAGATGCGATCGGCAAGCTGATGAAGGACGATGCCGCACCCGCCGAGGGCGGAGCGGGCGGTTCGGATGGCGCAACGGTGGGTTCCGCCGGCGTCGCCGATGAAGGAGCTGAAGGACGATGACGAGCACGTCAGGCAGCGGAGTCTCTGGACCGCGCCCGCGCTACCGCGAGGAGTCGCCGTTCAAGATCCACGGCGGCTGCGGACTTATGGGCATCTGCGACGAGAGTGGCACGCTCATGGGCGGCGAGGTCGCGCTCAAGGCGATGGCGATCCAGCACGATCGCGGCAACGGCCTGGGTGGCGGCTTCGCCGGCTACGGCATCTACCCGGAGTTCCCGGACCACTTCTGCTTCCACATGATGTATCACGACGTGCGGGCGAAGGAGGAGACCGAGGAGGTTCTCGACCGCTTCTTCAACGTCGACCTCGCCGAGCCCATGCCGACGCGCGCGGTGAAGGGCATCACCGACGCGCCGCTGCTCTGGCGCTACTTCCTCAAGCCGCATCCCAACAAGCTCGAGTCGAGCGAGATGAGCGCCGAGGACTTCGTCGTGCATGTCGTCATGCTCATCAACAGCACCGTCGACGGCGCGTTCGTGTCCTCGTCCGGCAAGAACATGGGCGCGTTCAAGGGCGTGGGCTATCCCGAGGACATCGGGCACTTCTTCCGGCTCGAGGAGTACGAAGGACACACCTGGGTCGGCCACAACCGCTTCCCGACGAACACGCCGGGCTGGTGGGGCGGCGCGCATCCGTTCACGCTGCTCGACTGGTCGATCGTGCACAACGGCGAGATCTCGAGTTACGGCATCAACAGCCGCTATCTCGAGCAGTTCGGCTACAAGTGCACGCTCGGCACCGACACGGAGGTTGCGGCATACCTCTTCGACCTCATGCTGCGCCGCCACAAGCTGCCCATCTCGCTCGCGTGCAAGGCGCTCGCGAGCCCGCTGTGGAGCGAGATCGACCGTATGCCCGAGGAGGAGCAGGCGCGTCATGCGCTCGCTCCGCGCGGTGTACGGGCCCGGCGATGCTCAACGGCCCGTTCGCGATCGTGCTCGGTTTCAACGGCGGCATGGTCGCCCTGAACGACCGCATCAAGCTCCGCCCGCTCGTCGCCGCGCGCAAGGGCGACGTGCTCATGGTCGCCTCCGAGGAGAGTGCGATGCGCGCCGGTGATGGAAGCGCCGGACGAGGTCTGGGCGCCCAAGGCCGGCGAGCCGGTCATCGCACGCGTGAGGGGCATGGATTGGCCCATCCACGGCGACCTGCACCTGTCCCCGAGCGAGGTCTCGTGCGCCGTCACCGGCGTCTTCGACGAGGCCTGCGAGACCGTAGAGGTGAGCTGAGATGCCGACGACCCTCATCCAGCCCGAGTTCAAGGTCAAGATCGACTACGACAAGTGCCACAAGTGCGGCCGTTGCGTGCAGCAGTGCGGCTGGGGCGTCTACTCGTTCAACGAGCGCCCCATTCCCGACGACACCAAGTGCCGCGCGTGTCATCGCTGCGTGACCTACTGCCCGGCACACTGCATCACGATCCAGCACAACGACCTGGCCTATCGCGACAACCAGAACTGGTCACCGTCGCTTCGCAAGAACGTCTGGCGCCAGGCCGAGAGCGGCGGCGTGCTGCTCACGGGCATGGGCAACGACAAGCCCTATCTGAACATCTTCGACCACCTGCTCCTCGACGCGTGTCAGGTCACGAACCCCTCCATCGACCCGCTCCGGGAGCCGATGGAGCTGCGCACCTACCTCGGGCGCAAGCCCGACAGCGTCGAAGTGGAACCGGATGGGCAAGGTGGTTTCCGCCTGCAAGTCCGGCGCCGGGATGTCGAACAACATCGAACTCGCAGTCCCGATGATCTTCTCGCCGATGAGCTACGGCTCGGTGTCTCTGAACGTGCACAAGTCGCTCGCGATGGCCGCCGAGCGACTCGGCATCCTCATGAACACCGGCGAAGGTGGCCTGCACGCCGACCTCTACCCGTACCAGGACCACGTCATCGTGCAGGTCGCCTCGGGGCGCTTCGGCGTGAGTCCTGAGTATCTGCAGCGTGGAGCGGCGATCGAGATCAAGGTGGGGCAGGGTGCGAAGCCGGGCATCGGCGGGCACCTGCCGGGCGAGAAGATCAACCGCGAGGTCTCCTCTACGCGAATGATCCCGCAGGGCACCGACGCCATCTCACCGGCTCCGCACCACGACATCTACTCGATCGAGGACCTTCGGCAGCTCATCTACTCGCTCAAGGAAGCGAGCGGGTACAAGCCGGTGGGCGTCAAGATCGCCGCCGTACACAACGTGGCTGCTATCGCGTCGGGCATCGTGCGCGCCGGAGCCGACTACGTCTACCTCGACGGCTTCCGCGGCGGCACGGGTGCTGCGCCGCAGATCATCCGCGACCACATCGGCATCCCCGTCGAGATCGCGATCGCGGTCGTCGACCAGCGGCTGCGCGACGAGGGCATCCGCAATCAGGCCTCGATCATCGCCGCCGGCTCGATCCGTTCGTCGGCCGACATGGCCAAGGCGATCGCGCTCGGCGCCGACGTCGTGGCCATCGGCTCGGCCGCCTTGATGGCGCTCGGCTGCCACCTGTGTCAGGGCTGTCACACGGGATCGTGCTCGTGGGGGCTCACAACGCAGAAGCCCGAGCTCACTCGTCGCGTCGATCCCGAGTGGGGTGCCGAGAGGCTCACGAACCTCGTGACACGCGTGGAGCCACGAACTGCAAGAGATACTGGGCGCGCTTGGGCGTCAATGCTGTAGAGTCGCTCAGGGGGAGTCGCGAGAGGTTGCGTGCGGTCGGGTTGGACGCACAGACCTGCGACATCCTGGGCGTGAAGCCCGCAGGATTGTAGGGGGATGTCATGACAGCGAAACTGACTACTGAGCGCACGAGCCCTGTCGAGGGCTACTTGCAGGTCGATCCCACCGTCGAACGCACAGGTGACACGGTGCGCATCGACTCCGGGAACGTCTACTACAAGCAGCTCAACGAGACCGTGCGCACCGCCGTGGCCGAGGGTGCCAAGACGATCGTCATCGACAACGTGAACGGCCAGCGCTACATCGGCACGGGACTCAGAGCCAAAGACGTGCGCATCGAGGTCCACGGCACGCCCGGCAACGACATGGCGATGTTCATGGACGGGCCCACGGTCGAGGTCTTCGGCAACGCGCAGGACGGTGTCGGCAACACGATGAACGCCGGCAAGGTCATCATCCACGGCGACGCGGGGGACGTTCTCGGCTACGGGATGCGCGGCGGCACGGTGCTCATCAAGGGCGACGTGGGGTATCGCGTGGGCATCCACATGAAAGCGTACGAGAACAACATCCCGGTGATGGTGTGCGGTGGCAAGGCGCGCGACTTCTTCGGCGAGTACATGGCCGGTGGGCTGCTCGTGCTGCTTGCGATGAACTCGCGTATCGAGGGTCCGCCCGTCGGCGGATATCTGGGGACCGGCATGCACGGCGGCACGATCTTCATCCGCGGCGAGGTGGAGCCGTGGCAGTGCGGCAAGGAGGTCGGTGTCTTCGAGGCCTCCGACGAGGACATGGCCCAACTCATGCCCGTGCTCGAGGACTACTGCGCGTCGCTGGGCGTAGAGATGTCGGACGTGCTCTCCACGCCGTTCACGAAGCTCGTGCCGGTGTCCCATCGACCCTACGGGAAGCTCTACACGTACGTGTAGGAGCTCGGGTAGCACTCGTCGTCGCTGCTCCGGCGCTGCCGCGCCGAAGCGCGGCACAACGGAGCTCTTGTAAGCAATGGCGCCGAGGACTCTGGGTTCGTCGAGGTCTCTACAAGGTCGTCTCCACGGGGCGTCCAGGGAGCGTTTCGGCTCGCAGACGCCACGGCCGGGCGGAGCATCAAACTGCGGTTCCGCTACGTCAACGATACCGACAGCCCCGCGAGCGGTGCCGAAAGATGGGCGCTCGACAGCCCCCAGATCGCCAGCGGTTTGACGGTG
Organism: uncultured Actinomycetes bacterium; assembly: GCA_963817255.1. GTDB lineage: Bacteria > Actinomycetota > Coriobacteriia > Anaerosomatales > CAVRZR01 > CAVRZR01. Next base: position 91,863 of record CAWFNT010000004.1, read on the forward strand.
CTGTTCAGCGACCCCGCCGAGACGCGCAAGCCAGACTGGGCGAACAGCTCCTGGACGCGCTCGATGGGAGCATTCCCGTATCAACAGACCGACCGCTCGAATTGCAGGCGTGTGCGAGGCCCCGGTGGTGCGGGGCCTCGCCGCTTCCACGGCGAGGCCGCCGCCGGCTACCCCAGCGGGGGCGCTTCCAACACCGAACAGTTCCCGGCCGGACGTCGCCCAAGACGAAACAACCCCGAAACAAAACGGGAAGTAACCTAGGCGTGCGCGCATGGGCCAGACCCAAGCCCGCCTGATCCGAGAAGCGATACGTGGCCTGATACCCGGCCGGAACGGAGGTCTTGTATGGCACCTACATTCGACAAGGACTACGTGCTCAAGACGGTAGAGGAGCGGGGTGTGCACTTCGTGCGCTTCTGGTTCACCGACGTCCTCGGCATGCTGAAATCGTTCGCCGTCACCGACACGGAGCTCGAGGGTGCGTTCGAAGAGGGAATGGGCTTTGACGGTTCTTCGATCGACGGCTTCACTCGCATCGAGGAATCCGACATGGTTGCGTTCCCGAACCCGGACACGTTCCAGATCCTGCCCTGGCGTCCCTCTGAGCAGGGTGTCGGCCGGATGTTCTGTGATGTGATGAAGCCCGACGGCACGCCGTTCGAAGGCGATCCCCGTTACGCACTGAAACGCGTTCTCAAGAGAGCCGCCGACATGGGCTATACGATGTACGTCGGCCCCGAGCTCGAGTTCTTCTACTTCGCCGACGACACTGACACCGAGATCATCGACAAGGGCGGCTACTTCGACCTCACCCCGCTCGATATCGCGTCCGACCTTCGTCGCGAGACCGTGCTCACGCTCGAGCAGATGGGCATCCCGGTCGAGTACAGCCACCACGAGGTCGCTCCCTCGCAGCACGAGATCGACCTTCGCTACGCCGATGCTCTGTCCATGGCCGACAACGTCATGACGTACCGCCTCGTGGTCAAGGAGATCGCGATGGCGAACGGCGTCTACGCCACGTTCATGCCGAAGCCGATCTTCGGCCAGAACGGGTCGGGCATGCACACGCACCAGTCGCTCTTCACGAAGGACGGCAACGCGTTCTTCGACGCCAACGATCCCGAGGGCTTCAACCTCTCGAAGGTCGCGAAGCACTACATCGCCGGACTCCTCAAGTACGCGCCCGAGTTCTGCGCTCTCACCAATCCGCTCGTGAACTCCTACAAGCGCCTCGTCCCGGGCTACGAGGCTCCGGTGTACGTCTCGTGGGCTCGCCGCAACCGCTCGGCGATGGTCCGGGTCCCGATGTACAAGCCTGGTAAGGAGAACGCGACCCGTATCGAACTGCGCTCGCCGGACCCCTCGGCGAACCCGTACCTCGCCTTCGCGGCGATGCTCGGCGCCGGCCTCAAGGGTATCGAGGACGAGCTGCCGCTGATGCCCGAGGCGAGCAACAACATCTTCGACATGACCCCTGCCGAGCTCGAGGCGGCCAGCATCGCCGTGCTCCCGGGCACGCTCGGCCAGGCGATCGACAAGTTCGAGCAGTCTGAGCTGATGAAGGAGGTCCTCGGCGAGCACATCCACGAGTTCTACGTGGAGAACAAGCGCGCCGAGTGGGACGCATATCGTCTCCAGGTCAGCCAGTGGGAGCTCGATCGGTACCTTTCGATCATCTAGCACGGAGCACGTGGATCAAGACGGGCGCCGGGTGGGGAGTGCTCCTCACCCGGCGCCCTGCGCTATTCGGACACGAGTCAGGCGGGAGGAGCGATAGAATCGTGCACATGAAACGCATACTCATCGCTTCCGACGACCAGCACACGCGTGCGTGGATGAAGCACTCCGTGTCCGAGCTGGATGTCGTGCTACTCGAATGCAACATCGTCGACGTCCGGGCGATCCTCATCTCGGAGTCAATCGACCTTGTGGTGCTTGACGGCGGCCGCAACGCGGAAGCGCTCGTCCACGATGTCGAGCATGCGACGGCCGGGGCGGGCGAAGTCGCCCTCCTTCTCGTCATCGAGCAGGAGGCGGTCTCCTCCCTCAGGCTGTCCGTCCGCATGCCGAGCGACTTCTTCGTTCGCGGCGGGACATCGGAGGAACTTGCTGCCCGCACGCGCACGCTCCTGTGGCCGGGCGAGGAAGCCACCCAGCAGGAGCTCGTGCGCATCGACGAGCTCACGTTGAACCTGGCTACATACCAGGCCTACCTCCGAAACGAGCCCATCGACTTCACGTACCTGGAGTACGCCCTGTTCGCCTTCCTGGTCACGCACCCGGCCGCACGTACTCACGCGAAGTACTGCTCAGCCGGGTTTGGGGGTCGGACTACTACGGCGGTTCTCGCACGGTGGACGTACACGTGCGGCGGATTCGAGCGAAGATCGGTCAGGAGTTGTCCCGCCGCCTCGAGACCGTTCGGAACGTCGGCTACCTCTGGAACGCGTAATCGATGACCTCGGTAGCCGCTTGTACGGTCGCTTTCAAGCGACGTTGAGAAGCACGCCCTCACGCGCCCGGTCGGCTTCCTTACAGAACCTTGTCCGGCGTCTCCTCCCGCGGTAGGCTGTCTTGGGGCTTGGTCTGACGCGGAGGTACGCTTCGACGTGTCGGCCCGCATTATGCCTGGTCAGCAATGAGATCGGGGGACCGCATGACAGGAACGCGCGTTGCCGGACGCCGCCTGAGCACCTTGTTCGCGCTGGTCGCATGCGCTTTGGCGCTTCTCGCCGCTCCTGCGCTGGCACAAGCCGCGAGCTTCGCCGGTGAGTACCCGGTGGGCACGCTGCACGTCTCGCCCCGCCTTGTGGGCGTGGATGTCATCAGTGGGATCAAGCTCGATACGAGAAGCCCCTCGATCAGGATCGACGGGACCTCGATCAGGACTTACATCACCAACGTTGGCTCTGTGAAGGGCTACTGGACGTTCTCCGAGGCGCTCGTCGACGGGGTGTGGAAGGCCACTTGGGTCTGGCACCCGGTCTCTCCCATCGGATCCAACCAAGGGCACCATCTACTGCTACGCTCCGGCGCTCGCGGACGGTGAGCACACGGTCGAGGCGACGGTCAGCGATGTCAGAGGCGGTTCGTTCTCGGATACGTGGACGTTCATCGTTGGCACTCCGCCGGTCTTTGGCTACCCGACGCCTCAGGATGGCGAGACCGTCACGAGCATGAACCCGTCGATCTCGGTGCCCGTCACGGACAACAACGCCGTGGCTTCCGTCGAGGCGACCGTGAATGGCGCGCGGGCAACCGCGACGTATGCCGGCGGTGTGCTCACGGTCACGGGCTACGTGCTCCATGAGGGATCGAACACCGTGGATGCAGCCGCAACTGACACGAGCGGGCTTCGCGCCACGAAGTCCTGGATCTTCAACGTGAACGTTGCAGGTCAGGACTGTGTGGGCTGTCACGGAAGCTCTTGGGAAACGGCCCCGGGCATGGGGCCCGACTGTTTCGTCTGCCACGGGGAGTCCCTCTTCGACATTCCGCACGCGAACATCGCCGCGTCGCACGCCTTCCCGCCCGATCGCGCCGCGACCTGCATCTCATCGAGCTGTCACGATGCGTCCTCCTCGGTCGTCTTTGAGGGAAAGCGGGTCGACGAGATCCACTCGGCGGCCACGACCACCACGGCTGGCGGCGACACCCTCACGAGCTGCGAGGTTTGCCATGCCTCCGGTCAGCCGCTGACGAAGGACTGTCTCGTGTGTCACCCGGAGAAGGCGCAATCGCACGGGTACAGCGCCGAGTCTCACACCGCAGATTTCGGCACGGGAGCGATGTCGGGAACGTGGACGATGGCGCTGCGACCCACCGTGAGCCATGCCGGCCAACTGCTGAACGCGCCATACGTGTACAACTCGGTCTGCGCGACCTGCCACGATCCTCTGCTCGATGCCGAACACGCAAAGTCCTCGGCTCTGCCCGCGAATGCCGGCGTGTGCGACGACTGCCATCCGACGCCGCAGGACACGATCGTCGGCACCTGGAACAAGACCTGCGCGACGTACGGATGCCACACAGTCGCGGGGCAGGAGCAACACGCGACCGTCGCGACCTCGCCCAAGCATTCGGTCGCCGCGGCGCTCACCACATGCACACCGGCGGGTGTGGGTTGTTCCGCGACTCCCGGCGGACCGACGTACGAGCGCACTCCGTGTCACACGACCGACCTCATCCAGGAGCACAACCGCAAGATCGGTGGATTCAACCCGTACCCGACCCAGGTCATCGCGAAGACGATCTCGGTCACGTGCGACGAGTGCCACCAGAGTGCGGAGTACCTGGCATTGAACGGCGTCTGGGACGGAACGTGCGACGCGTGCCACTCAGCGAATCACTCAGTTGTGGGGAGCGCGCGCTACAACGAGGTCCACGCGATTCACCAAGCCCCGCGCTACTACGACAACGGGTCGGGACACACGGGCATCAACACCATGGACGCCCACGGTCCGATCAGGACTGCGCCACCCAGCGCCCCGAGCCCCGTGCCGTACGGCTGCGCCAACGGGGTCTGCCACCTGTACTTCGACGTCGAGGCTGGGCTGTCGAGCTACTACCCACCCGATCAGTGCGCCTCCTGCCACGGGCCGAACATCGTACCGATCCAGCCGTACGAGGGCTCATACAGCTGGCGCTCGGGCGCGTACACAGACGGGTACTCGTACGACACGCAGCTCACCCTCGCAGTACCCGACACGCTACCGGCTGCATCGTTGCTTCAGTTCAAGACGTATTACGACATCGAAACGGACTGGGACTACGGCTACGTCATGGTGTCGACGAACGGCGGCACGAGCTGGACGCGGCTCTCAAGCAGCCTGACGACTACCTCGAATCCACACTTCCAGAACTTGGGCAACGGCATAACCGGATCCTCCGGTGGCTGGGTGGACGCATCGTTCGATCTCTCGACGTATGCGGGGCAGAGCGTCCTGATCCAGTTCGACTACCGGTGCGACACCTACGTGTATGGCGATGGCTGGATGCTCGATCTCATCACGGTCGGTCCTCCGGGCTTCCCGGTCTTCTTCGACGATGTGGAAACCCTGAAGCCCGAATGGACGGTTACGGGAAACCGAACTATGAAGTGGTCGCGCTAGGCGGGTAGACGCTGAGTGTAGCGTCGTCGCCAAGGCACAACAGAACGAAACTGAAGCCCGCCGCACCAGCGGCGGGCTTCTTACTTGGGCGCGCTCCTCGATCAGCGCGTGCGCATTCCCATGAAGCGGTATTCGTAGCCCGTTCTCGGCGAGCACTCGCCATCGAGGCCGTGTTCGCGCATGAAGCGGCACATCTCTTCAGGACGCATGAGCGCGCCCGGCTCACCGAGGAGCTTCTCGCCGAAGGCGATCAGCCGCATCCATCCCCGCGGGTCGGGCTCGTGGATGACCACGCGCCCGGTTGGGCGCAAGACGCGAACGACTTCTTCGATGGCTGCTTCCTGGTGGGTGAAGTGGTGAAACGCATCGGTGATGACGACGGCGTCGATGGACCCGTCCCCGAACGGCATCTGCTCGGCGCTTGAGAGCTGGGTCCGGACGAGCCGATGCTCGGGCACGCGCGCGAGGAGTTCCGGAGTCGGGTCCAGGACGATCACGTTGCGCTGCATCTCGTCGGCCAACCGCACCGCAAGACCGCCGCTACCTCCTCCGACGTCGAGGATCACGGCGTCTGCGGGCACGAGTGCCGGTGCGAGCGCGGACGCGATCTCGGCGATGTCCCGAGCCGTCCAGCGCTGTCCGTATCGGTGGATGAGCGGTGCCGACCAGTTGAAGAAGCCCATCGGACCTCCGGTAGGGCGGGTAGAATCGAGAGTATGACGCTTGCGGCGTCGGGCGCGGTGCAGCAACTGCCGCAGACGCAGTGAAGCCCGGTGGCCGCGGACCGCTGATGACTCTGTACCCGAAAGGTGAATGCCTCGATGGAAGACGCGTCCCGCACGATCGCGATCGTCGACGGCAACAGTCTGATCCATCGCGCCTTCCACGCGCTTCCGCCGAGCATGACCGCGCCCGACGGCCGTCCCACCAACGCCGCGTTCGGATTCATCTCGATGCTGGTCAAGCTCGTGCAGGAACTCCGGCCCGATGCGGTCATCGCGGCGTTCGACTGCGGCAAGCCGAAGTTCCGCCACGACGCCCTCGAGCAGTACAAGGTGCATCGCCCGCCCACCGCCCCGGAGCTCAAAGCGCAGTTCCCGATGGCCAAGGAGCTCCTTGAGGCGCTCGACATACCCGTCGTGGAGCTAGAGGGCTGGGAAGGCGACGACATCCTGGGCACACTCGCCGTCAGAGGTGCCGAGTCGGGTTACCGGGTGCTGCTCGTCACCGGCGACAGGGATGCATTCCAGCTCGTCAACGACCGCGTGAGCGTCGTGACGACGCGCAAGGGGCTCACAGACATCGCGGTGTACGGACCGGCAGAAGTCCTCGAACGCTACGGCATTGCGCCGGGGCAAGTGCCGGACTACCTCGGCCTCAAAGGCGACACCTCCGACAACATCCCCGGAGTGCCGGGAATCGGTGAGAAGACGGCGGCGAAGCTGCTGCAGGAGTACGGCTCGCTCGATGCGCTGCTCGACCGAGCCGGCGAAGTCGGCGGCAAGGTGGGGGAGAGTCTCCGGGAGAACCGCGAGGCGGCGCTCGCCAGTCGGACCGTCGCGACCATCGCGCTCGACGTGCCGCTGACTCTGGATCTTGAATCAGTGCGCTTCGGTACCTTCGATCCCCAGCGTGTGGCGAAGGCCTTCGGCGAACTGCGTTTCACGACGCTGCTGGATCGGGTGCTCGCGCTGAAGGGTCCCGGATGGGGGAGCGGTGAAGCGGAGCCAAGGGCCACCTCGGATCGTGTCGGTTCCGAGCCGCAAGCCGCGGCGCTTGCGGCGACTGAGACGCTGTGTCCGATCCTCGTTGGCGGGGCAGCCAGAAGTGCCATCTCCACCTGGGTCGCGAGCGGCGAGATGCTCGGTGTGGCGCTCGGCCAGGCGGGAGTCTCACTCTTCGGCGAAGAGCGAGAGCTCGCCATCGCGGGATCGGGGGGCACCTCTCTCGTCTCGGGCGACGACGTCGTTCCAACGCTCGCGGAGCTCATCTCGGCAACACCGCTGGCGATGGCGGACTCGAAGCAACTGCTCCAGGAGCTCTGTCCCCCGGACGAGAGTCGTCCGTGCGATCCCGCCGCGGCTGCGTTCGACGCCTCGCGTGTGCTGGACACCTCTCTCGCGGCGTACCTCCTGGAGAGCGCCCGTTCTTCCTATGAGGTTCGGGCTCTCTACCCCGACTACCTCGGACGCCCGATGCCCCAGCCGCCCGAGGGCGAATCCGAGGCAGGCGTGCTCGCGCGCGCCGTGCTCGACCTTGCGCCCGAACTCGCTGAGAGGCTGGCGCACGATGGCTCCGCAGAGTGTTTCCGACACATCGAGATGGGACTCGTGCCGGTGCTCGCGCGGATGGAACGCGTGGGCGTCGGACTCGACGCAGACGTGCTTGCCCAGCTTTCGGTCGAGATTGCGGGCCAGATCGAGACGGTGCGCGCCGAGATCTACGAGCTCGCAGGGTGCGAGTTCGTGATCGACTCCCCAAAGCAGCTCGCCGAGGTGCTTTTCGAGAAGCTGCAGCTTCCTCCGCAGAGGCGGACCAAGACCGGCTACTCGACCGACGCGGGCGTGCTGGCCGCGCTCGCCCCGGTTCACCCTGTCGCCGAGAAGATCGTCGCGTATCGCGAGCTCACGAAGCTCAAGTCGACGTATGTCGATACCCTACCGCGCCTTCTGGGGGATGACGCACGTCTGCACACGTCGTTCAACCAGACCGTCGCGGCGACGGGGCGGCTGTCGTCTTCGAATCCCAACTTGCAGAACATCCCCGTACGGACGGAACTGGGCCGCCGGATCCGTGCCGCCTTCGTCCCGGCACACGCTGGCGACCTCATGGTGTCGGCCGATTACTCGCAGATCGAACTGCGGATCCTCGCGCACCTTTCGGGCGACGAGGGGCTTGTGGCGGCCTTCACCTCAGGAGCGGACTTCCACGCTGCGACTGCCTCACGGGTCTTCGGTTTGACGATCGAGGAGCTCACGCCGGAGCACCGACGCAGGGCGAAGGCCGTGAACTTCGGCATCGTGTATGGCATTTCTGCGCACGGGCTCTCGGACTCGCTGGGTGTGGAGCGCATCTGAGGCGCAGGCGATGATCGACCGCTACTACGCCGCGTATCCGGGCGTCCGTCGCTTCCTGGACGAGACCGTGGCCGCCGCCCACAGGGACGGGTTCGCGATCACGATGTTCGGCCGGAAGCGGCGCATCCCAGAGCTCAAGTCGTCGAACTACAACCTGCGCGCCTTCGGCGAGCGCACGGCGATGAACCACCCGATGCAGGGTTCGGCCGCCGACATCATGAAGCTGGCGATGATCGAGGTGGATCGGCGACTGCGCGAAGGGTCGTTCGAGAGCCGCATGGTGCTCCAGGTGCACGACGAGCTCGTCTTCGAGGCCCCACCCGCAGAGCTTGCGCGGCTCGAAGCGATGGTCCGCGAGGCGATGACGGGTGTCGTCGAGATGCGCGTGCCGCTGGAGGTCTCAGTCGCTTCTGGGGTGAACTGGGCGGCAGCGAAGTAGACGCGGGGAGGGGGCTTGGCCGGTCCGCTCGGGCGATGCACGCGCGAGCGTGCTCGGCTGACGGGGGCCGCGCGACGGCGAGCGGTGGCGCGAGTGGCGCCATTGCGGGTAAAATCCTTCACCGACTGTCGCGCACAGCGTGGCGTCACGTAATGTAGGCCCCCGGCGACATGTATGGACAGCTTAGTAGACGGACGAACCGGCACTGTAAGCGACGATTCGGACACTGTAGGCCGCAGTACATGCCACAAGGGGCCCCGACGAGTTGGAAGGGGTCCATAGAAGTGGTCGAGAACGAGGAAGTCACCGAGCAAGAAGCTACCGAGAACGACGTTGTCGAGAGCGAGCCGATCGTAAGCGACGTCATCGAGACGACGGAGTACACAGATGAGGAGATGCACGCCCTCATCGACGGTACCATCACCGCGTTCGACGAAGGTGATCTGGTAACGGGAACGATCGTGCGCGTCGAGCGTGACGAAGTCCTGCTCGACATCGGCTACAAGTCCGAAGGCGTCATTCCAGCCCGCGAGCTTTCGATCCGCAAGGACGTCGACCCTTCTGAGGTCGTTGCCGTCGGCGATGAGGTCGAAGCCCTCGTTCTCCAGAAGGAGGACAAGGACGGGCGTCTCATCCTCTCCAAGAAGCGCGCCGAATACGAGCGCGCCTGGACGAAGATCGAGGACAAGTTCAACGCCGCCGAGAACGTCGAAGGCGAGGTCATCGAGGTCGTCAAGGGCGGTCTCATCCTCGACATCGGCCTTCGCGGTTTCCTGCCGGCCTCTCTCGTCGACCTCAGGCGCGTCAAAGACCTGCACGCCTTCATGGGCGAGCGTCTCGAGGCCCGCGTCATCGAGATGGACCGCAACCGCAACAACGTCGTGCTCTCTCGCCGCGTGGTGCTCGAGGAAGGCCGCAAGCACGAGCGCGCCGAGATCCTCGGCAAGCTCGCCAAGGGCATGATCCTGCCGGGCCAAGTCTCGAGCATCGTCGACTTCGGCGCGTTCGTGGACCTCGGCGGTATCGACGGCCTCGTTCACATCTCGGAACTCTCCTGGAGCCACGTGAACCATCCGTCCGAGGTCGTGAAGGTAGGCGACCCGGTGGAGGTGCAGGTTCTCGACGTCGATCTCGACCGCGAGAGGATCTCGCTCGGTCTCAAGCAGACCCAGCCCGATCCCTGGCAAGAACTCGTCAAGAAGTTCCCGGTCGGCTCGATCCTCGAAGGCGCCGTCACGAAGCTCGTGCCGTTCGGCGCGTTCGTCGAGCTCGGTGACGGTATTGAAGGCCTCGTCCACATCTCCGAGATGGCCAAGGGCCATGTCGAGACGCCCGACCAGGTCACCGCGGTCGGCGACCAGGTCATGGTCAAGGTGCAGGACGTCGACCTCGACCGCCGCCGCATCTCCCTGTCGATGCGTGCGGCCGCCGAGGCTCTCGGACTAGTGATCGAGATCGCCGGCGCCGAGGAATCCGATGAAGACGACGAGATGTCCGAAGACGCCCTAGAGACGGTCGAGAACGCCGAGATCGCCGCCGACTTGGCCGACGTGGCCGAGGAGGTCGCCGTCGAGGAGTCACTCGAGGCGATCGAGGCTATCGAGGAAGCCGAGGAGGCAGCCGAGATCGCTGCCGAGGCGGAATACGAGGCCGAAGTCGTCGAGGCTGCCTTCGGCGAGGAATCAGAGATCGCCGCTGAAGCCCGGATCGTGGCTGACGTCGCCGCGGAGCTGGCCGACGAAGCTGTCGAGAACGCCGAGGTCGAGATCGCCGAGGCCGAGAAGGCCATCCAGGACGCCGACGAGGCCGACGCGGCAGCCGACGAGGCTGTGGACGCGGTCATCGAGGTCGCCGAGGAGGTCACTGTCGAGGAGGAACCCGAGGCGGAGCAAGAAGCTGCGGAAGAGCCCGCCGAGGAGCCGGTCGACGAGGAGGCCGAGGCGCCTGTCGAGGAGCCTGCGGCCGACGAGCCGGTTGAGGCGTCGGAAGAGAGCGAGCCGGAGACTGCCGAGGCGCCTGTCGAGGAGCTCGCGGCCGACGAGCCGGTCGAGGCGCCGAAGAGGGCGAGCCGGAGGCTGCCGAGGAGCCTGAAGAGGGCGAGCCGGCGACTGTCGAGGAGCCTGAAGACAGCGAGCCGGAGGCTGCCGAGGCGCCTGTTGAGGACGAAGCCCCTGAGGCCTAGTCGGCAGGGATAGCGGACATGACGGGGCCGGGGAGCACGCTCCTCGGCCCCTTGCATTGCAGGCGTGCGACGCAGGTGATCGCGTCGTACACTCGGACGGGCGGCGCAGGCCGCTCGACTCGGACGCAGGGGTGCGCATGCAGGTCATCGTGGTCACAGGCGGGATCGGCTCGGGAAAGACGACGGCTACAGAGTATTTCCGCTCCAGGGGCGCTGTCGTGCTCGATCTGGACCGCACCGCACACAGCCTGCTCGAGCCAGGCAACCAGCCCCACTCAGAGATAGTGGAGGCGTTTGGCCCGCAGGTGCTGGACGCCCGCGGGCACATCGATCGCTCGGCCCTCGCCGAGACGGCGTTCGCGTCCAAGCAGTCCTGCGCCCAACTCAACGCGATCATGCACCCTGCGGTCGCGGAGGAGGTCCTCGCGAGGCTCGGCGACCTCAGGAAACAGGACGACCCGCCACGAGTCGTGGTCCTCGAGGTGCCGTTGCTCGTAGAGGCGCCGCTATTCGCCGACGTCGCGGACACCATACTCGCGGTCTCGGCCGAGGAAGGCATGCGCATCAGGCGATGCATCGCCTTCGGCAGAGCGGAAGACGACGCCCGCGCCCGGCTCGCGTGCCAGGCGACCGACGCGGAGCGAGAGGCGATCGCGGACCGGACCATCTCAAACGAGGGAACGCCCGAGGAATTCCTCGCCGAACTCGAGCGGTTCTGGGACGAGGTCGTGGAGTCACGTGCGGCGTAGCCATCCACTCGCCACTCACCGCTGGCTGATCGCGGGAGTGGTGCTCGCTCTGGGGGCGGTGACCCTGCTCGGCATGCGCGGTCCGGCCTGGTTCCAGCGCTTCTACTATCCGCTTGAGTACCGGCAGGAGATCCTATCGGCGGCCAAGCTGCACCGTATCAACCCCTACTTGATCGCAGCCGTGATCGAGGCCGAATCGGGTTTCGACCCCGATACACGCTCGAATGCGGGGGCTGTCGGGCTCATGCAGGTCATGCCGGACACCGCCGAGGAGCTGCTCGAGGACGATCTCGTTTCGGCGAACGCGGTGGAGGGCAGGCAACTGTCAGACCCACGTGCGAACATCGAGTACGGGACCGCGTATCTTCGGTACCTCGTCGACAGGTACCACGAGGTCGAGAAGGTGCTGGCCGCGTACAACGCGGGACTTCGGCATGTGGATCGATGGTCGGCGAAGGGCGGCGACATCAGAGAGGCGATCGAGTTTCCCGAGACAAAGCGGTACGTGTTGCGCGTCGTTCGCGCTCGAGAGCGCTACGAACGGCTGTATCCGCGCGCCTTCGACGGATGGGACGAATGATGAGCGAGACCCGCCTCAAAGTCGTCTCACCGTTCGAGCCCGCCGGCGACCAGCCCAAGGCGATCTGCGAGCTCACTGAGGGCGTAGAGCGACCGCTACGCCACCAGACACTCCTGGGCGTGACCGGATCGGGAAAGACATACACCGATCGCCAAGGTCATCGAGGCGGTCCAGAAGCCCACGCTCGTGATGGCGCCCAACAAGACGCTGGCGGCCCAGCTCGCGTCGGAGTTGCGCGAGTTCATGCCCGACAACGCCGTCGTGTACTTCGTCTCGTACTACGACTACTACCAGCCCGAGGCATACGTCCCCACGACCGACACCTTCATCGAGAAGGACGCCTCGATCAACGAGGAGGTGGAGAAGCTTCGCCACGCGGCGACAGCCGCGCTGTTGTCGAGACGCGACGTGGTGGTTGTGGCGAGCGTCTCCTGCATCTACGGCATCGGCTCGCCGGAGGACTACGCCGGCATGGCGGTCTTCCTCGCCGTCGGCGGCACGTACGACCGCGATCAGCTCATTCGCGACCTCATCGACATCCAGTACGACCGCAACGACTTCGAGATGCAGCGCGGGACGTTCCGGGTTCGCGGCGATGTCGTGGATGTCTTCCCGCCATACGCTGATCATCCGGTTCGCGTGGAGCTCTTCGGCGACGACATCGAATCCATCGCCGAAGTCGACCAAGTCACCGGCGAGGTCCTGCACGTCTACGAGTCGCTCCCGGTCTGGCCGGCCACACACTACGTCACCGAGAAGCGCAAGCTCGAGCGGGCGCTCCAGACGATTCAGGCGGAACTCGGCGTGCGTCTTGGCGAACTCCGTGCCGACGGCAAGCTTCTCGAGGCGCAGCGGCTGGAGATGCGCACGAACTACGACCTCGAGATGCTTGAGACCATGGGCTTCTGCACGGGCATCGAGAACTACTCGCGGCATCTCGACGGCAGGGCGCCGGGCCAACCGCCCAACACGCTCATCGACTACTTCCCCAAGGACTTCCTCTGCATCATCGACGAGAGCCACGTCACCGTGCCGCAGATCCGCGGCATGCACGAGGGCGACAAGAGCCGGAAGCTCACGCTCGTGGAGCACGGGTTCCGCCTGCCGAGCGCGCTGGACAACCGACCATTGCGCTTCGACGAGTTCGAAGCGCGTGTACCGCAGGTCGTCTACGTCTCGGCGACGCCGGGAGACTACGAGGGCCGTGTGTCCGAGCAGGTCGTCGAGCAGATCATCCGACCGACCGGGCTCGTGGACCCGCAGGTGGTCGTCCGCGAGGTGAAGGGGCAGGTGGACGACCTCATCGGCGAGGTCAAGGACCGCGTCGAGAGCAACGAGCGCGTGCTCGTCACCACGCTCACGAAGAAGATGGCCGAAGACCTCACGGACTATCTCGCCGAGCAGGGCATCAAAGCGCGCTACCTCCACAGCGACATCGGGACGCTCGAGCGGGTCGAGATCCTTCGCGATCTCCGCCTCGGGACGTTCGACTGCCTCGTCGGGATCAACCTCCTGCGTGAAGGGCTCGACCTTCCCGAGGTCTCGCTCGTGGCGATCCTGGACGCCGACAAGGAAGGCTTCCTGCGCAACCAGCGCAGTCTCATCCAGACGATCGGTCGCGCTGCGCGAAACGTTTCCGGCCAGGTCATCATGTACGCCGACAGAGTGACCGATTCGATGCGTCTCGCAATCGACGAGACGAACCGCCGCCGAGACATCCAGATCGCGTACAACGTCGAGCACGGTATCGAGCCGCAGACCATCCGAAAGGCGATCGCCGACATCGTGCAGTACGTTCGCGAGGGCCAGGTTGAACCGACCGCGGCCGCGGCGACCGCCGCGGAACTCGCCAAGCTGCCGAGGGGCGAGGTCCTGCGCCTCATCTCGACGCTCGAGGAGGACATGGGCTCGGCTGCCCAGGCCCTGGACTTCGAGACGGCGGCCCGGCTTCGCGACCAGATCGTTCGCCTGAGAACCGAAGTGGACAGTGCCACCGAGGACGAGGTGCTCACCCGCCTCAAGCAGGGGGCGCGCAAGGGGAGTTCCTTCGGTGTCAGAAAGAAGCGGCGCTAGCGAGGCGACCGGGCACAGCGTGCCCGCATGGCCGGTTGACCCTCGCAGCGCATGCGTCTAGTCTGCTCGTATGAGCAAACGTGCATATGAGAACTCGACTGCGCCAATGCGGGCGGATGACGCTGCGGCCTCGTGCTCCACGACGGTGATCGACGAGTCGGCGGTCGCTCGAGTCTCGGCCCAGCTGGCCAGGGGCGCCTTGGCGAAGCGCACCACCGACATCTTCTCCGCGCTTGCGGATCCCACCCGGCTGCGAATCCTGCAGGCACTCTCGCTCGAGGAGCTGTGCGTGTGCGACATCGCTCGCATCGCGTGCGTGTCGCAGTCGGCCGCAAGCCATCAGCTGCGCCTGCTCAGAGATCGCGACTTGGTCGCGTACCGGCGGGACGGCAAGCGTGCAGTGTACCGGCTCGCCGACGAGCACGTTCGCCTGCTCCTCGAGCAGGGGCTTGCCCACGCGGCCGAGCGAACTGCGGGGGCGTGAGGAGTGGCCGGTCGAGCGCCCGTCACGTCGCAGTTCCCGGTACGGCTGCCCTCGCCCGTCAGGTGCGAGAGGTGCGTGGGGCGCGTGTGCGAGGCGGTTCGGACGGTCCCGGGCGTGGCGTCGGCCGAGTGCGATCCGCGGACCTCGACTCTCACGGTCGTGCACGACGCTAAGGTCGTGTCGGCCCGCGAGCTTGAAGAGCAGGTCGAGAGACTCGGATTCGACGTTCATGAGGGCATCGAGCACGCCGCCTACCGCGTTACCGGCCTCGATTGACCCGACTGCGCGCGGACCGTGGCGAAGTCCGTTTCGCTCGTTCCCGGGGTCCTCTCCTCTGACCTCAACTTCGCGTCCGGCGTGCTGCTCGTCGAGTACGCCCCCGATCTCGACCCGCGCGAGGCCGCAGCTGCGGTCGTACGACGCGCGGGACACGGCATCGAACCGCTCGACGTGCGAGCCGGGGAGGGAACGGCGGCCTTCGTGCTCGAGGACAGGGATTGCGATGACTGTGCCGCGGAGGTCCGAGAAGCGCTGGGAGTCCTGCCAGGCGTGACGGCGGTCGGTTTCGAACTAGCCGCGCGACGCATGAACGTCACCTTCGACCCACGGGTGGTCTCAGTGGGTGAGCTGGGCGCTGCGATGGCGTCGATCGGAGTGCGGGCACATCTCGAGAACAGGGCGATGGTCGCTGAAGAAGCGCGCGGGCGCTGGTGGCGCGAGAACCGAACGGAACTTGCCGTCCAGGCGGGCGGCGGGCTGATCGTGCTCGCATGGTTGCTCGGTCGCGCCGGCTTTCCGGAATGGTCCGTCGCGTCGTGCTATGCGCTCGCGATCGTGGCGAGCGGGACGGTCACCTGGCGGCGCGCGATGATCTCGCTGCAGGCGCGGACCGTGGACATGAACGTGCTCATGTCCATCGCCGTGATAGGGGCGATCGCCTTGGGTCAGTGGAGCGAAGCGGCGGCAGTCATCTGGCTCTTCGCGCTCGGCGGACTGCTGGAATCGCGGTCGCTTGCCCGCACTCGACGGTCTATCCGCGACCTGATGGACATCGCTCCGCCCATCGCCCGGGTACGGCGAAGCGACGCCATCGTGGAGGTCGCCCCCGTGGACGTGCTGCTCGGCGAGACGCTCGTCGTCCGGCCGGGGGAGCGCATCGCCCTAGACGGCACGGTCGCTATGGGCGCCTCTGCGGTGGACGAATCCCCCATCACCGGTGAGTCGATTCCGGTGGACAAGCACGAGGGCGACGCGGTCTACGCTGGGTCGCTTGCGACCACGGGAGTCATTGAGGTCACCGTCACGGCGACGGCCAAAGACACGACGCTCGCGCGGATCGTGTACTTGGTCGAAGAGGCGCAGGCGAGCAAGGCGCCGTCCCAGCGCCTGGTCGACCGGTTCACGCGCTGGTACACGCCGGCCGTGGTGATCCTCTCGGCCGCGGTGGCGTTCCTGCCGCCGCTCGTCGGCCGCATCTTGGGCGTCGACGTCGGGACGTTCGGCGAGTGGTTCTACCGCGGGCTCGTCGTGCTTGTTGTCTCGTGTCCGTGCGCGCTCGTGATATCGACGCCGGTCGCCATCGTCTCGGCGATCAGCCGAGCAGCCAAGGACGGCGTGCTGGTGAAAGGCGGCGTATTCCTCGAACTCGCCGGGCGGGTGAAGGCTATGGCTTTCGACAAGACAGGCACTCTCACTCACGGCATGCCGATACTGGCCGATGTCGAGGTGTTGGACGGCAGCGATCCGAGCGCGTTCGTCGCGATCACTGCTGCGCTCGAGCGGCACTCGACGCATCCGCTGGCACGCGCGGTCGTGCGCGCGGCAGGAGACAGCGCGGGACACGTCCGCGTCGAGGGCTTCACCGATGTCCCCGGTATCGGCGTGCGTGGGGTGGTCGAGGGTGCGACGTACGAGATCGGTGGCACGCGCGTGCTCGATCTGCTCGCCGACACCGTCGCGCGGCCCGGGATCGAGGCCGTTGCGAGGCAGGAGGCGGCGGGCCGAACGGCCCTGGTGCTCGTGCGCGACGGTGTGCCGGTCGGCGTTATCGGTGTCGCCGACGAAGTGCGCGCCGAGGCACCCGAGGTCACACACGAGCTCTACGAACTCGGCGTCCGGCATATCGTCATGCTCACGGGCGACAACGAGCGTACCGCCGAAGCTGTTGCCAGAAGCGCAGGCGTGCGCGACGTCCGCGCCCGGCTGCTGCCGCAGGAGAAGACCGAGGCGGTCGTCGACCTTCAGCGACGCTACGGCGCGGTCGCCATGACCGGCGACGGCATCAACGACGCGCCGGCGCTCGCTGCCGCCGACGTCGGCATCGCCATGGGCGCGGCAGGGAGTGACACCGCTCTGGAAACCGCCGACGTCGCACTCATGGCCGACGACCTCTCTGCGCTTCCCGGCTTCATGCGTTTGAGCCGGCGGACGGTGAGCGTGATCCGCCAGAACGTCGCATTCTCGATCGCGGTGAAGGCCATCACGCTCGTGCTCGCCGTCTTTGGCGTAGCGACGCTCTGGCTGGCGGTGTTCGCCGACATGGGAGTGGCGCTGCTCGTCATAGCGAACAGCATGCGCCTGCTCCGCCGAGCAGGACGAAGGGTCGATGCGGGGAACACCTCAGTTGTGGGGGCCTGACGAACACGCGCGACGAGAGGCGGCTGGCATGCCGGAGACCGACAGCTTCATGCGCTTCCTGGCCGCATGGGCGCTCGTGCACGAGACCGCCGACGAGGGCTGGAAGGCGGCCGTCGAGCGGGGCGTCCAGCAAGGCCAGGGTCAGATGAGCGAGGGCCCCGACGCGTTCGTCGACGGGCTTTCGGCGATGATCGCCGAGGAGAAGGAGCGCCTGAAGGCCTCACTCGCCGAGGGAGCGGTCGAGAAGCCCGGCAGCATGGCGGACGTCTCGGGCCACCTCGACGAGCTGCGCTTCGAGGTCTCGGAACTGAGGGGCCGGATCGAGACGCTCCAGGCGACGCTCGATTCGCTCGCCCGCCGCGAGGAGACCTGAGGCGACGATGTCCGCTCGCTCGCGTCGCATCACGGCGCGTCTTTGGACGCGCCGCATTGCGTGCCGGCACGGGCGCACGTTTCGGACTCGCCCCTCGTCACGTTCGCCAGGCCGCGCTTGCGCGCGAGCTGCGGGTCGCTTTCGAGGAACTCGGTCCGGCGTTCATCAAGCTCGGCCAGCTCATGTCGGTGCGTCCCGACCTCTTCTCGCCTGAGATCGTGTTCGAGATGGAGAAGCTTCAGGACTCTGTCGCGCCGCTGCCCGTCTCCGCGATCCGCCAGGTCATCCGCGAGGAGTTCGGCAAGGACGCCAACGAGCTCTTCGCCACGTTCGACGACACGCCGCTCGCCTCGGCGTCCATCGCTCAGGTCCACCGCGCGACGCTCTCGGCATCCGTGCGTCCCGTCTTCGGCGAGGAACTCCCGAATGGCGCCGAGGTAGCCGTCAAGGTCGTGCGTCCCGGCGCGGAGAGAGTCGATACTCGCCGACATCGCCGAGGCTCGTCGGCTGGTCTCCCGCGTGAGCCGGTTCAAGCGCATCGATCGGCTGAACCTGCCGGGGTTCCTCGACGAGTTCGCGGCGTCCCTGCTGAGCGAGGTCGATCTGAGAAACGAGGGGAGGGTGGCCGACCGGTTCAGGTTCGACTTTCGAGGCGACGATCTCATGATCGTGCCGCGAGTCGCGTGGCCGCTCACGACACGGAGGGTGCTCACGAGCGAGTTCGTGCACGGATGGCGCCTCACCGAGATGGGCGACGCCGAGCGCGCTGGTGTGGCAGGGTACGATCTGGCGGTCCACGGGGCGACCGTCTTCATGCGGCAGGTGCTCGTGCTGGGCCGGTTCCACGCCGACCTGCATCCGGCGAACCTGCTCGTGACGCCCGACAGTCGCGTGTGCTACCTCGACTTCGGCATCGTGGGCAGGACCACCCCGAACGAGCGCATCGCCATCGCGCAGGTTCTCGCCGCCACGGTGTATGGCGACGCGGACAGGGCGCTCACAGTACTCGGCAGAGCTCGGGCTCGTCGTGCCGCAGGAACTTCAGACCACGGTGCGCGAGCGGGTCGCCGTGCTGCTCCACGACACGATGGGCGGCTGTGGGCGGCCAGCCGACGTGAAGTCATTTCGCCGTGGGATTCCTCTCGATGCTCGGCGATTTCGAGATCCGCGTCCCGATCGGCTACGGGCTGCTCATCAAGGCACTCGTGACCGTAGAAGGGGTCGCGCGTCGTATCTACCCGCAGATCGACATCACGCAGGCTGCGAAGCCATTCGCGACGCAGCTGATCGCGCAGAGGATGCTGAGTCCGGAGCGCCTCGCGAAGAAGTTGCCGGACGCCGTCCGAGCCGGTTTGAGGGAGCTGTCGGCCTAGCCTAGAGCGTCTCGTTCAGGCTGCCCGAACGGTAGCCGTCGAGATCCTGCGCGACGTATGCGAAGCCGGCATCCCGGATGGCCGCCGAGATCGGCTCCCGCATCGCCCAGGCGCGCTCCATCTCCTCCGCCCCGACTTCGAGTCGTCCGACTCGGCCGTGCGCCCGAACCCGGAACTGGCGAAGGCCCAGGTCGTGGACGGCGGCTTCGGCCGACTCGACCATCGCGAGGCGCTCGTCCGTGATCGGCTCCCCGTACGGGAACCGGGACGCCAGGCAGGCGTTCGAAGGCTTGTCCCAGTTGGGCAAGCCCAGCGACCGCGCTAAGGCGCGGATGTCGGCCTTCGTGAGTCCTGCTTCCTGAAGCGGGCTCAGCACGCCGAACTCGACAGCGGCGCGATGACCGGGACGATGGTCGAGAAGGTCGTCGGCGTTGGCGCCGTCGGCGACGTGCGAGAGCCCGCGCACGTCGGCCACCCGCATGAGCAGCGCGAAGAGCTCCGACTTGCAGTAATAGCAGCGATCCGGAGGATTCTCCCTGAACGCGGGGTCGACGAGTTCGTTCGTCTCTACCTCGATGAGCGAGAGTCCCAGGTCGTTCGCGAGTGTCCGCGCGTGGCGGATCTCGCGTTCCGGCGAGATGTCGGAGACGGCGACGACCGCGAGCGATCGATCGCCCAGGACGGCCTGAGCTGCGACCGCAAGCAGCGTCGAGTCGACGCCGCCCGAGTAGGCGACGAGAAGGCTGTCGAGATCCTTCAAACGAGCGAGGAGCGCGTTGTATCTATCGTTTGTGTCCAGCTGAACCCCCACCCGTTCTCAGGAACCCTGAGTATACGCCCGGGCGGCTGGCACGGAAGAGTCTGGGGAAGAATGTAAGGCGAAGCCGCAGGTCAAGCCAAGGGAGCGACAATGCCTGACGTGATCGGGGTCCCACTCGAGTTCGCGCAGCGTGCCATCGTCTCGGGTGTGGACGGCTACAGGACGCGCTACGAACGCTCCATCGCCGACCCCGGACGGATTCTGGGGCGATGTCGCGCGCGAGAGCCTGGCCTGGATCGAGCCGTTCACCAAGGTGGCCGAAGGCGGGTTCGACGATCTCGACTACACCTGGTTCGCCGATGGCACCCTGAACGCGTCGGCGAACTGCCTCGACCGGCATCTTGGAACGTGGCGCGCGACAAAGGCGGCGCTGATCTGGGAGGGCGATGACGGTTCGTCGCGCACGTTCACGTACCAGCAGCTTCACCATGAGGTCTGCCGGTTCGCGAACGTCCTGCGCAAGAAGGGGGTTGCGAAGGGCGACCGCGTGGCGATCTACCTGCCGATGGTTCCCGAGCTCGTCATCGCCATGCTCGCCTGCGCTCGCGTCGGGGCGCCTCACTCGGTGGTGTTCGGCGGGTTCTCGGCGAGCGCACTGAGGAGCCGCATCCAGGACAGCGCGGCGAAACTGCTCGTCACGGCCGACGAGGGCATTCGAGGAGGGCGCAAGGTCCCGCTCAAGGCAGCTGCCGACGAGGCGCTCTTCGAGTGCCCAACGATCGAGGCCTGCGTGGTCGTGCAGCGTGGGGCGGGAGACGTGGACATGGAGCCGGGGCGCGACACCTGGTGGCATCAGGAGATGAGCGCACCGGAAGTGCGGGGCGCGAGCGACCCGGAGCCGATGGGCGCCGAGGATCCGCTCTTCATCCTGTACACCTCGGGTTCGACGGGCGCGCCCAAGGGCGTTTTGCATACCACCGCAGGCTACCTGCTGTACGCGGCCTACTCCTTCAAGACCGTGTTCGACTACCGCGACGAGGACGTGTTCTGGTGCACGGCCGACATCGGTTGGGTCACCGGACACAGCTACATCGTCTACGGGCCGCTCGCCGCGGGCGCGACGACGCTGATGTTCGAGGGCATTCCCACCTGGCCCGACCCGGCGAGGTTCTGGTCGGTGGTGGAGAAGTACCGCGTGAGTTCGTTCTACACCGCGCCGACGGTGCTCCGAGCGCTCATGCGGCACGGCGACGGATGGCCCGGCCGCTACGACCTCACGAGTCTGCGCCTGCTTGGAACGGTAGGAGAGCCCATCAACCCCGAGGTATGGCTGTGGTATCGGCGCGTCATCGGTCGCGACGAAATCCCCGTCATCGACACCTACTGGCAGACCGAGACCGGCGGTTTCGTGATCACGCCTCTTCCGGGAGCCATAGCGCTCAAGCCCGGCTCGGCAACCGTGCCGTTCTTCGGGGTGCTGCCGTCGATCCTGCGAGAAGACGGCTCGCCCGCCGACGTGGGCGAGGACGGATTCCTCTGCATCGACCGCCCGTGGCCGGGGCTTGCGCGCCGTGTGTGGGGAGACATCGGCAATGCGAGGCTACGTGAGACCTACTTCGAGCGCTTTCCGGGACACTACTTCACCGGCGACGGCGCGAGGGTCGACGAGGACGGCTACTTCTGGCTGCTGGGAAGGGTCGACGATGTCATCAACGTCTCGGGCCACCGGCTCGGCACGGCCGAGATCGAGAGCGCGCTCGTCAGCCACGAAGCAGTGAGCGAATCGGGCGTCGTGGGCTTCCCGCATCCGGTGAAGGGTGAAGGCATACATGCCTACGTGGTCCTTCGTGATGGGCAGATCCCTTCGGAGGACCTCGCGAAGATCCTCGCCGGTCACGTTCGCAAGGTCATCGGCCCGATAGCCAAGCCCGACGTCATCCAGTTCGTATCCGACCTGCCCAAGACGAGGTCGGGCAAGATCATGCGTCGCGTGCTCCGCAAGATCGCCTCCGGTCAGGAAGGAGCCGAGGACCTCGGCGATCTCTCGACTCTTGCCGATCCCAAGGTCGTGAAGGACCTGCTCGCCCACGCGGAGACGTACAGCAAGCTGTGAGCGCCAACGCGGCGGGCCGCCCCACTCGAAGCGGCGCACGTGCATGTGGGTACACTCCACTAGACCGATCGAGCGAGCGCGTCGCCTCAAGCCGAGGGAAGGAAGAGAATGGGCCCGTTTGAGTGCCTCCTGATCGTGCTGGTGGCGGCTGGTGCGTGGGTCCTCGGCGTTCTCTTCGGCAGACGCGTCCGCCAAGGCGAGAGCCCGGGGATGCCGAGCGAGCTGCATCCGCACGACCACGACGAGCCGGTCGAGGACGTCGCGAAAGCGGTCGATGCCGGACGGCATCACGAGAGCGATATCGACAAGGCCGAGGAGTTCCGCGACATCCGGCGCACCATGGGCGACGGATAGGGGGCGCCTCAGGCGCGACGAGCTCGGGTGCTAGGACCCGGGCGTTACGAGTTCCGGGCGCTACGATCGTCCTGGATGCCGCCGGCGCGCCCGCGAGGCGCTTCCCCGAACTCGGGGCGAGGCGCTTCGGGGTCCCAGCTCACCTCAGGCGTGTCACCGGCAGCGAGCGACGCTCTGGCGGCCGCGAACAGGGCGTCCGACAGGCGGTTGAGGAAGCGGACGACAGCCTTGTCGGCGTCGTCTTCGAGGCCCACTGCCACAACTCGACGTTCCGCCCTTCTTACGATGCTTCTCGAGAGGTGCAGGCGCGCCGCTGCCTCGCTGCCTCCCGGCAGAACGAAGCCCTCGAAGGGAGGGGCGTTCTCGGCGAACCAGTCGATCGCCTGCTCCAGACAGGCGATGTCTTCGTCGGCGATGAACGGTGAATCCGGCCGTCGCGCGGACGGCGGAGTCGCGACGACGCTCGCGGCAGTGGCGAGACGTTGTTGTGCGAACAGCAGCACCGATAGCGTGACGCTGTCGAGAGGCGCCGCTGCCGCTAGGCCGATGGCGCTGGCGGCTTCGTCCAACGCTCCGTACGCATCGACGCGAGGATCCGCCTTGCTCGCTCGCTGACCTCCCACGAACGACGTCGTTCCCTCGTCGCCCGTCCGCGTGTAGATCGGCATGTTCGCACTCCTCGCAGTTCGGCGGGTGGTCTCGTACGCCACGCATCGTACCGCGCGAGGTGACGCGAGGGGAGCGAATGAGCGGGGCGACGGGGTCAGTGCGTGCCGCCGAGCAGCGGCGCACGGCCGTCGGCCTCAGATCCGTTCGCGGATGCGCATGGAGACGTGGCCGAGAACGCCTGCGTCGGTGGGAGCCTGGCCGTCGGATCCCACGACGTGGAACGTGTCGCGGGCGATGCCCCCGCTGGTGACGGCCTTCGCCCAGCGGATATCGAGCCCTTCGAGAGCGATGGCGCGTGCGATGTCGTAGAGCAGGCCGACCCTGTCGGGGGCGGTCACGAGCACTGCGGTGTCGTATCCCGCCGAGGTGTCGATCCGGACCTGCGGCTCGAGTCGGGAGTGCCCTCCGGAGTAGTGCCGCCGCCGCTCGCTCAGGCGCGTCTCGAGTTCGAGCCGGTCGGCGAGTGCTGCGGCGAGATAGCGTTCGGCCCGCTGCCAGGTCTCGTGCTGGATCGGCGCAAGCGTCGCCGACTGGACGGTGAAGACGTCCAGGACGATGCCGCCGGAGGCGCCATGTGCATCCACGCCGAGGATGTCGAGCCCCGCGAGCGTGAATGCGCCTGCCATGCGAGCGAACAGCTCGGGCCGGTCCCTCGCGGCTATCGCCGCTTCGTAGGTTCCGGAGAGTGCGCCGGGCCTCACAGCGAGGCGGGCGGGGGCCGACGCGGGATGGCTCGCCGTCTCGGCCGCGAGGTGCGCGTGGAGCGCCACCTGCTCGGCCTCTCGCGAGGCGAGGTAGCGGATGGGCGCCCGAACGATGAAGTCACGAGCCTCCGTGGGGGCGTCCGGGGTGAGCGAGGCGAGCGCCTCGGCGCGGACCTCCTCGGCAGCTCGAGCCAGACCCGCACCGTCGACATCGGGAGCAAGCGCGCTATCGACGCGCGAGACGAGCGTTCCGACCAGGGCGTCCTGCCAAGGACCCCAGGCGCCGGGACCTGTGGCGATGCTGTCGGCGACGGTGAGCGCGTGGAGTGGCGCGACCAGTTCCCGCCGTCCGATCCGCTCGGCGACGCGCAGGATCGTGTCCTCGGAGTCGAGATCGTCGTGGGTCGCGCTCTCGGCGAGTACGAGGTGCAAGCGCACGAGGTCCGCGACGTCGCGTTGCGCCCTCTCGTCGAGTCCGAAGAGCCACGCGGATTCGGGGGCCGAGACCGCTCCGCGCTCGGCATGGCCGGGACCGGGTCTGGTCTTGGCGCGATCGTGTACGAGGGCGGCGACGAGCAGCGGGCGGTCGTCGTCGATCGAGGCGACGGAGCGAGCGAGTATCGGGTGCTCGGCGGTGGGCAGCGTCGCCGCGAGCGCGGCGCAGCTGATGCTGTGAGCGCCAACCGTGAGCGTATGGTCGAGCCCCGGCCGCCTGAGCGTCATGAGCGCCTTGAAGTCGGGAACGAGCGAGTCGAGGTCTCCGGCCCATGCGGCTTCTTCGAGCGCGCCGATTCCCTCCGAGCCCCGGCGCAGAAGGCCGAATACCTCGTCGGCCGACAGCGGCTGCCCGCGTTCGAAGTGCACTCGTGCGCGCCCGCCGGGGTCCCCGGCCAGCCTCCTGCGGGCCCGCGTGAGGACGTTCGCGGTGTCGGCCAGCGCGGCCTGGATCCGCCTCTGCGTCGAGCGACATCGCATCGGCGGCGTCCAGCGACATGCGCTGGCCGAGGCCGTCTCTTGCGAGTTCCCAGCGCGCGGCCGAGACGACCGCCCCCGCCGCTTCAGCCAGACCCAACTCCCATTCCTCGAGCACCCCGGACTCGATCAACGCCCAGGGTGAGGTCTGCGGTACACCTGTGAGTACGGCCGACGTCCACACGAGCTCGTCGTAGTCGCGCCGCCCTCCAGCGCCTTCTTTGAGATCGGGCTCGAGTGCGTAGGGCGACCCGGGCCGGTCGCGGCCGGCGAGTGCGGGCAAGACGCGGCGCGAGCGTTTGCGTGCGTCGGCGCAACAGCGGGCCAGAAGCGATTCGCCGTAGGCCGTGTCCCCGGTCAGCACACGGCCCGTGAGCGTCGAGGTCAGGATCACATCGTCCGAGCGCGCCGCAGCGAGGTGCGCCCTGGGGGAGCGGACCTGATGTCCGATGGCGAGCCCCGCGTCCCAGAGTGGATACAGGAGCGACTGGACGAAGGGTTTCAGGTCGCTTGCCGACGCGTCGGACAGGACCAGGATGTCGATGTCGGACGAGGGTAGAAGGGCACCGGCGCCATACCCGCCGAGCGCGATCAGCGACCACCGTCCGCGCGGCTGTTCGCGCGAGTCGGCGGCCAGTTGCCGGAGCGCGTCGTCCGTGAGTCGAGCGAGCCGGCGCGCCGAGGATAGTCCCGGCGCGCCGGCTGTGATGAGCGTCTCGCGCTCGGCGATGTAGCGGTCCATGCGAGCGACACCAGTCCCGCGCGCTCGTAGCGAGCGAGCGTCGGGGGAGGTGCTAGAGCGCCTCGGGGCCGCGCTCGCCGGTCCTGATGCGGACCGCGCGCTCGCAGTCGTAGGTGAAGACCTTCCCGTCACCGATCTTGTCGGTGCGGGCGGCAAGCACGATGGCCTGTTCGACGGCTTCGACGAGCGACTCGTCCACCACGAGCTCGATCTTGAGCTTCGGCACGAAGTCGACGGTGTACTCGTTGCCGCGGTAGACCTCGGTGTGGCCCTTCTGACGGCCGAATCCTTTGACCTCGTACGCCGTCATGCCCTGGATGCCGAGTGCGTGCAGCGCGTCCTTGACCTCGTCCAGCCGGTGAGGCTTGATGATCGCTTCTATCTTCTTCATGAGATCGGATCCTCGCTTCCCTTGTTGCCTGTCCGACCGTTCTGCGGTGCGCGTCGGCAGGTCGTGTCTGCGTCATGCTACTCGAGGACTCTCCGCTTCGCGGGCGATGCAACGTACTGTGCTCAGCCTATCGCGGGTCTGTTTCGGACCTGTTACAGCACGTAGCCCGTTTCGGCGTGCTCGCTGATGTCGAGACCTGCCTCCTCGACCTCGGCGTCCACACGGATGCCCATGGTCGCGTCGAGGACCTTGAGGATCACCCAGCTCACGATGAAGGAGAACGCGATAGTGGCAACGATGCCGACGATCTGCGGGATCATCTGCGCGGGATTGCCCGCCAGCACGCCATCGCGGCCGGCCGAGTTCACGGCGGTGGTCGCGAACACACCGGTGAGCAGCGCGCCGGTCGTGCCTCCCACGCCGTGAACGCCGACAACGTCGAGTGCGTCGTCGAAGCCGAATCGGGTCTTGATGCGCAGGCCGAAGTAGCAGAGCGCTCCTACGGTGAGACCGATCAGGATCGCGGGCATCGGCTCGACGAAGCCGGCGGCCGGGGTGATGCCGACGAGTCCTGCCACGGCACCGGAGGCGGCACCGAGCACCGTGGGCTTTCCCTCGGTGAAGATCTCGGCGAGGTTCCATGCGAGCAATCCCGCCGCCGCCGACAGGTGAGTCGCAAGGAACGCCGACCCCGCGAGCTGCCCGGATGCGAGAGCGCTTCCGGCGTTGAAGCCGAACCAGCCGAACCAGAGGATGCCGGCGCCGAGCACCGACATGGGGATGTTGTGCGGTCGCAGCTCGTCGGTGCCGTATCCGCGTCGCTTGCCCAAGACCAGGGCGCAAGCCAGGGCCGCCGCGGCCGAAGCGATGTGGACGACGGTTCCGCCTGCGAAGTCGAGCGCGCCCAACTGCATGAGCCAGCCGCCGCCCCAGACCCAGTGGGCGAGGGGAGAGTAGACAAGGATCGCCCAGAGTGCGCCGAAGATCACGTATGCCTTGAACTTCATGCGCTCGGCGATCGCGCCGGTGATGAGCCCGACCGTGATGATCGCGAACATCCCCTGATACATGGCGAAGACGCTCGTCGGGATGGCGGCGGTGCCCTCCCCGGTCACGGCGCCGACCACGCCCTTGAGACCGAGGAACTCCAAGCCGCCGATCACGCCGCCCTTGTCGGGCCCGAAGGCGAGGGTGTACCCGATGATCGCCCAGACGATCGAGACGAGCCCCATCGCGAAGAACGAGTGCATCGTCGATGACAGCACGTTCTTCTTGCGGACCATGCCCGCGTAGAAGAGCGCGAGCGCCGGGGTCATGAACAGGACGAGTGCCGTCGAGATGAGCATCCACGACGTTGAGCCGGTATCGATCGCTGGCATGGTCGCCTCCTTGGCCGGCCGAGCGGTGCGTTCGACACAGGTTATGGGGCGATTGTTTCGGCGGGATTTCGTCCAGTTTGCCGAGGAGTGAAACCTGGAAACGCGGAGGCAATGCGTGGGTAATGGGGCAACCGTGTCACCGGCGAGGCGATGACGGGCTGCGCACGCGGGGGCGGGGGGAAGTCGGTAGCGAGGCAGCGGGCCTCGTGGGACGCTACCGTCCGATTACCCTGTAGCGCACCTCGGCGACACCGTCGAAGCCCAGGACGTGTGCGATCCCGGGTCCGAGGTCGAACTCACGCCCGCGTATGTATGGCCCGCGATCGGCGACGCGCGCGAGGGCGGTGCGGCCCCCGTAGGAGAACTCGACGAGGGTGCCGAAGGGCAGCGTCTTGTGCGCCACGATCATCGAGTCGGGACCGACGACGGCCCCGGACGCCGTGTGCGCTCCAACCGCGCCGTCGCCGTACCAGGAAGCCAGAGCGGTCGTCCACGGCTCGGTGCTGTCGGACGTCGAGGGCGTGGGCGCCGGGGCGGCGTCGCGCTCCGGCCGACTGCGTGTCGCGACCGTCCGCGAACGCTGAGAAGCGGCCGCTCGCTCGGCCAGGAACCGCTGGAACGCCGCGTACGCTGCCCTGCTGGATGCGAGTTGCTGGCGAGCCTTCGTCTCGGCGGAGTCGAGCGCGCGAACCTTGCGTGACAGAGCCTGCTGCCGCTCGAGCAGGGACGCGACGACGCGCGATTGCTCCGCTCTCGTCTTGCGCAGCTGGGCGATCGTCTCGGCGTCGGCGCGTCCGAGACGCACGAGCGCGTCCCATCGGGTGACGAACTGGTCGAATGAGGCCGAACCTACGAGCACTTCGATGATGCCGAGCGGGCCGGTGCGATACATGCCGCCCGCGCGCTCGGTGAGCGCGGCTCGGAGCTCGCCCTCGTGGGCGACGAGGTCGTCGAGTTCAAGAGTCGCCGCCGTCACGGAGGCCTCCACGGCGGTGAGCTCGGCCGCAGCGGCGGCGTACGCTCGGATCGCCTGGTCCAGAGCGGTCTGCGCCTCCCCGACGCCGATCGAGGTTGTGGGGGGTGCAGCAAGCGCCGAGGACGAGCACGCCAGGGCAACGGCAAGCCCTAACGCAATGAGCGTCCTTCGAGCGCGTTCGGTCAGGATGATCGCCTCCGATTGTCCGGCCTCGAGATTCTAGCAGGTCAGGGCCGTGACTGGCCTACCGACGCTGCCCGAGGGCGGGCGCGGCTGTGCGCGCGCCGGGAGCGCGAAAGGAGGTCGCCAGCGGCGATGAGGTGCTGCGCGCTCCGGTGGCGCTACTGTGTGGAGACGGGAATCGGTGCCGTGTCGCCCCGCGCGATGTGGCAGTCCGCGCAGAACGTCGCCTTGTGGCACTCCACGCAGAATGCGGCGCCGCGTTGATCCACCATGAGCTTGTGCTGCTGAAGCCAGGGTCCCTTGTCGGGCTCCCAGCCCTTGTGGTGGCACATGCTGCACAGGTCCGGCTTCTCCTTGTGACAGCGAGCGCACGTCTCCCGCGACTGCTCGGCGGCAACCGCGTGTCCCGCCGGGCTGCCCTCGGCCCATCCAGCAGGATGGGGCATCTCGACACCGTGACAGTCCGTGCAGAACTGCGGCTTGTGACAGAGTGCGCACTGGTCGCGGTCCGCTTTGGCGATCTTGGCGTGGACGCTCTGCTCCCATTTCGCCGGCTTGTGCGATGCAGGCAGGAGCTTGTAGTCGCTCGGGTGGCACAGCCGGCAATCAGCCGACGCCGTGGGCTGCGCAGCGGTCCCGTGACAATTGAAGCACTGGTCCATGAGCGAGATCGCCTTGCCGCGCGTCGGGTCGGGGTGCGCGGTCTTGCTGTGGCACGTGAGGCAGGAGCCGTTGCGCTTCGCGTGTTCGGGATGGTCGATGAGGATCCGGAAGCCGGACGTCGACTTACGGTCGGGGCTGTGGCACTGCAGGCAGTTCTCGCTCGACACGGAACTCACCGTAGAGGTGCTTTCGCTGCCCGTTTCGGTCGGGCTGCCCGCCAGCTCCCATCGGGCGTCCCGGCCGAGGAGCCTCGCGCGTGCGACAAGTCGCTGAGGCAGCTGGTACCACTTGGTGGGCGGCTGATGGCAGGAGACGCACGCGACCTCGGAATGCGACGACTGCGCCCACGAGCCCGCTCGCGAGGACATGCCGTGGCACGCGCCGCACAGTGCCGGAGACGCCGTCCCGTAGTCGACCGCCACCCAGACCAGCACGAACACGGCGAGGGCGATCGCCGCACGGGTCAGGAAGACGCGGCGCCGGGACCTGGTCGGGACCTCGAGTTCGGCCGCCGGGGCCGGCGCCGGGGCGGCGGGATTGCCGGAGCTATCGGGCACGTCATCCACCCGTCTGTCTACTGCACGGTCTTGAGGGTCGGGTCGAAGTTGAGTTTCGGAACCTCACCGTGACAGCGTATACAGAATGCCGCCTGGTGGCATGCCTCGCAGTTGCGGTGCTGCTTGACAGCGGCTCCGTGCTGGGCGCGCCAGTCCTTGCCGTGTGACTTCGGCCGTCTGGTGTGGCAGTCCGCGCACCACTTGTCGGTGAACTTGTGGCAATCGACGCACTTCGCACCCGGCTCGCTCGCCTTGGCCGAATGGACCGTCGTCCAGTCTTTCGCCTTGTGGGTGGCCGGCGCGGCCTTCTCCGTGTGGCATGAAGTGCACGCGTTGTCGGCGGTGTCGCCGTTGTGGCAACGAAGGCAGTCGGCCATCCGTGGGCGGTTCTTGCCCTCGGGGTTCTTCTCGTGGACGAGGTAGTTGTGACAGTCCACGCACTTCATCTTCAGGATCGAGACGTGCGCCTTGTGCGGTATCTGCAGATCGCCGTTGGGCGAGACCGTGCGCAGATCGTAGTGGCAGCTCAGGCACGCCTCATTCGTCGGCTCCTCGAAAGACGCCTGGAGTCCGCGAGCGCGATACGAGTGAGAGGTAGAACTCGCCCACCATGCCTGCCCGATACTTCGCCTGAGAGAGTGCCGAGGGGGCGGCATGACAGCCCTGGCAGCCCACTTCAGCGTGAGCCGAGGTGCGCCACGGCCCCTGCTTGGCTTTGAGAGTGGGGTATCGGCCGAAGAACCCGGGCTGCATCGCAAGGTAGCCGGGCAGGACGACGACCAGTAGCACGGCTGCGGCAACGATGCCCGCGATCACGAGCCGCTTGCGGCGCGAGCCCGTCATCAGTGGCACTCCCCGCAGAACTTCGTCTTGTCGTGGCAGACGAGGCACCCGTTGCCGCGCGTCTTAGCCTCCGGCCCGTGGTTCTTCTTCCAGTTGCCGACGTGGGAGGCTGGACGTTGTTTGTGGCATTCCTGGCAGTACTTCGGTGTCCAGTCGTGGCACTTACCGCACTCCTGTGACGACGCCATCTTCCCGTGCACCAGGAGCCAGTCCTTGCGGTCGTGCGAATCCGGCGTCTGTTTGCGCGTGTGGCAGTCAGTGCACTTGTTGCTCGCCGTGTCGCCGTTGTGGCACGTGAGGCACGCCTCCATCTCGGGCCGGTTGAACCCGCGCTTGTTCGGCGAATGCACCAGGTTGCCGTGGCAGGTGACGCATTGCATGCCGAGGACCTGCACGTGCGCCTTGTGCGGAATGAGCAGATCGCCCGCGGGCGATACCTGCCGGTACGTCGTGTGGCACCGCTGGCAGGCGGACTTGTCCGGCGCCTTGAGCAGGTTCGTTGTGGACGGTCCGCTCACCACCTGGGAGTAGAAGGCCGGGACGGCCTTGGCGGCGAATACCACGAAGTTCCCGATGCCGGGCTGGACGTGGCACTCGGTGCACGAGATCTTCGAGTGGGTCGAAACGGCCCAGTGGTCCATGCGCTTCGCCAACGACGGATACCTGCGGTAGTAACCCGGCTGCAGCACCGAAACGACGGGGAGGACCAGCGCCACAACGAGGACGACCGCGGCTCCGACGGCGACCCACTTCAGCCCGCGGCGACGAGGTCGCTTCAGAGCGGCGGCGTCATCGCCCCCTGCTTCTGCGACGTCCTCGTCGGTCAGGGTGTCGGGAGCGCTAGCCCCGGTGTCCGCGGGAGTCTCCTCGGCAGCGGTGCTATCCTCGGCGACTTCTGCATCGTCGGCGGGGGTCGGTCTGGATGCGTCGTTCTCGGGCACGCTAGCCCATTTCCTCGAACTGCTTGTGGCAGTCCTCGCAGAAGGACTCCTTGTGGCACTCGATACACCGTGGGTCCGTGACGCTCTTGGCGACCTTGCTGTGCCTGCCGATCCAGGTGAGCACCTGCCCATGGAACGCGGGGCGGTTGCGGTGACACTCGTCGCATTCACCTTGGGACTGGTGGCATCGCAGACACTTGGACTTGTCCTTGAGAGCCTCGGGGCCGTGGAAACGCGTGACCCACTCGGGCAGAACGTGCAGCTTCTCGATGTCCTTCATGCCGACTTCGATGCGCATGCCGGTGAAGGTCGGCGTCCTTCCGGTGGTGTGACACTCCTGGCACTGCTCGACCTTGTGGCACTGCTCGAGACACGCGCTGTCGCCCGTTGCCTTCACGACGTCGGGATGCGCCTTCTTCCACTCGGGCCCCGACTCGTGAAGGATGTGGTGGCAGTTGAAGCACTGGTCCTTCTGCTTGGTGCCCACGTGGCACCCGTAGGCCACGCACACGCCCGAGAACGGCATCTTCTGATGCTTCGGCATGTACGTTTCGAGGTGCGCGGTCCACTTGTGACATCCCACGCACGGGCGTGTCTCACTCGCGACCCGCGCGTGTGCCGGGTGCGGGATGCGCGCGGTCTGCGTGGCCTCGAAGCTCCAGTCTTCCTCGTGACACTTGAGACAGGCCTCGTTGGTGGGGGGTTTGAACTTGAAATACCGGGTCGTCGCACCGGTCTTGATGAGGGACCCGTAGTACTCGCCAATGAGCCCGAGCCCGTTGGCGACCGGCTCCGTCTCGTGACAGGCCCTGCACCCGATGTCCTTGTGCGCCGATCCCTCGAGGTTCACGTATCGGCGGTTCAGCAGGTGGAAGCGAGAGAAGAACTTGGGGGACGCGGTCGCGAATAGGGCCCAGACCGACGCGACCACGAGGACCGCCACGACCACTACGGCGACTATGCCGACAATGCGGAGCGCACGCCCCCGGATCAGGGGCTGTCCTTCGCGCGCGCTCACTCAGCTACCACGGCCTCGAGGGCGACAGCCTCGCCACTGTGGGCGTGCACGAGCTCCGCGTCTTCGACCTCTTCCTCGGAGATCTGTAGCGGAAGTACCTTGGCGCCGAGCGTCATGATCAGCAGCCCGAGGCACAGCAGTCCCGCGGCGATCGCGACTTCCGCAAGACTCGGCACGTAGACCGGCGCTTTCTGACCGAGCGGGTTGATGACGAAGCCCATCGCCATCAGTGAGTAGCGCTTGAAGAAGATGGCCACGACGTATAGGGCCGCGCCCGTGATCTGGATCCAAGGAACGTGACGGTTCTTGGAGCCCGCCAGAAGGGCGAATGCGGACACTCCCAGCACGAGCACCGTGAGGAAGGCCCACGCGTACTGGCCGGTCAGGAACTCCGAGAATCGCATGGTATGTCCGAGCTTCGCCGACGTCGGCCAGTAGATGACGAGCATCTCAACGACGAGCAGGAAGAGGTCGATGATGATGACCGTCGCGAGCAGCGTGGACAGACTCCGGAACATCGCCGTGGTGAACTTGAACACCCCGAAGCGCTGCATGATGTAGGCGCAGATGAGCAGCAGCGCGATGCCCGATGCGGTCGCCGAGGTCAGGAAGATCGGCACCAGCATCGCGGTATTCCACAGCTCGCGGGACTTGTTCATCACGAGCACGAACGCCGTCGTGGTGTGCAGGTAGATCGCGAAAGGCAGCGCGATGAGCGTCATCCGGTGCGCGAGCTTGTGCCCGCCCTTGCCCGTGATGATGATCCAGAGATCGACGAAGCAGATGATCATGTAGATGTTCGCCGCCGAACCCGTGTAGATGAACGGCGAGCTCGGATTGGGCGTGAGCAGCATCCATACCGCTCGCCACGGCCGCTCCATGTCGGTGACGATGCCGAGCAGCGCCATCATCACGAGCACGCCGGCCTGTAGCACCGCGAGTCGCGAGAGCGGCGCGAACTGTCTTGCGCCGAAGAGGTGGACGCTCGCGTACACAACGAGTCCACCCGCCGAGAGGCCGACGTAGTACATGTAGTTCGAGAACCAAAGGCCCCAGGGGTACGTGTCGCGCATCCCCATGACGGCGCCGCCGTTGGTGAGCGCGGCACCCCATGCCAGGACTCCGACCCCGATGACAACGAAGAGAAGCGCCACGAACGCCCAGTAGCGTCTGCCGGCGGTCCTGAGCGCGCCGAAGTTCCAGTCGATGCCGATGAACCGCACGATGCCGGGCTGCTTGATCGCTGCTTCAGTCACGTCGCGTCACCCCACGTACCAGATCATCGGGTCGTTGCTGGTCTCTTCCTTCAGGCGCCAGACCCGACGCGTCTTGAGCAGCATCGAGACCTCGCTCTCCGGATCGTTCAGGTCGCCGAACTTGCGTGCGCCCACAGGGCATGCCTCGGTGCACGCAGTGGTCTGACCCTCCCGCGTGCGCTGGATGCAGAACGTGCACTTCTCGACGACGCCGGCCTTCTCCTCGAGCGGGACCTTGGGATTCACTTCGGCGGGCGGGACCTCGGGCTCGACCCAGTTGAAGTGCCGGGCGTCGTACGGGCAGGTGACCATGCAGTTCCGGCACGCGATGCACTTGTCGTAGTCGATGACGACGATGCCGTCCGGTTCCTTCCAGGTCGCTATGACCGGGCAGCCGTAGACGCACGTTGGCTTCGCGCACTGCATGCACTGGACCGGCAGGTACCACTTGTCCGGCCGGCCGCCCTCTTCGTAGTCGAGCTTCGCGGTCTCGAGTTCGACCTTGCCCGACTCCATCTCGAGCACCTGGATGTAGGTGAACCCGGA
Source organism: uncultured Actinomycetes bacterium (assembly GCA_963817255.1). GTDB lineage: Bacteria > Actinomycetota > Coriobacteriia > Anaerosomatales > CAVRZR01 > CAVRZR01. The sequence continues at coordinate 126,011 of CAWFNT010000004.1, forward strand.
CTCGCGGCCGATGTTGTTCTCCTTGACGCACGCGTAGACGCAACGGCGGCAGCCGATGCAGGCCTTCACGTCGATGACCATCGCCCACTTCTGATCGCCGGCGGGCTTGGTGGCGTACCAGACGGGCTTGCCCGGATAGCGGAGCGCCGCGTCCTCTTCGACGATCTCGGCGATCGCCTCGTTGCTCTTCGTGATGTCGATCGGTCCGCCGGCTGATTCGGCGGCCGCCTCCGTGGCCCGTGCCGCCTGCGGCAGTGCTGTCACGAGCGCAGGCACCGTGCCGGCCGCAAGAAGTCCTGCCGCCACCCCGAGCCCCTCCACGAAGTTCCGTCGCGAGACCGTGGTGCCTTCCGGCGCCCTCTTGACCTCGTCCTTCACACGCTTGGTGTCTTCGCTCATGTCTTGGACCTTCCAAAGACGAGATAGGCGACTATGCCGAGGACCGTGAGGAACCCCATAGACGCGACGATCACGAGCCAGGTCGGCGTGTACACGGGAGGAGGAATCGGTGGCGAAGCGAACGGCTTGAAGGGCTGCCGGTCGTATCCCACCGCGTCGACTTCCATGCCCGTGCCCTGAAATGGCGGGATGGCCGCGACGTAGATCCACGACGGTGTGTGTGGGTCGTGGCACCCGGCAGAGGTGCACTTCTCCATGTGCTTGCCGTGCATGCCGACTGTGAACTCCTTGTACTTCTCGAAGTGGCAGCGCTGGCAGACGCGCGAGGTGTCCCCGTTGACGTCCACGAAGGTGCCGTCGGGCAGCAAGAGCTTCCCGGGGTTGCGTGAGGGATCGTCGTGACAGGCAAGGCACGCCTTGTCGCCCTCGCCCAGGATGTCGTGCTTCTCGAGCACGATCTCGTGCTTCTTCATCCCGTTCGGGAGGGGCTTGGTAGGTTTGCCGTCGGGTCCGAGAACGACCGGGTGACAGTCGGTGCACGGGTAGAAGTTGAGCTTCCCGGTCGACGCGTGCCCCGCGAACGCTGTTCCTGCGAACGCGAAGAGCACGCACACGACAAGCACCCCGAGAAGGACCACGGTCTGTGGCGACACACTGGCCCGCCCCGGGGCGCCGAATGCTCTGGTCGAACGCGCTACGTCTATGGTGCTCACACCTCCTGTGTATTCAGGGGGCTTCATCATCCGGACAGACACTAGCAGCCGCTCTAACCTCGCCTATTCGCCTAGTATTGCCGAATTGTTAGGGTTCGGTTAGAGGCCATCGAGGGTTCGGTTAGATGCGCTCCGAGGGGCCGAAAGGGTCGCTATCATCGGGCACTGACCGTGACTGACTCTTGGAAAGCGCATGCGATGCCATCGAAGCGGGTTCTAGTGGTCGACGACGAGGAGTCCATCCTCAAGGTCGTCGACTACGCGCTGTCACAGGAGGGATACGAGGTTCACACCGCGCAAGACGGTGCGGGCGCCGAGATGCTGTGCTCGGAGGTCGACCCGGACCTCGTCATCCTGGACGTGATGCTTCCCGGCAAGTCGGGGTTGGACATCGCCCGCGATCTACGCGCCACCTCGAGCGTCCCCATCATCATGCTCTCGGCCCGCGGCGATGAGGTGGATCGCGTGCTCGGACTCGAGTTCGGCGCGGACGACTACGTGACGAAGCCCTTCTCTCCTCGCGAGCTCGTGAGCCGTGTCAAGGCGATCCTCCGGCGAGCGGGTCCGGTTATCGAACAGGACGCGGTCATCGTCGTCGGCGAGCTGCAGGTAGACACCCTGGCGCGACAGGTGAAAGTGGGATCCGACACCATGCACCTGACGAGCTCGGAGTACCGCATCCTTCTGCAGCTCGCCAAGCATCCCGGCAGGGCATTCTCGCGCGACGATATCTTGAGCGCGCTGTGGGAGGAGTCGCCGGTCGGCGACGAGCGTGCCGTCGACGTGCATATCCACAACATGCGCGAGAAGATCGAGCGCGATCCGAAGCACCCCGAGTACCTGCTGACGGTGAGAGGCTTCGGGTATCGGCTCAGAGAGCGCTGACGGGATGCCCGCAACACGCAGACGGCCGCACGTGTGGTTGGCGATTGCGCTCGTCGTCCTCGTCGTGTCTGCTCTTGCGTTGCTTCAGTTCACGCGAGCGGACCAGAGTCCACTCCGCGTCGTCAAGACGTGGTTTTGGAAGGCCGACTTCTGGGCCTTCAGAGTCGAGGACCATCCGGCGAAGCTCGCATCGATCCATTCGAATGCCACGCGGGACAGCCGCGAGCAGTGCGCGGCATGTCACGACGACAAGACCGACTCCAAGCTCGTACTCCACCGTATCCACCTCACGAGCGACCTCCTCAAGGGTCTCCAGTGCCACGACTGCCACAGTCGCATCGACCTGAGCCGACGTGGGAACCAGGCGGTCGTCACCTGGGTGGACGTGGGGTTCTGTAAGAAGTGCCACTCGCCGTTCCCGGGACTAAAGGCGACATCTGAGATGCGTCCGGAGTACTTCGAGCGCGACTGCACGACCTGCCACAAGGGCGCCGACGCGCCCAAGCATGACGAGCCGTATCTGCCGAAGCACGTGGCGGCTTCCGAGTGCAAGGGATGCCACGGGGGAAGAGTGCTGCCGTCGACCACCCGCCACGAGCAGGCTGACTGGCTCAAGGCGCACGGCGAGCAGGCGCTCGCGCTCGGCGCGGATACCTGCTACCGGTGCCATGACTTCGGCCTGAAGTTCTGCGATCAGTGCCACACGAAGAAGCCGCCAACGCATCTGCCTGCCGAGAGATGGCGTGCGATCCACGCGGACGCGGCGCGGGCCGACACGCGCGTGTGCTACTCCTGCCACAAGGTCAGCTTCTGCAAGAAGTGCCACCTCAATCACGAGGCGGGCTGGATGCAGCGGCATGCCGACTTCGTGCGCGAGAAGGGCGACGACAGCTGCTCTGAGTGCCACAGCGCTTCCGCCTGCGGCTACTGCCACATGCTCATGTCCAGCTCGGTCGAGTCGACCGCAAGCCAGTAGCGGTCGCCTTTCCCGATGCGGTCGGCAGCCCGCGACGCGCGCGCGTGAGCCCGAGGCTGCCCTCATGAAACCCTAACGACAGGGAAACCGCTCGCGAAACTACCCCCCGCTCAGCGGGCGATACTCTCCCTAGGAACTCGCCTGCTCGTGGGCGACGTCGCAGGAAAGGTGAGAGAGATGCTACTGGTCATCGCAGCGGTCTTGGTCGTAGGTGGACTTCTCGCCGCCGGGCTCTTCTTCGTCGGCGTGCCGGTTGTTCTGGGCCTCATGGCAATCGATATCTCCTCGTGGCGCAAGCAAGATGCGTTCGCCGCCGATGCAGTGCCTGCCGAGCCCGGGTCGGCTGGCTGGAAGGCCGCCGTCGAGGGCAGGATACGACTCGAGCGCCAGGTAGCGAGGGCGTTCGTGATCGTGGGCGGAATCTTCTGGGGCATCGCGACCTTCGCAGGTCTGTACGTCTACCGCGAGTCGGGTATCGCGTGGTCCCTTCTCGGCGCGTTCATCCCGCTTGTCGCGACGCTCGCCACGCTCATCATCGGCTGGTACTACGAGCGCGTGACTGCGGTGCTGCTGACACTCGCGTCAGCGGGCGTCGTGTACTGGGGAGTCGTGAACGGATGGGAGCTGGGTGTGTGGGCGCTTGTCACGATCGCGCTCATCGGCCCGATGCTCACTGCGGCGGTCCTCTTCTGGCTGGCGCGTCGCGAGCAGGAGGCCATGGAGGTCATCCTGGCGGCTCGCCCCGAACTCACGCCAGCCGTGGTGCGCAGCCGGTAGCGTCGAAGCACATCTCTAGCGTCAACGAGGGCCGGCACACGCCGGCCCTCTTCTTGTGCGCGCGGCCCGCGCTCGCCCAGGCCTCCCGCGTCCCTTGCGGCTACGTTGCGCGAGGGAGTTCGAACGAGAACGTCGACCCCTCGCCGGGCCTCGACTCAACGTCGATCGAGCTTCCGTGTGCCTCGACGATCTCCTTGGCGATAGACAGGCCCAGGCCGGTGCCGCGCGAAGAGGCTCGCGACTCGTCGACCCTGAAGAAGCGGTCGAAGAGGCGCGGGAGTGCTTCGGGGCCGATACCCGCGCCGTCGTCTTTGACCGCGAGCGTTACCGTGCGGTCCGTCGCCGAAGCCCTGAGCGTGATGGTCCCCTCGGGGCCGGTGTGTTTGAGCGCGTTGCCGACAAAGCCAAGGAGCACCTGCATGATGCGGTCGCGGTCGCAGTAGACGTCGAGGGTCTCGTCGGCCAGTTCGATGGCGACGGTGACCCCGGAGTCCTCGGCGAGCTTGTGCATGACCGAGGTGACTTCGCCGAACAGTTCGACGACGGGCACGACTTCGCGGGTCAGGGAGAGCCCACCGCCCTCGAGCTGAGCGAGGGTCAGGAGGTCTGCCACCAGCCGGCCGAGGCGGTCGATCTCGAGCGACATGGTGTTGAGGAAGTCGTCGCGCACCTTCGGGTCGTCCTTGGCACCGGTGGTGAGCAGCTCGATGAGTCCCTTGAGCGCCGAGATGGGCGTGCGCAGTTCGTGACTCGCGTCCGCGACGAAGCGGCGTTGCGCCGACTCGAGGCGTTTCTGTTCGGTGATGTCGGCCATGAGGAGAACGGCACCGTCCGTCGTACCCTCGATCGAGGTGATGGGGGTGCCATGGAGCAGGATGACGCGCTCTCCCGCCGAGGTGACCGCCGAAGCGCTGGCACCGGCCAAGTCCGGTCCTGACGATGTCGAGGATCGTCGGGTCGCTCGTGAGCTCGCTCGCGGGCCGGTCCATGATCTGGTCCTGCGAGTCTCGTATGCCGAGAAGCCCGATCGCCTCCGGATTCGCGACCCTGACCGCACCTCTGGAGTCGAACGCCACGACGCCTTCAGCCATCGACTCCACGACGGCGGCTATCTCCTGCTCTCGCTCGCGCAGCGCCGAGAACGTCTCGCCCAGCGTGTTCGCCATGCGGTTGTACGATTCGGCGAGTTCGAAGATCTCGTCGGGTACGAGGCCAGTCGGGAGCCGCTCCTCGAAGTTGCCATTGGCGATCGATATAGCGGCCTTGGACATCTGTCGCACCCTGCGACTTATGAACTCCGAGAACCCGAACGCCAGCATCCCGGCCACCATGAGCGATACCCAGAATGTCGTCCACAGCCGACTTCGCAGCGCGTCGAGCACGGCAAGGGAAGCCGTGACCGGACTCGAGATGACGACGCTGCCGGCTCTTCGGCCATCCGGGTTGTAGATCGCCTTGCCGGCGACGACGAAGCCGCCACGCTTCAGGTTCATCTCGGAGTAGGGAGGCGAATCCGCGAGTCCCTGGATGCGTGCCTCTTCCAGCTGTGCCTCCGAGGGGCCGCGTCGTCCCACCGAGTCGATGAGGGTCCCATCGACGTCGTACACCCAGACGTTGTCGCCGTAGATGAGCCGGAACTGGCGCACCGTCTCCTTCAGTCGCGCGCGGCTTTCGACGGTGAGCGGGAACTCGGGGCTCAGCTGGGAGGCGAGGGCAGACGCGTCGGAGAGCTGCTCGGCTTCGCCGAGTTGCTTCAGTGTGCGCTGTAGGCCCTGGGAGAGTGAGACCGAGAGGACGAGGATCGCGACGACGATCACGATCACGAAGAGTTCGGTCTGCCACAGGCGAACCGATGGCCGCCTGACCGAGGGCATTGGCTAGTCTTCCTTCAGCCGGTACCCGAATCCCCGGACCGTGAGGAGGTACTCGGGGTTCTTCGGATCGCGCTCGAGCTTCTCGCGCATGTTGTGGATGTGCACGTCGATGGCTCGTTCGTCCCCGACAGGGGCCTCGTCCCACAGCTCGGCGAGGATGTTCGCCCGCGAGTACGCCTTTCCCGGATGTCGCGCGAGCAGATGCAGGATCCCGTACTCGGACGTGGTGAGGTGCACGGGCTCGCCCCGCATGAAGACCTGGCGCGAGTCCGAATCGATCTGCAACTCGCCGAGCCCGATCCTCATGTGCTCGCCCGCGCCCCGTCCCGCACGCCGGAGGATGGCGCGCACACGGCTTACGAGCTCGCGCGGGGAGAAGGGTTTCGTGACGTAGTCGTCCGCGCCGAATTCGAGGCCAAGGATCCGGTCCACCTCGTCGCCCCTGGCAGAGAGCATGACGATCGGCACATCTGAGACCTCGCGGATCTCCCGTGCCAGGTCCAGTCCGGACTTGCCCGGCAACATGATGTCGAGGATGAGCAGGTCGGGGTTGACCTCTTCGACGAGGAACGCCCCACCGGCTGCATCGCCCGCGGTGTGCACTTCGTAGCCGTCCTGCTCGAGTGCGTACCGGACGGCCTTGACGATCGACTCCTCGTCGTCGACGACGACTATGCGCTGCTTGGACATGTGAGCTCCGTGCCCGATGAGATGCTGACGTCACTAGGATAGCGTCACAGGCACCGGCGCCGCCCGGTTCCTATGTCGCAGCGGCCACGCTTTCTCGGTAGAGCGCCATGAGGTGCCGCGTGATCGCCCCGACAGCGCCGTCGCCCACCGGCCTGTCGTCGAGCTGCGTGATCGGCACCACGCCACGAACGCTCGAGGTCAGGAACGCCTCGTCGGCGGCGAAGGCCTCCTCGATCCGTATGTCGCGGTACACGACCGGGTAGTGCTGAGCGGCGAGATCGAGGACATGCGTGCCCACCGTCCCCCAGAGCACGCCTTCCCTGGGCGCGTGCAAGCAGCCGTCCTTCACGACGTAGAAGCTGGCGGTCGCGGCTTCGGATATGAGGCCGTCCGAGTAGTAGAGCACGTCCAGCGCTCCCGCCTCTTCGATCAGCGGATGCGAGTGCAGCCACGTGACGTAGTTCGTGGTCTTGGCCTCGGGAAACTCGCGCCGGTACTCCCGGGTCAGGAGTTTGGCGCCCGTCTCGTAGTACTGCGAGGGCACGTCGAAGAGCTCGTGGGTCACGATGAAGAAGGTCGGCGTGTCCGGGTCGAAGTGCATGCCGTCGGGCGAGTAACCGCCCGTCAGCACCATGCGGACGGTGGCCTCGGCGTGTTCGTTCCTCTCGAGAAGATCGAGGATGGTGCGCGCAATCTCTTCATCTGTTGTCGGGACTGAAAGATGGAGCGTGTCTGCCGAGTGCCGGAACCGCGCAAGGTGCTCGGCAAGCATGTACGGCTTGCCGCCGATCGTCTGCAGGAGGTCGAACACTGCGTACCCTCGCAACAGCCCGACGTCGAACGGGGATATCGAAGCCCGCTCGGCTGGAACGATCTCGCCGTTCAAGTAGACGTAGTCGCCAGCAGGCTTCACGCGTTCCCTCCGTGCGTCGAGACCGGTCCGCCTCTCAAACGAGGCGCTCAAACGGAGTCTATCAGCGCGGACTCCTCGGCGGTTCGGCACCCGATGCCTCGTGCTTCACGAACGTGCCGTCGTCGAGTTCGCGCCAGGCGACGTCGAGTTCGGCGCGCGTGTTCATGACGATGGGCCCGCGCCACGCTATGGGCTCGCCGAGCGGCTTGCCGCTCACGAGCAGGAATCGAGCACCCGCGGGGCCGGCGCTGGCGGCCACGCTCTCGCCGTCGCCGAACAGTACGATCGTGCCGTGCCCGGCATCGATCGGGTCGCCTTCGGTGCCGAAGCGCGCCTCGCCGTCGAAGAGGTAGGCGAAGACGGTGTGGCCGAGCGTCGCCGGGTGCGTCCACGATGCGTCCGGCTCCAGCGTCACGTCGAGGTACTCGGGCTCGATGACGATGTCTTGGGCCGGCCCGGTCGACGCTCCCACGCTCCCGCAGATCACTCGCGCGTGCACCCCATCGACGACCTCGGCGGGTATCTCGGCGGAATCGATGCCGCAATACCGTGGTCCGATCATCTTGTGCTCTGCCGGCAGGTTCGCCCAAAGCTGGAACCCGCCCATTCGTCCGCGGGCGTCACCGTGCGGCATCTCCTGGTGGATGATGCCGCTGCCTGCGGTCATCCATTGCACGTCTCCGCCGCCGATCGTGCCCGCGTTGCCCATGGAGTCTCCGTGATCGACCTCGCCTTCGAGCACGTAGGTGATCGTCTCGATGCCTCGGTGGGGATGCCACGGGAATCCGGCCTCGTACTGCGCCGGGTCGTCGCCGCGAAAGTCGTCGAGCATGAGGAATGGGTCGAACAGCTTCTCGTCGCCGAAGCCGAACGCGCGGCGCAGGTGGACGCCCGCGCCTTCGAGCGTCGGTCGGCTGGAACGGGATAGACGCACCTCTCGGATGGTTGTCACGGCGGGTCCCTTCGGGTCGTTGGGCTGTTAGGGGTGGCTGAGAGCGGACGGCGTACCGGACGAGCCTCAGCCGAAACGCACGCAGCGCATCGACATCGACGCCATGTCGATTCCCGTATGCGGGAACGACACCTCGTCGCCGGGTTCGCGCATCGCCGCCGCGTACAGGAGCGGCAGGTAGTGGTCGTTCGTGGGGACGGACTGCCACGCGCTCGTTCCCGCTGTCTCGTAGTTCACAAGCGCGTGCGCGTCGCCGCGCTCGAGCGCGTCCGCCACCCAGGTGTCGAACTCCTCGGCCCAAGGATGCGGGGGCGCGTCGGGCTCCCAGCGGATGCCTGCGAAGCTGTGAACGATGTTCCCGCTCCCGGCGACGAGCACCTTGTGGTCGCGAAGCGGAGCCAGTCGGCGTCCGAGCTCCCAATGCGCCCGCGGGCGTGCTGTCACGTCGAGGGAGAGTTCGAAGACCGGCACGTCGGCCATGGGCCACATATGGCGGAGCACTGTCCAGGACGCGTGGTCGAAACCCCACTCGGCATCCGGGACGCACTCGGGAAGAAGCTCGCGAACGAGGTCGGCACCTTCAGGCGCACCGGGCGCCGGGTACAGGACGTGGTAGAGCTCATCCGGGAAACCCCCGAAGTCGTGGATCGTCCGGGGCGTCTGTGCGCTGAGCACGTGAGTGCCGCGGGTGAGCCAGTGCGCGGAGACTACGAGGACGGCTTCCGGGCGGGGGAGGTCGGCCGCCAAGCGAGTGAGCGAGCGGGTGAACGCATTGTCGGCAAGCGCGTTCATCGGGTTGCCGTGAGCGAGGAAGAGCGCCGGCATTCGCGTGGGGGTATCCGTCGTCGCCATGGCTATCGGCCTCCCACGCGCGTGGTGTGCCGAAGCTTGAGGAGCAGCCGCAGGAGCTCGGTCCGCTCCGGCTCGGTGAGCGGGTCGAAGACCTGCTCGATCGTCTTCGCGTGTTCCTCGTAAGCCGGCTCGATGAGCGCGCGTCCCTTCGAGGTGAGTTCTACCATTCGGACGCGCGCGTCCGATTCGTCGGCCGTTCGCCGCACGAAGCCCTTCTCGGCGAGCCGGTCGACGGCGGTCGTCATCGAGCCGCTCGATATCATCACGGTCTCGGCGATCGCGTTCACCCGCATCGGGCCGCGGTGAAGCAAGACCTCAAGCACGCCGAAGTCGGTGAAACACAGGCCCAGCGAGGCGACGTCGCGCTGTGCGATGCGGTCGATGTCGCGCGCGACACGCCAGAGCGCGAGCCATACGGTGACACCTTTGGGCGTTCGCATGCAGGTCCCTTCGTCGAGCCGGCGTCCGCCGATGGATGCTGCGAACGGGGAGCGAGCGCGATGGTTCCGCAAAGCCGGCATCCGCGGCCGGCTCCGAGCACCTCTACATCAAGGAAGATGCCAAGTATCTTGATGTCAAGATAAAGAGACGCATAGCCAGGGCGCAGGTGCATCCCAGCGGCGGGCCAGGGTGTACAGTCTCGACGCGCCACACGAGCCGGGATTGGAGCGCACTATGCAAATCCGAGTCGCCGAGTACGCGGACGTCGAGCCGCTTCGAGACTACGCCGCCGCGTTGTTCGCGGAGCGGCTGCCTGGGATCTACGACCGTGCGGCGCCGTCTGTCGACGAGGAGATCGAGTTCGTCCGCTCCCACGCGGAGCCCGAGAACGCGGTGTTGCTGGTCGCGGAAGAAGACGAACGCATCGTCGGGCTTCTCGGGTTCATCGGCAGGCAGCTGGCGGAGGAACGCCACGCGGGCGAGTTCGGCCTGTCGGTCGCCGAGGGCCATCGGGGGGCAGGCATCGGCAGCGCGCTCATCGAGGGGCTCGTCTCATGGGCCCCCCAGCATGGGGTCTCGCGGATCGAGTGCCGCTGTTGGGCCAACAATCCCGATGCCCTGCGCCTCTACCGACGTATGGGGCTCGTCCAAGAGGGTCTCGCTCGGCGCGCCATCGTTCGTGACGGCGAGGAGATCGACGTCTGTCTGCTGGCGCGCCTGCTGCCCTAGCGGTAGGCCCCGAGGATGCACGCGTGTCAGCCGCTCCTCGACCCATCGCGCCCTGCAACATCTAGAATCAGGCACATGAAGACTAGTAGACGCCGGTGGATCCTCGGTACGGTCATCGCTCTGGCGACAGCAGCCGTCATCGTGGCGGCATGGTTCATCTGGTGGGGGCTGACTCCTCTCGGGCCGACATCGAGTGCGTTGGCGGCTCTTCAGACCGACGCCGACGTGGTCGTGTCCAAGACGGACGCCGGTTGGGCGTTCGCGCCGGCCAGTCGTGATGCCACGGCAGGACTCATCTTCTACCCCGGGGGGCATGTGGACGCTCGGAGCTACGCACCCTACGCGCGCGACGTAGCCAAGAAGGGCTATCTCGCGGTGGTGCCTGTCGTGCCCTTGTCGCTCGCCGTCCTTTCGCCCAATGCGGCCGACGACGTGATCAAGGCATACCCGAGCATCCGCCGCTGGGCGCTGGGCGGACACTCGCTTGGCGGCGTGGTGGCTTCGGAGTACGCCGCAGAGCACCAGGAGGACGTTCGCGGACTCGTGCTCCTCGCCTCGTATCCTTCAGGCGGCACCGACCTGGCGGATGCGGACATCGATGTGGCCACGCTCGTCGGCTCGCAGGACACTGTCGTGGACATGCAGACGTGGGAAGATTCGAAGAGCCGGCTGCCTTCCGCTGCCTGGATCAACGTGCTGGGGGGCGGCAACCACTCACAGTTCGGGGACTACGGCACACAGCCGGGCGACACCCCGAATCCTACGATGAGCGCGGGGCAACAGCGAGTGACTGCGGTTCAGGCGACGGTCCTCGCGTTGCAGGGGCAGTAGCGGCGCTCCTGGTCGGTGCACCGAGAAGGCGCGCCGGTGCCTCTGCGCATCAACCCACGCTACACTAGAGGTTCGGCAAGAACCGTGCTTCTCGGCGTCTGGCGAACTACGGTCCGGCTCCGTCCGACGTCCTGACTTGAAGGGAAGACGCGCCTACGTGTCCCTGGAATCCATCTCCATCCGCGGTGCACGCGAACACAACCTCAAAGGCTTCGACCTCGAGATCCCGCGCGACCAGCTCGTCGTGATCACGGGCCTGTCGGGCTCGGGCAAGTCCTCGCTCGCCTTCGACACCATCTATGCCGAAGGTCAACGCCGATACGTCGAGTCCCTCTCGGCGTACGCCAGGCAGTTCCTGGGGCAGATGGACAAGCCTGACGTCGACCACATCGAAGGCCTCTCGCCTGCGGTATCGATCGATCAGAAGACCACGTCGCGGAACCCGCGGTCGACGGTCGGCACCGTCACCGAGATCTACGACTACCTGCGCCTTCTCTTCGCGCGCGTGGGCATCCCGCACTGCCCCATCTGCGGGTGCGCGATCGAGCGCCAGACCGCCGACCAGATCGTAGACCGCATCCTCGAACTGGGTGAAGGAACCAAGTTCCAGGTGCTCGCCCCGGTCGTGAAGGGCCGGAAAGGCGAGTACGGCAAGCTGCTCGAAGACCTCAAGCGCGAAGGATTCGCGCGCGTGCGCGTGGATCGAGAGGTCCGTACGCTCGACGAAGAGATCAAGCTCGACAAGAAGTACAAGCACGACATCGAGGTGGTCGTGGACCGGCTGGCGATCAAGGACGGCGTGCGCACGCGACTCGCCGACAGCGTCGAGACGGCGCTCCGGCTTGCGGGCGGGTCGGTGGTCGTCGCCATCGTTGACGGCGACGAGCTCTCGTTCTCCCAGGCGCTTGCCTGCCCCGTCCACGGCATCTCGATGGACGAGCTTGCTCCGCGCGACTTCTCGTTCAACAGCCCGTACGGAGCGTGCCCCGACTGTGCCGGCCTCGGCTCGAGGCTCGAGGCCGACCCCGATCTCGTCGTGCCCGACCCCACGCTCTCGCTCGAGGGTGGCGCCATCGCTCCGTTCGCGTCGGGGCTGAACTACTACCCGCAGCTCGTGGCCGCCGCTGCCAAGCACCTCGGCGTGTCGACGGCCGAACCCTGGCGCGAACTGCCCAGGGAAGCGCGCACCGCGCTGCTCGGCGGCATGGGGAACGAGCGGATCCGAGTCGACTACCAGACACGGGACGGTCGAGAGACGCACTGGTACTCGCGCTACGAAGGCGCGCTCCAGAGTGTGATGCGTCGTTGGGAGGAGACCGAGTCCGAGGGCTCGAAGGAGAAGCTCGAGCAGTACATGGCGGTCATCCCGTGCAAGACGTGCAAGGGTGCGCGCCTCAAGCCCGAGATCCTCGCGGTCACCTTCGGCGGCAAGAACGTATACGAGGTGACCACGCTCGCCGCGAAGGACTCGCTGGAGTTCTTCGAGAACGTCTCGCTCTCCGAGCGCGACGAGCACATCGCCCGCAGAGTCATCAAGGAGATCGTCGAGCGCCTTCGCTTCCTGGTGGACGTGGGACTCGACTATCTCACGCTCGAGCGCGGTACGGCGTCACTGTCGGGCGGAGAGGCGCAGCGCATCCGCCTGGCGACACAGATCGGCTCTGGGTTGATGGGCGTGCTCTACATCCTCGATGAGCCGTCGATCGGGCTGCACCAGCGCGACAACGCTCGCCTCATCGCGACGCTCGAGCGCCTGCGCGACCTCGGCAACACGGTGATCGTCGTCGAACACGACGAGGAGACGATCCGAGCGGCCGACTTCGTGGTGGACATGGGACCGGGAGCGGGCGAGCACGGCGGCGAGATCGTGTGCATCGGCCCGCCGGAGGCGATCCTCGCGTGCGAGGAATCGCTGACCGGCGCGTACCTCCAGGGGCGGCGCTCGATCCCGATGCCTGCCGAGCGGCGACGCCCTGACCGAGGCGCGCTCGTGATGCGAGGTGCGTCCGAGCACAACCTGAAGGATCTCGACGTCGAGCTGCCTCTCGGCTCCTTCATCGTCGTGACCGGCGTCTCGGGTTCCGGCAAGTCCTCCCTCGTCGCCGACACGCTCGCACCGGTGCTCACGAACAAGCTCCATCGCGCCCGAAGACGCACGGGGAAGTATGAATCGATCGAGGGCATCGGCGAGCTCGACAAGGTGATCGACATCGACCAGAGCCCCATCGGCCGAACGCCGCGCTCAAACCCTGCGACGTACACGGGCGTGTGGGACGACGTGCGCTCGCTGTTCGCGTCCACACCCGAATCGCGTGCGCGGGGCTACTCGCCCGGTCGCTTCTCGTTCAACGTCCACGGCGGTCGCTGCGAGGCGTGCAAGGGCGACGGGCAGATCAAGATCGAGATGCACTTCTTGCCGGACGTCTACGTCCCGTGCGAGGTCTGCAAGGGGAAGCGCTACAACCGCGAGACGCTTCAGGTGACGTATCGCGGAAAGAACGTTTCCGACATCCTCGACATGACGGTCGAGGAGGCGCTGCACTTCTTCGAGAACATCCCGCCGATCAGGCGTAAGCTGCAGACGCTCTTCGATGTCGGCCTCGGGTATCTGCGGCTCGGGCAGCCCGCCACGACGCTGTCCGGTGGCGAGGCCCAGCGCGTGAAACTTGCCTCGGAGCTGCAGCGCCGCTCGACCGGCCGCACGTTCTACATCCTCGACGAGCCGACGACCGGACTTCACTTCGACGACGTGCGACAGCTGCTCATCGTGCTGCAGCGTCTCGTCGATGCGGGCAACACCGTTCTCGTCATCGAGCACAATCTCGACGTCATCAAGTCCGCCGACTACGTGATCGACCTTGGCCCCGAGGGCGGGGACCGGGGCGGCGAGATCGTCGTGACGGGGACACCCGAGGACATCGCCGCCTGCGCGCACTCGTACACGGGGCAGTTCCTGCGACCCGTGCTCGCGGGCGGGCCGGCGACGGTGGCGCCGGAGAAGGCCGTTTCACGCGGTCGCAAACGCTCCGCGGCGAACCGGAACAAGAGTACGGCGTGATTCCACGGTCGCAACAGGATTCCATCAGCCACAGACGCATCGTCGTGCGTGTCGGCCTGACGACCGTCCTGGCCGCCGCAATCGGAGGCGTTGCCCTGCTCGGTCTCGCGCGGGTGCGCCAGCGGCCAGCAGGCCTCCACACGGGCGAACGACACGGTGCTCCGGACGGCTCGACTCGCCGGCTATCAAGCTGCGGAGGTCGGGGCCGACCGATCCGAAGCCGGTGTGACCCTGTGGCTTCCCGCTGTGGCCTCGGCGGCCGACATCGAGCTGGCGTGGCAGACAGGCATGGCGATGCTCTCGGAGGCCTACCCGGCGTCGCGGTCGTATCGAGTGGTGGTGCGCACGGAAGACGCGACGCTGCTTTCGGCGTCAGCCAAGGGGAGGGACGTGAGGCGAGCGGTCGAACGCGACGACCCCGCCGCCCTACGCAAGGCGATTGCGTTCACCCTGCTCAGCGACGTGCCGAACCCCGGCGAGCTGATACCTCGCAACGAGGGCGGGAGCACGCAGGCGCGTCAGCAGGAACTGGACGCCGCCAACCGTGCGGCGGGACTCGCTTCGACGTCGGGACCTGCGGTGAACGACGCCGAGACCCTCGCATCAGCGTGGGAAGAAGCTTACGCGAACGCACCGGGGGTGCCGGCACCGACGGGAGGTCCTCAGGAAGCCGCCCGATTCGCCGCCGAGCGCATCGAGCGCGCGCTTGCAGCCGTGTCACCGAGTGGCGCCAAGGCGCTCAAGGAGTTCGTGTCGGACTTGGTGCAGCAGCAAGACGTCGCGCTCCTTCGCGAATGGGCGGCCACTACAGAGGCGGTCGCTTCCCAGCACCCGCTTGCGTCGGTGCTCGCGCTCACGGCGGCGGCGACGCGCGAGGTGGCGGGCACCGTTGGCGGGCAGGACGGAAACGGCGGCGGAGCGCTCGCGAGCGGCGCGGTCGCGGACTTCGAACGCGTGCCTGCGCTCGACGCGAGCGGAAGCATCGACGCCACAGGAATCGTTCCCGCCACACTGGCGCGATACGGCGCGACCAGGGAAGGCCTCGCAAGCCTCGCGTGGCGTACGAGTGAGGCGAGTCCGACAGAGTATGCGGGCGCGCCGACGTGGAAGGCCTTCCGCGGGCCCGACGGCGCCCTCTATTGGGTGCCAGGCGACGGCGCGGCCGTTGCGCTCATGGACGCGTCGCTTCGGGGCTGGGGATACGTGGTTCCCTCGGCGGTGCTCGTGGACGCGCGCGATGCGTCGCGCATCCTGCAGCAGTACGCCCTTGGGGGCACGCGGTGATCTGGTTCAACGCAGCGGGAGTCGAGTCGAGGTGAACTCCTCGGAACTCGGCAGACGGCTCGCGCAGGTGCCCGAGTCTCCAGGCGTCTACCTCTGGAAGGACGCCGAGGAGCGCGTGCTCTACGTCGGCAAGGCCAAGGCGCTGCGCAAGCGCATGCGCCAGTACTCGACCGGGCACGACTCGCGCGAGATGGTCCCGCTGATGATGGAACAGGTCGCGTCGTTCGACTACGTCGTGACCGACAACGAGGTCGAGTCGCTCATCCTCGAGAACAACCTCATCAAGCAGTTCGACCCGCCCTACAACGTCCGGTACCGCGACGACAAGTCGTACCCGTTCATCGCGCTCACACTCGACGATCCGTACCCGGCGATCAAGTACACGCGCGAGAAGCATCGAGCGGGCACGCGCTACTTCGGGCCCTACACCGACGCTCGCGCCGCTCGCGAGACCATCGACGTCGTGCGACGCATCGTGCCGATCTGCCGAGCGACCTGCGCCGAGTGGAAGCGCGTCATCGCCCGCGAGGGAGCGCCGACCGGGAAGGCGTGCTTCGACTACCACGTCGGCCTCGGGCCCGGTCCGTGCGTGGGCGCGGTCTCGCGCGAGGCGTACGCCGTGAACGTCGGGAAGGTCGCGCGGTTCCTCGGCGGGAAGCACACAGAGTACGTGCGCGAGCTCGAGCGATGCATGCACGAGGCCGCCGCCGACCTCGACTTCGAACGCGCCGCTCGCTACCGGAACCGCCTCGAGGCCGTCCAAAGCGTGCTGCGCAAGCAGAAGGTCGTTTCCGAGCGTCGGCTCGACATCGACGTCGTCGGCTTCTCCCGCGAGGAGACGATCGCCGGCGTGCACGTGTTCGTCGTGCGCGAGGGTCGCGTGCTCATCGGCAACGAATTCGTGCTGGACAAGGGGCTCGACGTGCCGATGGCCGAGCTCGTCGAGGGGTTCCTGCTTCGCTACTACGGCGACGCGAGCAGCGTCGGGCGTGAGGTGGTCCTGTGCGAGTTGCCCGAGGAGCCCGAGTCGCTGGAGGCGTGGCTGAGCCACCTTCGCGGCACGCGCGTCCGGCTCACGATGCCGCAGCGCGGCGAGAAGCGCGACCTTCTCACACTTGCCGAGGAGAACGCGCGCCACACGCTCATGCGCTTCAAGGTGCGCACGCGCTACGACGAGGAGCGGTTGAACACCGCGCTGCTGCAGCTCGAGAGCGCGCTGGCCTTGCCGGCCGCGCCGCTGCGGATCGAGTGCTTCGACATCTCCACGCTGCACGGGCGGCACTCCGTCGGCTCGATGGTGGTGTTCACGAACGGCCGTCCCGACACGAAGTCGTACCGGCGGTTCCGCGTGCGCGCCGAGGGCGACGAGGCCAACGACGTCGCGACGATGGGGGAGGTGCTCCGGCGCCGTTTCTCGCCCGAGCGCATGGCCGACGGCCGCTTCGGGTCGCGGCCCGGGCTGGTGATCGTGGACGGCGGCAAACCACAGGTCTCGGCTGCGGTAGCGGCGCTGGAGACGAGCGGCCTGGCTGACATCCCGGTCGTCGGTCTGGCGAAGCGCGAGGAGGAGCTGTTCGTGCCCGGGTGGGACGAGCCGGTGTTGCTGCCGAACGGCTCGGCGTCGCTCTACCTCGTCAAGCGCATCCGCGACGAGGCGCACCGCTTCGCGATCACCTACCACCGCGACCTTCGCGGCAAGGCGATGACCGCGAGCGTGCTCGACAACGTGCCGGGCCTCGGACCGAAGCGCAAGAAGGCGCTCTTGAAGGAGTTCGGTTCGGTGAAGAAGCTGCGCGCCGCGACCATCGACGAGATCGCGGCGGTGAAGGGCATCCCGCAACAGTGTCGCCGAGGAGGTCGTCGCTACGCTGCGCGGGAGCGGCGGCCCGGCGGGGATGACGTAGCGGGACCCGGCGATCCCGCGGCGTCGCGGATCGACCGTGACCCACCTGCGCGAGGGCCTCAGGCAAGGCGCACGCGATAGGGTCAACCCCACAACGGGCACGTAAGCCATCGACGCTCCCGGCTGAACAACCCGCGGCGTCGTGCGACAATCGGGAGCACTTGTTGACTGCGTCAGCGGAGGGCACGTGAGCGAGGAGCGAAAGGACATCGAGCCGGGATCCGAAGAGGACCGGCATCCGGACGAGGACCGCCCCGCGGAGATCGAGCTCGTCGTCATCACGGGGATGTCCGGCGCCGGCCGCAGCGAGGCCATCCACACGTTCGAGGACCTCGGCTACTTCTGCATCGACAACCTGCCGCCGTCGTTCCTTCGGCAGGTCGTGGACCTCGCATCGTTGCCGGGAAGCCGGATCCGACGCATCGCCGTCGTTTCGGACGTGCGCGCCAAGGAGTTCTTCGACGAGCTCGTCGGCGAGCTGGAGGACCTCGAGGACGACGGGATACCGTTCCACCTCATCTTCCTCGAGGCGGACAACGACCGGCTCATGCGCCGCTTCAAGGAGACCCGCCGACGCCATCCGCTCGCTTCGAAAGGCGAGTCGCTGGCTGCCAGCATCAAAGCCGAGCGCGAGGCCCTGGCAGTCATCCGCGCGCGGGCCGACGTCATCATCGACACGACGCAAGCTCAAGCCCGCCGACCTGCGCCGCGTGCTGCGCGAACGCTACGCCGAGACGCTTTCGAGCACGCTCACGATCTCGGTCATCTCGTTCGGCTTCAAGCACAGCATGCCTTCCGACGCCGACATCGTCATGGACGTGCGCTTTCTGCCGAACCCCTTCTACATCGCACGGCTGCGCGACCGCACGGGCCTCGAGCGTCCGGTGCGCGAGTTCGTGCTCGAGCGCGAGGAGACGCAGGAGTTCCTGAGCCGCTGGTTCGCGCTGCTCGACGTTGTCGTGCCCGGCTACATCGAAGAGGGCAAGCAGCATCTCACCATCGCCATGGGCTGCACCGGCGGCATGCACCGAAGCGTCGTTCTGGCCGAGGCCACCGCCGATCATCTCAAGCGCGACGGCTGGCACGTGACCGTCGGCCACCGCGACATGGGCCGCGACGTGGAGGCGCGTTGAGGCCGGGCGAGGGGGACGGAAGGGTCGAGGGACGCCGCCCGGCGACGGCGGCGCGCTGTCGCCATAGGCGGCGGGACCGGCCTGCCGCTCGTGCTGCGGGCGCTCGTCGACCTCGGCTTCGAGACGACGGCTATCGTGACGATGGCCGACGACGGTGGCTCGAGCGGGCTGCTCAGGCGGGAGCTCGGCATGCTTCCGCCGGGAGACGTCCGGAACTGCCTCGTCGCCCTCTCCGATCCGGACAGTCTGACAGCGCGGCTGTTCCAGTACCGGTTCCCACACGGGGAGGGCCTCGCCGGTCACGCGCTGGGCAATCTCGTCATCGCGGCGCTCGCCGACCTGACCGGTGGGTTTCCCCAGGCCATCGAGGCCGCCGGCGATCTCTTGGGAGTGCGCGGACGCGTCTTTCCGTCAACGCTCGAGGACGTCGTCCTCCACGCCGAGGATCGTCTCGGCAGGCCCGTCTCGGGTCAGGCCAACATCGCCGTGAGCACGGCCGCGGTGGCGCACGTGGTCGCTCGAACCCGAGTCGCCGCCCGCGTACGGTCCCGCGATCGACTCGATCGACGCGGCGGACGTCATCGTGATCGGGCCGGGCAGCTTGTTCACGAGCCTGATCCCGAACTTCCTGGTCGAGGGCATCGCGGACGCCGTTCGCCGCTCCCGCGCGCTGCGCGTCTACGTCTGCAACGTCGCCAACCAGCGAGGGGAGACCTGCGGGTTCGACGCCGCCGACCACGTTCGCGCGCTCGTCGCGCACGGGCTCGAAGGTGCGCTCGACGTGGTACTCGTGCACGAGGCGGCCGCCGATGGAGGCGCAGGGAGCCCGGATGCCGGCGCGTGTCCGTCGACGGGCGACAGTGTGGAGGTCGTAGCGAGCGGTTCGGAGGCGCGGGCAGCGATCTCGGCGCTCGGCCTCACGGTTGTCGCGGCGGCTCTCGAGGATCCCCTTGCGCCGATGCACCACGACCCGCGTATGCCTCGAGGCCGCGCTTGCGCTCGTGCTCGAGGTGCGCCCAGGACAGGCGGCCTGATCGATGTCTTTCACCGCCGAGGTCAAGGACGAGCTCTCCCGCATCGAGTCGTCGGCGCGGCTGCTGTCTCAAGGCCGAGCTTTCGGCTCTCATACGCATCGAGGGAACCCTGCACATCACGGGCCCCGGCCGGTTCCGGCTCGAGGTCGCAACCGAGACAGCCCCCGTGGCTCGCAAGGCCATCAAGCTGCTCCACGGCGTCTACGGTCTGAAGACCGAGCTGACGGTGCGGCGAAGCGTGCTGCACAAGACCAACAACTACCTCATCACGGTGCCGAACCAGCCCACCTTGGCGACGGCCCTCACGGACCTGGGCATCTTGGACGAATCGCTCGGGTTCACGTACGAGATCCCGCCGTCGCTCGTGAAGCGGGACTGCTGCGCGATCTCCTATCTCAGGGGTGCGTTCCTCGGCGGCGGGTTCGTTGCCGACCCGCACGGGGACTTCCATTTCGAACTCACCGCCGAGAACGAGCAGATCGCGAACGCGCTCGTCGAACTCATGGCCCGGTTCGAGGTCGAGGCGCGAGTCGCGCAGCGGCGAGGGACGTACGCCGTCTACCTCAAGGGCGCCGAGCCGATCGTCACGTTCCTCGCGCTCGTGGGTGCCCACCGTGCGCTGCTGAGGACCGAGGACGTCCGCATCATCAAGTCGATGCGCAACGACGTGAACCGCCTCGTGAACGCCGAGACGGCGAACCTCGCCAAGACCGCCGACGCCGCGCTCGAGCAAGTGGAGGCGATCCGGACCGCTCGCCGACACGCGCGGCCTCGAGAGCCTGCCGCCCGCGCTGCAGGAACTGGCGCGCCTTCGGCTCGAGAACCCCGACGTGAGCTTGCGGGAGCTCGGCGAGTTGGCCGACCCGCCGCTGACGAAATCGGCTGTGTATCATAGGGTCCGCCGCATCGAGGAACTCGCCGCCGGTGCGGAGGGTGAAGGTTCGCGGGTGGCAAGCAGGGGAAAGCATCGGGTACGCTCGCGTCGTCGCTGACGCGGGTGCGAAGGGGCGCGGTCGTCCTCAGGCGGCGTTGGTCGCCGGGGAAGATTCTGTAGCATTGCCGCAGGTGAGCGGCTTGACATTCAGGAGGCGATGTCGTTGACGATCAGGATAGGTATCAACGGGTTCGGACGCATCGGTCGGCTCGTGTTCCGCGCTGCTTGCGCGCGACCCCGAGATCGAGTCGTCGCGGTGAACGACCTCACCGATTCGGCGACGCTCGCCCATCTCTTCAAGTACGACTCGGTCCACAAGCGTTTCGGCAAAGACGTCACCGCCGACGCCGAAGGCTTCGTGGTTGACGGCGAGCACACGAAAGTCACCGCCGAGAAGGACCCGGCCGCGCTGCCGTGGAAGGCGCTCGGCGTGGACCTCGTCATCGAATCCACCGGCCGCTTCACCGACGCCACGAAGGCAGCCGCGCATATCCAGGCGGGTGCGAAGAAGGTCATCATCTCTGCGCCGGCCACCAACGAGGACCTCACGATCGTGCTGGGCGTGAATGAGAGGAACTACGACCGCGAGAACCACAACATCGTGAGCAACGCCTCGTGCACCACCAACTGCCTCGCGCCGTTCGCGAAGGTGCTCCACGACTCCTTCGGCATCAAGTACGGCTTCATGAACACGATCCACTCGTACACGAACGACCAGGTCATCCTCGACTTCCCGCACAAGGACCTGCGCCGTGCGCGCGCGGCCGCGATGTCGATCATCCCGACCTCGACGGGTGCCGCGAAGGCGATCGGGCTCGTCATGCCGGACCTCAAGGGCAAGCTCGACGGCATGTCGATGCGCGTTCCCACGCCGGACGGCTCGGTCGTCGACCTCGTGTGCGAGCTCAAGGCCAAGGTCACGCGCGACGACATCAACGCGGCCATGAAGGCGGCCGCCGACGGACCGCATGAAGGGCATCCTCGAGTACACGAGCGATCCGATCGTCTCGATCGACGTCGTGGGCAATCCGGCTTCCTCGGTCTTCGACTCGAAGCAGACGATGGTCATGGACTGACGCCGAGACCGACGGCACGTTCGCGAAGTGCGTCTCCTGGTACGACAACGAGTGGGGTTACTCGAACCGAGTGGTCGACCTCGCGAAGTACATGCTCGCGTAGGAGTGGTGCTACGCCCGGACGCCTCCGGGCCGGACTGCAGTGCTGAAGTCCCGAACACGAGTCCGGGAGAGCCGATGTTCGACAAGCTGACCGTTCGCGACGTCGACGTGCGCGGCAAGCGGGTCCTCGTGCGCGTCGACTTCAACGTGCCGCTCGCCGAGGGGACCGTCACCGACGACACGCGCGTCCGCGCGGCCCTGCCCACGCTTCGCTACCTCGTCGACCACGGCGCGCGCGTCATCATCGTGAGCCACCTCGGACGCCCGAAGGGCGAGCCCGGACCCCGCGTACAGTCTTCGTCCGGTCAGGCGGGTGCTGGCGAGGCTGCTCGGGCAGGAACGTGCACTTCGTCGAGAGCACGGTCGGGCCGGAGGCCGTCGAAGCGGTCGAGCGAATGGTCGACGGCGAGACTCGTCATGCTCGAGAACGTGCGGTTCAACCCGGGCGAGAAGACGAACGATCCCGACCTTCGCCAAGCAGCTCGCCTCGCTCGCCGACATCTACGTGGACGACGCGTTCGGCGCAGCGCATCGTGCGCACGCATCCACGGTAGGCGTGACCGAGTACCTGCCCGCGTACGCAGGCATGCTGCTCGCGCGCGAGGTCGAGACGCTCACGTCGATGCTCACCGACCCGGCGCGCCCGTTCGTCGCGATCCTCGGCGGCTCGAAGGTCTCCGACAAGTTCGGCGTCATCGAGCGACTTCTCGACTGCGTCGACACGCTCATCATCGGTGGCGGCATGTGCTTCACGCTTCTCGTCGCCCAAGGCATCGAGGTCGGTCGCTCGATCGTCGAGGAGGAGTGGGTGGAGCCTGCCAAGGAGATGCTCGAGAAGGCCGCCGAGCGCGGCGTCGACATGCTCCTTCCGGTGGACTTCGTGGTCGCCGACGCCATCGCCGAGGACGCGGACACCAAGATCGTCGGCCGCGAGGAGATCCCCCCGGACCTCATGGGACTCGACATCGGCCCCACGACGATCGAGCTCTACAAGGACGCTATCGCCCGTGCGCGCACGATCTTCTGGAACGGCCCGATGGGCGTGTTCGAGCTCAAGCCGTTCGAGAAGGGCACGCGCGAGGTCGCGGTCGCGGTGGCACGCAACTCGCGCGCGGTGTCGGTCGTCGGCGGTGGCGACTCGGTGGCAGCGCTCAAGAAGTTCGACGCCGAGGAGCGCGTCACGTTCGTGTCGACCGGAGGCGGCGCCTCGATGAAGCTGCTCGAGGGCTCCACGCTTCCGGGGTTCGAGGCGTTGCTCGACCGGCGCTGAGTCCGGGAGGGCCAGGACCGCGGGCGGGCGTCGTGTCGGCCCGCACGTGGGTGTAGACGTACTCAGGGAGGAGTCCCGATGGATCGCCGACCGATGGTCGCGGGCAACTGGAAGATGTACAAGACGGCGGGCGAGGCCGCCATCCTCGTCCAGGACATGGAGGAGAGGCTCGAGCGTTGGTGGGACCGCATCGACGTCGTCGTGTGCCCGCCGTTCACGGCGCTCAAGTCGGTCTCGACCGTGATCGAGCTCGACAGGCTCTCGCTCGGCCTCGGAGCGCAGGACTGTCACTGGGAGCCGGAAGGGGCGTACACGGGCGCCATCGCCACACGCATGCTGATCGAGCTGCGGTGCGACAACGTGATCGTCGGACACTCCGAGCGTCGCGAGTACTTCCACGAGACCGACGAAGACGTCCGCCGCAAGGCACGCGCGGTCTTCGATGCCGGCATGGTGCCCATCGTCTGTTGCGGCGAGACGCTCGCGACACGCGAGGCCGACCAGACCGAATCCTTCGTGCGCTCGCAGGTGCGCGCCGCGCTCGAGGGACTACCCGCCGAGTACGCCGACCGCCTCATCGTCGCCTACGAGCCGATCTGGGCGATCGGCACCGGTCGCACTCCGACCCCCGAGAACGCCAACGACGTCGCCCGCTCGATCCGCGCGACGATCGGCGCGCTGTTCGGCCCGCCGTCCGCGGTGAGCGCACGCGTCCTCTACGGCGGATCGGTGAAGCCGGAGAACGCGAAGATGTTCTTCGGCGAGCCCGATATCGACGGCGCGCTCGTGGGTGGGGCTTCGCTCGAGGTCGAGTCGTTCTGCGACATCGTCGAGGCGGCCGCTGGCGCGAAGCTCTAGAGATGCGCAATCTGCCCTTCTGCCTGATCATCATGGACGGCTTCGGGGTTGCCGGGGACGCGCCCGGCAACGCGGTGTCGCTTGCCCGCACACCGAATCTCGACGCACTTGAAGGCCGAGTGGCCCAGTACGACCGTTCGCTGCTCCGGACTCGCGGTGGGTCTTCCCGAGGGACAGATGGGCAACTCCGAGGTCGGGCACCTCAACATCGGTGCCGGTCGCGTCGTGTTCCAGGAGCTCACGCGCATCAACCTGGCGATCGAGGACGGCAGCCTGTACGAGAATGACGTGCTCTGCGCCGCGATCGATGCGGCGACCGCTCAACGGCCGAGCCGTCCACCTCATGGGTCTCGTGTCCGACGGTGGCGTACACAGCCACCAGGAGCACCTCTACGCGCTGCTTCGGATGGCCGGCCTGCGAGGCGCCGAGCGCGTCCACGTCCACTGCTTCCTCGACGGTCGTGACGTCCCGCCCGAGTCCGGTGCGGGGTTCGTCGCGCGACTCGAGCAGGTCATGGACGACACCGGCGTCGGGCGTGTCGCGACCGTCATGGGCCGCTACTACGCGATGGACCGCGACAACCGGTGGGAGCGCGTCGAGCGGGCGTGGCGGGCGATGGTCCTCGCGGAAGGCCGTACTGCCTCCGACGCCGTGCGCGCCATCGAGCGAATCCTACGAGCGCGGCGTCACGGACGAGTTCGTGGAGCCCACGATCCTCACGCAGCCCGACGGCGCGTGCGCTCGCGTCGAGGACGGCGACGCGGTCATCTTCTTCAACTTCCGTCCCGACCGCGCACGCGAGATCACGCGGGCGTTCGTCGACCCGGCGTTCTCCGGCTTCACGCGGCCGATCGCTCCAAGCGTGCACTTCGTGTGTCTCACGGAGTACGACCCGACGATCCCCGCGCCGGTCGCGTTTCCGAAGGACCTGCCGACATGCGTGCTCGCCGACGTGCTCGCCGACGCCGGACTTCGGCAGCTCCATACGGCGGAGACCGAGAAGTATGCGCACGTGACGTTCTTCCTCAACGGAGGAGCCGAAGCGCCCAAGCCGGGCGAGGAGCGAGTGCTGGTACCGAGCCCCACGGTGGCGACGTACGACCTCCAGCCCGAGATGAGCGCCCCCGAAGTGACCGCCGGACTCGTCGAGGCGATCAGGTCGGATCGCGCGGACGTCTACATCGTGAACTACGCGAACTGCGACATGGTCGGCCACACGGGTGTCCTGCCCGCCACGGTCAAGGCGGTCGAGACGGTCGACGCCGGGGTCGGGGCCGTTGTCGCGGCCATCCGCGACAAGGGCGGAGGCGCGCTCGTCACCGCGGATCACGGCAACGCCGAGCGGATGGTCGACGCGGACGGCTCTACGCCGTTCACGGCGCACACCACCGACGACGTGCCGCTGATCGCCGTCGTGCCGGGGGTCGTCGCGCTGCGAGGAAGGCGGCATCCTCGCCGACGTCGCGCCCACGCTGCTCGATGCGATCGACTTGACGCAGCCCGCCGAGTGGACGGGCAGCAGCCGTTTGATATACTGACGCGTCGAATTTCGGCCATCCGCGCTGGGGTATTCACGCTCCCGCGTGCCCATAGACCGAAGGAGAGACCAACGTGAAGGTCATCGAGATCATCGCCCTCATGACGACGACGCTGTCGGCGATCGCGATCATCGTGTTCGTGCTGCTGCACTCCGGCAAAGGGCGCCGGAATGTCGGAGATGTTCGGCGGAATGATGCCGGTCACGAGCACCGGCACGAGCATCATCGAGAAGAACCTCGACCGCATCACGATCGTGTGCGCGATCGTCTTCGGCGTAAGTCTCCTCGTGCTGATGGTCGTCTCCACCTAGGGAGTACCACAGGCAGGTCACAGAAGGCGCCCTCGGGCGCCTTCTTTCGTTCGCGACGGCCGCCTCATGCGCGGGCGCGGCGACCTTCGGTGTGTGATGCCTGGCGGCTGGTCGGGAATATGCAGGCAGGGTTGCCATTGAATGCAAGTAGCGGGACACTGAATGAGGTCGGCCGAGCCTGCCCAGCGGGCGCGGCGGATGCGGCTTGTAGCCGCGGTGCGGTGCGGTCGGGAGGACTGCAGAAGCGTTGCGCATCGTCAGGCGGTTACGCATGTCGCTTCGTCCCGGAATGAGAGGAGGCAGGAGTTGTCCATTAGATGGCGCAAGATCCTGGTACTAGGGCTGGCGCTCGGCCTGGCGTTGTCAGTCGCTCGGCATGAGCGGCTGCACGAGTTCGACGGACAAGCCGTCGGGGTCTACGACTGAAGAGCCCGTAGCGGGCGGTACGTTCATCATGGGCGACATGACAGAGCCCGCGTACATCGATCCGTACAACGCGCAGGAAACGAGTGGTATCAACGTCGAGGCGCAGGTCTTTGACAGCCTCGTCGCGAATGACCCGCTCGACCCGAGGAAGCTCGTCGCGGCGGCGGCCGAGTCGTGGGAGCCGAACGCCGACGCCTCCGTCTGGACGTTCAAGCTCAATCCCAACGGCAAGTTCCACGACGGCACGCCGGTGAAGGCGTACGACTTCGTCTACGCGTGGAACCGCATCGCCAATCCCAAAGAGGTCAACACCATCACCAAGAAGGCCGACCCCTCTGTCCTGGGCTATCACCTCGAGTCGATCAAGGGCTATCAGGACGTCGTTGATGGCAAGGCCACGGAGATGTCGGGTGTCAAGGCTGTCGACGACCTCACGCTCGAGGTCACGCTCAACTACCCGTACGCGGACTTCGAGTACGTTGTCGCGCACCCGGCTCTCGCGCCGGTGCCGAAGGCGCTCGTCGAGGGTGGCGTCGACTTCAACGGGACCAAGGTGCCGTTCGGCGAGATGCCGGTCGGCAACGGCCCGTTCAAGATGTCCGAGCCGTGGAAGCACGAGCAGTACATCAAGGTCGTCAGCAACGAGGACTACTACGGCGACAAGCCGCTCCTCGACGGTATCGACTTCATGATCTTCAAGGACACCAACACCGAGTACATGGAGTTCCAGGCCGGCAACCTCGACTTCTCCATCATCGGTGACGGCCAGATCGACGCCGCCAAGGCGCAGTACGGCGAGGCGCCCGACGGCTACACTCCCGAGCCTGGCAAGCAGTGCGTATTCGGTCCCTACCTCGGCATCTACTACCTCGAGATGAACGACAACGACCCGAGTCTGAAGAATGCCGACTTCCGTCGCGCGATCTCTCTGGCCATCAACCGCCAGGCGATCTGCGATGTCGTCTATCAGGGGACCCGCGTTCCGGCCGACGACTTCATCCCGCCGGGCGCCACGGGCTATATCGAGGGCGCATGGCCCGACTCGAAGTACGACGTCGAGGCGGCCAAGGCGATGCTCGAGAAGGCCGGCTATCCGGGTGGCGCTGGACTTCCGACGCTCAAGCTCTCCTACAACGCCGACGGTCCGCACAAGCCGATCATGGAGCTGGTCGCCTCTGACCTGGCCACGATCGGTGTCAAGGCCCAGATCTCTCCGGTTCCGGACTTCGCTACGTACCTGACCCTCTGGACCAGCCGAGCAAGCTCCAGTTGGGTCGCATGGGCTGGGTCGCGGACTACCCGATCGGCGACAACTTCATGTACTCGAACTTCGTGAGCACGAGCAAGAACAACTACTCGGGCTACAACAACCCGGCCGTCGACGAGGCCATGATCGCCGCGCGGTCGACCGGCGACACGGCCGCCCGTCAGAAGGCCTGGGAGGACATCAACAAGCTGGTCGGGGCCGATTCCCCGGTGGCTCCCATCGTGTTCTACCGGAACAACTTCGTCGGTTCGGACCGCATCCACGACTTCGTTATGGGACCGATGTCTATCCCGTACTTCGACAAGGCGTGGCTCACCAACGGCGGCAAGTAGCAACAAGTCAGCGCAGGTCTGTATGATGCAGCGACTAGGCACTGTGCATTGAGAGTGAGGGGGTGGCAGGACACCCGCGAGGGCCTGCCACCCCTTCACTATGCGAGGTAACGGAAGGCGATCGATGCTCCAGTACATTGCACGGCGTCTGATCCAGTTCGTACCGGTCTTCTTCGGTGTGACGCTGTTGCTCTTCTTCATCACTACCGTTCTCCCCGGCGACCCCGTGCGTCTGAAGTCGGGCGAGAAGGCGATGTCGCCACAGGTCTATCAGGAACTGCGGCACGCGTACGGTCTCGATCAGCCTTGGTACGTGCAGTACGTGAACTACCTGAAGAACCTCGCACAGGGGGACCTGGGCACGTCGATCCGCACCGGGCGGCCGGTCACGGACATCTTCAAGGAGACGTTCCCGAACACCGTGAAGCTCGCGCTCGCGGCGATCTTCATCGAGATCATCGTCGGGGTGGGTGCGGGGATCATCTCCGCATTGAAACAGTACTCATTCTGGGACGTCTTCGTGACGCTCTCCACGTCGATCCTGGTGGCGCTTCCGGTGTTCTGGCTCGGCATGCTGCTGCAGTACTTCTTCGGTATTGCCATGAAAGAATGGACGAACGGGGCGTTCTACCTGCCCATTTCGGGGGTGAGCGGGGGCGGGTTCCCCGACTGGGCGCACCTGATCCTGCCGGCGATCACGCTCGCGGCGGTCTCGACCGCGTACGCGGCGCGCATCATGCGCAGCCAGCTGCTCGAGGTCAAGGGGCAGGACTACGTGCGGACCGCCTTCGCCAAGGGGCTCTCCGGCCGACGGGTCCTGTGGGGCCACCAGATGAAGAACGCGCTCATCCCCGTGGTCACCTACATCGGCCTCGACCTCGCCGCGATGCTCTCCGGCGCGATTCTCACCGAGACGGTCTTCAACTGGCCGGGCATCGGGTTCACCATCTATCGGGCCATCGGCGCGCGCGACTACCCGGTCGTCTTCGGCGGGGTCACGCTCGTACTGTTCGTGGTTCTGTTCGTGAACCTCGCCGTCGACATCTCGTACGCGTTCCTCGATCCGCGGATCCGCTACACACCAGCGGCGACGGAGTGATGTGACCGTGGTGGATTCGAATCCAGAGAGCATCGGCCAGGGCCACGACGAGGCGGCGATCCATCGCGCTCGCGATCTAGGCACGCTTCCGGCGCCGTCGTCCGCAACCCCGACGCCTGATCTTGAGCCCCAGGAGGAGCGCAGCCGAACGCTGTGGGGCGATTCGTGGTACCGGCTGCGCCGCAACAAGCTCGCGGTCGTCGCACTCGTCTGGTTGACCATCGTCACGTTCGCCGCGATCACCGCCGATCTGTGGGTGCCGCAGAACTTCGGCGATCCCCACAAGATCGACAGCACCACCGCTATGGAGAACCGCCTGCTGCCGCCCTCGAGGGAGCATCCGATGGGTACGGACAGTCTGGGCAGGGACGTGTTCGGCAGGGTCGTCTACGGTGCGCGCGTGTCGCTCACGGTCGGTATCACCGCCGTGCTGGTGTCGGTGGTCATCGGTCTGTTGTTCGGCGCGCTGTCCGGCTTCTACAGCGGCTTCGCGGACACGGCCATCATGCGATTGGCGGACGTATTCCTCGCCTTTCCCTACATCATGTTCGCGATCCTGCTGCTTTCGGTGCTGCCCGAGAGATCGCGAACCGGGTTGCTGCCCGTGATCATGACCATCGGCGTGCTGGGCTGGCCATCGATCGCGCGGGTGTTCCGCTCCTCGATCCTGTCGGTGAAGGAGACGGACTACGTGCAGGCGGGGCGGGCCCTGGGCGCGAGTGATACGCGCCTCATGTTGCGCCATATCGCGCCGAACGCCGTCGCGCCCATCGTCGTGTACGCCACGAT
Source organism: uncultured Actinomycetes bacterium (assembly GCA_963817255.1). Taxonomy (GTDB): domain Bacteria; phylum Actinomycetota; class Coriobacteriia; order Anaerosomatales; family CAVRZR01; genus CAVRZR01. The sequence continues at coordinate 155,458 of CAWFNT010000004.1, forward strand.
GTCGATCGGCGGCGCCATCCTCACCGAGGCGGCACTGTCCTTCCTCGGGCTTGGAATCCTGCCGCCGAACATCTCCTGGGGCGCCATGATCCAGGACGGGCGACAGTTCCTCGTGACCAACCCCGGTCTCGTGTTCTGGCCGGGTCTCGCGATCCTCTCGACGGTGCTCGCATTCGTGCTGCTCGGCGATGGCATTCGCGATGCTCTCGACGTGAAGATGAAGGACTAGCCGATGGCCGAGAGGATCAACAAGAACGAGATGCCGCCGGCAGACAGAACGGCCGTCTGCTCGAGGTCCAAGACCTGAAGATGTACTTCCACACCCGCGACGGTGTGGTGAAGGCCGTCGACGGCGTGTCCTACACGCTCGACTGTGGCGAGACCCTCGGCGTCGTGGGGGAGTCCGGGTCGGGCAAGTCGGTCACCTCGCTCACGATCATGGGGCTGATCCAGATGCCGCCGGGCAAGGTCGAGGGCGGCCAGGCGCATTTCCGCGGCCAGTCGCTGCTGGAGATGTCCGAAGACGAGATGCGCCGCATCCGCGGCAACAAGATCGCGATGATCTTCCAGGACCCGATGACGTCGCTCAATCCCGTGTACCGGATCGGCCGCCAGATCGCCGAGCCACTCATGCTGCACAAGGGGCTGTCCAGGAGGGACGCGTGGGATCGCGCGGTCGACCTGCTCGACTTGGTGGGCATCCCGAACCCCGAGAAGCGGGTCAAGGACTACCCGCACCAGTTCTCGGGCGGCATGCGCCAGCGCGCGATGATCGCCATGGCGCTGTCGTGCGACCCGGACGTGCTCATCGCCGACGAGCCCACCACGGCGCTCGACGTGACCATCCAGGCGCAGATCATCGAGCTCATGGAGGAGCTGCAGAAGCGCACCGGCGCCGGTCTGATCATGATCACGCACGACCTCGGCGTCGTGGCCGACGTGGCGGACAACGTGCTCGTCATGTACGCCGGACGCCCGGCCGAGTACGGCAATGTGGATGAGGTCTACTACCGCCCGCTGCATCCCTACACGTGGGGACTCATGGACTCGCTTCCCCGTACCGACATGACCGAGAAGAGCGAGCTCTGCCCGATCAAGGGCCAGCCGCCAAGCCTCATCTACGTGCCGTCCGGCTGCGCCTTCCACCCGCGGTGTCCGTACGCGCAGGACATCTGCCGCACGGAGGTGCCGGAGTTCAAGGCCGTCGATGGCGGTCACCGGGCGTCGTGCCACTTTGCCGGGCAGCCCGGCTTCACCCGAGAGGAAGCGGCGTGCGCGGGGGTGAGCTTCTAGTGGGCGAACTCCTGCGCGTCGAGCACCTCAAGAAGTACTTCGAGGTCCGACACGGCGTGTTCGCCCGCCAGACGGGCGTCGTCAAGGCCGTCGACGACATCACGCTCGCGGTCGATTCGGGCGAGACGCTCGGGCTCGTGGGCGAGTCCGGCTGCGGGAAGACGACGACCGGGCGCACCATCATGCGGCTCATGGAGCCGACCGAGGGCACGATCACCTTCGACGGCACCGACGTGCGCGCTCTGAAGGGTTCCCAGCTCAAGGCGTTCCGTCGGCAGGTCCAGATCATCTTCCAGGATCCGTACGCGTCCCTGAACCCACGCTTCACCATCGGCGAGATCGTCACCGAGCCGCTCGTGATCCACAAGATCGGGTCGAGCCGCGAACAGACGAAACGGGCGAAGGAGCTGCTCGACATCGTCGGACTGAACCCCGAGCACATCAACCGCTACCCGCACGAGTTCTCGGGCGGCCAGAGGCAGCGCATCGGCATCGCGCGCGCACTCGCTCTGAACCCGAAGCTCATCGTGTGCGACGAGCCGGTCTCTGCGCTGGACGTGTCGATCCAGGCGCAGGTGCTGAATCTCCTGGACAAGCTGCAGGACGAGCTGGGGCTCACGTACATCTTCATCGCCCACGACCTCTCGGTCGTGCAGCACATCTCCGACCGTGTCGCCGTGATGTACCTCGGCAAGATCGCCGAGATCTCCGGGTGGCAGGACCTGTACACGAACCCGAACCACCCGTACACGCAGTCGCTCCTGTCCGCCGTGCCCATCCCGGACCCGGACGTGCAGAAGCAGCGGGAACGCATCCTGCTTCCCGGGCGATCCGCCAAGCCCGATGAACCCGCCCAGCGGGTGCAACTTCCACACGCGCTGTCCGATCGCGCAGTTCCCGAAGTGCTCCGACGAGCTGCCCTTGCTCCGTGACGTGGGCGAGGGCCACTTGGCCGCCTGCCACTTCGCGAAGCCGTTCCCGATCGACGTGACGTCGGCGCCCATCATCAAGGAAGAGCTGCTGTCCGTCGTGCTGGGCGAGGGCGGGGAGTAGGCGGGAGCATAGCTGCCGCGGGGTAGGCACACCGTCGGCCCGCAGTACGTCTCACGTGCACTAACAGTCGGTCTAGGCACGTGCTTTCCGGAATTGCTATACTCTCCGCTGCTGTCCTGACGGGCAGCCGATTTGTCCGAGTGGCGGAATGGCAGACGCGCTAGGTTGAGGGCCTAGTGTCCTTAGGGACGTGCGAGTTCAACTCTCGCCTCGGACACCAGCTATGAGCAGCGGCTTCTCTCGAAAGAGGGGAGCCGCTTTGGTGTTTGAGGGAGGGCGACTTCTAGCGTCCATCCAGAGGGCTGCTCCCCAAGAACCGCAGAGAGTGCGCAGACCCATCTCGTTACGCAGCCGAACCGGCGAACGCCGGGCCGTCAGGCGGTAGTCGACCCTTGGAGCCGTTCTGTTGGCAGTGGTCATGACGCGGGAATCCAGGAGTATGATGTTGCGGTCTACGCACTGAACCAAGCTCACGTCTCAGGTCCCGGGGGTGGCCGTTACTGCGCGTCGGCCTGTTGTGAAGCCAGGGTGCCCTTGATGGCACTACCGCAGGCGCTCTGATCCATTGCGTTGAGAGGGGATTCATATGACAACTCCAATGATCGCCGCTTGCTGGCTTGGCGGACGAATCCGCGCAAACCAGACCAGTCGGCTGACCTCTCGCATCGGGGCGGTCTTGGTGGCCGTGGCCGTGTCGCTCGCAGTCGTTCCGGGTGCGTTCGCTGCGGGTCCGGGAGGCGCCACCGTCGGGATCGCGAGCACAGACGCCATCTGGACTGTGCAGCCATCGGGCACGGGCGACTACCTCACGTCGGTCGACTTCGTGAGCGCGTCGACCGGCTGGGCAGTTGGGGCCAACAACAGGATCCTCAAGACCATGAATGGCGGACGGTCGTGGACCAACCAGAGCTTCGCCGCGCCGGCCGGCTACGCAGACGTCGACTTCGTCAACGCCTCGACTGGCTGGGCAGTCGGAGGCGCCGGCACTATCGTCAAGACCGCGGACGGCGGAGCGACCTGGACCCTCCTGAGTCTCGGTACCAGTGAATGGCTGGAGTCCGTGAAGTTCGTTGACGTCAACACCGGCTGGGTAGTTGGTCGCGGGGGCGGTATCTACAAGACCGCGAACGGAGGGGCCACCTGGACCCCTCAGGTCTCTGGTACGACTCAGGAACTTTGGGACGTAACGTTCATCGACGCCGAAAACGGTTGGGCCGCAGGGGACGAGAGCCATATCGTGCACACGACCGATGGTGGGGCAACCTGGACGCCGCAATATGCCGCCATCGGGCAGGACTACAAATGCATCCGGTTCGTCGACAAGCTCAACGGCTGGGCAGTCGGGATGAACGGCGGCGTAATCCACACCACGGACGGTGGCGCGATCTGGACCGCACAGACCTCAGGCACAACCTCGCAGCTCCACTCGGTCTGCTTCGTTGATGCCAACAAGGGGTGGGCTGTTGGATACACCCCTGGTGGCGCCGCACCAATCCTGAGCACCACGAACGGCGGAGCCACGTGGGTCGCGGGTAGCTGGCCCTCACAGGAGTGGTTGTTCTCGGTGCAGTTCCTCGACGGTGGTGCCACGGGTTGGGCCGTCGGTTGGGGTGGCACGATCATCCACCTTGGCTCGCTGCCCGACATCGCCACCTTCCAGCTGCACTACACGGCAGGTCCCGGAGGCACGATCACCGGTGCGGCAGCCCAGACGGTGGACTACAACGGCAGCGGAACGGCGGTCATGGCCGTCGCGAACCCCGGCTACCGCTTCACGGGCTGGTCTGACGGATTCACCAAGGCAGCTCGTACGGACATCGGTATGACCGCGAGTCTGGATGTGACCGCCCAGTTCGCCAAGGCGATCACGAAGGCATCGATCGTGCGGACGCCCAATAGGTCCGCGGTGACCTACACTCGGCGACGCGGCGTCGCCACGTTCACACTGTCGGCCATCGTCGGAGGGTGGGGAGCGAGGGCCATCGGGGGCAGCTACGTCTACCTGCAGACCTCGACGAACGGGAGGACATGGACGAGCGCCTACAAGATCAAGACGAGTTCTGCAGGGAAGGCCGCGAAGGCATTCACGGTCAGAACCAAGCAGGTGCGCCACTACCGATGGTATGTGCCGGCGAAGAGCCAGGTGAACCTGGCGACCTACGGTGCGGCCACCAAGGTGACGGTCAAGTAGGTCGTTCTTCTAACGTTTCTTCTAACGAAACGTGTGCTACTCCATGCGACTCCGTGTACTCCATGGAAAGCGGACGTGTAGCCCAGTGGACGTGGTGCATACTCAGTGGAGGCAGTGGAAACGCGTTCTTCGGGGTTGAGGGCCTAGTGTCCTTAGGGACGTGCGAGTTCAACTCTCGCCTCGGACACCAGCTATGAGCAGCGGCTTCTCTCGAAAGAGGGGAGCCGCTTTCGATGTGTCAGGAGCGTTTGCTGGCGCATCTGCCAGCAGGAGTTCTTGCTTGCGGATCCCACGACCAGGTGCGTATGTCGGGATATAGTGGTGCTGGTGGACACTTCGGCAGGGGGATCGTGATCCAGATGAAGCCGAGCACCGACCACGGGTGGGTCTGCGTCGTCTCTGTCGAGGGTGGGTCCGTCGAGCCGAAGACAAGAGATGCTGTTCACCTGCCCGAGACAGGTCAGTCGCTTCAGCCCGGCCGAACGCGTGGTCTGCGTGCGCACTCGCTTGGGAGGTCGAGTCCCATGAAGCGTTTCGTGATTCGCGCGGCGGTTGACCATCCTCCTAGCTCTCGGGGTGTTTGCGTGCGCAATGCCGCCCACTCCCGCTTTCGCCTGGAAGATGAAGACCCACGCCTACTCGGCGAATCTGGTCTGGGACGAAGCGACCGCGTTCGACGGGACAGTCCAGATCCCGCCCTACGGCAGCTTCGCCATCAAGCCGGAGTACTACGACGCGATCAACGCCTACCCCCGGGCCTACCGCGCGGGAGCCATCGGGCCGGACGGCTATCCGGACATCTACATCGGGCAGGCGTTCATACATCCGGCACCCGCCGGCGGATTCGGCACGTACAGCGACGAGTGGCTCCAACAGCAGTGGAACAACGTCCAGGCCATGCCACCGGGGGAGGCAAAGAAGGAGGCGCTCGCGTTCGTTCTGGGGTACCTCACGCACTCGGCGGGCGACCTGTTCGGCCATGACTACATCAACGATCTCTCCGGGGGCGAGTTCCCTGCTATCGCGGATGCCAAGGAAAGCGACGCGCTCCAGAACATCATCGCGCGGCACAACGTCACCGAGGCCTACATCGACTCGAAGATCCCTGCGCACTACACGGACACGGCAGGCGACCACATGCAGATCCAGGCGCCTCGGGACTTCGTGGTGGAGTCGCTCATCACGAACGGCGGTGTGCCGAACGGGCCGAACCGGCTGCTCTCCGAGTTCGACGGCTCTTCCGCTTCACCTGAGAGCGGCATACGGCCTGCGAGGCTGGCTGGTGATCCAGAAGGCGCTGTGCGTCCCCGTACACGGGCCTGTGGTGGTACCTGGATGCGTGGCTCACCGACGTTGACGACGCGATCGTGGCGTGGGCCGAAACGAACCAGAACGTCGCCCAGTCCATGCTCAAGGACGACTGGGACAACGTGACGCTCGAGTTGCGCGAGTGGACCATCCACCACGGGATCAAGATGACAGGGATACCGGACAAGTTCAGCGACGACGCGGGAAACGCTGCCGACTACGCCGACTGGGTCGCGAGCTACATGCCGGAGGAGGTCAGCTGCGCGTGATGAAGGCCCTCAAGGAGGCCTACATCTACGACAACATCACGCGCTGGGCGTACGCGACGAGTTTCGACGACCTGAAGGCGATCACGGGAGACCCGGCGGGGCATCTGGACGGACGCCGCACGTTTCACGGCTACGTGCTGTTCCCCGCAGGGACGCGCGCCCGCATGGACGCCTACATGGGCAACTACGCCCAGCTGATCAACACCGGAAGCGACTCAACATTCCCGCCGTTCCACAACACCGTGACCATGGCGAAGCTCATCCTCATCGGCCGAGAGGGCCAAAACGAGCTGCTGGCGCGCGCGGGCTCGTCGACGCGCCTCTACGAGCAGAATCCGATGCTGGGCTTCATGCGCACGCTGGACGGCAGCGATTCGTGGGAGAACGGCCTCACCCGGTGGACTTCACCGGGCGCCGATCCGACGACCGTCGCGCGCGTACCTCTACGACATCCGCAACGTCTGGTGTGCGATCTTCTCGGGCTTCGATGAGGGCGTGAACAACCCCTCGTTCGAGGCGGAGTGGAAGCGCGACGGCACCCCCATGGACTGGCGCTTCTACACGAACGCCGGCGGCCGAGTGACGCACGTGACTCCTCCTCACGACGGGCCAGGTCGCGATCGGCCTCGAGAACGCCGGAGCCACTTCGAGCTGCTCGCACGACGCCTGCTCACACCGTTCGTGGCACGCCCGGGATACCGGTACCAAGCCAGTGTGTGGGCGAAGTCGGGCCGAGCGCCCGATTCGGTGGAGATGGAGATCCAGTTCTTCAATGGCGCGAACACCCGCATAGCGAACGCGACCACCACTGGTGACGCTTGGGGCATCAACAGCGCCGCGTGGCAGCGCATGTCGGTCGTGGCGACGGCGCCGGCCGGTGCCGCGTACGGGAAGCTCGTGCTTGGCGTGCGTGGCGGGGCAGGGTCGCTGCCCGTCGCTTTCGACGACGTAGCGCTCACTGCCGACCTGGCCATCGGAGACCTGCGCTTCTACCCGCCCCAGGGCACCCACACCGCTGGCACGATCGTGAACGTCATCGCTCCGGCCGAAGGTATCGAGATCCACTACACGACCGACGGTTCCGAACCCACTCAAGCGAGCCCGGTCTACTCCTACGAGATCAGGCTCACTGCCCCATGCACCATAAAGGCACGGGGCTATCGCGCAGGATCCTTGCCCACTCCCGTCGCCACGGTCTCGTACGGAGTCACGCCGAAGCCGGTCTCGATCAGTCCCGGCTCGGGCACCTACAACGACCCGGTTGGCGTCTACCTGAGCTGCGCGACGACCGGCACGGAGATCCGCTACACGTTGGACGGATCCGAGCCCACGTCCGCGAGTGCGCTCTTCTCGGGGCTCTTCACCGTGAACTCGAACGCAACCGTGAAGGCACGTGCGTTCAAGGTGGGCTTCACGCCGACGGCGGCAAGCTCGGCGACCTACGCGATCAACGACAGCGCGGTTGTGATCACACCGCCCGGGGGCGTCTTCACCACGTCGCCCCTGAAGGTGCGCATGCAGTCAGACATCCCCGGAGCGCGGATCTACTTCTCCACGGCGGGCGCGCTTCCCACCAAGTACACGTCACGCTATTCCGGCACGCCCGTGAGCGTGTATCACTCGATGACGATGAGGGCCAGAGCGCTCAAGCCGGACGGGTCGTGGGGGCCGCTGACAATTGTGAAGTTCGTCGTGAACACGGCCCTGCCGTCATTTGCACCCTACGCACGCGCGTACACGAGCGCGCAGAGCGTTCGCATCACCTACCCGGTGCCGAACACGAAGATCTACTACACGACTGACGGTTCGACGCCGAACATCTCGAGCAGTCTCTACGCGGGCCCCGTCAGGATCGGCCGAACGACCACGCTGAAGGCGCGCGCCCTGGTTGCGGGTACGACCTGGAGTCCGGTCAAGTCCGGCGTGTTCACGATCCGCTACGGCGCGCCCTACTTCTCGCCCGCCGCAGGGACATACGCATCTCCGCAGCGCGTCACCGTCAAGCACGACGCCCCGGGCGCGAGGATCTTCTACACCCTCGACGGCTCGACGCCCACCACCGCCAGCCCGCCCTACGGCGGGCCCATCGAGGTCGCCGCGGCCACGACGGTCAAAGCGCGCGCGCTTCTGAGCGGCAACGTCTGGAGCCCGGTTCGCACCGGTACGTTCACGGTCAGCGTGCTCGCACCCGCTTTCACTCCGGGCGCCGGCACGTACTTCGGCTCGCGCGCGGTGACGATCGCGTATCCCTCGGCAGGCGCGAAGATCCACTACACGACCGATGGCTCCGAGCCGGACGCGAACAGCCCGGTCTACCGAGCGCCCGTCACGATCGATACGACGATCACGCTCAAGGCGCGCGCCCAGGTAGGCACGACGTGGAGCGGCACGAAGACCGCGGTCTACAACGTCCGTTACGGCGCTCCGTCGATCACTCCGGTCGGCGGCACGTACGCAACGGCCCAGACGGTAGCGATCGCGTATCCCACCGCCGGTGCGCTCATCCACTACACCACGGACGGCTCCCTGCCCAACGCATCGAGCGCGCTCTACGCCGGGCCCTTCACGATCTCGAGTACGTGTCTGCTCAGGGCGAGGGCGGTCGTCGGAGGCGTGTGGACGCCGACGAGCCTCGCCACCTTCACGATTCTCACATCGACCCTGCCGGCGCCTACGTTCGACCCACCGCCGAGCAGCACCTACTTCATGAGCATCAAGCACGTGACGATCGCCTACGCGGCATCCCCGTCCGCTCCCATCTACTACACGACGGACGGGACGCTGCCGACCGCGTCCAGCACCCACTACACCGGGCCGGTCACCATCGACACGACGACGACACTCACGGCGCGGGCTCTGGTCGGCAGCACCTGGAGCGCCGCCCGCACCGGCGTCTACAACATCCGGTACCCTGCGCCGGCGATGAGTCCCTCGAGCGGCACGTACACAGGGCCCAAGACGGTCAAGATCACCCACATCATCCCGGAAGCCCAGATCTACTACACGACCAACGGCGCCGACCCGGCCACGGCGGGGGAGGGGATTCTCTATACAGGGTCGTTGGCGTTGAAGACGTCGTGCACGGTGAAGGCCCGCGCGCTCATCAACGGACACGCCTGGAGTGCCCTCAAGAGCCAGGTGTACACAATACGGTGAGGTCGAGCGGCGCGTAGACACTCGGCGCAGCGGCCACTCTGGAAAGAGGGGCGCCGCTTTGGTGTTTCTCGGGAGGACGACCTCTAGCGTTCTTCTAGCGCTGATCCGTTTCGGAGATGTGAGGATCTCCGATCAGCTGGGCCAAGTTCCTCGAGAGCGTGTCCAGGGTTCAAGTCCACTATGGCCCACCAGCATGATTCGAGGCCGCGTCGATCTCGTCGGGGCCACGTCCTTGTGGTACGCGTCATGAAGCAGAAGGAGCAGAGAGCTCCAGCCGCTCGGAGGGTGTCGAGTATGGCCGGCTACGTAAACGAGGCTTAAGCCATGTGAAGGAAGCTTGACGCCCGGAGCGATGCGGAATAGCGTCACATGAGACGCAGGAGTGGGCGTGCCTTCGGGTTGGGGTCGAAGGGCAAGCGCTCACCAAGTCCCATCGACGGGGGGAATCAAGGTGAGGCTGTCTGTTCGTAGACTGCTGCTGCTGGTGTCCGTCACAGTCATGGCGCTCTTCGCAGCGCATACCGCGCTGGCTGTCAACGTCCCTGTCGGGACCGCGCCCGGGGCCATGGGCGTCAATTCTGTAACCAACAAGGTCTATGTGGCCAACTACAGCAGCGCCAGCGTGACCGTGATCGACGGCGCCACCAACTCCACTGTGAACATCGCTGTCGGGTTGTGGCCCCGCACGGTGGCGGTGAACTCCGTGACCAACCGGGTCTACGTGACGAACTACAACAGCAACAACGTGACGGTGATCGACGGCGCGACCGACTTGCCTCTCGCCACGGTCGCCGCCGGAGTGGGTGCCTACGCCGCGGTCGTCAACCCCGTGACCAACAAGATCTATGTTTCGAATGCGGGCGGCGCAAGCGTCACCGTGATCGACGGCGCCACCAACTCCACTGTCAACGTCTCTGTGGAAGCAACTCCCACGCAAATGGCCGTCAACCCCGTGACCAACAAGGTCTATGTCCTCCAGTACGCCAGTAACCACGTTACCGTTATCGACGGCGCCACCAACGCCGTCGCCACGGTCACGGTCGGGTCGGGCCCCATCGGCCTGGGCTTGAACTCTGTGACCAACAAGATCTACGTGTCCAACCAGGGCAGCGCCAACGTGACCGTTATCGACGGCGCGACTCTCTCCACCGTCAATGTCGCTGCTGGAACCTGGCCATACCTCATGGCCGTGAACTCCGTGACCAACAAGGTCTACGTGGCCAACTACAGCAGCGCCAACGTGACCGTTATCGACGGCGCCACCAATTCCGCCACTACTGTCGGCGCTGGGACGGGCCCACGGGCGGTGGGCGTCGACCCTGGGACGAACAAGGTCTATGTGGCGAACTCCGGCAGCAACGACGTGACGGTGATCGACGGCGCCACCAATTCCGCCACTACGGTCGGCGCCGGGACGTTTCCCTGGGTCGTTGCCGTCAACCCCGTGACCCACAAGGTGTATGTGGCCAACCAGAACAGCAACGATGTGACGGTGATCGACTCGCTGGCCGCCCCGCCCAGTGTGACCTCGACTCCCGCCTCGTCCGCGTGGAACCTCTCGCTGCTGGCCCTCGTCGGGCTGGGCCTTGCGATCATCCTGCGGAGGCGCTCGGCTGCCTGCTAGACGGGAGCATCTAGAACCCGCGGGACTGAAGGAAGTCGACGCGGCATCTGGCTCTCTCTAGGACCTCGGGCACAGCAGGAGGGACGCGTTGGGCTTCCCCATCGAAGTCCACGGGTTCGAGGGTCGCGGTCTTGCGAGGAAGACCAGCGGATGGTTGCGCAGCGGCGGCCTGCTTCTCGATGGCAGGCACCTCAAGGGTCCGCGAGGCGGCGTCGTTGTCCACAACAACACCAGCAGCGACGTGACCATCCAGGTCGTCCGCAGACCTCTCGACCCGATACCCAACCTGATGCCAGACGGGTTGTCAGCTCTCATCGCGCGTCCGCTCGCGTTGTACGAGTAGGCGTGGAGCACCTTGCCGACGGCATTGCGGTCGAATCCACGGCACTGCACTACAGTGCCTGCAGCTTCCACCGCGAGGGGGGCGAAGCGAAGAAGGTCCTGACGTCGGGCTGATATCGCTCGGTACTATGGTCGCCTTCTTCCTGCTGGCGGCGATTGTCGCCAGGCCCCTGGGTGGCTTGGGGCCGTAGGCCTGTCGCACCCGTTGGCGATAGGGCGGAGCGGATAGCGGCCGCGCTAGGTGGTTTGAGACTCATCCACTATTCCCCACCACCCTGACCGGTCTTGAACTGGTCCCGTAGGTGCTAGTCTGGTCACCTCGGGGTCGAAGGTTCAAGCCCCTCCGATTCGCAGGGATGCGCCACGCGAGTCGGGCCACGTTCCGACCCTCTGTCCCCCACTGGTCGGAAGCCGGAACCGCTGTCGCCAGTCGGGTGGGTGGGCCGGAGTCGACGCCCCGACGGCATCGGTCAGCATCGTCTTGGGGATTGCGCCGTTTCCGTAGCATGCGATTCTGAATACAACCGCACTCAGTGCGGCGCACAGTCATGTTGAAGGACGCGAGACGACCAAGGTGCAAAACTTGCCCAGTGACCAGATTCGCTCGGATTCTGTCTTCATCGACCTGCACCAGGACATGCTGTTCGGGGTGGCACAGCTGAAGGGTGGCCTGCGGGCCTACCGGTCGGACTACCTGACCGGCTCGTGCCGTGCCGCGGCCGTCTGGTCGTCCGTGTGGCCGACACTCCCGGAGAGCTCCCTCCTCCGCGAACTCGAAGCACACAACGAGCTGGTGCGGTCCCAGAACCACGCCCTGCGTCTCATCACCACGGTTGAGGACTTGGGCGAGGAGGATAGGCGCACGGGCGTACTGCCTCACTCGGAGGGTTTCCACCTGCCCTCTGTCAGCCCTGACACTCTCGACTTGCTCTGGACCGAGCACGCTCTGCGTAGCTTGTCTCTCACCTGGAACTACGAGACCGCCTATGGGGACAGCTGTTATGGCGACGACGCTGCACCTCTCAAGTCGGAAGGTAGGCAACTGCTCCGGGCACTCGAACAAAGCCCCATGTTCCTGGACCTGTCCCACCTGAATGTCGCCGGTTTCTATGAGGCGCTCGACCTGTACGCGCCCCCTGTGCTCGTCACGCACACATCCTGTCGGGCGATAGTCGACCACCCGCGGGGACTTACCGACGCCCAACTGCGAGCGCTGAGCGATCACGGCGGACTCGTCGGGCTGGCGTTCTTCCCGGACTTCCTGGGCAAGAACGGGTCCGTCGACGAGGCTCTGCGTCATGTCGAGAAGATCGCCTCGCTGGCTGGAGAGGACGCCGTCTGCATCGGCAGTGACTGGGGTTCGACCGGGATGGGCGAGCTTGGAGACACCGCGTCCCTTGACGGGTTGGTGAGTGCCGTCGCCGGCAGCTTCGGTCCAGAGCTCGCCGAGAAGTTCGCTTTCGCCAACGCCGATGCATTCCTCCGTGATCACCTGCCCTCGCGGTAGCGGCGCACTGAGTCACACCAAGGCCGGATAGGCGCACGAGCGCGGGCCTTCCGCGCGTTCGGGGAAGAATCACAAGCACGACCAGCAATGGTCCCCTTGGAGGACACCATGCCCCCAGCCTCACCCACCGAGCCGCCAGGTGCTTGCAGTCCCGAACTCGGGCGAACGCCGACCGAGAACGCGCTGCTGCACCGTGTGAACGATCGTGTCCCCGGTTCATCGCACGTTGGCAATACGGCCGTCGTCTACTGCGAAGCGAACTTCGGCGCGATTGACGGCAAGACCGCCAACGGCCTGGTGCGCTACTCCGAGAAGTACGAGATCCTCTCGGTGATCGACAGTGAGAAGTCGGGTCTCGATGCTGGAGAAGTGCTCGGCGACGAACCGAACGGGATTCCGATCTGCGCAAGTCTCGCCGACGCGATCGCACTGGCAGGGCGTGTTCCCGACTTCTTCGTCTTTGGGATGGCACCCTCGAGTGGAATGCTCTCGCCCCCCGAGCGTCGGGTGATGCTCGAAGCCATCAGCCTCGGTATCAACATCGTCAACGGTCTTCACGAGTTCCTGAACGACGACCCGGAGTTCTCGGCGGCGGCCGAGGCGCACAACGTGACGATTCTCGACATCCGTCGGCCGCACGAGAAGAAGAACCTCCGGATGTTCAGCGGCAGGATCGCGCAGGTCACGTGTCCACGCATCGCGGTACTCGGCACCGACAGCGCGATCGGCAAGCGGACGACTGCGACGATACTCACGCGATCGCTCAACGATCGCGGAATCAAGGCGGTCCTGGTCGGCACGGGCCAGACCGCCCTCATCCAGGGCGCCCGGTACGGCGTCGCGCTCGACGCCATCCCGTGCCAGTTCTGCTCGGGCGAGATCGAAGCCACTGTGGTGGAGGTCTTTCAGGCCGAGCACCCGGACGTGATCGTCATCGAAGGGCAGGGCGCGCTGAGTCATCCGGCCTATCTGTCATCGAGCTTCATCCTGCGAGGTAGCCAGCCCGACGCGGTCATCTTGCAGCATGCCCCGGCGCGTCAGTGTCTGAGCGACTTCCCCGCCCTGCCGATGCCGACTCCCGCGAGCGAGATCAACCTCATCCAAACCTTCGTCGACACGAAGGTCGTTGGCCTTGCGATCAACCACGAGCACATGACCGACTCCGAGGTGACTGCGGCAATCGCACTCTACGAGTGCGAGCTGGGCATCCCTGCCACGGACGCCCTCACGAGATCACCGGATCGGTTGGTCGACATGGTGCTACGCGCCTTCCCCGAGCTCGAACCGAAGCCCGTCACAGGTGCGGCCCAACTGCCCAGACCGCACCACGGGCGCTAGAGGGATCCACGCTGAAGCGCCGGCTAGCGCGCGGTTCGCGCCGTCGTGGTCGCGCTCGTGTGTCCTGCGAAGGCGGGCATGTACAGCCGCCACTTGAGCGAGGAACCGCTGCGACTCATCATCGCCCGCGCCGTGAACGTGCCGTTGTCCTTGATCTCGAAGAAGCCGAGCGTCGTCCATTTGCCGCGCGAGTACGTCTGCATGCCGACGCTCGTGTCCTCGCCGTAGCGGCCCTTGTACCCCTTGACTCCTCGGGAGACCGACGTGGGATTGACTCGCCCGTCGACGTAGAGCTGTCGCAATTTCCGGTCCTGAGGGTGCGTCCACATACGTGTCTTGGTCACCGCGATGCTGAACCGGCCCGAGCCGGTCGACTTCGACCAGTAGATGCGGTAGTTCTGGTTCGTTGTCGAGGCTGGGTCCCTTCGGCGAGCAGCCAGGTAGTACGTTCCGGCAGCACCGGCCGGCACCCTATACGTGAGTACGGGTGGATACCCGTAGGTCAGCGCCCCGTTGAACGCGTCGAAGATGAAGAACGGGAACGCCTTGCCCGCTTGGCGCGCCACCGGAGTCGTGGCAGGTGCGAATCCCGCACCCGGCTTGAAGAGCACGATCTCACGTTTCGTCGGGGCGACTGGTCCGGAACCGCTACTGCCTGTGGGCAGCCATGCCGAGATGACGTCGCCCACGGCGAGCGTCACTCGGTACGCCACCGAGTGGTCGAAGAGGTCGTACTGTGCCGATGAATCGCCATACGAGACCAGGCCCTGTTTGGTGAGTAGTGGGAGTCCGCTGTCGGGGTCGCCGTCGAGCTGCGCGTACTCCGTCGCGCTCGCGGTCACGGTCGTAGGCTCGCTGAACGTGCCTTCGGTGCTCTGGGCGAACAGGGTGTAGTAGTACCTTCGGTCGTTGGTGACCTTGGTGTCGACGAGCCGACCTGCCTTGCCCTCGTAAGCGAGCTGCTGGCCGGGCACGATGGCAGGGGAGGTCGCAAACGCAGCGGTCGACCTCAAGACACGCGTCGATTTGAAGTCGGCGTCGGGGGGATCGCCCCACGTGAGCTCGATGACGTGATCGCCCCCATCGACCGATGGCTGCTCGTTCACCCCTCCGATGCCCGGAGTGACCGATGCCATCGCGGGTCCGACCCAGCCCTCGCTCATGCTGTCGGCGTTGATGACCGAGAAGAAGCCGGTGTAGTAGTAGGTCGTGCCGTTCTTGAGCCCCGTGTCCGTGATGATGCCTGAGTTTGACTGCCCCTCGAGATCGAGCTCGGTCTGCCCAGTCCCTCCCACGACAGATGCAGCGTATCCAAGCTCGGAGCGGAATATCTTGACCCCCGTGTACACACTTGCGTCATCCGGGGCGAAGTACCAGGAGACCTCTGCGGCATGCGATCCGCCGCGCGATGCTCTCAGCGAGAGCGTGGCCTCTGCTACAGCCTGTGAGGGGACGACGAGGGCGAGAACGGAGAAGGCCGCGGTCAGCGAGACCGCAAGTGCGACCGCGATTCCGCAAGCGGCCGCGAGCGGAGCAATCCGAGTACGTCGCATGTGGAACCCCTTCCCACCCCCGCAGCTCGTTCCTCCCGGAACCGAGGCGAGTTGGGTGCAGGGTGTTCCATCTTTGCTGGGGATGAGTGCGAGCATCCTGCACAGCTGTTTCGGCGAAGTGCCGTGTCGCCACTCTACTCCTAGCGGTCCTCGTAGCGAGCGCGCGCTACTCCATGCGATTCGGTCGAGGGCGCGGGGTGGGGCCCAGGATTCGTCGATGCGGACACGGGCTGGGTGACCGGCTCCTTCGAACAGGATGAGAACTGGAACTACACCTACTACGTCCTCAAGACGCCAGCCGCGACCCCCACAGTCGAGGCTTCGGTCCTTATCAGCCTCCCGCAAGATCAGGGCTTGGCCGACCGCGATGGGACCACATGTCATATCCTGTTCACGCGGATCCCCCTTGCCGTGTTGCCGGACACACTCCTGGAGGTCCTTTGCTTCGCACACTCATTCTGCTCACGACCGGAACGGCTCTCGCCCTCTACGCCCTCGCTCACTTCGTCTCTCCGCTCCTCGCCGAACGCCTCATAGACGCCTCGTCGATGGCGCGATTCGACAGCACTTCCTCGCTGCATACGATGGTGATCTTGGTCGCGTTCGGCGTGGTATTGATCGTCGCCGCAACGCTCGTTGCGCGTTCGACGAAGCTGCGTGGCTGGCGCGTCGCGTTGACGGCGGTGGTCGCGACAGTCGCTTCAGTCGCGGTGGCTGTCGGGGCGGACTGGCTGCTGAGCTTCTGGTCGGTCACTGAGGAGTCTGGCCTCTCGTCCGCGCCTGTCAGCATCGCTCTCGCCATCGTGTGGTCGGTCGCGCTCGTGTTCGTCTCGTGGCTCGTTGCGAGTGTCCTTGCAAGGTCGGCTGTGCGATGACTCAAGACTCGACCTCGACGCCGGTACACGGCGCAGGCACAGGCCCCGCGCTCTCGCGAGGGCTAGCGAACGCATGGACCGGCGGGTGGGCGGTCATGGCATCAGAAGCACCAGCAGACGAGTGTCGTCGATCGCTCCCCCACGGCGAACACGGGGACGTGTTGGGCTTGACCAGGGACGTGTTTCGGCCGATAAGGATTGAGTAAGATACACATTCGTGAATCGGTTCCGCCGGTCGCGTGGAAGCGGCTCCCGTGGAAGGGGTTTGCCATGCGTCGTTATCGCACCCGCCGAACAATCAGTACTCTGCTGGTCCTTCTGCTCGCAACATCGCTCGCTTTCGGGGCCGTCGCGGCGTTTGCCGATCCCGCGGAGTCCACCCGAGCCGACGCCCCTGACGACAGACCGAATCCTCGTGAAGTTCTCACCGCAGGCCTCGGCGGCGGAGATCGGCTCCACGAACGTTCGCGAAGGCGCGCGAGAGCTGGGCCGGATCAATCGGCTGGGCGTGCGGATCATGTCGGTGCCGAAGGGCTACAGCGCCGAAGCGGCCGCTCGCGCCTACTCGGCTGACCCGAATGTCGTGTTCGCCGAGCCGGACTACAGGGTGCACGCGAGCCTCGTGCCCAACGACCCCTACTACTCCTACGAGTGGGGTATGCCGAAGATCTCGGCGCCTACTGCTTGGAGCACGACCACCGGTTCGTCCGGGGTCACCATCGCGATCGTCGACACGGGAGTCGACTCGAGCCAGCCCGACCTGGCCGGCCGGGTCGTCGCCGGGTATGACTTCGTGAATTCGGACGCCAATCCCGCCGACGACAACGGTCACGGGACCATGTGCGCCGGGGTCATTGGAGCCAATGGCAACAACGCTCGCGGAGTCGCGGGCATGGACTGGGCAGCTCGGCTGCTCGCGATCAAAGTGCT
Organism: uncultured Actinomycetes bacterium; assembly: GCA_963817255.1. Lineage (GTDB taxonomy): Bacteria > Actinomycetota > Coriobacteriia > Anaerosomatales > CAVRZR01 > CAVRZR01. The sequence goes on from CAWFNT010000004.1 coordinate 172,897, forward strand.
CGACTCGACGGGCAGCGGCTACTTGAGCACTGTTGCGCAGGGGATCACGTATGCCGCCGACAGCGGCGCGCGGGTCATCAGCATGAGTCTTGGTGGGGCATCGGGCAGCACCACCCTCCAGAGCGCGGTCGACTACGCGTACGGCAAGGGGTGCCTGCTTGTCGCCGCTTCAGGCAACGACGGCAGGAGCACTCTCAGCTACCCCGCGGCATATCCCAGCGTCGTCGCCGTCGGGGCCACCGACAGGAATGACGCGCTGGCCTCGTTCTCGAACTACGGTGCCGCTCAAGATGTGGTGGCTCCGGGAGTCAGCATCGCCACCTCCGCCATGGGTGGGTCGTACGTGTACTTCTCGGGCACGTCCGCGGCGACACCGTTCGTCGCCGGCCTTGCCGGACTGCTTCTCGCGGCGAACCCCGCGCTAACGAACGCCGCGGTTGAGAGTGCGATTCGTGCGGGCGCAAAGGACCTCGGTTCTGCCGGCTGGGACTCGAGGTACGGGTGGGGACGGATCGACGCTGCACGCACGCTGGCGGCAATAGGGACGCCGGCGGATACCGTTACCATCTCGAGCGCTGGCGCGAGTCCGAACCCGGCGACCCTCGGCCAGAGCGTCACGTTCACCTCTTCGGCGAGTGACTCGCAGTCCCACGCGATCACCTACCAGTGGAGCGAGGGCGCGACGGTGCTCTCGAACGCGCAATCGTTCTCGACTTCGCTGCTGACTGCTGGCACGCACACGGTCACGCTGAAAGCGACCTGCGCGAACGGCGCGAGTGCAACCCAGCCCGTGAGCGTGGTCGTCAACCCGGTCAGCACGGACGTCGTTACGGCGACGATCGTGTCGGTGAGCCCCAATCCCGCGAACTTGTGGAGGAATATCACCTTCACCGGCAGCGCCACCGACTCGGCCGGCCACGCTATCAATGCCTACGAGTGGAGCGAGGGCACTACGATCCTGTCCAGGTCTGCGAAGTTCAGCACGTTCACTCTGAGGCGAGGTACTCACACCATCAGCTTCAGGGCGCGGTGCGCCAGTGGCGTGTGGTCCCCGAAGGTCAGCGTGAGCGTTGTCGTGAGGTAGGCTCGGCCGGGGGCCATATGGAAGCGCGAGCACCACTCACGGCCATAGGCGCAGTAGCCGGGACGCTGCGCAGAAAGCGCGTCCGAGCGGCCTAGGCGCCGGAGGAGCGTTTGTCGGCCGCGACTGAGAGAAGCGAGACCAACTCAGGCGGTTCGAAACCCCTGGTGCCCACTTCGACGTCTGCGTGACTGAGCAGCGACTTCTCTCGAGATGGGGGCCTCGTCGCGCTGGCGGTCCGGCTCGGGTGTATCGTTGCTTTGTCCGGCGCTCGATCATCCCGTGAGGGGGAGGACCATGAGCCATGACCGGAGTCGCTCGGCGAGGCGCGCGGCGCTCGCATCTCTTGTGGCTGTCGTGCTGGTGCTTCCCGGGTGGGCAGCCGCCCTGCCTCGCGTCGTCGCGGAGGTGGGCCCCACCAGCATGCTCACCCTCAAGCAGGATGCGATTGACGACACGCCGCGCGACTGGTTGAACGCGTGGGGGCTGTCTGCGACCAACTACGGACCCGGGCTGTTCTCACGTCCGCGCGTCACCCTGCAGACGCCCATGAACTTCATGGGGTTCATGCCTGACGACCCCGGTGTCTTCACCGCGCAGCCGTCACTCGGCACGTACACATGGGACTACGGGTCTCTCGAGGTCGCCGAGGGGTACTTCGTTGCGATGTCCGGCAAGCAAGCGACCTCGACGGCCGCCCCGGGGTTCTCCGCGTCCCGGACTGTGGATCCATCGCGACTGCTGGGGACCGTGACCACCCAGACCGTGACGGTGAACGTGAGATTCGAGGACGCCCTGCCGGAGGGTACGAACTTGGTTACCGTCGGAATAGGGCAGCCCGCGATGGCCTATGGCGGCCATTCGCTCGTGGCGAGTACCTTCGTGACCCAGAATCCCACCCCAGACTGGATCTCCACCGGCGGCGTCACAGCGGCGGGTTGGCTGGCCGACACAAGCCTGTTGAAGATCGGGGTGACGTACCGCTTCCAGGCGACGATCAGAATCACTCGGCTGCAACAGATCGCCGGCTCACCTCTGTGCGTCCCCGGCGCAACCATCGGCATGCGACGGATCGACAAAGGACCAGAGGCGACGAGTACCTTGCTTGCGTTCACGCATCCCGACGGCCCTACCGGCACCTTCGAGGCGACCAGTCCGGTCAATTGGCAGACGAACTACGTCCGATACAACCGCATCTTCTGGTTCGGCGAACGCGTCTCACCCGTGGCCAGCACCGTGACCCTGAAGGCGTCGTCGGCCTTGCGGCGTCCCGGCCAGGTCGTCACGATCTCCGGTCGCGTCTCACCGGGGTCGGGCCGAATCGCGCGGCTGCAGGAGCGCATCAGGGGCGTCTGGAAGACGAGGTCGCAGCAACCGGTCAAGAACGGAGCGTTCACCTTCAAGCGCGCCGAGAAGACCGCGGGACTCCGCATGTATCGAGTCTTCGTCCCGGCATCCGCGTTCGCTCCGTCTGTCGCCTCGAGGCCGCTATCGATTCGCTGGCGCTAGACGCCTGACACGCCTAGCGAATCGGCGCGGTCGCGCGTCGGACATCGCAGTCGCTCGGCCGTACTGGATGGTTCACCCTCTCGGCCGTCATCAAGGGGTGGGGTTCCAAGCCGGCGGCAAGCCGCTACGTCTACTTGCGGACGTCGACGAACGGCAGGACCTGGACGAACAGCTTCAAGATCAAGACGAGTTCTACGGGGAAGGCCGCGAAAGTGTTCGCGGTCAGAACCAAGCAGGTGCGCTACTTCTGGTGGTACGTGTTGGCACAGAGTCAGGTGAACCTGATGACCTACGGCCCGACCACCAAGGTGACGGTCAAATAGGGCGCGACTACAACCAACGTACTACCGCGACAGGGCCACCGCGATGGTCGCCCGCACTGCCTCGTAGGGAGCAGGCGTGGTCGGATAGGCAGGGAACGTGGGCCGGCCCGACATGATGACTCGTCTTCGGCGCACCGATGATGCGTTTCACCTGACGCATGGCGGTCGCTTTGCCGCTTCTGCTTCTCGAGCAGCTTCACGTACTCGTAGTCCTCGAGCCCGTCGCGCAGCGCCTCGAGCCTCAGGCTTCCGACGGGCGGTGCGTTCGGCACGGTGAGACCCAGCGTCGGGTAGTACCCGGGATACGTGAGCGAACCCTCGCCGTTTGCGCCGTACACCAGGCCGTGGCTGTTCTGGACCATGGACAGCGGGTCCTTGTACGGGTCACGGCCGCCAGTCGATCCGAGAGGGGCTTTGGTCCACCGGTTGATGCTGAAGTACATGAGCCCGTCGGCGCCCGTGTGGTAGACGAACCATCCCTGAGCGCGCGAATCCGTGAGGGGCTTGTCGATGAGGTACATCGGCACGCCGCCCTGATGGGGCGTCTGGTGGGAGTAGATCCAGACGGATTTGCCCGCTCTTCTTAGCGGCACGATCCATTTGGAGTAGTCGCGGTAGAAGAAGTGCAGCTTGTTGACGTATATGTCGACGTTCTTGAGCGGCCGGAAGTCGAAGTTGCCAGGGTCGATGGTCACGAGGAACTTCGCGCCTGGAGCGTAGCGGTGCGCGAACGCGCCGTAGCGCTCGACGAAGGCCTTCTTCGAACGGGTCGGCTCGTCGACGGCGTACACGTACGCCTTCGAAATCCAGGGTGCGAGTGCCGCACGCATCGTCTGGTAGTAGCGCGCAGCGCTGCTTTGAGCTGCGGCGCTGGAGAACGGGTTCGTGATGTAGCTGGGCCGCGATTCTTGTTCGGGCATCCGAATCGAGTCGAAGGCGTACCGCTCCCCGTCGAACGTCGTCGCCTTGCCGGTGCTCAGGCAGTCGGCGAGGAAGTCGGTGCGGGCACGCATCGCCCCGCTGTTGTCCGGGGGTCGCCAGTCGCCTCCTCTGTCCCACGCCGGGAAGGTCGTCTGAGGCGAGATACGGTGCTCGCTCATGAGCTTGAACCACGGGCGCCAGTCGCTGTACATCTCGACGCCCCACTTCATGGACACGCCGAAGGCGGTCTTGAGAGATCGCTTACGGATTGAGAAGGGGTAGACCGTCAGCCGGACCGGGACACGGACCGCCGGATACGCGCCGCCGCTACCGCGCGCGGTCAGCGTGAGCGTGCCCTCGTATATCCCTGGCGGGAGTGCGATCGGGGACGTTGAACAGCACGTAGAAGGGTTGCGTGCGCCCGGCGGCGATGCTGCGGAAGGTCGAGTCGGGGGTCGTTCCGCGACGCCAGCCGAGGCGCTCCCCATTCGAGAGCGTCATCGGGACAAGAGGATCCGGCTGCCACCCTTTGCGGGAGTACCCGTAGGAGGGTTTGCTGATGTAGACATCCTGGACCTTGTAGACAGAGATCGCCGACGTGGGAATGACACTCGGGCTCGAGGCGCCGCTCCGAAGCGTGAGCACCGATGGTTCGATCCAAAGATCGGTGACCGTGCCCGACAGCGGACGGATCGCGACCTGGCGTCCCTCGTATTCGGCCTGCGCAGCGGATAGCTTCAAGGACCCCACCGGGGACGGCGAGGCCGACGAAGCGCGCCCGAAAGCGCTGGGGAGTCCGCTCGTGCGGTAGACCTTGTCCTGTGCGCGCGCGAACCAGTAGGCGTAGTCCTGCGCAAGGGCGCTGGGCACGGCTGAGAACGCGAACGCCGCACAGAGAGCTGCGGCAGTGAATGCTAAACGGAACCGCCGAACCGGCACGTTGCTCCCCCCCGGCGCGAAATCGGGCAGCACCCAGTATGACGGGGTGCACGACATGGCGGTCAAGTGCGACAGTCCGGCGCGTGACGCACCCGAAGGGCGTCGCCCGCTACGTGCGGCGTCGCGGTGCACGGCTTGCTGTTAGTCTCGTCGTGAACTCAGATCAACTCTGAAGAGGCGAGACACCCCGATGTACCACGACGTAGACCGGCCGAGCGCCACACGCATGGCGCTCACCTTCATGGGCATAGTCGCCGCAATCGTATTGGTGATCGCGGCGAGTTCATTCGCGCTCGGAAGTCTCGGGAAGTCGGACACACCTGCGGCCGTCGTCTCGCCGCCTCCTACTTCGTCCGCCGCCTCAACGGTCGCGCCTACGACGACGGCGAGTCCGTCCGCGACCTCCTCGGCGTCCGGAAGCCTCTCTTCCGCATCGGCGAAACCGAAGGCGGTTCCCTCGGCGAAGCCGGTCGCACCTGCGAATCCCGTCCCGCCGACCACTCAGATCGTCAGCTCGGGCGTCGTGGTGATCGATGCCGGACACCAGGCACGGGCTGACACAAGCCTCGAACCCATCGGTCCCGGATCCACCGAGAAGAAGCCGAAGGTGGCTGGCGGTGCGACGGGAGTCGTGGCTCCCCGCGTGCCGGAAAGCGAAATCAACCTCGCGGTCGCGCTCAAGCTCCGGTCGGCGCTCGAGGCCGGCGGGGTGAAGGTCATCATGGTGCGCACGAGCCAGGACGTGAACATCGCCAACTCCGAACGGGCGGCGGTCGCGAACGAGGCGGGCGCAGCTCTGTTCGTCCGACTGCATTGCGACGGCATCGACAACAGCACGACGCACGGTCTCTCGACGCTCGTGCCGGCTCGTAATCAGTGGACGGGGCCGATCCTCGCCAAGAGCTCGAAGGCAGGTAAGCTCGTTCACGAGGCGGTGATCGCAGCGACCGGCGCGACCGACCGGGGTATCGTCGGCCGAAGCGACATGTCGGGCTTCAACTGGTCCAAGGTCCCGACGGTCCTCGTCGAAATGGGCTTCATGTCGAACTCCGCCGAGGACAGGCTTCTGAACACCCCCTCCTACCAGCAGAAGCTCGCTGAGGGTTTGGCGCGCGGCATCGAGGAGTACCTCCGGACACAGTAGGTGCGCGATGTCTTGACGGGGTTCCGGGGGATGATAGGGGAGTACTCGACGGCGGGGGACGACGGACCGAGGTGGATTCCCAACGGCGAGCCGTGCCATGCTAGACGCTAGAGAACGCCCACGGTGCGCCCAGACCGGGCGCCTGCCGACAGATCGGACGCGATCTTGACTGTAGCCACCACACGAGCACGAGCCGCCCGCGGCTTCCTTGCTCGAGCCGCCCTGGTCGGCGCGCTCGTCCTGGCACTCGTACCCTCGGGTCCCTCTGCAGCCCACGGTTGAGGCAGCTCCGACGTGACACCGCCCGTGACGACGGTGCAGCTGAGTTCGGCGACGCAACAATGGTCGAGTGTGACAGTGACGACGGGACCTGCGGTGACAGTCTCGTCGGCCACGACCGTCACGGTGACACTGATTGCCTTCGATTCCGAGTGCGTACCGCAGATCTGGTACAGCCTGAACGGCGGGGATCTGATCAAGTACCAGACTCCGTTCAACGTCGCCGCTCGGGGTGACACGCTCCTCACGTGCAAGTCTGCGGATCTTTCCAGCAACTGGGAGGTCGCTCAGTACGTGAAGATCAGGATCAAGGATGCCGGCGGCACCGGTGGCGCCTCGGTGGACAAGGAACCGCCGAGGGTAGATGCGATCGTGTCACCGTCTGCGTGGTCCAAGGGCCCGGTCACCGTGACGATCAACGCTAGCGACGATGCGGGTCCGGTCACGGTCGTGTACGCGATAGGAAGTGCGCCGGCGAAGCCATACTCCGCGCCTTTCACCATCGATGCCGAAGGACGGACGGCTGTCACCTACACGGCTACCGACGCAGCCGGCCGCACGACGTCCGGTACGCTGATGGCGCTGATCGACAAGACGCCGCCAACGGTGTCCGCCGCCGATCCGGTGACCTCGACTGCAGGCGTATCCGTGGGCGCACGGACGGAGGATCTTCTCTCGGGTGTCGGCACGTTGTCGTACAGGGTTGACTCGGGAGCGTGGGTCGAAGGGCCACACGTGCTCATCTCCGCCCCGGGTACTCACACCGTCACTTTCGAGGCTCGAGACCTCGCCGGGAATGTCGGTACTGCGGTGGCGACGGCAGTGCTCCCGACTCCGACGACCCTATCGATCGTGGGTCCGTCAGTGCCGGTGTCGTTTAGCAAGGGAGCGATCCTCTCCGGCGTCCTGACCGATACGGCTGGTGTCCCGACGGTAGGATCGACCATCGGTCTCGAACGACTCGTGGGGTCGAAGTGGCTCCCAGTCGCGGGCGCAAGGGCGACCACGGGCCGGGATGGCCGATGGGCGATCTCCGCGCGCCCGAGCTCGGTAACGCGCTATAGAGCGGTATTCGTCGGTGGCGGTGCGCTGCTCGCGTCCGGGAGTACCGGCGCGCTCGTCAGGGTCGGCGCAGCCCTGAGCGTTCCGGTCGTGACCGGAAAGGGCCGAGTGTTCTCGGTTACCGGCAAGATGCTCCCGGCGCATGCGTCGACCGTGAAGATTGAGGTCTATCGCAGTGTCGGGCGCGGCTGGGCACTCTACCGCCGCTTCAACGCCAAGACGACTGCTGGGGGGAAGTACGCCTTGGGCCTGACTCTGCCGAAAGGGAAGTGGCGCGTCCGCGCCACTCACAGCGATGCAGGACACGCTCCCTCGAGCAGCGGGTTTCGCGAGGTAGTCGTCCGGTAGCCGCCACGGTCGGGAATCACCCAACCGAGTCGGAGAGAGCTCGTGTCGCCCGCGGTCCCTGACGCGTGCCACCGCCCGCGGCGCAGTCGAGCGCTGACCCCACGTGTTCGACGCTGACGGGAACGATTCGCCGGTCGGGCCGTATCCAATCGGCGAAGAATGGCATATAATCCCTGCTAGATGGCATGGCTTCTCGGGGGAGGGCATCATGGCTGCAACACGCGTGCGCCGCTGTGCAGGTCGTCTGTCATTGGGGCTTCTCATCAGTCTTGCGCTGGTCGCGACGGCCGTCGTGCCGACCGGCACGGCTGCGACACAAACGGTGCAAGGCGCGGCGTACGGGCATCTCACGAAGTTCGTGGGGCAGTACAACGCAGCCGGGTTCTCACGGGTGGTCAAGCTCGGAGACATGGCCATCTACCGCACGACGCTGAGCGGGTTAACCGTCAAGGTCGATCCCAAGCTTAAGCCGATCGCACAGTACGACCCAAAGACGAACACGATCACGTTCTCAAAGGACCCGCGGAAGGTGACATCGGCCCAGTCGCTGGACTTTGGGGAGACCGTGTGGCACGAGCTCACTCACGCCATCGAAGACGCGCGCGGTGACATAGGCGTGTTCGACAGCGAAGCCTACGCGGAGCGCAACATCGACTACATGACGTACATCGTGGGCAACGCGCTTCCGTTCCTGAAAACGATGGAGGCGAAGGCGAAGGCCGGGGCGAAGGCGGCGACTCTTGAGGCCTACTGGCGGAAGTTCATGGCAAAGGTCGCGGCTGCCTCCACGCTACCCTCGGTCAAGCAGTACCCACCCAACTTCGAGACCATGCGGTTGTGGTTCGGCTTCAAGGTCAACCCTGAAGAGGTCAAACGGATGTACGCCACGAACAAGGCGTTCTCGTCCAAGACCTGGGCGCAAGTGCGACTCGCACTTAGGGGAGAGCCGCTCTCGTGGACCGGGGAATGGAACACCAATTGGGGCCTGATGAGCCTCACGCAGAGCGGCTCCACGGTCACCGGGGCATACACGCACGACCGCGGCAAGATCGCTGCAACAGCCAACGGGCGAACGATAACGGGCCGCTGGTCCGAGTATCCGAGTTACAAGGGGCCGACCGACGCAGGCACGATTTCGTTCACCATCTCAGCTGACGGCAAGACCTTCGCCGGGACGTGGACGTACGACGGCGGCGGCGGGGGAGGCTGGACCGGCACGCGCTTGAGGTAGGCCGCCGCCCGGAACTGAGACGCGCGTCCGCGGCCATGAGGTCCGCGACAGTGCACGGCAACGACGTGCGCGCCGACGAGGAGAACGTCCTCTACGTCACTTCCGGCGACATGCCTGCTTTCGAGAGCCGACTTCACGTTATGGAGCGCGAAGAGGCACTCGGGTAGGGACGTCTGCAGTCCCGTTAGCGCCTCGCTCGCGACCGCTCGCTCGACAACCTCGCGCGCACGACCACGCGCACGTGTCGGTTCGGTCTTCACGCTATGCTGCGCACGGAGGTGCGCATGATCGCGTTCCAGAGGGTCGAGATCGGTCACGGTGGACTGCCCGTGTGCGCGGGCTGCGCCGCGCTTTCGGCGCCCGAGATGCGCTCGGCGGAAGGCGTGCTGGCGGACCTGAGCCGAGTCGCACGAACGTGGGCGACCGGTCCCGGGCCCAATGCCTGGCTGGCTGGCGCCGACGCCTTCGCGCACCCGGAACTGCCGCGCCTCGTCGACGAGGCCTCTCGCCTCGGCATCGAGCGGATCAAGGTCTCGACCGCCGGACCCGCACTCGCCCAAGGATCGAACGCGGCGGGCTCCATCGAGGCTGGTATTCGGCACGTCGAGGTCGTGGTTCTCGGCGTCGAACAGTCACCAGACCGGCTGGCACACGTGCCTGCGTTCTCGGACGCCGTCGAAGGACTCTCGGCCTACCTCGCCGCGGCTCGGACCCTCGATGTCGCCGTGGCCGTCGTGGGTCGGGTCCGCGTCTGCGCTCACACGCACGCCACCGTGCCCGCGACCGTCGCGGCTCTGGCGGCCGCGGGCGCTGTCGCCATCGCCGTGGAGGTGGCGGATAGCGCGCCTCGGCCGGACCCGGCTTGGCTTTCGGCGGTCGTCGATTCCGGCGTCGTCAACGGCGCATGGGTGCAGTTCGAAAGTCTTCAAGTGGACCAAAGCGCACCAGGAGGCCAGGTGGACGGTTCCACCGTCTCGGCGGCCCGAGCGTGGACCGACAGCGAGGCCGGCGCATGACACCTCCCGCGCTCAGAATCGCGCTGGTCGGTCTGAACTCCCCAGGCTATCGCTCGCTTGCGCTCGGATACCTCCGCGCGTACGCGCAGGCAGACGCGCGCCTTGACGGCGTTGCGTTCACGACTCTCGATCTCGACACGACGACCGACCCGTGGTGGATCGCGTACCGAGTCCTCGGCCTCGACCCGCAACCCGATGTCGTGGCTTTCTCCGTAGTCTGTTGGAATGCTCGGCAGGTTTACGAGGCGGCGCGCGTCATCAAACGGGCGCAGCCGGATCTATTCGTCGTGCTCGGCGGGCCGGAGGTCGGACCGATCGCCGAAGAAGTGCTTGCTTCGCAGCCGGGCCGTCGATGCCGTCGTGCGGGGCGAAGGCGAGGCCACGTTCGCGGACCTGCTCGCCCGGCTGGCCGAATCACGCAGCGGCGAGGACCCGCATGCCGCAACTGACCTCACAGACGTCGCCGGCGTCACGAGCCGGTCTGGAGACAGGATCGTCTCAGCGCCCGATCGCGAGCTCATCGAGGACCTCGACACAATCCCTTCGCCGTACCTCACGGGAGTCACGGTTCCCATCGACGGGGCCACGTACCTCGAGACCTACCGCGGCTGCCCGCATCGCTGCGCGTACTGCTTCGAGGGCAAAGGCTACGGGCGCATTCGCCGCTTCTCGGACGAGCGGATCGCCGCGGAGATCGACTTCGTCGCATCTCACCCCGACGTTCGCTCGTTCTCCTTCATCGATCCGGTCTTCAACCTCACGCCCGAACGTCTCGCATGGCTCTCGCGGCGTCTCGCGCCCCACGCCGAGCGCGGGGTCCGACTGCATACCATCGAGGTCGACATCGAGAGGATCGGACCCGCGGAGGCCGCGCTCATGCGTGCGGCAGGGGTTGCGACGTGGAGACCGGACCGCAGTCCGTCGGCGCGGCCGCGCTCGACACGTGCCACCGCGCGTTCGATCGAGATCGCTTCGCAGCCGGGTGTCAGAGCGCTCAAGACCGAAGGTATCTCGGTAGAGTGCGACCTCATCGTCGGTCTGCCCGGCGATGCGCCCTCCGACGTCGTGTCGGGTCTGGAATTCGCCATCGGGCTGGACCCGGGCGCGGTGCAGATCTCGACGCTGCGCGTGCTGCCCGGTACCGAGCTTTGGCAGCGCGCCGACGAGCTCGGTGTACGCTATGACCCCGCACCGCCTCACGAGGTCATCGCCACGGACCAGATGAGCTTCGGCGACCTGCGCCGGCTCGAGGCACTCGGCACCGCCGCCACCGCGATCTACAAGGCTCGCTCGTCGAGAGCGGCACGCGCACCTGATGGAGGACGTTCTTGACCAACGTTTCGCGCCGCGCCCAGCTCATTCGGCCCTTCGTCGTCATGGACGTCGTGGCCCGCGCCAAGGAACTCGAGTCCGAAGGGCGCGACATCGTCCGTCTGGAGATCGGCGATCCGGACCTGCCCACCCCCGACGTCGTCAAGCACGCCGCCGAGGAGGCGATGGAGCACGGCGACACCGGCTACACGCAGTCGCTCGGCCTGCCGAGCCTGCGCGAGGCCATATCGCTCCACTTCGATACCGCGTACGGCGTCGACGTCGACCCCGAGCACATCGTCGTGAGCCAGGGCACGTCGCCGGCGATGCTGCTGCTCTTCGGCGCCCTGCTCGATCCGGGCGACGAGGTCGTCATCTCGGACCCCTGCTATCCGGCGTATCCCAACTACGTCGCATTCCTCGGCGGAGTGCCCGTGCCGGTGACGGTGCGTGCCGAGGACGCGTTCCGTTTCCGGCCGGACGAGGTGCGGGCCGCCATCACGCCGCGCACGCGCGGCATCGTCATCAACTCGCCGTCGAATCCGATGGGCGCGGTGCTCCGCGAGCAGGACCTCCGCGAGCTCGCGTCCATCGCCGAGGAGGCAGGTATCTGGATCGTGAGCGACGAGATCTACCACGGTCTGGACTTCGTGGAGCGCGCCCACAGCATCCTCGAGTACACCGACCGGGCGTTCGTGCTGAACGGGTTCTCGAAGACCTACGCGATGACGGGTTGGCGTCTCGGCTACCTCATCGCGCCGGAGGAGTTCGTTCGCCCGTGCGAGAAGATCCAGCAGAACTTCTTCCTGTGCGCCAACCACTTCGTACAAGTGGCCGGCATCGCAGCGCTCACGCAGGCGCAGGACGACGTCGCCGCGATGCGGGCGACCTACGACGAGCGCCGGACCTACCTCGTGCCCGCGCTGCGAGAGATCGGTCTGGGAGTCGCGTGCGAGCCCACCGGCGCCTTCTACGTCTTCGCCGATGCGAGGGCGTGGGGCGACGGACTCCTTGTCGCTGTCCGGACGACTGCTCGAGGAGGCCGGCGTCGCGACGGCGCCGGGTATCGACTTCGGCCCGGGAGGGGAGGGGTTCTTGCGCATCAGCTACGCGACGGACCTCTCTCGCCTCAAGGAAGGCGTGCGACGGCTGGGCGATTGGGCCTCTCGCCAGTAGCCGGCGGTGCCGATACTCCGCTTGTGGGCCGGTCGTCTGGCACGACACACCGTCTGTGGCCGGGCGCCGGGCAGCGGGGCGCGTCGCCAGCTGGATGCAACTGTCAGGTATGGCCTTTGCTCTACCCGGTCCGGGCGGGGAGTGGCTCGTCAGCGTGCAGTCTCATCGCCGCGCAGCGGTTGGAAGGGGTACGGAGTGACGTCCGATATCTGGAGCAAGGCAGACCTGCATATCCACAGCCATCACAGCGACGGCCTCGCCTCCATCCCCGAGATCATGGACTACGTCCAGAACGAGACGGATCTCAAGGTCATCGCCATCACCGACCACAACACGCTCGAAGGCTCGCTCATCGCCAAGGCGATGGAGGACGAGTACGAGTTCGAGGTCATAGTCGCCGAGGAGGTCTCGTCGAAATCCGGTCACATCATCGGGTTGTTCCTCGAGAAGCCGATCCGGCAAGGCATGTCGGTCGTGGAAACGCTGGCGGCGATAGACGACCAGGGCGGCGTTGCCGTCATACCTCACCCATTCTCGAGCCGCGGGGTGTTCGGCCCCTTCGGCCGGAACGCCTTTGGCGCCGCCATCGGCGAACTCGCCTTCCACGCGCTCGAGGTCTACAACTCGATCCCGTACCTCGGCTGGGCGAACCGTGTGGCCGCGCAGATGTTCACGGGCGGCCAGGGCATCGCGGCCACCGGAGGCTCGGACGCTCACGTGCTCAAGGGCATCGGTACCGGGTGCACTGTGTTTCGCGGGACGACCGCAGAGGATCTCAGGCAGAGCATCTGCCGTCTCGAGACCCGCGCCGAAAGCAATGCCGCGGGACTGAGCATGGCGTTGCGCTACGCGGTCAAGATCCCGCAGATACGGCGCCAGCAGGCGTGGAACTGGGAGCGCTGCAAGTCCGTCTAGGACGCTTCCGGCGCCACCTCATCGAACTCTCTCAGCGCATCGAGCGCTGCGGCGCGCAGCGCGTCGACGATCTCCGGCTCGTCGCGCCACGTCGAGAGCGTCACCACCGGGACGCTCGGCTCCACTCGGGACTGTCTGATCGCTATCGGCACGTCTAGCAGTGTCGAGATGCTGTCGAACGCGTAGCACGTCGGCGAGACGAGGATCCGAGCGCACCCAAGCGCCGCGAGATGACGGACCGTGGACGTGATGTCCGGCTCTCGCCAGTCCGCCCACGCCAGGCGTACGTTGGCCGGCGTGACAGTGTCCTCTGTGAAGAGCATCTTGACCCGATTGACGAAGGCCGCCTCATCGTCGTCGAATCCCGGATTCAGCTCCGCCTGCGGGTCCGGCTGCCCGTGGGCGACCAAGATGACTCCCGTGCGATCCGGCGCGTCGAGCCCGACCTCGATCCGACGTGCCACGAGGGCGGCAATGGCGTCGGCAGCACCCAGCGCGGGTCCATACGCGACGCTGATGCCCGCGTCCTCCGGACGCCCACGATCCAGCAGGCTCTTCGCTCGGATCATCTCGAGCGACTCGGCGATCCCGAGTGGAAGGACCGCGACGCGAGCGTACCCGGCCTTCACCAGGTCCTCCACCTGATCACGCAGCGTTTCCGGACCAGAGCACCAGGCGAGACCGAAGTAGTCGAACGCCGATCCGGCAAGCGACGACTCGACGGCCTCGAGGATCTCGCGCACTTGTCGTCGAGCCGGACTGATCCCGCCCACGGCGCGGTAGCGGGCTTTCTGGGCCGCGAAGAGGAACGGGGTCGCGACGATCCCGAGCCGCAGCACGTCGTCGTCTTGAAGCTGCACGAGCTCGAGCGCGGTCGCCGAGGGCGAGTACGTCTCGGGTTCGGCGTCGCTCAAGAGGAGCAGGGCCGTACGGTCACCCGTTCGCTTCGGCACAGGCCGTGGCTCCTGGGGATGCGCGGTTTGAGGGAGTATCGCCGAAGCGAGGGAGTACCCGCCGAAGAACGCCCCCATAGCCAACAGCGTCGCGATCGCGGGGGCAGGTGAGCTCTGGTACTCGCCGATCAGACGTCCGAGCGACCAAGCGGCCACGATGACGCCGGCGATGCTCGCGATTCCGCCGACCGTGTCGCGTCCCGCGGGCAGGGACAGCGCAGCTACGGCGCCGAGGCCGCCCACCAGACCGCTAATCACGAGAGTGACCCAGAGCTCGTTAGTCACACAACCCTCCTCGGTGGCGATGATATCCTGACTGCGCTCCTGATTGACTGAGAAATACCCCATGGGGTATAACTACCTCTGTGGAGCGATCACCGAGAAGGGACACCCATGAGTAATGCGCTGGACGTGACGAACGAGAACTTCGACTCCGAGGTACTCCAGGCCGAAGTGCCTGTTGTCGTGGATTTCTGGGCTCCGTGGTGCGGTCCGTGCCGCCTTGTGGGTCCCGAGATCGACAAGCTCGCCGCACGACTCGGCTCGAGCGTCAAGTTCGTGAAGGTGAATGTCGATGAGAATCGCGAACTCGCAATGCGATACGGCGTGATGAGCATTCCGACCATCGTCAAGTTTGACGCGGGAGAGGTTGCCGGTCAGGTCGTGGGTGCGCGCGGAGCGGACGCGCTGGCCAAGGAATTCGGTCTGGGGGCCTAACGGTGCCGACGTATGATCTCACGTGCGATGCGTGCGGAGAGACCTTCGAGAAGTTCCTGACGCGGTTGCTCGCCGACGACGACAGGATCTGCCCGAAGTGCGGTTCGCGCAACGTGAAGGCCGGGTTCGGAGGCGGCTTCCTCGGCGCGGGAACAACGCCCAGCGTATCCAGCGCCTGCCCGACGAGCCGATTCGGTTGAGCCTAGGGTCGCGTCCGGTCAGGGCGTGACGTTGCCGACGCGGAGCACGGGGGAGGATCGACGTGCGGTTCGCCTACAAACGGCAGATCAACGGCACTCTCGACGATGTCGTGCGGGCGGTCGCTGCTGCAGCGGATCGTAGAGGGTTCTCGGTCGTCGAATCCTACGATATCCAGGCCGCGCTCGCGGCCAAGGGCTTCTCCATCCGTCCGCTGCGCATCATCGAACTCGGTCTTACCAAGGACGGTCCTGACCCGCTCGTGTCGTTGCTGCTGCCGTTTCGACTGAACGTCTTCCAGGAGGGGAGAACACGTCGTCGTGGCCGCCCTCAGGCCCTCGCTATTCGTGGAGGTCTATCCGGAACAGGAGCTCGATCAGGCTGCGCAATCACTCGAGAAGGCGATCATCCGCGTGATCGACGAGGCCTGCGAGTCACTGGCGGCGGGTCCGAACTGAGGCGTTGGCGAGTGTCGCTCGCTACTTCACACACGACGAGTACTTCATGAAGACCTGGATCGCCTCATCAATGAGTTGATCGCGGTCGGTCACCCGCTCGTCGATAAGGCATTCCTTCATGGCGTGACCGATCACGTGCATGCCGACCTGATTGAGCGCCGACTTTGCGGCGAGGATCTGTGTGAGAATGGCCTCGCATTCCTTTCCGGACTCGATCATCGACTGAAGGCCGCGAATCTGGCCTTCGAGCCGCTTGAGTCGGTTCACGAGTTGTCGCTGCTCGTACAGGCGGTCCTCTGACAGCGCGCCTTGCGCAGGAATCGCTTCGGCCATACCAGCTCCTCTGTTTCGCGTACGATATAGGCGAGGCGCCTACGGGGTCGTCCTCGTCGTCGAATCATGATACCCCCTAGGGGTATTTGGGGCAACACGTTCGGAGGATGCACATGGGCTACTCGCGCCCGGCCAATGCAACCGAGAGCGGCGAGCGGATCCACCAGATCCGCGTCGTCCTGTGGGTCGTCTTGGCGCTCAACGTGTCCGTGGCGCTGGCGAAGATGGCTTGGGGCCTCATCTCGGGCTCTGTCGCCATGCTCGCCGACGGATTCCACTCCATGTTCGACGGAGTATCGAACGTTGTGGGGCTCGTCGGCATGGGTATGGCCGCGCGACCCGCGGACCGAGACCATCCCTACGGGCACTCGAAGTACGAGACCTATGCTTCGGCGGCTATTGGCGCCATGCTCGTCTTCGCCGCGTACAAGGTCGGAAGCGCGGCCGTCGAACGGTTGCGCGGTGGTGGTGAACCGCCAACAGTGACGGCGATGTCGTTCGCGGTGATGCTCGGGACGCTTACGCGTCAACATCGCAGTCACTCTGTGGGAGCGAAGGGCGGGCAAACGGCTGAACAGCTCGATCCTGATCGCGGACGCGAGCCACACGAGTTCTGATGTGCTCGTGAGCCTGGGCGTCATCGTCGGCCTGGTGCTCGTTCGCCTGGGCTATCCGAAAGCCGACGCCATCGTCGCTTTGTTCGTTTCGGGGGCGATCGTGTTCACCGCTTGGAAGGTATTCAAGGAAGCGAGCGTTACACTCTCCGATGCCGCCCGAATCCCCGCTGCCGAGATATGTGCGGTCGTGCTCGGGGTGCCTGGCGTCTTGGGCTGCCACAACATCCGCACGCGCGGTTCCGAGGCCGAGATCTATGTGGACATGCACGTCCAGGTCGATGCATCGAGGACCGTCGCCGACGGGCACCGTATCGTCGAGCTCACCGAGCGGGCCGTTGCGGAGCAATTCGACGCCGTCGCCGACGTGATCGCCCACCTCGAGCCGTACGATGAGTATCAGGCCGGCAAGACCAGCGAGGAGCAGAGGTCGGGGCTTGTCTGAGCGCTCCGCTCCGCTCGAGCGATCCAGCGAGCACCGCACCCGCGGCTACCTCCTCGTCGTTCTCGCGGCAGCGTGCTGGGCCACGGGTGGGCTCGCGGCCAAGTGGATGTTCACGCCCGCGGCAGACGTTCCGGCGGGGTGGCGGGTGCAGCCACTCGGCATACCGATGGACCCTGCGGTGTTGTCGGGTTGTCGCGCGCTCGCAGCCTTCGTGCTGCTAGGAGCCTACCTGCTCGTCTCGCGGCGGCAGGAGATCGGGGTCACGTTCCGAGCCCTTCCGTTTCTGGCGATCTTCGGAGTCGTCGGACTGGCCGGCGTGCACTACACCTACTTCAAGACGATCTCTCTCACCAACGTCGCGACGGCGATCCTCCTCGAGTACCTCGCGCCCATCATCGTCCTGGCCGTGTCGGTGGTACTGTTCCATAAGCGTGTGACGTGGGTCCTTCCGGCCGGCGTCGCTCTGTCGGTACTGGGCTGCGGGCTGGTGGTCGGAGCCATCGGTGGCGACGGCCTGACCGTCTCCGCCGCCGGTATCGCATGGGGGCTCGCGTCGGCGGTCCTGTTCGCGACCTACTCCCTCATGGGCACGTACGCTGCGGGCCGGTTCTCCCCGTGGACGCTGCTCTTCTGGGGCCTCGGATTCGCGACCCTCTTCTGGCTCGTCCTCCTCGGATCGGACGACGTCGTCGCCGTCTTTGGTGACACAAAGGCGCTTACTTGCTGTCGTGTACGTTGCGGTCGTGAGCACGATCATCCCGTTCGGAGCGTTCCTGACGGCCCTGCACTACATCGAGCCCACCCAAGCGACGATCACGGCCACTCTCGAGCCGGTCCTTGCCGCGATCGCGGCCTTCGCGATCTTCGGCGAGAAGCTGTCTGTCGGCCAGATCCTCGGCGGGCTACTCGTTATCGCTGCCATCGTTCTCGTGCAGTCCCGTGGCGCCGAGGCGCCGTCGCTTCCCCCGCAGGACTAGCGGTCGAGTCCCACGCGGGAACGCGCGTGGGCCGGTCCGCTGCCTGCATGAAACCTCCACATCGGCGGTATACTATTTGCTAAGAGGCGCCCCTGTTCGGGGCGTGAGGATGCCCTCCCGAGGAGGGGAAATGGAGCTCAGCCAGCGCCCTGAAATGAGGCAGCGTGTCACGTTGTCTCCGCAGGTCTATCAGGGCCTCAACATCCTCGCGATGCCGATCGCAGATCTCCAGCAGATGGTCGAAGCTGAGATGCTCGAGAACCCTGTGCTCGAGCTGGACGAGACAGAGTCCGAGCCCGAAGAGCGTGACGAAGAAGCCCCCGAGACGCCCGAGGAAGAAGAGCGCTCGTGGGACGAATGGCTCGACCACTACGACGACCTGGATTCGATGGAGCCTACCGCTCCAAGGGACCCGAATGCCGAGAGCACGAACACCGAGGAGTTCGTCGGCGGCGTACAGTCTTTCGACGACTACCTGCTCGATCAGCTCGCGATGCTCGATATCAGTGACGACGTGCGGCGCGCGGCCCAGGCCGTCGTAGGCTCTCTTGACGACGACGGCTTCTTCCTCGCTTCGCTCAGGGAGGTCGCTGCGCTCGCTGGCGTGTCCGAAGAGGCGGCTCGCGAAGGTCTACGGGTGGTGCAACAGCTCGACCCGCCCGGCGTCGGCGCGCGCAACCTTGCGGAGGCGCTGACGATCCAGATGGAGTACCTCAGTCTCGAGGAGCCGGTGCTCGAACGCATCGTGCAGGAGCACCTCGATGACATCGCAGCGAACCACTACCGCAAGGTGGCCAGAGCGCTCAAGATCGATGAGACCGAAGTCCGCCGTGTCGTGGAGATCCTGAGATCGCTGAACCCTCGGCCGGCCGGCGCCTTCTCGCCGGGCCCATCGCCCGGCTACATCATCCCGGACGTCACGCTTCGGCGGTTCGGAGAAGACTGGCTGATCATCGCGAACAACGAGGCAATCCCGACGCTCAAGGTGAGCCCTCGTTATCGGGCGATGCTTCGAACCGGCTCCGACGCAGACGACGAGACCCGTCGCTACCTCAAGGACAAGATCCGCTCGGCTGAGTCATTCATCCGGAACGTCGATCGCCGCAAGGACACCGTGACCCGCATCACGCAGATCATCCTCGAGGTGCAGCGCGAGTTCTTCGAGGACGGCAAGGGGCTCTTGCGCCCGTTGCGTCTGGAGGACGTCGCGGTGGAGATCGGAGTGCATCTCTCGACCATCAGCCGCGGGGTCACGGGCAAGTACATGGCCACGCCGTACGGTCTGTTCGAGCTCAAGCACTTCTTCTCGGGCGGCTATCGCACCACGACCGGTATGGATGTCGCGGCGACGAGCATCAAGCAAAGGCTCCGCGAGCTCGTGAAGGAAGAGGATCCGATCAAACCGCTGTCTGATCAGCGTCTGGCGGAGTTGCTCTCGGAGGAGGGCGTGACGGTCGCGCGGAGAACGGTGGCGAAGTACCGAGAGGAACTCAGGATCGATCCCTCCTGGGCCAGGCGCCGCCGATGACGCCACCGGAGGAATCGCAGCCCCGGCAGGCGAACGACAACACCGACGAACGTCGCGCCTATCGGGTTCGAGCAACGATGATCATCTCGGCGATGATCATCGCGATAACGCTCATTCCCATCTCTACCGACGGGCCGAACTTCGGCCACTTCCTGCACGATCGGGACCTCGCGGTTGCGCTTCAGATGGCGTTGCAGCAGCTCTACCGTCGTGCCTTCTACATCCCTATCGTGTATGCGGCCTTCGTGTTCGGACGCCGAGGCGGCATCGTCACCGGAGCTGCCTGCTCGATCATCTTCCTGGTCTACGGCATCGTTCGGAACCCCACCATGATTCCGGGCAGCCCCAACGAACTCCTCACCGGGATTGGGGCCTTTCTCGAGATAGGCATGTATCTGGCGATCGGCGCTGTCTTCGGGGCGCTCAGAGACAAGGAAGCGAACCGAACGGCAGACCTGAGCCAGGTCAGCCAGCAGCTCGAGGAGGCCTACAAGAAGCTGGAGGAGCGTGCGATCCAGCTCATCAACATTCAGGACTACACCCAGTCGATCCTCCGCTCGATCACCTCCGGAGTGCTCACCGTCGGACCCGACGGGTCGGTCACCACAGCGAATCCCGCCGCAGAGCGGATGCTCGGCATGTCGGAGTTTGAGATGGTGCCCAAGCCCATCGGCGCGCTCTTCCGCGATGACGGAGGCATCAGTGCCGATGTGTCCAGGGTGCTTGCCGGCCGAGCGCCGCTCGCGCTGCGCGAGGTGACGCTCGTGACCGCAGGCGGGCGAACCGTTCACGCGCAGGCATCAACGTCGCGCATGCGCGCCGTTGGCGGACAGATACTCGGCGCGGTCGTGACGGTCGAGGACGTTTCGGACGTGAGGGCACTCACCGATCAACTGATACGTGCCGACAGGCTGGCAGCGATGGGCGAGCTTACCGCGGGTGTGGCACACGAGGTACGAAACCCCTTGGGCGTGATTCGAGCGTCCGTGCAGCTGCTTGAAGATGCGAAATGCGACGAAGCTCGTATCCATGAGGCTGCCGGCATCATCAAGCAGGAGATCGATCGCCTCGACAGGGTCATCAAGGCGTTGCTGGATTTCGGCAGACCCAGCACGCCGACACTCGTTGCGACCGACGTCGAGTCCGTGCTGGACGACGTTCTCCTGTTCACCACGCGCTTTGCGACCCAGGCGAACGTCGAGATCGAGCGAGTCGTGCAAAGCGACCTCCCTCGCGTGGTTGCCGATCCCGACCAGCTCAAACAGGTATTCCTGAATCTCGTCACGAACGCGGTTCAGGCGATGGAGGACACGGGCGGGCACATAACGGTGTCCACGAGGAGTGAGGGCGAGTTCGTACAGGTCGACGTCGCGGACGACGGCCCGGGCATCGCGGCATCTGATCTGACCAAGGTCTTCGACCCCTTCTACTCTCGCCGTTCGGAGGGAACGGGTCTTGGCCTTACCATCGTCCACAGGATCGTGGACGAGCACGGAGGACACATCGAAGTGGAGAGCGGGCATATGGGTACTCTGTTCAGGGTGTCCCTTCCCGCGTTGATCGAGCAATGATCGAGAGGATCATGGGATGAAACGACGAGTACTCATTGTCGATGACGAGAAGAACATGCGCTGGGTGCTCGGCCAGGCCCTGAGCGGTGAAGGGTACGAGGTCATCGAGGCTTCGGACGGCAAGCAGGCCATGGACGCGGTGAATGACTCCGCGCCGGACATCATGGTGCTCGACCATCGGATGCCGGCTCCGGACGGGATGGAAGTCCTGCGGCGCATCCGCTCCAAGGGGTTGTCGTTCCCGATCATCATGCTGACCGCTCACGGCAATGTCGCGACTGCCGTCGAGGCTATGAAGGCCGGTGCGAGCGAGTACCTGACCAAACCGTTCGACCTGGAGGAGCTCAAGCTCGCGATCGAAAAGGCCTTGGAGTACAGCGGGCTTGCCGCCGAGGTGGAGCGCCTACGCGAGGAGATCGACCGTGAGTACGACGTCGAGGGCATCGTCGGGTCCGAGCCCAAGATGCTGGAGATCCTCGAGACCGTGCGGAAGGTCGCGGCGACCAGTGCGACGGTGATGATCTACGGAGAGTCCGGGACGGGCAAGGAACTCATCGCCCGTGCGATTCACAACCTCTCCGAGCGCGCGACCAAGCCCTTCGTTTCAGTGAGTGCGGGCGCGCTGCCCGAGACGTTGTTGGAGAGCGAGCTGTTTGGCTACGAAAAGGGGGCCTTCACCGGCGCCGTGAACGCCAAGCCGGGGCGTTTCGAGATGGCGAACGGAGGCACGCTGTTCCTCGACGAGATCGGCGACATCACCCCCGGCGTCCAGGTGAAGCTCCTGCGGGTCTTGCAGGAACGGAGTTTCGAGCGGCTGGGCGGCACCAGGTCGATAGAGGTCGACGTGCGCGTCGTCGCTGCCACGAACCAAGACCTGCAGCAACTCATCGTAGATGGAGAGTTTAGAGAGGATCTCTTCTACCGGCTGAACGTCGTGCCCGTCACCTTGCCGCCGCTGCGCCAGCGCACCAGCGACGTTCCAACCCTGGTCGCGCACTTCCTCGACAAGTTCAAAGCCGGCAGCAAACATATCGCACCGGACGCGATGGAAGCCCTCGTGACCTACCAGTGGCCAGGTAACATCCGCGAACTCGAGAACACCATCGAACGCATGGTCATCCTCTCCCACGAAGACGAGATCACCGTCACAGATCTCCCTGCCGAGGTGAGAGCCGGTGCGAGCGTCACGGTACCTTGCGTGACGGGCTTCGACTTGCCCGAGGACGGTGTCGACCTTGAGGAGGTCGAACTCGACCTGGTGCGGCAGGCCCTCAGCCGTACCGGCGGCAACCTTCCCAAGGCTGCGAAGCTCGTGGGGCTGACGGCGAAGACCCTCGAGGCGAGAATGGCTCGCCTGGGTCTTTAGTCGTCCGCCGAACGTCTCGAAAACACCCGGCGCTCTGGCACATCGCTTGCACGTTCGGGCAAAAGGCCTACGCGCACGGGAGCCCCATGTGACCCGCAAGACTTTCATGAGACTAGCCTCGGCCGTCTTGGGCGGACTCGCCGTCGGCCTGGCGTTCCTCGCGGCCCTGCTGGTGCTCGATTCGGGCGGGAGTCTCGCCGGTTCCACGGCTGTCACCTCAACTGGCTTCCTCGTTCCCCTCTTGACGGGGGTAGTGGTGGCCGGCGTTGCATGGCTTCTTCTTGCCGAGGACGAGCCTGACCGCTCCGTTTCGTCGGACCGCGTCGCCCGTTGCGCGGGGTGTGGCCGTCTTGTGCCGACACAGAGAAGGCTCTGTCCGTTCTGCGGCGCGCAGGAAGGCGCGGAGACGAAAACGGTGTTCGCGTCGCCTTCCAAGGAGTCCGCTCTCTGAAGCTGACCCCGAGTACAACGCGGACTGAGGATAGGGTTCATCTGGTCGTTCGAGTGCGCTGAGGGTAGGCTGGCACGTGGCGTATCGGACGAGTGAGAATCAAGGCAGGGATGCATCATGGCTGAGAATCCGGCGGGCGTCCGCCTCAAGACGGGCGGCATGCACTGCAGTTCGTGCTCAATGCTTGTGGACATGACGTTAAGCGATCTTCCGGGCGTCATTGAGTCGCGCACCGATCTCGCGAGCGGGATCACGCAGGTGGACTACGACCCCGATGCGGCATCGGTCGAGGACTTCATCGCGGCCATCCGGTCGGTCGGATACGAGGCAGAGCTGGCCTAGACCCACGGATTCGTTCGGCCCAGGGCCGAGCGCTACCGCCGGCTTCACCGCTACAGGCCGTTTTCGGAGGGGACATTGGAAGGTTCGGTCGGGTTTCTCGCCGCGTTCGCCGCCGGCGTTGTGTCCTTCCTTTCGCCCTGCGTCCTCCCGGTCATACCCGGCTACCTGTCGTTCATGACCGGTCTTACGACGAGCCAGCTCGCCGACCTCGACGACCGTCCGCCGCTCTCGGTCGTGCTCATTCCGAGCCTGCTGTTCGTGTCCGGCTTTTCGCTCGTGTTCGTGGCGCTCGGCATCTCGGCGTCCTACCTCGGCGGTCTGCTGATCGAGTACCGCGACATCGTGATGCGAGTCGCGGGTCTCCTGGTCTTCGCCTTTGGCCTGCTCCTGACTGGCGTGATCAAGGTCCCCTGGCTTTACGGGGAGGCCCGTGTCGGACTCGAACGCTCGCGCTCCTTCGGTCGCGGGGCGGCACTGGTCATGGGGATGGCGTTCGCCGCCGGGTGGACGCCGTGCGTTGGCCCCATTCTCGCCACGATCCTTGCGCTCGCGGCGAGCAGCGGAAATGCCGCGCGCGGCGCCGCACTCCTGTTCGCGTACTCGATGGGACTGGCCCTCCCGTTCGTACTGACAGCGGTCCTCTTCGGCCGCATGAGAGGGTTCCTGCGCTGGCTCAGCCGGCATTCTGTCGTGATCAATCGAGTCGCGGGCGCCACGCTCATGATCCTCGGCGTTCTGATCTTCGCCGGACAGCTCGGCCGACTGGCGGGCTGGCTCACTCGCGTTCTGCCCTCGGTCCGGGTCTAGTATCCCCCCGCCGAGGCGCCGCCCCCGCGCCAGTGTTGCCTCGTCTTCGCCAGTGCCATCGGCGCCACTTCTTTGACGTACCATGGAGAAGCGTTGGAGGAGGGAGGCCGCGATGCCGAAAGCGAGACGCACGTCCGGAAGCCTCGCCTCCGGCATAGTCAGGATCACCTTCATCGTTGGCAGCATCACGGTCGCTGCCGCGCTCATGGTCACGATCGCCGAGTCCTACCGCCTCTCAGCGAGGCAGTCGCAGGAACGAATCGGCGCCTACCTTCAGGTAATGCGCTCCGAGGTGGCGGCACGGCTGTCCGCAGCGGTGACGCTCAATGATCACGCTGCGACGACCATTCAGGACACGTCCCCTGAACGTGTCACGACCCGCCTGTTGGCCTCGCAGTACATTGGTGCTGCCGACATGCTAGCGGGCCTCGTGCTTCTCAACGCCGATGGCACCGTCGCGGCCGCCTACCCTGCGCTTCGGAGCCCCTTTCCGACGGCGGCGGTGGAATTCGCGCGACGGGTCGGTGTGACACAGAGCGAGGTCGGCCACTCCGACAGACCGAACCGTTTGACGTCGGTATGGGTCGCTCGGCGACTTCGTCGATCCGGCGACACGAGCCAGACGCTCGTTTCGATCGTACGTACCGAGTTCCTCAGTTCCACCGTAAACCGTGTCGCCTCCCGCGCCGATCGCCGGTCTGCGGTCGTGATCGATGCAGGCCGCCCCGTCGCCACGGGCGTGCGCGGCCCCATGCTCAGGCTCCCGACTGCCGTGTACGGCGAGCTGTCCGAAGACGACGTAGGGGCGGTACGCCTGCTCGCGCCCTCAGTCGGCCTCATGCGGGGGCTGTGGTCCCCGGTGGAAGTGCCGTTCGTCGGCGACTGGCGCCTATTGGTGGTCGAGCCTTCGCAAGCGACGATCCTCTCGTCGCTCCAGGCATCGATACCTACTTTCGTGGTACTGCTGGTCGGCGGAACCATCGCACTGGGCATCGCTTGGGTCGTCGCGAGGCGTCTCGTGTACCCGCTACGCGAGATCGAGGCAGCGAGCTACGAGGCCGCAAAAGGCGCGCATGTCTCGCCGCTCAGGCCGGGTCGAGACGACGAGGTGGGGAGGCTAGCCGAGGCCTTCAACGCGGTCGGCCTTCGCCTGAACGCGCTCCAGTACGTCTCGCGACTCCTGGCGGGCGCCTCGCGGGTCGATCAGGTCCTCGACGCGGTCATCGAGGCGATCGGACATCTTCTGGGGTCGGGTATGGTCGCGATCTACGTGACTGACGACACGGAGCAATCACTGCAGCTCGCCCGTTCGTCCGGAGGCTTCACACCTCCTCCGGGCCCGGTATTGCGGGCGCACTCAGGACCGTTCGCGCGCGCTCTCGCAACCGAGTCCGTCCAGACCCCCGCGCCGAACGATCTCCCGATGCATGGTTGGGACATAGACGAAACGCCCTGCCGAGTGCTTGTCGTCCCGCTTATCGCGGCCACCGAGCAGCTTGGTGTGATCGTCATACTGCAGCATGGGCGTTCGGAGTACTCCGACGCCGAGGTCGAGATGGTCGGTACGTTCGCATCCCAGGCATCCATCGGAATCACGAAGTCGCGCCTCTTCGAGCGCGAGATAGAGACGCGGCGCGTTGCGGAGCTGCTTCGCGATGTAGCCGAGGAACTCGTCGGTCCGGTGGCCTTCGGTGATGCACTGGACTCCGTCGGCGTTGTCGTTTCAGGCGCCTTAGCCGGGCGAACGGCGCTCTTCGCCTTCGAGGACCGCGACGCATTGGGGCTGCCCCCGGCCGAAGACCCGGAGTTGGAGCGGACGATCATCGAACTCGCGGACGCCGCGCTCGAGAGCGGCGGTAGCAGCCGGATCGTGGCACCTGGAACGTCCGAACAGGCCGACGGCCTTCTCGCTCGATTCGGGGCAGCGCAAGTCATACTCGCGCGCATCGAGCCAGACGAGCCGTATCGAGGTGCGTTCGCTGCGTTCTCGGCGGAGCCGTCCTTTGGATCGCGCGACGTCGAGGTCGTCGAGGGCATGACCAAGATCGTCACCCTGGCCATCGACAACGCGTACTTCTTCGAGCGTTCGAGAGTCCGGGCGCGCAACCTCGAGACCATCTTCCGGATCTCCCAAGCCGTCGGGTCATCGCTCGAACTCAACGTGGTCCTGAACCGCGTGCTCGACGTCGTCCAGATGATCTTCGCGGCGGATGCCGTATCGCTCATGATCTACGACAAGTCGAAACGCGTCGTCACGACCGCCATGGCACGTGGCGCAGTCTCGAACGATATCCTCCACCTCGAGGTTGCGCCGGGAGCCGATCTTCCCGGCCGCGTGTTCTCCACGCGAGAGCCGATGATGTTGCGGGATCTCCGCCAGAACGACACCCCACTGGCGGGATCGGCACATGACCTCGGGCTCAACTCTCTGTTGTCCGTGCCCTTGCTGGCCCGCGGCAGCGCCGTCGGCGTCCTGACCGTCTTCTCGGAGGTCGCATCCGCGTTCGACGACGAGGACATGGGGCTGCTACAGACCTTCGCCTCTCAGGCCGCCTTGGCCATCGACACGGCGCGCCTGTACAGCAGGGAGCACGACGTAGCGGAGATCCTTCAGCGGAGCATCCTTCCAGACGAGGTCCCGGAGTTCGACGAGGTCGATGTGGCCACCGCATACCGACCCGCCGGCGAGGAGGCCGAGATCGGCGGGGACTACTACGACCTCTTCAGGGCGCCCGCAGGCGACATCGTGATCGCGGTCGCTGACGTGTGCGGCAAGGGGGTTGAGGCGGCGACCAAGACGTCCATGCTGAAGTACTCCGTACGAGCGCTCGTCATTGCAGGTTTCGGTCCGGCCGAGTGCCTGGATGAGGTGAATCGCATGGTTGCGACCAAGGGCGACCCGAGCGATATCCTGTCCCTCTGGCTCGGCTTCCTCGACGCCAAGGCGGGCACGTTGCGCTGGGCGAACGGGGGTCACCCGCCGAGCCTCATCTTGCACTCCGGCTCGCGCGAGATCGTCAGGCTCGAACCCACGGGCCCGATCCTCGGTGCGACGACGCAGGTCCGATTCGAGGAAGAGGCAGTCGACGTGGGTGCCGGCGACACGATCCTGCTCTACACCGACGGAGTCACGGAGACGCGAACGGGGAATAGGTTCTTCGGAGAGGGACGAGTGAGGCGCTCGCTCAGATACGGCGGGAGCGCCGAGAACGTTGTGGCGCACCTGTTGGACGCCCTCAAGCGCTTCTATCCGGGCGAGTTGCGCGACGACGTGGCGATCGTTGCCGTGCGCGTGAAGGACGGCGAGCGTCGTGCAGAGTGACGAAGAGACGTTGCAGCACATGACGGTGAGATTGGGAAACATACAAAACATGCCGTACGAGATTCGACTCGCCGAGGGACACGGTCCGAGGGCATGCGTCGCCGAGATCAGTGGCGATGTCGACACGAGCGTCGTGCCCGAGCTACGTGTTGCGCTCGGAGAGGCCCTGGACTCCGGGTGTCGTAACGTCATCCTTGACCTGAAGCGAGTGACGTACGCCGACAGTTCGGCGCTTAGCCTTCTTGTGTGGCTGGATCAGAAGCTTCGTCCGGTAAGCGGACGCATGGTTCTGACCGGGGCCAACAGGGATGTGACGCGAATCCTCGAGCTCTCCGGCCTCGTGCAGATTGCAGCGAGCGTCATGACCAGCCCGAACGTCACAGCGGCGCTCGAGGGGCTCGACCTTCCGCCCAAGGCGGTGGATCCGCTGTGGGTCGAGGAGTTGCCGATGCCGGCGAAGGTGGAAGCGCTCGCAGCCGCGCGCGAGCAGGTGGCGGCGCTCGTCTCCCGGCTGGGCTTGGGTGATGCGGCGCTCTTCGACATCAAGGTAGCGCTGGGGGAGGCCCTCGCGAACGCGGTCAGGCACGGTTCCCCATCCGACGGGGAGGGCGAGGTCGACATACGCGTGGAAGCCTACCCGGATCGCGTCGTGCTTAGAGTGATCGACGCCGGCTGCGGCTTCGATGGCATTCATGCGTGCAGTGGCGATGTGTATGCGTCCGGTGGGCGGGGCGTCATGTTCATGCGAGCCCTCATGGACGGTGTGGAGTTCACCCCGTCCGAGACCGGCGGCACGACGGTGACACTGGTCAAGCATCGGAGTGCTGCCGCGGCCGAGTGACCGGCCCGCTTCGGGCCCTGTCGTTTGCTGCTATGCTTCTCGCGGACGGCGAGGGGAGCCCATGTGGAGTTTTCGGCAGTCATTGCGGCGCGCCATTCCGTTCGCGACTTCGCGGAAACACCCGTGGATCGCGACGTACTTCGGCGCGTCCTTGACGCTGCCTCTCTCGCGCCCTCGGCACTGAACGAACAGCCCTGGAAGTTCTACGTGGCCGAGGGCGAGACACGTGCACAGGTAGGCCACGTCATGGCCCAGTCCACCGTGTACCTCGCGGACTATCTTGAGATCCTCGGCCCGGAGCGCGTCGAAGAGGCCACCGGCTGGTACACGGATCTGGGTGGCGCGCCTGTCGTGATCGGCATCGCGATGCCCCCGGCGGACGACACTCCGACGCTCGTGAATCGCTGCCTTTCGGTGGGTGCCGCTACGGAGAACCTGCTTCTCGCGGTGGTGGACGAAGGCCTTGGCGCGTGCATGGTCACCTTCTCCTACTGGGTGAGAGACGAGCTCGCCGAGGCGTTCGGACTCGAGGAGGGCCTGGTCGTCGTCGGACTCGTGGTCGTGGGTCACCCGAGCAAAGAGGCCGAAGCCCCACCTCACTCGCACGACGTCGCCGTCTTTCGAGAGTAGCGATGCTTCGCGCCGTCTTCTTCGACGTCGGAAACACGCTGCTGTACCCCTATCCGAGTGTCGCAGAGGTCTGCCGCCAAGTACTGGCGGAGGCCGGTCACGAGCGAGAGCTCTCCGCGATAGACGAGTTCATGCCCCTGGTCGATCAGTACTACGAAGACCGCTACCGTGAGGACGACACGTTCTGGACCGACGAGGCCGAGACGTCCGCGGTCTGGGTGGGTATGTATGGGCTACTCTGCCGCAGACTGGGGATAGACGAAGATGCCGAGTACCTCGCTCGGCGCGTGTACGATGAGTTCGGCGATGCCCGGCGGTGGCGCGCGTACGACGATGTCGAGCGTGCGTTCTCGCGCCTGAGATCGCGAGGACTGAGACTCGGCGTGATCTCGAATTGGGACAGCCGCCTCAAGCGCGTGATGGCGGGCCTAGGACTGGACGAGTACCTCGACGTGGTCGTGTCTTCGGCTGATGTCGGTCTGCACAAGCCGGATCCCAGGATCTTCGAACTCGCGTGTGAAAGCCTGTCAGTGTCGCCGAGCGACGCGGCGCATGTGGGAGATCATGAGTATGCGGATATCCTAGGGGCGAGGACCGCAGGCATGAAGGCTGTGCTCATCGCAAGGTTCAGCGGCGAGAGGCCGCCCGCGTCTACGTTTGTCCGCACGCTCGACGATGTGGACGCTGCGCTCGGGCTCAACAAGGAGGACTAGGTGCGTCCACGCGGCTGGATAGACTGGCTGGTGCTCGGCGCGGTGGTCGCCCTGTGCGTCGCGACAGCTTTCGGCGCGTACACGCTCGCGAACTACTCGTGGAACGCGATCGTCGACTACACCTCACCCTACGTCGAACTTGGCCTGCCGAAGGCCGTGGCCGGGTCGGAGATCTCGTCGACGACCGTGCTGGTCATCGTCGATGGCCTGAACGAGGAGACGTCGCGACAGCTCGACGGACTCAACCTTCTGCGCCAGTACGGAACGGATCTCACACTGCTCGCGCCGCAGCCGTCGCTGTCCTATCCCAACTGGACGACGCTACTGTCCGGAGATCCGCCGTACGTCAGCGGCGTCACGACGAACTGGTACGAAGGAATGGTTCCGCCGGAAACCCTCCTCGACACGGCCGTTCGTGCCAAGGCTCCGACCGTCGTGGTAGGACCCGAGGAGATGAAGGCGCTCTACGGGACGGACCGTGCCACTGCCACATTCTTGCGTAGCTATCCGACTACGTACTATGCGTCCACCGAACTCGTCGATGAGGCCATCAAGCTGGTCAAGGAGGTGCAGCCGCGTCTGGCGCTCGTCCACCTTCCAGACGTCGACAACGCAGGCCACCGGTCCGGAAGCGGGTCGGCAGAGTATCTCGAAACGGCGCACCGAGTGGACGTCGATCTGGAGCGGCTTGTGACGGCGCTTCAAGGCGACGGGACGACGTTCGTGATCGTCGCCGACCACGGGCATATCCCCGCCGGCGGTCACGGCGGCTGGGAGGCCAGCGTCGTCGAGGTGCCGGGGATCTTCTTCGGCCACGGCGTCTTGCTTGGCGAAGGCAACGCGAACCAAGAAGACGTAGCTCCCACCGTGGCGGTTATCGCGGGAATCCCCGTGCCGAAGCACTCGAAGGGCGACGTCCTCGACGGCGTGGTGGGTGAGGCGGGCAGCGCTCGCCTGAGACCGGCGTGGAGTCAGCGCCTGTGGTTCGCCACCGAGTACATCACGTATGTCTTGGATCCGACCGGCCAGAGCACGGACATACAGTTCGCGGAATACGAACACGGTGCGAGCATCACGCGCGCCATGGACGACGCCGACTCGGCCCGTCTTGCCTACGATCGCAGAATCAGATTGTGGCAGGGTCTGGCGGCGCTCGGTATCGCGCTCGGCGTGCTTCTCGTCGTGGGTCTCGTCTCGTGGCGTGCGCTCGTGGCGGCTCTCTCGGGGACTCTGGCCTACTACCTCGTCTACAACGGCCTGTTCTTCGTCGTGCACGGCTACCGGTGGTCGCTCTCGTCCTTCAACGAAGAGACGATGGTGCAGTCGTTCTTCAACGTGCGCATGGTCGAGGCGTTGCTCGCCGGACTCGCCGCTGCCTTGGTGGCGGGAGTCGTGTACCCGTACCTCCGCGCGAAGGCGCAGGGGCCGTGGGGGAGCTACCTGCCGCGCTGGCTCACGCTCGGTCCCACTGCAGTGCTCGTCATCCTAGTGACGCTCGCGATACAGGTTGCGTGGTTCGCATGGGCGTGGGGAATCGCGCCCACGTGGAACCTCCCCGATCTCAAGTGGGGATTCAAGTACGACTTGGACCTCATCCAAGCCACTGCTCTTGGCGTTGCCGCGATGCTCGCGCCGCTGGTGACATACCTTGTCGGACGCTATCATCCGAAGACGCGTCGGGTGGCGCGGGACGAGTCCGGAGTCCGCCCGCCCCAAGAACCGATTCCAATCCCGACCACCGAGGAGTAGCCAATACATGGCACCGATGAACGACATCCGCCAGTTCATCGCGCTGCTCGAAAGCAAGGGGCAGCTGGTGCGCATCAGCGCAGAAGTCGATCCCAAGCTCGAGATCGGTGAGATTGCCGACCGCGTGAGCAAGGAGGTCGGCCCCGCCCTGTTGTTCGAGAACCCCATCGATCGCGACACCGGGCGACGCTATGACTTCCCGGTCGTGATCAATCTCATGGGCTCCTACGACCGCATGGCGTGGGCGCTCGGCGTGGACGCTGACACGGGCACGTGGCGCGACTTGGACGCAAAATCGCGCGAGCTCATGGAACTGCTCCCGCTCGACGCGCCGGCGTCGGTGCGCGACAAGCTGGGCATCCTGATGAACCTGAAGGATCTCGCCGGCGCAGGGGCCAAGGAGGTCAAACGAGGCAAGGCGCCATGCCAGCAGATCGTCTGGCAGGGCGATGAGGTGGACCTACGCACGTTGCCCGTGCTCACGACATGGCCAGACGACGGCGGCCCCTTCATCACGTTACCGCTCGTGGTCACCAAAGACCCGGCAAAGGGCCGTCTCAACGTCGGAATGTATCGACTGCAAGTCTTCGACGAGCGCACGACAGGCATGCACATTCACATCCACCATGACGGCGCGAAGAACCTGCGCGCCTGGAAGGCCGCGGGGCACGACCGCATGCCGGTGTCGGTGGCGCTCGGTGCGGACCCCGTCACGATCTTCTCGGCGACTGCGCCCGTCCCGCCGATCATCGACGAGTACCTGTTCAGCGGCATCTTGCGAGGAGAGCCGGTCGAGGTTGTGAGCTCGCTGACGAACGACTTGCTCGTTCCCGCACACGCCGAGATCGTGCTCGAAGGCTACGTGCCCACCGACGAGACGCGGTGGGAGGGGCCTTTCGGCGATCACACCGGCTACTACTCGCTCGCCGACTTCTTCCCGGTCTTCCACGTCGAGGCGATCACCATGCGGCGCAACGCCATCTATCCGACGACCATCGTCGGCCAGCCGCCGATGGAGGACTGCTACATAGGCAAGGCGACCGAGCGGCTGTTCCTGCCGGCGATCCGGGCGATCATGCCCGAGATCGTCGACTACGACCTTCCGCTCGAGGGCGTCTTCCACAACTGCGCCATCTTCCAGCTCAAGAAGGAGTTCCCGGGTCACGCCTTCCGGGTCATGAACTTCGCGTGGTCGATGGGCCAGATGATGTTCACGAAGTTCGTCATCGTCGTCGACGAGGACGTGGACTGTCACAACTACTCCGAGGTGGCGTGGCGCTGCTTCAACAATGTCGACCCCAGCCGCGACGTGCTCATCAGCAAAGGACCGCTCGACCGGCTCGATCATTCGAGCAACTTCGAGTCGTTCGGCTTCAAGATGGGTATCGACGCCACGCGCCCGATCCCGGGTGAGGGGCACGAGCGCGAGTGGCCCGAGTCACTTGAGATGAGCCCCGAAGTCGTCAAGCGCGTCGACGAGATGTGGGGCGAGCTCGGGCTTGGGTAGGGCCGCCGAGAAGACCCGCACCTTCCTTGAACTCGTCAAGTTCGAGCACTCTATCTTCGCTCTTCCGTACGCATACGTGGGTGCGTTGTACGGCGCGCTCGCCGTCATGCTGCCGGTCGATGATACGCCCGCTGTCCGACGTGCTCCCGTGGATTCCCAGTGCGTCAAGTCAGGGCGCTGCTGGTCGTGGGCGTCCACCCAGTGGGTCACCGACGAGTGGCTGGCCGACCCAGTGGAGCGCGATTCTGTGGATCACGGTGGCTATGGTCGGCGCGCGATCGTTCGCGTTCGTGGTGAACAGAGCCGTCGACGCCGAGGTCGATGCGCGCAACCCGCGCACGGCGGGACGTGCGATACCAGCCGGGCGCCTGAAGAGCTGGGAGATCTGGGCGTTTGCGGCCGTCGTGCTGGCCGCCTACCTGTTCTCGGTCTGGCAGCTTGCCCCGATCACGCACGTGCTCTGGCCGATCCCGCTGGTGGCGTTCGTCGTATACCCCTACACGAAGCGCTTCACGCCCCTGTGCCACTACTGGCTCGGCCTCTGCCTCGGTCTGGCTCCGCTTGGCGGTTGGGCCGCTGTTGGAGCCGATCTGGGCAACCCGGCTCCCTGGGTGCTCGGCATTGCAGTCCTGCTTTGGACTGCGGGATTCGACATCATCTACGCGACCCAGGACGTCGAGTGCGACGTACGCGACGGCATCCATTCGATGCCCGCGGACCACGGGATCGCGGCGGCGCTCACGCAGACACGAGTCATACACGCGATCACGGTGGTCTTGCTCCTCGTGGGCGGCTACCTGGCGCTGGCGGGATGGCCCTGGTACGCGGGTGTTGGCGTGGCGGCTGCTCTTCTCGCATACGAGAACGCCATCGTGCACGCCGACGACCTCTCCCGCGTGAACGCCGCGTTCTTCACGGTAAACGGCATCATCGCTATCGTCGTGTTTGCAGGCGCGCTCGCAGATCGCATCTTCGGATAGCAAGGGGCGAATCATGGGACTCTACACGGTGGCGATAACGGGTGCGTCGGGAAGCGCGTACGGCCTGCGCCTGATCGAACAGCTCGTGTTGGCGGGTCACGAGGTGGCGGTGACCATGACCGATTCCGGTCGTGATGTGACCGCCTACGAACTCGGGTTCGACCTGCCGATGGACGAGCCGGCGAACGGTCTGAAGCGCTATCTGGAACTCTCGACGGACGCCCCGCTCCGGTACGCCTGCTGCAACGACCTGTTCGACCCGCTCGCTTCCGGCTCGCATCGCGTGGACGGCATGGTCGTGGTTCCTGCGTCGATGGGATTCATCGGCGCCCTCGCCGGAGGGCTCGCGAACAACTTGCCCGAGCGTGCCGCGGACGTGATGCTCAAGGAGCGCCGGCCGCTCGTGCTCGTTCCGCGCGAGACGCCACTCTCTCTCATCCATCTGCGGAACCTCACGGCGCTCGCCGAAGCTGGTGCGACGATCGTCCCGGCCTCGCCTGCGTTCTACCAGCGGCCGGAGAGCTTGGACGACCTCGTGAACTTCCTTGTCGGCAAGCTCCTCGACGTGCTCGGCGTCGAACACCAGCTCTTCGCTCGCTGGGGCGAGTAGACTCTCGCGGCGCCCTCGGGTCGCGTGAGTCAGCGCGATGAGGGTTCGGGACTTCGTAACGGTTTCGCCTCGGACGAATCTCGTGCGTTGATGCTCCGCACGCGTGGGTGGACGCTTGGGTGGCTGGGCCGCACTCGGAGACACTCCTCGTCGCAAACGTTGCAGCAGAGATCGCAGCATAGGAGTCGCGATGACCCTTTCGCAGGCGCGAAGGCGCTTTCCGTTCATACCCGCCGAGGTCGTCGATTGGGCCGTGCAGAACATCGACAACCCTGGCGCTCTAGAACGCTGTCTCAGGCAGCTGGACCAGTCGCGCCGCTTGCGCCTGAAGTACGCGAACGAGTAGGCGGAGCTGCCCGAGGCAAACGGCCTGGAGTGCACATCAGACCGCAACGTCCCACGGCGTGCCGCTCGGTGACGCGGGAGGAGACCTGTCACTGGACTGCGTCAGGCACGGAAGGGACGAAGGGCCGCTCGGATAGCCGAGCGGCCCTGTCACGCTCTGGAGGCGACGCCCAGATTCGAACTGGGGATAAGGGCTTTGCAGGCCCCTGCCTTGCCACTTGGCCACGTCGCCGTTGTCGGGCGCCGAAGCGCCTGTCAATGAAGAAGGCCGGTCGACCGGGCTGCCGAGCGAACCCTGTGACCAGCCTTCGGACGATTCTTGGAGCGGACGACCGGATTCGAACCGGCGACCCCAACCTTGGCAAGGTTGTGCTCTACCAACTGAGCCACGTCCGCGCGCGAAGGGTAGTCTAGCAGCGGGTCATGGGGTGCGCAACCCGCTCGCCACGCGCCCAAATTGGGGGTACCGCACGTCAGCAGGGCTGGTACAATACCCTTCGCTGCGTCCCCTATGGCAGCAGATCGGGCGCTTAGCTCAGGGGGAGAGCACTTCCTTGACGCGGAAGGGGTCAGAGGTTCAAATCCTCTAGCGCCCACCAGCAACTTCGGAGGCCTCGGCGACATCGCCGGGGCCTCTTGTGTACTTGAACTGCCCACGGGCATCCAGTGGCTTCTCGTTTGCGGTGCGGTCGTCGGGCCGCTCGTGCTCATCGCCCTGGTTGTGGCCGTCTTGATTCGCGTCACAGGAGCGCCCCGTCCTGTCGCGGCTCCTCCGATCCCCCCCGGCTGGCTGGTTCAGAGACCCCTGGGGTCGGCATGAACAGCGCTATTGGGATGACACGGCTTGGACGTCGAAGGTGCGAGACGGCGGCGTGGAGACAGACGACCCTCCTGTAGGCTAGTCTCCCCGACCCCTCGACGAGATGCGCTTTCCTGCCCGCTCCGGGAGTCATGCGGTTCGAAACTCATCAACTATGGCCCACCAGCTCACAGGCCCCGTCCCAATCAATCGGGGCCGGGCTTCTCCGTTCGCATGCTCTTGGTGCGCGCCTGGGTGGCGGCAGCTAAAGACGAAATGTCAGTCTGAGTTGCGCCAGTACTGGAATATGCCAAAGAGAAGCCTACGAAGGGGGTCGGATGTCCGAAGGCGTAGATACGTACCTCCTATTGGTCGACCCCGACACGCTGACCGTATTGTGGGCCAACGACAAGGTGGAAGAAGCGATCGCGAGTCGGACCGGGACTTCGGCTGTCGGGCAGAGGGTCGAAGACGTTGTCTACCTCGCCGAGCAGATTGGAGTGGTCGATCTGATCAGAGATGTCGGGAACAATGGTCTCACGCGTCACATCTCTGCGGTGACGTTCAGGCGGAGCAGAACGGACGCATCCCTGTATCGACTGCCTTCAGGTGAAGTCTTGGTTGCCAGCCAATGGGTCCAGATCCCCTAGCTGCCCACCCGTGCCTTGCTGAGGGCCGCGGGCGGGCAATGAACGGTTCGAGAATCATCCACTGCGGCCCCCATGAGGTTGCGAACGGCCCGGAGGAGTCTAATTCGAGGACTACATAGGGGCCTGTGTGCTGGTAGGGGCCATGTGATCGGTCTTCCGTCGGGTCATGATGTTGCGAGGGGCGATCTAGAACGTCGGCGACTCCGTCCAACGATCGCTCTCCTGTGATGCTGAGAACTGAGAGCGCGCGTCCTTGCCGCGTGGCCGGCAATGGACGTTACGTGTTGCATTCGCGCGGGGTCCTTGCTCCACACCCGCGTCCGACTTGGCACACGGTGGATATTGAGTTTATGAATATGGGTATTGAGTTTCATGAACATGCGCTCCAATATGAACGTCATAGTCAAGCGACAAGGCCCCGAGGGAACATGAATGGCATCCATGGGTACGCAGGAGCAGAGCTCGGGGTAGTTCTCGCGTGGGTTAGGGAGCCTATTGCAGAAGGTAGAGACTAGCCATGGAAGCAGCTATCGAAGTCAAATCGCTCACGAAGTCGTACAAGGACGTCTCAGTCCTGAAAGGCGTCAGTCTCAGCGTCAAGAAGGGGACGGTCTTCGCACTGCTGGGCAGCAATGGCGCCGGCAAGACTACGACGATCAACATACTGACGACACTCATCAGGGCCGATGGCGGCACCGCCACGGTGTCCGGCTACGACGTTGCCGCGCAGCCGGACAGGGTGCGCGAGGAGATCAGTCTTACCGGGCAGTTCGCTGCGGTGGACGATCGGTTGACCGGGCGCGAGAACTTGCTGCTGATCGGCGACTTGCGTCACGTTGCCGATTCCGCGAAGACCGCTGAGGACCTTCTGCGGCGGTTTGCACTTGAAGAGGCGGCCGATCGCGGAGTGTCCACGTACTCCGGTGGCATGCGGCGCCGCCTCGACATTGCGATGAGCTTGATCGGCAATCCCTCGGTGATCTTCTTGGACGAGCCCACCACCGGATTCGACCCGGAGGGTCGCAACGAGATGTGGCGGACGATCCGCACGCTTGCCCAAGGCGGAACGACGGTATTCCTCACGACGCAGTACCTCGATGAGGCGGACGAACTGGCCGACAACATCGCAGTCCTGGACCAAGGCAGAATCGTCGCCAGCGGAACAGCCACCGAGCTGAAGAAGCTCGTACCGGGTGGGCTCATCGAGCTGGCCTTCCAAGACGAAGAGACACGCGGTGCGGCAGCAAGGGCACTTGGCGACAGTCACACGTGTTTGGAAGGCGAGGGCGCGACGCTGCGAATCACCACCGACGGAACCGTGGCCGCGGTG
The DNA here is from genome assembly GCA_963817255.1 of uncultured Actinomycetes bacterium. Lineage (GTDB taxonomy): Bacteria > Actinomycetota > Coriobacteriia > Anaerosomatales > CAVRZR01 > CAVRZR01. The sequence goes on from CAWFNT010000004.1 coordinate 210,388, forward strand.
GCGAGCGTCTTCGAGGAACTCCGCGACGCCGGCATCGAGCCGACGGAGTTCGCCCAGAAGGTGCCCACCCTTGACGACGTGTTCCTGAAGATCGTCGGCACGGACCGAAAGGAGGCGTGATGCGCGCCATCTCGGATACCTGGACACTTGCCAAGCGCACTCTTCGCCACATCACACGAAGCCCAGACACGATCATCACGGTGCTCCTGATGCCGATCGCCTTCATGCTTCTGTTCGTCTACGTGTGGGGCGGGGCGCTGGAAACGCAGACGGGATCGATCAGCTACATCACCTTCATCGTGCCGGGAATCGTCGTCGTCACCGTGCTGAGCGGCATCTCGTATGCAGCAGTCCGCGTCAACATGGACATCCAGAGCGGCATCATCAACCGGTTCAGGACGATGCCGGTGGCACCCTCGGCGATTCTGGGCGGGCACGTCGCGTCGTCCACACTCTCCAACCTTCTCTCGTCCTTGATAGTCCTGCTGGTGGCACTTCTGATGGGTTTCAGATCGCACGCGGGGGTGTCGGGGTGGTTGGCCTTCGCCGGAATCGTCGTGTTGCTCACGCTTTCAACAACATGGTTGGCAATCTTCTTCGGGCTGCTCGCAAGCTCAGTGGAGGGGGCCGGCGCGTTCAGCTACATCCTGATCCTGCTCGTATTCGTAAGCTCCGCATTCGTGCCCACGAGCGCCATGACGCCGGCGTTGCGAGGCTTCGCCCAGAATCAGCCGATGACCCCTATCGTCGAGACCATGCGTTCACTCCTGATCACCGGGACGGCAGGTCCCGAACTCTGGACCGCGCTCGCGTGGATGCTGGGAAGTCTCGTGATCTTCTACGTCCTGTCCTTGGTGGTCTACAGACGCAGAGCGATCGTGGCTACCGGCTAGACCGGATCGCGCAAGGACCCGTGAGCGGTGGCTGTCTCGCTGCCGCTCCGGCGCACTTCGCGGGAAGACAGAACGCCACTCTGTACTGCGTGCAGGACCCGTTCCTCATCTGCTAGTATCTAGGCGCCTCTGCGACCGCACGGGGTAGTTCGAATGCGTTGGCAAGCGAAACGCGCGGTCGTGAGGCGGGGTCAGGGGGAATGCGGAAGTCGGTGTGTCCCGCGCCCACGTCAGGGATCGGCTGCACGACGTTCGCGCACCGGGCGGGAGCACGTAAGCCTGCTCGATACGCGCGTCGACGATTCCCGGTCGAGGTGGTGTCGAGCCGCACCCAGTGACCCGTGCGGAAAGGTGCTTGCCACGATGAGACGCCTTCACAACTCCACGCTCGGCTGTGATGCGGGAGAGATCGTCTACCAGCAGGGCGACATCGGCAATGTCCTGTACATCATTCTCTCGGGCCGAGTCAGGATCACCCGTGAGGATAGCCACGGCGAGATCCTCTTGGCGACGCTGGGGCCGGGAGAGTTCTTCGGCGAGATGTCGCTGATCTCCGGAGGACGCCGCAGCGCGACCGTGACCGCCGAGACCGATCTCCAAGTCGAGGTCATCACCCGGAGTGTCTTCCTCGAGCACGTCCACGACCCGCTCGCGCAGAGGGTCCTCCTGGGTTTGAGCGACCGCCTTCGTGAGGTCGACTCGCTGCTCGAGTACCTTCACGTCGAGCAGCACAAGATCCGACAGGACGCCCACGACCGGATCTACAACCGACTCGTCGCGCTGTCCCGGCTCGTTGAGGTTGCGGGTATGCGCGGTGGCGAACTCTGCGCCGACGGGGGCAACGACTGCATCAGCCTGCCGGAGATCGCATCCGAGATCAGAGATACGGTCACCGACCTGCAGCACATTCTCAGCGACCGAGCTTCCGTCAATCACGCGTCCATGCTCGAGCACGAAGAGGTTCTCGAAAAGCTCGAAGGAGTGTGCACGTCTCAGGGGGACATCTGGCAGATGGGAGTGAGCATCCAGTGCCCCGAGTTGCTCCCGCCAATTCCTCAGGCGATGTGCTGGGATCTGGAGTGCATCATAGAAGAGGCCCTCACGAACTCCGCCAAGCACGGCGAGGCGACGATGGTGTGGGTGGGCATCGGGGTGCTCGATCATGAGAATCCGGACACCCGCGCCCTCTCGATGTCGATCGTCGACGACGGCCGCGGGCTGCACCGCGTGCCTGACATCTCAGAGCTGCCCGAACACTCCAAAGGGCTGAGGGGCATGCACTCCCGCGTGCAGAGCTACGGTGGGCATCTCACGCTTGATTCGTCACGAGAGGCTACAAAGCTGTCGGTCGTCATTCCCGTCAGCGCCAACTGACCGGCGGCTGGTCCGCATGCGGTTCCTCCAAGGAAGGGACGGGTCCGAATGAGCGAGCAAGAGCCGCGGCGGCCAATGAGAGCCGCAGTCGACAAGATCCCGCACGAGTTCAAGGCCATCGCGGAGGATGCCGCGATACTGGTCCTCATCGTCATCGCGGCGAGCAGCGCTGACGTTGTGGCCGAGCGGTTCCTCGGCGAGCACATGTCTCCGATCATCCATGGGCTCCTGCAAGCATCACTCTGGGTTATGTGTGTGATCTATGCGATCGCTGTTCTCAACACCATGAAGAAGCTGGTCATGGGGCGGTTGATCGCGAACCAGGGCCGGGCGCCGAAACCTGCTGACGGAAGCACTCGGCTGGGCAGAGCACTCGGAATACAGCCGCAGGTTGCTGCCCAGACTCAGACCTCCGGTGTGAATCCGCTCTCCGTGCTCGTGGTGGATGACGATCGGCTCGCTTCTGCGGCCATCCGGTACGTGCTGGCCGAAGACCCCAGGATCGGAGCCGTCGCCACGGCGATCTCTCCTGACGCAGCGATCGCCAAGATCACTAGCGGTCCGGACAGCGAGGCCCCGGACGTGATCCTCCTGGATGTGAACTACACCGGACAAGACAAGACGGGTGTCGACTACCTGGCGGAGCTGCACCAATCAGCCCCTCGGTCGAAGCTTGTCGTCATGTCGGTCTGTCGCGAGTATGCGAAGGCGGCGGTTGCCGCCGACGCGGACGGATTCATCTGGAAGAACGAGTCCGCTGTGGATTTCGCTGAGGCCGTCGTCGGCGCGTCAAAGCACAGTTTCGTTGCGAGCAAGTCAGTCACGAGGGAGCTGCTCGGCACGGCGTAGTACGCGACGCGATCTGGGGCTGTCCGCTCCTGTCGCCGGGGCTTCCGGCCGCGAGACCACAGGGAACGGCCCGTGGCCGAACGCGCACGTTCATATGGGACTACTTCGCCTGCACGCAGGCGCCCAGGCACGCCTAGGGGCCTGGGATTCCTAACCCGCCTTAACGATGCGGCTGAGCCGGCGGGGGAGTAGAATCACGGGGTTGCCGCAGGTCCTCAGGGGGAGGACCCGGCGAGCGAAGGGGGACCCATGAGCACCCAGGATCGCTACACGCGTCTGTACGCTGCTGTGCTGTGCGCCGTCACCCTAGTGCTGCTGCTCCCGGCAATCGCGGCGGGGGTCACCGTGGATGTCCCGGTCGGGGCGTATCCTTCCGCGGCGGTCGTGTATACCGGGAGCACGCCCGCGAAGATCTACGTGGCCGACTACTACGGCTACGACGTGTGCGTGATCGGCGGCGATACCGACGCCGAGATCGCCCCGAGGATCGGCGTTGGGCCCCAGCCGATGGCCATGGCGTGCGACCTGTCGCTTCAGGAGGTCTACGCGCTTCGGGCTGGCGGCATCTCCGACGTGACCGTGATTGATGCCGCGACTGATACGTGGAAGGACGACATCGGCCTCGCCGGGCAAGCCACAGATATCGCCGTCGACGACGCCCTCGATGACGTCTACGTCGCCACGTGGGGTCCAGACAACAGCGTCGCGGTGATCCACCGACACGATCCCAGTCTGCCCCCTGACCTTGTCGCAGTGGGAACGAATCCCGGGAACCTCGTCGTCGACTCCGAGAAGCACTGGGTCTACGTCGCGAACGCCGGAAGCAACGACGTGAGCGTCATCGATGGCGGCCAGGAACCCCCCGCCGTTGTCGCCACCATCAACACGGGAGGCCAGCCTGGCAAGATGGCCTTGGATCCGGCGAGCCACAAGGTCTACGTGGTCTGCTCCGGCAGCAATGAGGTGACCGTCATCGACGGGGGTGCCGACCGTCCCTCGGTACCCTCATTCGTCAAGAACATCGTCGTCGGCTCCCTTCCGAATTTCGTGGCGGTGGATTCCCTGCATCAGAAGGTGTACGTGACCAACGGAGGCGGCTACTACGCCTCTCATGACGTGAGCGTGATCGACAGCATGACCGATACGGAGATCCTGCCGAGGATTCACGCGGGGCCATATCCCTATGACGTGGCGGTCGATCCCGCGCTCAACCTGGTCTACGTGACCAACTACTTCACCAACAACATGACGGTGATCGACGCGGGAAACGGCAACACCACAACAGACGTGCCGGTCGGCGGGACGCCTGCAGTCGTCGAGCTTAACCCGCAAACCCACAAGGCGTACGTGCTGAACGGGACCAGTGACACGGTGACGGTGTATGCGCCGCCGCTGCCTCCAACCACGCACGTCATCAAGGCTACGGCCGGCCCGTTCGGCTCGATCACCCCGTCGGGAGACGTGCCGGTCGTCGATGGCGGCAGCCAGGCCTTCGTGATTTCGCCGGACTTCGGCTACCACGTGGGCGCACTCACAGTGGACGGCGTCGTCGACAGCACCTTCGACCCGGCGGGCGGGTCCTATTCGTTCACGAACGTGACGACCGATCGCACGATTGCGGTGAGGTTCGATCCCAACGTCTACATGCTCACCTACGTCGCTCAGGCCGGCGGCGAAATCCTCGATATCGGTTTCGGCATCAGGACCAGCGTCTATCGGCTGCCCGTTCAGTACAACACCTACGGCCCGCCGATCCAGGCTCTGCCCAAGAACCCCAACGTTTCCTACTTCACCGGCTGGCTGGAGGACGGGTTCGGAGGTCCGTATCGCATTGACTTGGTGACGGGCGATGCGACCTACACCGCGACGTTCTCCAAGCCCAACAAGCAGCACTCCTTCAAGATCACGTACAAGTGTTCGCCGGGCGGAGCGGGTGTGATCGGGCCCTCAGGCGCCGAGACGCAGTTCGTCCTCCCAGGCCAAAACGGGATGGCGGTCACCGCTCTGCCGGCGAAGGCGGGGTGGGTATTCGACCATTGGAGCGACGGAAACACCTGTCCCGATCGGCAGGAATTCAACGTGAACGCGGACATGAAGTTTACGGCCATCTACGTGAAGAGTCCGTAGGCGCAATCTCGGACGTCCCGCGGGGACTAGACAACCCTCTCGGCTCGCCAGCACTCAAGACGCCCGCTTCCCTTCGTGAGGAGCGGGCGTCGCTCTTGCATCGAATACGGACGCGGGAGTGCGTCTGCATCTGCGCGAGGTGACCCCTTCGGGCGGTTCGAGACTCATCAACCGTGGTCCAGCAGAAGATGACTCGCCCTGCGCGCAGACGCCGCCTGACCTCAGACGTCTACTCCCACCGGAAGAAGCGTGCGGCGAGCGCCGTGCACACGATGAGCGTGCCCAGGAGCACCGCGGTTGCGAGCAGGTAGTCGCTCCACGGGTTGCCGAACCAGAGTCCTCTGAGCAGTTCCACTGCGTAGGTGAGCGGCAAGAACTGCGAGATCCGCCGAACCGACTCGGGCATGACCTCCGGGGGGATGAACACGCCCGACAGAAACATCATGGGATAGAGGATCAGCAAACCAACGACGTTGGCGATCCGCGCGGTTGGTGCGAGGGCGGCGATCAAGTAGCCGATCGAGAACATCGCGAGCGCGCAGAGGACGATCGCGAACCCCACGAGGATCGCGCTCCCCTCGAAAACCGCACGATAGAAGACCCAGCCGGCCAAGACGAGCACCAGGATCCCGACGAACGCCATGAGCAGGTTGCTGATGACATCGGCGACGATGAACGTGATCGGTCGCAGCGGCGTGCTGCGGAAGCGTCTGAGGACGCCCGATTCGCGGTAGCCACAGATGCTGACGGGGATCGACATGAAACCCACGATACAGAGCACCATTGCGGCGTACGCAGGCATCGCGACGTCCATCGATCCAAGGCCTGCTGACAAGCGGGGAGGGCTTGTTGCCGAAGATCATGCCGTTCAGCACGACGAGAAGCGGCGCGAATGCGATCGTGAAGAAGATCGCGATGGGCTCTCGGAGGAACAGCCGGATGTCGGTCTTGGTGAGCCTCAGGAAGCCGCGCATCGCTAGTCCCTCATCTCGCGGCCTGTGAGGGCAAGAAAGACGTCCTCGAGGTTGGGCTGCTCGGTGCGCAGATCCAGAAAGTCCGCGTGTGCGTCCTCGAGTGCGGCAACGACCGTGCTTGCGAAGCGGTCGCCCGTGCCGTACACGACGACCCGCGAGTCGGTCTGCTCGGTGCGCTCCACGACCGTCACCCCGTCGAATGAAGGAGTGGTCGCACCCTCTGGCAGCGTGAACGAGAGGCGGCGTTCCACGCCAAGGCTCTTTACCAGGGCCGCTGGGGTATCGAGCGCTACCACGGTGCCATGGTCGACGATGAGGACGCGGTCGCAGAGTCGCTCGGCCTCCTCCATCGAGTGTGTCGTCATGACGACAGTGCAGCCGCCGTCGCGGATCTCACGCACGAGGTCCCACATGGAGCGACGGGCCTGCGGATCGAGCCCGGTGGTCAACTCGTCGAAGAACACGACCTCGGGCATGCCCACGAGCGCAAGCGCGATGAAGAGTCGCTGCTTCTGGCCTCCGGACAGCTTCGAGAATGCTGCCGACCGCTTGTCGGACAGCCCGAGCCGCTCGATAAGCTCGCCGACGTTGGCACTTCGCTCGTAGAACGAGGCGAAGAGCTCGAGCGCTTCCTCAACACGGACGTGAGTCGGCAGCGCGCTCTCCTGGAGCTGGACGCCGATCTTGTCGGCGAGTTTCGTGCGATTCGCGGGATCCTCGCCAAGGACTCGGATGCTGCCGCCATCCGGTTGCCGAAGTCCCTCGACGCACTCGATGGTGGTGGTCTTGCCCGCTCCGTTGGGCCCCACCATGCCGAAGACCTCTCCTTCTCGTACGTCGAAGGAGATGTCTGCGACGGCGATCACATCGTCGTAGTGTTTGCGAAGCTCGCGTACCTGGATGACGCTAGACACGATCCCCCGATCGGCACATCACCGCACGATGATTTCGGCAGAGCCTGCGGACCAGCTCGGAGCATGGGCCGCATCTGCGTGGTAAGCGCGGAGCTTCCACGAACCCTTGTAGCGGAGCTTCATCCGGACGGTGTACCTCGTGTAGGTGCGGTAGTTGGACGCTCGCGCCTTCACGAAGCCGTAGCTCTTCCACGCCCGCCCCACCTTCCTATAGAAGACCACCTTGACGGGGTAGGAGCCAGCGAGGTGTCTAGGCCGTAAGGCGCCGGTGACGGTGAACGCGACGTTCCGCCTGACGCTTCTCGGAGCGACGGGCGCGGACACAACAGCCTTCGGCCGAGCGGCGCTGGCCACGGTTGTAAACACCTCCGAGTCCGTGCCGACGCCCAAGCCCCCCTGCCCGTGCCACACGATCCTGTTGCCCGAAACGCCGGACGCCGTGTCGAAGACGTCATTCCGAGTGATCTGTTGCACACCGGTTGTCGGCGTCCAAGAGAAGATCTCGTTGTCCGAGCCCTTGTCGGAGCCTCCCGGCGAATGCCATACGATCCGGTCACCCGAGACCCCGGCCGCGTAGTCTTCGACGACGTTCCTAGTGATCTGCGTCGTGCCTGCCGTGGGTGTCCACGTGAAGATCTCGCTGTCGAGGCCCTTGTCGCTCCCGCCCGGGCCGGTCCATACGATCCGGTCGCCCGCTATCGTTCTGGCGTTGTCCCCAGTCGAGTTCTCCGTGAGCTGCTGGACACCACCTGCAGAAGTCCATGTGAACACCTCGCTGTCGGTGCCGCCGTCTGATCCGCCGGCGCCGGACCACAGCACTCTGTTCGCCGAAAGGCCCTGCGCGTACTCGTCGGTGTCGTTGGTGGTGAGCTGCTGAATCCCGGCCGCCGCCGTCCACAGGAAGATCTCGGTATCGATGCCCCCGTCGGTCCCGCCCTCGCCCGTCCACACGACTCGGTCGCCGGAGACACCGGCCACTGAGTCCCACGCGCCGTTGTGCGTGAGCTGCTCGGCGCCACCTGCCGGCGTCCAGGTGAAGACCTCGTCGTCCTCGCCACCCTCGGACAAGCCTGAAGCGTTCCAGACGACGCGGTCCCCAGATACGTCTTTCACGAGGTCGTCACTCGTATTGGTCGTGAGCTGACTGACGCCGCCGCCCGGCGTCCAGGTGAAGATCTCGGTGTCCGTTCCGCCATCTGAGCCGCCGGGGCCGTACCAGACGACCCGCTCCCCGGAGACCGCCTGTGCGTAGTCGTCGCCCGAGTTCTCGGTCAGCTGCACGATGCCGCTGGTCGGCGCCCATGTGAAGACCTCGTGGTCGGCCCCCAAGTCGCTGCCGCCCGTGCCGTACCAGGCGATGCGGTTGCCCGAGACTTTGGGGAACACGTCTTCGGTGGCGTTGCTGGTGATCTGTGTGCTCGTGCCGGCCACGGCCGAAGGGCAGCACGCCATCGCGACCGCGAGCGCGAGAGCGATAGAGGCGCTCGAGAGTCTTCCCGGCATGAAGCTCCTCCTCAATCGGCATCGGCATGCTTGCAGGATCGAGCGGTTTGCCAGCGCCTCGTTGGGCAAGCACATATTCGCGCGCGTGCTCCCATCGGCATGCTACACCCCGTCCCATGCGCCGGCATGTGGAGCCGGCGGGGGAGTGTGCCCCGCCTACTCCTCGGCGCCGAAACACTCCTCGTAGCTGCTGCACCCGGCGCAGCTGGGATTCAGTCAAGCGCTGAAGCCGGACCACCCGCACATGCGCTTGTACAGGAACTTCTTCCAGCGCATGTCCTTGTCGTTCTCTGCCTCGAGAGCAGGGAAGTGGGTACGCATGATGCGCCGCACCTCGTCGCGGCTCTCGACGCCCATGGAACGCCAAAGATGCCCTGGCTCGAGCGCGGATGAGGCGATCCACTCCGCCGTTCTCTGCGTCTGGTTGTCGCGGATAGCCGCGTGCTCCATCAGCAGTTCGACGAGGCTCCTGTACTCGTCGACACGGTTCCCTGGGATGTCGCGTGGGCCGCTCACCTCTCGACGATAGCACGCGTGCCCGGCAGCCATTGCCGGCCGGTCGAGAAACCGCACCACGTGAAGGCTATACTGAGTTTTAGGCAATACGGCCTTTTTGGCATTTGATGCGCTTCCAGCGGGGAATGTTCTCTGACGTCACAGCTGCCGCAGTGCGACGCGAACAGGCGGATGAGGAGCCCAGCGATCCGGCGCGGGTGTAAGGCCGATGGGTCATGGGATGAGTGCCGAGCGGGTGATGCGAGATGAGGGCCTACTGGATGTGGTTCGTTCGCACAGCGATATCGGTGCTGGTCGCGCTAATTCTGGTGACGACTCCGGCGTGCAAGTCGAAGGACACTCCGAATGTCGAGAAGCGAGGAGCCGTACAGTCGACGGGGACGGTGCAAGCCCAGATGCCTTCGGCGACGACGGCAACGACCGACGCCACCGGATCGGTTGCTGCAACCGGCACTCCACCGCCGACCGGAAGCACCGGCACGACGCCTGGTCAGACGAAGCCTTCGGCACCGACCATCTGGCCGACGAAACTCGGCCAGTTCGCGCGGGTTGTGAACAGCCCGATCTGGTATCCGAAGACGCTACCGGCCGGTTGGAAGCTCGATTCCGTCGACGTGATCGAACTCGACAAGGGCACAGGCCTCGTAGCCAACATCATCTTCCTGAAGGGCGACAAGGGGCTCGTGCTCACGCAGGGGAGCCCTAAGCAGCGGTCCTACGACATCGTTTCGGCTGGGAGGGTGCCCTGGGGCTCCGAGACCGCCGACGTCATACACCAAGACCCGTCGGACCCCTCGTCGCCAGTGATCATCGTCTACAACAAGGGCGGCAACTTCGCCGAACTGCAGGGCGATCCGAGCGCTGAGGAGCTCAAGGCCATAGCGAAGGGCATGGTGCTGGTGAGGTAGGTGCGGCAGAAGCAGGGTGCGATCGTGCCGTTTCGTCGGCACGTTCCGATCCCGGAGCGACGTGAGGTCAAGTGATCGCATCTGCTCCGGGGACGAAGGGTTTGGCGGAATACCGTCCGGCCTTCAAAGCGAGGAAAGGAGCGAGTATGCGACACGCTAGGGGCAAGGTCAGTCTAAGGAGCGTAACGCTGCTTGTCGCGAGCATGGTGCTCGTGGCGGCGGTGTTCCCGGCGATCGCGGCGGCCGCGACGCCAAAGCCGCCGTTGGTGTTGAGCAAGACGGTCATGGTGAAGGCGGCGCCGTTCAAGATCTACGGCAAGATGAGCCCGTTGCTGAAGGGCAAGAAGGTCTCGGTCATGATCCGCAAGCCCGGTCGTACGTTCTGGACGACCGTCGGCACTCCGACGATCGGCAAGACCGGAACCTACAGTCTCACGTACACGCCGAAGCTGGGCGGGACATTCCTAGTGCAGTCGCAATACGGAAGCACGAAGCTGGGGCTCTCACGAGTAGCGACCATGAAGTGCCTCAAGGGTCCGGGCGTGAGGTACGAGCTCAAGATGTCCTCGACGACTTCGACGAGAGACTCGGGCTTGTGGGAGGCGTTGAAGGTCAACTTCATCCAGCAGTGCCCCGAGTATGCGACGAAGGCTCGGTTCGTCGGCACAGGTGCGGCGATCGCTGACGGCTGCAACGGGAACGCGGATGTCCTGCTGGTACACAGCCCCGTACAGGAAGTCGCCTTCATGAAGGGCATCGCGGCGGACGGAAGCACGTGCGCGTACAAAGGCCTGACTCGCTTCAAGGTCATGTACAACGACTTCATTCTCGTGGGCCCGAAGACGGATCCCGCGGACATCGGAATCAGCGACACCGCGAAGACCGCCTTCGGCAAGGTGGCGGCCAAGGAGTCGAAGTTCTGGTCCCGGAACGACAAGTCCGGCACCAACACCAAGGAGAAGGAGATCTGGAAGTCGATCGGCGATCCCCAGCTCACGGCAGCCGGCAAGCCTCAGGCGTGGTATCAGGCCTCCGGCACGATGGGCATGGCAGCAGCCCTGTCTGCTTGCGATCAGGGCAACGGCTACACGCTCTCAGACCGTGCGACGTGGATGAACTGGCTGAACCTTCAGGACTTCAAACCCGGCAGCACGACGGAGAAGAACGTCAGCATCGAGATCGTCAACGAGGGCGATTCGACGTACTTCAACCAGTACAGCGTGATGGAAGTCGCAAAGGCGAAGAACTGGGAAGGCGCGCAGGACTTCCGGCGCTGGATCATGTCCTCGGCCGCGCAGGCCATCATCAGGCAGTACGGCGAAGACACCTTCGGAAAGGCACTGTTCATTCCGAACGCCGGTAGCTACCCCGCCGGTAGCTAGCAGGTTTCGTGGTCTATGCATGCGCCCCGGTCGGCTGCTGCGGCGGTCGGCCGGGGCGCGCTGGGTTGTGAGATGCTGTCTGCTGTGGGATTCCTCGCGTGCGTCACGAGGCGGGACGTGGGTCCGCGGCGTCATCGGTGAGGTGGCTGGAGAGACATGGATATCTACCTCAATGCCGTTGGCGGTGCGTTCCGGCTGCTCACAAGCGGCGACACGGGTGTCTATCCGGTGGTCCTGCTGTCGCTCAAGGTCTCCGGCTCGGCCGTGATCATCGCAAGCCTGATCGGCATCCCGTTCGGCTACATGCTCGGCATGACGAGGTTCGGCGGTCGTGCCGCGATCATTCTGCTGATCAACACCGCGATGGGTTTTCCGCCCGTCGTGATAGGCCTCTTCGTCTACATGGCGCTGTCGCGAAACGGGCCTCTGGGATTCCTGGACCTGCTGTTCACACCCCAAGGAATGGTCATCGCTCAAGTCATCCTGGCCGTGCCGCTCGTCGTCGGAGTGACGACTGCCGCCGTGGCCGCCGTCGCTCGCGACCTGCGCCTCCAACTCCGGGCGCTCGGAGCTTCGCGTGTGCAGCTCGGAATCGCGGTCTTGAAAGAGGCGCGCGGCGGGGTGATGGTCTCGATTATCGCCGGATTCGGGGCGATCATCTCCGAGGTAGGCGCGGTGTCCATCGTCGGCGGTGGCATCGAGGGCTACACGGACGTGATGACCACCGCGATCCTCGCCAATGTGAACCGCGGAGACCTGACGACGGCCATGGCGTGGGCAATGGTTCTCATCGGCATCGCGCTCACGGTCAACATCGCTCTCACGACGCTCCAGAACACGGGGACCGCGTATGAGCGCTGAGTCGGCAGCGACAGATGTGTCGCGGCCGTCCCGGGCGCCCTCGGTCCGCGGCGAAGGGCTGCGCGTCGAGTATCGGCGCAGGACCGTGTTGGACGTTGAGAGCATTACGCTCCCCGCCGGACAGACGTACGTTCTCCTCGGAGCGTCGGGAGCCGGCAAGTCCACGCTGCTACGTGTCTTGGGCATGCTCGAACGCCCGACTGCAGGGACGGTGTTCTTCGATGGCGTGGCGGTTGAGAAGCGCACACTGGCCGAACGCCGCCGGATCGCTGCGGTCTTCCAGAAGCCCTATCTGCTGCGCGGCAATGTCGGAGCCAATGTCGGATACGGTCTGAAGCTCCGTGGCGTACCCGCGGGCGAACGCGCAGAGCGCGTCGCGCAGGTCCTCGATCGAGTAGGCCTGTCGGGTTGGGAGCCACGCTCGGCGCTCACGCTATCGGGCGGCGAAGCGCAGCGTGTCGCCCTCGCCCGCGCCCTGGTGCTGGAGCCGCATCTGCTGCTGCTGGACGAGCCGCTGTCCTATATGGACCCGCTGCTCAAACGCAAACTGACGATCGAGTTTGCGGGGATCCTCGCTGGAGAGCACGTAACCACCCTCTACGTGACGCACGATCAGGAGGAGGCTGCCGTAGTCGCCGACCGGATCGGCATCATGCGCGAGGGGAGGATCGTTTCCGATGGAGATCCCGCTACCGTCCTCACGCTCCCCGAGGATGAATGGGTCGCGTCGTTCGTCGGTACCGAGACACCTTTTGAGGGCGTGGTCGCGGAGCGCGAAGATGGCATTGTGCGGATCGACTGCGACGGGCAGTCGGTGTACGGGATCGGGGACCTCCCCGTGGGCGAGTCGGCGATCGCGGGCGTCCGGCCCGAAGACGTTGTCTTGTTCGAGCCGGACGTCGAGCTTCCAGCAACCTCGGCGCGGAACCAGATGGAGGGCGAGATCGTCGGGCTTACGCAGGACGGTTCGATGGTTCAGGTTGTGGTGGCGAGCGGTTGCGTGAGAGTGGCGTCCCGTGTCTCGAGACTCTCGGCGGCCTCGCTCGACCTTCGGATCGGATCGCGGGTGAAGGTCCTGTTCAAGGCGAGTGCGGTGCGTACGCGCCGAGCAGCGGGTCACACGGACCAGACGCGCGGCGATGGCGTCGGCTGACGGTTGTCCGCTCGGCCTCCGTTTGGCTATACTTCCTGTGTGAGCCGACTGTGGCTCGCAGGTTCGCGGCGCGACGCCCCTCGGTGTCTGGCAAGTCGGGGACGGAGCGTCGCCTTTTTGTTGCCCTGCGGGGCGGAGAGTGAGTTTGGAATGGCTGAAGGTACTGTGAAGTGGTTCAATCCGGACAAAGGCTATGGCTTCATCTCTCGCGAGGACGGCGAGGACCTCTTCGTCCATTTCTCCGAGATCAACATGGACGGCTTCAAGACCCTCGATGAGGGCCAGGCCGTCGTGTTCGAGGTGACAACCGGTCAGAACGGCAAGCTGCAGGCGAGCAACGTCCACAAGGCGTAGTTCGAACCTCAGACGCAAGTGCGAGGGCGGCCCGGCGGGCCGCCCTCTTGCTTTCAGCTCGTAACGACGACTGACGCGCCGGGGTCGAGCGGGTTCGTCCGCACGGCGAGCGAGAACAGGTGGGGATACTGCGTCTGCAGGTGGCGCATGTAGTCGAGCCACTCGAGGATGAGCAGCTCGTAGGCGCGTTTGGCGTCGAGCGCGACGTGCCCCGCATCCGCTCCTACCAGGCACGAAACGTCGGGCCGTACCGCGAGTTCCTCGGCGAGGTGGAAGACGGCCCACAGCAGATCGGTGAACGTCTCGTGCTCGAGAAGGTTCTGGTTCTCGAGGAGACCTAGCAGGAATGAACGCTCGGCGAGAAGGAGCGTCTTGAGTGCTGGCAGGTCGCCGCACTCGAGCTCGATGGTGAAGTCGAAACCGCGCAGGGTCGCCTTGGCGCGCGCGTAGTCCTCGGCGGTCCACGTGGGCTTCACGATCACGGCCGGACGGATCTGTTCGAAGTCGCTGTCGAATGACGCGATGACACCCATGAGCGTGGTACCGACCTCGGCGTAGAACGCGCCGATGACCATGTTGAGCTTCTGCTTCATCGACTCGAGTTCTATGCGCCTGATCACGCGGTCGATCACGAGCCAGACGATGAGCGCCTGGATGAGCAGGAAGGCGATGTCGTCCATGAGGTAGCGCAGCATCTCGTCGGTATGATCGAAGATCGCCGCCCTCGCGGCGTAGGTGAGGACGGCGATGACGATAACGGCTATCGCTATCCGGATCTCAGTTCGCCGCTGGTTCTTCATGCGTGCGCTGCTCCCGGGCCCGCGGATTGGGGCGTCTCAGGTAGAGTTGCCATGAACCAAGTCTACCCGTCCCGGCCGGCGAGGAGAGGAAGGCGTGTGCTCTTTCGAATCCGCAGAGCAGGCGTCGCGCTCGCTCTCACCGTGTCACTGGGTGCTGTCGCCGCCGGGTGTGCCGCGTCATCGGGGAGCGGAGGGGCGTCCGGTCAACCCCCGTCCGGTGCGGCCGCGGAAGCAGGGCGCGAGCTGGTCGCCACCAAGTGCGTGAGATGTCACACCCTCGACCGCGTCCAGAGGGCTCGACGGAACCGGGCCGCCTGGCAGCTCACGATATCGAGAATGCGCGCGCACGGCCTCATTCTGAGCGCGGACGACGAGCAGAAGGTGCTCGACTACCTCGAAAGCAAGTAGCGCGGCTCGCGACCGTTCTAGCGCACGAGACCGCGCGGACGGCCTCCGCCGTTGCCGCCCTTGAAGGCTCGCTCGGTCGCCTCGGGCACCAGGAGGTGGGCGGCGCCCGGCAGGACTCGCACGCCGAAGGGGGTCGTGAACTCGACGGCTTCGCCGTCGTACTGGAGTCGCAATGGGGGGTCGGACTCCACGAGGATCTCGCGCGCGGACTCGATCTCGAGCGGGCCGCGCTCCGGGCGCTGGACCACCCGGTCCAAGATCGCGTCCCAAAGCGCCGGCAGCAATCCCACCGCCGTTCGCGAGCGGAGCAGAGCGACCTCGAGGCAGCCATCGGTGGGGTTGGAGTCATGCGTGATCGAGAGATCGAACTGCAGCCGGCTGATGTTGACGACCAGGACTGCGATGCCCTCGGTGGACATCTCCCGTCCGTCGAGCACCACCCGGAATGCCGCGCGGGTGGGTGTGAGGTTCTGCATGACCGCGGCGAAGTACGCGAGCACTCCCATCGCGGGCTTCAGGGCCTGAGCCGCCTCCATGAGCGAGGCGTCGAAGCCGGCGCCCGCTGCGACCATGAAGCCTCTGCGCTCGTGAGGCTCGAGCGGTTCTGAACTGCCGAGGTGCGTGAGCTCGCCGATGTCCAGATCCAGACAGCGGCCCGACAGCGTGATATCCGCGAGTGCCTGGGGATCGGCCGGCATACGCAGGTTCGATGCGATGAGGTTCGCAGTCCCGCTCGGATAGAGGAGGAGGGGAGTCCGACACTCCCTGAGCGCGTACGCCAGCGCCGAAGCCGTGCCGTCGCCGCCTCCGGCGACGACGCGGTCGAATGCCTCGGCGTCGTGTACCAAGTCGGCAAGGCGCCCTCGGCCGTTGAAGTAGCGAAGCACGACTTCGCAATCGCGCTGGCCCAGTGCGTGGACGAGATCGTAGATGCCCGCGTCTCCGTACCCGGCCAGCACGTTGCTCACGACAAGTACGCGCACCGGATCCTCCGCGGTCGTTCCCGTTTGTTCGCGTGCCGTCCCCTCGGCTAAGGTACTCATCATACCGATTCGAGGATGGACGGTCTGCGGCACGAGCGCCGCAGTGCGAGGAGCCCGGGTGCTCACTACCACGACAGAGATCGCCGAGTTCGCCGAAAGGGCGCGAAGATCGACCGCCATGGGCATGGACACGGAGTTCATGCGCGAACGCACGTACTACACGCGTTTGTGCCTCATCCAGTGCTCCCTTGCCGAAGAGACGGTGATCATCGATCCGTTCACGGTGGAGGACCTGACTCCGCTGTTCGAGATCTTGTGCGACGCGAATGTCGTGAAGGTGTTCCACGCAGGCACGCAGGACCTCGAGATCTTCTACAGGCTGATGGGGGAGACCACCGCGCCGGTCTTCGACACGCAACTTGCCGCCAACCTCGCCGGATTCCCGCAGCAGACCGGGTATGCGGCGCTCGTCAAGGACCTGATGGGCGTGCAGCTGGACAAGGCCGACACGTTCACTGACTGGGCGCGACGACCGCTCACGAAGGCGCAGACCGAGTACGCGCACGACGATGTTCGCTACCTGCTTCCCATCTACGAGAAGCTCCTTCGCGCGCTCGAGAGGGATGAGAGGATCGAGTGGCTGGAGAAGGACTTCGCACGCCTCGCGGATCCTTCCTTCTACGACGTCGTGCCAGAAGAGCAGTGGCGGCGCGTCAAGCGAGTCTCGGCGCTGAATCGACGTCAGCTCGCCGTCGCCCGCGAGGTGGCAGCCTGGCGCGAGCGCGAGGCGCAGGAACGGGACATGCCCAAGCGCTGGGTACTCTCGGACGAGAGCTTGATCGAGGTATCCCGCCGGATGCCGGCGACCGAGGAGGACCTGGGCGGCATACGCGGGGTGAAGGACAAGCTTCCTCGGCGGAAGTACATCGGCGTGCTCGAAGCTGTCGCGCTGGGGCGGGCGGTCCCCGAGGATCTGCTGCCGGTGCTCGACCGCCGTCGTCGACGCGCCGCTCAGGACACCGACGCAGCGGTCGACCTCATGGTGGCGCTCGTCCGCATGCGCGCCCGCGAACACGGCGTCGCCATGCCCATTCTCGCCTCCCGCGACGATCTCGAACGGCTCGCTTCCGGAGATCGGGAGGCGCATGCACTCCTCGAAGGGTGGCGACGGGAGATCGTCGGCGAGGAGCTGCTCGCGCTCCTCGAGGGACGTATCGGTCTGGCGCTGAAGGACGGCGTACTGGTGGTAGAAGAGCGGTAGGGTGTTTGCTCGTACACGAGTGACGAGGGCTTATGGAAGCCTCGGCGCCGCACTATCAAGGAGGTCGTGTTCGTGATCTACGGATTCAATCCGGCGTGGCTGCTACTCATGGTCGTGTCGACGATCCTTGGTTTGATCACGCAGGGTTACGTGAAGTCCACGTACAGGAAGTGGAGCAAGGTACCTCTCGCATCAGGTCTCAGCGGAGCTCAAGTGGCCCGCAACATCCTGGACGCGGACGGATTGCGCCAGGTCGGTATCGCGGAGATAGCGGGCAACCTCACTGACAACTACGACCCGAGAGTGCGCAAGCTCTCTCTGTCCCAGGGCGTGTACGGTGGCGCGAGCGTCGCGGCGGCGGGGGTCGCGGCGCACGAGAGCGGTCACGCGCTTCAGCACGCCCACGGGTACAGTTGGGCAGCCGTTCGGAGCGCGATCGTGCCGGTCGCGAACATCGGGTCCGGCATCTCGTGGATTCTCATCTTCGTGGGATTCTGGCTGAACATCGGTGGTCTCATCTACCTCGGGATCGCCTTCTACGCAGCAGCCGTGCTGTTCACGATCGTGACGCTGCCGGTCGAGTTCGACGCGTCCAAGAGGGCACTCGTCCAGCTCGAGACCGTAGGTGGCTTGCCTCCGGAGCAGGTCTCGGGCGCCCGGCAGGTGCTCACAGCGGCCGCCATGACGTATGTCGCGGCGGCGCTCATCGCGGCACTGCAGCTGCTCTACTTCCTCTTGCTGGCCCGGGATCGCTAGGGCCGTCGGGGTGGCCGCACGTAGCGGCGAGATCGCGTCTTCTTGGTGCGAGTCGGCATGCGTGGATGTCGGGGCTGACTGCTAGAATCCGCCCCGAGGAGGGATGCAGTGCCTGACGACCGCGCCCTGAGTGTCACTGAAGCCATGAGCGCCGCGAAGCGCGCGCTCGAGGGCGTGCAGCTGCGCGTCATCGGCGAGGTCTCGGAGTTCAACGACAAGCCCGGATACAAGGCCGCCTACTTCTCCGTCTGCGACAGGGGCGCCTCGATGCCCTGCATGATGTGGCGAGACGACTACCGCGACTCCGGCACTACCCTGGAGTGCGGCATGCTCGTCGAGCTTGCCGGCTACTTCTCGGCATACGTGCCCAAGGGCAGGATGCAGTTCATGGTCCGCTCGCTCACGGCCGCGGGGGAAGGCAAGCTCCGCCTGCAGGTCGCGGCGCTCGCGCGAGCCCTTGAGGCCGAGGGACTCATGCGACCGGAGCGCAAACGCCCGCTGCCCCCGTTCCCCGAGCGGATCGCTGTGGTCACTTCGCCGCGGGGCAAGGCGGTCCACGATGTGGTACGCACGCTGCACCGCAGATACCCGCTGGCCGAGCTGCTCGTCGCAGGCGTTCAGGTGGAGGGGGCGGATGCGCCCGCCGAGATCGTCGAGGGGCTGCGGGCTGCCGCCGCAGCGGCACCTGACGTCGTGTTGCTGGTTCGCGGGGGCGGCAGCTACGAAGACCTCATGCCGTTCAACAGCGAGCAGGTCGCGCGTGCGGTGGCGGCCATGCCCATGCCGGTCGTCACGGGGGTAGGCCACGAGCCGGACACTTCGATCGCGGACATGGTGGCCGACGTGCGCGCCTCGACGCCGACAGCGGCGGCCGAAGCGGTCGCTCCGGACCTGGGAGACGTGAGGGCGCGTCTCGGGCAGGAGGCGAGGGCACTGGGGCGGTCGCTTGCCCACCAACTTCAAAGCGCCGTGCACCGTGTGACCCGCTGCGCCGAGAGGCCGGTCTTCTCCGAGCCCCGAGTGCTGCTCGGTCCGGCGTCGCAGACGCTCGACATCCTCGAGACCGCACTCAGGCGGGCGATCCCGGCACGCCTGGAACGAGACGCGCGCGTCCTTGCGGTCCAGCGCGACCGTCTCGCCGGCGTTGGTGCACGCGTCCTGGAACGGCCCAGTGCGGCCTTTCGACTGGCTGCGGCGCGTCTGGACGACCTCTCGCCGCTGGCCATCCTTGGCAGAGGGTATGCGGTGTGCTTCGCCGAGGACGGCCGTACGATCATTCGAAGCACGGCAGCAGTAGCTCGCGACGACCGTCTGCGGGTGCGTGTGGCCGACGGGTCGATCAACTGCCGAGTCGACGATACGGAGAGAGTCGCGGGCGATCACGGTCGCGCGGACGGGATGGAGGGAGTGTAGATGGGCGAAGCCACAGTGCTGCCGGAGGACCTGTCTTTCGGCGAGGCGCTTCAGGAGCTCGAATCGATCGTCGCCGCGCTCGAGGGCGGACAGCTCGAGCTCGAAGAGAGCCTGACGAGATACGAACGCGGAGTCGCGCTGCTGCGCGCGTTGCAGACGAGGCTTGCCGACGCGCAACAGAAGGTGACGGTGCTCATCGGCGAGCTGGAGTCAGAGGCGGGAGACACCGAGACTTCCGGGCCCGCCGCGGAGTAGGAGCCCGACCTCGCGAGGGGTTCGGCAGTTGCTCCGCGGATGAGCCGGCGGGCGGCAGTCGCGCAGTGGTGTTCGCGCCGCTTGCGCTACCATCGCAGACGACGCGAGACGCGGTCGAGGGCTCGTCGAGCCCACGTCTCCCGCCTGCGAGTGATCTCAGACACGTGGAGGCCGAGTTGGAGGACTGCATCTTCTGCAAGATCGGTCGGGGCGAGGCCGAGGCGGCGATCGTGTATGAGGACGACCTCGTCATCGCGTTTGACGACATCTGGCCGCAGGCGCCCGTGCACACACTCATCATCCCGCGCGCCCACTATGAGAGTCCGGGCGACGGACTGCCCGCCGACCTGATGGCTGCCCTGTGCGCCGCCATCCCCGTCGTCGCCGAGGCCAAGGGCGTGACCCATACCGGCTATCGGATCATCGTGAACGTGGGTCGCGACGCGCGGCAGAGCGTGCCGCACATGCACATACACGTCCTCGGCGGGAAGGCCATGACACACGGCATGGTCAACTTCGCCGAATGAGACCCGGGTAACGGAGTCAGCGGTGCCCGAGACAGTACCGGTCGGGTTCGAACCCGACCTGACGACGGTGTGGGTCGAGCGTGGATCGACCGTCCTCGATGGCCGCAAGGCTGGCCGGGCGCCGCATCGACGCCCCCTGCGCAGGCCGTGGCGTGTGCGGCGGCTGCGGTGTGAGGGTGTTGGAGGGCTCGCTCGCTCCGCCCGACGAGGCGGAGATGGCCGGGCTGCGCGTGGCCCCGAGCGGAATTCGGCTTGCGTGCCGGGCCACGATCGACGGTCCCGTAGTCGTCCGACCCATCGTGGCCCGTACGGCCCGCGCGGTACCGCGGCCGTCGGGCACCAAGTTCGCCGCAGGCAGGCCTGCCGAGGGCAAGCCCACCGTTGCGGGAGTGGACCTGGGCACGAGCACGCTTGCCGCTACCGTGGTGGAATCGGAAAGCCGCATCGAGATCGGGCGTGGCGGCGTCTCCAATAGGCAGTCCATGTGGGGCGCCGACGTGCTGAGCAGGGTCTCCGCCGCGCAATCCGGAGACGCCGAGGCCTTGAGGCAGGCCGCCGAGGAGAGCGTTCTCGACGTTCTCGCGTCCGCGTGCTTCGAGGAGGGTCTGTGCCTGAGGAGCATCGAGCGGCTCGTCATCGCCGGCAATTCAGCGATGGCGGGGTTGCTGCTCGGGCTGGATGTCTCGGGACTCGGCGCCCACCCGTTCACCGCTCCCTACGCGGGCGTGCGGTCGTTGCCGGAGGGCAGCTCGGTGACGAAGGCGCTCGCACAAGGGGCGCAAGCCGTTGTGTTGCCGCCACTGGCAGGCTTCGTAGGTGGCGACGTGCTCGCAGGCCTCGTTGCCGAGGGTTTTGGCGCCGGCCGCGGCGGACTCTATCTCGACCTCGGCACGAATGCGGAAGTCGTCCGGTCGACAGGCAGCGGAGGGCTCGTTGTCGCTTCGGCAGCTGCCGGGCCCGCCTTCGAGGCAGGCGGGATCTCCAGCGGCGGTCCGGCCGCCGAGGGAGCGATCCAGCGCGTGTCCTACGATGCAGCGCGGGGGCTGGAACTCGACGTGATCGGGGGAGTCGAGCCCGGCTGGCTCTGCGGAAGCGGCCTGGTGTCGGCTATCGCGCTGCTGCGTCGCCTCGGCCATCTTGCCGATGACGGGTTGCTCTCGAGCTCAGGACCGCTCGAGGAGCTGTTCTTCGACGACCACGGAGTCCGATCGCTTCGGCTCGCCGGGTCGGAGATGGGGAGCGCAACCCGCGAGCGCCGCGGGTCGTCGCCGACAGCGCCGCGTCAGTCGACGGAGCGGATGCGCGTCACGCTGACACAGCTCGACGTGAGGGCGTTCCAGCTCGCGAAGGCGGCCGTTCGGTCCGCGATCGAGTCGGTGTCGCGCGATGCGGCCGCTGGAGCCCGATGGCGAGGTGATCGTCGCAGGTGGCTTCGGCTCGGCACTCGACATGAGCGACCTCGTGGAGCTCGGGGTACTGCCGCGAGAGCTCGGCACGCGCGCCCGCGTGGTTGGGAACGCGGCCCTTCTGGGTGCGACGATGATCGCGGTGGATCCTGACGCTGGCAGATCAGCTGGAGAGCATCGAAGGCCGCGTGGAACACGTGGAAGTCGCGCTCGATCCCGGGTTCGCCGGCCGATACCTGGCCGGCTTGGAGCTGGTGCCGTGGTCGGTCGGGTAGAGCGGCAGCGAGCCGATACGAGCGGAAGCCCCGGCCTTCGGGCCGGGGCTTCCTCAGTCCTTCCCTGTTTCTACCCCTGAGTCTCTGCGGGCCGTCGTGGGTCTGCCTGGGAACACCACGAATCGCGATGCCGGTCGTCGATTGCCCGCGCTGTGTCGTCCGGATTCCCCGGACGACGTTGAAGGGAAGGGAAACCTGTCACTGTCAGCGAAGATACACCGTCACCGAGCGGTCTAGCAACAGCGCGCGTCTTCACGCTTCGTCAGCTTCTTCGGGTAGTCCACGCATCTGCCCTGCTCAGGGGCTTGCGCCGGGGATTGGGGTCGACCGTCCACCGAAAGAGACCTGCCGTCCGCCAGAAGAATGGACGAAGAAAGCGCACGTCAACGCTAGTATTGATGAACCCGCCGCTCCTCGGCGGCTGCCGGACCGAGACAGACGAGCTTTCGGACGAGCGTCCTGACGGTCTACGAAGGGCAAGGAGGCGTTATGACTGAGGAGTCCGCGTCGATCCAGTCACTGCAGAGCCAGGGTCAGGTCATCGAGCCGCCAGACTGGGTGAAGGAGCATGCGTGGATCTCGTCCATGGACGAGTACGACGCCATGTATCGCCGCTCTGTCGAGGATCCGGAGGGCTTCTGGGCCGAGCAGGCCGAGACATACCTCTACTGGCACAAGAAGTGGGACAAGGTCCTCGAGTGGGAGTTCGACACCCCGAAGGTCGAGTGGTTCAAGGGCGGCAAGACAAACGTCACCTACAACTGCATCGACCGTCACCTCACCACGTGGCGTCGCAACAAGGCAGCACTCATCTGGGAAAGCGACGAGGGTCGCAGCAAGGTCTACACGTACCAGTCGCTCTACTACAAGGTCTGCCGCTTCGCCAACGTGCTCAAGAAGCACGGCATCAAGAAGGGCGACCGAGTCGCGATCTACCTGCCGATGATCCCCGAACTGGCCATCGCGATGCTCGCGTGCGCGCGCATCGGTGCGATTCACAATGTGGTCTTCGGCGGCTTCTCGGCGACGTCGCTCCGGGATCGGATCCAGGACTCCGGCGCGAAGATGCTCATCACCGCCGATGAGGGAATTCGCGGCGGACGCGTCGTACCGCTCAAGGCGGCCGCCGACGAGTCGCTCTCGGAGTGCCCGACGGTCGAGACGTGTCATCGTGGTTTCTCGCGCCCAGACTCGCGTCGACATGGAGCCGGGTCGCGACTACTGGTATCACGAGGAGGTCCGTGCCGTCGGCATCGACCGCCACTGCGACATCGAGTGGATGGACGCCGAAGACCCGCTGTTCATCCTCTACACCTCGGGTTCGACCGGCAAGCCCAAGGGCGTGCTGCACACCACCGGTGGCTACCTGCTCTTCTCGACCATCACGTTCAAGTACACGTTCGACATCCATGACGAGGACGTCTTCTTCTGCACCGCCGACATCGGCTGGGTCACCGGCCACAGCTACGTCGTGTACGGCCCGTTGTCGTTCGGCGGGACCTCAGTCATGTTCGAGGGCGTCCCGACGTATCCGGATGCCGGTCGATTCTGGGAGATCGTCGACAAGCACGGCGTGAATCAGTTCTACACCGCCCCGACAGCCATCCGCGCGCTCATGAAGGCCGGCGACGAGTGGCCGGCCAAGTACGACCTCTCAAGCCTTCGCGTGCTCGGGACCGTCGGCGAGCCGATCAACCCCGAAGCCTGGCTCTGGTACTACAGGAACATCGGCCGGGAGCGCGTGCCGATCGTCGACACGTGGTGGCAGACGGAGACCGGCGGCCACCTCATCACCAACTTGCCGGGATGCACCCCGATGAAGCCGGGCTCGGCTACCAGGCCGTTCTTCGGCGTGCAGCCGATCATCCTGAACGAGGACAAGACCGAGACCGAGGTCAATGCGGGTGGTCGACTGTGCATCAAGTTCCCGTGGCCGGGCATGCTTCGCGGCACGTGGGGCGATCCCACGAACTCGCGGGTCAAGGAGGTCTACTTCACGACCTTCCCGGGCTACTACTTCACGGGTGACGGTTGTCGCAAGGACGAGGACGGGTACTACTGGCTGATGGGCCGCGTGGACGACGTCATCAACATCTCCGGACACCGTCTCGGGACCGCCGAGGTGGAGAGCGCGCTCGTGAGCCATTCGGCTGTCGCCGAGGCCGCGGTCGTGGGATTCCCGCACGACATCAAGGGCGAGGGCATCTACGCCTACGTCATCTTGAAGTCGGGTTTCGAGCACAGCGACGACCTGCACAAGATCCTGGTCGGGCACGTGCGTCAGGAGATCGGTCCGATCGCTACACCCGACCACATCCACTTCGTGCCCGAATTGCCCAAGACCCGCTCCGGCAAGATCATGCGCCGCATCCTTCGCAAGGTCGCTGCCGGCGAACGCGACATGGAGACATTCGGCGACATCAGCACCCTGGCCGACCCGTCCATCGTGAAGGTGATCGTGGAGACGGCGCCGGACCAGTAGGGCTCCAAGCCCGACTGCGCGATGCACGAGACCCCGGCGCCGATGGTCGGCACCGGGGTCTCGCATTGTGCCGTGGCGGTGCCAGAACGCGTGCTAGACTATGTGCTTGGCTTTCCCCGAGTCCCGGGTATCGAAAGGACCACTCCCAATGCCGTTCAACGACCTGTTCCTGCGTGCCGCCCGCTGTGAGCCCACGGAGCGTACGCCGATCTGGATGATGCGCCAGGCCGGCCGCTACATGCCGGAGTACCGAGCGATCCGAGAGAAGCACGGCTTCCTCGAGATGTGTCGCACGCCCGAGCTCGCGGTGGAGGTCACGCTCCAGCCCGTCGACCTCATCGGTGTCGACGCGGCCATCCTCTTCTCAGACATCCTCGTGCCGTTCCCGGGCATGGGTCTGGATCTCGAGTTCGCCAAGGGCGAGGGCCCGATCATCCACAACCCCGTGCGCACCGTCTCCGACGTTCGCAACTTGCGCGTGGCCGATCCGATCGAGGACACCGGCTACGTGATGGAGGCCATCAAGATCCTTCGGCGTGAACTCGAGGACAAGGTGCCGCTCATCGGGTTCGCCGGCGCGCCGTTCACGCTTGCGAGCTACATGATCGAGGGTCACGGGACTCGCGACTACATCAACACCAAGCGGCTCATGTGGTCCGAGCCTGAGGCGTGGGACCGCCTGATGACGGTCACTTCGGACACGGTCATCGCGTACCTATCGGCACAGATCGACGCCGGCGCACAGGCCGTGCAGGTCTTCGACAGCTGGGTCGGCTACGTTGCGCCCGGCGACTACGAGCGCTCGGTCCTGCCGTATATCGAAGCGGGTGATCGCGGAGCTTTCGAAGAAGGGCGTGCCGGTCATCCACTTCGCCAATCAGGGCACGTCCATGCTCGATCTCGTGGTGCAGGCCGGAGGCGACGTCGTGGGGCTCGACTGGCGGATCGACATCGCGCACGCCATCGAGCAGATCGGTCCCCGACTTCGCCATCCAGGGCAACATCGACCCGGTCGCGCTCTTCGCACCCGACGAGGAACTCGAGCGCATCGTGGTCGAGATCCTCGAGAAGGTCGGTACCAGGCCCGGGCACATCTTCAACCTGGGCCACGGCATCCACAAGACGACCGATCCCGTGCAAGGCGCAGGAACTTGTCCGCCTGGTGCACGAGCATTCCGAGCGCATCAGGTCTGAGGTGTCGGCGTGACCGACGACGCCCGCGCGGATAAGCCCGGACGCACGGGAGTACTGATCATCGGCTTCGGTGGTCCGGATTCCATCGAGGCGGTTCGTCCATTCATGTGCGAACTGACGGGCCGCGAGCCCTCCGACGAGACTGTCGACGAGGTCTGCAGGCGCTACCTCGCGATCGGCGGCGAATCGCCGCTCTTGGAGATCGCGAACTCCATGGCGGCCGCACTCGCCGACCGAGCTGGAGACGAAGACCGGCGAGCGGATCCCGTCGCTGTAGGCATGCGGTACAGCGCGCCGAGCATCCGCAGTGCAGTGTCCAGGTTCGTCGAGGAGGGTGTCGAGCGCATCGTCATCTGTTCGCTCTCGCCCTTCGAGTCCAAGGTGACCCACGACGCGTATCGCGAGGCCGTCGCCGAGGCAGCTGGACGAACACGGCCACGTGGATGTCGTCGAACTGCCGCCGATAGGCTCGATGCTGGAGTTCGCCGAATTGGTGGCGGCGTCGGCGCTGTCTGGCGACTGCAGCAGCTCGAGCCGCCCGACGGCGCGCTGGTCGTCTTCACGGCACACAGCCTGCCGCTGTCCGACCTGGTCGACGGACGATCCCTATGTGGGCGGTCTGAGGTTCGCTCTCGACCGCGCGTGCGAGTTCCTGCACTGGGAACACGGGCGTGACGATGAGGGCGAGCCGCTGCTTCCGGGCATCAGGACCTACGGAGCTGTCGCCCGAGGGCAGCAGCCCTGGGTGCTCGCGTACCAGTCGAAGGGCAAGCGCCCGGGTGAGTGGCTCGGGCCGAGCCTGGATGACGTGATCGATGCGGCTCACGAGTCGAGCATGCCCATCCCTGGTCGTCGTGCCTGCGGGGTTCGTCACCGACCACCTCGAGACGCTGTACGACCTTGACATCGAGGCGGCTGGGCGGGCGCTGGACTACGACATGGAGTACGTGCGCGGGCCCGTGGCCAACGACCACGAGCACCTGATCGCCGCGCTTGCGGAGGCGATCAGGCCACTTCTCTAGGCGAGGGCCGCGAGGCATGCGGGCCATCCCGCCGCCCGGCGCACACACGACGGCGTGCCGGCACCGTCGAAGTCGAGACTCCCGAGGCGCAGAACATGAAGAGGATCATCGTGATCGGCGGCGGCGTGGCGGGCCTGGGCGCCGCGTACAAGATCAGGCGTGCCGCCGACGCGGGGCACGCGGTCACCTTCGCGCTCGTCGAGAAGGACGACCGTCTCGGCGGCAAGCTCTGGACCGACGTGGCTCGCGACGCCGACGGCGGCAGCTACATCGCCGACGGCGGCTCCGACTCCTTCCTCACCGACAAGCCTGCCGTGCACCGCGTCGCGCAGGCTCCTCGGCATCTTCGACGAAGAGACCGGCACCAACGACGACGACGAAGAAGACGTTCATCGTCAAGAACGGTCGCCTCGTCGAGATGCCGGACGGCATCATGATGTTCGCGCCGACGAAGATCGTGCCGATGGCGACGACCAGGCTCTACTCGTGGCCGGCGAAGTTCCGCATGGCGCTGGATCTCGTGATTCCGCGCAAGGAGCAGGTGGGCCGAAGGCGAGACGTGCCCAGCAGCACGACGAGAGCCTTCGCGACTTCGTGGTCCGCCGAATGGGACGCGAGTGCCTCGACCGTCTCGCAGAGCCGCTCGTGGGTGGCGTGAACGGGTCGGATCCCAAGGACATGTCGCTGGCCGCGACCTACCCGATGCTGCTCGACATGGAGCAGAAGCACGGTTCGCTCATCCGGGGCTTCCTCGAGCAGCGAAACAAGGTCGAGGAGATGCGCAAGAAGTACCCGCCCAAGCCGGGTGCGCCGAGCGCGGACGTTCTTCTCTTCGTTCAAGCCGGGACTGCAGTACCTCACGGACCGGATGGCCGACGCCGCGGGCCGCGACAACATCCGGACCGGTGTCGCGGCCACGAGCCTCGAGCGTGCCGACGACGGCTCGTGGCGCGTGACGCTGTCGACCGGGCGAGGTGCTGACCGGCGACGCGGTCATCGTCGCGACCGAGGCGTGGGCGGCCGTCCCGCTTGCTGCGTCGGTGGACGCCCGGCTGTCGGAGCTCATCGCCACGATCCCGTGCTCCTCTTCGGCGACGGTGGTCATGGCGTTCGACGAGTCGGACTGCCCGTTCGACAAGAACTGGCACGGCATCCTGTCCCCGATGGTCGAGAAACGGCCGCTCACGGGCGTGTCGCTCATGTCTTCGAAGTGGCCGGGACGCGCACCGGACGGCAAGGTACTCCTGCGCGGGTTCCTCGGCGGGCCGCGAGACCAGGAAGTCCTGGACGCGTCAGACGAGGAACTCATCGAACTCGCACGGCGCCAGCTCGTCGAGCTCCTCGGCATGCCTCCGGATGCGACGCCCGTCTACGCGAAGCTCTTCCGGTGGGAAGGCGGGATGCCGCAGTACACGCTCGGCCACCTCGACCGCGTCGATGAGATCGAGGCGCGAGAGGCCACGGTGAGCGGTTTCGCGGTTGCGGGCAATGCGTACCGTGGCGTCGGCGTGCCCAACGCCCTCGAGAGCGGGGAGCGCGCCGCGGGCAAGGTGCTCGCCGATCTGGGCATCGAATTCACGGAAGCCGATGCGGGGCGCCAAGCGCTTCCACTAGCAGCAATCCGGCGACGTCACGACGGCGTCACGTGAGATGAGGGACGGGCAGTGAAGAAGGTCATCATCATCGGGGGCGGAGCGGCCGGCCTTGGAGCGGCGTTCAAGATCCGGCGCGCCGCCGAGGCCGGACACGACGTCGACTGCGTCCTCCTCGAGAAGAGCGACCGCCTTGGCGGCAAGCTCGCGACGGACTTGATCGACGACCCCGAGGGCGGCACCTACATCGTCGACGGCGGTTCGGACGCCTTCGTCATGGGCAAGCCGGCGATCGGGCGCATCGCCGGCCTCCTCGGCATGGCCGACGAGATGACGCCTGCGTGCGAGGAGAACAAGAAGACGCTCATCGTGAAGAGGGACCGCCTCGTCGAGATGCCCGACGGCATCATGATGTTCGCGCCGACGAAGCTCGTGCCGATGGCGACCACGAAGCTGTACTCGTGGCCGGCCAAGTTCCGCATGGCCCTCGACCTCGTCATGCCGCGCAAGGAGCGGTGGCCGAAGGCGAGACCGCGCAACAGCACGACGAGACACTCGAGTGCTTCGTGGTGCGCCGCATGGGGCGCGAATGCCTGGACCGCCTCGCCGAGCCGCTCGTGGGCGGCGTGCACGCCTCGGACCCCACACAGATGTCGCTCGCGGCGACGTTCCCGAACTTCCTCGAGATGGAGCAGAAGTTCGGCTCGCTCATACGGGGCATGCTCGACCAGCGCAAGAAGAACGAGGAGATGAAGAAGAAGTACCCGCCCAAACCGGGCGCCAAGCCGCGGACGTTCTTCAACACCTTCCGACTGGGCATGCAGCAGCTCACCGACGGGATGGCCGACGCGATCGGCCGCGAGCGCATCAGGACGGGTGCGTCGGTGGCAGTCGATCCAGCGAGGCGCGGCGGGGCAGTGGCGCGTCACGCTTGACGGCGGTGAGGTGCTCGAGGGCGACGCGGTCGTCGTGGCGACGGAGGCTTGGGCCGCCGAGCAACTGACGCGCGGGTTCGACGCCGAGATCGCCGACTTGCTCGCCACGATCCCGTGCTCGTCCTCGGCGACCGTGCCGATGGCCTTCCGAAGCCGAGGACTTCCCCCCGGACCGCAAGTGGTTCGGCATCCTGTCGCCCGCTGGTGGAGAGCCGGCCGCTTCTTGCCGTGACGCTCTCGTCGTCGAAGTGGCCGGGCCGGACGCCGGAGAACCGCGTGCTTCTGCGCGGCTTCATCGGCGGACCGCGCAACCAGCACCTGCTCGAGACGGCGGACACCGAGATCATCGAGACCGTGCGCACGCAGATCGTCGAGCTTCTCGGTATGCGCCCGGACGCACAGCCCGTGTTCGCGCGGGTCTATCGCTGGATCGGCGGCATGCCGCAGTACACGCTGCACCATCTGGACCGGGTCGACGAGATCGAGCGCCGAGTGGGCGCTGTGGCCGGCCTCGGCATCGCAGGCGGCGGGTACCGCGGCGTGGGCGTTCCCAACTGCATCGAGAGCGGGGAGCGGGCGGTCACGAAGGTCCTCGGCGAGTGGGGGATGGATCTCGCCGAAGACCACGTGGAACAGAAGCGAACTCACTAGCACGGCGGTCTCGGGAGTCTGAGCGTACGAGGTGCCGCCTTACGCAGCGCGGTCCTACGAGGCGCGAACCTGCGACGCGCGGCCCTACGAGGCGCGAACCTGCGACGCGCGGCCCTACCGGGCCTCGGCTTGGCGAATGACCTCGAGCATCCTTGCGTGGAGCACCGGATTGGCGGTGCAGATGCTCTCGGCGTGAATGTCCCACGGCCTGCCTGCCGTGTCGGTCACGACGGCACCGGCCTCACGCAGGATGATCGCACCCGCCGCCATGTCCCACGGCTTGAGGCCGTACTCCCAGAAGCCGTCGGCGCGCCCCGATGCGACGTGGCAGCAGTCGATCGCTGCGGAACCGTCGCGCCGGATGCCGTGCACCGGCGCGTGAAGGAACGCCGAGA
This sequence comes from uncultured Actinomycetes bacterium, assembly GCA_963817255.1. Taxonomy (GTDB): domain Bacteria; phylum Actinomycetota; class Coriobacteriia; order Anaerosomatales; family CAVRZR01; genus CAVRZR01. Next base: position 240,551 of record CAWFNT010000004.1, read on the forward strand.
GCACCGCGAGCTGCCGGTCGAGGGCCTCGCCGCGATCGTAGGGAAAGCCGGTGACCATGAGGGAGTCGCTCACGGACTGGGCAGAGGCTACTCGCACCGACGTGCCGTCCCGCTCCGCCCCGAGTCCTTCCGCCGCCGAGTACATCTCCTGCCGCGCGACATCGAAGACCGCCCCGGCGACCGCTCGACCGCTGCGAACGCAGGCGACCGAGACCGAGAAGCAGGGGAAGCCGTGGATGTAGGAGGTGGTCCCGTCGAGCGGATCGATCACCCAGACCTCGTCGTCGTCGAGGGAGCCCAGCGGCACCGATGCCAGGTCGTAGACCTCGGCCTCCTCGACGACGAACGCCGCCTTCGGCAACCGGGTTCGCGATCGTCTCGAACGACTGCGACGCCGCTCGCGATGTCGGCGTCGGTCACGAAGTCGGTCGATGCGCTCTTGGTGCGGCGGGCGCCCTGCTCCTGTGCCCGTGCTCGGAGCACAGCGCCGCCTGCCAGCGCGGCGGCTCGAGCGGTCTCTAGGAGGTCTCGCACGCGCCACCATCCTTTTGGAGATAATCCCGGTACCAGTCCGAACAAGTGTAGCGGCTCGCCGGCCCGATCCGGTGTGCCGCCACGTAGAAGGGAACCGGATGATCGCCAGGGGTTTCGATCGGCCGCTGTCCGATGACGAGGTCCGCGAACTGCAAGCCCGGGCGCTCGCGGCCCGGGGACACGTGCTCACCGCCACCACGTTGGCGAATTCGGGCCACCCGGGCGGCTCCTTCTCCTCGATGGAGCTGTACACGGTGCTGTACGGATGTGCGCAGGTTGATCCGAAGCAGCCTCGGCTGCCCGGCCGAGACCGCATCGTCGTCAGCCACGGCCACACGTCGCCGGGCGTGTACGCGGCGCTTGCCGGCGCCGGCTTCTTCAGCGCCGAGGAGTTCGCCGCGCACTTCCGCCAGGCGGGCAGCGTGTTCGAGGGCCACGTCGAGCGAAGCGTGCCCGGCGTGGAATGGTCGACCGGCAACCTCGGCCAGGGGTTGTCCGCAGGAGTGGGTATGGCCCTCGCCGCCCGGTTCACGCACCGCGCCGTGGCACACGTACGTGGCGATGAGCGACGGCGAGCAGCACAAGGGGCAGGTCGCCGAAGCGCGGCGGCTCGCCGCCAAGGAGGGGCTTGTCGACCTCACGGTGCTCGTCGACTTCAACGGGATCCAGATCTCGGGTCACACGCGAGACATCATGCCGGTGAATGTGGCCGCCGACTTCGCTGCCGACGGCTGGAACGTCATCGAGATCGACGGCCACGACATCCGTGCCGTCCACGACGCCGTTCGCGCGGCGCGGTCTCACCGCTCGGCACCCTCGGCGATCGTCGCGCACACGGTGATGGGCAAGCCGGTGAGCTTCCTCGAGGACAAGGCCGAGTACCACGGTCGCGGACTCACGCCCGACGAGTACGTACGCGCGATGAGACGAGCTCGGCCTCGACCCGGCCGCGCTCGACGAGGCGCGCGCACGGCGCGCGCAGCCGTGCGCCGTCGAGCCGCTGCCGCACGTCACGCCACCTATTGACGGTGGCGCACGGCACGCCGCGCACCTACGAGGCCGACACGCTCACCGACAACCGCTCGGCGTGGGGCGCGGCGCTCGTCGACCTCGCGGGGGCGAACGCCGGACGTGCCGATCGCCGTGCTCGACTGCGACCTTGCGACATCGGTGAAGACAGAGGGCTTCGCCGCAAGCGCGGCCCGAGGCGTTCGTGGAATGCGGGGTGGGCGAGCACAACGCGGCGACGGTGGCCGGTGCGTTGTCGATCTCGGGCGTTCTCGCGTTCTGGGCCGACTTCGGCGTGTTCGGCCTGGATGAGGTCTACAACCAGCAGCGACTGAACGATATCAACGGCGCGGCAGTCAAGCTCGTGCTCACCCACTGCGGGCTGGATGTGGGGGAGGACGGCAAGACGCACCAGTGCATCGACTACGTCGGCGGATTCAAGCAGTTCTTCGGCTGGCGGGTGATCGTTCCGGCGGATCCCAACCAGACCGACCGGGCTGTGCGCGCTGCTGCCTCGATGCAGGGCAACGTCGCGGTCGTCATGGGGCGAAGCAAGCTCGCCACTGTGACCGCGCCGGAGGGGTCGCCGCTCTTCGGCGGAGACGTACGAGTTCGAATACGGTGGCATCGAGTGGGCGCGCCGGGGTGGTGACGCCTGCCTCCTCGCCATGGGGACGGTGGTCGGAGCCACGGTCGCGGCGTCAGACGCGCTGCGCGAGGCCGGCGGTCCCGAGGTCGCCGTCGGCGTGGTCTCGTGTCCGCTCGACCTGGACCACGCAAGCGATGCGCGAGGCGAGCACCTGCCCCCTCATCGTGACGGTCGAAGACCACAACGTGCGCACGGGTCTCGGCGCGAGCGTCGCCGAGTGGCTGGTTGAGAACGAGCTGCGCACACGCCTCGTGAGGATCGGGGTGGACCGGTACCACTCGTCTGGCGCAAGCGCGGACCTGCTGGGCCGCGCAGGGTTGGATGCCGAGTCGATCGCCCGGAGGGTCTCGCAGGAGCTAACGCGGTAGGCGCCGCACCTCGCTTCGACAACGAACCTTACGTCGTTCACGGCGCATATCCCTGACGCGCCCCTACGAGCCGACGTCGTCCTTCGTGCGCATCGCCTTGATGACAGCGGACGTCTCGGGCGGGCCGCAGGAGCTGTCGCCCGCCGGTTCGGGGGACGTGGACGCCCCTTGGGCAGCGCAGGCAGCCTGTTCGGCGAGAATGCCCCATTCGGCGAGACGATCGACGACCGCCTGCGCGGCGAAGGGTACCGCTGCCTCCACGACCGGCGAGAGCTCGACCTGCCAGTGCACGATTTCGGCTATCTCGACGCCGATGCAGTCGACGTGGGGATCGAGCCCCATCAATCTCGCGGCGTCCAGGACGTCGACCAGGCGGGTGTCATGGAGTGAGTGCATGATCTGATTCGCGGCCATGGCCTCCGGTGCGAGCGATAGGACGGTGCCGGGTTCCTCGCCGGAACCGCGGACGGCGTCGACGACCAGGACCGCATCGGCCTCCCGGAAGAGGTTGAGGATGGAGAAGCCCATAGTGCCGGCATCCACGACCTGGAGGCTCTCGGGAAAGCGGTAGTTTGAAAGAAGATGCTCGACGATCCGCGGGCCGATCCCCTCGTCGCCCATGAGGGGATTGCCGACACCCAGCACGAGGATCCGCTGGCTCGCGCGGTCGGTCCCGTTCGTACGGTTGGTCTCGTTGGTGCGATCGGTCATGCGACCCCTTCTCGGCGGGCCGAGGTCAGCGGAAGGCACGGCAAAGCGCCGCGTACGACCATCTTCTCACCTCGTTGGCAGCGCTACGCCGAGACTGCGGAGGCGAGCCGCTCCTGGATGCGAGGGTAGGCCTTGTCTCCTTCGAGGAGCAGCAGTCGCTCGTCGAGGGGCAGTGCGGCGCGCGCCTCGTCCCGGTGCTCGTTCGAGGTCGCGAGCGTCTCCCGCATCATCACGAGCAACAGGTACCGGCCGACCGGCGTGAGCGTGACGAACCGGCCGTCGTCGCGCTCGATCGCGCCTACGGCACGCATGAACGCGAGCTCCGCCCACAGACCACGTTCGACGGGCACGCCGAAGTCCCGCTCGAACCTCTCCTTGTCGAGCCGCAGGCCGAAGAGGTCCGTGACGAAGCGGTAGCGCATGAGGGCTTTTCGCCCGTAGGGCCGTCCCGATCGCACGACGGCCATTCGGCCGTCGTTGATGAGTCTGTCGTACTCGCGAAGGGAGAAGGTGTTCGCGTAGATCGTGCCTCGCAAGAACGAGAGCGCGCCCGATCCCACGCCTACGTACTCCTCGTAGTCGACGATGTACTCGTCGATCATCTCGCTTCGATCTCGGGAGTACGTCCACGCACTTGCGGGCTCGAACTCAGGCGCCAAGCGGGTGCCGATCTCGCGGTAGAGACGGTACTCGCGCGAGAAGTCGATGCGCCCGACGAGCGGCTCCATCTCCTTGCGGGCAGCCGGGGAGGCCATGAGGGGATAGAAGGTGGTCTGATTCGCGCCGGTCGCCTTCACCAAGTCGACGTCGCGCATGAGCACGTCGTCTTCCTGGGTGGGGAAGTTGAAGATCATGTCCACGTTGAGCGAATGGAAGCCACCCGCGACGCTCGCAACGCGTTCGAAGACGTCCTCGCCCGACCCGTACTTGCCGTAGCGGTCCATCTGTCGAAGCAGGCGGTCGTCGAAGCTCTGAACGCCGACGGACAGGCGGTCCACCCGGCCGGCGAGACACTCGGAGAGCTCGGGCCGAAGGTGGTTCGGGCTCGTCTCGGCCGAGACCTCGCCCACGTTGAAGAGTTTGCGCGCGAGGTCGATGGTCTCGCAGAGCTCGTCGAGGAGGATGGTTGGCGTGCCACCGCCGATGTAGAGCGAATCGAACTGGTAGCCGAGGTCGGCGACCGCGCGCATCTCCGTGCGCAGGTTCCTGTAATAGGCCCGCGCGTGGTCCTCCTTGAAGAGGAACCTGTTGAACGAGCAGTAGAGGCAGAGCCGCTCGCAGAAGGGGACGTGGGCATAGAGCACATACCGCTTGCCGGGTTCCGGCCCGGGCAGCCCTGAGAGGTCACGCGGCGACGTCGCCAGGTACGTGCGATTCAGGCGGCGGACGAACGATGAGACGACGCGCTCAGGAAACATGCATGCTCCATCGATGGTGCTCACATTGCACGCGCGCCGGCAGCGGCATACTGCCCTCGTCCGGTGATGCCCGTCGGCTTGCGCCGACACCCCTTCACTATCCGGACGCCGTACCCGTCTCGCCGGTGAGCGGGGACAGCCATGCTGCTGGTGATACATTTCGACGAGCGCTGAGTTCATCCCTGCAAGAGTCCGGAAGACATGGCGCGAGCGACGGGGCCCCGGACGTTCCGGGACCCCGCTTCTACTCGTGTCCCGCGCGTCGCTCGCGGCGACGGCAGGTCTCATGCGCGGCTAGCTCTTGATCACGCGCCCGTCAGAGTCGAACTCCAGACCCGGGGTCTCCTGCCACGCGAAGATGATCCTCGACGGCGAGAACCCTTCGATGTTGGCCAGATACGCGTGGATCGCCGTGAACAGGATGAACACCCACATGATGTAGTAGTGGATGATCCGCATGTTCATGTAGCCACCCACCCAGTCGACTCCCGCCGAGAACATGGGCCAGATGGCCCAGTTGTGAGCGGGCCCGTACAGGCAGAAGCCCGTATACGCCGCGAGCAGGGTCAGCGGGATCGTGACCAGGTAGGCGATCTTCTGCAGCACCCCGTACTTCGCGCTTATGGGGTGGTCCTTCTTCAGGAACGTGTAGTACTTGATCCACGCCCAGGACTGGTGGCGGTTCTGCTTCTGGGGAAGCCAGTTCTTGATGTCCTTCTCGACCTCTCGCGATCCCAGCCCGCTCGCGTCCTTCACGAAGAAGGCAAGGATGATGCGGACGATGAGGTTGATGAGGAGCACCCACAACCAGAAGACGTGCATCCCTCGGGCTACACCCATGAAGCCGCCGAAGAACGGATAGTGAATGTAGAAGCCCGAGAAGGTGAGGAAGATCATCGCGAGCAAGTTGATCCAGTGTGTCAACACGAACGGGATCGGGTGCGCTTCACGATAATGCGCAGGGTGCGACATCTACTTCACCCCCCAAGGCTTGGTGATGACGGTCGTCTCCTTGCCGGTTTTCGGTTCAATCACGTGAACCGCGCACCCAATTCAAGGATCGAAACTGTGTGCGATCCGCAGGGCCTCGAGTGGCTTCTCGATGTCGAGGCACGGGGCGCCGACGAGCGCCTCTTCCATCGGCCCGCGCACGCCGTCCTTGTCGCGCGGCGAGGTGTCCCACGTCGAAGGGGTCACGACCTGATAGTTGGCGATCCGTCCACCGGCCACGTTCATCCAGTGGCCGACGGCGCCTCTCGGTGCCTCCCACAGTCCCGCGCCCTTGCCCTCGGACTGTGCGCCCGACTGGAAGAGCGTCACGTCGCCGCCCTTTATCGCGTCGACGAGTTCGGTGCACCACTCGAGCGACCAGTCGGCTACGACCTTCGTCTCGAGGTTCCGGGCTGCGACGCGCCCGAGCAGCGAAACTAGGACCTCCGGCTTGCCTGCCGCACCCAATGCGGCGAGGGCCGTGTCCACGATGCTCTTCACCGCCGGGACGCCCTTGAGATACGCGATCAGCATGCGTGAAAGCGGACCGACCTCCATGGGCTTGCCGTCGTAGCGCGGCGCCTTGCCCCAGGAGTACTGTCCCTCGGTGCTGTACTTCGTGAAATCGGCCTTGGTCTCGCCCTCCGAGGGGCTGAGGCCCGATGGCGAGCTGTACCAGGAATGCTCGACGTACTCGAGGACCTTGGTCGCATCGGCGTCCGCAACGGCCAATTGCCCGCCCGTGATCACGCCGCCGGGCAGGTACCTCTTGTTGAGGTCGTACTGGCCCTCGGCGTTGGCCTCGCCGCCCTCCTGCAGGAACACGCCCCAGGCCAAGAAGTTGCCGACGCCGCCGCCGTAGCCCAAGGCGCCCTTGTAGAAGGGTGCGATGGCGAGCGTGTCCGGGATCATCACGTTGGTGACCCAGTCGTTGATCTTCTTGAAACGGAAGATCACGTCGTCGAGCTTCTCCTCGGTGGGTACCCATGCGGTACCACCGGGAAGCGACGTCATGAAGTGCGGGAACTTCCCACCCATGAGTGCGATGATCTGGGCGGCATCCGCCTGGATCTGGAGCGCCTCAAGATAGTGGGCGACGGCGATAAGGTGCAGCTCGGGCGGCATGTCCTGGGCGTACGCCGGGTGACCGAACCAGCCGTTCGTGAAGATGGACAGCTGCCCGTTCTCGACGAATGCCTTCAGTCGCGTGGCAACCGCGCCAAAGTCCGAGACGCCGGTTCCCGCCGCTTCCGCGAGTGCATACGTGTCTGCGATGTTCGCCGACAGGGCTTTCACCGGATCGACGTAGTCCAGTGCCGTGAGCGTGTAGAACCACAGGACGTGACTGTGCAGGTACTGTGCGGCTTCGATGAGGTTGCGGACCATGCGCGCGCCTGCCGGGATCGTGAGGCCGTATGCGGACTCAGCCGACATCGTCGAAGCATGGCCGTGAGAGACGGGGCACACGCCGCAGATGCGCTGCGCGACGTAGAAGGCATCCTCGGGTTTGCGATCGACCAACACCGTCTCCATGCCGCGGTAAAGCGTGTCGCTCACCCAGGCGTCGATGATCTTGCCGTCCTCGACCTGGCACTCGACGCGGAGGTGTCCCTCGATACGAGTCAGCGGGTCGAGGATCGCACGACCCGACACCGCCGAGATCGGCGTGGGCGTCGCGCTCGTCGTAGTCGGCGCGGCGGTGGTGGTTGGGGTTGGGGTTGCGCTACTCTCAGCCACTGCTACCGCCTCCCTTCGGCGCCTTCTTGCGGTCGTAGGCCTTCATTTCCTCGTAAGGAGCGCCACCCTTTGTCCGTCCCGTGGCCGCCATGCCGATGCCGTGGACCAGAAGTCCTGCCGCAACCACTCCGCCTGCGATGAGTGCCGGGGTGGTGGGCTGCACGTAGTTCTGTTCGCTCACCGGAAGATCGCGGAACCTCTGCAGGAACGGCGAGCCGACGTCGACCCACGTGAGGCTCGGCTTGAGCGGGTTCGCGTTCCCGCAACCGATGCACGGGGAGCCGGATTCGACGCACCAGTTCACTCTGGAGTTCCAGCGTACGATCGGGCAGTTCGTGTACGTTTGGGGACCCTTGCAGCCCATTGCGTAGAGGCAGTAGTTCTTGGCTTCCTCCGCGGTCCCGAACTCGTAGACGAACTCGCCGTTCTCGAAGTGCCCCCGGCGTGGGCAGTTGTCGTGAATGGTCTGGCCGAAGATGAGCTTCGGCCGATTGAACTCGTCCAGGTCCGGGAGCTTCCCGAGCATCAACACGTCCACTACCATCGCAACGATCCACTCGGGGTTCACAGGGCAGGTGGGCAGGTTTATGACCGGAGTGTCGATCCCCTCGGCCTTGAGGAAGGGAAGAACGCCGGTTGCGTCGGCTGGGTTCGGCCTCGCGGCCACCCAGCCGCCGTCCACCGCGCACGACCCGACCGCGACGATGGCGTCGGCACCGGGTGCGGCCTCTTTCAGCCACTCGATGCCGGTCTTGGCGCCCTCGTTCTCGGGCCCGCCGCCGAAGAAGAGTGAGTATCCGTCGAAGCCCCGCATGACGGAGCCTTCATAGATGATGATGTAGCCGCCAGCCTTGACGGTCTCAAGGGCGGCCTCGTCGGCTGACTTGCCTGCAGCCATCATGATCGTCTCGAAGTAGTTGATCGACAGGATGTCGAGCACGATCGAGGCGACGTCGGGATAGTCCGCCTGAGCGGCGGACTCGGTGCACCCGGTGCAAGAGCCGCCATTGATCCAGATCGCCGGTTTGAGCTTCGCGCCCTGCTGGATCGCTGCGGCGATCTGCGGAACGACGGTCTCAGACAGACCGAGCAGAGCGGCGATGGATCCGCAGTACTTGAGGAAGTCCCGGCGCGTCACGCCTCGCGCTGCGAGGTGCTCGTAGAACGCGCCGTGGTCCTCATGTGTCATGCCATACACCTCCTTGGGTGACGAGCGCGTGTATCGTCAGCCAGATACCAGGCAGTCCTGGCTGCAGCAGTTCGGACTCCGGCATGCCTCCTTCCTCGGTGACTCAGGGGAATGGATAGACCAACGCGCCGACCGCCGCCAGGCAGCGACGGACCGCGTCGTGGTTTCGGGATTGGGGGTGAAAGGCGGGGGTGCACAGTCCCGGGAAGGCCAGTGGGCCGTTCCCGACTCAGTGGACCCGCCCCGGCGGCGGGTCGAGTTTGCGCCTCGATCGGCGACGCCATCCCCCGAGTCCTCGTGCCCTCCGTGATACGCACCGGTGGCGTTTGACGTAGCGGCAGCGCGCCCAGGCGGCGAACTTCCGCAACTCGGGAACATTCTACACATACGCTGCTGAGAGTGGCAGTCGACGGCCGATTCGACGGATTGCGGGAGGCGACGCGGATGACACAGGGAATGCAGGACGCCGACGAGCGGGAAGGCGTCGAGTACGACGAGTCGGAATTGAAGGACAGAGGCTCTCTCGGCGGCGCTCCAGACATGCCGGCGTCCGGTGAAGGCGTTATGGACCGTTGTCGGACCGAGCGGGACGATCTCACACCCAAGGAGACCGCCCATTGCGCGGGAGTCGAGTTGGCCGAGCGGACCGAGAACGAGGAAGACGGTGGCTCTTAACCCCGGGGAATGGGCCCGCGAGCGGCCCGACGCACGCGACGCCCAGTCCTCCTCCAGCAGCGGGCTTCTGGTACTGGACGTCCGGCGCTTCACCCCCGACCTGGTTCGTCCGCTCATCACCGCGATCGTGGACGAGATGGTCGCCCTCGGTGCGCGGGATGGGCTCATGGTGTTGAGCGACTACGAATCCACGGGCCTGGCGTATCAGCTCGATATGCGGCGCGAGACGCGAGGCCTGTTCCACTACGAGTGCGAGCGCCGCTCCGACGGTGCTTGGGTGGAGACGATCACCAGGATCTAGGCTCGCGAGCCGCCATCTCCCGCCTCGGCCAGCTGGGACAGGAGCTCGGCAAGGGCCCGCAGGTCGCCGGCGTAGTCCGCGCCGTGGTCTCGGTCGCTGCCGGTGAAGAAGGTGATCATCCCTGCCGAGGTCGCGCCCATGTCGAGCGTGACGTCGTCACCGACCATCAGACACTCGGAGGGTTGCACGCCCAGCATCCCGGCAGCCTCTTCGAAGTACGCGCGCTCCGGCTTGCAGGCGTGCATGGTCTCGTACGTCGTGACGAGCGCGAAAGGCACGTCATCCAGGCCGGCCCAGCGAATGCGCTCCGACACCGCGGCGGCCGGGAAGATCGGGTTAGTCGCGACCGCAAGGACCATTCCGGCGTCGCTGGCGGCTTGGACCGCCTGGCGGGCGCCCGGCATCGGCCCGAGCCCCGCACCGAGCGATGGGAAGACGTCGCGGTAGAAGTCGGCGATCACGGTGCCGTTGCTCCCGAGATCCACTCCGGTGAGTTGAGAGAATCGCGCATCGAACGTCTCGCGGTTGGTCAGTCCCGGGTGGGGCCGCATCATCGCACCGGTCGAGTCGATCACCGCGTCGATCGAAGACTTCGGGGTCATCCCCGTTACTTCGGCAAGCACGGGCCCGAGCGCTCCGAAGTAAACGTGCAGGAAGGCATCGATATCTATGTCGAGCAAGGTCCCATCGAGATCGAACAGCACGGCTCGCATGAGATCCTCCTGGTCGGCCGACATCGGGGGGAATCCTACCACGGTCATCTCGCGCGGGAGCGCGTGCATACCCACTGGGATCGGGCGCGGGGGCGCGTCCTCAAGTGCGCGGGGTGGGCTACCGATAGCACGGACATGAGAGTTGCGGCCCCCAAAGAAGCTGCGGTCGTCAGGCTGCGTTCTATACCGATGTTCTCGGACCTCCCGGGGCAGGACCTGGAAGCGTTCGCCGAGCTCGTGCAGGTCCGCAAGTACCAGCGGAACTCGGTGATCATCAGCCAGAACGACGTCGGCGGTTGCATGTACCTGCTCGCGGCGGGACGCGTGAAAGTGGCGCTCGCGTCGCCCGACGGGCGGGAACTCGCCTTGAACTATCTCGAGGCGCCGTCGCACTTCGGCGAGATGAGCCTCGTTGACTCCGGTCCACGTTCGGCGGATGTCATAGCGATGACCGACGTGGAGGTCCTCGCGCTCGAGGGTAAGGACCTTGCCGCAGCCGTCCAGATACAGCCGAGGCTGGCCGTCTCGCTGATCGCCACGCTGTCCAATCGTCTTCGGCAGACCATCAGTCGCCTCGAGGACATGGCGTTCCACGATGCAACGCACCGGGTGATGCGCGTGGTACTGAACGTGGCGACTGCCAGCTACGAAAGCCAGGGGGTCCCGGTCATCCAGGGGCTGACCCACTACGACATCGCGACACTCGCCGGGACGTCACGCGAGACCGCGAGTCGCATCATCTCCACGCTGGCGCGCGAGGGGATCGTCGCGACGAAAGGCCGGCGCATCGTGGTCGATCTCTTCGCGTTGCGCGATCGCTTGGAACTCGACTAGCCGCCGCAGAACGAGCGTCCAGCCTGGCGGGTCTCGCGCGACCAAAGGGTGACGTGTCGCGTATCCTCCGTCGTGTCGAGGTGTCTTCGAAGGGGAAGAACAGACCTGAACGTTGTCTGAGACGAGGAGGAACACATGAAGGAGTTCACCGCCGAGGAACTGTCCGAGTTCGACGGGCGCGATGGCAGGCCGGCATACGTCGCCTACAAGGGACTCGTGTATGACGTGACCGAGAGCGCGATGTGGGGCGACGGTGATCACGAGGGAATGCACACAGCAGGCGCCGACCTGACCGACGAGCACGAGGACGCACCGCACGACGTCTACGTTACCGACTTCCCCGAAGTCGGTAAGCTCGCCTGAGACGAGCGCCCAGTTCCTGTCCGTCCGCACGAGCCGCCGGGTTCAATTCCCGGTGGCTCTTCGCGTTGCCAAGACCCCGTCGACACCGTCACAGCGCGCCGCGCGAACCCTCGCGCATCCTACTCGGCTATGTCGAATGTAGCGACGGTCTCGACGTGATGGGTCTGCGGGAACATGTCGACGGGCTGCGCCGCCACGAGTCGATACCCGAGGCCCGTGAGTGCCTTCGCATCGCGGGCGAGGGTCGCCGGGTCGCACGAGGCGTATACGATGCGGCGGGCGCCCCTCTCGGCGATCGCCAGGCGAACGACGTCGTCGAGGCCCGTTCGGGGCGGGTCCACCAGCACCGCGTCGAAGCGACCCAGCCCACAGAGCACGCGGGCCACGTCGCCGGGCTCGACGTCGGCGCCGAGGCGAGCGTTCTCGAGGTTCCTTCTGAGATCGCGAACCGCCGAACCCGCACCCTCTACAGAGACGACTTCGCCTGCGATCTCGGCGAGCGCGAGGGTGAACGTACCCGCTCCCGCATAGACGTCGAGAACGGCGTCGGAGCCGTCTGCCGAGATCTCCTTGAGCACGCGAGTGACAAGGATCTCCGCTGTAGTGGTATTGACCTGGAAGAACGAAGGCGCTGATACGGAGAACACGTGGCCAGCCAGCTTCTCGCGCCAATAGCCCTTGCCCGCCAAGACCTCGACGGCGGACGCCGCATGCCGCTCTCGCATCTCTTTCGGAGATTACGCGGACGATGCTCGAGGCCTTGGATGCGTCACCGACCGTGCTCGCGACGGTGGTTCGCGGGAATGCGGAAGGAGGCGTCCACAGTGCGACCTCCACGTCGGAGGTATTCGCCGCGACCCGGAGGCCTACTCGCTGGATTCCCAAGTCCTGCGTGCCAGAGACGTACCTCAAAGCACCGGACAGTCGCGCCGGAGCCTTCTCTTGCGCCTTGGGAAGAAGGAGGCAACGTTCGATCGGGAGGACCTCATCGCTCCTGAGGCGGTGGAAGCCGAGTTCGAGTCTCGGACCGGCGGCAGGAACGAGTTCGACCTTGTTTCGGTATCCGTAGGTCTTCGGCGAGGGGACACACTCCCCGACGACTCCCTCGGCCTGCAGGCCGCCGATGCGCTCGAGCGCGTCAGCGACGATCCGCGTCTTCGCTTCGAGCTGTGCCGAGTAGGCCACGTGCTGCCACTGGCAGCCTCCACACGAGCCGAAGTAGGGGCACGGCGGCTCGACGCGGTCCGGCGAGGCTTCCACGATCGATGCCACCCGCGCCGCGACCCAACGCTTCTTCTCGGAGAGGACCTCGAGCTCGACGGTGTCGCCCGGGCACGCGCCCTGAACGAACACGACGCGTCCGTCCTCGAGTCGGCCCACGCCTTCTCCGCTGCTTGCCAGGCTATCGATGCGTACCATGCATGCTCCGGGATTCTCGAGGGTCGCGGCGGTCTTGTTCGTCGGGCGCGCGCCGTGACCGATCGACACGCACTTCGTAGAGGCAATCGTACGCGCTTGAGCATGCATATCGGAGGTTTCAGGTCGTGAGAAATGGTGCCGATAAACGACTGGGCGGGCAAACCGCGCTGTCTTCGCAGTGGAAGCGGGACGGTGTGTGCTAAGGAGGGCTGCAGGGGTGGATGGGAAGAAGCTGCTCATCGTTCACAACGATGCCGACTACGTCGAGCGCATCACGCGCGGCATCGCCGAGGCGCATCTGGACATGGAAGTCGTCTCGATCGCGTCGGGAGAACGCGCTCTGGACATGCTGGGGGCGATCGCGCCCACTGTCGTGATCGTCGGCGCCGAACTCACCGGCGTGGACGGCTACACGCTCACGGGCCTGCTGAAGGCACAGCGGGTGGCGGTAGGGGTACCGGTGATCATCGTCTCGGTTCATCCGACACCGAGTTCTCAGTTGCGAGCGGACGAGGTCGGTGCTGCGGCCATGCTGTCGTCGGCCGGGTCGATGGACGCCCTCGTCTCCCAAGTCGCCGCGCTCAGCGCTGCCCCCGTGGCCAGCTCCGTCGCACCAGGCGGGCCGCAGGACGAGGCCGTCCAGGACGTGCCGGTCCAGGCGCAGCCTTCGCCGCTGGTCACGCCCGCCGGGGCGCCGGCGGCCGCTCAGCCGCCGGTCCACCCGAAGTCGTGGGCTGTTGCTCCGCAGATGGAGCAGTACGCCGGTGTCGTCGAGATGGAGGTCGAGGACGATCCGCAGGTGCTGCCCGCCGAGATTCCGCACATCGACGATCTGCTGCGGATAATGCTCGAACGAGGCGGCTCTGACCTGCACATCACCGTCGGGAGTCCTCCCGGCATTCGCCAGCGGGGCGAGTTGCTCCCGCTCGAGAACTGTCGGCCGCTCATGCCAAAGGACACGCAGGAGATGATCCTCGGCATGCTCTCCGAGGAGCAGAGGCGCAAGTTCGAGACGGAACTCGAACTGGACTGGGCGTACTCGATCCCGGGCGTCTCGCGATTCCGCGCGAACGTGTTCCAGCAGCGCAACAGCATGGGAGCGGTCTTCCGCGTCATCCCCATCGAGATCCCCACGATCGAAGAGCTCGGGTTGCCGAAGGTCTCGATGTATCTTGCCGACAGGCCGAGAGGACTCGTGCTGGTGACCGGGCCGACCGGCTCGGGCAAGTCGACCACGCTGGCCGCGATGATCGACCGCATCAACGACACGCGGCCGCTGCATATCGTCACGATGGAAGACCCCATAGAGTTCATGCACCGCAACAAGAAGGCATACGTGAACCAGCGCCAAGTGGGGGAGGACACGCACTCCTTCGCCTCGGCACTGAAGCGCGTGCTTCGGCAGGACCCCGATGTCATCCTCGTCGGCGAGATGCGCGACCTCGAGACGATCTCGGCGGCCATCACAGCGGCCGAGACGGGGCACCTCGTCTTTGCAACCCTGCACACCACGGGTGGCCCCGCCACCGTCGACCGCATCATCGACGTGTTCCCGCCGCACCAGCAGCAGCAAGTTCGCATGCAGCTCTCGACGACGCTGCAAGGCGTCTTGTCGCAGACGCTGCTGCGCTCTACGGACGGTCGCACGCGCGTGATGGCGATGGAGGTCATGATCGGCACGCCGGCTATCTCGAACCTCATCCGCGAAGGGAAGACGCACCAGATGCCCACGGTCATCCAGGCGAGTGCAGCCGTCGGCATGCAGACGCTCGACCAGGACCTGAAGCGACTCATGCAGGCGGGCCGCGTCGCATTCGAGGAAGCCATCAGCAAAGCGCAGAACCCCCGTGAGCTGGCGCAGATGATGGGTAGAAGGTTGTAGAATCGGTCCCACGGCGCATGTGAGGCGCGAAGGTACGATTGAAGCCAACGCGGCGGGCCGGGCGCCCGCCGCGTTTCGCATGGAAGGACCGCGAATGGACACCGTGCACGTTCGCTATTCGTCGAATCGGCAGTTCGTCGGCTGGGACGAGGTCGGCCACGGGGTCGTCATGGACGCCAAACGCGACTCCAAGGGCGAGGGCACCGGGACCAGGCCCGTGGAACTCGTGCTCTATGCGCTTGGCGGGTGTACCGCCATGGACGTCGTCTCGGTTCTGGAGAAGAAGCGGCAAGATGTCGTGGGCGTGGAAGTCGTGGTTACCGGAACCCAGCGCGAGAACGACTACCCGCACTACTACGAGACGATCCACGTCGAGTACATCGTGAGCGGTCGAGGAGTCGACGAGGCTGCGGTCGCTCGTGCCATCGACCTCTCGGAGAACAAGTACTGCTCCGTGAAAGGCATGTTCGGAGATCAGGTGGACGTGACGACCTCCTACGTCGTCGTCGACGTGACGCAGGCCGAGGCGTGAAGCGGACGGTCACCCCGCCAGGAGTCGTCCGCATGGGATCAACACCCACACTGGGACTCACTATGAATGCGGCCGTCGTCATGCCCGTGTACAACGAGGAGAAGACCGTCGGCGACGTGATCGATCAGGTCAGAGCAACGTTCGGCGGCCCCGTCGTCGTCATCGACGATGGGTCGAAGGACGGAACCCCGGACGTGCTCGCACGCCGTGGCGACATCACCGTCCGCACCCTTACAGGGAACTGCGGCTACGGCTGCGCGCTGGCGGAAGGGTTCGCCGAAGCGCGCTCGTTGGGTGTTGAAGGGCTCGTGACCATGGACGTGGACGGGCAGCACGAGCCGGCGCACATACCGCAATTCCTTGACGCGCTGCAAAACGGAGACGACATCATCTCCGGAAGCAGATACCTCCCTCAAAGCGAGGCGATCGGCATCGCCCCCGGACGCAGACGCGAGGTGAACAGGATCGTCACCGATGAGATAAACAGCGTCACGGGGTGGGGTATCACCGACGCGTTCTGCGGTTTCAAGGCGTACCGGCTCGCGAGCATGGACGGCATCGAGATCGAGGAACCCGGGTACGCCATGCCGCTGGAGCTCTGGGCGAAGGCGTTCAGGCGCGGCCTGTCGGTGCGCGAGATCCCCGTCGAGCGGATCTACTGCGATCACAACCGCACGTTCGGCACCGACTTGGACGACCCGCTCCTTCGGCTCGAGTACTACCTGACGGTCTGGCACCGAGCACTGAAGGAGACGTGATGGTCGACGTCGTGTGCGTCGGCGCCCATCCCGACGACGTCGAGATCGGCATGGGTGGGACGGTCGCGCGGATGGTGCGGCAGGGTATGACTGTCGCGCTCGTGGATCTCACGAACGGCGAGCCGACCCCGCGCGGCACGGTCGAGAGACGGATGGCCGAGGCCGCGAAGGCTGCCGAAGTCCTCGGCGTCGAGGTCCGACGCACCCTCGGGCAGCCCAACCGCTACCTCATGGATACGATCGAGGCTCGCACCGAACTCGCCCAGGTGCTACGCGAACTGCGGCCGAGGATCATGTTCATACCGTATCCCCTGGACGCTCACCCCGACCACTTGGCTGCGCACGCGATCGCCACGGCCGCGCGCTTCTACGCGAAGTTCACCAAGACCGAGATGACGGGGGAGCCTCACTACCCCACGCGGGTGTACCAGTACATGGCCGTGCACATGCGCATCGTGGCGGCGCCTGCGTTCGTGGTGGACGTTTCCGAGCACCTGCCCGCGAAGCTCGCGGCGCTCGCCGCGTACGAGTCTCAGTTCGCCGAGCACGAAGGCAACCGCAGCATCATCCCGATGATCGAGCGGATGGCGCACACCTGGGGCGAGATGATCGGGACCGACGTCCGGCGAGCCGTTCTTCACGTCAGAGCCGATCGGCGTGACGTCGATCCAGGATCTCGTGTAGGGGCGACGACGTTGGATGTCCGCCGACCGGCCGAGAGCGATACCGGGCTGTACGTGGACCCGGCGCTCGAGTCGTGGGCCTCCGTGCTTCGATCGAACGCGGCCGCCAGCGCCGAATGGGACTTCAATGTCGCGGGCATGGACGCGCGGGAGCTTCGGCACTTGGCGCGTGGCGAACTGCTCGAGCGAGCCGCCCTCTTCAGCCGCCGTTGCGGAGGGATGCCGGAAGACGCCATCTCAGCAGCGGTCGACTCCAGAGCGTCGCATCGTCATGACCGGCCACCAGCCGGAGCTCTACCACCCCGGCATCTGGATCAAGGACTTCCTGGTGGATCGCGTATCCGCCGATACCGGCTGCACAGGCATCGACCTCGTCGTGGATTCCGACGCGTTCGTCGAACTGGCCGCCGATACGCCATGTATGCAGCCCGACGTCCGCCGGTGCAGAACGGTTCTTGCCGAGGGCGGCAAGGAGACGTGTTATGCCTGTGCGCCCGTGCCCTCCGAGGCGGGGATCGCCGAGTTCCTCGTCCATGCCGAAGAGAAGCTCGCGTCGCTCTCGAACGACGAACCCCTCAGGAGTTTCGAGCGATTCGGCGCATGTCTGAGAGACGCCGCCGCCGACGCCCGGAACCTCGCGGAGCTGGTGACCTTCGCGCGGCGGCGCTACGAGGCCTCGGCAGGGACTCGCTATCTGGAGGTCCCGGCGACAGCGCTCGGTACGTGCCGCGCGTTCGCCGCGTTCGTGCTCGACATCGCATGGCGGGCCGAGGAGTTCGTGGCCGCATACAACGCGGAGCTGGATGCCTTTCGCGAGGCTACCGCGACCCGCTCGAAAGCCCAACCCTTCCCGAACCTCGCGCGGGACGCGGATCGATTCGAACTCCCGTTCTGGGTGATCGGCGGGAACATGCGGCGGACGTTGTGGGTGGGCCCTCCGGCGGACGGTACGGTCGCTCTCTTCGCCGACGACGAGGAGATCGGCCGGGTCGCCGAAGGCGATGTCGAAACCGGGTGTCCGATGCTCGAGCGTCTCGGTATCGCGCCGAAGGCTCTGACGCTTACGCTCTACTGCCGCGTCTTCGTGGCCGACCTCTTCGTCCACGGCACCGGCGGCGCCCGTTACGATCGCGTCACAGACGCGGTGATCAGGCGCTTGTACGGCATCGGCGCGCCGGCATACGTCGTCGCCTCCCTTACCGAACGCATGCCGCTCGAGTTCGAGCACGTGAGCGACGCCGAGGTCGCCGCAGCATCGGAGTTGGCGAACCGGTTCGAGCACAACCCGGACGAGATGCTGGACGAGATCGAGATGCCGGACCCTGAAGCGCGCGCGAGAGCCGCTGCACTGGCAGCCGAGAAGAGCGAGCTCGTGAGTCTGATCTCGGAAGTGGGGGCAGACCGCAAGGCCCTCGGGGGGCGCATCCGTGAGGTCAATGCCGAGCTGCGCGAGTCGCTCGCGCCGTACGGAGAGGCGCTGCGGCGGGAAGCCGAGCGGTTGGGCACGGCGCGCGAGGCCGCCCGGATCCTGGAGGACCGGACGTACCCGTTCTGCTATTGGCCCCCGGAGTCCATCGCCGCGCACGCCAGGTAGACGCCGGCCCGTGCTGGATCGTCGCGAGGCGGCTGCCCGCGAGCTTCACTCGGCACGCGCGCTGCTACGCTGCTATCATGTGCGAACCTCGTAGAGCCCCCGTCGAAAGGAAGTCGGATGTCGGTTCCCGTTGTTGACCCTAACGCCTGCACTGCGTGCGGTTCATGTGCGGACGAGTGCCCGAGTGGTTGCTACGACGTCGACGACGTTGCCGTTCTCGCTCGTCCAGAAGACTGCACCGAGTGCGGCATCTGCGTCGATTCTTGTTCCAGTGAAGCGATCTCGATGGACTAGCGCTCTAAACGGCATGCGGCGCTATCTGCGGGCCCGGAGCGATCCGGGCCCGCTACCGTTTCCGGCAACGGCCCCGTCTTCGCGTGGACTAGCCCCGAGGACCCATGCGGTCGTTCACGTACAGGCGTGGTTCCTCGCCGCGAAGGAGACCCATGAAGCGGCGGTGGTGCGCTGAGTACACCAGCAGGCCCATGAGCAACGCAAAGAGCCAGTCCGACTCGCCGAGCACCAAGGCGGCGACCGGCAGAGTGATCGCTGCCGCGACCTGTCCGGCCATCATGTAACGGGTGATCGCGATGACGAGAAGCCCGACAACGAGGACCGCGAGGAAGTAGCGCCAGTCGTATGCGAGAAGCGCGCCGGCGCCCGTGGCGAGCCCCTTCCCGGTCCTGGCAAAGCGCTTGGATATGAGGGCCATCCAGAACGAGTAGTTGTGCCCGAGCACGACGCCGGCGCAGACCGATTGCACGAGGAACCGTGGGTCGGGGACGGCTACCGCTGCGTGTAACGCGATCGGCGCGGCGAGCCAGCCCCAAGCCGCCTGCCACGACTTGGGCGGCGAGCACTGGCAGGAACCCTTTGAGGAAGTCGGCGGCCATCGCCACGACGAACCATGTCCACGAGCCGGTCGCGCGGCGTACGTTCATCGCGCCGACATTGCCGGTGCCGTGGGCGGTGATGTCCTCGCCCGTGACGCCTCTCACGATGATGTAGGCGAACGGGATGGATCCGATCAGGTACGCCAGGAAGAACGACGCTATGACGATCAGCGACTCGCTCATGTCCGTCTCGATGCGGACGTGCCGCCGCTCACGTAGCGCCTCGGCACGATGCACTCGATGGCGCCGGGCAGGATGCCGATATCGTACTGGTTCTCGAGCAGCAGCTCCCCGTCGACCTGTGCGGGCAATGGGGACTCGGACTCGATCCTCACGGAGCGGTGACGCGACATGTGAACCGGCTTCATATGCGTGTGTCTGCCCATGACCAAGAAGGGAAGCCGGACGAGTGCCTCGGGGAGGGAGAGCGGATCGATACTGCAGACCTCGAACAAGCCGTCGTCTGGTTCCGCGTCGGGCGCGATGCGAAACCCTCCTCCGTATGTCGGCCCGTTGGTGACGGCGATGATGAGGTTGTCGTGAGGCGCGGATTCGGCGCCGTCGAACGAGATCGACATAGGGAAGCTGTCGAGATCGTTCCATAGCACGTGCAGGAGTGCGGTCAGGTAGAGCCAGAGCCCTTCCCTGTGTTTCGTCACCTTGTACTCGACCGCCTTCGCGGTGACCACTGCGTCGAGGCCGGCGGCAAAGCTGTTGTTGAAGTAGATGCCGTTACAGCGCCCCACGTCGAAACGGCGACGCTCCCCGGCGATCAGCTCGCGTGCTGCCGTGGTGACGTCTGCGGGCACCCCCAGGGTCCGCCTCGTATCGTTGCCCGACCCGGTCGGTATGAGGCCAAGAGCAGGGCGGCGGTCCGCAGGGTGGGCCATGAGGCCGTTCAGGACCTCGTGAACGGTCCCGTCCCCTCCGACCGCTACAAGCACGTCGTAGCCTCTGGCCTTCCCAGCGATGGCGGTGGCGTCTCCCATGCGGCTCGTCATGACGGTCTCATGCGGCATGTTCGAGAGCAGCTTCTCTATGACCGGGACGAGCCGGGCCGTGGTGCCGTGTCTGGCCTCGGGGTTCACGATGAGGAGCGCCTTGGTCATCATGCTCGCTTCTCTCGGCAGGGGCCCGGTCGCCACCGCTGAGTCTCCCGCCCGGCGCGAGCGCGCGGTCTTGGGCGCTGGCATCGACGGCGAAGACGCTCCGCGGACGTTTGTCCTACACAGAGTGTATGGTAGAGTGCGGTTTCGCTCACGCGTGCCCTCTTAGCCCAGGGGATAGAGCGTCTGCCTCCGGAGCAGAAGGTCGTAGGTTCGAATCCTACAGAGGGCGCCATATCGACAACACAGGGACCGGCGATTCGCCGGTCCCTGTCGTTTCCCGCTCTGCACCCGAGGCTAGTGTCCCTCGGCGCGTTCCTTCGCGGCCTGCTCGACGACCTTCTTGGCCATGTCGTGCGGGACTTCTTCGTAAGACTCGACGTTGATCGCATAGGAGCCCGTACCGCTCGAGATGGAGCGCAGTGTCGTCGAGTAGTGCACGACCTCGGCGTAGGGGATCGTCGCACGGACGCGCTGTCCGCCGTCTTCCATAGGTTCCATGCCCGCGATGCGTCCGCGCTTGGACGAGATGTCACCCATGACCGCCCCAGCGTATTCGTCGGGCACGTCGACCTCGAGCGTGGCGATCGGCTCGAGCAGCACCATGTCGGCCTTCTCGGCGGCGGCCCTGAAGCCGACACGAGCCGCGGTCTTGAAGGCGATCTCAGACGAGTCGACGCTGTGGTAGCTGCCGTCGTAGACCGCGACCTTGATGTCCACCATCGGGTATCCGGCGAGCACACCCTCGGTCATCGTGGCGACAACGCCCTTCTCGACCGCCGGGATGAAGTTGCGCGGGATCTTCCCGCCGACGATCTCGTCGAGGAACTCGAAGCCGCCGCCGGGGTTTGGCTCGAGGCGCAGCCAGCAGTCGCCGAACTGGCCCGAGCCGCCGGTCTGCTTCTTGTGCCGGCCCTGCGCAGACGCGACCTTGCGGATGGTCTCGCGATAGGGGATACGCAGCTCTTCGAGGTCGGCCTCGACATGGAAGCGCTCGCGAAGGCGGGAGAGCACCACGTCGATGGCCGTGTCGCCCAGCGCCGAGAGCACCGTCTGGTGCGTCTCCTCGTCGCGCCGCATGGTGAGCGTCGGATCCTCGTCGACGATGGACTTGAGCGCCGTGCCGAGCTTGTCCTCATCGGCCTTGGTCTTCGCGACGATCGCGACCGGATACAGTGGCGCCGGCATCGGTAGCGGAGCGAACTTCACATCGCCCTTGGCCGAGAGGGTGTCGTTGGTGAACGTGTCGGCAAGCTTGGTGAGGACGGCGATATCGCCTGCGACGACGCCGTCGATGTCGGCCATCTCCTTGCCGGTGGCCTTGAAGATGTGCGCGACGCGCTCCTTCTTTCCGGTGCGCGAGTTCACGAGTTCGGCGTTCGGCGTGAGCGTTCCCGAGACGACCTTGACGAAGTTGATGCGGCCCACGTACGGGTCCGAGAGGGTCTTGAAGACGTGAGCAGCGAGATCGCCCGCGGTCGAGAAGGGGACCTCAGTGCCGTCGATCGTCTTGAGTGGACCGTGAGCGGTCGGCTGCGGGAAGAAGCCGACGATCTCGTCCATGAGGTCCTCGACGCCTTGGAGCGTCGTGGCCGAACCGACGAACACCGGGATGAAGATGCTCTGCGCGATCGCCAGACCCATCAGCTGCTCGAGCTCTTCTTGGGTCAACCGCTCGCCTTCGAGGTACTTCTCCATGAGCGCGTCATCTGCCTCGGCGACGAGCTCGGAGAGCTTCTCGCGCGCGGCTTCTGCGGTATCGGCCATGTCGGCCGGTATGTCGAAGACCTCCTCCTTCTCACCCTCATGGTGATACGCCTGAGAGCGGATGATGTCGACGACGCCCTTGAAGTCGGCTTCACTGCCGATGGGGAGCTGGACCGCGCCGACCCTATGGCCGAAAGCGGACTCGATGGCCGCCATGGCCGAATCGAAATCAGCGTGCTCCTTGTCGAGACGGTTGACGAAGACCGCGCGGGCGATGCCCATCTCTCCTGCGATCTTCCATATGCGCCTTGTCTGCACCTGAGGGCCGGAGACGGCGTCCACCACGAAGAGGGCCATCTCGGCTGCCTCCATGGCTGCCACGGCGTCGCCGATGAAGTCCGCGTAGCCGGGGGTGTCGATGATGTTGATCTTGACGCCCTTGTGCATGACCGGTGCGAGCGCAAGGTTCATCGTGAACTTGCGCTTCTGTTCTTCGGAGTCGTAGTCGAGGATGCTGCTCCCGGCGTCTACCGAGCCGAGGCGCTTCGTCGACCCGGCGAGGTAGAGCATTGCCTCTGCGAGAGAGGTCTTTCCCGCACCGCCGTGGCCGACGAGGGCGACGTTACGGACCTTGTCAGTGGCGAGGGCTCCCAAGTGCATCTCCTCCTCAGTAGCGCTTCAATCCGTCACTGGAACGGGCCGGCGTCGGCCGACCCGTCTTGAACCGTGGGCAGCAGTCTACTCCTTATCAGTCCTGTGAGGCACTGCTAGAATGGCGGGCAGTCTGCGGCCGGGTGGGCTTGCCGGCCACTCGGTAATCCGTACCGGCAAGGAGGAAGTCGTGAGGTTCCGTTCTTGGCTCGTTCTTGCACTGGCACTCGTCTTCGTCACGTCGATCCTGGCGGCCTCCGGCTGCTCGGGCGATACCGCGTCGGATTCAGGTGAGGCTTCGGAGCAATCCGGGAGTACGAACGCGACCACAGCCGAAGAGAGCGCCCAGGATGCGGCGCAGCAACCAGGGGAGGAACCGTTGTACACGGCAACCTACAAGCCCAACGGCAAAGAGATCGCGGTCATCAAGACGCCGAAGGGCACGATCAAGTTCACGTTCTACTCGAAGGACGCCCCCAATACGGTCGCGGCGTTCATCGAGTTGGCGCAGAAGGGCTTCTACAACGGTACGAAGTTCCACCGCGTCGAGCCGGGCTTCGTGGTCCAGGGAGGCGACCCGCTGTCGAAGACGGACGACCCGATGGTCGGCACCGGCGGACCCGGATACCGGCTCAAGGCGGAGTTCAACACTCAGAAGCATCTCGAGGGAACCGTCGCCATGGCGCGTTCCCAGGATCCGGACTCGGCGGGGTCTCAGTTCTACATCTGCCTTGCGCCCCAGCCCAGCCTCGACGGCCAGTACACCGTATTCGGCCAGGTGACGGAAGGCATGGACGTAGTGAAGTCCATCGCCGTCGGCGATGTCATGGAGTCGGTCACCATCGAGAACGCGAAATAGAGCAGGACGCGGGGGCGACTGGTGGACGAGGCTCGCTTCGCCGAGGCCCGCAAGGCGTATGACTCGGGCGATTTCCGTCTCGCCGCGAAGGAGTTCCTTGCCTCCGCGGGTCGCGGGTTGGACGGCAATGGCGCGGCATACCACATGGCCGGCAACGCGCTCGTGCGTCTGCGCCGGTTCAGCGACGCCGTCACCGTGTACGGACACGCGCTCCAGGACGAGGTCTACTCCAAGCAGGGCGCCGTCCACGCGAACAGAGGAGCAGCGCAGGCCGCTCTCGGCGACTACATCGAGGCGATCGACTCGTACGAGGCCGCTCTAGCCGATCCGGGATACACGACGCCGCACAAGGCGCTCACGGGGATGGCGCGCGCCCTTCTCGAGATGGGTAGGACCGAAGAGGCGGCGGCGGCGTATCGCAGGGCGGCCCTGGACGAAGCCAATCCCAATCCGGGCGCATCTCTCGTCAACCTCGGGCTGTGCTTCATGGCGCTCGACCGCCCGGCCGACGCGGTCGAGGCGTACCAGGCGGCCCTCGGATTCGATGACTACAGCGGTCGCGGGAAAGCGCTCGCGAACCTCGGCCAGGCCTACGCCGCACTCGGTCGACACGACGAAGCGGTGCGTGCGTTCGACAAGGCGGTGAACTTGCACGGGCACCAGCTCTCGGCTGCTGCTGCAGCCGCATTCGAAGAGAGCTTGGTTGCGGCTCAGCCGGCGCACGAAATGGTCGACGGTTGGCTCACCGGCGAGATGCCGCCGGCTGTCGAGCACTCGTCGACCGATGATGGATGGGACGCTGGCGCGCTCGCTGCCTCGAGCGCAGACGCCGCGGACGACCCCCAAGCCGTGGCGTCAGGACCGGTGGACGTCGCCGCGATCGGCGGACCCGGTGCCGGCGTGATCGATGATGACGCAGAGGTACTGGCATTCCTGAACCGCACCGACGACGAGATGCGTGAGCGGGACCGCGAGATGCGACGCGCACAGCGCGACGCGCGACGCGGCGAGAGAGTCCTGTGGAAGCCGATCCTGGCGATCGTGGCGGGCGTGTTGGCCGTGACTGCGATCTCGGGGTTCGTCTTCTACCGCGGATACGGCTGGCCGACGCAGCAGCAGACGACGCGCGCGCTGTTGGCAGCCCAGCAGAACGGACGATCCACCACGGCCTTCTGGGTCGCTGTGCCCAAGCGTGACATGGACAAGGAGATGGCCAAGATCCCGCCGCTGACCTCTTACACTGTGGACTCGATCGAGCGGGGATCGACCACGTCCACAGCCAGCGTGACCGTAAGCCCCCAGAACGGTGCGCCTCTGCGCTACAAGATCACGCTGAAGCGCGAGGGCGTCGGCTGGAAGATCACCGGCATAGAGAACGAATGGCGATCCGGCACCGAGAACCCGTGATCGGCTCCAATGTGAAACCTGCGGCATCGGCCGCAGACGCTAGCGCCCAGAGGCGCAGATTTCGGTAGCCCTCGACGATACGGAAGGATTTCAGCGTGGACCAGAAGACGTACGTGATGATCAAGCCGGACGCGGTCGCTAGGGGACTCGTCGGCGCCATCGTGAGTCGCATCGAGGCCGTCGGCCTCACGATCGAGCGCATGGAGCTCGGCCGGGTGTCGGCCGAGGAGGCCGCTGCGAACTACGCCGAACACCTCGGGAAGCCGTTCTACGACGGACTCGTCGCATACATCACCTCGGGTCCGGTCGTGAAGATGGTGGTCTCGGGTCCGGAGGCGATCGCGATCTGTCGCAAACTCATGGGTGCGACGAATCCTGCAGAGGCGGCGCCGGGGACGATCCGCGGCGACTTCGCGCTGAGTCTGGATGCGAACGCGATCCACGGGTCGGACTCGTCCGCTTCCGCCGAGCGCGAGATCGCGATCTTCTTCGGCTAGACCCAGAGGGGATCTTCGCGCGCGTCCTGCAGGCAGGCCTGCGCGGTGCAGGGACTCGCGGTTGGCGAGCAATAGAGGATACGGCGCACTCTTGTAGAATCTGCGCACCATATCCGTTCCGGCAGACGGGAGGTCGGGTGCCCAAGACCCTGTTCGCGGGTGGCATTCACCCGCCCGGTCGCAAGAGCGCGACCCGCGAGTGCGCAATCGAGCGAATGCGCCTACCGGCCCGTCTCGTTGTTCCGATGAGCCAGCATCTCGGCGCGCCATGTCAGCCGCTGGTCTCCGAAGGCGACCCAGTGCTTCGTGGCCAGCTCATCGGCGACGTCGATGCCACCATCAGCGCGCCGATCCACAGCCCGGCGAGTGGATTCGTGACGGGCATCGTGAAGACAACGACCCCCACGGGGGTTTCGAGCGCGGCTGTCGTTATCGATGTCGCCCGCCCACAAGACCTGGACGACTACGTGCAGTTGCCGCTCAGCGAATCGGCGAGCGACATGGCACGCGCGGGGGGTCTCGTCGGAATGGGCGGTGCTGCGTTCCCGACTCACGTGAAGCTACGTCCGCCGGCCGGCACCGTCATCGAGGCTGTGATCCTCAATGGCTGCGAGTGCGAACCATACCTCACGTGCGACGAACGGGTGATGATCGAGCAGCCGGCTGCAGTGATCGAGGGGGCCAAACTCATCCGCGACGCGGTCGGCGCCAAGCGCGTCGTCGCCGGTATCGAGGACAACAAGCCCGAGGCGATCGAGCGGATGCGCGCGGCGGCCAACGGCGAGGTGGAGGTGCTCGCGCTTCCCGCGCGGTATCCGCAGGGCGCAGAGAAGATGCTGATCCGCGCGGTCCTCGGCAAGGAGATCGGGCACGGGAAGCTGCCGGCCTCCGCGGGTGCGCTCGTCTCCAACGTCGGAACCGCCGTTGCGCTTGTGGACGCCGTCGAGCGCCGGCGGCCTCTGATGGAGCGCTGTGTCACCGTCACAGGCGCGGTCAAACGCCCCGGTAACTACCTCGTGCTCATTGGCACGCTGGTGTCCGATCTGATCGAGTTCGCCGGCGGTCTCGAGCCAGACGTCGATCGTGTGATCGCGGGCGGTCCGATGACCGGATTCGCACTGGGCAGCCTCGATGTGCCCGTCGTGAAGGGGACGTCGGGGATCGTGGCGCTGCGCAAGAGCGAGGTAGGCCCCGCGCTCGCCGGCGACCAGCCATGCATCAGGTGTTCTCGTTGTGTGCATGCGTGTCCGATGATGTTGCAGCCCTGGGCGATCGGCAGCGCCGCGGATCGCCGCGACTGGGACGCCGCGGAGGCGTTCCACGCCCTCGATTGCATCGAGTGCGGCTGCTGTACGTACATCTGTCCCACGCGCCGACCGCTCGTTCAGCTCATTCGACGTGGCAAGCAGACGCTGATGGAGAGGGGGGCGAAGCTGTGACGACCGAGTCAGAGGATACGACGAAGCCGGGATCGTCCGCCGACGCCCCGCCGCCCGTCTCCCTGCACGTCGCGCCGTCGGCGCACATCGTCGCCACTGAGAGCGTCACGCACATCATGCTGTGGGTGGTTGGCGCGCTCGTTCCTGTCGCGCTGTACGCCACGTGGCTCATGGGCTGGCTTGCGGCGAGCGTCATCCTCACGTGCGTCGTATCGGCGCTGGCGACCGAGTGGGCCTGGAACGCCGTCTTCAAGAAGCCCCAGAGCCTCAAGGACGGCAGCGCTCTCGTAACGGGACTTCTACTCGCGTTCTGCCTCCCGCCGCGCACGCCGCTGTGGATCGCGTTCATCGGCGGCTTTGTGGCGATCGCGCTCGCGAAGATGATCTTCGGCGGGCTTGGATGGAACCAATTCAATCCTGCACTCGTAGGTCGCGCCGTCGTGCTGCTCTCGTGGCTCGGAGTCATGAGCCGCGTGAAGCCGTTCGCGGGCGGATGGTACGCAGTCATGCCTCCCGCGAGCGGGCAGGGTGTCGACACCATCACCGGTGCGACGCGTCTGGCGATCGCGTCGGCAGACCGGGCCGCGAACGGCGCGTACAACTTCGACTTGGCGGCCCAGTACGGGGCGCTGCTGTTCAAGAACACGCAGGGCTGCATCGGCGAGGTCTCGGGCGCGCTGCTGATCCTGGGCGGCGTCGTGCTGATCCTCAAGGGGATCGTCGATTGGCGGATCCCACTGGGCTACGTGGGCACTGTCGCATTGCTGTCGTGGCTCTTCGGCTCCGACCCGATCTTCAACGTGCTGGCCGGCGGAGTGCTGCTCGGCGCGTTCTTCATGGCCACCGACTACGTCACGTCGCCCATGACGCGAGGCGGCCGCCTCGTCTTTGGCGTGGGCTGCGGTCTGTTCAACACCGTGACCCGCTTCTACGGGCCCATGCCCGAGACGACCACCTTCGCGATCCTGTTCATGAACGGGCTCGCGCCGCTGATCGACAAGGGGTTCCAGCCAAGGACTTTCGGCTGGACCCGGGGCCGAAAGGCGGTGAAGGCCGATGGCTAAGAAGCGGGCATCGACCTTCGAGATGATCGTCTCGGTCGTCGTGGTCTGCGCGGTCGCGGCTGCGGGACTGGCACTCACGTACTCGGTGACGAAGGACCGCATAGCCGAACAGGACCGCTTGGCGCGCGAGAAGGCGCTCAAGGCGGCCATTCCGGGCGCGGTGACGTTCGAGGCGCTGGGGCCGGCCGCCGTGTCGACCGCCCAGCAGGCGGCCGGAGACGTGCATCGTTTACAACGTCTACAAAGCGAGTGCCGGCGGCGAGACCATCGGCTATGGAGTCGAAGTCGGACCTCGGGGATACGGCGGTCCGATCCGGATGGTTGTGGGATTGGATAGGAACGGGAAAGTGACCGGCGTCAACATTGTGAGCATGAACGAGACGCCGGGTCTCGGGAGTCAGATCGTCGACCGCAAGGACTACCTCACGCAGTACCAGCAGGTGAAGGCCGATACGGTGGAGGCCGACATGAAGAAGATCGACCTCATCACGGGCGCCACGAAGTCTTCGCGCGGTGCACGCAACGGTGTTGCGGCTGCCGTGGCGATCTACACGGCGCTCATAGAGAGCGGGGCGGTCAGCCAATGAGTGACTTCAAGAGAGTCTTTCTGGACGGCATCTCGCTGGAGAACCCGCTCACCGTCCTCATGATCGGTCTGTGTGCGACGTTGGCGGTCTCAACGAAGTTCGAGGGCTCGTTCTTCATGGGCATCGCGGTCATCTTCGTCCTCGTGATGAGCAACGTGCTGATCTCCGCGATACGCAAGTTCACGCCTGACGAGGTCCGCATCCCGATCTTCATCGTCGTCATCGCGTCGTTCGTGACCATCGTCGACCTGTCGATGAAGGCGTTCCTGCCCTCGATCTACACGTTCCTTGGCGTGTGGGTCCCGCTCATCGTCGTGAACTGCATCGTGCTCGGTCGCGCAGAGGCGTTCGCGTATCACAACTCGGTATGGCTCTCGATCGCGGACGGCTTTGGGATGGGACTCGGGTACACCATCGTCATCGTGCTCTGGCAGCGTTTCGCGAGTTCGTCGGCAGCGGGAGACTCGTGTTCCTCGGCAAGACGCTGATCGCGCTTCCATCGTGGTACGCCGGTCCGAACATCATCCTGCTGTTCCCTGGAGCGTTCATATTGTTCGGGTTCATCATCGCGGGCAGTCACGCGATCAATCGACGGGCAAGAGCGAAAGCGGGCAAGCCTGAACTCGCCCCCGAGCAGAGATGCAGGATGCTGCGGGGGGTGCACGGCATGCATGAAGTAAGTTGGTGGACCGAGATAGCCCTGCTCCTGGTCGGCGCCGCTCTCGTTCAGAACATCCTGCTCACGAGGTTCATCGCGCTGTGCTCGTTCTTCGGCATCTCGAACTCTATGAAGACGTCCGTCGGCATGAGTCTCGCCGTCATCTTCGTCATGGTGATGGCCTCTTCGGCCACCTGGGTCTTCTACTACGGCCTGCTCGAAGCCGCTCGGCGTCGGTGAGTTCCTCTACATCCCGGCGTTCATTCTCGTCATCGCGGGACTCGTGCAGTTCGTGGAGATGTATCTGCGCAAGTACAGCCCAGGCCTGTACCGGGCGATGGGTATCTACCTGCCACTGATCACGACCAACTGCGCCGTGCTGGCGGCAGCTACCGAGTCGGTCAAGCCCGGCTTCTTCAAGATGAACATGCCGTACAACTTCAGCTTCTGGCAGGCGGTCATCTACACCCTCGGGGTTGCGGTCGGGTACGGATTCGCGCTGCTGTGCTTCACGGCCCTCAGAGAGCGCCTGGACGTCGCTCCGGTGCCGCGCGCGCTCAAGGGCGCGCCTATGTCCTTCATCGCGGCCGGATTGCTCTCGCTTGGCTACATCGGCCTCGGTTCGCTCTTCGGACTCTAGGAGTCGCTCGTGGATGTCACGCTCATAGTCGCAGCAGCGCTCGCGCTCGCGGGCATCGGCGCGCTCATCGCCGTCTTGCTCGCAACCGCCGCGAGCAAGTTCCACGTCGACATCGACGAGCGCGTCGAGCGCATTCTCGAGGTCTTGCCCGGCGCCAACTGTGGGGCGTGCGGAAACCCGTCGTGTTTCGGCGCGGCCGAGGCTATCGCGGCCGAGCGGATCCCCGTGACCGCGTGCGTGGCAGGCGGTCAGGACGTGGCTGCCGGAGTCGCGCACGTGATGGGCGCCGACGAACCCTCGGTCGAGCGCGTCGTCTCCGTCAGACACTGCGGGGGTGGCACGAACGCCGTCCGCAGGTTCTCGTACAGCGGCGTGCAGTCCTGCAACTCCGTGGCTCGGATGAGCGGCGGCGACCTCGTGTGCCCGTCAGGGTGCTTTGGCTACGGGGACTGCATGAGAGCGTGCCCGTTCGACGCTATCACCATGGACGAGCGTGGACTGCCCGTGATCGACTTGAGGAAGTGCACCGGGTGCAGCATCTGCGTCGGGGAATGCCCTCGCGGCAAGACGGGTCTGCTGGAACTCATCACAGACGAAGGTGCGGTCGCGGTCCGGTGCGCCTCGCATGACAAGCCCAAGGACCGCAAGGCGTACTGCTCGATGTGCTGTATCGCCTGCAAGAAATGCGAGAAGGCGTGCCCGGCCGATGCGATCCACGTGATCGATCTGAACGCCGTCGTGGACTACGCCAAGTGCACCGCCTGCGGCACGTGTGTCGCCGTGTGTCCGCAGTCGTGCATCGACATCACCGGCCGACTCGCGCTCGCGCCGGCTGACGAGATCGACGGATGCGCCGCGAACGTGGAGGGTTTCGTGCCGCTTCCCGCCGAGGAGCCGGTCGCTTCGGTCGTTGGCGAGGACGCGCGATGACACGTGGCGATCGCATCCTCGTCGCCGTCGTGGCCTGCGTCGCGTTGCTCAGCGCCCCGCTCGTGTCCGCCGCTTCCTCTGGAGCCTCGGTGTCCGCGGTCGTTCGGGCGCCCGCTGGCCGAACGGTGCTCGACCTCACACGCGATGGCCGATACGAGATCCAGGGGCGTCGCGGGGTCGTCGTTCTCGACGTGACCTCCGGTGAGATTGCCGCGGTAGAGGCGGACTGCCCGGATGGGATATGCGTGCGGACCGGCACTGCTCGTCCGGGACGTCCGATCGTCTGCGCCCCCAACGGGGTGTCAGTCGCTGTCTCGGGCGGCGGCGAGGGAGCGCTTGATGCGGTCAGCCGCTAGCAGTCGCAGCGCCTCGATGGCGCAGACGTCGGCCCTGCTCGCGCTCGCGGCGTGTCTCGGCCTCGCCGAGTCGCTTCTCCTTCCGGACCTGCCTGTTCCGGGCCTCAAGCTCGGCCTGGCCAACCTCGCCGTCGTCGCCGCGCTCGTCATGCTGGGACCCGCGCAGGCCCTGTTCGTTTCGATGGGGCGGGTGCTCGTTGTCGGGCTTGCCACGGGAGCGCTCTTTGGACCGGTCACCTTCATCTCTGCCGCGGGTGCGTGTGCTGCGTGGGCCGCGATGACAGTGTTGCGCTCGCGCGGGCAGGCGTTCTCGGTAGTCGGCTGGTCGGTCGGCGGGTCTGCCGCTCACGTGATCGCGCAGCTGGCCGCGGCAGCGCTCCTCGCGCGCACGCCTATGGTGTTCGCCCTAGCACCGGTGACCCTCGCACTCAGCATCCCCTCCGGACTCGCAATAGGGCTCGTCGCCCGCATCCTCCTCTCCCGAATCTCCCGCCTGTCGGTGAGCTTCGTCGGATAGAAGGGGGTGGGCGGCATGGCGCCGCGCCTTCCGGGGCGGGTCGAGGACCCGCGCCAAGTTCTCTTGTGCGGTCAACCCGAGTCGCTGACGGACGCCGCGCTTCTGGGCGTCGTCATGGGCGACACGGGCGTGCGACGGGCGTACGCGCTGCTCGACCGGCATCCCATCCCGGACGGTCTGTGGCGCGTGAATGCTGAGGACCTGACCGAGATCTCGGGGGTCGGCCCCGCAGGCGCGGCGCGGGTCCTCGCCTGCCTCGAGATCAGTCGTCGCGCGTCAACGTGGGGCGCCGCCCGCCGTCCCTCGATCTCGACCGCCGAGGACGTCGTCGTCCTGTGCGCGCCGCAGCTTCGTGGGATGGATCGCGAGCACTTCTGGGCGCTGGCGCTCAACACCAAGAACCAGTTGATCAGAATGGCCGAGGTCTCCGTAGGCAGCCTCAACGCTTCCATCGTGCATCCCCGGGAGCTCTACAAAGATGCCGTGCGGGTCAGTGCCGCCGCACTCGTCGTCGTGCACAACCACCCTAGCGGCGATCCGACTCCCTCGGGAGCCGACATCCAGCTCACGCGACGGCTGGTCAAGGCAGGTGACGTGCTCGGGATAGAACTGCTGGATCATGTGATCATCGGGGACGGGGGAGAGCACTCGAGTCTGAGAGACATGGGTCTTATGTAGCAGCCGCGCGGTCGGGCGGACGGTCGCCTTCGCACGGCGCGTGGGCGCAGTCGTGCGCTCTGCCAGCGGGTTTCTCCGAACTGCTGTGCTACACTTTTTCGGGTCTTCGGCGGCCTGGTGACGCACGCACGAAGGCGGCATCTCGAAGCTGGCCATGGCCCGATGCGGTATGCGGTCGGGACGAGTACCTCCCGGATGGGCCGTTTCGAAAGGAGAAACGACCAGCTTGTCCCTTGTCGATATGTTCTTCAACTCATTGGGCGGCGACATGGCCGTCGACCTGGGCACGGCGAACACGCTCGTGTCCGTTCGCGGCCGGGGAATCGTGCTCATCGAGCCCTCTGTGGTGGCAGTCGAGCGCGATACGAAGCGTGTACTGGCCGTCGGGATAGAGGCCAAGCGCATGCTCGGGCGCACCCCAGGCTCGATCGTCGCCATCCGTCCGCTCAAGGACGGAGTCATCGCGGACTTCGAGGTGACGGAGTCGATGCTCCGCTACTTCATCAACAAGACGCGCCTGAAGCGCTTCCCGTGGCAGCCCAAGCCGCGCGTCGTGGTGTGCGTGCCCAGCGGCGTTACCGAGGTCGAGAAGCGGGCCGTGTTCGAGGCGACGATGTCGGCGGGTGCCCGGCAGGCCTACCTCATCGAGGAGCCCATGGCCGCGGCGATCGGAGCAGGCCTGCCGATCCAGGAGCCAACGGGCAACATGGTCGTCGATATCGGCGGAGGCACGACGGAGGTCGCCGTCATCTCGCTCGGCGGGATCGTCGTGTCCGAGTCGATCCGCATCGCCGGCGACGAGTTCGACGACGCGATCATCAACTACGTGAAGCGTCAGTACAACGTGCTGATCGGCGAGCGCACCGCGGAAGAGATCAAGTTCGAGATCGGTTCCGCATGGCCGCTGCTGGAAGAAGTGGACGTCGAGGTTCGAGGTCGCGACCTGCTCTCCGGGCTGCCGAGGACGATCAACCTTGAGTCCGAGGAGATCCGAGACGCCATCCAAGAGCCCCTGACGGCGATCGTCGCGGCCGTGAAGGCCACGCTCGAGCAGACGCCCCCGGAGCTGGCGAGCGATCTCATGGAATACGGGATCGTCCTGACCGGTGGCGGCTCGCTTCTCCGCGGCCTGGACGAGCGGCTTCGCAACGAGACCGGCATGCCGGTCCACGTGTCCGAAAGCGCGCTCACCAACGTGGTCGACGGCTCGGCACAGGCGCTCGAGGAGATCGACGCGCTCAAGAAGGTGCTGCAGGGCGCACGCTAGCCCAGGTGCGGGCGCCCGAGCCGATGCGTACACCCACTTCAGATCAGACGACGGTCCGGCCGACGCTTCTCATCGTGCTGCTCGTGCTCGCCGTCGTTCTGACCACCGTGTACTTCCGCGAGGGAGAGTCGGGGCCGCTTCACCAGACGAGGCGGCTCGTCATCGCCGTCGGCGCGCCGTTCGAGACGGCGGGTGAGTTCGTCACCAGACCGCTTCGGGCAGCGGGCTCGTGGGTGTCGAGTCTGGGGATGTCGCGAGCGGACGTCGCGTTGCTCAAGCGCCAGAACGAGGAGTTGCGTGCGCGCAATGCCGAGCTCGAGGAGGCGCGCCAGGAGAACGAGCGGCTGCGATCGCTGGTGAAGTTCGTGGAGGCCCGGAATCTCGAATCGATGGGCGCGCGTGTCATCGGCAGACCGGTGAACTCCTGGGAAGGCATCATCACGATCGATCGTGGAACCGCCGACGGCGTGGAGCGTGGGATGCCGGTCATCGGCGACGCCGGCCTGCTCGGCCAGATCGTTGAGACGGCGAGCCACACCTCGCGCGTGCGGCTGATCACGGACCAGCGCAGCGGGGTGGCCGCGCTCGTGCAGCGCACTCGCGCCGAGGGAGTGGTCCGCGGCGCCATCGATCGGAGCATGACCCTCGACTTCGTGAGTCGTGAGGCCTCGCTCAAAGCCGGGGATGTGGTGATCACCTCAGGTCTTGGCGGGGTGTACCCAAAGGGCCTCGTCGTCGGCGAGATCACGCGCGTCCGCCGACAGCCGAACACCCTCGCCCCGATCGTCTCGGTCCGGCCGTCAGCGAGACTGGGCGAGCTGGAAGAAGTCCTTGTCCTGGTGGGAGCAGCGCCGTCGACGAGTGCCGGAGAAGGGGAGTGAACCGGGCTCTCCCAACGGTCGCGGCGCTCCTGGTCGGCTTTCTGGCGCAGATCGCTCTCGCACCATACCTCGCGGTCGGGGGCGTCGTACCGAACTTCCTGCTGCTCGTAGTGGTGACGCTGGCGCTCGTCGAGGGTCCCACGTGGGGCGCCGCCTCGGGTTTCGCGGCGGGCCTGCTCTTCGACCTCGTTGGCAGCGGGCCGGTCGGGCCGATGGCATTCGTGCTGGCTGTTGTCGGCTATGCAGCCGGAACGTTGCAGGCGAACCTTTTCGCCGAGGGGTGGCTGCTGCCGCTCACCGTGTTGGGTGTCGCGAGCCTCATCACGGGTCTGGCGTACGGCCTCATTCTGGCCTTGCTCGGGCAGGCAAGCGGGCTGTGGCACACGTTCTGGACGGTCGTGCTGCCGGAGGCGCTGTATAATGTGGCGTTAGGCCTGCTCACGTACCCGCTCTTGGCTCGCTTCTTGCGTCGTGACCGGCCCATGAAGACCCTTCGCCGCATCGGCTGACCCTGTCCGGTGCACGGCGACTGATCCGCCGAAGGCGGCTTGGAGTCACCTGGTGCCCACCTTTCGGCAAAGACTCAGACCTCGTTTTGCGGTGCTCGGACTCATCGTCCTGGGCGTCATCGGCATTCTCCTGTTCAGGCTGTGGAGCATGCAGGTGCTCTCCGGCCACGCCTACGCCATGCAGGCGGAGAACAACCGCGTTCGCGAGATAACCCTCGAGGCGCCGCGCGGTCGCATTCTGGACAGGGAGGGGCGGCCGCTCGTCACGAACCGCATGACCATGGCCGTGACGGTCTCGCCGACGGTCCAGGATCGCAATGAGATGCTCGCTCGACTCTCGAACGTGCTGGGGATCTCCCTCGCCGATATCAAGGAACGCGTGGGCTCGAAGCGCGAGGAGGCTCTGGAGCCTCGCACTGTGGCGATCGACGTGCCCATGGCCGCTGTCGCATACCTTGCCGAGCACGAGTCCGAGTTCCCCGGCGTCGAGATCGAACAGCAGGCGGTACGCCAGTACCCACAAGGCTCTCTCGCGGCTCACGTGCTCGGCTACACGGGCGAGATGTCGGAGGAGGAGTTCACGTCGCGTCCGGAGCTTGCCGGCTACCGTCTCGGTGACGTGGTGGGGAAGGCCGGTGCCGAGCGGGAGTTCGAGCGGGTCCTGCAAGGCGACCGTGGCTTCAGACGGTTGGAGGTCGACGCCGCCGGCAAACCCAAGGGCGTCATTGAGGAGGGCGACGCCATCCCGGGCCGCGACGTCGTGCTGACGATCGACACCCGCATCCAACGCGTGGCCGAGAACGCGCTCAACAACGCGCTGCAAGACGCCCATCGCGAGAAGTTCAACAAGGCACGGGCTGGCGCGGCCGTCGCGATCGACGTGAAGACCGGCGAGATCCTCGCGATGGCGAGCCTACCGACCTACGAGCCCGAACTCTTCATCGGCGGTATCTCGACCCCTGAGTGGAAGCGGCTGAACGCCAAGGGGAGCGAGTATCCGCTCACAAATCGGGCGATCATGGCGCAGTACCCCGCCGCCTCGACCTTCAAAGCGTTCACCGGCCTCGCCGGACTCACGACGAAGGTCACGTCCCCAGGGTCTACGTATGACTGTCAGGGACGATGGGTCGACATGGGAGAGCAATGGCCGAAGTGGTGCTGGGACAAGAGCGGTCACGGGCTCGAAACGTTCATGGAGGGCGTCAGAGACTCGTGTGACGTCGTCTTCTACAACATCGGCTACACCTTCTACAAACGACAAAAGGAAGAGCTCCAGAAGTTCTCGCGCCGCTTCGGGTTCGGCAGCGAGACGGGCATCGACCTTCCGGGCGAGGCCGACGGGCGTGTCCCGGACGCTGCCTGGAAGCGCAAGTTCAACGAGAACTACCCCGAGTACCGGAAATGGCTGCCGGGCGACACCGTCAACCTCGCCATCGGGCAGGGCGACTTACTGGTGACACCGCTTCAGCTGGCCGCCGCGTACGCCGGGATAGCCAACGGCGGGGTCGTCCAGAGGCCCCACGTTCTCAAACAGGTCCTCGGCACGAACGGCAAAGCAACGCTCACCACAAAGCCCGAAGCGGCGTTCAAGACCAACGTCGCCACCAAAGACCTCGCCACCATGACCGAGGCGTTGGTGAGCGTCACCAGGGACGGTACCGCCCAGGACGCCTTCGCGGGCTTCGGCCGGACGGTCGCGGGCAAGACCGGTACGGCGCAGGTCGCGAACAAGGACGACTACGCGCTCTTCGTCGGGTTCGCACCCGCGGAAGACCCACGCTACGCCGTCGCCGTGGTGATCGAACAGGGCGGGCACGGCGGCTCGGTCGCCGCGCCGGCCGCTCGGGAGATCCTCGCCGCACTGCTGGGCGAGCCGGTCACGCACGTGCGCGCGCAGGACGCGTCGAGGTAGCCGTGAACGAGCGCTCGCGCCTCACCTTCGTGAACATCCCGCTGCTCGCCATCGTGGCGGGTCTCGTCGTGTACGGCACGGTCATCGTGCAGTCGGCGACCTCGGGCATGGACGGTGGCCCCGCACTGCTGAAGCGCCATCTGTTCGGCATCGCTGTGGGTATCGTCGGGATGCTCGTTGCGTGGGCGATCGACTACCGCAAGTATCCGGCCTGGCTTCCGGCGCTCGTGGTCCTCGATCTCCTGCTCATCGTCTCGCCCAGGATCCCGGGGCTCGGCGACACCGCGAAGGGCGCTACTTCCTGGCTGCAGATCGCCGGCGTACGCCTGTTCCAGCCGTCCGAGCCTGCCAAGCTGGTCACGATCATCATCATGGCGGTCGTGATCTCGCGCTTCGACGGGGTCTTGGATCGACCGCGAGACGTGATGAAGGTCCTCGCGTACCTCGCGGTGCCGCTCGCGCTGATCATGCTGCAGCCGGACTTGGGAACCGCGCTCGTCTTCGTGGCCTTCACGATGTGCATGCTGCTCATCGGTGGACTCAAGCCGAGGTGGTTCTTGGTGTTCGCCGTCGTCGGGGTCATCGCCGTTGGCGTGGTGCTGCAGGCGCATCTCCTGGAGCGCTATCAGGAGGATCGACTGCTCGTGTTCGTGGACCCCATGAGGGACCCACTGGGTGCGGGTTACAACCTCGAGCAGTCGAAGATCGCGATCGGCTCGGGCGAGCTCACGGGCAAGGGCCTGCAGTCGGGGACGCAGAGCAACCTGAACTTCCTTCCGGAGCGCCACACCGACTTCGTGTTCTCCGTGCTTGGGGAGGAGCTCGGGTTCCTCGGCGGAGTGCTGTTGCTCGGGCTGTATCTGGCGCTACTCATCACGGCTCTCGAGATCGCCGCCTCCTCGAAAGACCTCCTCGGCTCGCTCATCGCCGCGGGTCTCATAGGGATGTGGGCATTCCAGATTCTGGAGAACGTCGGTATGACTGTCGGATTGATGCCCATCACCGGCATACCCTTGCCCTTCATGAGCTTCGGAAGCTCGTTCATGGTCACCAACCTCGTGGGAACGGGTATGCTTCTGTCGGTGTGGGCCCGGCGCAAGAGCGCCTGACGGAGGTGCGCGTGAGACTCCCCATAGACATCAAGGACATCACGAGCGCGAGCAAGACGGCGCGCGAGGAGCGCGAGCAGCCCCTGCGCATCGCCGTGTTCGTGGATCCGGACACCCCCGAGCTGCTTCTTGCCGCGGTTCGCTCGCGGCTGACCCCGCAAACGTCCTTCGCGAAGCTGCACATCGCCATCGCCGAGCCGGGCGTGCAGCTCACCCTGGCGCCAGACGTCGACGCCGTCGTGGCACTGCTCGGATCGGGAACCGACTCGATGCGCGCCTCGATCGCCGAGGCCCGCGACAGGTACGTCGCGACCGCCGCTCTCGCGCTCGGCAACGACCGCGAGGTCGTCGCGACTCGCCTGGGGCACCCACTCCTCGACACCCTCGTGAAGGAAGACCCGACCGAGCTCGTCGACGACGAGTTGGGCGGGTGGCTCGCCGACAGGCTCTCTGCGAAACGCCTCGCGCTCGCCACGAACTTCGCCTTCATGCGCAAGGCGGTTGCCGAGGAGTCCGTGAAGTCGACCGCATTCCAGAACGCGGTTATCGGGGTCGTCGCCATACTCCCCGGTGCGGACATGCCGCTCATGACCGCGAACCAAGCGAAGATGCTGTTGCAGATCGCCGCCGCGTACGGGGAGCCTCTCGGCACTGAGCGCGTCAAGGAACTCGCGGCCGTCGTCGGCGGCGGCTTCGCCCTGCGCGCTATCGCGCGGCAGCTTCTCGTTTTCGTCCCCGGCATCGGCTGGGCGATCAAAGGCGCCATCGGCTACGCGGGGACCCTTGCGATGGGGCAGGCTGCCGTGGCGTACTTCGAGCGAGGCGCCGACTTCGGCGAGGTGTTGCAGGAGGCGCGCGCCGCTCGGGACCGTGCGGTGGCAGAGATCCGGGCGCGCATCGACCGCGGAGAGAGCGTGCGCGACATGATGCCGATCATGCCCGACGCCCCACCGGCACTGCCGCCCGCACCGCCCCGGTCGGGGGCTGGCGGAAGCGCGTCTGGCGGTGGCACGTACGGCATCGACTCGGCGGGCACCGGTGACGCCTGAGAGCAACTGGGGCCTCGTCGAGCGGCTGCTGTCGGGCGTGGAGCGCCCGTCGCGCTACATCGATTCGGAGTGGGGCGCTCGCCACGCACCCGAGGCCGACTATCGCGTGGCGCTCGTCTACCCGGATGCCTACGAGGTCGGGCAAGCCAATCAAGCGATCGCGATCCTGTACGACGTTCTGAACGCGGTCGATGGCGTGGCGGCCGAGCGGGCGTACCTCCCGTGGATCGATATGGCCGACGCCATGCGTGCGAACGACGTACGGCTGAGCACACTGGAGTCGTCGGTGCCGCTCGCCGACTGTGACCTCATCGGCGTCACGCTTCCTTACGAGCTGACGTACACGAACGTCCTCGAGATGCTCGATCTGGCCGACATCCCGCTCCGCGCCGCCGAGCGCACCACACACCCTCTCGTCATCGGCGGCGGGCCGTGTGCGTACAACCCGGCGCCTGTCGCACCATTCTTCGACGCCATCCTCATCGGGGAAGGCGAGGACGCGGTGCTCGACATCGTCGGCGCACACCGGCGCCACATCGAGCAGAAGTCGTCGCGCGCCGACGTCCTCGACGCCCTCGCGAACATTCCGGGAGTCTACGTCCCAAGCATCCATACGTCCGGCTCTGCCCCTGTGCTGAAGCGCGTGCTTACGGATCTTTCGAGCCACGCCTCGCCGACCTGTCCGATCGTGCCGTTCGCCGAGGTCGTCCACGACCGCTACTCGATCGAGATACTGCGGGGCTGCACGCGCGGGTGCCGGTTCTGCCAGGCGGGCATGGTCTACCGCCCCGTGCGCGAGCGCGGCGCCGACGAGATCGTCCGTGACGTCATCGCGGGGCTCGAATGCACCGGCTACGACGAGGTGTCGCTCACGTCGCTCTCCTCCACCGATCACAGCACCATCGATGAGGTGCTACGGCGGCTGACGCGTCGGCTGGAAGGGTCCGGAGTGACGGTCTCGCTGCCGAGTCTCAGGGTCGACGCGTTCGGTGTAGAGATGGCCGCCCTGGTATCGAGGGGGCGCAAGTCCGGTCTGACCTTCGCACCCGAGGCAGGCTCGCAACGCTTGCGGGACGTCATCAACAAGAACGTGACCGAAGAAGACCTGCTCGCGACAGTGCGACATGCGTTCGGGTCGGGTTGGCGCCGCGTGAAGCTGTACTTCATGGTCGGACTACCCACCGAGGACGATGACGACATCCGCGCGATAGGGTCGCTCGTCGGACGCGTGCTGGAGACGGCGCGAGAGACGGTCTCACCTGCCGAGAGGGGGTCCGTACGCCTCTCCGTCTCGGTATCGACCTTCGTTCCAAAGGCGCATACGCCGTTTCAGTGGGAGCCGCAGATCTCGCCGGTCGAGATCGAGCGTCGGCAGTCCATTCTGCGCGCCTCGATGCCGAGGAAGGGCGTGGAGCTCTCGTGGCACGACGCGGACGTGTCCTTCCTCGAGGGAGTGATGGCACGAGGTGACGCACGGATCGCCGAGGTCGTGGAGGCTGCCTGGCGCAAAGGCGCCCGCTTCGACGCGTGGACCGAGCGCTTCGACCTTGACGTATGGCGCGAGGCGTTCGCCGAGGTCGGCGTCGAGCCCGCCGAGGTCTCGCAGCGCGAGCGGGTGTTCGGCGAGTCGCTTCCGTGGGACGTAGTGTCGGCGGGAGTCTCTGCGGAGTATCTGTGGCGCGAACGTGAACGCGCGCTGGCAGGCGAGACGACCCCGGATTGCAGCTTCGAGGGTTGCACCGGATGCGATGCGTGCGGGGATCTGGGCGTCGACATCGTGCTCAGCGGTGGACGACGTGGCTAGCGGTCGCTTCAGGCTGCGCGTCGTATTCCGGAAGTCCGGACGCCTGCGCTGGCTCTCGCACCTGGAGGTCACGAGGTCGCTCGAGCGCGGGGTCAGGCGGGCCGGTCTGCCGTACGCACTGACCCAGGGTTTCAATCCGCACATGAAGATCGCGTTCGGTCCGGCGCTCCCGGTGGGGACCGGTGGCGAGCGCGAGATCTTCGATGTGTGGCTCGGAGAGTACGTCCCGGCGGGGGAGACGCTTGAGAGACTCAACGCTTGCCTCGCACCCGATCTCGCCCTGGTGGAAGTCCATTATGTGGCTGAGTCGGAGCCCTCGCTGTCGTCGGGAGTGCTCATCGGGGTGTACGATGTGTGCATCGACGGAAAGGAGTTGCGAGCCGAAGAAGTAGCGACGGCGCTCGAGAAGGTCCGTAGTGCAGGCACGCTAGAGGTTGAGCACAGGCGCAAGACCAAGGTTTTCGATCTCGCGAGATGTCTCCCGAAGGAGCCGCGCGCGAGTGACTCGGATGCAGGGGTGCGTGTGTCTCTGAGCATCCGGATGGGGCCGGAAGGGTCCCTCAGACCTGACGTTCTCCTCAAGGCAGCTCTCACTGCGGCTCACATTCGCGGCGTCGTCACCGACGTGACGCGTACCGACACGCTCATCGAGAACGAGGAAGGCGTGTGGTTGCGTCCGGCGTGACGGGAGCGTTCGCACGGTGGGCGACATAGCACGCGAGATGCTCATCTCGCACGATTCGAGCGAGACCCGGGTCGGGTTCCTAGAAGACCGGGAGCTCGTCGAACTCTACATCGAACGGCCAAAGCGCAGCGTAGTCGGCAACGTCTACCTGGGGAAGGTCAAGGACGTCCTCCCCGGGATGCAGGCCGCCTTCGTCGATATCGGGCTGGAGAAGAACGCCTTCCTCTACGTCGACGAGGTCGTAGCACCTGAAGGTGTCGAAGGTGTGCCTAAGCGCGACATCCAGTCCCTTCTCAGGCCCGGTCAGCAGATCATGGTTCAGGTGCTCAAGGACCCGATGGGGACCAAGGGCGCCCGCGTGACGACCGAGGTCACACTGCCCGGACGGTTCCTCGTGCTCATGCCGTTCTCGGAGTTCGTTGGCGTGTCACGCAAATTGCCCGATGAGGACCGCGACCGGCTCTACGCGGACATCGTCGATGCGGTACCCCCCGGAGTCGGCGTCATCGTTCGCACCGTCGCTCAGGGGGTCTCGCGCAAGGATCTCGTCGCGGACCTCGACTTCCTGCTTCGTCTGTGGAGGCGGGTGGAGCACCAGGCGCACGAAGGCCTTGCCCCGGAAGTCATCTATACCGAGATGGATCTCGCCCTGAGAATGGTGCGCGACGTCTTCTCGGAGGAGTACAGGAGGATGTACATCGACGACAAGGCGGTGTACGAGAAGGTCGTCTCGTTCCTCAAGAAGACGTCGCCGGGCCTCGTTCGGCGCGTGGAATACTACCGCGAGCGTCAGCCGCTGTTCGACGCGTTCTCGCTGCAGCCCACGATAGACTCGGCACTGAAGCGTACCGTCCAACTCGGCTCCGGCGGCTACATCACCGTCGACAAGACCGAGGCCCTCACCGCGATCGACGTGAACACGGGCAGGTTCGTGGGCAAGCGCAGTCTCGAAGACACGATTCTGAAGACGAACCTGGAGGCGGCCGATGAAGTCGTCCGGCAGCTCAGGCTGCGGGACCTCGGAGGCATCATCGTCATCGACTTCATCGACATGGAGAGCGCCGCGAACCGCGCCCAGCTGATGGACCGCTTCAACCAGGTGCTCGAGCGCGACAGGACCAAGACGCGCGTGAGCGAGATCAGCCGGCTCGGGCTCGTCGAGATGACCCGCAAGAACGTCACGGACGGCCTGTACGGTGTGTTGACGGAGCCCTGCCCGTGCTGCGCAGGCGATGGGCGGATCCTGTCGCAGGCGACGCGCCGGATAGCCGCCGAGCGGCGCATGCGCGAGCTACTGCTCACCGGCAGGTCGGGTGCGTACCTCTTCGGGCTTAACACCGAGACCTACGAACTCGTGATGGCGCCGGGAAGAAACACCCTCGCGAGCCTGGGCGCCGAAACGGGCAAACAGGTCTCGATCGTCGCCGACGACGACATCGGCCCGACCGAGGTCCGGGTGCTCATCGAAGGCAAGACAGGGCTGCTTCACAGGGGTCTGGAGTAGTCGCCGAGGCCGCCGGTCTATCCCGTGCATCGGCCTGCACGCACCGCGTTGACGCTCCAGGAGGCAGCTGTTAGCATATCTCCTCGCGCATCAACGCCAGTGAGAGGTTTTCGCATGTACGCAGTCGTAGCAACCGGCGGTAAGCAGCTCCGTGTCGAGAAAGACGATGTG
This sequence comes from uncultured Actinomycetes bacterium, assembly GCA_963817255.1. GTDB lineage: Bacteria > Actinomycetota > Coriobacteriia > Anaerosomatales > CAVRZR01 > CAVRZR01. The sequence goes on from CAWFNT010000004.1 coordinate 283,789, forward strand.
GTTGTCGTCGAGAAGCTCGATGCGGCTGTCGGCGAATCCGTCGTCTTCGACGTCCTGATGGTCGCCGATGGCGACACGGTCAGCGTCGCAGCTGACGAGGTCGCATCCGCCAAGGTGACCGCCGAGGTCGTTGAGCACTTCAAGGGCGACAAGGCGATCATCTTCAAGTTCAAGAAGCGTAAGGGCTACAAGAAGCTGCGCGGCCATCGCCAGGAGCTGACGAGGGTCCGTATCTCGGACGTAGCGCTCGCTGCACCGGCGAAGGCCAAGAAGGCCGCCAAGAAGGTCGAAGAGCCCGAAGCCGCCGAGGAGACTGCGGCTGAGGCCGCCACAGAGACTGTCGCCCAGGACGCGTAGGCGCTCCTTGGCGAGCGGGAACCACGAGTAGGTAGGGACGACTCATGGCACACAAGAAGGGTCTTGGCTCAACCAAGAACGGTCGCGACTCCAAGGCCAAGCGCCTCGGCGTCAAGCGCTACGCGGGCCAGACGGTCACGGCGGGATCCATTCTCGTTCGGCAGCGCGGCACGGCTCTTAAGCCCGGCGAGAACGTGGGCCTCGGCCGTGACGACACGCTGTTCGCGCTGAAGGACGGCGTCGTGGACTTCACTCGTGGCAAGGACCGTCGGGTGCACGTACGACCGCTCGACGCGTAACGGAGAGCCACGCACGCGAAAGCGTGTTGTCGAGCCCTCCGCTCCTCTCAGGGGCGGGGGGCTCGTTGCACTATGATGGGCCGAAGTTCGGCCCGTCCGGTCGGCCGACGCGAGCCTGTGCCCGCGGCGAGCAGTGGACGAGCCAGACGTCGGGAAGCGGGTACTGTCGGTGTTCATCGACGAGGTGAAGATACACGTCAAGGGCGGTGACGGCGGAGCCGGGTGCACGTCGTTCAGGCGCGAGGCCTACGTGCCGAAGGGCGGACCCGACGGAGGGGACGGCGGCAGAGGCGGCAACGTCATCGTCGAGGCCGACGGGGCGATCTCGTCGCTGATCGACTATCGGTTCAAACACCACTTCAAGGCCACACGCGGCACGCACGGCAAGGGCGCGGTGAGACACGGCGCGCGCGGGGCAGACATGGTGTTGAAGGTGCCGCTCGGCACGGTGGTCCAGGACGCGGAGACCGGCGCGGCGATCGCCGATCTCACGCACCAGGGACAGCAGGCGATCGTTGCGTACGGCGGCCACGGTGGTCGCGGCAACATCCACTTCGTCACCCCAACGAGGCGGGCCCCGGCCTTCTCGGAACTCGGAGAGCCGGCCGAGGAGCGCTGGGTCGAACTCGAGATGAAGCTCCTGGCAGATGCGGCGCTCGTGGGCATGCCGAGCGTCGGCAAGTCATCGCTGATCGCACGGATGAGCGCCGCGCGGCCCAAGATCGCCGACTATCCGTTCACCACGCTCGTCCCGAACCTCGGCGTCGTGAAGGCGGGGGACAGATCGTTCGTGGTCGCGGACGTACCGGGACTCATCGAGGGCGCGCACGAAGGCAAGGGACTCGGGCACGCGTTCCTTCGGCATATCGAGCGAACGGCAGTCATCATCCACGTAGTCGATCTGACGGGCGGCTACGAGGCTCGTGACGTCATCGACGACGTGAAGGCGATCGACCGGGAACTCGAGCTGCACGCATCGGAACTGACGGCGCGACCCAGGATCCTTGTCGGCAACAAGCGGGACATGCCCGACACGGCGCACGCCTCAGAGCGACTCTCCGAGTTCGCCAAGGAGGCGGAGATCCCGTACTTCGCTGTCTCCGCGGTGACGGGAGAGGGTGTCGACGCGATGATTCGCGCGGTTGCCGAGGAGGTGCACGGTCTTCGAGAGAGCGCGGTCGCGGACGAGCCGGTCTTCGAACGCGTGTGGAAGCACGAACGAACCGGTGAGCGGGAGTTCACCGTGCGGAACCTCGGCGGACGGGTCTTCGAAGTGACCGGGATCTCCGTCGAACGCATGGTCATCATGACCGAGGTCTCCAACGAAGAGGCCGTGGCGTTCCTACAAAAGCGCCTCGTCAAGGCGGGCGTTGAGAAGGCGCTCATGGAGGCCGGCGCTCAGGACGGCGACGAGATCCGCATCGCCGGGAGGGCGTTCGAGTTTGAAAGTGCTCTCGTATCGGATCCCGAGGTGCCCTTCATCGAAGACGAGACCGATCTGGTGGTCGGGACCGAGCCTGTGGAGGCGGAGGAGCGGTGAGCGACGGCACGCAGGACGCGGTCCATTCGAGAATCGTCGTGAAGGTCGGTAGCAGCACTCTCACGGACGCTGACGGGCGTGTCGACCACGACTACATCGCTTCGCTTGTCGAACAGATCTCTGCGCTCAAGGACAGGGGGGCCGCGGTGGTGCTCGTGAGTTCAGGCGCCATCGTCGCCGGCATGGAGGCACTCGGGATGTCCGAACGTCCCGACGACATGCCATCGCTGCAGGCCGCGGCGTCGGTCGGGCAGGTGCGTCTCGTCGAATCGTATGCCGAGCACTTCACGCGTCACGGCGTGGCAGTGGGGCAGGTTCTCCTGACCCGGCACGACACCGGTCATCGGGACTCGTACCTGCACGCCAGGGACACGTTCGAACGCTTGCTCGACCTCGGCGCGGTACCGATCGTGAACGAGAACGACACCGTCGCCGTCGAGGAGATACGCATCGGCGACAACGACACGCTCGCCGCACTCGTTGCCACCATGATCGGCGCGAACCTCGTCGTACTCCTCTCCGACATCGAGGGTCTGTACGACGCCGATCCGCGTGTCGTGGAGGAAGCGTCGCTGCTCGAGAGCGTCGAAGAGTTGACGGCTGACATGATGGCAGCCGCAGGCGGGACCGGCTCGACCCTCGGCAGCGGCGGGATGGCGACCAAAGTGGAGGCCGCGAAGGTGCTCATGAAGGCGGGCATCCCGATGGTCATTTGCGACGGCCGCCGGCCCAATGCGGTGGTCGACGCAGCAGAAGGCAGGTCGGTGGGGACGCGTTTCTCGGGCGGGGAGAGCACGATCGGCGCGCGGAAGCTCTGGATCGCGCTCGGAAGAAGACCTGCCGGAGAGATCGTCATCGATGACGGTGCCGTCGACGCGCTGGTTCGGCGGGGGAAGAGCCTGCTCGCCGCGGGTGTGGTGTCGGTGAGCGGCACGTTCGAGGCGGGCGATGCGGTAGTATTGAAAGAGGGTTCGGGTGCCGTCATCGCGCGTGGACTGAGCGAGTTCTCGTCACGCGAACTCGACCGGATCAAGGGCATGCGAACGTCGGATATCCAGGCGGCACACCCCGAGATCGCAAACACCGAAGTGGTGCATAGGGACCGGCTCGTGGTCCTGTAGCCCAGCCCCAAGCGCAACCAAAGGACGAGCGTATGTCTGAAGTCAGGGAACTAGCCGAGAGGGCGCGGGTCGCATCACGCACCTTGGCCAACACCTCGACGCGAGAGCGCAACAACGCACTTCTCGCGATGGCCGATGCACTCGTCGAGAACCAGGACGACATCATCGCCGCGAACGACGAAGACATGGCCGCCGCCCGGGCGAAGGGAACGGCGACCGGGCTGCTCGATCGGCTCTTGCTCGACGCTTCGAGGATCGAGGCTATCGCCGAAGCGATCCGCGACGTCGTCGGACTGCCCGATCCCATCGGTGAAGTCGTGCAGGGCTACACGCTGCCCAACGGCATCGAGCTTCGGCAGGTGCGCGTCCCTCTGGGCGTGGTGGCCATGATCTACGAGGCACGTCCGAACGTTACCGGTGATGCAGCGGCGCTGTGCGTGAAGACCGGCAACGCCGTCATCTTGCGCGGTGGTTCGCTCGCCGCGAAGTCGAGTATGGCGATGACTCGCGCGCTTTCGGCGGCGTGCGGGAAGTCGGGGCTTCCTGCCGACAGCGTCCAGACCATCGCGGATACCAGTCACGAAGCTGCTACGGAGCTCATGACGCTCACCGGCATGATCGACGTGCTGATTCCCCGAGGCGGAGCCGCGCTCATCCGCAGCGTGGTCGAGAACGCGAGGGTCCCTACCATCGAGACAGGCATCGGCAACTGCCACGTGTACGTGCACGAGGCCGCCGATCCGGAGATGGCGACGCGCATCGTGGTCAATGCGAAGTGCCAGCGCCCCGCGGTCTGCAACGCGGCCGAGTCGCTTCTGGTCGATGCTTCGATCCACGAGGCCGTCCTGCCGGGCATCCTGAAGGCGCTGGAGGCGCAGGGCGTGACGGTCTTCGGCGATGAGAAGACCCTTGCGCTGAACGCCATCTCGAGCATCGCGCCCGCAACAGAAGACGACTGGTCCGCCGAGTACTACGAGCTCAAGATCGCGTGCAAGGTCGTCGACGACCTGGACGACGCGATCCGGCACATCATGGCCTACGGCACGGGTCACAGCGAGGCGATCGTGACGGACGACTACTCGGCGGCCCAACGTTTCCTGGCTGAGGTCGACGCTTCGGCAGTCTACGTGAACGCGTCGACCCGCTTCACCGACGGCGGGGAATTCGGTCTCGGCGCCGAGATCGGCATCTCGACGCAGAAGCTGCACGCACGCGGGCCGATGGGGCTGACGGCGCTCACGTCCACCAAGTGGCAGGCGCTCGGCAGCGGGCAGATCCGAGAGTGAGGATGCGGGCGCGCCTCGGCATCATGGGTGGAACGTTCGATCCCATCCATTTCGGGCACCTCGTCACGGCCGAAGAAGCGCTCGTGCAGTTCAACCTCGACCGCGTCATCTTCATGCCGGCGGGCCAGCCTGCACTGAAGACCGAGCAGAAGGTCTCCCCGGTCGAGCACCGATACCTGATGACGGTGATCGCGACCTCGAACAATCCCGACTTCGACGTCTCGCGGATGGAGATCGACCGGCCGGGGCTTACGTACACGGTGGACACGCTGCTCGCCCTGAGAGAACAGTACGGACCGCAGACCGAGCTCTTCTTCATCACCGGGGCAGATGCGGTCTGGGATATCCTTGGCTGGCGCGACGCCGAGAAGATCGCCGGACTCTGCACGTTCATCGCGGCCACCCGGCCGGGCTACGACGTGCGCGCCGCCGCCGAGGCGCACACGCGGCTTGCGACGGATTTCCGCATCGAGTACATCGAGGTCCCTGCTCTCGCGATCTCGTCGACCGACATCCGAGCGAGGGTGGTCGAGCGTCGCCCGATCCGGTACCTCTTGCCCGAGTCGGTGGCGGCCTACATCAACAAGTACGGTCTGTACCGGGAGAGCGCCTAGATGGCTTCGAGTGTGACCTACGAGAGTGCCGAGCGGGCGCTGCAGCTGCGCCTCTCGGCCGGGGCGCTCGCGCATTCCAAGCGGGTCGCGGACGCCGCCGCCGAGCTTGCGGAGGCCTACGGCGTCGACGCCGATGACGCGCGTCTGGCGGGGCTCCTGCACGACTGGGACCGCGACCTCTCCAACGAGGCGTTGCTCACCGAGGCGAAAGCGCTGGGCGTCGAGATCACCGATGTCGATCGTCAGATCCCGTATCTCCTGCATGCACGGACCGGCGCCGCTTCGGCTCTGGTCGCCTTGCCCGGACTGGCGCCCGAGATCGTCGATGCGATCGGGCGTCACACCGTAGGCCACACCGAGATGACCGACCTCGACCGGGTCGTGTACGTCGCGGACACATTCGAGCCTGGCCGCAAGCACAGCCGGCTCGACTCCATTCGAGATGCGGCGGGAATGGTGCCGCTCAGCGAGCTCTTCTCGATGGCATACGCGTCCTCGATCAAGCGTCTCGTCGACCAAGGAAGACCCATTCATCCCGACACGGTGGCAGTCTGGAACTCGCTTGTGATCGGGCGGTCATGAGCGACCCGGCCGACGACAGGCACGGCCGCGGCTCCGACGGGCCGCCTGAGCCCGTCGAGACCATCGTGTCCGGCGACTACATCTTGACGACTGCCGATGACGAGGGTTTCGCAAGGGATCCGGGTGACGTTCGCTTGGAGTCTGAGAGCGCATCTGAAGAGCGCCCTCGGCCACACGCGCCCGCGGCGAGACGGAGTGTTGCGCGAGAAGCAGGGAGCGGCGGGGCGGCGCGCAGAGCAGGGCGGATAGCCATGATCACCCTCGGCGTTGGTGTCTTGCTCGTCGTCGTCCTGGCAGTGGCGATAACGGCAGTGAACGGTTTCGCGAGATGGAACGCCCGGAGAGCCGCTGCGAGGCAGGAAACGCCGACTGCGGCCAAGAAGGAGTCGCGCGGGAACGTGCTCCTCGTCAGCGAGAAGCAAGGCAGGGCCGACGGCTTCCTCGCATTGCGTGTGGACGAGGGACGCAAGCAGGTCTTCGGGATCGCCATCCCCAGCGCCGCATTCCTTGAAGTCCCGGGTCAGGGATTCGAGCGCGTAGGTGACAGCTACCTCTCGGGTCCAAAGGTCTCGCTGGCTGCGATCTCGAACTTCCTGAGCGTCCCGTTCGAACGCTACCTTGTGGTGCCGGTGGCGACGTATCAGAAGGTGCTGCGCGCGCAGAACATGCGAGGCGTCGTCGAGGCGGCGAGCAAGAGCAACCTCTCCGAGCAGGAAGCCGGCGAGCTTGCGAAGTTCCTTGACCGCGTGCCCACCAAGAACGTCGCCCTGGTGCCGCTCGAGGTCAAGCCGATAACGGTGGGCTCGCAGACCTACTTCGAGCCGCAGCGTGACGCCCTCGCCGACCTCCTGGAGTCGTGGTGGGGGGTCAAACTTGGTGAGATCGACGACGTGGTGCGTGTCATCGTCTACAACGGCGTGGGCACTCCCGGCGTCGCGGGCGAGGCCGCTCAACAGCTGATCCGTTCCGGTTTCCGCGTGGTGGACACGAAGAATGCGGACACGTTCGACTACGCGAAGACGCAGGTCGTGGTTCAACACAAGGACATGACCGCGGGCAAGGCCGTCAAGAAGGCGTTGGGGACGGGGCAGGTCGTCAACCAGCCCAGCGATCAGGACGTTGCCGATGTGATCGTCATCGTCGGCAAGGATTACAGGCCGACAGGCAAGACCACGGGCCCCTGAGGAGGGAGCACACTGGATTCCAAAGATATCGCCATTCTCGCCGCACGTGCGGCCTCGGATAAGAAGGCCGAAGACATCGTCGCGCTGGACGTCGCCGCACTGCTCGTCGTGACGGACTACTTCGTCATCTGCTCGGGGCGCAACGACCGGCAGGTCAAGACGATAGCCGAGGAAGTCGAAGACCAGCTGCGCGAAGAGCTCAAGATCAAACCGATCGGTCGAGAAGGGGTCCGCGAGGCCCGATGGATCCTGCTGGACTTCGGCGACGTGGTCGTGCACATCTTCCAGCCCGACGAGCGAGACTTCTATCGCCTGGAGCGCCTCTGGAGCGATGCCCCGAGGCTCGAGCTTCCCCCGGACGTCACGGGACCCGGGCCGGTCGTCGCCGATGTGCGTTCTGCCGGTGACGATGGCGTGGCGGGGGTTCGGCTGGGCGAGGCTCCGTCCGAGTGAGTTCGGCGCTCAGGCGCTACGGCATCCAGCTCGCGCTTGTCGGGGTGGCGATCACGTGGGGCGCCACCTTCGTTACGGTCAAGGACGCTGTCTCTCAGTACCCGCTCTACTCCTTCCTGGCTCTGAGGTTCGTTATCGCTGTGGTTGCGTTCGTACTCCTGTTCCCAAGGTCGGTCGGACGCATCCGCCGAAGCACCCTGCGAGCGGGACTGCTCGCAGGCCTCTTCCTGACCGCTGGTTACATCTTCCAGACATGGGGCCTTCAGGGCACGACTGCCTCGAAGGCGGCGTTCATCACCGGCATGTTCGTGGTCATCACGCCGATGATGCAGGCAGTCCTGCTGCGAAGGGTTCCCCGGACCGCGACGATCATCGGCGCACTGGCGGCCGTCGTCGGGCTCTGGCTGTTGTCGGGCGGGACGGCGGGGGAGTGGACGCCGGGCGACACGCGTGTGTTGCTGTGCGCCGTGGCGTACTCGTGTCACCTCATCACTCTGGGCGCCGTGGGAGCGAAGCACGACGTGGGCGCCCTCACGTTCGTGCAGCTCGCGGTCGTCGCCCTCGCGTGCGGAGCCATTGCGGTGCTGACCGAGTCTGCCGGACTGCCGACCGAGCAGTCGGTGTGGGTCGCCTTGCTCGTGACAGGAGTGCTCGCGTCGGCGGTGGCGTTCGCGGTGCAGACGTATGCGCAACGTTACATCCCGCCTGCGCGCACGGCGCTCATCCTGGTCACCGAGCCGGCGTTCGGAGGCCTGTTCGGATGGCTCGCGGGGGAGACGCTCGGCGTGCAAGGCCTCGCCGGGGCGGTGCTGATCCTGGCTGGGATGGCCGCCTCGGAGGTGTTGGCGGCGCGCGCACCAGCCAGCGAGCGCGTGGGTCTCGAACCCGCGCTCGAAGGCATGCCGGCACCGGTGGTGGCCGGGCAGGATCCGAGCTCTGGGGATGGCCGGTAGCTGCGGAGCGACATCGCCAACGCCGGACTGCAGCGGGCGCTCAAGCTGCCTTGACCGGCCCGATTGCGCTGCTATACTACCGCTTGCGCCTTTGGCGCCCCAGTGCGTGGGGCCATAGCTCAGCTGGGAGAGCGCATGGCTGGCAGCCATGAGGTCAGGGGTTCGATCCCCCTTGGCTCCACCAAGAATCACAACAGGTCAGACGGGTATCCCGCCTGACCTGTTTTGTTGTCAAACCCCCCACGGACTGCGTGCAATATAATCCGCGTAGATGGCGAGCGATCGCGCTGCGGAGCGGGCGGATCGACCTCAGACACGAGTGCCAAGGGAGCTCGCATGTTCGGTCGCTGGAGCCGCGTCGACCTGCACTGGACTCTGGTGCTGGTCTTCGCGCTAGCCGTCTTCCTCGTTCGCTTCGATGCTTCCGCGGCCGCGGCATACGGCGGGGAGGATTCCCGCCCTGTCGGCGCGGCGACGCTGGCCCCGCTTCTGGTCGGCGCGCGCAGCACGCCAGTGACGTACATGACCGCCCCCTCTCTGAGTTCGATCGTGTCCAAGACGACGAGTTTCCCCGTATCCTTGTCCAGCTCCCCCACCACCCCGTCGCCCACGATAGAGGCGGAGTTCGCCGATGGAGCGACGGGCAGCTGGACACCTTGGTCGGAATGCAGTACCTCGGGAGCAACGTTCACCGGGGTGCCGGGTCACACCTACTTCTTCCGGGCGAGGGCAGTGGTCGGAACCGACAGCGTGGGGCAGTGGTCGTCTCCTGCGGTAACGACGATTCCCTACGACGAGTCCGTCGTACGATACTCGACCGGGTGGTCGTTCGTGCAGCAACCTTCGGCGTTCCAGGGCACCATACATTCGAGCGTTCGCCTGGGTGCGACTGCCACGTACACGTTCAACGGCACGCGTATCGCATTGGTCGCCACCAAGGGCCCCGGACGGGGCAGATTCACGGTCTACCTCGACGGTGGCTCACGTCCTGTGGCGACCGTTGATACAGGTGCCTCCTCGGTGCGCTACTGCCAAACCGTCTTCGACACGAAGGTGCCCTCGGGGCGCCACACACTCACCCTGCGGAACTGCGCAACCCCCGGCCGACCGAGAATCGAGCTCGATGCCGTTGCCGAGCCCAAGACCGAGAACGCGGTCTGGTACAACTACTTCGCGGGTTGGAACGACGGGAGAAGCCGGGTTTCGAGTGCGCGCGACATGCCCGTCATGCTCCCTCGCGGCTACGACCCCGATACGGTCTACCCTTGGATCTTGATGATCAACGGCTCCGGTCGAAGCGGAGCGGATTTCACATACCCGGGCAACGTTGGGAATCGCGTGGCCAACTGGTTCGTCGAGCGGGGCTACGTTGTCGTGGGCGCGACCACCGGCGGCTTGAACAACTGGGGTAACGACGTCGCTCTCAGAAGCGTTGAGCTCTCCTATGCCAAGGCCAGGGCGGAGTATCGGCTGTCCGACACGCCGGGTTTGGCTGGATTCAGCATGGGCGGGGCGACGGCTCTGTTGATGCTCAAGGCCCGCCCGACGTGGTGGAGCCAAGTCTTCCTGCTCAACCCGGTATCCGACCTCGACGCGATGCACACGCCCTATTGGGGCAACAGCGACTACAGCGTCGATATCGAGCGCGCGTACGCGTGCGACCGGTCCACCTACGAGACGGCCACCACCGGCCATGCACCCGAGGACTTCTACGCCGACTACGCCGCGATCGGAGTACCGATACAGGTGTGGCATGGTACCGGTGACACGATTGTGGCCCCGTGGCAGTCGGCGATGCTTCGCGACGGCGTGAATACGCTGAATCCCGGGCTCGTGCGCCTGATCCTTGTGGATGGCTCATTGCATGGAGGGAAGGCCATCTACACGTGCTTCGCCTCGAGCGCGCGAGTGTGCTCTCAGTTCGACCCGGCCCAGTGCGCGACCCAGACTCCCGTCGCGCGCCCGCCGCTCAACACGTCACAGTAGCCGAACCGGCGCGGGTGCTCGGCCTGCCGGCCATTCTCCCCGCCGAGTCCTGCGGACGCGCTTGGGACCAGCGTGACCGCCGCCCGCGAATCCTCGGCTATCATGCGTTAGAACCCCGACCGCACGCAGGAGGCATCGTGCCAGCCGATCGACCCTACGAACCTCAGGCCATCGAGCAGAAGTGGCAAGCCGTCTGGGAGGCCGAACGCTTGTACTCGGTGAGCGAGGATACGGGCAAGCCCAAGAAGTACGTGCTCGAGATGTTCCCGTACCCCTCCGGCGACATCCACATGGGGCACGTGCGCAACTACACGATCGGCGACGTGGTCGCGCGCTACTTCACGATGCGCGGCTTCGAGGTGCTTCACCCCATCGGCTGGGATGCGTTCGGTCTGCCTGCGGAGAACGCCGCGATCAAGAGCAGCACGCATCCGGCGAAGTGGACCTACGCCAACATCGAGAAGCAGACCGCGTCGTTCAAGCGGATGGGCTTCTCGTACGACTGGGACCGCAAGGTCGTGTCGTGCGACGTCGACTACTACCGATGGGGCCAGTGGATCTTCCTGAAGTTCTGGGAGCGCGGACTCGTCGAGCGCCGGAAGTCGCCCGTGAACTGGTGCCCCGACTGCAAGACAGTGCTCGCGAACGAGCAGGTCATCGGCGACGGCGTGTGCTGGCGCTGCAAGAGCGTCGTTGAGAAGCGCGAGCTCGAGCAGTGGTTCTTCAAGATCACCGAGTACGCGGACGAGCTTCTCGACGACCTCGACAAGATGCCCGGCTGGCCAGAGCGCGTCAAGACGATGCAGGCGAACTGGATCGGCCGAAGCCAGGGCGCCGAGGTCGAGTTCACGGTTTGCGACCCCTCAGGCGAGCCCACGGACGAGCGCATCACGGTGTTCACGACACGCCCGGACACGCTGTTCGGCTGCTCGTTCTTCCTGCTCGCGCCGGAGCACCCGCTCGTGCGCGAGTTCGTGGCCGGAACCGAGTACGAGGCCGACGTGATGCGCGTCGTGAACGCGGCCGCCCGCGAGAGCGCCGTCGAGCGCTCGATGGGCGAGCGCGAGAAGAACGGCGCGTTCACCGGGCGCTACGTCGTCAACCCCGTGAACGGCGAGAAGGTTCCGGTCTGGGTCGCCGACTACGTGCTCATGGAGTACGGCACCGGCGCGGTCATGGCGGTGCCCTGCGGCGACCAGCGCGACTTCGACTTCGCGCGCAAGTACGGTCTGCCGATCCCGCCGGTCGTGGTGCCCGAGGACGACCCGCTCGCCGCCGAGCTGCGCGACACGCGCGAGCGCGTGATGACCGACGTGCCGTGGCCGAGTGCGTACGACGGACCGGGCATCATGGTGCAGTCCGGAGAGTTCACCGGCATGCCCGGCGGCAAGGACTCCGAGGGCATGCGCGCGGTCACGCGCTGGCTCGACGAGCGCGACCAGGGCCGTTCCGCGATCAACTACCGCCTGCGCGACTGGCTCATCTCCCGTCAGCGCTACTGGGGCAACCCGATTCCGGCGGTGCACTGCCCGACGTGCGGTCTGGTGCCGGTTCCCGAAGACCAGCTCCCCGTCGTGCTGCCGATGGACGTCGACATCACCAAGGGCGAGACGCTCGCCGACCACCCGGAGTTCTACGAGACGACGTGTCCCGAAGTGCGGCGGTGCCGCTCGGCGAGAGACCGACACGATGGACACGTTCACGTGCTCGTCGTGGTACTACCTGCGCTACTGCGACGCGCGCAACGACTCGGCGATCTGGGACACCGCGAAGACCGACTACTGGATGCCGGTCGACCAGTACATCGGCGGCATCGAGCACGCGATCCTGCACCTGCTGTACTCGCGCTTCTTCACGAAGGTCTTCCGCGACATGGGGCTGGTGAAGGCCGACGAGCCGTTCACGAACCTTCTCACGCAGGGCATGGTGAAGAAGGACGGCGAGACGATGTCGAAGTCCAAGGGCAACGTCGTCGCGCCCGAGGAGATGATCGCGCAGCACGGCGCGGACACGCTTCGCGACGTACATCCTGTTCATGGCGCCCCCCGACAAGGACCTCGAGTGGTCCTTCGACGGGCTCGAGGGGATGTACCGCTTCCTGTCACGCGCGTGGCGTCTCGTGTGGGAGATCGCCGAAGACGCCGCGGCGGGTTGCGAGGTGTCCACGGCGGGGGATGCGCCATCGAAGGATCTCCGCCGAGAGATGCACCGCGTCATCGGCAAGGTCACCGGCGACATCGAGTCGTTCGGCTTCAACACCGCGCTCTCGGCGATGATGGAGCTCGTGAACGCGGCGAACGACTACCGGCGTGCCGTTCCGAGCGGACAGTGCGACCTCGAGCTCGAGCGCGCAAGTCGCGGAGACGCTGACGCTGATGCTCGCGCCCTACGTGCCGCACATCGCCGAGGAGCTCTGGCATGAGGCGCTCGGGCACGCGGAGTCCGGTGCATTCGATGGCGTGGCCCGCGTACGACGCCGCCGCTGCCGCCGCCGAGGAGATCGAGATGGCGGTCCAGGTCAACGGCAAGGTGCGCGCCCGCATCAGCGTGGCGGCCGAAGCGCCCGAGGACGACGTGACGCGCGCCGCGCTGGCGGCGGTCGCCGAGTGGATCGAAGGCCGAGAGGTCAAGAAGGTCGTCGTCGTCGCCGGGCAAGCTCGTGAGCGTGGTAGTGGCGGGCTAGCCACCCGGGTGGCTCCAAGCTCGGCGCGTTCGCCCGCGGTTAGAAACGAGTCAGCTCCTCGACAGAGCATCACTGCATGATGCGGATGTCGGAATCCCGACGAGCCACACGCAGGCTTCCCTCGGCCTCGGGCGAGGGGAGCGGCTTGGATGGACGAGATTCGGGCGCGGGTGCGGGAGACGCTGCGGCGGGCCGGGCTCTCTCAGGTACCGCCTGGTGTGCTGGTCGCAGCGCTGTTGATCGCGGTCGTTGGGATCGTTCTGGGGCTTCGTCAGTGGTGGCCACGCGAAGAGAGCCATCGAGCCCGATGCCGCAGACGGAGGTCGCGGTCGTGGCCTCGTCCGCGAAGGCCGCGAGTCCCGGCACGACGGCCTCCGCGGCGGTATCGGATGCGAGCGGCGACGTTCAAGCCGAACCAGGCGCGGCCGCGAGCATCTACGTGCACGTCGTCGGAGCCGTGCGCCGCCCAGGCCTCTACGAGGTCCCTGCGGGGTCCCGCGTGGCCGACGCGGTCGAACGCGCCGGAGGGCTTCTCGGCAGCGCGGCCGAGCGCGCTCTGAACCTCGCGCGACCACTGGCCGACGGCGAGCAGATCGTCGTCCCCACGCAGGCGGAACTCGAGGCGAACCCATCAGCGGGTCAGCAGCCAAGCGTGGGCAGTGGTGCGCCTTCGACCGGAGGCGGCTCTCCGGTGACGGAGAGCGGCCGCCGGGCCTCGCGTGAACGTGAACACCGCGGACGTGGCCGTGCTGGACACCTTGCCTGGTGTCGGACCGTCGACGGCTCAGAAGATCGTCGACGAGCGCGAGGCGAACGGCCCGTTCGCCTCGGTCGATGACCTCGGCAGAGTCTCCGGAATCGGGCCGAAGAAGCTCGAGGCACTGCGTGACGTCGTGGTGACCCGGTAGCAGGATCCGACCGTGGCCTCGATGAGTGAGATCCCGCCTGCCCCCGGGCGCGTTCTGCCTCCCCGTGCTGCCGAGTGTGGTGGTCAGGCCCTCACTTCCCCCGCTGCTCTGGTTCGCGGCGGCGATGTGCTTCGGCGTCGTGATCGGCGAGGAGATCGCGTGGGGCGGCCGGGTGGTCGGGACGTGGACGGCTGCGCTGGAGGTGCTCGTTGCCCTGGTGATCGTCACAGGCATGGGGCTCGGACGCGATCGGGGCGGCGCCACGCGACTGTGTGTGCTCGGGCTCTTGTGCGGAGTAGGGTGCGGCGTCCTCACGTGGACGTCGTCCGAGTCGCTCGGTTCGAGCATGGCCTCGACGAGAGGTGTTCAGGTCGAAGTCCTGACCGATGCCGTCGCAGGTACATTCGGCGCGAGTTCCACCTGCAAGGTCGTTCAGCCGCCGCCATGGCGCGGGGCGAAGATACGAGTCCAATGGCCATCGAATGGTGCTCCGCCCGAAGCCGGTGAGGTCGCGTCAGTCGTGGGCACCTTCGCATCGGCGACGTCCGCACAGCGACGTCGATCTGACGTGCGGTCCGGCATCGTAGCCACGCTTCGTGCGCGCGTCGTGCGCCGTCTCGGCCGGGCGCGAACCCCTCGCGGTCTCGTCCTGCCGCTCGGGTCTGGGCGATCGAGCGCATCCGAGCGGTTCCCGGCCGAGGAGGAGACCTGCTGGCCGGGATACTCGTCGGCGACAGACGGCGCCTTGCAGGCACGCGCGCGGACGCGGACTTCCGGACGGCCGGTCTGACGCACCTCGTGGCAGTTTCGGGCAGTCACCTGGTCGTGGTGGCTGCGCTCGTGGCGCTGGCCTGCGGCGCACTCGGTCTCAGACACGGCTGGCGCGCTCTGGCGGTTCTCGCTGTCGTCGGCTCGTACGTCGTGTTCTCGGGCGTGCAGATCTCGGCGGTGCGCGCGCTCGTCATGTCGGTCGTGACGTTCGCTCGACCGCTCTCGGGCAGACGGGGCGATTCCGCGGCCGCTCTGGGGCTGACCGTAGCGCTGATGGTCGCTCTCGACCCGCATGCCGCGTTCGATCTCGGGTTCCAGCTTTCGGTCGGTGCGGTGCTCGGGACTCGTGCTGTTCGGCAGGTTGTTCGAACGGTGGAGCGAGGCCGCGCTTCCGCGGGCGCTGTCGCCACTGGCGGGTCCGCTATCGCTCACTCTGGCGGCACAGGCGGCCACGCTGCCCCTCATCGCCCGGACGTTCGGCGTCGTCTCACTCGTATCGCCTCTCGCGAACATCCTGGTCGGGCCGCTGGTCGCGTTGGCCCTCGTGGCAGGCGTGGCTGGACTGCTCGCGTCGGCGGCGCTGGCCCCTTCTCGGCGGCCTCGTTCTGAGCGTCGCCGGCGCGCTGTGCGCCCTTTCCGCGGACATCGCGAGTCGCCTGGCCGCACTGCCCTCGGCCGCGGTCCTTGCCGATACGTACGTGCTCGCTGCTCACGATCATGTGCGCGGCCTCGCTGCCCTTTGTCTGGGGAGTCTGGCCCCAGCCCAGCGGACGAAGGCCGCGGACCGCGCTGCTCGGGCTCGCCGTGCGTCGTCGGCTTGGCGGCCTGGGGCCCGGCGACGGGGGCGGGCCGTCGATGACCGTGCTGGACGTCGGGCAGGGCGACGCGATCTTGCTCCGGGATGGCCGGGCCGGTGTCTTGGTCGACACGGGCCCGAGTGCCAAGGCGCTTCGTGCAGGGCTCGCGCGAGCGGGCGTGAGGCGGCTCGATGCCGTTCTTCTCACCCACGATCACGAGGATCACACGGGCGGGCTCGACCGGTCTCGAAGGAGCCGTTCGATACGACGCGGTGATGAAGTCGGCCGCGTTCGACCGCGGCAAACGAGAACGCCGCGTCCTCACCCAGCGCCGTCGGCGACGCGGACCCGATCGCCACGGCTGTCGCACTGGGCACGGGTGACTACGTGAAGGCCGGTCGCTGGCGTCTTGCGGTCCTGTGGCCGACGGCCGGAAGCGCTCCCGACAATACGAATGACACGAGTCTCGTGGTGCTCGCCACGTGTGGTGACTTCAGCGTGTTGCTGACCGGCGACGCGGAGGCGTCGGTTCTCGAAGACCTGCGGTCGCCGGAGTGCTCCAAGACGTCGACGCCTTCAAGGTCGGACACCACGGAAGCCGCGGCGCGATCGGGGCGTCGGAGCTCGCCGTTCTAAGGCCCGAATTCGCTCTTGTCAGCGTGGGCGCCGGAAACCGATTCGGGCACCCCGCGCCGGAGACGATGGAACTCCTCGCCGGCAGCGGGTGCGTCGCTCTTCGGACAGACCAACTCGGGGACGTCACGGTGAGGATCCAAGACGACGGCGAGGGCTACACGATCGATTCGGCACGAGGGTCGCCGGTCCGTGGCTATGCGACAATCGCTGAGTCGTGCGGGCGCCAGCAGACCGGAGCATCCAGACTCGATGGCCGAGGAAGTCAGCGACCTCAAGTACGTCTACCTCATCTACGGGCCGCAGCGAGCTCAGGCTGGAGCAGGCACTTGCGCGCCTGAAGGCCCGGCTCGCCAAGGTCGCCGACCTCGACTTCAACCTGCAGACGTTTCGCGGGGAGACGGCCAGCGCGGACGAGATCATCGCGGCGTGCAACACGATGCCCTTCATGTCAGAGCGCCGCCTCGTGATCGTGCGCGATGCAGAGAAGATGGCCAAGGCCGATCTCGACGCCCTCGCCGCGTATGCGCACGATCCCTCGGAGACGACGACGCTCGTGCTCGTCGCCGAGAAGGTGGATCGGCGCACGTCGTTGTACTCGGCGGTTGACGAAGCTCGGCGGCGTTGCGGAGTACAAGGCGCCGAAGAAGAGCGAGTTCCCCTCGGCGGTCGTGGAGATGTTCGCCGCGCGGGGTCGCAGCATCGGCCGTGATGCCGCCGAGTCGCTCGTGAGCGCGGTCGGCCATGATCTCGGTCGGCTTGTCCGTGGAGGTCGACAAGGTGATCTCCTCGGCCGGCGACGCGCGAACGCTCTCGCGAGCGGACGTCGAAGAGGTCATGTCGAGCACGGCGGCGACGTCGGTGTTCGAGTTCCTCGACGCCTTGGGCTCGCGCGACGCGCGGGCGACGATGCGACGCGTCGACCGAGCTGTCTCTCGAGCGGAGAGTCGGAGACGTACATCCACAGCATGGCGGTGCGCAGGATCCGAGAACTCATGACGGCCGCAGGCGCTCGCCTCGCGCGGGCAGACGAGGCTCGGCGCAATCTGGCGGCGACCCTGAAGCGCCAGGAGTGGCAGGTCCGAGATCTCCCTCGGCAGGCGGGACGCTTCGGGCCGGGCGAGCTGGTGGACGCGCTTCGACGTGCGGCACAGGCCGAGGCGGAAATGAAGACGAGCCGGGATTCCCGGCTCGTCCTCGAACGCTGGTTGCTCTCGGTGTGCGGCGTCTAGGCGGGCACGCCGTTCGCGAGCCTTCATGACGCCGGACTTGCGGTTGGCCGCCTGGCTCTTGTGGATGACGCCCTTGCTGGCGGCCTTGTCCAGCAGCGTGGACGCCTCGAGCGCTGCAGCCTTCGCGGCCGCGGCGTCGCCGGCCTCGACGGCGGTGTGCACCTTCTTGATCGCGGTCTTGAGCTCGGACCGGACGGCCTTGTTGCGCTGATGACGCTTCTCGTTGGTGATGACGCGCTTCTTCTGGCTCTTGATGTTCGCCACGAATGGAGATCCTTCCGACTTCTTAGCGTGGTGCCCGTCGCAGTGGGGTGCTGACGAACCCGCAAATACTAGCACACGGCTCCGAGCGTCGCCAAACGAGCGGGCGTTTCGACGCATGGCGGTGCGCTTGCTATCCTTGTCTGCCGATGTCTGACCCCCTCCACATACGCAACTTCTCGATCATCGCGCACATCGACCACGGGAAGTCGACGCTGGCCGACCGCATGCTCGAGCTCACGCATACCATCGCGGACGCGCGACATGATGGAGCAGGTGCTCGACTCGATGGACATCGAGCGCGAGCGCGGCATCACGATCAAGGCGCAGGCGGTCCGGCTGCTCTACGACGCCGACGACGGGCAGACCTACGAGCTGAACCTCATCGACACCCCGGGTCACGTCGACTTCACCTACGAGGTCAGCCGTTCGCTCGCGGCGTGCGAAGGCGTGCTGCTCGTCGTCGACGCGGCGCAGGGCGTGGAGGCGCAGACCGTCGCCAACGCGCTCATGGCGATGAACGCGCACCTCGAGATCATCCCGATCATCAACAAGATCGATCTTCCGGCCGCCGATCCCGAGCGGGCGCGACACGAGATCGAGGAGGCTCTCGCGATCCCCGCCGAGGAGGCCGTTCTCGCCAGCGGCAAGACGGGCGAGGGCGTGCGCGACGCGCTCGAGGCGGTGGTCCGTCGCATTCCGCCGCCCCAGGGCGACCCGAAGGCGCCGCTCAAGGCGCTCATCTTCGACTCGTACTTCGACGCGTACCGCGGCGTCGTCGCGCTCGTTCGCGTCGTCGATGGGCATCTGACCAAGGGCATGAAGATCCGCTTCATGGCCACGGCCATCGAACGCCGACGTCGAAGAGGTCGGGGTTCGACGGCCGGCGAACGTGCCGGTGGACGAGCTGACCGTCGGCGAGGTCGGCTACCTGATCACCGGCCTCAAGGACCCCGCACTCGTCCGGGTCGGCGACACCGTCACGCTCGCGAAGCACGGCGCGATCGACGCGCTGCCGGGCTACCGCGACGTCAAGCCGATGGTCTACACGGGCCTCTACCCGATCGACGGCGACCAGTACCCGGCGCTGCGCGACGCTCTCGACAAGCTGCAGCTCAACGACCCCGCGCTCCTCTACGAGCCCGAGTCGAGCCACGCGCTCGGGTTCGGCTTCCGCGTCGGCTTCCTCGGCCTGCTGCACATGGAGGTCGTCAAGGAGCGGCTCGAGCGCGAGTTCGACCTCGAACTGCTTGCCACGGCGCCGAGCGTCGAGTATCACGCGTTCCTCACCAACGGCGAGCAGGTCGTCGTGCACTCGCCGCAGGACATGCCCGACCCGGGTCGAAGCTCGATCGCATCGAGGAGCCGTATCTCAAGGCGACCGTGCTCGTGCCGCCGGAGTTCGTGGGCGCGGTGATGGAACTCGCCGAGAGCCGGCGCGCGACGTTCAAGGACATGCAGTACCTCTCGGCGACCACGGTGGACATGCACTACGAGATGCCGCTCTCGGAACTGATCATGGACTTCTTCGACCAGCTCAAGAGCCGGACGAAGGGCTATGCGTCGCTCGACTACGAGTACATCGGCTACCGGCCGAGCGACCTGGTGAAGCTCGACATCCTGCTCGCGGGCAAGCCCGTCGACGCGCTGTCCTTCATCGTGCACAAGGACAAGGCCTACCAGCGCGGCAAGGTGCTCACCGAGAAGCTCCGGGCG
The DNA here is from genome assembly GCA_963817255.1 of uncultured Actinomycetes bacterium. GTDB lineage: Bacteria > Actinomycetota > Coriobacteriia > Anaerosomatales > CAVRZR01 > CAVRZR01. The sequence continues at coordinate 303,165 of CAWFNT010000004.1, forward strand.
ATCATCCCTCGGCAGATGTTCGAGGTGCCGATCCAGGCCGCGATCGGCAGCAAGGTCATCAGCCGGGAGACGGTCCGGGCCAAGCGCAAGGACGTGCTCGCGAAGTGCTACGGCGGCGACATCACCCGCAAGCGCAAGCTGCTCGAGAAGCAGAAGGAGGGCAAGAAGCGGATGAAGTCGGTCGGCTCGGTCGAGGTCCCGCAGGAGGCCTTCATGGCGATCCTGAAGGTCGACGAGTAGCGGCCCGGGCGACATTCGTGATCGACGATTCGACCTGGATGTGCTCGAGGGCGCGCATCTGCCTGCGCACGTCTACGTCCACGTGCCGTTCTGCCGCTCCAAGTGCTCGTACTGCGACTTCGCGTCGATCGCCGATGCCGACGACGAACTCGTCGGCGCGGTCACTGCAGGCGATCGCGGTCCGATCTTCGCCGATGGGGCGAGAGCGTGCTGCCCGGCGTCGTCGACACGCTCTACCTTGGCGGCGGGACGCCCACGCACGTCCCCGACAGCACGATCAGGATCTCGAGCGGGCGCGGCGCTCCTTGCCGCTGCGGGAGGGCGCCGAGGTCACCGTCGAGGCGAACCCGGAGTCGCTCACGTCCGAACTCGCCGAGAGATCTCAGCGCGGCGGGCGCCACGCGCATCAGCCTGGGCGTTCAGTCCTTCGACGATCGGCGTGCTCCGCATGCTCGGCCGGCGGCACGATGCGCGCAGCGCGCGCGGCATGCTCGCGGCAGCCGTCCTCGCTCGGGTCTGGATCTCTCGGTCGACCTCATGTGCGGCATCCCCGGTCAGTCGATGACGTCGTGGCAGGAGACGCTCGATCGCGCGATTCGAACCGGGGCGAACCACGTGTCTCGTCTATCCTCTGAGCCTCGAGGACGGGCACGCCGCTCGCGGTGGCGTGCGACACGGGACTCGTCGACGAGGTCGACTCCGACGTTGCTGCCGACATGATGATCCTTGCCGAAGACGTGCTCTCGGCGGCGGCATGCCACCGGTACGAGGTCGCGAACTACGCGCGACCAGGATGCCGAATCGCGGCACAACACGGCGTACTGGGTCGGTCGTTCCTACCTCGGCATCGGGCCCTCGGCGCACGGCATGCTCGACGCCGAGACGGCACGTGCGGTCGGGCTTGTCGATCGCCCGCCGGGAACGGCGCCCACGCGGACGGCCCGGCGCCGGCGCGCGCGTGAGATACCGCGAGTCGGCAGACGTCCAGGCGTGGCTCATCGGCGACGAGGAAGCCATCGAGATTCTCACCGCCGAGGAAGCAGCCCGCGAGGACGTGATGCTCGGCATGCGCCTGAGTGCCGGAGTGACTGGACGAGCGGATCAGAGCCGCGGGCCTCGAAGCGGTGTTCGAGGAGTTGGCAGGCGAAGGGTCTGGTCGAGTACCTGGCCGCGGGAGATGCACCCCGCCACGGTGATCGTTGGCGTACCACTCGCAAGGGGTGGCTCCTCGGGAACGAGGTTTTCGGTCGCATCTGGATACCTGACTGACGTGCCCGTCCCGTACACTCGCGGTTTGGCACTCGCTATAATCGAGTGCCAGGAGGCTACATGCTGAGCGAACGCAGACGCCGGGTGCTCTCGGCGCTCATAGATGAATACGTGAGCAGCGCCCATCCCGTGGGGTCGAAGGCGCTGGTGGAGCGCTACCAGCTGCGTTGCAGCCCCGCCACGGTGCGGACAGAGCTCGCGATCCTCGAGGAGGCCGGCCACGTCTTCCAGCCGCATACGTCCTCGGGCCGCGTTCCCACCGACAGCGGCTACCGGGCGTTCGTCGACGGATTGCTCTCCGAGGAGGCAACTCCGGGAGTTGGCGACGATGTCTCTCGCGCGAGGGCGATCGCGGGCGGGGAGATCGAGGATCTCATGCGGGAGACCTCGGCACTGCTCACGCGCCTCACGAGCTGCATGGCGGTCGTCTTGGCACCCACACTCTCCCGAGTCGCCATCCGTCGTCTCGATCTCGTGTGGATGGCCCCCACTCGAGCGCTCTTCGTGCTCATCACGCAATCCGGCCAGGTGGTCAACCGACACATCGAGTTGGTGGGCGAGACAACGCCCGAGCGCCTCGCCGATGTGGAGCGGGCATTGAACGCGTCGCTCGACGGGAAGCGGGCTTCTCAGATCAGGCAGGTCAGGGAAGCGCTGGGCGCCTCGGCTCCCCCGGACCCGCTCGTCCAGCGAGTCGTGGACGCGATCCTTGAGTGCCTGGACGAGGCGGACCACGACCGCCTGTACCACGGCGGTGTCCTTCCGCTGCTCTCGCAGCCCGAGTTCTCGGATTCGGAGCACGTACGCCCGCTCCTGGCGGCTCTCGAGGACGGGCTGACGCTCCTCGAGACGCTGTCCAGCTTGCTGGAAGAGCACGGTGTCGCTATCCGGATCGGTCACGAGAACGAGCGGGCCGAACTCGAGAACGTGAGCATCGTGGCAACCCACTACGGTGACGCGTCGGCGGAGGGCATCGTCGGCATCATCGGGCCGACGCGGATGGACTACTCGAAAGCGATCTCAGCCGTTCGTTGGGCGGCGGACGGACTCAACGAGGCTGTCTCCTAGGCCGATGCGGCGGCACGTCCGCCCGGGCGGCATCACCCACGAGCGACACAGACAGGAGTGACGTGGCAGCGGGAACCAAGGACTACTACGCCGTACTCGGCGTTGAGCGCAACGCGACAGACGATGAGATCAAGCGCGCCTTCAGACGCAGGGCGCGCGAGACGCATCCGGACGTCAACGGCGAACCCGATGCGGAAGAGAGATTCAAGGCCGTGAACGAGGCCTACGACGTCCTTTCGGACTCGGCGAAACGGCAGATGTACGACCAGTACGGCACCATCGACCCCAGGATGGGCGGCGGCGTCGACGTGGGCGACATCTTCGGCGGGTTCGGCATGGAGGACATCTTCTCGGCGTTCTTCAGCGGCGTGTACGGGGGCGGACAACGCGTGCGCCTCGAGGGCCGCGACATGGCGACACACCTCAGTGTCACGCTCGAAGAGGCCGCAACCGGCGCCGAGAAGGAGATCGTCGTCGACCGCCTCGCCCCGTGCGATGTGTGCGACGCCACCGGGATGGCTCCGGGTGCCACCGTGATCACGTGCCCCGAGTGCGGTGGTACCGGGCAGGTGCGCACCCAGCGCAGGACGTTCCTCGGCGTGATGCAGTCGGTCGGGCCTTGCATGCGGTGCGGGCAGACAGGCACGATCATCGACCACCCGTGCGAAGAGTGCGAGGGGTCGGGGCGCGTCCCGGATCGGCAGCACGTGGCGGTTACGGTGCCGGCCGGGATCATGGACGGCATGCAACTCAGGCTGCGAGGACTCGGTGAGGCCGGCGTGCGCGGCGCGGCGGCGGGCGACCTCATCGTCACCGTGCACATCCGAGAACACGACTTCCTGCACCGAGAGGGCGACGACCTGCACTGTCGGACCAGTATCAGCATCGCCCAGGCTGCGCTCGGCACCGAGATGGAAGCGTGCGGACTGCTGGAGCCGGCGCACATCAAAGTCCCCTCTGGTTCGCAATTCGGAGACGTGGTGCGCGTGAAAGGTCAGGGCATGCCGAGGCTTCGCGGCTCCGGCCGAGGCGACCTCATAGTGCATCTTGCAGTCGACGTGCCCAAGAAGCTGAGCAAGCGCCAGAAGGAACTGCTATCGCAGCTCTCGGCGGAACTGGGCGACGCGAAGAAGGAACCGATCACGCCGCTTCAGAAACTGAAGGACTGGCTCACGGGCTGATGTCTCGTCACCGCTTCTTCGTCTCGACCGAGCTGTCGCACGCCGACGGCGTCGTTGCCGTCCCCCTGTCCGAGGCGGACGCGCACCATGCCGTGGACGTGCTGCGCATCCGGCCGGGGGAGGAGATCGTCGTCGTCGAGCCCGGCGGACGCGCTCGCACAGTACAGGTCACCGCCGTCGAAACTCCGCAGTCGCTCCGTGGCCGCATCGTAGGCGACGCCCCCGCAGTGCCCGAGCCTCGTATCACGCTCGTGCAGGGCATCATGAAGGGGCCGGCGATGGACGAGACCGTGCAGCACGCGGTCGAGCTCGGGGCCGAACGCATCGTGCCTCTCCTTACCCAGCGCACCGTCGTCCGTCTGGACGCAGGCAAGGCGGCCGCCCGGGCGGCACGGTGGCGGAAGATAGCCGAGGGTGCGGCCAGGCAGTCTCAGCGTTCGCGGCTGCCCGAAGTGGACGTGCCCATCACGATCGCCGAGGTACTGCCTCAGCTGGCCGACTACGACCTCGCGGTGGTGCTCTGGGAAGAGGCGGACGCGGTCTCGTTGAGCCAAGCGCTGGCGGCGGCCGGAATCACGCCGGCACGCTCTGGATCGCGGATCGCGCTGGTAGTGGGACCCGAGGGCGGTCTCTCGGCCGACGAGGTGACCGAGCTCGCCTCGGCAGGAGCTGTCGTGGCATCTCTGGGTCCCGCGGTGCTTCGGGCCGGAACCGCGGCTCTGGTCGCGATGACGCTCGCCTCGCTCGCACTCGGAACGCTCGAGCCCGCACCCGGGCAGGGGATCTCGTGAGCGCGGAGCACTGCCCGGCTCCGGCAGTGGGTCTCGCTGCTGCGGAGGGGCCACGCGTGGCCGTACACACGCTCGGCTGCAAGGTGAACCGCGTCGAGGGCGAGAAGGTCATGGCGGACCTTCTTGACCGGGGCTTCAGCCTCGGGGACGAGGTCTCGGCGGACGTCGTCGTGATCAATACCTGCAGCGTCACCGGTGACGCCGACAAGAAGGCCCGAAAGGCCATACGGCATGCCCTTGCGGCGAACCCGGGCGCGAAGGTGATCGTCACGGGCTGCCTCGCTGCGCTCGAGTCAGACGCCGTGGCCGCCCTGGACGCGAGAGTGATCGTCGAACCGGACACTGACCGCGTCGCCGAGCGCGTCGAGCGCGCAGCGGGCACCACGAGGGCGCCGGCCGGCGCGCGCGGGAGCGCGGGCGAACGGGTCGCACGCACGGGCGCCGCCTTTCGTACTCGCTCCTTGGTCAAGATCGAGGACGGCTGCGACGCCTTCTGCGCGTACTGCATCGTCCCCTTTGCGCGCGGCAATCCCCGATCGGTCCCGGCCGGTGAGATCGTCGACGAGTGTTCGGCGCTCGTTGACGCTGGCGCGAGGGAGATCGTGCTCACGGGCATCAACCTCGGCCGGTACGCTGACACAAACGCCGACCTCGCCGAGATCGTCCGGCTTGTCGCCGGGACCGGGGTTCCTCGCATCCGGCTGTCGAGCATCGAGCCCCTCGACCTCACCCCGAGACTCCTGGGAGCGCTCGCCTCGACCCCTGCGTTCTGCGAGCACCTGCACGTGCCTCTTCAGTCGGGCGACGCTGACGTGCTTCGCGAGATGGGTCGCGCGTACACCGCTGCCGACTATCGCGACACGATCGCGGCGGCTCGCGCGGCGATCCCGGGGCTGGCGATCACCACGGATGTCTTGGTCGGGTTCCCGGGCGAGACCGACGAGCAGGCCCAGAACACGATCGAGTTCTGTCGCTCGATCGGGTTCGACCGGATGCACGTGTTCCGGTACTCGGCTCGTCCACGAACAGCGGCAGCCGAGCGCGACGATCACGTTGAACCGGCGGTGCGCATCGAGCGCGCGCGTCGTATGCGAGAGCTGGATGGAGAGCTGCGGGCGGCAAGCGCCCTGTCGGCGCTCGGAACGGAACGGGAAATGCTCGTGGAGCGTGTTCGTGCCGATACCGCGACCGGCACGCCGGAAGCTGAGGGAACGACTCGCGAGTACGAGCGCGTACGTGCGCGGATCGCGGCAGGACGCGGCGAGATCGCGGCCGGGTCGCTCGCGCGCGTGATCCTCGGAGGCGCGCGTCTCGATGGATGGATTTCGGCAGCGTTCGCCGAGGGTAGGAACTCAGGGAGCGTCTCGTGATGGACTGCGAGTCCGGTCATACGCCGGCCAGGGCAGCGCCCGAAGCGTCTCGCGTGATAGAATGGGCAGGTAGATGGTCATATCCGTGGTTAGCGGCAGACCGTCGACATGACAGCGATTGAGGGTGTTTCAGCGAGTGGAGCCAACACAGATCCGCCTGGTCGTCCCGCCCGAACTGAACATGACGGAGCTCTTGGGGCAGGAAGACAGTCTCCTTCGGCTCATCGAAGACGAATTCGAGTCCGACATCTCGGTTCGAGGCAATCAGATCACCATCATCGGCACGCCCTCCGAGGGGCAGGCTGTCTCGGCGCTGTTCGGCGAGATGATCCAGCTTGTCGAGAAGGGCGCAGAGCTGACGAGCGAGAACGTCGAGCGCTCGATCGAGCTGCTCAAGACGGGTGAGTGCACGCCGACGGCGCTGCATGCCGACGTCCTGCTCACGCACAAGGGCAAGTCGATCCGGCCCAAGACGGCCGGTCAGAAGCGCTATGTCGATGCCATCCGGGAGAACACCGTGACCTTCGGCATCGGCCCCGCAGGCACCGGCAAGACGTACCTCGCGATGGCGATGGCCGTCGACGCGCTGAAGCGCAAGGAAGTCGGGCGCATCATCCTCACCCGGCCCGCCGTCGAGGCGGGGGAGAGCCTCGGCTTCCTCCCGGGCACGTTGTTCGAGAAGGTCGACCCGTACCTGCGGCCGCTCTATGACGCGCTGTTCGACATGATGGACATCGACAAGTCGACGAACCTCACCGAACGTGGCGTGATCGAGATCGCACCGCTCGCGTACATGCGGGGCCGCACCCTGAACGACAGCTTCATCATCCTCGACGAGGCCCAGAACACATCTCCGGAGCAGATGAAGATGTTCCTCACGCGCCTTGGCTTCGGCAGTAGGGTCGTGATCACGGGCGATGTCACGCAAATCGACCTGCCGAAGGGTGTCTCGGGACTTAAGCTCGTCCGGAACATCCTCACAGGCGTCAAGGACATCGAGTTCGTCGAACTCACGAGCAAGGACGTCGTACGACATAAGCTCGTGCAGCGGATCGTCAAGGCATATCACGAGTACGAGGAAAGCAAGGCGATCTCGACCGATGGCTAGCCGCCAGCAAGTCGCATCCCGCGTGCTGCGCACGGCGGGCCCCTTCCGGCGTCCGACCCTTCGCCGGCTCGTGCGGGCATCGTTTCTCGGCCTGTCGGCCGCCGTCGGCACGCTCGTGGTGGTGTACGTGAGCGATGCCGACCCGGACGCCGCGCCGCTTGCGGTACTCGCCGGCGTTGCCGGCGCGATTCTCGGCTCGCTCGGCGCTCGAGCGATGCGGCCCGCCGGCGAGCGCTTCTTCGGTGTGACCACGAACGCGCGCCTTCTCGAGCTCGCCAATCCGGCCCATCCGCTCATGCGGAAGCTCATGACCGCTGCGCCCGGGACGTACATGCACTCGGTCGTCACCGCGAATCTCGCCGCCGCGGCGGCCGAGGCCGTGGGAGCGAACGCGCTCGTCACCCGCGTCGGCGCCTACTACCACGACATAGGCAAGATGCTCAGGCCGGAGTTCTTCTTCGAGAACCTCTTCGGCGGTGAGAATCCCCACGAGGGCTCGTCCGCCGACAGCTCGACGAGGATCATCGTCGCCCACGTCAACGATGGGCTCGAGCTCGCCGAGGCATACCATCTGCCCCGCGAGATCGCCGACATCATCGGCGAGCATCATGGAACGTCGGTGGTGAAGTGCTTCTATCGCAAGGCCGCCGAGGAGGACGCGTCGGTGTTCGAGTCGGCGTTTCGCTACCCGGCTGCGTTGCCGCACACGCCCGAGTCGGCGCTCGTGATGCTGGCTGACGGGTGTGAGGCCGCGGTTCGAGCGCTGCGCGTGGCCTCCGATGAGGAGATATCCGCTACGGTTGAGCGTGTCGTTCGCGACCGTCAAAGCGATGGCCAACTGGCACAGAGCGGTCTGGACGAGGCAGACGTCGACGCAGTGGTGGGCGTCTTCACTCGGATCCTGGTGAGCATGTATCACCCACGCATGGAGTATCCTGACAACCCGCCGAGGAGCGACCATGTTGGTATCCATCACGAGCCATCGCGAGCCCGAACCGCTTGATCTTGCCGCGTTCGAGCGTCTCGCCGCATTCGTTTTGGAGCGGGAGGACGTTCCGGACATCGCCGAGCTCTCGGTTGCGATCGTCGGGCTCGAGGAGATGGCCAACCTCAACGAGCGATACCGGGGGATAGCCGGCGCCACCGACGTCCTGTCCTTCGGGTGCGACGATCCCTGCGTCGTCGAGGGAGACGAGCCCATCACACTCGGTGATGTGATCGTGGCGCCAGAGGTGGCCGAGCAGCAGGCATCCGAGTACGGTCACACGGTCGAGGAGGAGCTCAACCTCTTGCTCGTGCACGGCATCCTGCACCTCCTGGGCTACGAGCACGAGGCGGACGGCGACGCAGAGATCATGCAGGCGCGCGAGCGAACGTTGCTCGTCGCGTACGCGGACACCGTCTGATCGCGACAGACAGAGGGGGACGCGGGCTCACCGTGCGCAGCAGGTCGCTCCTCTGGAGCTTCAACTACGCCATCGAAGGCATCGTGTATGCGCTGAGGACCCAGCGCAACATGCGACTGCATATTCTGGCCGCAACCATCGTGCTCGCTTCCGCGGTGGTCTTCCATGTCACGAGATTCGAACTGATCGCCGTGCTGATCACGATATCCCTCGTGCTCGTGGCGGAACTCGCGAACACCGCACTCGAAGCGGCGGTGGACGTCTCGGTCGACCGCTACGACCCCATGGCGAAGGTGGCGAAGGATGTTGCCGCCGGAGCGGTGCTCATTTCGTCGCTGAACGCGCTTGCGGTGGGCTACCTCGTCTTCTTCGCCCGGGTGCGCTTGGTCCTCGACTCCGGCCTGGTCGTTGTGAGGCAGTCCTCGGCGAGCCTGACGGTGCTCGCCCTCGCGCTCACAGGCACGATCGTGCTCATCGTGAAGGCGCTGACGAGGGAGGGAACGTTCCTCAGGGGCGGGTGGCCCTCAGGTCACGTGGCGTTGGCAACGGCAGCCGCAACCGCCGTCGGATACGCCACGAACAGCGCGGCCGCCTTCACCGTCGCGCTCTTCATCGCAGCGCTCGTCGCGCAGAGTCGTGTCGAGAGCGAGGCCCACACGATTCCGCAAGTGGTCTTAGGCGCTGTCCTTGGCTTCCTCATCGCCACGGCGGTGTTTCAGATATTCTTTCTCTGACCGAGCCGCGCCCGACAGGCACCTGTCGACCGTATCGATCGGAACCCGCCGAACCGTCACTCGACCAGTAGCGGAGAGCACGTGGAGTTCGTTGCCTGGATAGTCGCCCCGCTCGTGCTCCTCGGCGTGTCGGCGAGTCTGACCGCCGAGGAGGCCGCGGCGTTCTTGTTGGCGCGCTCTCGCATTCGCCGCCTGGTCGACATGGGCAGACCGGGGGCGGTCGCACTGGAGTCGTTCGCCGAGCAGCCGAGCCGTCTGCACGCTGCGGCTGCCGCGAGCCGCGCGGCGGCTTTCGCCTCGTTCGGCCTTGCGGGCTGGGTGATCGGGAGCCTTCTCACCACCAGCGGTGCCGGATGGCTTTCGGCCATCTGCGGGCTGCTGGGCGTTGCCGTCGGGTTCTCGCTGGCCGACGCTCTCCCTCGAGCGATCGCCATGCAGAATCCCGAGGGCGTCGCGCTGTCGTTCGCGAGCCTCGCCCGCCCGCTCGTGGCGATCGCGTATCCCTTCGCTCGTGTCGCGTCTCTGCCGTGGCAATGGGCGATGCGACTCAGCGGAGCCGAGCGCCCGGGCCTTTCCCCCTGGGCGGACGAGGACGAGTTCCGCACTGCCGTCCCCGAAGACGAGGAAGCTGCGAGGGAAGAGACGGAAGAGGCGCTGCTCGACGCGGTGTCCGGCTTCACCGAGAAGGTCGTCCGCGAGGTCATGGTGCCGCGTACGGACATGGCCGCACTGCCGGACACGGCCTCGTCTGCCGACGCCATCCGCATGATCGAACTGCAAGGCTACTCGAGGCTTCCGGTGTATCACGAGACCGTCGACGACGTGCGCGGCGTCTTGTACGCCAAGGACCTGCTCTCGGCTTTGGGCGGCGGTGGCGCTACCGTTGACCTTGCGGCGATCGCGCGGCCGCCGTACTTCGTTCCGGAGACCAAGCCGATCGACGAGCTCTTCGTAGAGATGCGCGCCCGTACCCACATCGCGATCGTCGCGGACGAGTACGGGGGGACGGCGGGGATCGTGACGATCGAGGACCTGCTCGAGGAACTCGTCGGCGAGATCTTCGACGAGTACGATCGCGAAGAGCCGATGGTGTTGGAGCAGGTCGGCGGGTGGTACCGGGTGGATGCGCGATTGCCCATCGACGACGTGAACGAGATCTTCGGCACGGAGATCGACGTGGACGCTGATACCATCGGAGGTGTGGTGTCGGTCCTCGCCGGACACATCCCCGTGATCGGGGAGAGTGTCGATATCGAGGGACTGCGGATAACCGTCCTCGAGCGAGAGGGCACCCGCGTGCGACAGCTTGAGATCGAATCTGTCGGCTCGCCTGACGACGAGGAGTCAAACGATGCGTGACCTCACAGCACCCGACCTCGCTCTGCTCGCGTTCGCACGCGAGGTGCAGGAAAAGGCCTACGCTCCGTACTCGATGTTCCGGGTAGGCGCGGCCGTGTTCGCTGGTGGCGAGATCTTCCAGGGCGTGAACGTCGAGAACGCGGCGTACCCGGCCACCATCTGTGCCGAGCGAGGCGCGCTTTCGGCGGCGATCGCCGCGGGGATCACCGACATCGATGCGATCGCGGTCGTGGGGGATTCGGAGACGCCCACGGTCCCGTGCGGGTGTTGTCGGCAGGCGCTCGCCGAATTCAACCCCGAGATGCGTGTGATCATGGGTGGACGCACGGACGAAGTCCTGGTGATGACCCTTGACGAGCTGCTCCCCGAGGCGTTCGTGAAGGCGTATCTCGATCAAGACGACGCGAAGTGAAGCGTCAGCGCGTGGGGCTGGTGAGCGGTGCCGGAGCAGGTGCATAGCGGCTTCGCTGCTCTGATCGGGCGTCCGAACACGGGCAAGTCCACACTCGTGAACGCGGTCGTCGGCAGCAAGGTCGCGATCACGTCCGACACCCCCCAGACAACGCGTCACCGCCTTCGGGCGATCCTCGATCGCGACGACGCTCAAGTCGTCTTCGTCGATACGCCGGGGCTTCACAAACCTCACGACGCGCTCGGCGAGGAGCTCAACCGTTCGGCGCTGATGGCGATCTCGGACGTCGACGTCGCGTGCCTGGTGATCGACGCCACCAAACCGGTCGGCCGAGGGGACGAGTGGGTGGCCCGGCATGTCGCCGCCGCGCGCTCCAAGCGCATCCTTGTGCTCACGAAGGCCGATATCGCCACGTCGGAGAAGGTAGAGCGTCAGCTCGTTGCGGCGCGCAAGCTCGCGGATTTCGACGACGAGGTGGTCGTCTCGGCGGTCGAGGGTTTCAACGTCGACGGGTTCGTGGAAGCCGTCGTGCGGTTCCTGCCGGACGGGCCGCGCTACTTCCCTCGCGACATGAGGACCGATCAGCCGCTCGAGGTGATGATCGCCGAGTTCGTGCGCGAGAAGGTGCTTCGCTCCACCTTTGAGGAGGTCCCGCATGCCGTCGGCGTGGTCGTCGAGGACCTTGAGTGGGACGACAAGGCAGACTTAGCGCGGATGCGGGCGACGATCTTCGTGGAGCGCGAGTCCCAGAAGGGCATCATCATCGGTGCGGGCGGCGAGATGATCAAGCGCATCGGCATCGAAGCGCGGGAGGATCTCGAGCGCCTCGTCGGCAGGAAGGTCTATCTGGAGCTGCGAGTGAAGCTCAAGAAGGATTGGCGGCGCGACGCGACGCAGATACGCCGCTTCGGATACGGGGAGGGACTGTGAGCACAGACCTGGATGTCGCGACCTTCGCGGGCATGATCGACCAGACATTGTTGTCGCCCAAGGCGGGCATCGCCGAGGCGGAAGCCTGGATCGCCGAGAACGCGGGCCGCGGTTTCGCGAGCCTGTGCGTGGCCCCCATCTTCGTGCCGGCAGCCGCCCGAGGTCTCGAAGGCAGCACGACGCGCGTGTGCTCAGTGTGCGGTTTCCCGCTTGGCTACTCCCTTACGTCGACGAAGTCAGCCGAGGCACGCCAACTGGTCTCGATGGGCTGCCTGGAAGTAGACATGGTGATCAGCGTCGGGCAGCTACTGGCAGGCGACGATGCCTATTTCAGGGAGGACGTCGATGCGGTCGTCGAGGCAGTCGTCGACGAGTCAGGCGGCACGGCGATAGTGAAGGTGATCGTGGAGACCGGCTATCTCGGAGAAGAAGACGTCACGAGGGCGTGTCGTCTGGCCGAAGATGCCGGGGCGCACTTCGTCAAGACCTCGACCGGCTTCGGACCTCGAGGCGCGTCCGTTCGCGACGTCGAACTCATGAACGCCGCCGTTGGGGGCCGGCTGGGAATCAAGGCCGCCGGCGGCATCCGCGACCTCGACACGGCGCTCGCGCTCATCGCGGCCGGGGCGACCCGGTTGGGCACCTCTTCGGGCGAGCACCTGGTCGAGGCACTGGCGGAGCGCAGCGCCTAGCGCGCGGGTGCCATGCCTGCCTACCCGGCCCGGGCGATCGTCCTTCGGCGAACGCGACTTGGCGAAACGGACAGCATCGTCACGTTCCTTGCCGACGACGGACGTCAGATACGCGCGGTGGCGAAGGGGCTGAGAAAGCCGACGTCGAAGTTCGGCGGCCGGCTCGAGCCGGGAGCCGAGGTGGACCTGCTCCTGCACACCGGCAGGACGCTCGAGGTCATCGCGGAGTGTCGGACCGTGGACGCGCACGCTGCGCTTCGGGAGGACTACGACCGTCAGATCGCGGCCGCGGTGGTCGAGGACCTGCTCGAGAACCTGACGCGCGATGCCGAGTCCGACCCGCGCCTCTTCGGCTTGGCGGACGCTACGCTGCGGGCCCTTGAGTCCGCGCCGATCGGCAGAGTACCCGACATCGTGCTGGCGTTCCTGCTGAAGGCGATGGCCATGCACGGGTACCGCCCTGAGCTCGAGGCGTGTGTCTCTTGCGCGGGAGCAGTGGGTGGAAGCGATCTCTTCTCACTTGCTGCCGGTGGGGCGATCTGCGAGAGCTGCGGTACAGACGCTGCCGCAGTCCAACGGCTCGCGCCGGCGGGCAGAGCATGGCTGGAGCGCCTCCTAGGGGCGAGGATGGCCGACGTCGCTTCCCTCGACATGCCGAACGAGGCCTTCCGCGACTGCTTCGGCGTGGTTCGGGCCTTCGTGGAGTACCACCTTCCCGCTCGACTGAAGGCGCTCGACTTCTACGCCGCGACAGTCGCGTCGGCGGGCGACTCCGACGACTCGGCCTGAGCGCCGCTCCGAGTGGTCGGGCCACGGTTCTCACCCCGAGTTCGGGCGAAATCCGTCGTGTAAGATAGCGAAACAGCTGCGGTCCTCGGGGATCCGCGGCGCGCACGTCTTCAGCTCCGATCCGGACTCGGGAGTTGCCACCACATGAGCGCGATGACCTTTCAGGACATCATCCTCGCCTTGTCGCGTTTCTGGGCAGACCAGGGCTGCGTCCTGCTACAGCCCTACGACATGGAGGTCGGCGCGGGAACGTTTCACCCTGCGACCACTCTGCGGGCGCTCGGCCCGGATCGATGGTTCACGGCCTACACGCAACCCTCAAGGCGCCCGACCGATGGGCGCTACGGCGAGAACCCGAACCGGCTCCAGCACTACTACCAGTACCAAGTGATCCTGAAGCCGTCGCCGGACAACGTGCTTGACCTCTACTTCGATTCGCTTCGGGCGATCGGCATCGAGCCGGCGGATCACGACGTTCGCCTCGTGGAAGACGACTGGGAGTCGCCGACGCTCGGCGCGTGGGGGCTCGGCTGGGAAGTCTGGCTGAACGGCATGGAAGTGACGCAGTTCACGTACTTCCAGCAGGTCGGCGGCTTCGAGTGCCGTCCCGTGCCTGCCGAGATCACCTACGGTCTCGAGCGCCTGGCGATGTACATCCAGGGCGTCGACAGCGTCTACGACATCCAGTGGGTCGAAGGCTTCACGTACGGCGACGTGTTCCTCAGAAACGAGCAGCAGTACTCGGCGTACAACTTCGAGATCGCCGACGTAGACATGCTTCTCGACCTCTTTCGCACCTACGAAGGCGAGTGCAAGCGCACGCTCGACGCCGGCAAGGTGCTTCCCGCATACGACTACGTGCTCAAGTGCTCGCACGTGTTCAACCTGCTCGACGCGCGCGGCGCCATCTCGGTCACCGAGCGCCAGAGCTACATCCTCCGCGTCCGGGCGCTCGCGAAGGGCTGCTGTGCCGCGTACATGGACCTTGTCTCGCCGCCAGACGAGGTGCCAGCCGACGACGGGGCGATGGCCGTGTCCTCCGCTGTCGCCCAAGCACCGCTGTCCGAAGGCGGTGATGCTTCGTGAGCCGCGACCTCATTCTTGAGATAGGGACCGAGGAGATCCCCTCGACCCCGCTGTACTCAGCCCTCGAGCAGATGCAGGCCGCTGCCACACGGATGCTCGAAGAGGCTCACCTGCCGTACGGCGTGGTTGAGACGTTCGGCTCCCCGAGACGCCTCGTGCTCCTCGTGCGTGACCTCTCGGACATGCAAAGCGACCGCACGCTTCGCCACAAAGGACCCGCGGTGAAGGCCGCCTTCGACGCCGAAGGCAATCCCACGAAGGCAGCCGAGGGCTTCGCGCGAGGGAAGGGCGTATCGGTCGAGCAACTACAGACCGTTGAAGACGAGTCCGGCGCGTACGTCTACGCCGTCGTCGAGGAGAAGGGCGCGCCAGCCGAGAGTGTGTTGCCGGGGCTGCTTTCGGATCTCATCAGCGGCATCGCGTGGCCAAAGTCGATGCGCTGGGGGAGCGGAGACGCCCGCTTCTCGCGTCCGGTACGCTGGCTGCTCGCCCTTCTCGGCGAAACGGTGGTCCCGGTTCAGTTCGCGGGACTCACAGCGAGCAATACGACGTTCGGGCACCGCTTCCTCGCTCCCGGTCCGATCGACGTGAGCGAAGCGTCTGCCTACGAGCCGACCCTTTCGGCGGCGTTCGTCGAACCCCGACAGGAACGGCGCGGCTCCGCGATCGAGCACGGCATCGAGAAGACGATGAGTGAGGCCGGTACCGAGGCTGTCGTGCCCCAGAAGACACTCGCCGAGGTCGTGAACCTCGTGGAGTGGCCAACGGTCGCCGTCGGCACGTTCGACGAGGAGTTCTTGCGCGTTCCGCGTGAGGTGCTCGAGAACGCCATGGAGGGGCATCAGCGCTACTTCCCGGTGCAGCTTCCCTCCGGCGACGCGCGTGGCGGCCTCGCCAACCAGTTCGTGGTGGTCCACAACGGGGACCCGGACAGGACCGCCCAGATCGTTCGCGGCCACGAGCGGGTCATCAGGGCGCGACTTGCCGACGCCGCGTTCTTCTACGACGAAGACCTCGCACGGCCTCTCGAGTCCTACGTCGAGCAACTCGAGACGATCGTGTTCCAGGACAAGCTCGGAACGCTCGGCGACAAGGTGCGACGGATCGAACGGCTGACGTCGAAGCTCGCCGCTCTTTCGAACGCACCGGCCGATGAGGCAGCCTTTGCCGCCCGCGCGGCGCACCTCTCCAAGGCCGACCTTGTGACGAGCGTCGTGGTGGAGTTCCCGGCGCTGCAGGGCGTCATGGGCGGCTACTACGCCGAAGCGGCGGGGGAGGAACGGGCCGTCGCCAAGGCGGTGCTGGACCACTATCGGCCGCGCTTCGCCGGCGACCCGCTTCCCACGACGATGGCGGGGCGTCTCGTGGCCATCGCCGACAAGCTCGACACCATCGTCGGGATCTTCGCCGCGGGCATGCCCCCGACGGGCTCGGCGGATCCCTACGCGCTTCGCCGGGGCGCGATCGGCATCCTCCAGATGATCCTCGACGGCGTGCCGCTCACGCTCGGCGCGGCGGTCGACGTCGCGCTGGAAGGCTACGAGACCGCGCTCCCCGACATGGACCGTGCGGGCATCAAGAACGACGTGCTCGACTTCGCACGGGGGCGCTTCGAAGTGCTGCTCCGCGACCGGGGTATCGCTTACGACAGCGTCGCGGCGGTCCTCGCCGTCGCCGGAGACGATCCCGCTGAGGCGCTCGCACGCGCCCTGGCGCTGCAGGCGGCTCGCGACGGCGACCCCGAGACCTTCGAGGACCTCTCGGTGGCGTTCACTCGGGCGAAGAACCTCGCCGACGAGTCGCTCGGAACGGATGCGGTGCGCGGCATCATGGGTCCCGAGGAGGCCGCGCTTCTCGACGCGATCGCGTCCGCGGAGTCCAATGCGGCCGAACTGGCTCGCGTTCGCTCCTACCCGCTGCTGCTCGAGCAGTTCGCGTCGCTGCGTGCCCCCGTGGACGAGTTCTTCGAGAAGGTGCTGGTGATGGATCCTGACGAGGCCTTCAGGGCGAACCGCCTGAAGCTGCTGAACCGCTTCGTTGCGCTGTTTGCGCAGTTCGCGGACTTCTCTCTGATATCGGGCTAAGGAGCCCCGCCGCAGTGACGATCGAACCGGGGATCAGCGTACACGTGATCTCCGACTCGCTCGGGGAGACAGGCGAGATGGTTGCGCGCGCCGTGACCTCGCAGTTCGCGCCCGGGGACTTCCGAATCGAACTCCTGCCACGAGTCACCTCCGCCGCTCAGCTGCGCGAACTTGTCCGCTCGCACTGCGGGAAGCACTGCATCTTCTTGTACACGCTCGTGAACGAGGCATTGCTCGAAGAGATGGCATCCCTGTGCGCCGAGGGCGTGAACGGGGTCGACGTCTTGGGTGCTTCCGTCGCCTTGCTCCAAAGCGTGACGGGCAAGCGGCCCTCGGGGCGCGCTGGGGCAAGCCGCCAGACGGATCGCGAGTACTACGCCCGCATCTCCGCGATGGAGTTCGCCGTGAGCCACGATGACGGCCGCAACCCCGAGGACCTGCCGGATGCGGACGTCGTTCTCATCGGCGTGTCGCGCAGCAGCAAGACCCCGCTTGCGATGTATCTCGCGTACAAGGGCATCCGCGCTGCGAACGTGCCGCTTGCGCCGCGGGTCGATCCGCCAAAGGAGCTCATGGAGATCGATCCGCGCCGGATCTTCGGCCTGATGACCGATGCGGAACTGCTCATCGATATCCGCCAGGAACGCATGCGCGAGATGCGCACGTACGTTCCGCGCTATGCCGAACGCGAGGCCGTGGAAGAGGAACTCGCCGAGGCACGGGCCCTCATGCGGAAGATCGGGTGCCTCGTGATCCGCACGGACAACCGCGCCATCGAAGAAGCATCGCAAGAGATTATCGGCCACCTCGAGGGTACGCTTCTCCTGAAGGACTGACCGCGTGAGCCCGGCGGCGCCGGCACACTCGCCCGGTTCGCACGGCTCTTGGTACGATGTGCGAACTCGCAGCAGCCCACGTAGCTTCCTCGCACGCACGCTCACCGCGAAAGGGGATTCCTGGTGACAGAAGTCAAGCGCGTGTACGCCTTCGGCCGCGATGCCTCGGGCGTCAACAAGACCGAGGGCAACAAGAGCATGAAGTTCGTCCTCGGCGGTAAGGGGGCCAATCTCGCCGAGATGGCGAACATGGGCCTGCCGGTGCCGCCGGGATTCACGATCACGTGCCAGGCGTGCATGGAGTACTACAACTCGGAGCCGCCCGGATTCCCCGAGGGCCTCGAAGAGGAGATCGCCGCCAACGTTGCGCGACCTCGAGGACAAGATGGGCAAGCGCCTGGGCGATGCCGACGATCCGCTGCTCGTGTCGGTTCGCTCGGGATCGCCCTTCTCGATGCCCGGCATGATGGACACGGTGCTGAACCTCGGCCTCAACGACATCTCCGTTCAGGGGCTCATCAGCACAGACCGGGAACGAGCGCTTCGCATGGGACAGCTACCGCCGCTTCATCCAGATGTTCTCGAAGGTCGTTCTCGATGTCGAAGGCGACGCTTTCGAGAACGCGATCATTCTCAAGCGACGCGAGCGCGGCGTCGACGTCGACACGGATCTGACCGCCGAGGACCTGCGAGGACCTCGTCACGAAGTTCAAGGGCATCGTCTCCGAGAAGGTCAGCGTCGACGAGTACCCGGCGCTTGCGGTCGGCGGCAGGGTGGTCTTCCCGCAGGACGTGCCGGCGCAGCTCCACCTCTCCATCGAGGCCGTCTTCAGGAGCTGGAACAACAAGCGTGCGATCGACTACCGGAAGCTGGAGCGCATCCCCGACGACCTTGGCACCGCTGTGAACGTTCAGACGATGGTCTTCGGCAACAAGGGCGACACCTCGGCGACGGGCGTCGGCTTCACTCGCAACCCGGCCGACGGCACGAACGAGCGGTACGGCGACTTCCTCATCAACGCTCAGGGCGAAGATGTCGTTGCCGGTATCCGCAACACGCAGGCGATCTCCGAGCTCGCAGACGTGCTTCCCGAGGCAGCTGCCGAGCTCTTGGAGGTCTTCACGACCCTCGAGAACCACTACCGCGACATGTGCGACATCGAGTTCACGATCGAGCAGGGCAAACTCTGGATGCTGCAGACGCGCGTCGGCAAGCGGACCGCGCGCGCGGCGCTCAAGATCGCGGTCGACATGGTCTCGCGAGGGCATCATCACCAAGGAGGAAGCGGTACTCCGCATCGACCCCGCGCAGCTCGACCAGCTTCTGCATCCGCAGTTCGACGCGACGGCCACGTACGACGTCGTCGCCAAGGGCCTGAACGCGTCGCCGGGCGCGGCAGTTGGCGAGGTGGTCTTCTCGGCGGACGCAGGCCGAGGCGGAGGCCGCCGCCGGGCAGCAAGGTCATCCTCGTACGCTGGGAGACCACGCCTGACGACCTGCACGGCATGATCGCCGCGCAAGGGCATCCTCACGAGCCACGGCGGAAAGACGTCTCACGCGGCCGTGGTGGCCCGCGGCATGGGCAAGCCGTGCGTCTGCGGTGCCGAGAAGCTCAAGATCGACGCCGAGCGGCGCGAGGCCAAGATCGCCGGGACGGACATCGTGCTTGAACGAGGGCGACGTCATCTCGATCGACGGCACGACCGGCATCGTGGTGCTCGGAGCCGTCCAGCTCGTCGAGCCCGAGGTCTCCGGCGACTTCGACACGATCCTGGAGTGGGCCGACGAGTTCCGCCGCATGGGCGTGCGCGCCAACGCCGACACGCCTGATGACGCGGCGCTCGGCCGGAAGTTCGGCGCGGCGGGGATCGGACTGTGCCGCACCGAGCACATGTTCCTCGGCGATCGCAAGCAGATCGTCCAGAACATGATCCTCGCCGAGATGGCTCTCCCGAGCGCGCAGCGGCGCTCGACGAGCTTCTGAAGGTGCAGACCCAGGACTACCTCGGCATCTTCGAGGCCATGGACGGTCTGCCGGTCACGGTGCGTCTCCTCGACCCGCCGCTGCACGAGTTCCTCGACAGCCCGCGCGAGCTGGAGGTCGAGATCGTCCGCGCCGAGTGTGCCGGCGCCTCCGCCGAGGAGCTGACGGCCAGGCGCCATCTGCTCGCGCAGATCGACACCATGGCCGAGGCGAACCCGATGCTCGGGCTTCGCGGCTGCCGTCTCGGCATCATGTTCCCCGAGATCTACGCAATGCAGGTTCGCGCGATCGCTCGTGCTGCGTGCCAGCTCAAGGCCCGCGGGCTCGACCCCAAGCCCGAGATCATGATCCCGCTCGTGAGCGTCAAGTGCCGAGCTCGATATCCTGCGGGCCGAGTCCGAGGTGGTGATCGCCGAGGTCATGCGTGAGTGCCGGATGGACCTCGAGATCCCGATCGGCACGATGATCGAGCTTCCGCGAGCCGCCGTCACTGCCGAGGAGATCGGCGAGGTCGCCGACTTCTTCAGCTTCGGCACGAACGACCTCACGCAGACGACGTTCGGTTTCTCCCGTGACGACATCGAGGCGAAGTTCCTCCCTCGTTACCTGGAGCGCAAGGTGCTCGCCCGCAATCCGTTCGAGACCATCGACCCGGGCGTGGCGACGCTCGTCCACATGGGGTGCGAAGGAGGCCGCAAGGCGAATCCGAAGATCAAGCTGGGAGTGTGCGGAGAGCACGGAGGAGATCCCGAGTCGGTCAAGATCTTCGACGGCATCGGGCTCACGTACGTCTCCTGCTCGCCGTATCGCGTCCCGCTCGCCAGACTTGCAGCCGCCCAAGCGACACTCGCCGAGAAGGCAGCCGCATCGGACAACCGCTAGCGATACCGGAGCGATACACCCGGCGTGACACCCTGGCCCTTGTGGTGGTGCAGCCGGGCGCCGACCCGCGTCGGGAGGTCGTGTGGCAGGGAGCACGAAGCTGTTCCAGCAGGCCGGTTCTCCGCTGATACAGGGCCGGTCCCGCTACGAGCGGTCCTTCTGGCGGGATTGGGCCCTCGCTGCCGTGGTCGCTCTCGTGGTGGTAGTCGGGTTCCAGGTTGCGGTCTCGCTGCTCTACGGGCCCGGAGATGAGTTCGCTTCGGCGAGCGCGATCGGAGAATGGCTCGTCGGGCCTGCCATCGGCGTCGCTGTGATGCTGCCGGCGTCGGCGTTCGCGGTGTGGCTTGGCCGATGGCTCGGCTGGCGCGCCGCATGGCTTGGCGGAGCTCTGCTCGGCGCAGCGGCGGGTATTCTTGCACTCGGCTAGCTGTCTTGCTGCAGTCAAGTCGCGTGTTCGGTCGAAAACGGGGGATTGATGCGGTGAGCGAGCTGATGACGAGGGAGAGGTACGAGGCCGCCGAGCGCGACCGCCTGTCTCCCCGAGCGGCCGTAGCAAGCGCGACGCGCGGGCGTGAGGCGCCGATGCCGCTGGATCCCTTCCGCACCGAGTACCAGCGTGATCGCGACCGGATCATCCACTGCAAGTCATTCCGCCGGCTGTCGCACAAGACGCAGGTATTCCTGGCGCCCGAGGGCGACCACTACCGAACCCGGCTCACACACACCCTCGAGGTCTCGCAGATCGCGCGATCGTGCGCGCGAACCCTCCAGTTGAACGAGGATCTCACAGAAGCGATCGCTCTCGGACACGACCTGGGTCACACGCCCTTCGGACACATTGGAGAAGATGCGCTCACGGCGTGCTTTGGGCGCATCCGGGACGACTACGCGAATGTTCCCGACTGCTACCGCCACAACCGCCAGTCGCTGCGGGTCGTCGGAAGTGCTCGAGTACGAGGGCAAGGGTCTGAACCTGACCTGGGAAGTCCGGGACGGCATCCTCGGACACACGGGTGACCATGTGCCGGCGACCCTGGAGGGCCAGATCGTACGGATCGCGGACCGCATCGCTTACGTGAACCACGACATCGACGACGCGATGCGGGGCGGCGTGCTCGCCGAGCGCGATCTACCCTCCGCTCCCACGGACGTTCTCGGCCACAACCACGGCGCCCGCATTCGCACGATGGTCGAGGACCTCGTTCGCGAGAGCGCGGACTCTGACGTCATACGGATGAGCGAGCGCGTCTGGGCCGCCATGATGGATCTTCGGGCGTTCCTCTTCGAGAACGTGTACTTGAGCCCGTCGGCGAAGATCGAGGAGCCGAAGGCATTCGGCGTCGTGCAGCGGCTGTTCATGCACTACCTGGAACACCCGGACCAGATGCCCGAGGAGCTGGGACCGGCCTCGCCGGACGAGCTCGTTCAACGCGTGACCGACTACATCGCCGGGATGACCGACCGCTATGCGACGAGAGTGTATGAGTCGCTGTTCGTTCCCGCATCCTGGCGCATGTAGGCATCTCGAATTTCGCATATGTGACACGCTCGAAAGCTATGCGATACTAGTGCGCCAGGAGCGCCCTCAGGGGGCTCCGTAAATCCCAGGATGCTCGCCTAGACCAGGCGTTCGTCCGTGCGTGCGCACTGGAAGGGAGAGGGTGGATGAACGAAGCAGTAGCATGGCTGGCACCCCTCGCAGCCATCGTCGGACTCGCGGTTGCCGCGTACCTTGGCCGCTGGGTCCTCAAACAGGACCCGGGCAACGCCGAGATGCAGGAGATCTCCAAGGCCACCCAAGAGGGCGCCATGGCGTTCCTCAGGGCTGAGTGGCGGGTTCTGATCATCTTCGCCATCGGCGTGTTCGTGGCACTGTCCGTTTCAGGCGGGAGCCTGCAGAAGGGTGCGATGACGGGGCTCGCGTTCGTGACAGGCGGCCTCCTCTCGGCTACTGCCGGATACGTGGGAATGTACGTCTCCACGCGCGCCAACACCCGCACCGCACAGGCAGCGACGAAAGGCATAGCCCCGGCGCTCAACGTCGCATTCCGATCCGGCCTGACCATGGGCCTTACCGTCGCTTCGTTCGGCGTCCTAGGCCTCGGTCTCTGGACCATCTTCCTTGTCATCAACAAGCAGCCGCCCCAGCAGGAGATCGTGAATGGTTTCGCCATGGGCGCGAGCTCGATCGCGCTGTTCGCCCGCGTAGGCGGCGGCATCTACACGAAGGCTGCCGACGTGGGCGCGGACCTGGTGGGCAAGGTCGAAGCCGGTATTCCGGAAGACGACCCGCGCAACCCCGCGGTTATCGCTGACAACGTTGGCGACAACGTTGGCGACGTTGCAGGGATGGGCGCGGATCTCTACGAGTCCTTCGTCGGCTCGATCCTTGCGCCGATAGTCCTGGCAATCACTTTGTGGGGGGGCATCACTCTCGAGCGGCTGAGGGCGCTGAAGGTGGACGAGACCGTCTACGTCCTCAAGGACATCGTGACCGTCGCCCCGAAGGATCTGTCCTTTGGCATCATCATGCCACGCTCTTCAGGTGCGGGCAAGGAAGGCGGCAACCTCCCCGCGCACTCAGACACGGGTACGTAGGCGGCGGCCGTTCTCGAGGTCTTCGCGATGGCGTCTACTTCTCTTATTGGTCTGGGGCAATACTGTGGGGGCATGACGTGGCCGCATGTGGTACTTCGGCTCTGTCGTCGCTGGCCTGGTGGCTGGTATCGCGATCGGCCAGATCACTGAGTACTACTGCTCGGACCACTACAAGCCGGTCAAGTCGATAGCCGACGCCAGCCAGACCGGAGCCGCGACCAACATCATCACTGGTCTGGGCGTCGGCATGATCTCGACCGTCGGCCCGATCCTTGTCGTGGCGGCCGGCATCTGGGGTGCGTACTACATGGGCAATCTGGCTGTCCCGTGGAGCAGTACCTCGGGCATCTACGGCATCGCGCTTGCGGCGCTCGGCATGCTGTCGATCACAGCGATCACGGTAGGTGTCGATGCGTACGGTCCGGTCGCCGACAACGCCGGTGGTATCGCTGAGATGGCGCACATGGATCCAAGCATCCGCAAGATCACCGACAATCTGGACTCCGTTGGCAACACGACTGCCGCCATCGCCAAGGGCTTCGCGATCGGTTCGGCCGGTCTGACTGCTCTGGCGCTCTTCACTGCGTTCCGTGAGACCATCAACGCCGGCCTTCCAGCGGCAAGCCAACTCGACCTCTCGCTCGAGAACCCGAACATCGTCGTCGGGCTGTTCATCGGCGCCATGCTGCCGTACCTCTACGCGGCGCTCACGATGAACGCGGTCGGACGCGCGGCGTTCTCGATGATCGGCGAGGTACGTCGGCAGTTCAAGGAGATCCCGGGCCTGCTCGAGGGCAAGCCGGGCGTGCGCGCCGACTACGCGAAGTGCGTCGACATCGCCACGCAAGGGCGCGCTCAGGGAGATGGTCGTTCCGGGCGTGCTGGCGGTCGTGATCCCTATCGCGCTCGGCGTGCTCAACCTCGAGATCCTCGGCGGATTCCTCGCTGGAGCGCGTTGTCGTCCGGCTTCCTGCTCGCCATCATGATGGCGAACGCGGGCGGCGCGTGGGACAACGCGAAGAAGTACATCGAGGGTGGCGTTCACGGCGGCAAGGGCTCCGAGGCCCACAAGGCCGCGGTCGTCGGCGACACGGTCGGCGACCCGTTCAAGGACACCTCCGGTCCCGCCATGAACATCCTCATCAAGCTCATGACCGTCGTGTCACTCGTCTTCGCACCATTGTTCCTGAAGGTGCACGGCGGCTAGTCCAGCTAACCGAACGCGAGCTTGAGATGCTCCCGGGCGCGTGCGCCCGGGAGCATCTTCTATCCCGCATCCGTGCGCGCCGGTGTGAGCTACAGCAGGGATGCCGCGTGCTTTCGGGAACGTTCTAGTGTTGCCCGAAACAGTCTTTGAGTGGGAGAAGGTGCGTCAGCGCCGTGGGTCGCATCACCGAGGAGGACATCCAGAGGGTCCGTGACGCCACGGATCTGGTTGAGGTCGTCTCGGAGAGTGTGGTCCTCCAGCGGAAGGGTCGACTCTACTGGGGCCGATGTCCGTTCCACGGCGAGAAGACGCCGTCGTTCAAGATCGATCCCTCCACGCAGCTGTGGCACTGCTTCGGTTGCGGTTTGGGCGGAGACGTCTTTGGCTTCGTCATGCGAACGGAGAACCTCGAGTTCCCCGACGCCGCTCGCCTTCTTGCAGACCGCGCCCATGTCGAGATCGTCGAAGTCGGGGGAGGACTGGCGTCCGGTCGTCGCGAGCGGCTACACGCCGCATGTGCGGCAGCGGCCGCTCACTATCACAAGGTCCTCGTGGGCGGCACGGACTCAGGGGCGGCTCGCGCTCGCGAGTACCTCGGCGAGCGCGGCTTCGGCACTGAGGTGTCGAAGCGCTTCGAACTTGGCTACGCGCCCGGTCGGGGTTCGTTGGTCCGAGCGCTGCGCGAGGCAGGCTACACAGACGACGAGGTCGTCGACGCGAACCTCGCGTTGCGAGACACAACCGGTGCCAGCCGAAGCGGGCTCAAGGACCGCTTCTTCGAGCGCATCATGTTCCCGATACGCGACGTGCAAGGGCGGTGTGTAGGGTTCGGCGGACGGGTGTTGGGTACGGGAGAGCCCAAGTACCTCAACACCCAGGAGACCCCGATCTTCCACAAGTCGCAGAACCTCTACGGGATCGACCGAGCGAGAAACGACATCGTCCGCGAGAAGACGGCCATCGTGGTCGAGGGCTACACCGATGTCATCGCCATGCACGAAGCCGGCATCAAGAACGCTGTGGCCACACTCGGGACCGCCCTCACGAGAGAGCACATGAAACTGCTCGGGCGATTCTCGCAGAAGGTCGTCTACCTCTTCGACGGTGACGAGGCGGGCCTGCGCGCCGCGGACCGCGCCTCCGAGTTCATCGGGTTCGACATGACTCCCGAGGCCGGGAACCAGCGCGTCGATCTGCTCGTTGCGGTCATCCCTGGCGGCAGAGACCCGGCCGATGTGCTGGCCGACGCGGGAGCGGACGCCGTGCGCGGACTCGTTGACGAAGCGGTGCCGCTGCTGCGGTTCACCATCGACAGGCGGCTCGCTCGCTACGATCTGTCCGATCCCGAGAACCGTGCGCGCGCCATGTCGGAGGCAGCATCGGTCCTCGCCTCGGTCAAGACGTCGCTTCTCGTGCACGACTACACGAACTACGTCGCCGATCGACTATTCGTGGATTTCGGCACCGTGCAAGCCGCCGTCCGCACCGCGAAGCCGATGCCTTCGTCCGTGGACATGACCGGTCAGCACGACGAGGGGCCGAAGCCAGCCCAGCAACCCGTGACGCTCTCCTCACCGCAGTCTCGCGCCGAGGCGGAGTTCCTCGGCGCGCTTGCGAGCGAGCCGAAGCTGCGTTGCGAGGCACGTTTCTTGCTTTCCGAGGACCTGCTAACAGTGCCGGTACATCGGCGTGCGTTGGACGTGATGGCGCACGACCCCGATGCAACACTCGAGGACCTCGTTTCGCGCGCCCAAGAGAGTGACCCCGATCTGGCGTCCGCGCTCGCGGGACTCGTGTCGGTTGAGGGGGAAAGAGCGGAGGGTGTTGCGGAAGACCTTCTCACGAGACTCAAGGAGTTTCGGGTCGACCGTCTAATCCTTACGAAGAAGAGCGAACTCAAGTCGCTGGACCCCGCGTCCGAACGCCAGCACTACGACGTCTTGTTCAGGGAGATCTCTGACCTGCAGCGAGAGCGGAACCTGCTCCGCGGCGGCGGTAGCGTCGCGGATTCGAAACATCAGGACTAGGGAGCATGAGGAGAAGCGTGGTAGACAAGCCCAAGAGCACGAGCACGAAGAGCCAGAACGCCGTCAAGGCAGAGAAGACGTCAACTCGACGCGCTAAGGCCGAGGATCGGCCCGCCGAAGGCCCCGGCCAAGTCCGCTTCGGCCGCAGCCGCTGCCGGGGGAGCGCGCAAGACGACTACGTCGAAAGCCGCCCCAAAGTCAGCGGGGAAGTCGACGACGTCGGGCAAGGCGTCCGCGGACAAGGCCACGAGCGCGAGGGCCACGGCGAAGAGCGCACCAGCTGCGCGAAGGCGTCGACCGACCGAAGAGCGCCACAGCCGCGAAGACGACAGAGCGGGCGGCTGCGAAGTCCGCTCCCAAGACTGCGACGAAGGCGTCGGCGAAGCCCTCCGCGAAGCCGGCTCCCAAGGCCAGCGCGGCAGCCGGCCGCCAAGAAGGTAGCGGTGGCCAAGCCCGCCTCCGCTGGGCCGACCGCGAAGACGCAGTCCAAGGCGGTCGCCCAGACCTCCCGCGCTCGAAAGAAGCCGGCCGTCAATGAGTCACAGACACACGCCGAGCCCCCAAAGCCCTCTAAGACCCCGCCGGAGCTCGAGCTCTCGGCGGTCAAGACGCTTGCGAAGATGGGCGTGGGCAAGGGCAATCTCACCGACGAGGAGATCACGTCGGCTCTTTCGGACATCGATCTGTCGCCAAAGCAGTTCGACAACATCTACGGCTACTTCAAGCAAAGCGGCATCGAGATAGTCGACGACGGCCGAGATGCGGGCGCAGAAGTCGACGTCGTGATCACCGCTGCGGGCGTCGACGTAGTCGGCATGGCCGAGCCGAGCGATGCCGAACTCACCGAGCTCGCGGACGAGATCCCGCCTGAGGAGAAGGGCGACATCGAGATCGCGATTCCGAAGGTCGCGCCCAAGACCGGCAAGAAGAAGGCGAAGAAGCGCCCCGACACCAACGCGGTCGCGCCCCTGACCGGCGATCCGGTGCGCATGTATCTCAAGGAGATCGGCAAGGTGCCGCTCCTCACCGCTCGACAGGAAGTCGACCTCGCCATGAAGATCGAGGCCGGACTCGAGGCCGCGGCGCGTATGGAGGTCGCGGAGGACCGCGGGATCGCTCTGGAACGTCCGGAGCGCCGCAGGCTGGAGCGCATCGAGCAGGTTGGCCTCCAAGCGAAGCAACAACTCGTCGAAGCCAACCTGAGACTCGTGGTCTCCATCGCGAAGCGCTACGTGGGGCGCGGCATGCTCTTCCTCGACCTCATCCAAGAGGGCAACCTCGGTCTGATTCGCGCCGTGGAGAAGTTCGAGTACACGAAGGGCTTCAAGTTCTCGACATACGCCACCTGGTGGATCCGGCAGGCGATCACGCGAGCCATCGCCGACCAGGCGCGCACGATCCGCATCCCCGTGCACATGGTCGAGACCATCAACAAGCTCATCCGCGTGCAGCGCCAGCTCTTGCAGGAACTCGGCCGCGAGCCGACGCCTGAGGAGATCGGCGACAAGATGGAGATGTCCGCCGAGCGCGTGCGCGAGATCCTGAAGATCTCTCAGGAGCCCGTCTCGCTCGAAACGCCGATCGGCGAAGAAGAGGATTCGCAGCTCGGCGACTTCATCGAAGACGCCGAGGCGATCGTCCCGCCCGAGGCGGCGAGCTTCTCGATGCTGCAGGAGCAGCTGTCGAAGGTGCTCGACGGGCTCTCGGAGCGCGAGCGCAAGGTGATCGAGCTCCGGTTCGGTCTTACGGACGGGCATCCACGCACCCTCGAAGAGGTGGGACGCGAGTTCGGCGTGACTCGCGAGCGGATTCGGCAGATAGAGAGCAAGACGCTCTGCAAACTCCGGCATCCGTCGCGGTCCAGCCGGCTGAGAGACTACCTGGAATAGCCGAAGCCGTGCCGATTACGCGCCCGGTGGAGCAGACGCCAAGGGGCGCGCGCGTGCCCGAGCACGGGACCATACGAGGAACCAGAAACGGCCTCCCGAAACCGGGAGGCCGTTCGATTGTCTGGCTCCTGAGGTAGGACTCGAACCTACAACCCTCCGGTTAACAGCCGGATGCTCTGCCAATTGAGCTACTCAGGAATCTCGTGCCCTGGCGTGGGCGCCACGACAGTATACGGAGGGCTTCTGAGGTTGGCAACAAGCCGTCGGGAAGCGCTCGCGCGAGGCCCAAACGATGCAAGAATGGCGCCTCCGACAACCGCTACAATGAACCGGTGTCACGAAGACGTTCACATCGGGCCCGTAGCTCAATGGCGGAGCAGGGGACTCATAATCCCTTGGTTGCAGGTTCGAGTCCTGCCGGGCCCACCACCTGAAGGGCGTCATGTCGCCGTCTAGAGTCGAGCGGAAAGCAAAGGCTAGGACACGGCGCAAGGCCGTCGTGAGAATAGGCGTGTTCGCGTTCGTCTGTGTCGCCGCGCTCATCGTGGCGGGTCTCGTCTTGCGCCCCGGGCAGCTGGGATCGGAAACCTCGATAACGCCGCACTGGCCGGACATCACAGAGCAAGGCGGACGACACCAAGGCGCCTGCTGACTTGGGAGCCACCAACGCCGGCGAAGTGACAGCCGGCTCGTCCAGTGCGGCAAGCGAGAACTACCTCGCGTACTCTCCCACGCCTCCGTCCGGGGATGCGACTCCGGTGGAGGTGCCGAACACCGTCGGCCGGACCGTTGGAGACGCGCGCGCGCTGCTGAGCGCGGCAGACCTCAAGGTCGACTGCGCCTCGGGCGTCGAGAGCGTCTGCGTGACCGCACAGAGCCCGCAGGCGGGATGTATCACGGCCGCCGGCTCATCGGTCACCCTGATGCCTCGCATCGACGCCCGCCGCGAAGGTGAAGACCCAGTCAACCGTCCCGGCCGTTGTGTGCATCGATCCCGGTCATCAGTCGCGTTCGAATACGGCAAAGGAACCGATAGGGCCTGGATCCAAGACCACTGAAAGCGAAGGTGACGGGCGGCGCAACGGGTGTGAAGACCCACGTGCCCGAGTACGAAGTCGCGCTCGAGATCGCGAACAACGTTCGCGCGAGGCTGAAGAGGGCGGGCATCAAGGTCGTCATGACGCGAACGACGAACGACGTGAACCTCTCCAACGCCCAGCGCGCGCAGATCGCTAACCGTGCGCACGCGTCGCTGTTCCTTCGTATCCACGCCAATGGGAGTGCCGACTCTCGCAAGGCAGGCGTGAGCACGCTGTACCCCGTGTCGAACGCCTGGACGAAGTCGACGGCCGCGGCCAGCAAACGCGCGGCAGGCCTCATGCAGCGCGCGGTGCTGGCCTCCACTCGAGCGGTCAGCGACGGCACGCACCCGCGCGGCGATCTGGCGGGGTTCAACTGGTGCACCAGGCCCTCGATCCTCGTCGAATGCGGATACATGTCCAATCCCGTCGAGGACCGTCTGCTCACAAGCCCCAAGTATCAGGACAAAGTAGCCGCGGGCATCACAGCCGGGATCCTGCAGTCACTCGGCAGGTAGAGACGATTCGAGCCGATCTTCGAGAGGCGGCGGGCGTTCGGTGAGGTTCCTGGTAACTGGTGGCGCCGGCTACATCGGTTCGATCAGCGTTCGCGACCTCCTCGATGCCGGGCACGATGTTGTGGTACTCGACACCCTGGAGCGCGGACACCGCGCGGCGGTGGATCCGAGGGCTACGCTTCATCGAGGGGTCGGTGGGTGACTCCGCGGTCCTGGACCTGGCGCTGAGGGGCTGCGATGCCGTGCTCCACCTAGCCGGCTACATCGAAGTGGCGGAGTCGCAGCGCGATCCCGCGCGATACTTCCGAGGGAACGTGACCGCGCCGCTCGTGATGCTCGATTCGCTCGTACGTCACTCTGTGGGCGCGGTAGTGTTCTCGTCGACGGCGGCCGTGTACGGGGAGCCCAAGAGCGTGCCGATCCAGGAGGATGCGGATCTCTTGCCGGTGAACGCGTACGGGGCCAGCAAGCTCATGTTCGAGCAGTGCCTCGACTGGTATGGGCGTGCGTACGGACTGCGCTCGATTCGCCTTCGCTACTTCAACGTCGCCGGAGCCTGGCCGGATGGTTCGCTGGGAGAGGCTCACGACCCCGAGACGCACATCATCCCAAGGATCCTGCGCTCGATCGTCGGCGGCGAGCGCCGTTTCGAGCTCTACGGAAGCGACTATCCCACGCACGACGGCACCTGCGTGCGGGACTACATCCACGTGTGCGACCTGGCGCTCGCGCATCGGCTGGCGCTTGAGACGGTGGCCGAGCAGAAGGCTGTCGACCACGCCGACCTGCCGTACACCGCGGTCTACAACCTCGGCAACGGCATGGGGTTCACCAACCTCGAGGTCGTCCGTGCTTGTGCCGCCGTGGCGGGGGAGGACGTCGAGATCGTCGGCCTCTCCGCGCCGAGAGGGCGATCCTGCAGTGCTCGTAGCGTCCGCGGAGCAGGCGCGCTCCGGATTGGGATGGTCTCCGCAACGTCCGGACCTCGCCGAGATGGTTGCGGACGCTTGGCGATGGCACTCTGCGCATCCGAATGGATACCGGGACACAGGGGTTACGTCGCCGCAGGCTGCACGCTAGAATATCCTTCGCTGCCTCGGCAGCCAGGATAGGGGCGATTAACTCAGCGGGAGAGTGCCACCTTCACACGGTGGAAGTCACTGGTTCAAATCCAGTATCGCCCACCAGCAACTTCAGAGGCCTCGGCATAGCGCCGGGGCCTCTTGCGCTATGCTTCAGGCGCAGGGGGAATCCGAAGAAGATTGGGGGCGGCCAAGTGAGTCTGCTCGAATGGGCGCTGCTGGTCCTGTTCGTGGCTGCGCTAGCTGCTTTGGCCTACTACACGCGCGATTTGAAGGCTCGTTCGCCCAAACAGGAGGCGGACATCGCCGCCGCCAAGGAGGCCGCGAGGCGTGCTGACAAATGGGCGCACTAGTGGCGGAGCGAGACGCGCGGAGTAGCCGTTAGGCGGTTCAACATTCATCAACTATGGCCCACCACGTAAACCGCCACGTCAGAGGCGATGTTTCCAAACGGAAGCATCGCTCCTGACGTCGTTTCTGGTAGCGGCCGTCGCAAGTAGTGCAGCCAGCGTCACGCGGGGTATGCTTGCAACGCAAACCGTGGCGTCTATTGCGAGGGGAGCGAACGGGTGAGCGGTGAAGAGGCGCGAGATACTTCTCGCGGCCCAGGAGAAGGCGATGGACGTTCTTGCGGCCTCCAGCGCCAAGGCCAGTCAAGTAGCAAGCGAGGCAGAAGCCGACGCAGTAGCCCTCGTGCTCGAACAGCAGAAGCGTGCCGAGAGTCTCATCGTGAAGGGGCGTGAAGGTGGGATCGAACGTGCAGACTCGGTAGAAGAAGCACACGCGCTACTCGAATCGCATCGAGACGCGGCGGAAGCGCTCGCAGCGACGGAACACGAAGTTGCGGCGAAGCTGAGTGAGACCAAGACGAACGCGGCTGTCGATGTACTGATGGCCGGACAGCGGGAAGCCGCTGCGATCCTGTTGGACGCTTGGATGCAGGTCACGGAAGGACGGCCGCCCGCGGGGGGAAGGTCGCGCTAGGCGGTTCAAAACCCATCAACTGTGGCCCACCAGCAAGAATAGAGACCTCGGCCGACCCGCCGGGGCCTCTTCACTACGTCGACCCGAGGATCGACGGTCGGCGCTTCTGGGTACAGGGCAAACAGAGCATCCGACGGTCGGGGGTGAGATGCGGCAAGCGAAGACAATCGGGTTCGGCAATGCGATCCTCGGAGGCCTCGTCGTATTGATACTCCTCGGGGCGCTCTCCGCCTGCGGAGGCAACGGGACTTCGAAGAATGGCAACGAGCCGACATCCCGAACAGCAATGGCGCGGCAGGCACTCGACGAGCTCGCGCCGGCGAAAGATGAGCTGACCGGTGATCTTCTCGACCGTCTCACCGTTTTGGCGGACGTGAACTCGGATTGGCAGTTGGCGTCGCAGGGTCAATCGCAGAAGGGCGATAGAACCAACCTCGTGTTCGGATTCGCTGACGGCAGCACGCTTACCATCGTGGCGCTTCCCGCGGGTCCGTCGGGCCGCCTGAAGTACGAGAAGGCCAAAGTCGGGGAGTGAGGCCCTCGACTCCGCGAGCGCATCGGCTTGAGCCCAGGTCGCGTGGACCCCTCACGTCGCCTCCGGGTCGTTGTGCCGAGCCTCGTGCATTCGATATGACACTTACTCCGCCCGTTCGCAGTCCCTCCTGCGCCGTTCGCGAGTTCCCGGCCACCACTGGCGACATCCCTCACGCTTCCGTTGATCCTGTCTGCTACGGTGGCCGAAGCCGGTCACCGCCCGATTACTTCAGGAAGCAGGGACTCCCATGGGACTCTTTGGGCCATCACTCACGGAGAAGATCTGCCGCACCGCCGCCACGACCGTCCCGGCGGCCGAATGGAAAGTGGACGTCGACTGGAGCACCGGATCCAAGTTGCACCAACTTCGGGGCACGCTTGCCGAACAGCACACCGACGCCGAGACGATGCAGTACGCGCGCGATGTCTGGTCTGCGGTCACCAAGGAGTACCGGTTGAACCCCGAAGACCAGCGAGACGGCCTTCTCGATGTCCGGATGACATCGGTCGGCGGCATCGAACAGTGCACGGGAGTCAACGGCTAGCGAGTCGCTTCCTCCGCAATACCGGTCCTCGTCGAGTGACCCCACGAGGTAGAGTGTCGTCATGCCAGTCGAGAAGCTCTTCTGGGACGACCCCTATCTCACTAACGCATCAGCAAGGGTGACGCGCGTCTCAGGTGACCTCGTCTACCTCGACCGCAGCATCGTCTTCGCCGAATCCGGAGGGCAGGAGTCCGATGCGGGGACTATCGGCGGTCATGAGATCCTATCCGCCTCCCCCGAAGGTCTCGACATCGCCTACCGGCTGCCGCCTCGCCACGGGCTTGTGTCAGGCGACGTTGTCGAAGTCGCGATCGACTGGCCTCGCCGAGAAGCGCTCATGCGACTGCACTTCGCCGCGGAACTCGTCTTGGAGCATGTCAATCAGCGGTTCGGCAGACCGGAGAAGACCGGCGCGCACATCTCTCAGGACAAGGCGCGCATCGACTTCGCGTGGGAGGGCAACATCTCCGCGGCGTTCCCCCTTTTGCTCGCCGAGGTCGAGCGAATAGTCCAGGCCGACCTCCCCATCGACAGCGGGTTCACAGACGTGGCGACCCAGAAGCGGTACTGGCGCATCGAGGGCTTCGCGACCGTCCCGTGCGGCGGCACTCACCCCCGACGCACGTCCGAGGTGGGCGAGATCGTGCTGAGGCGCGAGAATCCGGGGAGGGGGAGGGAGCGGATTGAGATCCGCCTCGCCGAGTCGACCCCCGACACCCGAGTCTGACCGCCCGCCGGCCGCAGACAGGGTCCAACGAGTCTCGGACCCGACACGCTTTGCTAGACTGGCGCGGTGATCATCTCCCTCGACAAGGTCACCAAGTCCCACGGTGACCGCGTACTCTTCGCCGAGGCGAGCCTCAGGGTGAACGCGCGCGGCCGGCTCGCCCTCGTCGGCCCCAACGGTGCGGGCAAGACCACCCTTCTCGAGATCATCTCGGGCGACCAGACGCCCGATACCGGTTCGGTCACGCTCGCCAAGGACGCCGTCATCGGCTACCTGCGGCAGGAAGCGATCGAGATGGCCGGCCGATCGGTGCTTGAGGAAGCGCTCACCGCTGCCGAGCACGTCACTTCTCTCCAACACCGCCTTATCGTGCTCGAGGAGGACATCTCCACGGCCGACGACGAGTCGGAGCGCGATCGCCTGCTCTCCGAGTACGGTCGGCTGCGCGAGAGATTCGAGACGCTCGGCGGATACACCCTGGAGTCAGACGCGCGCGCCGTGCTCACCGGCCTTGGCTTCAAGGAGCGGGATCTCTCTCGGGAGTCCTCGGAGTTCTCGGGCGGCTGGCTGATGCGGCTCGCCCTCGCGAAGCTGCTGCTTCGCCAGCCGGACTTGCTCCTGCTGGACGAGCCGACGAACCATCTCGACTTGGAGTCCGTGACCTGGCTCGAGGGCTTCTTGCGCTCGTACGAGGGCGCGGTCATCCTCGTGAGCCACGACCGCGCGTTCATGGACGGCCTCGTCGATCACGTCGCGGAGATCGACCTGAGGAAGGTCAAGCTCTACGCCGGTTCGTACGCCGACTACGAGCGCCAGCGCGAGCTTGCGATGACGCAGCTGCAGGCCGCGTACGACGCCCAGCAGCGCGAGATCGCGCACATGCAGAAGTTCATCGACCGCTTCCGCTACAAGAACACAAAGGCACCTCAAGTCCAGGACCGGGTCAAGAAGCTCGAGAAGATGGAGCGGATCGAGCTTCCTGAGGGCCGAAAGACGGTCAAGTTCAGCTTCCCGCAGCCGCCGCGCACCGGCGAGATGGTGATCGACCTCCGGGGAGTGCGAAAGGCATACGGCGACAACGTCGTGTACTCGAACCTCGATCTCGCGCTCTACCGTGGCGACAAGGTCGCGCTCGTAGGACCCAACGGGGCGGGCAAGTCGACACTGCTTCGTCTGCTTGCGGGCGACCTCTCCCAGGATCTCGGGGAGCGCGCCCTTGGAGTACACGTCGAGGTGGCGTATTTCGCGCAGCATCAGCTCGAATCGCTCGATGCGACGAAGACCGTCTACGCCGAGATCGATCGGGTGGCTCCAGGATGGACGCAATCCGAGGTGCGAAGCCTTGCCGGCGCGTTCCTGTTCACGGGCGATGACGTCGACAAGCGTGTGAGCGTCCTTTCCGGAGGCGAGAGGGCGCGGCTCGCGCTCGCGAAGATGCTCGTGAAGCCGGCACCTTTCATCTGCCTTGACGAGCCCACGAACCACCTCGACATCGCATCGAGCGACGTCCTCGAACAGGCGCTGACGTCGTTCACAGGGACGCTCGCCTTGATCACGCATGACCGGCACCTCATCCGGGCGGTGGCGAACAAGGTCGTCGAAGTCCGCGACGGCCAGATCACGCTCTTCGACGGCGACTACGACTACTACCTCTTCAAGCGTGCCGAGCGGGAAGGCGCCGAAGGGAGTTCTGCGCGAGGGCCGGTCCGGGATGCAGCGCCCCAGAGCCCGAGAAGCGGATTCGCGCCGCCCAGGCGCGTCCACGGCGTAGCGGTTCCTGCGGCTGCGCCTCCGGCCGCCCCCGCGAGCGGTCCCAAGTCGCGCGAGCAGAAGCGGGCGGAAGCAGAGGCGCGAAACCGTGCTTATCGGTCGACCCGAGACCGCAAGACGAGACTGGCCACGGTCGATGCGGAGTTGCAGCAGGCGCAGACTCGTCACGCGGAGCTTCTCGACCTCATGGCCGATCCAGCGTTCTACTCAGACAGGCGGACGTTCTCGGCAGCGATGGAGGAGTACGCGGCCCTGAAGTCCGCACTGCCCGAGCTCGAGGAGGAGTGGCTTCGGCTCACTCAGGAGATAGAGGAACTCGAGTCCGAGGACTGACGAGCGCGGGGGAGCGCACCCGGCCGGTGGACGAGACCCGATCGCCCGGGCAGGAAACGAGGCGTCCCGGGTCGAACACCCAGTCAGGCGGGCGGGTTTGTAACCGACGTTTACATTGCGCGCACGTTGCCGATAGAATGCGACAACCGAACCGCCGCTCGGCGATCGTTAGCCCCATGACCTGCAAGATGCTCTGACCGGCACTGTTTGTAACGCGGCGTTACAAGCTTTCGGACATCCGCAGCAGGAGGAAATGGTGCAGGCGTCTGGCTCGTCAGGCGTACTCTTCGTACTCGGCGCAGCGCTTGCCGCGGCTGGGTTCATCGGCGTGGTGTTCCTTGCCAACAAGGCGCTTTCACCCCGAAAGCCCACGCCACTCAAGGTCGAGCCGTACGAGTGCGGTATGGAACCCGGTGGCCAGCCGTGGGCCATCGTTCGCCTCCGGTTCGCGGCCATCGCGATGATCTTCGTCCTCTTCGACGCCGAGAGCGCGCTGCTGTTCTCCGTCGCTGCCGCGCTCAAGGGCTCCTGGGTCGCGGCCATCGAGATCGGCGCATTCGTGGCGTTTCTCGCGTTCGGGCTCATGTACGCTTGGAAGAAGGGGGCGCTCGAGTGGCGCTCATAGACCGACTCGGAGAGGCGCTGAGCCGAAGCCAGGGCGGGATCATCCTGACGTCCGTCGACGCTCTTCTGGATTGGTCGCGCGGCCAGTCACTGTGGGCAATGCCGATGGGAACCGCATGCTGCGCGATGGAGCTCATCGCAGCCTCGTTCAACAAGTTCGACTTCGACCGGTTCGGCACGTTCCCGCGACCCGACCCGCGCCACACGGACGTGATGGTGGTCGCAGGTACGATCACCAAGAAGATGGCGCCCGCCGTCAAGAGGCTCTACGAGCAGATGCCCGACCCGAAATGGGTCGTCGCGATGGGCAACTGCACGGTTTCGGGCGGGATCTTCTACTACGACACCTACTCGGTGGTACGGGGCATCAACGAGTTCCTGCCGGTCGACGTGTACATCTCAGGCTGCCCGCCGCGACCCGAGTCACTGCAAGACGGCATCTTCCGGCTTCGGGAGCTCGTCCGCACCGAATCGCTCGCTCCCGGCACCCGCCGCCATCGTGACCTCGTCCTGCCCTTCGACGAGGAACGCTTCGACGAAGAGCGCGAGCCGAAGTCGTCCGTGCCCGATTCCTGGACGACTGGGCCGGGTGAGTGCACGTGAACCTCGAGGAGCTGCGCGCGCACATCTGCGACCTGCAGCCAGATCTCTGCCCGCTCTTCTCTATCGAGTATGGCGACGGCACGGTCCAAGTCGTACCCGAGGAAGTGCACGATGCGGCGGCCGACCTGAAGTCCTGGGCTTCGACCGCCTCGGCATGGTCACGGCCGTCGACCGAGGCGCTGTATTCACCCTCGTATACCGGCTTCAGTCCCGTGAGCTCGGTGCAGCGATCTTCTTGAAGGCCGACGTCCCGCGGGGCGAGCCCGAGATCGAGTCGCTCTGCGACCTCTGGCCCGCCGCGAACTGGCAGGAGCGAGAGGTCTTCGACCTGTTCGGGATCGTGTTCAGGGGTCATCCGGACCTCAGGCGCATCGCGCTGCCGGACGACTGGGTCGGCCACCCGCTCAGGAAGGACTACGAGGACTCGACCATGATCCGCAGGCCCGACTACATCTGAAGCTAGAAGCGAGACCACAGGCGTGGGGAAGCCGCGACAGCAGGAGAGGAGGGGTGCAATGGCCATAGATGTCGAGAGCAGGGCTCCCGTCGTGGACCAGGAAGGTCGCGACGTCGAAGAGCTCGTCGTGAACGTCGGTCCCTCGCACCCCTCGACCCACGGTGTGTGCCGCGTGATCGTCCACCTCGACGGCGAGATCGTCACCAAGGCGATCCCCGTCGTCGGCTACCTTCATCGCGGTATCGAGAAGATGGCCGAGAACAGGACGTACCTGCAGGTCGTTCCGCTCACCGACCGCCTCGACTACGTCGGCTCGATGTACGCGAACTGGGCGTACTGCCGTTCGGTCGAGCGTCTCGCGGAGATTCGCGTCCCCGAGCGCGCGGAGTATCTGCGCGTCATCACGTGCGAGATGCAGCGTATCGCGAGCCACATGATGGCGATCGGTTCCTCGGCGGCGGATACCGGCGCGTTCACGATGTTCATCTACGCGTTCGACCTGCGCGAACGCATCATCGAGCTCTTCGAGGAACTGTGCGGCGCACGCCTCACGTACAACTTTGTCCGCCCCGGCGGCGTGTCGTTCGACGCGCCCGAGGGCTGGACCGACCAACTGCTCGCGTTCACGCGCCGAGCGCCTTCGGCTCTCGAGGAGATGGACCGGCTCTTCTTCGGCAACGTCATCGCGCGTGGGCGGCTGAAGGGCATCGGCGTGCTCTCACGCGAGGACGCCATCGGATGGGGTGCTTCGGGTCCCGTCGCGCGGGGGAGCGGTCTGAACTGGGACCTTCGCATCGCCGACCCCTACTCGGTCTACCCGCGCTTCGCGTTCGACGTGGTGGTGGGCGAGAACGGCGACTGCTACGACCGCGCGCGCGTACGTCTGCTGGAGTGCTACGAAAGCCTCAAGATCCTCGAGCAGGCGGTCGAGCAGATGGAACCGGGCCGGGTGATGGCCGAAGGCATGCCGCGCCTGCTCGCGCCTCGCGAGGGCGACGCATACGACCACATCGAGTCCGCGCGCGGTGCGCTCGGCGTCTACATCGTCTCTGACGGAAGCGTGAGGCCCTACCGCATGCACGTCCGCTCGCCGGCCTTCTGCAACCTCGCGCTCCTTGGCGAGCTTGCTCGGGGGCACACGCTGTCGGACCTCGTCGTGATCCTCGGCTCGCTCGACCCCGTCTTCGGGGAGGTGGACCGATGAGCCCGCTTCTGTGGGGAGCGCTGTTCGGCCTGCTCGCCGGGCTTGCCATCGCACTGGCCGCGCTCCTCGGCGTCTGGGC
This sequence comes from uncultured Actinomycetes bacterium, assembly GCA_963817255.1. GTDB lineage: Bacteria > Actinomycetota > Coriobacteriia > Anaerosomatales > CAVRZR01 > CAVRZR01. Next base: position 341,647 of record CAWFNT010000004.1, read on the forward strand.
GGAGCGCAAGGTCTCGGCGAGGATCCAGATGCGCATCGGGCCCAACGAGGCCGGCCCCGCAGGGCTTGCTGCAGACGCTCGCGGACACCGTGAAGCTCGTGCTGAAGGAAGACATCACGCCCCGCGAGGCCGACGTCTCCACGTTCCGCGTGGCGCCGCTGATCGTGTTCACGCCGATCGCGGTCTCGCTCATCGTCATCCCGTTCGCGATCGGCTGGGCGCCGCTCGAGACCGGTGTCGGCGTGCTCTTCTTCCTGGCCGTGCCGTCGATCTCGGTGATCGGCGTGCTTCTGGCCGGATGGTCGTCGCGCAACACCTACGCCACACTCGGCGGCGTGCGCGGCGCGGCCCAGATGATCTCGTACGAGCTGCCGAGGACGCTTTCGGTGGTGTCGCTGTGCATCCTGGCCGGCTCGCTTGCTCCAGGCACGGTCGTGACCGAGTGGCGCTGGTGGTGGATACCGCTGAACCTCATCGGCTTCGTCGTGTACTTCATCTCGTCGATCGCCGAGCTCAACCGCGGTCCGTTCGACATCCCCGAGGCCGAGTCCGAGCTCGTGGCGGGCTACTTCGCCGACTACTCCGGCATCCGGTGGGCGATCTTCATGATGGCCGAGTACGGCGGTCTGCTCGCGGCGTCGCTGTTTGGCGCCGCGATGTTCTTCGGCGCCGGGCTGGGCATCGGCGGCTGGGCGGGGATCCTCCTCATGGTCGTTCCTGGCCATCGTCATCGCGGTAACCATGATCTGGGCCAAGTGGACGTTTCCGCGCATGCGTTCCGACCAACTCATGTCGGTCGCATGGAAGGTGCTCACACCGCTCGCACTGCTGCAGCTCCTGCTGGTCGGGGTGGTGGCACCGTGGCTGTAGACGAGCGTCCAGATCCGCGCGCACCCCAGGTCGTGAGCGCCTCGAACGACTTCGCTGCGGGCGTGCGTGGGTTCGGTGAGCGGTGGCGCTCGCTGCTCGTCGGCATGAAGATCACGGGCACGCGCGCGGCCGGGCCCGCCACCACGCTCAAGTACCCCTTCGAGAAGTACGTGGTCTCTCCCCGCTGGCGTGGAGCGCTGCAGGCTGCGCGGGATCCTCGGCAGGGACGACGTACCGATCTTGCGGGGACCCTCGACCGAATACAACGGGATCATCGACGAGGCCTGGCACTCCGAGCACCTTCCTCCGTGCGTCGGGAACTGCCCGGCGAACGTGGACGCCCGCGGCCAGAACTACCTCATGGCCGAGGACCGCGTCGAGGAGGCCTACGAACTCGTCCGATCGCGCAACGTCTTCCCGGGGGTGCTCGGCCGGATCTGTCATCACCCCTGTGAATCGGCGTGCCGGCGCAACTACTACGACGAGCCGATCGCTGTCCGGCCGCTGCATCGGCAGGCGTACGAGCGGTTCCAGGAGAAGCGGGACGGTGCCGTCGCCACCCTGCCGCAGACACGGGATCAGCACGTTGCGATCATCGGGGCCGGACCCTCCGGTCTTGCGGCAGCGTACGACCTGCGCAAGCTCGGCTACGCGGTGACGGTGTACGAGAAGGAGCACAAAGGCGGCGGCGCTCTCTATTCCGGGCGTGCCGTCGTATCGTCTGCCGCGCGACGTGCTTCAGCGGGAGATCGACGACTTGGTCGAGATGGGCATCGAGATCCGATACGGCGTCGAGATCGGGAAGGACGTACCGCTCGAGCATCTCCACGGGGAGTTCGACGCCGTGCTCATCGCTGTCGGGCTGCAGGAAAGCCGGATCCTCCCGATACCGGGGGCCAAGGCAGAAGGCGTGCTGGGCGCGCTCCCGTTCTTGCGGGACGCGAACTGGAAGGGCGAGGCCGGCGTTCGCGACAAGCGCGTGCTCGTCATCGGAGGCGGCAACGTCGCCGTCGACTGCGCGCGTTGCGCGCTGCGTGTCGGCGCAACCGAGGTCCGGCTGGCGTCGCTCGAGTCCGAGCCCGAGATGCCCGCCCATCCCTGGGAGATCGAAGAGGCGCTCGACGAGGGCGTTATCGCGACGTGTTCCGTCGGTCCCGAGGAAGTGCTTGTCGAGGACGGGCACGTGGTGGGCATGCGCATGCGAGAGTGCCTGTCGGTCTTCGACGAGGTAGGGCGCTTCTCGCCCAAGTTCGGCGAGGGGCTCACCGACTTCCCGTGCGACGTCGTCATCTTCTCGATCGGCCAGGGCGCCACGCTCAAGGACCTCGTTGCGGGTTCGGACCTCCTCCTCTCCGAGCGCGGTCTGCTTCCGGTGGATGGTTCGGTCATGACCACCGACGAAGCCGGCGTCTTCGCGTGCGGCGAGGTGGTCACCGGTCCGGGCAGCTGCATCGGATCGATCGCGACCGGTCACGAGGCTGCGACGTCGATCCACCGCTACCTGAGCGGACAAGAGCATGCGCGAAGATCGGGTGTTCCGACCCGTTCCGAAGTACGACCGATACGAGGCCGCGACGCTCGATGGCGTCGAATCGAATCGCCGCCGCGTGCCGATGCCGATGGCGCGCCCCGAGGAACGCGCCCGCGACTTCAGGCCGGTCGAGCTCGGCTTGACGCAGGCTCGAGGCACTTGCCGAGGCGGCACGATGCCTCCGGTGCCAGTCGGAGGTCTGCGTCGGGTGCACGTTCTGCGCCCGCACCTGTCCCGACTACTGCATCCAGGTCGAGCGCGTGGACGATCCCGGCGACCGCCGCGTCACGCGGTACGACTTCGACATGTCGAAGTGCTGCTTCTGCGGACTTTGCGCCGAGCAGTGTCCGACCGACGCGCTCAGGCATACCGGACAGTACGAGCTCAGCTTCTACCATCGGGACCTCACGCTCTTCGACAAGTCGGAGATGCTCCGCTGTCCCGACGGCACGCGCGCCACGGGTCGAGACGCGCTGCCACCCGTGCCATGCGACGCGTTCGGCGTCCGGCATGATTCCGACGTCGGAATCGACATCGCCGAGGGGGGAGCGTCGTGACTCTCGACACCATCACCGTTCTCTCGATCGGCTTCGGCGCCCTGGCCTTCATCGGCGCGATCGCCGTGGTGATCACCCGCGATGTCATGCGGCTGATCCTGGGGCTCGGGACGATGCTGCTCTCGGTGGCGGCACTGTTCGCGATCGCGGGGGCGGGCTTCCTCGCAGTTGCCGAACTGTTCGTCTACGTGGGTGGCGTGCTGGTCCTGTTCCTCTTCGCGATCATGCTCGTGCACCGCTCCGAGGGCACGAAACCCGTCCTCGAATCCAGGCACGACCTGCTCTCGCTCGTGATCGCGGCCGGTACCTTCTTCATGATCGTGTCCACCCTCGGGCCGGCCGCCTCGAAGCTCGACCCGGCAGCTATGACCGCAGGCATCAGATCGCTCTCCGACGCATTGCTCGGCCCCATGCTCGTGCATTTCGAGGCCGCCGGAGTGCTGCTGCTCGGCGCGCTCGTCGCGGTCGTGTCGATCCTTGGGGATGATCGCCGATGATCGTCCTCGTGATCTCTGCGGCGCTGTTCAGCGTGGGCCTCTACGGCATCCTCGTGCGTCGCGACATCATCTCGGTCCTGGCGGCCGTCGAGGTCATGCTCGCGGGGCCACTCATCTTGCTCGTGGGCTTGGGGGCCTCTATCGCCGCCGGTACTGACGACGCCTCGGGCGCGCTCCAGGCCGTTGGGCTCGTCGTGGTCGTGATCGCGGCGGCGGAGGCCGCGGTGGGTCTGTCGCTTCTCGTGGCGGTGGCGCGTTCGCGTCGCGCGACTCGCATCGACGAGCTCACGGAGGTGCGAGGGTGATGGACTGGATGCACATCGCGCCCCCCGCCACGGTCGTCGCCTCGTTCGTCATCGCTGTCGTCGTCGCTCTCGCGGGCATTCGGGCGAAGCTCTTGGCGGCGCTCCTGGCTCTCCTCGCTCCACTGTCCGTGCTGATCGTTGGCGTGAGTGCGCTGCTCCTGCCGGGGCTCAGCGAGTCGTTCGAGGGTGCGCAGACACCGGCTCCCTGGCTCGGCAAGATCGTGTCTCAGGGTGCGGTCGCCTGGTACTCGACGGCCAGCATGAAGCTCACCGTTGGCTGGACCGTGGATTCGCTGACCGCCGTCATGCTCGTCGTCGTGGGTGTCGTTGCGAGCATGGTCGTGATCTTCTCGATCGGATACATGTCCGGCGACCCCGGATGGGCGCGCTACTTCGCCCTGCTGGCGACGTTCACCGGCTCGATGACGCTGCTGGTCATCGCGAGCGACTTCACCGCCTTGTTCATCGGCTGGGAGCTCGTAGGCGCGTGCTCGTTCCTGCTCATCGGCTTCTGGTTCCGAAAACCCAGCGCGATGTGGGCTGCGACGAAGGCATTCCTCACGACACGTGTCGGCGACGCGGGCATGCTCCTCGGCCTTGCGCTGCTGTGGAAGGCGACCGGCTCGCTCGCGTATCGCGAGGTCTTCGCAACGGTTGGAGGCCTGCCGGCAGCGACACTCACGGCCGTGGCACTGCTGCTCTTCGTCGGTGCGGCAGGCAAGTCGGCGCAGTTCCCACTGCACATCTGGCTGCCGGACGCGATGGAGGGCCCGACGCCGGTCTCGGCGCTCATTCACGCGGCCACGATGGTCGCGGCTGGAGTCTTCCTCGTCGCGCGCACGTGGCCGCTGTTCGAAGCCGCCGAATCGGCGCGCGCCGTGATCCTCGTGATAGGTGTGATCACCGCATTCGGTGCAGCCACCATCGCCGTCGCCCAGCGAGACATCAAGAAGGTGCTCGCGTACTCGACCATCAGCCAACTCGGCTACATGATGGCGGCAATGGGCGCAGGCGCCGTGGTTGCCGGCATGTTCCACCTCGTGACGCATGCGGCGTTCAAGGCGCTGCTCTTCCTGGCGGCCGGCAGCGTCATCCACGGCGCGTCCACGCAAGACCTGCGCGAGATGGGCGGCCTCAGACGCGCGATGCCGTGGACGGCTGCGACGTGGATCGTTGGCGCCGCCGCGCTGGCAGGAATCCCGCCGCTTGCCGGCTTCTTCAGCAAGGATGCCGTCGTCGCTTCGGTGTTCCATGCGAACGCCTTCGCCGGAGTGATGCTGATCTTGGCGAGCGCGCTGACGGCCTTCTACGTCGCCCGCGCGACGCGACTCGCGTTCTTCGGCGAATGGCGCGGTGAGGGACACGCGCACGAGAGTCCTTGGAGCATGAAGGGGCCTCTCGTATTGCTGGCGCTCCTGGCGGTAGGCCTCGGGTTCTTAGCAACGCCCTTCGCCGAGATGCTCGGTCACGAAGGGGAGACGTTCGACGTCCCGATACTCGTGGCGTCTGTGGCTGTCGCGCTGCTCGGCATCGCGCTCGGCTGGAGCGTCGTCCGCACGGGTGCCGCCGGTGACGAGGCTCTCGAGGCGCGTCTCGGCGGCGCGTGGCGTGGCGCGTCCGCCGGGTGGGGGATGGACGCGGCCGTGAACCGCCTCGTCATTCGGCCGTCCATGACGATCGCTCGAGTCACATTCGCGTTCGTGGACCGATTCATCATCGATGGCATGGCCGAGGGCAGCGCAACGCTCGCCCGGAGGGTAGGCGGCGTGTTCGCCCGCCTGCAGACCGGCGATGCGCAGTGGTACGCGACGCTGATCGGCGTCGGAGTGCTCATCATGCTGGTCGCGACCGTATGGCTGGGGAGGGCGGGACTGTGATCGCGGTCGACCTCCTCGTCCTCGTACCCCTCGCAGGGGCGCTCGTGTCCCTGGCGGTCGGACGCAGTCGCCCGCTCGCTGCGCGCTGGGTGGCCCTGCTCACGTCGGTCGCTGTCGTTCCCCTGGCAGTGGCCGTGGGCCTGTCGGGAGCCTTCTCCGGACATCGCGTCGCGGGCGTGAGCGTCAACAGCCTCGGCTTCTGGCGGCTGTCCGCAGACGGACTGTCGATGCCGCTCGTAGCGCTCACGGCGCTTCTCGGCGTCGCCGCCGTGAGCGCGTCTTGGCAGATCGGCAAGCGGGAGGCAACGTACTTCGCGCTGCTTCTCATGCTCCAGGCCGCCGTGACGGGCGTGTTCCTGGCAGAGGACATCATCTTGTTCTACGTCTTCTGGGAACTCGTGCTCATCCCGATGTACTTCCTCATCGGCGGTTGGGGACACGAGCGGCGCAGGCACGCGGCCGCGAAGTTCTTCATCTACACCTTCGTGGGCAGCGCGCTCATGCTCGTTGGCCTTCTCGTGGCGATCTACTCGGCGCGCGCGTGGACGATCCCTCAACTCGTGCTCGCCGCCGCCCAGAAGCCGCAGAGCGCCATGGTGTTCTGGCTCCTCATGGCGGGCTTCCTCGTTAAGATCCCCGCATGGCCGCTCCATACGTGGCTTCCCGACGCGCACGTCGAAGCACCAACTGCGGGATCGATCATGCTCGCCGGGGTTCTGCTCAAGATGGGTGGGTACGGGATCTTGCGTATCGCGATCCCGCTCTGTACACCTGCGTTCGACGCGGGCCGCGGCATCATCTTCGCGATCGGGCTCATCGGCATCATCTTCGGCGCGCTCACCGCGCTCATGCAAAGCGACCTCAAACGTCTCGTCGCATACTCGTCCGTTTCGCACATGGGCTTCGTCCTCGTCGGGATCGCAGCGGCCACGTCCGGCGCCTTCGGGGCAGCGATGCTCGGTATGGTGAGCCATGGCTTCGTGGCGGGCCTGCTCTTCTTGCTGGTGGGACTGTTGTACGAGCGCACCCACACACGCGAGCTCCGGCGCTTCGGTGGCCTCGGCGGCGTCGTGCCGATCTGGTCGGTGGCGTTCGTCTTCGCGTCGCTCGCGAGCCTGGGCCTGCCGGGACTCTCGGGCTTCCCGGGAGAGTTCGGCGCAATGCTCGAGGCGTTCCGCTCGTACGGTTGGTGGCTGTTGGTCGCGACTGTGGGCGTCGTCTTCGCGGCGTCCTACAACCTCAGAGCGATCCGCGAGTCGGTCCAAGGTCCGGTAGGCGAGTTCACGACCCTCCCTGACCTGGGTGCTCGCGAAGGCGTCACGGTCGTGTCCTTCGGGCTCTTCATTCTCTTGCTCGGCATATGGCCGAACGCGGTCCTGCTCATGACGGGCCCCATCCTCGCCCCGCTCGCCGCGCTGGTCGGGAAGGGGGCGTAGACGATGTCGACTGAAATCGGCTTCGCGGCCCCGTTCGTCCTGGCCTTGCTCGGCGCGGTCGGATCCCTCGCTGCCGATGCGTTCGATCGCGAGCGCGTTGCCGTCGCCGCGGCGAGCATCGGGCTTGGTCTCGGCGCTGTCTTCGCCGGGATCGTGGCTGCCACAGTGGCTCCGAAGCTCGTCTGGTCGATCTTCGTCACCGGCGCGGGATTCTCGATGGCAGTGGCAGTCGTCATGGGACTCGGAGCGCTGGCCGTTGCCGCCAGTCTGAGCGCCCGACGCGAACACAGTACCGCCGTCGGCGGTCTGGTGGCTGTCTCCGCAGTCGCGCTTGGCGCCCTGGCGGCAACCGTCGACATCGTCGTGATGCTCATCGCGCTCGAGACGGCCGCGGTGGCCGGCTACGCTCTCGTCGCGCTCGCACGGGATGCACGCTCGCACGAGGCGGCGATGAAGTACTTCGTGCAGGGCGCCGTGGCAACGTCGTTCTTCGTCTTCGGCTTGGGTGGAGCGCTCGCGTCCGGCGCGCTGGTCTTCAACGCCGGCAGGATATCCTTCGGCTCGGGTGTATCGGATGTCGCGGCGTCTACGACGGCGGTCGTGTTCTTGCTGGCCGCCTTCGCGTTCAAGCTCAGTGCGTTCCCATTCCACTCGTGGGCGCCCGACGCGTACGAGACCGCGCCGGCCGAGGCGGCGGCGTTCCTCTCCTCGGCGGTGAAGGTCGCCGCTCTGGTCGCGACGTATACGGTTATCACGGCCTTCATGGCCCAACCCGACCTGGCCGCCCGGCTGCAGTGGCTCATCGCCGGACTGGCTGCTGCTTCCATCGTGTTCGGCAACCTGGCTGCGCTGGCACAGCGGTCCTACACGAGACTGCTGGGATACTCAGGCATCGCACAGGTCGGCTACGGCCTGATTGCTGTCGCGACGGGCAACGGCAACGCAGCGCTGATGTTCGCGACCGCGTACGGCTGTGCTGCAGCCGGCGCCTTCGCCGCGGCGCGAGCCTACCGCACGCTCGAACCTGATTGGGACGGTTCGATCGCGGCGATGGCGGGCCTGAGCAAGCGAGCCCCGGTCCTCGCAGCGAGTCTCGCAGTGCTGCTGTTCTCGCTAACCGGCATCCCGCCGCTCTTTGGGTTCTGGGGCAAGTTCATGGTGTTCCTGTCCGCGGCCTCGGACCCGCAGTGGGTGTGGCTCGTGATCCTTGGTCTGTTGGGTTCCGTCGTCTCCTTCGGCTACTACGGGCGCGTCCTGCGTTCGATGTACTTCGACGACGCCCAGGACGTCCGCGCGGCGAAACTCGCAACCGACGCCGCCGAGGATTCCACCTCATCGACCGCAGACGACATGCCCATTCCTGACGATGACCGCCCGAGACGGGCCGATCCGGCCACGACGGTGGCGATCGTACTCGCCCTCGTGGTCCTGCTTGTCGGCCTCGTGCCTCTCTTTGCCGGCCTGAGCCGGTTCGTGGGCCTGGATCCCATGGGCTTGTTCGTGATCGGACTCTGAGTTCGTCGCCGATCGATCCGGCTTCGAACAACTCGAGGGCGTCCGACCCCACCAGCGTCGATGAGGTAACGACTGGGAAACAGCACCGACGCACCTTGCGTGCGCCAGAAGCCCGCAGTAGACTCAAGTCAAGTTGCATGCAAGTGCAACCCCTTACCCCTGAGCCTCAAGGTGCCGGCCTTGGGGCTCCCCCTTTTCTCGGGGCGTGTCGCCGGCACTCCGGACACCCACCGCCCGGGGACGATCCGCGAGACCTGGCGGCCTCGGAATCGGACGCCGCACGTCTCCGCACATCCCTTTGTTAGGGTTCTGTGTGAGCGGTGTCACCGCTCAGCAACGTCTTGGCGGGTTCTGGTAAAGCAAGACGGGGGATTGCCGATAGCAGAGCTATGAGACTCTCCGCCGAACAGGCGCAACTCGCACACGATTACCTGCAAGAGAAGGGCACCCGACCGGTGGACGTCGCGACCTCCACACCTGTTCCGCACGATGTCATTGAGCGCGCCCTCGACCGCATCGCAAGCACTCCGGACCCCAGGCCGTCTCGGGTCGCCGAGGCTCGCGCGTTGCTCCTCCAGCGCCCGCCGAGTTCGGCGGAGGTCGCCGAACGTATGTTGTGGCGAACGCTCGCGGACTCCCTTCGCTAGGCGGCGTTGGCGGTCGTGCATCGCGGCCGCATAATGCGACGAGAGCTCGCACGCCACAGCGCTTGAGGGGTCGATCCACCTGACGCGACGCACGCTCATCACGGCAGCGATGAACGCGCTCGTTGTCGCTGCCGTATTGCTCACCGGACACGTTGTCGTCGGCTACTTCGGTGCGCTGGCGAACTCGAACGCGGGGGAGGGGTATCTGCGCGCCAGCGGCCTGCTCGTTCTGCCGCTCGGATTGCCGAATATCCGGTCCCAGTACAGTGGCGTGTTCGACGCTGACGCCGCCATGATGGTCATAATCTGCTTGAGCCTCGAGTGGGTGTTAAGCGTGTGGCGTTCTCGGTCATAGCCTGCTCACAGGGTTCGGACAAGCAGACATGACCTCCGATGTCGGGTGGTGACCGCGATGGTGCGCACGGAACCAAGGGCGATCGTGCTGGTCCTTGACAGCGTCGGCGCCGGCGCACTGCCGGACGCTGCCCTCTATGGCGACGAGGGCTCGAACACACTCTCGCACACGGCTGCCGCGGTAGGGGGACTCGCCATGCCCAACCTCGGCGCGATGGGTCTCGGGAACATCACCGACATAGAGGGCGTTCCGAGAGCCGACATGCCCACTGCGAGTTGGGGACGCAACGCCGAGGCGTCGGCCGGGAAGGACACGACTACCGGGCACTGGGAGATGATGGGCCTGCACGTCACGCGTGCCTTCCCAACCTATCCCGAGGGCTTTCCTCCCGAGGTCCTTGATCGCTTTACCCAAGAAACGGGACTCGGGTGGCTCGGCAACTATCCGGCGAGCGGCACGGTGATCATCCAAGACCTCGGCGACGAGCACGTCGCGACGGGCAAGCCGATCGTCTACACGAGCGCAGACAGCGTGTTCCAGATCGCCGCGCACGAACAGGTCATCCCCATCGACGACCTCTACCGCATCTGCGGCATCGCACGCGAACGCGTCATGGTGGGCGAGCACGCGGTGGGCCGCATCATCGCACGCCCGTTCGTCGGGCCCGACGAAGAGGGGCGCTACACACGCACGCACAGGCGCCGCGACTTCGCACTCAAGCCCTCGGAACCGACGGTCCTCGATCGACTGGCCGAGGTCGGCATCCTCTCGTACGGCATCGGCAAGATCGGGGAGATCTTCGCCTGGCAGGGCATCTGCGAGTCCCCGCACGTCACGGACAACATGGACGGCTTCGACAAGCTGATCGCCCGCGTCTCGGGCGACACCCCGGGGTTCGCGTTCGCGAATCTCGTCGACTTCGACATGATCTGGGGGCACCGCAACGACGTTGAGGGCTATGCCCGAGGTCTCGAGGCCGTCGACCGGCGGATGCCCGAGCTGCTCGACGCGATGATCGACGGCGACCTGCTCGTCGTCACGGCAGACCACGGATGCGACCCAACGACGGACTCGACCGACCACTCGCGCGAGCACACGCCGCTCATTGCGAAGATGAAGGGCGTCGACGTCGGCGTGGAACTCGGCACCAGAGCGACGTTCTCCGACATCGGCGAGACGGTTCTCGACTTCTACGGCATACCGGGCCGATGCGGACGGGGCACGAGTTTCCTGGCCGAGGTCCGCGACGCCGGTTGAGTGGCTTGACCGATCGACATGCGCGGCGGGATCGCGTGAGACCAGGAGCAGAGCATGAGCGAGCTTTCGTTCGAAGAACTGATCGAGCTCAAGCGCGACGGGCACAAGCATTCCGCAGCCCAGATCGATCGGATCGTGCTGGACTACACCCGCGACAAGGTACCCGACTATCAGATGGCGGCGTGGCTCATGGCCGCCTACCTGAACGGGCTCGACGCTGACGAGAGCGTATGGCTCACCGATGCGATGGTGCGATCCGGTCGAGTCATCGATCTTTCCGGCATACCTGGCGTGAAGGTCGACAAGCACGCCACCGGGGGCGTCGCGGACACCACCACACTCGTGGTCGCTCCGCTGGTCGCCGCGTGCGGCGTCCCCATCGCGAAGATGAGCGGACGTGGTCTGGGATACACCGGAGGAACGCTCGACAAACTCGAGTCCATCCCCGGGTTCCGCGTGGAGCTTGGAGTAGAAGAGTTCATCGACCAGGTGTGTCGCGTAGGAATCGCGGTCATCGCGCAAAGCCCCGACATCGATCCGGCTGACAAGAAGATGTACGCCCTTCGCGACGTGACGGCGACCGTGCCTTCGATCCCGCTCATCGTGGGCTCCATCATCTCCAAGAAGATCGCCGGTGGTGCGGACGCAATCGTTCTCGACGTGAAGGTCGGTTCGGGCGCGTTCATGAAGACCGAGGAAGACGCCCGCGAGCTCGCTGCGGAGCTGACTCGCGTCGGCCACGCGCTCGGCCGGGACGTCGTGTGCTTCATGACCGACATGGACCAACCACTCGGCATGGCCGTTGGCAACGCGCTCGAAGTCGAGGAGGCCGTCGCGACGCTCCACGGGCGTGGACCCCATGCGCTGACCGAACTCTGCCTCGTGCTGGGGACCCGGATGCTCGTTCTGGGCAAGGTGGCACACTCGGATGCGGAAGCCCGACTGATGCTCGGCGAGGCTCTTTCGAGCGGCCGGGCACTCGCCAAGTTCGCCGAATGGGTCGAAGCGCAGGGAGGCGACCCCGCTGTGGCGGAAGACCCGGGTCTGTTGCCTCGTTCGCCGCTGTCGCGCGAGGTCCGGTCGAACGTCGGCGGGTTTGTGACCGGCTTCGACGCCGAGGGCGTAGGCAGGGCCGCCATGCTCACGGGAGCGGGTCGAGTCTCCAAAGAAGACGAGATCGACCTGGGTGCCGGATTGGTGCTTGACGTGCGCGTAGGAGATGCGATCGAGCAAGGCGCGAGGCTCGCGACGCTGTATGCCGCAACCGAGGAGCAGCTCGACCTCGCCGAGGAACGCCTGCTCGAGTCCGTGCAGATTGGCGACGCGGCGCCAGAGCCGCGTCCGCTGGTGCGCGAGCTGGAGCTCTGAAGCGTGCAGCTCGCCGTCGGACACGCGAACCCCGACTTCGACGCGTATGCGGCCACGGTAGCCGCGACGAAGCTCTTTCCTGGCATGAAGGGCGTGTTCCTCGGCTCGCAGAACACGAATGTGCGAGCGTTCCACAATCTGCACGAGGACTTCTTGGACTTTGTGGATCTGAAGGGCCTCGACCTATCTGACGTGCAACGGCTTGTGATCGTCGACACTCGCGACGCCGGCCGCATCGGCGAGCTTGGGGAGGTTGCCCTGCGTCCGGGCGTGGAGGTCATCGTCTACGACCATCACCCGCCTGCCGAGTGCGACCTCACGGGTATCGACGACCGCAGCCTCGAGGTCGGGGCGACCACCTCCATTCTCGTTCACGAATTGCACCGCAGGGGCATCCCGTACACCCCCCTCGAGGCGAGCGTCATGCTGTTGGGCATCCACGAGGACACCGGCTCGCTCACGTATCCCGGATCCACCGCATTCGACGCCCAAGCCGCGGCGCATCTCATGGCTGCCGGGGCCGACATCGAGGTCGTGAACCAGTTCCTCACCCGCGCGCTCGACCCGACGCAGCGCAAGCTCCTCGACGAGCTCACGGACCACCTGGAGGTCTGGGACGTGAACGGTCAGCAGGTGGCGGTGGGGTGGGCCGAAGCAGACGACTATGTGGACTCAGCGAGCGTGCTTACGCACTACGTGGTCGAGGACATGGGCTATCGCGTCGCAGTCGGCATCGTCTCGATGCCCGGCCGCACGCAGGTCGTGGCCCGGAGCCGACTCGCGGAAGTAGACGTCGGTGCGGTCATGACGCGTATCGGCGGAGGCGGTCACGCGCAGGCTGCTTCCGCGGCATTTCGCGACGTCTCGATCGATGAGGCACGCGGGAAGGTACGGGCCGCTCTCGAGGCTGAGGTACGGACTCCACTGAAGGCTGCCGATATCGCGTCGCGGCCCGTGCGCTCGGTCGGACCCGAGGTAACCATGCGCGACGCCGGCGAACTCATGGCGACCTGGGGTCACGGCGGACTGCCCGTCGTGCACGACGGCGCGCTCGTCGGTCTCGTGACGCGCAAGGACGTCGACAAGGCGATCCGGCACGGGCTCGCTCATGCACCCGTGAAGGGGTTCATGACCCGTGACCCCGTGACGGTGACTCCCGACCTCGATCTTCAGGCTCTCGAGCGCCTGCTCGCGCGGGCCGGCATCGGCCGCGTGCCCGTCGTGGAGGAAGGCGAGCTGATAGGCATCGTCACCCGGAAGGACCTCCTGCGTGCCGAACACGGCGATGACTACCTGGACAGGCGCCTGCCCCGCTCTCGCACCGAATCGACAGCGCGCTTCCTCACATCCGTCGAGTCGCTTCTGCCGGCGGACGCGCTGATCTCCCTGAAGCGTCTTGGTTCGCTCGCCGAAGAGCGCGGCATTCGCGCGCACATCGTGGGCGGTTTCGTCCGCGACATGCTTCTCGGGAGACGGAACCTCGATATGGACGTGGTGATCGAGGGCGACGGGGTGCACTTCGCCGAAGTGGCAGCGAACGAGATGGGCGGGCGTGTGAAGGTGCACAGGCGCTTCGGCACAGCCGTGCTCGTGCTCTCACGAACGCTCCACGTCGACATCACGAGCGCGCGGACGGAGTACTACACCCGCCCGGGCGCGCTGCCCACGGTGGAGCGATCGTCGCTTCGGCAGGACCTGTTCCGACGAGACTTCACGCTCAACGCCATGGCGGCGTGCATCAATCCCGAATGCTTTGGGTCGATCGCGGACCCCTTCGGCGGCTTGAGGGACCTTGAGAGGGGAGTGCTTCGGGTCTTGCACTCGCTGTCCTTCGTAGAAGATCCCACCCGCGTGCTTCGCGCGGCTCGGTTCGAGCGCCGCTACGGCTTCGCGCTCGATGCAGCATCTGAGGAGCTGGCCTCTCGGGCGGTGGACATGGGCATGCTGGAGGAGGTGTCCGGTGCGCGGATCCGAGAGGAGATGCTGGACATTCTCGACGAAGACGCACCGTCTTCGGTGCTGCAGCGCCTCGCCGACCTCGGAGCGCTGGACGTCATTCTGCCCGATGGTGTCACGAGCACCGAAGCACTGCGTCGCATCGCCCTCGCGGAGTCGGCGTACAAGTCCGTAGCCTCGCTCTTCGGCCGACCGCCGCGCAGAAGGATCGTGCTCGTCGCGGCTCTGGCCTCCGCGGCGAGCCGGACCGACGCGGAGCGCTGGCTCAGGCACTTCCGTTTCGGCCGCGAGTACGGCGAACCTGCGCTGGCCGCGGCGGCGCGCGGCGATGCCACGCTGTCGATCCTCAAGGGCCGCGGAAAGATGCGCGACAGCAGGCTCTACACTCTGCTCGAGTCCGTGCCAAGCGAGACCGTGGTCGTGATGTGGGCCCTTGGGGACGCGATCGTTCGGCAGCGGATCGAGCGCTTCGTGACCGGAAGTCTCGAAGGTCAAGCCGGCGGTGAGTGGTGCAGACCTCATCTCCATGGGCCTCGAGCCGTCGGAGGTGTTCTCGACTATACTTGCGCGAGCCCTATACGACCGCCTTGACGGGCGCGCCGTCGGCCGAGAGGCCGAGCTCGCGAATCTGCGAAGGCTCGCCGCGCGAGCCGGGCTCAAGCCCACAGAAAGGGACGTCGTTTGAGTTCGACCGAACTTCTCATCCGCGGGATGACTGTTCGTCCTGATCATCCCTGCGATCGTGTTTCATGAAGTCTCACACGGGTACGTTGCGCTCCTGCTCGGCGATCCCACCGCCAAGGACAGGGGGCGCCTGAGCCTCAATCCCTTGAAGCACATCGACCCGTTCGGAACGATCCTGCTCCCGATACTGATGATCGCTACCCTCGGGTTCGGCTTCGGCTATGCGAAGCCGGTCCCCATCAATCCGAACTACTTCAAGGACTACCGAAGAGGCATGTTCCTCACCGGCATCGCCGGTCCGACCACGAACCTGGTTCTCGCCGCCGTCTCCGGCATCCTCTTCCGCTTCATGGGTTTCACAACATTCCAGACGACGACTGCGGGTACATGGATGACGCTGGCGTTCTACAACTTCTGCTACCTCAACCTCGTCCTCATGTTCTTCAACCTCATCCCGTTGCCCCCGCTCGATGGATCGCGGGTGCTCCCGCTCTTCCTGTCAGACCGCGCGATGCAGACGTACGCGAAGATCGAGCAATACGGATTCATCATCCTGTTCGGCTTCCTCTTTCTTGCGCCGAGGTTCCTTGGGTTCGATCCAATCACCAGGTACTTCAGTGCGACTGTCGTGCCCCTGTTGCGGGCCTTCACCGGGATGAGCTAGCCGCGATTGCGGCGACGGCATTCTTGCGCACTTGACCGTGCAACGTGTCGGCGATCCGGCGGCGTGGAGACCGCGCCCCCCTGCGCTATCATGAACCCCGCCCCGCAGACGACTTCGGAGTGTCAACGCATGCCCAAGAAGCGCACCCTCACCGGCTATCGGCCCACCGGCAAGCTCCACCTCGGCCATTGGTTCGGGAACCTGCAGAACATGCTGCAGCTCCAGCACGACTACGACGCCTACTACTTCATCGCCGATTGGCACGCGCTCACGAGCGACTGGGCAGACACCTCTCGCATCCGCGAGTACACCGAGGAGATGGTGCTGGACTGGGTCGCGGCGGGGCTCGACCCTGACGTCTGCACGATCTACCGCCAGTCCGACGTTCCCGAGGTCGCCGAGCTCGAGCTCTACTTCTCGATGGTCACGCCGGTGCCCTGGCTCGAACGCGTGCCGTCGTACAAGGAGCAGCGCGACCAGATCACCGACAAGGACTTGGGCAACGTGGGCTTCTTCCTCTATCCGCTCCTGCAGGCCGCGGACATCGCGATCGTGCTGGCCGACTTCGTGCCCGTGGGAGAGGACCAGCTCCCGCACCTCGAGCTGACCCGCGAGATCGTCCGGCGCTTCAACAACTCGTTCGGCGAGTATCTCGTGGAACCGCAAGCCATCGTGCCAAAGGAAGGTGCGCGCGTTCCGGGCACCGACGGCCGCAAGATGAGCAAGTCGTACGGGAACGCGATCTTCATCTCCGACCCTCCCGAGGAGATCCGCGCGAAGGTTTCCTCGATGCTCACCGACCCGGCTCGCAAGCTCAAGACCGACCCGGGCGATCCGGACATCTGTCCGCTGCAGCAGATCCACAAGCTCGTTGGCGATCCGCAAGAGGTGGCGGAGTTCGATCGGTGCTGCCGAGTGGCCGAGTGCGGTTGCGTCTCGCACAAGAAGGCGCTGACCGAGGACCTCGTTTCCTACCTGGCGGCCTTCCAGGCGCGCCGTGCCGAGCTCGCCGCAAGGCCAGGCTTCGCCTGGGAGGTCCTTGCCGGAGGAGCCGAGAAGGCGCGGCCGGTCACGACCGAGGTCGTCGAGAACTGCCGCCGGCTCGTACGCATCGACGAGGCCTGAGGCCGGGAGCCGAACGGCATGCCGGCGTACACGGTCAAGACCGAGATCTTCGAAGGCCCCTTCGACCTGCTGCTGACGCTCGTCTCCAGGCAGAAGCTCGATGTCGGCGCCATATCGGTCTCCGACATCGCAGACCAGTACCTCGAGCATCTCGACAAGATGCGCGATCTGGACCTGGATGTGGCAAGTGACTTCCTCGTGCTGGCCGCAACGCTTCTGGAGATCAAGGCCGCTCGATTGTTGCCGAAGGACGAGGTCTACATCGGCGACGAGCTCGACGACCTTTCACCGGAAGAAGCGCGCGCGCTGCTGGTCGCACGGCTCCTCGCATACAAGCAGTTCAAGAACGTCGCGGCCGAGCTCTCGGCGCGTCTTGAGGCAGAGTCGCACATGCACGCCCGTCAGGCGGGCCTCGAAGAGCAGTTCCTGAAACTCATGCCCGACTACCTCGAGGGACTCACGCTGCGAGGGCTGGCGGTCATCTGCGCAGACCTGCTCCACCGCCGCGAGGCGTTCCTGTTGGAAGCGGAACACGTCGCGAGCGCGCCGATCCCTCTCGAGCTCCATGCCGAGAGCGTGAGGCGGACGCTCGCCAAGACGAAGCGCACGACGTTCCGCGAACTCGTCGGCGATTCGCCGACCCCGGAGCTTGTTGTCGTCACTCTCCTCGCCGTGCTCGACCTCTACCGCCGAAACGAGGCGGACGTCCGGCAAGAGGAGCTCTTCGGCGAGATCGTCGTGACCCGCCGCGAAAGGGTGGAGGCGTCGTGAACGAGGCCGCTTCTCTGCGGGGAGCCGTCGAAGCCCTTCTGTTCGTATCCGACGAACCGGTCTCGGCGGCTCGCATCGCGAAGGTGCTCGATGCCAACACCGCTGACGTCGAGAAGGTGCTTGCCGCCCTCGCGGAAGAATACGCTGCCCAAGACCGAGGATTCCAGCTTCGCGAGGTCGCGGGGGGCTGGCGCTTCTTCACTCACCCCGCCTACCACGACCAGATCGAGTCGTACGT
Organism: uncultured Actinomycetes bacterium; assembly: GCA_963817255.1. Taxonomy (GTDB): domain Bacteria; phylum Actinomycetota; class Coriobacteriia; order Anaerosomatales; family CAVRZR01; genus CAVRZR01. The sequence goes on from CAWFNT010000004.1 coordinate 359,300, forward strand.
GCTGTCGTGGGACACCCGCCGGCTCTCTCAGGCGGCCCTCGAGGCGCTCTCGGTGGTTGCATACCACCAGCCCGTCACCCGGGCGAGCGTGAATGCGGTTCGCGGCGTCAACAGCGAGGCCGTCATCTCGTCCCTCGTGGAGAAGGGGCTCGTGCGCGAGCTGGGTCGGGACAGGGACCAGGCCAATGCGATCGTCTACGGCACCACGAAGGTCTTCCTCGAGAAGTTCGGACTCAAGGACCTCTCGGAACTGCCTCCGTTGGAGGAGTTCTCGCCCGATGCGGACACGGAGCATGCGATTCGCGAAAGGCTCTCCGCGCTCGAAGGCCCGTCGCTTCCCGACGAGGCCGAAGACGACGTCGCCGAGGTCGACTAGGAGCGCCTCGACGATGGCACCCACCCCAGATTCCGATGTTTCGGCCAGGGCAGCCGAACCTCCCGACGCGGACGCGGATTCCGTTCCGCGTGCGGTCCCGATGCGCCTTCAACGGTTCCTCGCGCGTGCCGGGGTCGCCTCTCGCAGGGGCAGTGAGGACCTCATGACAGCAGGGCGCGTGACCGTGAACGGCTGCGTCGTGAGCGAGCTCGGGGCCAAAGTCGATCCGGCAAGCGATCGCGTGGCCGTCGATGGTCGAGAAGTCAGCCTCTCCGATCGCCCGGTCTACCTCGCGCTCAACAAGCCCGCCGGCTACGTGACGACGATGAGCGATCCACACGCGCGCCGGACCGTCGCCGAGCTCGTGCCGACCGACGAGCACCCGGGACTCTTTCCGATCGGGCGCCTCGACCTCGACACCACCGGGCTGCTGCTCTTCACGACCGATGGCGATCTGGGCTTTCGCGTGCTGCATCCTCGTTTTCACGTGTGGAAGACGTACGAGGTGATCGCGGACGGGCGCGTTACCGCCGAGGACGCTCGAAAGCTCGCCTCGGGGATTGAGCTCGACGACGGCCTCACCGCGCCCGCCGAGGTCGTGGTGCTGGAGACAGGCCCGACGTCGAGGGTCCAAGTCGGCATCCGCGAAGGCCGGAAACGCCAAGTGCGGCGGATGTTCTCGGCGATCGGGCACCCCGTGCTCGAACTCCACCGCACGCAGTTCGGGCCGATCTCGCTGGGCGACCTTGCTTCGGGCGACGTGCGGCATCTGGATGACGACGAACTGAGCGAACTCAAGCGTGCCGCCGGGATCGATGACGCGTCACCCGAAGGGCGGACGTAGATGGCTCTCGTCGTGTTCACGGGAGGAGCGCGCAGCGGCAAGTCGTCGCTCGCACAGGAACTTGCGCGCGTTCGGAGTCTCGACGGCGTGCCCGTCACGGTCGTCGTCTTCGGCGATGAATCGACGGATTCCGAGATGGCCGAGCGGATCGAGCGGCATCGAGCCGATCGACCCGATTCCTTCCGGGTGATCGAAGCCGCGGACAGCTCGGCCTGGCTCGACCAGCTCGGGGCCGATGAGCTCGTGTTGATCGACTGCCTCGGCTCGCTTGTGGCACGGGTCATGGAAGAGTGCATGGCGAGGGCCCCGGAGCCCGTCTCGCAGACAGAGGAAGAGGCGAGCATGGCACCGAACGTCACGTCGGCGGTTGAATCGCGGGTGAATGACGTGCTCGATGCCATCGTCTCGCGCCACGGGGACACGATCGTCGTGACGAACGAGGTCGGGGACGGGGTCGTGCCCGCGTACCCCTCGGGAAGGCTCTTTCGCGACGTACTGGGCCGCGCGAACCGGCGGCTCGTGCGATCGGCGGACGTCGCCTATCTCGTCGTCTGCGGCCGAACGCTCGACCTGAGTGCGTTGCCGACCACCGTACGCTGGCCTTCGGACGAATGAGGGACGAGTGACGAACCCCGAACCGCAGACGGCGGGTTCCAAGATGGATGAGCTGGCCACGCTGCTCTCCCAGATCCGCCCGCTCGATCCGCAGCGCACGACCGATGCCTGGGTACGTCTCGACTCGCTCACGAAGCCGCCCCGCAGCCTCGGCCGGCTCGAGGGACTCGCGGCCAGAGTCTCCGCCGTACAGGAGACCGTCCGCCCAGAGTGTGGCATCCAAGCGCATCATGCTCATGGCGGCCGATCACGGTGTGGTCGCCGAAGGCGTCTCTCCCTACCCGCAGGACGTCACGCTGGCAGATGGTCGCGAACTTCGCCGCCGGCGGGGCGGCGATCAACCAGATGGCGGCTTCCGTCGGCGCCGACCTCGCCCTCGTCGACGTCGGGGTCGCAGCGGACCTGTCAGCGTTTCCGGGCGTCCTTCACCGCAAGCTGGCCGCCGGCACCCAGAACATCGCCCACGGCCCGGCGATGTCGCGCGAGGTCGCAGCTCAGGCCGTCCTGGTGGGCGCAGAGCTTGCGCGACAGGCCGCGGATGAGGGCGTCCAGCTTCTGGGGACGGGCGAGATGGGCATCGGCAACACGACGGCCGCGAGCGCGCTGACGTGCGCCTACACCGGTGCGAGCCCGAAGGACGTCACGGGACGCGGTACCGGCCTCGACGATGCCGGAGTGGCTCGCAAGGCCGCCGTCGTCACGCGCGCGCTCGAGGTCAACGCCGCCGCACTCGACGACCCGCTGGAGACGCTCGCCGCGCTCGGCGGCTTTGAGATAGCGGGGCTGGCCGGGGTGATCCTGGGCGCCGCGGCATCGAAGACGTGCGTGGTCGTGGACGGCTTCATCTCGGGGGCGGCCGCTCTCGCGGCTGCCGCGTTGCAGCCGGCGTGTCTCGACTACGTCTTCCCGTCGCACCGGTCTGCCGAGCCCGGCCACACGGTGGTTCTGGCACATCTGGGCCTCGAGCCGGTGCTCGAGCTGGACATGCGCCTGGGCGAGGGGACGGGCGCCGCACTCGCGTTCGGGATCGTGGATGCAGCCTGCCGCATGATGTCGGGCATGGCCACCTTCGCCGAGGCTGGCGTGGCCACATCTGCCGAGGCAGACGGGGCCGCCGGAACCCCCGACGCGAGCGCGGCCCAAGAGTGAGTTCCCACCCCGTCCGCCCCCTGCGAGACCTCGGTCTGGCCGTCACCACCCTCACGGTCCTTCCGATCCGGATCGTCTGGCCGGAGGGGGAGCGCACCGACGCTCCCGGCTACTACCCGTTCGTAGGGTTGCTGCTGGGAGCCGTCGGGTTCGGCTTCGCGCGGTTGGCCGAGGCCGTCGGCATCGCAAGCCGTGCTCCTTTGGTCGCATCCGGCCTCCTCGTGGCGTTGTGGGCCGTGGCGACCCGGCTGCATCCACTGGGACGGGCTCGGCGATGTCGCGGACGCGTTCGGCGTGTTCGACCGCGCGCGACGACTCGAAGTCATGCGCGAGAGCTCCGTGGGAGCCTTCGGGGTGACGGCCATCGCGCTCGGCGTCGCTCTACAGTGCGCGTCACTCTCGCACCTGCTCGTTGGCGGGAGGGCATGGGCGCTCGTCGCCGTTCCTCCCATCGCCCGATTCGCGGCGACCTTCGCGGCCTGGTTCGGCAAGCCGGCCCGAGCCGACGGTCTCGGCGCCTCGGTCATCGGCAGCCCGCGCGCGTCCGCGCTGGTGCCCGCTGTACTCACGCTCGCGGCTCTAGCGTTCCTCAACGTCCTCGCGTGGAGCGTGCCCGGCGTCGTCGTGTCCGTCGGCGGAATCGCCCTCGCGCTCGTCGTGCCTCACTTGATCGCGCTTCGCATCGGCGGCGTCACGGGCGACGTCATGGGGGCGAGCGTCATCTTGGTCGAGACTGTGCTGTTCGTGGCGCTTGCGTTGGCGCTGTAGTGGTCGCGGTATCCTCGTGAGCATGCACACGCGCTTCTTCATCATCCGACACCCAGAGACGCTTGCGAACAGGGACGGGCGCTACGTGGGTCGCGGCGACACTCCCTTCACCGAGCTCGGCGCGATCCAGGCCGGACTGCTCGCCGACGAGATCGTTCGCTGCCATCCGGAGCGTCTGTACGCGAGTCCGTTGCGGCGCGCACGGGAGGTCGCGGAGCTTGCGGCTGGACCCCTGGGACTGACCCTTGCCGTCGACGAACGCTTGAACGAGCTCGACTTCGGCGAGGCTGAAGGGCATACGCTCGAGGAAGTGCGGGCGTCCGGTCTCGCATTCGACTTCCATAGCGCCGATGCGCCTGTCGCGCCGGGCGGAGAATCGCGCCGCGACATCTTCGGGCGCAGCGCGTGTTTCGCAGACGAACAAGACGCGATCGGCGGTTCCGTCGCCATCGTCACGCACGGTGGCGTGTTTCGGTCCCTCGTGGTGCACCTGCTCGGTCTTCCCCTCGATGCGATGTGGTCGTTCGACATCCGACCAGCGCAGGTGGCTGAGATCCTTCGCCGAGAAGGGCATGGCACGCTGCTGTCGTTCCGTCGGCCCGAGGGCGAGAGTGCCCACGTGCCGCTCGACGAACCCGGGTCCTAGCCGCTGCTTGCCGCTCCACGTGCGACCTGCGACAATCCTCGGCAACCCTTTGCGCCCTTCGGCGGAGGAAAGCTGCTCGAGCGCAACGCGCGCCGTGTGGCCGACGAACGAGGTCTTTGAGTGGAGACGTGGGAGAGCCTCATACGTGCCGAGCTGGAACCGATGGTTCCCTATGCGCCCGGACTGAGGGGGAGCGAGGTCCGCGAGCGGTGCGGGCGCGATCGCATCTGCAAGCTCTCCAGCAACGAACACCCCGCAGGGCCGTTCCCGATAGCCATCCGTGCCATGGAAGCGGTCTTGCCCGAGCTCAATCGTTACCCGGACGGCTCGTGCCGAGCGCTCAGGCGCGCGCTCAGCGAGCGCCTGAACTTCCCGTTCGGCAACGTGGTCGTCGGAAGCGGCAGCAACGAGCTGCTGCGTCTCATCGCGCAAGCGCTGCTTCGGCCCGGGGACGAGGTCGTGTTCGCCTGGCCGTCGTTCGTCGTCTACCCGATGGTCACGCAGATGTTCGGCGCGACGGCCGTGAAGGTCCCGCTCGCCGAAGGCGAGGTCCACGATCTCGAGGCGATGCTCGCGGCCGTCAACGACAAGACGCGCATCGTCTTCCTCTGCAACCCGAACAACCCCACAGGCACGATCTATCACCGCCAGGAGTTCGAGGACTTCCTCGAGCGCGTGCCATCGCACGTGCTCGTGGTCGCGGACGAGGCGTACTTTGAGTTCGTCACGGACCCCGACTATCCCGACTCGCTGAAGCACGTCGACCTCAAGCGCCCGCTCGTCGTCCTGCGCACGTTCTCGAAGATCTACTCGCTCGCCGGCTTGCGCGTCGGTTACGGAGTGATGCCCACCCCGCTGGCGCAGGCAGTGGAGAAGATCCGCGAGCCTTTCAACGTGAACACCGTCGCCCAGGTGGCCGCGTACTACTCCCTCGGCGATGAAGCCGAAGTCCGTCGCCGGCGCGACGAGAACCAAGAGCAGAAGACCTACTTGTATTCGTGCTTCGACCGGCTTGGAGTCGAGTACGTCCCGTCTCAGACGAACTTCGTCTACCTCAAGACCGACCGGCCGGTCGAAGTGTTCGAGGCCCTCCTCGAAGAGGGAATCATCGCCCGTGACTTCGGCAACGCGCCCGCGCTGCGACTGGGAGTCGGAACGCCGGAGGACACGCAGGCGACGATCGCGGCCTTCGAGGCCGTCGCGGCCAAGCTGGGTACGCTCTAGTCGTCACCCGGCGGCCGAAAGACCGTTCGCGTTCGACGATGGGGAGTGACGGCTCATGCTGGTAGTGATGCGGGACCATGCGTCCCAGACCGATATCGATCACGTGGTGGATCTGCTCACAGAGGCCGGTGCACAAGCGCATCTGTCTCAAGGTGAGGTCAAGACCATCATCGGCGTCATCGGCGAGCGCGAACTCATCTACACGCTCGACCTTGAAGGCCTCCCGGGCGTCGAGGAAGTCATCCGGGTCCTCAAGCCCTACAAGCTCGTCGGGCGGGACTTCCAACCCGAGGACACGGTGGTGCGCGTCGGCGCGCACTCTTCGGTCGGCGGGGGAGCGCTCGCCATCATCGCGGGCCCGTGCTCCGTGGAGTCCGTCGACCAGATGCTTACGATCGCTCGCTCGGTCGCCGAAGCCGGGGCGACGATGCTTCGAGGAGGAGCTTACAAGCCACGGACCAGCCCGTATGCTTTCCAGGGGATGGGCGAGGAAGGGCTCAAGATCCTCCGCGAGGTGGCCAACGAGGTCGGCCTTCCCGTGGTGACCGAGGTACTTGACGTGCGCGACGCCGACAAGGTCGCCGAGTGGGCGGACGTGCTCCAGGTCGGCGCCCGCAACATGCAGAACTTCATGATGCTCGAGGAGCTCGGCAGCGATGGACAAGCCCGTGCTGCTCAAGCGCGGGCTTTCGGCGACCATCGAGGAGGTACTCTCGGCGGCGGAATACGTGCTCAAGGGCGGCAACCGCGACGTGATGCTCTGCGAGCGGGGCATCCGCACCTTCGAGACCTACACCCGCAACACGCTGGACCTCTCTGCCGTGGCCGCGCTCAAGCAGCTCACACACCTGCCGGTCATCGTCGACCCTTCGCACGCCACCGGCCGACGCGACCTCGTGGACGTTATGTCGCGCGCCGGCATCGTCGCCGGAGCAGACGGCATCATGGTCGAGGTGCACCAGGACCCCGAGCACGCCAAGTGCGACGGCCCGCAGTCGCTCACGCCGCCGGACTTCGTGCGGCTGATGGCCGGTGTCCGGCCCTTGGTCGAACTCACCGGCAAGCACATCGGGTGGGATGAGTAGCATGTCCGATGCACCTGCTCGCCGCGCCCCGTCGAGCGGTGATGGGTCGGCACTCGCGTTCGACACCGTCGTCATCGTTGGCATCGGGCTCATCGGCGGATCGCTCGGAGCTGCCTCGCGTACGCTGGCGAGCCGCCCGCGCGTGTTCGGCGTGGACGTGGACGCGGGCTCGCTCGCGTACGCCCTCGAGCACGATATCGTCGACGAGGCCGCGCTCCCGGACGACGCCATCGAACGAGGATGGTTCTCCGACCCGCGGGTCGAACTCGTCGTTCTCGCCACTCCGGCGAGCCTCGTGGAGGACTGGTTGGGGGTGCTTGCCGAACAAGGCTTTGAAGGCATCGTCACCGACGTCGCATCCACGAAGAGCGGCGTGATCGCGGCGGCGAAGGACCTGCTCGGCGCGGAGGCCGTCTTTGTGGGCGGGCATCCTATGGCCGGCTCGGAACGAAGTGGCGTCCAAGCGGCCTCACCGGATCTGTTCCAGGGCGCGTACTACGTGCTCACACCCACGCACGATACCGACGTGACCGCCTACCAGCGGCTGCACTCGTTCGTGTCCTCACTTGGCGCACGGGTGGTGTCCGTCGATGCGGCGGACCATGACGAGGCCGTCGCGATCGTCAGCCACGTGCCTCACGTGACGGCGGCCGCCTTGGTCGACCTCGCGAAGGCACACGCCGGGGCCGGAGACGAGCTGCTCCGCCTCGCCGCCGGCGGCTTCAAGGACACCACGCGCATCGCTGCTGGCAGCCCGGAGCTGTGGACCGGCATCTGCCTCGACAACGCCGAGGCGCTGTCGGGCGGGATCGAGGAGCTCAGGCGCGTTCTCGGCCAGTTCGAGGACATGGTCCGAGCGCGCGACGCCGAAGCTGTTCGCTCGTGGCTCGAGCACGCTGCCAACGTTCGACGATCGCTGCCGGCGAAGTGGGTACCGGCGACCCAGGAGCTCACGGAGCTGCTCGTCCCGATACTCGACCGCCCCGGCGTGGTGAGCGAGGTCACGACAGCCGTCAGTCGAGCCGGATGCAACATCGAGAGCATCGAGATCGACCACCAATCCGAAGACAGCGCCGTTCTCGTGCTCGTCCTCACCGATGAGGGCGACATGGCCTCCGTCGTCTCGGATCTCGAGGACCGCGGGTACCATCCTCGCCTGCAGCCCCTCACCGCGGAACCGGGGGAGGCGTCCTTGTGACCTACGTCGCGCGCCGGGCCGCCGGACCGCTGAAGGGCGAGATCCGCGTTCCCGGCGACAAGTCGCTGTCGCACAGGGCCGTGTTGTTTGCGGCGCTCGCGAATGGCACGTCGCGGCTCTCAGGGCGTACTCGACAGCGCCGACGTTCGTGCCACCATCGGAGCGGTGCGCGCGCTCGGTGCCGAGGTGACTCCGCTGGACTCCACCGGGCCCGAACTCGAACTCGAGGTACGAGGCTGGGGGGACGCCGGACCGCAGACGCCCGCGGCCGCTCTCGACTGCGGGAACAGCGGCACCACCGCGCGGATGCTTTTGGGTGTGCTTGCCGGATGGCCGATCGCGGCCACGCTGGTTGGCGACGAATCGCTGTCCAAGCGGCCGATGACTCGGGTGACGGCCCCTCTCGAGCAGATGGGCGCCACGTTCACGACCGAGGACGGACGCCTGCCCGTGACCGTACGCGGCGGGGACCTCCGCGCCATCAAGTACACAAGCCCGGTCGCATCGGCGCAGGTCAAGACCGCAATCCTGATTGCCGGCCTTCAGGCGGTAGGCCGCACGCTCGTACGCGAGCCGAATTCGAGCCGCGACCACACCGAGCGGCTGCTGCCGGCCTTTGGCGTGCCCGTGGGGCGTGACGCCGCGACGCATACCGCATGGGTTGAAGGACCTGTATCGCTGCGCGCGCACGATCTTGCCGTGCCGGGCGATCCCTCGTCGGCGGCGTTTCCGGCGGTGGCGGCGCTCATCGTGCGGGGCAGCCGGATCGTGTTGCCCGATGTTGCCCTCAACCCGACACGCATCGGTTTCCTGCACGTGCTTGCCCGCATGGGAGCTTCCATCCAAACAGCTGAGGGGTCTGGCGGCATGTACGGTGCCGAACCAGTCGGCACGGTGTCGATCGTCGGCACAGAGACGCTCAAGTCGACGACGGTCCTGCCCCATGAAGTCCCTACGCTCGTTGACGAGGTCCCGATTCTGGCCTTGGCGGCGACGCAGGCGTACGGGCCTACGCGCTTCGAGGGCGTGGGGGAGTTGCGTGTGAAGGAGTCCGACCGCCTTACTGCCGTTTCCGACGGCCTCACGGCGCTCGGTGCGCGGGTTTGTGTCGGCGATGACTGGCTCGAGGTCACAGGCCCGACGCCGTTGCGCGGCGCTGTGCTCGACAGTCTCGGCGACCACCGACTTGCGATGACGTGGGCCGTCGCGGGTCTGATAGCAAGCGGTCCCGTGCAGGTCGATCGCTTCGAGGCCGTGGATGTCTCGTATCCCGGATTCGCCGACGACCTCGCCCGACTCCTCGCCTGACACAGATCCCCAGCGTGTAGTGGTAAAATGGCGCCCCGCGAGCGGGGCACGGACTCCAGCGGGTGCGCCCGTATTCGCCCGATGATGAGGAGCCGCTCCGAATGATCATCGCCATCGACGGTCCGGCGGCATCCGGCAAATCCACTGTCGCGAAAGCCATCGCGGCGCGCCTCGGTTTCGAATACCTCGACACGGGAGCGATGTACCGGGCCGTTGCCTATCGCGCCCTCGCAACGAACACCGACGTGGACGACGAGGCTCGCGTGTCCAAGATCGCCGGCGCAGAGCAGATTTCCTTCGCCCACGACCCCGCGACCGGGTTGGCGACGCAGGTCTTCATCGGCGGGGAGGACGTCACCACTGCGATTCGCACGCCTCCGGTCGATCATGCCGTGAGTCCAGTCGCGAAGCACGCACGAGTCCGTAGCGCGCTCGTCGACCAGCAGCGGGCCATCGGCAATGAGCGCGACATCGTCGTCGAGGGGCGAGACATCGGCACGGTCGTCTTCCCGCACGCCGAGGTGAAGGTCTTTCTTACCGCATCTGCCGAGGAGCGCGCACGCAGACGTGAGATCGATCACGCGGTGGCCGGTCACGATGTCGAAGGCACGTCTGTGCTGGAGGCGCTCGAGCGTCGCGACAAGATCGACTCGAGCCGAGAAGCATCACCGCTCGCTAAGGCCGACGACGCGCACGAACTCGACACCACCGGCCTTACGATCGACCAGGTCGTCGACCGCATCGCGCGGTGGGCCCGGGATGCGGGGCACACAACGTGAGCGATAGCGGCTTCCGCTTCGCGCGTGGGGTGCGGGCGACCGTTGCCAAGCTCGCACTCGCGCTGTATCGCACGGAGTTCATCTGCGAGGAGAACGTCCCCCAGGGCGGTGCGATCATCGCCGGCAATCACGTCTCGTACCTCGACCCGATCCTGCTGTGGTGTGGTGCTCCTCGGCATATCCACTTCATGGCGAGATCCGAACTCTTCGAGAAGCGCATCATCGGATGGGGACTTCCTCGGCTCTGGGGGTTTCCGGTCAAGCGAGGCGAGCCTGACCGGACGGCCATCGCGACGGCGACTGAGCTACTCCAGAAAGGCGACCTCGTCGGCATCTTCCCCGAGGGAACCCGCGTTCGGCATGAGGGAGCCGATGCCGAGCTCGGCGAAGGACACGGCGGCGTGGCGTTCATCGCCATGCGGGCGAACGCCCCGGTCGTCCCTGTTGGCATCGCAGGCACGTCGCGCGCGTGGCCGTCCGGACAGAAGCTGCCGAGGTTCCCCAAGGTCACCATCCACTACTATGACCCTGTAGACCCCAAGGACTTCAGCGAGGGCGGACGCAAGGAGCGGGTCGCAGCGATGACCGCCGAGATCATGAGGCGCATAGCGGCTGCCCGACAGCAAGCGGAAGAAGGCTGACGTGCGCGTCGAAGTGGCTCGGCACGCGGGTGTCTGCTACGGCGTCGAGCGAGCGCTGAAGCTCGCCGAGGAAGCCGCACGTCAAGGCATCGAAGTCCACACCCTCGGCCCGCTCATCCACAACCCACAGGCTGTTGCGGAGTTGCGCGACCGCGGCGTGGAGGTGGCGGCGTGTCTCGACGAGGTCGACGACGGGATCCTCGTCATCCGTTCGCACGGGGTCGATCCCGCGATCATCTCCAATGCCCAGAGCAAGGGCCTCGACGTCGTCGACGCGACGTGCCCGTTCGTCTCGGCAGCCCACACGTGTGCGCGCGAGCTGGCCGAGCAAGGCCTTTCGGTCGTGATCGTCGGCGAAGAGGACCATCCCGAGGTCGAAGGCATCATGGCCCATGCCGGTGGCAGCGCGATCATCGTGCAGCGCCCCGAGGACCTGCCCGAGCGCCTGCCGTCGAAGAAGATCGGCGTGGTCGTGCAGACGACGCAGTCGCTCGCGCGCCTCGCCGACATCGTGACAGCCCTGCTCCCGCGAGTGAGCGAGCTCAGGGTCTGCAACACCATCTGCAGCGCGACGGCGAAGCGGCAGCTCTCCGCCGAGGAGCTCGCTCGCACCGTGGACGTCATGATCATCGTCGGAGGTCACAACTCGGGAAACACGACGCGCCTCGCCGAGATCTGCGCGGCCGTGAACCCGCGTACGCACCACGTCGAGACTGCCTCGGAACTCGATCCGAGCTGGTTCGAAGGCGCCGAGTCGGTGGGCGTGACAGCCGGCGCCTCGACACCGGATGCCCAGGTCGCCGGCGTCGTCGCCGCTATCGACTCGATGGGGTAGTGACATGACGCCTCAGCGGGACCCGGATGACCTCTATCGCGCGCTCCTTCCCAAGGAGCAGGGCGAGGCTGTGAAGCACCCCGCGGGTCCGGCACCCGCCGTGATTGCCGCCGTGGATCCCTTCAGCCCCGCGGCCAGTGCGGGTCTCCAGCCCCGGGACTCTGTCGTGATGGCGAACGGCGTCGTGCTACGCGACATCATCGATTGGCGCTGGTACGCCGACGACGCGGCGGTCGACCTCGCCGTACGCGACCCGCTCGGCCACGATCGCGAGGTCGTTCTCGGCCGCGTCCGCTGGGCGAGAGCTGGGGCATCGAGTTCGAGCACCTCGTCTTCGACGGCGTGAAGACGTGCCGCAATGCCTGCGCGTTCTGCTTCGTCACTCAACTGCCGAAGGGCCTTCGGCGGCCGCTGTACGTGCGAGACGACGACTACCGGCTGTCGTTCCTGCAGGGCAACTTCATCACGCTCACGAACCTGACCGACGCCGACATCGAGCGCATCGGCGAGCAGAGCATCTCGCCGCTGTACGTCTCGCTGCACTCCGTCGATCCGTTCGTCCGCAAGCAGCTCGTCTGCGCTCGGGACGACCTCGCGCTGTCCCGATTCGACCAGCTCGTTGAGGTGGGGATCGACCTGCACGTCCAGATCGTGCTCGTTCCGGGCGAGAACGACGCCTCGCGGCTCGACCAGACGCTCACCTGGCTGGCCATGCGCGAGGGCGTGCGCTCCGTGGGCGTGGTCCCGGTCGGCTACACCGTGCACCAGGACCGTTTCGAGCGCTCCTACGAGAACCACCGGGACGCAGCCGGGGTCATCGAGCAGCTCGAGCCGTGGCGCGAGGCGATGCGCAGACGAGATGGCGTCTCCTGGGTGCACGCCGCCGACGAGTTCTACCTCAACGCTCGTGCTGCCGGTGCCGTGGTCGGGGAGTTACGACGGCTTCCCGCAGTACGAGAACGGCATCGGACTGGTGCGCTGCTTCACGGACGAGCTGAGATCGAGCGCCAAGGACCTCGCCGCAGCGGTCAAGGACTGGCGACGCGAGAGCGCAGCGCGGCGTCCCGAGGAGCGCCGTCTCACGCTCGTCACCGGCACGCTCTTCGCGCCCGCGCTCGAGTCGCTCATCGCGAGCCTCGAGGACGGCGACGTCTTCCGGGTCCTCGCCGTGCCGAATCACTTCTTCGGCGGGAACGTGTCCGTGGCAGGCTTGCTCACGGACGCGGATCTGAGCGCCGCCATCCGAGCCGACGACGCTCCCGGCGTGTATCTCGTGCCGGACGTCGTCGGCAACCCCGAGGGTCTCACGCTCGACGACGTCCCGGTGTCGGATCTCGGACCGCTCACCGGTCACGACGTGCGTCTGGTATCCTCGGACGCCGCCGGACTTCTGGCCGGCGTGAGAAGCGCGATCGATCATCCTCCCGTTACCCGACCGAAGAGCAGGTGAGCGACATGGCGCTGCCCATCGTCGCAGTTGTCGGCAGGCCCAACGTGGGCAAGTCGACGTTCGTGAACCGAATAGCACAACAGACCGAGGCCATCGTCCACGAGGCTCGCGGTGTCACGCGCGACCGGTCGTATCATCGCGCCGACTGGAACGGGAAGGACTTCCTGCTCATCGACACCGGTGGCATCGAGACCGGCTCGGTCGACGAGTTCCAGACATCCATCAAGACGCAGGCCCTCATCGCCGCCGAGGAAGCCGATGCGATCGTCTTTCTCGTGGACGGCAAGACGGGCCTCACCGCCGAAGACGAGGCTGTCGCGCGCATGCTGAAGCGCACGGACCGGCCTGTCTTCCTTGCGGTGAACAAGATGGACACCCCGGGTCGCGAGGACGAGAGCTTCGAGTTCTGGAACCTCGGCCTCGGCCAGCCGTGGCCCGTCTCGGCGACGCACGGTCACGGGACCGGCGACATCCTCGACGAGATCGTCGCCGTCCTGCCCGACGTCGAGCCCGAGGTCGACGAGAACGTCATCGACATCGCGATCATCGGCCGGCCGAACGCCGGCAAGTCGTCGCTGCTGAACAAGCTCGCAGGCGCCGAGCGCGCCATCGTGAGCGAGGTCGCGGGCACGACGCGCGACGCGATCGACACGCTGGTCGAGCGCGAAGGCCGCACGTACCGGCTCGTCGACACCGCCGGTATCCGTCGCGCCGCCAAGATCGAGGAGGACGTCGAGTACTACGGCTTCGTGCGCGCGATGCGGGCGATCGACCGCGCGCAGGTGGCGCTGCTCGTCATCGACTCGCTCATCGGACTGACCGACCAAGACCAGCGCGTCGCGCGCTTCGCCGAGGAGCGAGGGTGCGCGATGATCATCCTGCTCAACAAGTGGGATGCGGTCGAGAGCGTCGAGGCCAAGGACGACCTCGTCGAGCGGATCGCCGATCGGCTGATGTTCGTCGGCTACGCGCCGGTCTTGCGCATCAGCGCGCTTACCGGCCGAGGACGTCACGCGCATCTTCGATGCGGTCGATCAGGCGTACGACAACTACATGCGCGAGATTTCCACGAGCACTCTGAACAAGCTGCTCACCGAGCTTCGCGAGTTCGGGCACACGATCACGCATCAGAACAAGACGCTGCGCCTGCAGCTACGTCACGCAGACCCGCACGGCGCCGCCGGGCTTCACGTTCTTCGCGAACCACCCGGCGATGGTCGACGACAACTACCGCCGCTACCTCGAGAACCGCATGCGCGAGGCGTTCGACTTCACGGGCACGCCCATCGTCCTCAAGTTCCGCAGCAAGGACTAGCGGAGCCGGGGCGTGGAGCTTACCTCGCAACAGGCGCTCGCGATCTTCCTCGCCATCGCTGCACTTGCCGAGGCATACCTCATCGGCGCCATCCCGTGGTCGCTCATCGTCGGACTCCGTTTCTACGACATCGACCTGCGCACGGAGGGGTCGGGCAACCTCGGCGCGACGAACGTCGTTCCGAGTGCTCGGGCCCAAGGCAGCCGTCGCGGTAGCCGCACTCGATATCGCCAAGGGCGCCGTGGCCGTTGCGCTCGCATGGTTGCTCGTGCCGGCGACGCCATACCCGGCACTGCACGACTGGGTGCTCGTGGGCGCGGCAGTTGCGGCGATGCTCGGGCATTCGTACTCGCCCTACATCAAGCTTCGCGGTGGCAAGAGCATCGCCGTCGCCGCGGGCGCGCTCCTCATCCTGACGCCGAAGACGTTCCCGATCCTGCTCCTGACCTTCATCGTCGTGGTCGCGATCACACGTCACGTCTCGCTCGGCTCGATCGCGGTTGCGCTGGAGTATCCGGCTCTCGTGCTGTGGCTCTACGGGGACGAGACGGCCATCGTCGTCTTCTCGTTCGTTGGCGCCGCAGTCGTCTTCTGGCGTCACCGCTCCAACATGGCCCGCCTTGCTCGAGGACAAGAGCCTAGAATAGACATCAGGCAAGCCGGTCAGCGGGCACGCGAGGTCGCGCATGCGCGCACGCAGGCACGACGAAGGGGAGTAGGGTGCGGATCTCGGTCATCGGAGCGGGCTCGTGGGGCACCTCGGTGTCCTGGCTGCTCGGCGGCAAGGGTCACGACGTCCGCCTCTGGTCGCGCGAGACCGAGATCGCCGAGGGGATCAACGAGCTCCATCACAACCCCGTCTACATGACGTCGGTCGAACTGGCGTCCTCCGTGGTCGCGACCGTCGACATCGAAGAGGCGCTCGCGGGCGCCGAGGCCGTCGTCGTCGTGACTCCGAGCGTGGGTGTCCGACCCACCGCCGAGGCCATGCGCTCGGCGCTTCCGTCCGACACGCCCGTCGTGGTGCTCTCGAAGGGCGTCGAGGGCGAGACGCTCATGCTCATGACCGAGGTGCTCGACGACGTGCTTCGGCAATCGGGCGCGTCTTGCATGCCTCTCGGGTCCGAACCACGCCGAGGAGGTCGGGCGGGGCATACCCTCGGCAACCGTGGTCGCCGCCTACGACGACGACCGTCGGGCGGCTCTTCCAGGACGCGTTCATGACGCGGTTCTTCCGCGTCTACACCAACCCGGACGTCGTCGGCGTCGAACTCGCCGCCGCGAGCAAGAACGTCATCGCTGTGGCTGCGGGGATGTCGGACGGACTCGGCTTTGGCGACAACACCAAGGCGACGCTCATGACCCGCGGTCTCGCCGAGATGAGCCGCCTGGGCCGCGCGATGGGCGCGAACCCGCTCACGTACATGGGGCTCGCCGGCATGGGCGACCTTATCGCCACGTGCACGTCGCAGCACTCTCGGAACCGCGCTCTCGGCGAGCTCGTGGCCAGAGGCGGCACTATCGAGGAGTTCCGCGAGAAGACTCACATGATCGCCGAGGGCGCGTTCGCGTGCATCTCGGTGGGCGCCCTCGGCGAGCGCGAAGGCGTGGAGCTGCCGATCACGCATCAGGTGAAGGCGGTCCTCTACGAGGGCGCTTCTCCCGCCGAAGCCGGCGACTTCCTCATGGGGCGCGAGCAGCGCGACGAGCTGCACGGCCTGGGTTTGATCGGCGATGACGACGAGGAGGACGCGTGGGCGACTCGGTGCTGATGGCTCCATCGATCCTCTCGGCGGACTTCACGCGTCTTGCCGAGGCGATCGAGCTCATCGAAGCAGGTGGCGCGGACTTCATCCACGTGGACGTGATGGACGGCCACTTCGTGCCGAACCTCACCATCGGCCCGCCGGTCGTGAAGGCGCTGAAGCGCGTCGCCACGCGACCGCTCGACGTGCACCTCATGATCGACGACGTGGACCGCACCATCGGCTGGTACCTCGAGGCCGGCGCCGACTGGGTGAGCGTGCATCCCGAGGCCTGCTACCACCTGCACCGCGTGGTGCAGGCGATCCACGACGCAGGCGCGAAGGCGGGAGCCGCTCTGAACCCGGCCACGCCGGTCGAGGTCATTCGGGACGTGCTTGGCGACCTCGACTACGTGCTGCTCATGAGCGTGAACCCGGGATTTGGCGGGCAGGAGTTCATCCAGGCCACGGTGGGGAAGGTGCGCCGGCTTCGCACGCTGTGTGACGAGGAGGGCGTCGCGCCTCTGATCGAGGTCGATGGCGGCATCAACGCCTTCACTGGGGCCCTCGTTGCGGAGGCGGGGGCGAGGATGCTCGTGGCCGGCAACGCGGTGTTCGGCGCGCCGGAGCCGGTCGCGGCGATGCAGGCGATTCGCGAGGCCGCAGAACTGGCGATCTAGAGGGTTACCCGGATTGCACATGCGCTCGTCGCAGGAGGGGAGTACCCCGTTACCAGGAAGGCGGCAGCTGCAGTAGTCCGGTTACGGGGACTGCAGATTCATTCTTAGGTCAGATGACGTCAGATTCCTTCGATAGTGACGCTTGCCGTTATTGACGCGCGGCGTTACTATAGCTGTGTGATTGTCTCATTCAAAGATGCGGACACCGCGAAGCTAGCGGGCGGCACTCGCGTCAAACGGTTCGTCGCAATCGAGTCAATCGCACGTCGCAAACTCCGGCAGCTCGAGATCGCCGGGAGACTCGATGACTTGAGGGTGCCACCGGGGAACCGCCTCGAAGCCCTCAAGGGTGATCGGGTCGGGCAACACAGTATCCGGGTGAACGACAAGTACAGAGTGTGCTTCCGCTGGACTGCGGCAGGACCTGAAGACGTCGAGATCGTGGACTACCACTAGAAGGTGGTGAGCATGGCAAGACTGGCTCCAGTGACCCCAGGTGAGCTCCTTCTCGAGGAGTTCTTGAAGCCCTGGCGTATCTCGCAGTACCGACTCGCGAAAGAGATCGGTGTGCCGGCGCAGCGCATCGGGCAGATCATCAAGGGCCGGCGCTCGATCACCGCTGACACCGACCTTCGACTCTGCCGCTTCTTCTGTCTGTCGGACGGCTACTGGCTGCGGGCTCAGGCAGCCTACGACATAGAGGTCGCTCAGGAGGAGCTCGCCGGCGATCTTGAGAAGATCCAGCCTTGGCAGGGATGCGTCGTCTAGTCACTGACCTAACCAGGGCGTCAACCCGACGGCACAACCGCCATCCAACTGAGAGCGAGTCGGCCGCGGGTCATGCCTAAACCGATCGGTAGGACGCCCGTCGGCGGAGGAGGAGCCGTGGCTTCGCGTGCATTGCAGGGTCCGGCCAGGTACCTAGCGGAACACCCGTTCGCCCGGGCGGCTTCGATGTCTGGGGCCGGTACCGCCGCCGGCATCTTCGCCGCACGCTCGGTGAAATCGCGGGGAAGCCGTCGGCTCCTGTGGGCGATGCTCTTCGTGCTCGAGATCGTCATACTCGCTGGCATCTTCACGCTGCCAAAGGGCACGCACCGTTCGGAGTCGCCTACCTAGCCAGCGCTTCGAGCGGACGCCGCAAGCAGCCGAGAACGCTACAGGCAACGGGGGCACGAAGCGCCGCCGCTCAAGGGCACACTGTAGGGAATGGCTGTGCGCGTCGTCTCAGGAGGGGGGTTGGGGCGTATGACGAAGGTGCTCGTGGCGTATGCGAGCAAGTACGGTTCGACCGGTGAGGTGGCTGAGGCCATCTGCGAAAGGCTGCGCGAACGCGGGCTGGACTCCGTCGTCATGCCCGCGGAGTCGGTCAAGGCACTCGACGGGTACTCGGCGGCGGTGCTCGGCATCGCCCTGTACTTCTTCAGATGGCGGGGCGCTGCCCACCGCTTCTTGAAACGCCATCGCCGTTCGCTTGAGAACATGCCCGTCGCCGTCTTCGGTCTTGGTCCTATCGAGGACACACCGGAGCAGTACACCGGCGCCCGCGGGCACTTGGACAAGGGACTCGCCAAGCACCCATGGCTCGCTCCGGTCTCAATCGCCGTGTTCGGCGGGCGCCTCGATCCCGCGCACCTGCGTTTCCCCGACAACAATCCGGCGATGCGGCAGATGGGGCAGATCGACCTGCGGGACTGGGAGGCCATCAGGAGTTGGGCTGACGACCTCGTCGAGGCGCTGAACCGGACGACTGCAGGGTAGCGGGTGAGCCTCGCCTACATTCCTGACCAGCGCGTCGAGGCGGCAGCCGCGCCGCTGCTGACTCCCCACACGTTGGATGCCGTACCGTTCTGGTACGTCCGCTCGGGCCTAGCCGCGCAGGCGCTCACCCAAGGGCTGTGAACATGGGCAACCAGGAGTGGACACCGGTCACCCTAGAGCACTGCGACCACGTCGAGGGACCCTTCTACCACGGAACGAAGTCCGTGCTGACGCTGGGCGACGAGCTTATCCCCGGTTTCGGCTCCAACTTTCAGGAGCGCAGGATCTCCAACAGCATCTACTTCACCGCGCTGCTGGACACCGCCGCCTGGGGAGCCGAGCTGGCGACGGCGCTGGCGGGGATCGAGGACCGAGGACACATCTACGTCGTCGAACCCCTGGGTTCTTTCGAGGATGACCCCAATGTCACCAACAAGAGATTCCCCGGCAATCCCACCCAGTCCTACCGCACCCGCGAGCCACTGCGAGTCGTCGGCGAGGTCGAGGACTGGGAGGGACACAGCCCCGAGGTGCTTCGTGAGATGCTGGACCACCTGGCACAGCTCCGGGAGCAGGGACTGGACGTCATCGAGGACTGAGAACCGAGCTTCGGGCTGCAAGCCCACTAGATTCGGTATGGGCACGGCGCAGAGTCGATGCTGCGATGTCTGCCTCAGGATTCATGGCGAACGTGGACGCGACGTAGGTGCCGCGCTGGCGTGCTACTCCGGCGCCGGGGCGGAGCCGCCGCGCGGGCACGGTCGATGCGCAACGCCGCAGGGCGGATGGAGCGAGGGGTGGGCGAGACGTGATCCTTCCCAAAGAGCGCGACCCCAGATTCATCACGGTTCGCCGCGGCGGCACGCTGCAGGACCCCGAACATCAGCTTCTCGCTGAGTGGGCGGCCGACTGCGCGGAACACGTGTTGCATCTCTTTGAGGTCGTGCAGCCTGCCGACGCGCGGCCGCGCCACGCGATCGAGCAAGCACGAGCTTGGGCGCGGGGCGAGATCACGATGTCTCGAGCGCGCACGGCGGCCGGCAAGGCGAATGCCGCTGCACGGGACTTGTCCGGCGCCGCGAGGTGGGCAGCGTATGCCGCCGCGCAGGCCGCGGCTGTAGCTCATGTGGCCGCCCACGAACTCGGTGCAGCGGCCTACGCGATCAAAGCGGTACGTTCTGCTGCGCCAGACGACGAGCGTGAACGCGCCGGTCGGCAGGAGTGTGAGTGGCAGCGCGGGCAGCTGCCGGATGCGATCCGCGATCTTGTGCTGGATGACCAGAGGTTGCGAAACGGAATCTGCTGGTCGGTGTTCGACTGCTAGTCGACTACTGGGCGCACGACCACTGCCCAACAACGGCGTCAAGCCGGGCGGCGCGAACGCACGCCAGAATCTAAGGGGCAGGCGGCGAAGGGCGCGCCGCCGCCGGCTCCTATACCGTTCGGTCGACGCAGCTACAGCAGGCGCTCGATGCCATCGAGGATCAGACCGAGACCGAAGTCGAAGGCAGCGTCGTCGTCGTAGGGCTTCGTCGCGTATTCCGTCGCGACGCGGGCTAGCGAAGGAAAGGCGCCTTGCGGGATGGCGTCGAGAACCTCTTGGGCCACCTCGGCGGTGTCCTCGTCATCGGCCGGCGAGATGTTCGACCGCTGCCGCTCGAAGCCGTAGATGTAGCTGTCGAGTGCGAGAAACGCGTTCGCGGCGAGCCTCGGGGAGAACCCGGCATCGAGCAACACACCAAGGACTCGATCCGCGTAGTACAGACTGCCCGGACCATTCCGTCCCCGGGAGTCGATGAGCCCGGCGCCCCACCGATGATGAGCGAAGACCTCCCGTGCGGAGACTGCCCGACGCCGCATCGCTTCCTTCCAGTCAACATCACCAGAGGGGAGGTCGATCTCGGCCACAACGAGATCTACCATGCCGTCGAGCAGGTCGTCTTTGCCCGCGACGTGGTTGTAGAGCGACGCTGCCTCGACCCCAAGCCTTCGGCCGAGCTCGCGCATGGTGACCGACTCGATCCCGCTCTCATCCGCGAGATCCATCGCCGCACGCACGACGCGCTCCCGGTTGAGCGTGTCTCGCGATCCGTCTCTGCCTGCTGCCCTGGCGATCAATTGCGCCTCCTTCGACTGTCCGTGCCGCGCGGGCGGATTCTCACGTCCCTTGACATACTAACACCGTTAGTACAATATGGGCACCGGATACTAACAGTGTTAGTAGTGAGACCCGTGTACAAGAGCGCGGGCAGATCACGCGATTAGAAGGGTTGATGTGATGAACGACATAGGGACGAGAATCTCAACGCTCTGGATTGTGGTCATGTTCAACATGGCCTTCGCGGACATCGTGAGCTTCATTCAGCCCGGAGGGTTGCAGGGAGTGTCTGCGGGACCAGGTGGCGTGCCGATTACTCAGGGGTTTCTGCTGGTGTTCGCATTACTCCTGGAGATCCCGATCGCGATGATCTTCGCGTCCCGGATCTTGAAGCCGAGGGCCAATCGCTGGGCGAACAGTGTTGCAGCTGTGATCACCTCCGCGTTCGTAGTGGGCGGCGGGTCGATGGAGCTACCCTTCTACGCGTTCTTCGCAGCCGTAGAAGTCGCGTGCATGGTGACGATCGTCTGGTCGGTTTGGAGCAGGCGCAGCTCAGAAGCCGCTGCGCCGGTGCCGGCAGGCTTGTGGGCCGGGCAGGCGTGAACGGAATCGGGGGAACACCATGAAGGCAGTCGTTCAGACCGGCTACGGGTCCGCGGACGTGATGCAACTGGCGGAGGTCGAGCAGCCCGCGCCCGGCGCCGATGAGGTGGTCGTCCGCGTGATGGCGGCCTCCCTCGCCGCCGGCGAGTACTTCGGGATGCGGGGCAGACCGTTCCCGGTACGTTTCTACATCGGATTCCCAAGACCCAAGAAGGGCTTCGTCGTCGGACTCGACTTCGCCGGAGTCGTCGAATCTGTCGGCGAGAATGTGACCGGTTTTCAGCCAGGTGACGAGGTCTACGGCGAATGCCGCGGTTCATGCGCCCAGAATGCGGTCGCCAAGCAGGGCAGTATCGCGCCGAAGCCGGCTAACCTGACGTTCGAGCAGGCAGCGGCCGTGCCGACGTCGGCGTGCACGGCACTGCAGGCCCTCCGCGATCGCGGCAAGGTCCAGCCCGGACAGAAGGTGCTCATCAATGGCGCGTCCGGGGGAGTAGGACCGTTCGCCGTGCAGATCGCCAAGGCGCTCGGCGCCGAGGTGACCGCCGTGTGCAGCACGAGCAACGTGGAGATGGTCCGCAGGATCGGCGCGGACCACGTCGTCGACTACACCCGCGAGGACTTCACCACGGGGAGTGCGCGCTACGACGTCATCATGGACAACGTGGCGAGCCACTCGCTGTCGGCCACACGCCGCGTGCTCACGCCCGACGGGCTCCACGTGCCGAGCAGCGGTCACGCCGGCATGGGCTGGATCATCGCCGCGGCCCTGGCGGGGATCTTCATGCGGCAGCAGGCGGCCCCGTTCGAAGCGATCACGAACAGCGAGAGCCTGCTCGCTCTCAACAAGCTCATCGAGACCGGCAAGGTCACGCCGGTCATCGATCGTACGTACCCGCTCGGCGATACCGCCGAAGCGTTCGCCTATCTGGACGAAGGGCACGCGCGTGGCAAGGTCGTCATCACAGTGGAGCGCGCGAACGCGTGGCGCCGGTCAGCCTAGGGAGGGAGGCGGTCTAACCATGGTGGATGTGAGGATCACGCTGTCGGGACTCTGGGTCGCTGTCATGCTGACGTACCTCCTGGGGGACGTGCTGCGCGGATTCGCCGGTCATTTCGTGCCCGGGGAGATACAAGGCAAGGCGGTCGGTCAGGGCACATGGGTGCTGATCGCAGCGATCATGCTCGTCCCGATCGTCATGCTCGTCTTGTCCCTGACGCTCCCGTATCCCGCGATCCGCTGGGTGACCCTGGTCGCGGCCGCGGGTTCGGTGCTGTTCGATCTCGCCAGCCTGCCCTACAAAGGCGCCTACGACAACTTCCTGATCGGTGTGAGCGTCGTCTTCTGCGTGACTGATCGTCTGGTACGCGTGGACGTGGCCGACGCCTGCCTGACGGTACCGACTCTTCTAGCCTGCAGAGTCCGGCGTGGTCTGGGTGATCGGCGTGTCGCACGACGCGCAGATCCCGGATGAGCCGCAGGAGCCGGCTGGCATCTCAGAAGCAACGGCATCCAGTGGCAGAGCGCGTCTCGCAAGGTATGCTCGACGCAGAGAGGTCACCAAGGCGGGCTTCAGCTGATGCCGAACAATGCCAGCCTGCGCGCCGCACGCGCCAGTCCAAATGGGCGGCGAGTGCCTCGATTGGAGGAACCGACATGCGATCGGCGGAGCTTGCGACACTGCTCGAAGTCTGCGGCGTGCACCTGTTCCTGCTGCTCGCCGTGATCTGGCTGATGCACTCCACCCTCCTGGGGAGGCGTCCTGCCGGAAGTGAGCACTCGCATCCCGGCCCCGGTGCCCGGGATCACAGAGGACTACCAGGAGGGGAGTGATGATGACCCCCAGACTCAAGCCCGCTACCCAGGCGATCCTCGTGTACGCCGGTCCGATGTGCTCGCTTACAGGTTCCTTGACCTGATAACCTCGGCAAGGAGGTGGCGTCTCCTCCGAAGCCGGGCCGGGCCTCGGTTACCGGTCGAGCGCGCACCGTTAATCACAACGGAGGGACGTGCCCGTGGGAGAGCTCAAGACAAAGCGCACTGACGCCGGCGTTGGCACCCTCATCGGCGCGATTGCGGACGATTCGCGGCGGGAGGACTGCTTGACCCTGCTCGGTCTGATGAAGAGGGCCACTGGGGTTGATCCCGCGGTGTGGAGCTCGGGAGTAGTGGGCTTCGGCACGTTCCATTACAGGTCCGCAAGCGGGCAGGAGGGTGACTGGTTCCCGGTCGGGTTCGCCTCCCGCAAGGCTGCGATCACGGTCTACCTGGGACTGAGCCTCGAGGAATCGACCACGCTGCTCGCCAAGCTCGGCAAGCACAAGACCGGCAAGGGCTGCATCTACATCAAGCGACTCGCAGACGTTGACCTTGCGGTTCTTGAGGAGCTCGTGGCGAGTTCCTACAAGCAGGTCAAGCAGACGTACGGCTAGGGGCATCTACCAAGGACATCAACCACGACAACCCTGGCAAGGAAGCTACGCTCCTCCGTGACTACTTCGGTTTCGGCTCGAGGGTACGCCCACCACCGTTTGCCAGGACTTGGGGTGGGATTGGACGCAGGCCTCATCGACGCACTCGCAGCCGGACTTCGAGAGGTCGGCTACATCGAGCCGCCTCGAGAGGTGAGCGTTCATGGCATATCGAGCGCCGTGCTCGCGACCCCGAGGCGGGGGACCGTCCGGTATCTCTGCGCCGTGTTTTCTCTGCCCGACTCCTGCTCGACCGCGCCCGAGGCTCGTGCCGCCCTCAACCGCATGCGCCGCGCCCTTTCCCGTGAGTACGCGAGGTTCCCGTACTGGAAGGAGCTCGGCACGTTCTCGGTGCTGCTAGCGAGTCCTGCTCTGTACGATTCAGTACCCGAGGACCTCACGGGTTTCATCGACCGCACTGGCGCCCACGCCAACACGATGCTCGGCGCCGTCTTGGTCGACCCGCTGAACCGTCGTTGCGTTTCGCGCGTCACGTGGGGTCTGTTCGTTTCCGGCACGCATTTCCAGGTCATAGAACAGACAGTCGATCAATGGCTTGCCTCCGCAGGCTAACAACCGCATCAGCCCGGCGCGCACCGATCTCGCGCTACCATGAACGTCAAGGCTCGCAGATCATGCGCACGTCGTTAGGTGGGACCGCAATAGGGAATCGGGCGGCCGAATGATCGGAGGGAGGCGGGTGGGGAGTTCAGACACGCACCGCGGGTCCCGGTTCCTGGGGATGCCCACGTCAAGGCTCGGCCGGACAACCGCTTGGGTGTTCCTGGCCTCAATCGTCCTCGTGTTTCTGAACACAGTCGTCGTCCTACCCATCACAGAACGCAAAGCGGGGCTCGATACGGTCCAGAAACTCTACAACGTCATCGCAGCCACAAGCGTGTTTGCCGCCGGCATCGTGGGCCTGCTGGCTCTCGTGCGCGGCCGCGAGCGATCCTGGGCGGTGATTCTGCCCGTTGTGTTCATGATCGCCGCGCTGGCCGTTGCTGGTCGGGGACTTGGCCTCCGGCTGATCCTTGCGGTGTTCTTCATCTCCGCAGACAACTCATCATCAACCCTGACCCCGCGACGAGGTCAGCGAACCCGGAGGATGCGATGGTGTCTCGAAGCGAACTCATCGATCACATGATTGCGGAGACTCCGGACTGGCGCGGCGAGACTCTCGCCAGGTTGCGAGAGATCATCCACGTCGCGGACCCTGACATCGTGGAGGACGTGAAGTGGATTCGGCCCGCCAACCCGATTGGCTCGGCCGTCTTCGAGCACGACGGAACCGTATGCGTGGGAGTCATCCTGAAGGAGAGAGTCCGACTAGGCTTCTGGGACGGAGCGAGGCTCCCTGATCGGATTCCTAGGGCAGGATGCACCCCGCCGCGCTTGGGGTGTCGCTCGCGAGAGACACGAGGTGTTTGCGCGCCGCTTCGGCCAGGCCGAACGACCCGATCTCGCCGGCAAGGCGAGCGCTCGTGCCGTCTCCGGAGGCGTACCCGTTGACGCGCATCGCCGCACTGCTGTCGCGCAACGCGGCGTCATCGCTGCCGAACATCGCTGTGAACTGCGCCTTGAAGGTGCCGTCGCTGCGGAGATAGAACTTCTGGTGATAGTCCTCGGCGAGCCAGAACTTCTTGAGCGGCTCGATGCGCGTCGCGAGCGGTCTGCCGAGCTTGGCCGAGGCCACGCGCGTGCGCTCGCGCGCGATTGCGAGCTGCTGAGCGTCCTCGGTGAGGATGAGCGACGCGTATTGCACGTCGCCGACGGGCGCGGTGGGATCGTGCAACGCAAGCATGAGGTCGACGAGCCGCGCGTAGCTGATGACGGTGGGGTCGAAGTCGATCTGTACGCACTCCGACTGGTCGCCTAGGTGAGTGGTAGGTCGGGTTCGCACGATCGCCCCCTGCGTAGCCGACGCGAGTCCTCCAGACACCCTTGACGAGCCCGAACTGGGCTTCGACCGTCCAGAATCAACCCATCCCGAAGGTGGCAGTGGAGAGCTCCTTCGGGACCTGTGCGTCGAGCGGCGGTGCGGGAGCGCGCCGGGCGTCATCAGCTCGTGACGACGATGCCGTCGACATCCGCGTCGCGCCCGCCGCCACGCCCACGAGTGCGATCAGAATGAGCGACGTAAGGGCAAATGCACGCATGTGACGCGGATTCGACACCGGACTCCTTGCAGGAGCGATTCTTCGTCGATCGAGGTGCAACTTGTGTGCCGCGGAAGGAAGTGAGTCCCGGCCCAACCGCGACGCCTCCGAATCCGGCCAACGCCGGACCGCGCGCGCTCGCGTGGATGCCCTGACAATCTTCGGCGGAGAGGGGTACGCTACTCGGGGCCGTACTGTTCTCGGCCTGCACGAACCAGGCACGCCGTTCGGCGCGAAGCGGCACGTCCTGGCTCCTGGACGTACGGTCACGGGCTCCTCGCCCAGACAAGTGAGGTTGCGGTGAAGATAGGACTCGTCGGCTTCGCGGGCTCCGGTAAGACCACGGTGTTCAACACGATGACCGGGCTCGATGCGCCGGTCGGCTACGGCGGCGAGGTGCGGCTCGGGACGGTGCGCGTGCCGGACGAGCGCATCGACCGGCTTTCGGCCATGTTCAGCCCCAAGAAGACGACCTACGCCGAGATGACCTTCTGCGACATACCCGGCGAGCACGGCGCCGAACGCAGAGGTCTGTCGACACGAGCACTGTCGACGATCCGCGAGCAGGAGGCGCTCGCGCTCGTGCTGCGCGACTTCGAGAACCCCGCGCTCGAGGGCGATGCAGACCCGCTGCGGGACCTGAACGCCTTCTCGGACGAGTGCATCCTGGCCGATCTCGGGCTCGTCGAGGGTCTTCAGGCGCGTGCGCGCAAGGAGAACGCCCCGCCGAGCGACCAAGATCGCCTCGAGCGCATGCGGGGCACTCTCGAAGACGGTAGACCGCTGCGCATGCTGTCGGCGGAGGAACTCGACCGCGATTCCCTCAAGGGGTATCAGCTGCTCACCGACCGCCCGTTGCTCGTGGTCGTGAACCGGGACGAGAGCCGGGCCGCCGAGCGGCTGCCCGACGACCTCGCAACCCGTGTCGACGAGCTCGGAGCCGCGGGCCTCGCACTCTCGGCGAGCGTCGAAGCGGAGATCGCCACGCTCGACACCGACGACCAGGCGGCCTTCCTCCAGGATCTGGGCTTGACCGCACCGGCGCTGACCCGCTTCATCCGGACCGCCTACGGGCTCTTGGACCTCATCAGCTTCTTCACCGTAGGCGAGGACGAGGTACGGGCCTGGACGATCACGCGCGGGATGACCGCCCGCAAGGCCGCCGGCAAGATCCACTCCGATCTCGAACGCGGCTTCATCCGCGCCGAAGTCATGCCCTACGAGGTGTTCATCGAGCACGGCAGCGAGCACGCGGTTAAGGCAGCGGGGCTCTTCCAGACCGAGGGCAAGGACTACATCGTCGACGACGGCGACATCATGAACATCCGCTTCAACGTGTAGCAGGGCGCGCCCATGAACCTGCCCATCATGCCCTACGTCGCGCCGATGCTCGCGAAGCCCGTCGCGGAGATACCTCGCGGTGCGTTCGGCTACGAGCCGAAGTGGGATGGCTTTCGCTCGATCGTGTTCCGCGACGGCGATGAGGTCGAGATCGGCAGCCGCAACGAACGACCGCTGACGCGCTACTTCCCCGAGGTCGTGGAGGCCATCCGAACGAACGTGCCTCGACGGTGCGTGCTCGACGGCGAGATCGTCGTGCCCGATCCCTTGCGGGGCCGCCTCGACTTCGAGGCCCTGCAACAGCGGATCCATCCGGCCGAGAGCCGCGTGAGGCGCCTCGCAGCCGAAACGCCCGCCCATTACGTTGTGTTCGACCTGCTCGCCCTGGGCGATAGAGATCTCACGAGCGACCCGTACGAGGAGCGGCGGCGCGTGCTCGAGGAGGCCTTGGCCGACGTTCGGTCACCGATCCACCTCACACCGACCACGCACGATCCAGATGTGGCGCAGCGGTGGTTCGCAGAGTTCGAGGGGGCAGGGCTCGACGGCATCGTTGCGAAACCCCTCGACGGTACCTACGTGCCCGACAAACGGGTGATGCTCAAGATCAAGCACGTCCGTACGGCGGACTGCGTCGTCGCCGGCTACCGTACGTACCGGGGGGACGGCCGGGCGATAGGCTCGCTGCTCCTCGGCTTGTACGACGACGCAGGCGAGCTCGCGCACGTCGGAGTCGTCGGAGCGTTTCCCATGAAGCAGCGACGGGCACTGTTCGACGAACTCCAGCCGCTCGTCACCACGTTCGAGTGTCATCCGTGGAATTCGGCCGCCGAAGAGGCGATGACGCGCACGCCGCGCAGCTCGGAATTCAGCCGGTGGAGCGTCGGCAAGGACCTGACGTTCGTGCCGCTCACCCCGGAGCGTGTCGTGGAGGTCCGCTACGACCACATGGAGGGTAGCCGCTTCCGCCATACCGCACAGTTCGTGCGGTGGCGCCCCGATCGCGATCCACGCTCGTGCACCTTCGCCCAGCTGGAAGAGCCCGTCCGCTTCGACCTCTCCGACGTTTTGAGATGAGCGCCCCGCGTGCGAGTCGACCACGGCGTCCACAGCGACGCCGAGGGTCGTCGTCCCCGGCGCGCTTGAGCGACTCAGGTTGATGGCCGCGCGACTGCTGCCGCGGAAGTTCGTCGTCCGCCAGGCCCACAAGGCACTCCTGCGCACCTGAGATGTTTCGATGCACCTCCTCTGGGCAAGGAAGCCAACAAGGCGCCCGGAGGGAGGTCGACCATGACCAAGACGATCCGATATCTGCTCTTCGCAATCTGCACGGTCCAGTTCGCGATGGCGGCTGCCTTCTGCTTCCAGATGCCCTTCGCAACGGGTCTCTGGCCGTTCCCGGGGACGACGCCACTGACCTTCATCTTTGTGGGCTCGTTCTTCGCCGCTGCCGCAGCGTCCACGCTGTGGGTGGCCGCTACCGAACGCTGGGGCGCCCTCGCTGGCATCGGGCTCGACTACGCGGCCATCCTCGCACCCGCGTCGGTACTCTCGTTCCAGCGAGCCGCGAGCACCGGCAGCACCCAAGCCACCGCGTACGGCATCGCGTGTCTCGTCGGCGCGCTGATGGGCCTCGCCATGCTTGCGTGGAGCATCCGGATACCGCTCGACCGTTCGATCCCGATGCCCGGCGTAGTGCGAGTCTCGTTCGTCATCTTCATCGCGGTGCTGTTGCTTGTGAGCGGCCAGCTCATCCTCAAGCGCCCGAATGTCATCCCGTGGAAGATCACACCCGAGCTGTCGCTGCTCATCGGCTGGATGTTCCTCGGCGCGGCGATCTACTTCGCGTACGGGCTGCTTCGCCCGTGCTGGGAGAACGCCGCCGGTCAGCTCGCCGGGTTCTTTGCGTACGACGTCGTCCTGATAGCACCGCTGCTCATGCGGATCCCCGTCGCGCCTGCTGAGCACCGTACGGGGCTGTACATCTACATCGCGGTCGTGGTCTACAGCGGGCTTGTCGCGACCTACTACTTGTTCGTCCACGCCGAGACACGCGTGTTCGGCCCGGCGGGACACGTGCCTGCGCAGACCGCATAGGGTGCCACGCGCCGCCCTTCCTCGGCGAATGCGCTATCATACGTTTCGACTTTCTTCAGGGCGGGGTGAGATTCCCCACCGGCGGTGATAGCCCGCGAGCCCCCCAAAGGGGTTGACCCGGTGAGATTCCGGGGCCGACGGTCATAGTCCGGATGGGAGAAGGAAGGACCGATCTCGTGCGTCTGTTCTCCGACGTCTCCTCGCACATCGACGACCCGTGGCTTCGGCGCGCCTGGATCCTTGCCGAATCCGGACGCGGTACGACGTCGCCCAATCCCCTCGTCGGCTGTGTGATCGTGCGCGACGGCGAGATCGTGGGGGAGGGCTACCACGAGCGCGCAGGTGGTTCACACGCAGAAGTCGCCGCTCTCGACGCGGCAGGAGCCGCCACTCGCGGGGCCACCGCCTACGTCACTCTCGAACCCTGCACCCATCACGGCCGAACACCGCCGTGCGTCGACGCCCTCATCGCATCCGGGGTGGAGCGCGTCGTCGTCGGCATCCGCGACCCCAACGCGTCCGTGAGCGGCGGTGGAGTCGAAGCACTTCGCGCAGCTGGCGTCGATGTTCGCCTTGCCGACGACCCCACGCCTTTCGCGATGCAAAACGAGGCGTGGCTCGCGTCGCTCGCAGCTCAGACGCCCGTTCGTGCGCGCGAAGGTCGCTCTCTCGCTCGACGGACGTCCGGCGCTCGCGGCCGGACAGCGTTCGTCCATCACGGGTCCGTCGGGCGCAGTCGTCACCCGACGGCTGCGGGCGCGCGCGGATGCGGTCATGGTCGGCGGTGCGACGGCGGCGGCCGACGACCCGGCGCTCACGGTTCGAGGACCCTCCGGAACTCTTGCGAACCGCCAGCCTCTGCGAGTCGTCCTCGTCCGGGAGTCGCTGCCCTCAGAGGGTCTCCGGGTCTTCGCCGACGGTGCCGCGCGAACGCTCGTGATCGCGCCCGACCCGCTGGCACCACGTGCGCGGGCGATGTATCCGCCGGGCGTCGAGATCGCCGAATACGACGCTACGGCAGGGCTTGCGGGCGCGCTTACGAGCGCTCTCGGCGCCGGGATCGTCGATTTGCTGGTCGAACCCGGTCCTCGGCTGTTCACCGCGCTATGGGAAGCCGACCTCATAGACGAGCTGATCACCGTGCATGCTGGCGGGATGGCGAGCGACAACGCACCCGCTCTCTACCGCGGGGCCCCCGACACCGTTTCCGCCGCGCCCGAGGCTCTGCGCCATTGCATGACGCCGATCGAATGCGGCCTTGAAGGCGATGTGGCCGTGACCGTCTGGCGACCGGCCGCCGCGCACGACGCTCCCGACAGCACTCCCGAGCCCTTGCCACCCCAGCGAAGCAGCGTATTCGGCATCTGCGCAAACGACCCCGCACCCAAGGAGGTAGCGAGCCCATGTTCACGGGTCTCATCGAGTCACAGGGCATCATCACCCGCATCGATCGCGTCGCGGGTGGGGCGCAGATCGAGGTCTACGCTCCCGAGTTCGGCCGCGACATGACGATCGGCGATTCGATCGCCGTGAACGGCGCGTGTCTCACCGTGGCGAAGTTCATTCGCGGCGCCTTCGTCGCCGACGTGAGCAGCGAGACGCTCGACAGCACGACACTCGGCGGCATTCGGCAGGGCGCCAAGGTGAACCTGGAGCGCGCGCTGCGGTTCTCCGACCGCCTCGGCGGGCACCTCGTGAGCGGCCATGTCGACGGAGTGGGCACCTTCGTCCAGCGCCACGTCGCCGGCAACTCCACCGTCTACCAGTTCCGCGCGCCCGGCGAGGTCATGCCCTACCTCGTGCCGAAGGGCTCGGTCGCCGTCGACGGCATATCGCTCACCATCGCGCAGATCCGAGGCGCCGACTTCGCGGTCTCGGTCGTTCCTCACACCGAGAGCACCACCAACCTCGCGGAACTCCCCGTCGGTGCACCGGTCAACGTCGAGGCCGACATGATGGCCAAGTACGTCGAACGTCTCGTCGACGTCTACACCCAACGCGCCGAGCCGGATTCTCGCGACCCGGGCTCGCGCCGCGGCCTCGGCGACATGCTCCAAGACTTCGCGGACGGGAGGTGATCGACGTGCCCAACGAGTCCCACGAGTCCATCTTCGCCACTATCGAGGAGGCCATCGACGACATCCGGGCCGGTCGAATGCTCATCGTGGTCGACGATGAAGACCGCGAGAACGAAGGCGACTTCGTCATGGCTGCCGAGAAGGTCACGCCAGACGCCGTGAACTTCATGGCCCAGCACGGGCGCGGGCTCATCTGCCTGCCGATGAGCGGGGAGCGCCTCGACGCGCTGCGCATTCCGCCGATGACACAGCTCAATACCTCGGCGCAGGGAACGGCCTTCCACGTATCGATCGGCGCCAAGGGCAAGATCACGACGGGCATCTCGGCCGCAGACAGGGCCGCGACGATCCTCACCGCCATCGATCGAGGGACGCGACCCGAAGACATCTCCATGCCCGGGCACGTCTTTCCGCTGCGCGCCAAGCCAGGCGGCGTGCTCGAGCGCGCGGGCCACACCGAGGCCGCTGTCGACCTCGCGCGCCTCGCAGGACTCGCGCCATGCGGGCGTGATCTGCGAGATCATGAACCCCGACGGCACGATGGCGCGCCGCCCCGCGCTCGAACAAGTCGCACGCGAGCACGGTCTGAAGATGGTCACGGTCGCGGACCTCATCCGCTACCGCCGACGGAACGAGCATCTCGTCGAGCGTGTCGCGACCGTTCGCTTGCCCACTCGCCAGGGCGAATTCGTCGCGCACGCCTACACCTCGCTCGTGGACAACTCGACACACATCGCCTTGGTGGTCGGCGACGTTGCCGGCCACGACGACGTGCTCGTCCGCGTTCACTCCGAGTGCCTGACCGGCGACATCTTCCATTCGCTTCGGTGCGACTGTGGCGATCAGCTCGAGGAAGCGATGCGAAGGGTCCAGGCCGAGGGCCGGGGAGTCGATCCTCTACATCGTGGGACACGAAGGCCGCGGCATCGGGCTCGCCAACAAGCTCAAGGCGTACGAGCTCCAGGAAACGGGCCACGACACCGTCGAGGCCAACGAGGCCCTGGGCTTCCCGGCCGACCTTCGCGACTACGGCATCGGCGCTCAGATCCTCGTCGACCTCGGTTTGAGTTCGATGCGCCTGATGACCAACAACCCCACCAAGGTTGTCGGCCTCGAGGGCTACGGGCTCAGCGTCACCGAGCAGGTGCCGCTCGAAGTGCCCTCGCGACCGGACAATATCGAGTACCTGCGCACCAAACGCGAGAAGCTCTCGCACACCCTGCGTCTCGACCAGCACTCGACCCCGACCGGAGAAGGAGAAGCATCATGAGCGTCTTTGAAGGCAACCTGATCGGCACCGGACTGAAGGTGGGCATCGTCGTGAGCCGCTTCAACGAGCTGCTCTCCTCGAGGCTGCTCTCGGGTGCCCTGGACGGGCTCAAGCGGCACGACGTCGCCGAAGAGGACGTGGACGTCGCGTGGGTTCCCGGCGCGTTCGAGATACCGCTCGTGGCGAATCGAATGGCCGCATCCGGACGCTACGACGCGGTGCTCGCGCTGGGCGTCGTCATTCGCGGCGGAACGCCTCATTTCGAGTACGTCGCCGCCGAGGTCTCAAAGGGGATCGCGAAGGCCTCGCTCGACACCGGCGTGCCCGTCGTCTTCGGCGTCATCACCGCAGACACCATCGAGCAGGCGGTGGAGAGAGCGGGCACGAAGTCGGGCAACAAGGGGTGGTCCGCCGCCGAGTCCGCCATCGAGATGGCGAACCTGGTGAAGGGCTTGTCGGCGTAGCGGCGCGTACCCTCGCGCTGCGGTACTCACGGTTCTGACCTGCACGAAAGCGAGGAAAGCCCCGGTATCCGCGCCGGATGCCGGGGCTTCCTTCCGAATCCAGTGGGCTCTCGCCACCCTGTGGCTGTCAGCCATGGATCGTCTCTTGGAGCACCGCTTCGGTGAGAAGCGGATGCCCAACATAGCAGAGCCACACGAGGTGCAACAAGCGACAATCTGTTCGATTTGATGAACGGCTGAAAGCACGCGCCTGACGGCACGGCGCGGTCGCTTTTGCCGGGTGCGCGAGACACCTTGACACCCACCTCACGGGTGCTATCGTGTCGTCCGTAGGATTCCCTACTGATTTTGTAGGATTTAACCGTCGGAGGACGACCGATGCGACTGACCGCCAAGAGCGAATACGGCCTTCTCGCCGTCATCGATCTCGCGTGCGGTTCGTCCGGGGCGCCGGTCAGCGCTCGCGAGATATCGACGCGGCGCAACATCCCCACGAAGTTCCTCGAGCAGCTCCTGGTCTCGCTTCGGCGTGCGGGTATCGTCACCGCCGTCCGCGGGGCACACGGGGGATTCACCCTCGCCAAAGACCCGGAGTCCCTGACGGTCCTCGACGTGGTCGAGGCACTCGACGGCCCGCTCGAGTCTCCGGTGTGCGACGCGGAGCAGGGCGGCGCCTGCGGCCGCGGCTCCTCGTGCGCCGCGAGCGCGGTGTGGTGGCGCGCGCAATACGCGCTGCGCGGCGTGCTTGGCACGACGACCATCGGCGATCTGGCCGCGATGCAACAGCAACTCGACGGCGCCGAGCAGCGCCGCGCCTGACGAGAGAAGGAACCATGGAACGGACGATCTACCTCGACTACGCGGCCACCACGCCGGTCGACCCGCGCGTCTTGGAGGCGATGCTCCCGTACTTCTCGGAGCACTTCGGCAATCCCAACAGCCTGTACGCGCTCGGGCGCGACGCATATCGGGCGCTCGAGCAGGCGCGCGAGGATGTCGCAGCCGGCATCCACGCCGAGCATCCCAACGAGGTCATCTTCACGGGCGGCGGTACCGAATCCGACAACGCCGCGCTCATCGGCATCGCAACACGCGCGGCGCCGGACGGCGGTCACATCATCGTTTCCGCATTCGAGCACCACGCGGTTCTCGAGCCGGCCGAGTACCTCGAGAAGCACGGCTACGCCGTCACGTACCTCAAGCCGCGCGCCGACGGGCTCATCCACGTCGACGACCTCAAGGCCGCCCTTCGCCCCGAGACGGTGCTGGTGTCGGTCATGCACGGCAACAACGAACTCGGCACGGTCCAGCCCATCGCCGAGCTCGCCGAGGCGGCCCATTCGGTTGGCGCGTACATGCACACGGACGCGGCGCAGACACTCGGCAAGGTGCCGTTCGACGTGCGCGAACTCGGCATCGACGCGGCGTCATTCTCGGGACACAAGATCTACGGCCCGAAGGGCATCGGCGTGCTGTACCTCAAGCGCCGCACGCCGTTCGCACCGTTCCTGCGCGGCGGCGGGCAGGAGTTCAAGAAGCGGAGCGGCACGCAGAACGTGCCGGGCGCCGTCGGCTTCGCGAAGGCGCTTCACGTCATGCTCGAGGAGTACCCGACCGAAGCTCCGCGGCTCACGGCACTGAGGGACCGCATCATCGACGGCGTCACCTCCTCGCTCGAGAACACCGAGGCGACCGCGAAGGGCGATCCGCGCCTGCCCAACATCGCGCACCTGCTCATCAAGGGCGTCGAAGGCGAGGCAATGCTGCTCCAGCTCGACGCGAAGGGCATCGCGGTCTCGACCGGCTCGGCGTGCTCGTCGGGCTCGCTCGAGCCGAGCCACGTGTTGCTTTCGATCGGCTGTCCCGCCGAACTCGCGCACGGGTCGCTTCGGGCGTCGGTCGGCCGGCTCACTACCGCCGAGGACGTCGAGTTCTTCCTCGAGGTCTTCCCGCCCATCGTCGAACGCCTTCGCGCGATGTCGCCCGTGTACCAGCGGATGTTCGGCAGCGCAGTCAAGTAGGCGCACCGCCCCCGGACCGCCCAGACGAGCAGGAGAGAGACGTGCTGTACACCGAGAAGGTCATGGACCACTTCAACAACCCGCGCAACGTCGGCGTCATCGAGGATGCGGACGGCGTGGGCGAGGTGGGCAACCCGGTCTGCGGCGACGTCATGAAGATCACGATCACGGTGGAAGACGACAAGATCGACGACATCAAGTTCCAGACGCTCGGCTGCGGCGCGGCGATCGCGACGTCCTCGATCGTGACCGAGATGGCGCGGGGCATGACGCTGGACGAAGCCGTCCACATCACGAAGAAGCAGGTCGCCGACGAACTTGGCGGGCTTCCACCGGCGAAGATGCACTGCTCGGTGCTTGCCACCGACGGTCTCAAGGCGGCCGTCGACGACTACCTCGTCAAGCACGATCGAGAGCCGATCGCCGGGCCGATCCTGACGAGCGATCCGCACTTCGACCCGCACGGGGACGAGGATCACGATCACGACGACGATCACTGCGAGCCGTAGCCTCATCGCCGTGTCATCCGTACGCGCTGCGGCGGGTTTGGGCGGAGGCGGGGCGTGAAGCGCGTCTTCGTCGCCATGAGCGGCGGCGTGGACTCCTCCGTTGCGGCCGCGCTGCTCGTCGAACGGGGGTTCGACGTCACGGGCGTCACCATGCAGCTCTGGCCCTCCACCGACGACGAGGGCGGCTGCTGCTCGGTCGACGCCGTCAGAGACGCCAAACGGGTGTGCGATCTTCTCGGCATACCGCACTACGCGCTGAACTTCCGGGACTCGTTCGAGCGCTTCGTGGTCGGACCCTATGCCGATGAGTACGCCTCGGGCAGGACTCCCAACCCCTGCATCGAGTGCAACGACCGGCTCAAGTTCAGCGACCTGCTCGCGAAGGTCGCGGCGCAGGGTGGTGAGATGCTGGCGACGGGCCACTACGCGCGGATCCGCGAAGACCTGCCGGGGCATTTCGTTCTGGCTCGCGGCGTCGACGCCGCCAAGGACCAGTCCTACTTCCTCTACCGGCTCACCCAGGAACAGATGTCCCGGGTCCTCTTCCCGGTTGGCGAGCATACGAAGACCGACGTGCGAGCGATGGCCGAGCGCCTCGGGCTCCACGTCCACGACAAGCGCGAGAGCCAGGACGTCTGCTTCGCGCCCGCCGGACACGCCGAGGTCGTGCGGGCTCGTCGCTCGAGCGCGCTCAGGCCAGGCCCGATCGTCGACGCCGAGGGAAGGACGCTCGGAGAGCACCGGGGACTCGGCCTCTACACGGTCGGCCAGCGGCACGGGCTGGGTGTCTCGGGCCCCGGCGGACCGCTACTACGTGATCGCTCTCGACACAGCCCACAACGCGGTCGTCGTCGGGACGCGGGACGCGCTCGCGGTGCGTCGGATCGAGGCCTCAGGCGTGGTATGGAACGCTCCTGACATCGACGTCGCGGTCGAGGTACAGAGTCGCTACAGGATGACGCCGGTTCCCGGCCGCGCCCGCGTGTTGGACGATCGCCTGATCCTCGAGCTCGCCGAGCCCATCTTCGGCGTGGCGCCGGGGCAGGCTGTCGTATGCTACGAGGGCGATGTCGTCCTCGGCGGGGGGACGATCGAGCACACCGGGGCAGAGGCGGCGAAGTGATCGATTGCCACGTGCACACCGCGCGCTGCGGGCACGGCGAGGGTGCCGCGGCCGACTACGTCGTCGCAGCCCGGCGGGCGGGCATCGACGTGCTCACCTTCACCGAGCACCTTCCGCTCCCTGACGCGCTCGACCCGAGCCGCGAGTACTCGATGCCGGAGAACGAGCTTGCCGAATACGTCCAGGAGGTTCGCGCGCTCGCGACCTCGTCGAGCGCCGAGGGCGACCCGATCGCTGTGTTCGCAGGCGTCGAGGCCGACTGGCTTCCGATCGAATCTCGAGCACGTACGCCGCTTGCTCGCGTCACACGACTTCGACGTGGTCCTCGGCTCGGTGCACTTTCTCGACGACTGGGCTTTCGACGATCCGAACCTCCTTGAGCGCTGGGACCGCACAGACGTCGACGCCGCCTGGTTGCGCTACTTCGAACTGGTCTGGGACGCCGCTGGGAGCGGGCTTTTCGACGTGATGGCCCACCCCGACCTCGTCAAGAAGTTCGGGTACCGTCCCGCCTTCGACACGAGCGACCTGTTCGACGCGACCGCTGCTGCGTTCGCCCGCGCCGGCGTCGCCGTCGAGGTCTCGACCGCAGGGCTTCGCAAGCCCGTGGGCGAGCTGTACCCGAGCACGGACTTCCTGGCCGCCTGCGCGCGCGCCGGCGTATCGGCGACGCTCGGCTCGGATGCGCACCATCCGGACGAAGTGGGTTTCGCGTTCGACGTTGCTCGCACGGCGCTGCTTGCCGCCGGCTACGACCGGCTCGTCTACTTCGAGCGCCGCGAGCGAAGGGAGTACCCGCTGTGATCGACCCCGCCCAAGGCGTTTCCGCGGACGTACCGAGTGTCGCAGACCTCGTCGACGGCCTCGGCCGCGCGTTCCCCCGCGAGTGGGCCGAGGAATGGGACCGCGTCGGTCTGTTGGCCGGCGACCCGTCCGCCCAGATCGTGGGCGTCGTGGTGACACTGGATCCGACGCGCTCGGCGATCGCCCGCGCGAAGACGACCGGCGCGAACGTGCTGCTCACCCACCATCCGGCGGCGTTGTCGATGCCCGAGCGCATCGTCCCCGGTCGGACGTCATCCGGAGTCCTGTTCGCGGCCCTCGATGCCGGCATCGCGCTCGTTGCCGAGCACACCAATCTCGATCGCTCGCCCGAGGGGACCGCCGCTCTGCCCGCGCTGCTGGGACTGGTGCCGCTCGCGCCGGTCGAGCGCGCGACCCAGCCGATGACCCGGGTCTGCGTGTACGCCCCACCCGGTGACGCCGAGCAGCTCATCGACGCGATGGCTGCAGCCGGCGCCGGCCGAATCGGCGCTTACGAACGCTGTGCCTTCTCGGATCAGGGCGTAGGGGAGTTCACGTCCGATGCCCGGCTCGGCTCCTTGCGCCGGAGAGGTAGGCATACCGAGCCGAGCCGACGAACTGCGCATAGAGATGGTGTGCGCCCCCTCGGCGGTCGGCGCCGTCGTCGCAGCCGCTCGAGCGACCCACCCCTACGAGGAGCCGCTCATCGTCACCGAGACGGTCGCGATCGCCCGCTCGGTGGCGCGAATGGGCATGCTCTGCGAGCTCCCCGAGCGCGGCACCCTCACCGACCTTGCCTCGACCGTTGCGCGCGCCTTCGGCGTAACGCCGCGCGTCTGGGGAGACGCCTCCAAACCCGTACGTACCTGCGTAACCGCGACAGGGTCGGCGACATCGCTTCTCGGCGACGTGATGGCAGCCGGTGCGGACGCCCTCGTATGCGGTGAGGTGCGATATCATGACGCCCTGGATGCTGCGGAAGCCGGGCTCGCCATCGTCGAAGTCGGCCACGACGTCTCAGAGTGGCCGCTCGTAGACGTGCTCGGACGAGCGGCACGGGCGTTACCAGGGCTTTCGGACGCGAACGTGGTCATCGAGTCGCCCTCGGCGGGTTGGTGGACACCCTGACAGGAGAACAGATGGATGAAGCCTCGGCGCTGCTAGAACTCCAGGAACAGGATCTCGAGATCCTCCGCGCCGAGCGTGCCCTCGACGAGCTCCCGGAGAAGCACGCGATCCTCGAAGTACGGGCGAAGCAGCGGGAGGTCCAGGGCCTCAAGCACAAGGCCGACGTCCTCGTCACCAAGCTCGAGGCCGAGCTTCGTCGGCTCCAGGACGAGACCGACTCCGTTTCCGAGAAGATCGCGGCCGAGCAGACCAAGATCGTCTCGGGGGAAGTCGCGGACCACAAGCAGGTCCAGCACATCTCACGCGAACTCGATGCGCTCAAGCGACGCAAGGACAAGCTCGAGATGGACACGCTTCAGATCATGGAGCGCATCGAGAAGGCGGCCGGGCAAAAGGACAAGGTCGACGCCGCCATCGAGCAGCTTGTCGCGCGTGAGGCCAGGTACGTCGAGCGGTTCAAGGAACATGGGGGCGAGCTCCAGACCAAGATCGCGACGGCGACGAAACGACGCGATGCGTTGGCCG
Organism: uncultured Actinomycetes bacterium; assembly: GCA_963817255.1. Classification (GTDB taxonomy): domain Bacteria; phylum Actinomycetota; class Coriobacteriia; order Anaerosomatales; family CAVRZR01; genus CAVRZR01. Next base: position 398,411 of record CAWFNT010000004.1, read on the forward strand.
CGAGCCTCCGGCCTGAGACGCTTACCCACTACGAAGCGCTTCGCGAGCAGAAGGCCGGGATCGCCGTGGGCCGGCTCGCAAACGGAAGTTGCACGGCGTGTCGCGTGGAACTACCCGCCGGCGCGGTGTCCGCGCTCCAGGCGGGCGGAGAGGTCGGCATCTGTCCGCAGTGTCACCGGCTCATCATCGTCCGCGAGGAATCTTCCGGCTGATGGCGCCCGACTCCGGCGAGCGCGCGATCGATTCGGCGGAACTCGGCGCGGCAGTTGGCGCGTCGGCGACGCTGAGGACCGATGGCGGCGCGAGAGGCAACCCCGGTCCGGCGGGCGCGGGCTTCGTCCTCGAGACGGATGGCGGCGTGCCGATCGCGCGGGGCGGACGCTTCATCGGCGAGGCCACCAACAACGTCGCCGAGTACGAGGCTTTGATCTGGGGTTTGGAGACCGCACGGCAGCGCGGCGTCGCCCGAATCCGGGTGCTTTGCGACAGCGAATTGGTGGTGCGCCAGGTCACAGGCGTCTACCGCGTGAAGCACGAGAACCTCAAGCCGCTCTTCATACGCGCGCTTGCGCTCCTGCGCCAGTTCGAGTCGTTCGACGTGCGCCATATACGCCGAGAGGAGAACGAGTCTGCCGATCGCCTCGTGAACGAGGCGATCGACGCGCGAGGACCGGTGGGCGACGCCGCCGAGCTCGCGCGGGGACCCGACCAGGGAACACTCTTCGAATGAGGGATCGAGGCGAAGGTGTACGAACTCACCGTTAGAGGCCATTTCGATGCCGCGCACGCGCTGCGCGGCTACCCGGGCGAGTGCAGGGAGCTCCACGGGCACACATGGGACATCGAGGTCACGGTGGCAGCCCAGGCACTTGACGATATCGGGATCGTGTACGACTTCAAGACCCTCAAGGACGACCTCTCGCACGTCCTCGCGCCGTACGACCATGCCTACCTGAACGAGGTTCCGCCGTTCGATGAGCTAAGTCCGACCGCCGAGAATCTCGCACGGGTGCTCTATGAGTCCCTCTCGAGCCGGGTGGACCCACGAGTGCGCGTCATCGAAGTGGCGGTCTGGGAGTCGCCGGTGGCGCGGCTCGTCTATCGGCCCTAGCTAGGTCGCGGTAGAGCGCGCAGCACGCGGGGCGACGACAGGCGGGGCGGGGGAGACCGAAAGAGGGGTCCGGACAAAGAGGTGTCCCGAGAAACCTTTCCCGCGGTGATCCCTACTCCTCAGCTTCCCGTTTCACACCCTTGAGGATTCCGGTCCTGTGGGCCAACTCACGCTGAGCCACATTCTCCAGGTTCCCCGCCGGCAGCTACTGGTACGCTGGCTTTCGGAACTCGCTGGGTCCAACTTCTCGGGACAAGAATCAATGTAGCAGACCCGGAAGGGGTGTCAACGCGAAAGTGCGGAATCGGGCGCACATCTGCCGAAGGGTCCGGAATCTCGCCCGAACGGGAGCTATCAGCCGACAACCGGTAACGTGCCGCTCGGCCGAGGCGCATCCCCCCGCAAGGCGTACCATTGGAGCGTAGAAGCCGGCGCTGAGCGCACACGACGACCCCGAACGAACTGCCGGTCCGTCTCACAGAGAGTACGAGCGTGCCCACACCGACCCTCGAGGAGTACCTCGAAACCATCTACAAACTCTCCCAGCGGGGAGAGGTTCGTCCGACGCAGATCGCCGACGCCATCGGCGTGTCGGGTCCGACCGTCACGGCGACCCTCCGACGCTTGGAGGCACAAGGACTCACCAGCCGGGAGGGCAATGCGATCTCGCTTACGCCCGATGGGCTTACGCAGTCTCTGGACGTGGTGCGGCGGCATCGGATCGCCGAGAGGTTCCTGGTGGACACTCTCGGTCTCGATTTGGACGCGGCTCACGAAGACGCGTGCCTTCTCGAGCACGCCCTGTCTCCACGCGTCCTCGGGGCGCTCGAGGTGTTTCTCGAGAGCCCGTCGGTCTGCCCGCACGGGCACCCGATCCCCGCATCCGATGGCAGCATGACGGCGGTTGTCGGCATGCCCTTGAGCGATGCGCGACCGGGGGAGAGCTGGAGGGTCCTTCAGCTCGCTGAAGACAACCACGAGGTGCTCTCGTACCTCACCGACCTCGGTCTCATGCCCGGCGCCAAACTCGTGGTGAGGGAAGCAGCTCCCTTTGGGGGGCCGCTGCTTGTCGACATCGATGGCAGTCCATCGGCGATCGCACGCGAGATGGCCGCCCGCGTTTTGGTGGAGTGCGACGACGCGCAGTAGCTGACGGTGCACTGGTATTCGTCTGTCGGCTGCCGTAGATCAACTACGGCCCTCTCCCCAGATTCCCTGTCGAGTCTCCTTCCATATCGAACATATGTTCGATATACTAGCCATGCCGGCTTACTCGGATATCACCGGATTCCTACCAAGAGTCGGCCGGGGGAGAGATCGAAATGGGTCGAAACAGCGCTATCAAACACTTCGATGCGACCCCTGAGGGCCAGGCGATCGAGTTCACGGACTCCCAGCACGGACGGCAGCCCGTCGTGCGAGAGCTACTCAGGAGCCCGTGGCTCATGCGAGCCTCTGACCTGCTCAAACGAGAGGGCACGTGGTCGACGAAGCGGCTCGAACAACCTGTCGATGTCGTCTGGGACGCGAGCAAACAGCGCCCCACCGGCTTCGTTCGGGGCGGGACGTCGTGGACCGTCGACGCAGTCATCCAGACGTGGAGCATCGAGCGCTCCTGGTGGGACCCCCGTCGCCGCATCTCGAGACACGTCTGGCGGGTCGTTGCTCGCGGTGGTGTCTACGACCTCGCGTTCGACCGGGTCGAGAACGCTTGGCTCCTTCTCGGCATACAAGACTGATCCCGCAAGACTGAACTGAAGCTTGAGGCTTTGTCATGAGTTCTGGATTCGTCCACCTTCACGTGCACTCGACGTTCAGCTTCATGGACGGCGCAGCATCGCTCGACGGCCTTGTCGAGCGGGCCACGGCGTTCGAGATGCCCGCACTCGCCCTCACCGATCACCAGGGGCTTTCCGGGGCGATCCGCTTCTACGAACGTTGCACGAAGGCCGGTATCAAGCCCATCATCGGCGCCGAAGTCGTGGTCGAGACCGCCGGCATCGCTGGGGATGAGAGCGATCTCCCGCCCGAACGGCGCCTCGTGCTGCCCGCGAGTGTGGGATTCGGACGGGCAGCGGGCACGGGTTTCCACCTGACGCTGCTCGCACGGAACCTCACCGGCTACCGAAACCTTTGCCGGCTGCTCTCGAAGACGCACCTGCGTGGACCTGCGCAACCATCGATCGTGCGCCTCTTCGACCTCACCGAACATGCCGAGGGGCTCATCGGGTTATCCGGCTGCACGAACGGAGAAGCGGCGAAAGCGCTTCTCGCAGGCGCACCCGGACGAGCCCGCGAGGCATTACGTCGACTCGCGTCGTGTTTCGAGCCCGGCGACTTCTACGTCGAGCTCGTACACCAGCTCACGCCCGATGCACCGCGGCTCGTGAGCGGTCTGGCGGGGCTTGCCGAGGACCTCGCGTTGCCGATCGTCGCCACGAACAACGTCCACTACCTGCGCTCTGACGACTTCCGCCTCCACGACGTGCTCGCGTCGGCGGGTGCGCGCATGGCGCTTCCCGGTCCCTTCGACCGACCCAACGCCGAACTCTGGTTCAAACCCGGCGCCGAGATGCGCCGCCTGTTCGAAGCACTGCCCAGGGCGTGCGACACCACTCTCGAGATCGCCGCACGCTGCGACCTCGACCTCGGTCTCGGCGAGTTCCACTTTCCGGCAGCGGACATCCCGCGAGGCGAGACACCGTACTCGGTGCTCGCGAAAGAGGCGTGGCACGGTCTCGAGCGACGCTACCGGCCGATGATTCCCGATGCGCTCAAGCGTCTCCAGCACGAGCTCGCGCTCATCGAACGGATGGGGTTCTCGGAATACTTCCTCGTCGTGAAGGAGATCGTCGACTTCGCACGGTCGAAAGGCATCCGCTACTCAGGCCGAGGGAGCGCGGGCGACTCGATCGTGAGCTACGCGCTCAACATCACCGACGCCGATCCCGTCGCCTACGACCTGCTCTTCGAGCGGTTCCTCAACCCCGAGCGCCGGCAGATGCCCGATATCGACGTGGACTTCGATTCGGCACGCCGAGACGAGGTCATCGACTTCATCTACAAGCGCTTCGGCTCCGAGCACGTCGCGATGGTCGCGACCGTGAACACGATGACGGCCCGAAGCGCGGTGCGCACGGTCGCGCGCGCGTTCGGCCTGCCGATCGACGACGTGAACCGCCTCTCGCGACACCTGCCGTGGGTCTCGTCGCGCAAGCTTCGCGAGGTGATCGCGACGTATCCCGAGTGCACGCACCACCCGCTTCGCGACGAGGGCCGCTGGGGCATGCTCATCGATCTCGCCGAGCAGTTCAACGCCACGCCGATGCACCTGGGCACGCACCTCGGCGGCTTCATCATCACGCGCGAGCCGATCGCGTCGTGGACGCCGCTTCAGTGGGCCGCGAAAGGCGTCGTCGTCTCGCAGTACGACAAGGACGACGTCGAGGCGCTCGGGCTCGTGAAGATGGACATCCTGGGACTCAGGATGCACTCGGCGATAAGCGGAGCCGTCGAACTGGCGCGCGAGCGGGTGGGCGAGGCAGCGGTGCCCGAGCCCTTCGAGCTGCCCAAAGACGACCCGGCCGTCTACGAGATGATCGCGCGCGCCGACACGGTCGGGATGTTCCAGCTCGAGTCGAGCGGGCAGCGGAACCTGAACACGCGACTTGCAGGCGAGCGAGTTCGAAGACATCGTCGCGGCGATCTCGCTCTTCCGTCCCGGTCCGCTCGAAGCCGAGATGATCACGCCGTTCATCCGCCGCCGGCACGGCATCGAAGAGGTGAGCGTGGCGCACGAAGGCATGCGCGAGGCGCTCAAGGATACGTACGGCGTCATCATCTACCAGGAGCAGGTGCTCCTGGTTGCGAAGGCGGTCGCCGGATTCGACCTTGCCGAGGCGGATTCGCTTCGCCGAGCGATGACGAAGGGCCGTTCGCGCGCCGAGATGGAGCGCATCAAGGCGCACTTCCTCGAGCGGTCGATGGCGCGGGGAGTCGAGCCCGAGGTCGCCGAGGAGGTCTTCCGTCAGCTCGAGGGCTTCGCGGCCTACGGCTTCAACAAGGCGCACGCGGCGTGCTTCGCGGTCGTGAGCTACGCGAGCGCGTGGCTGCGCACGTACTATCCTGCCGAGTTCGCCGCGGCCATTCTGAACCACGAGCCGATGGGCTTCTACTCGCCTCGTCTCATCGTGAACGACGCCCGCCGACACGGGATCGAGATCCTGCCGCCGCACGTGAACGAGTCGCGTGCCCACTACGGCGTCGAGCACGACGGCCGAGCCATCCGATGCGGGCTCCAGGACACGCACGAGATGACGCAGCGGCTGCTTGCCGCGATCGAAAGCGAACAGCAGGTGCGACCCTTCCGCGACCTCGCCGATTTCCTGCGCCGCACCCGGGCGGAGGCGCCGGCGGCCGCGTCGCTCATCAAGATCGGCGCGCTCGATGGGCTGGGGCTGAGCGACGCGGGCCGCCCGCCCTCGCGCGACGAGCTGCTGGCGCTGCTGCCCGAGCTGAAGGCCGTGCTCGCGCGCGAGGGCGTCGCGGGCGACGACACGCTCGTGCTTGCGCCCGCGCCCTCCAGGCCACCCGAGGATCCCTCGCACGTGAGCGGCTGGTCGCCCGCGAGGCGCCTCTCGGCGGAGCTGGAGCTCACAGGGCTCTCGCTCACGTGCCACCCGCTGGAACTCGCTGCGCGCGACCTGGAAGCACGCGGCGTCACCTACGCCCGCGACCTGCGCGCACTGCCCGACCGCACGCGCGTGAAGGTCTGCGGCGTGCGCGAGCGGGCGCAGACGCCACGCACGCGCTCGGGCAAGCGCACGTGCTTCCTCACGCTCGAGGACGCGACCGGGCTATTGGATGCGGTGGTCTTTGAGGACGCGCTCAACCGGGCGGGGGAGACGATCGTCAAGCACCGCTGCTACCTCATCGAAGGCACGCTGCAGAACAACGCCGAGCGAGGTCTCGCGATCGTCGCCGACACCGTGAAGCCGTACGTGATCCGTGCCGGGGGCGGCGAACCCGTGCGCATTCGGCGAGGCGTGAAGAGCGGGCCGATGGGCCCGGCACTCGGCGGGGCGGGCGCGCCGGAAGAGGAGAGTTGGGAAACGGCGGAGGCGTCGAGGTAGGGATACCGGGTAAAGAACAGAGAGAGACACGCCGAGGAGGAATCCCAGACCTGCTACCTCGTTTGGGAGCTGCGGCACCGTTCACCATGGAGAAGAATAGAGTGGGAGATTCCAGATGAACTGGTACATCGAAGTACTCAGGAAGTATGCAGTCTTCGAGGGTCGCGCGCGCCGCACGGAGTTCTGGATGTTCGTGCTCTTCAACATCATCATCGGGGCTGTGCTCGGCATCATCGACACAATTCTGGGCCTGCGAATCTCGCATAACGGCGCCGGCGTGCTTGGGAGCCTCTACTCGCTCGGCGTCCTCGTGCCTTCACTCGCAGTGGCAGTGCGCAGGCTTCACGACACCAATCGCAGTGGCTGGTGGCTCTTCATCGGACTCATTCCGCTCATCGGCTTCATCGTGCTCATCGTGTGGTATGCAACCGAAGGAACGCGCGGACCCAACCAGTACGGCTCCGACCCCAAGATGGCGTCTGCGCCTGGCGCCATGGCGCCCCGCCCGATTGCAGCAGGCCAACCAGCAGGCTGGTATCCCGACCCGTCAGGCCGACATCAGTTGCGCTATTGGGACTCAGGGGCATGGACCGACACGGTCTCGGACGACGGCGTCACGTCTGCCGATCCTGTCTAGCGCGGGGATGCAGGTCGATTCGGTCAGTGGGGCCGGAAGACCTCGTCGGCGGTCATCTCCGGCCCAGCCATGCGGATGCTCGCGCCCTCGTTGAGCGTGCCGTTCACGAGCGCGTCCTGTCCCTCGAGTATCGGCAGCCCGACCTCCTCGGCGTTCACGACGACCACCACGATATCGACCTTGGAGCTGAGCGGGTCGTCGGGCAGCTTGGTGAGCGCCCAGAACCCGCCCTCGAGATCGACGTGCCGCACCGTCCCCGATGCTTGGACCCGCCCGTTCGGCAGATCCTTGATACCGGGCTCGACGGTACCGGGTTGGGTGGGAGTCGTCTCGGTCGGAGTCGTCTCGGTCGGACTCCTCGATGCGGGCGGCTTCCCGCTCCCGCTTTGCTCGGCCGCGCACCCGCACAGCGACACCGACGCCGCCAAGGCGATAGCGAGCAGCCGTGGCGCCCAAGAGTGCGTGAGGTTCGTCGCAGGGGTCATCGGGTCTCCTCGGCGGTGTCGGGTGATGCGGACGGGTTCTTGGGGTCGGAGAGCGTTCGGTTCGTCCCGGGGCAGCTCGCGCCCCAGGCGTACGGCGTCGTCGCCGAAGCGGGTGCGCACGGCTTCGATGCCCCGCGCGGCGCGGATGGCACGCTCTGCCTCGGCCTTCCTCGGCGTGGCGGACTCGGCTTCGTTCATTCCCTCCAGCAAGTCGAGCTGTTCGGTGCGCTCGTCGAAACCGCTCACTCCCACACCCAGGAGCCGCACTCCCACGCCGGGCGACCACAGGGACGCGACGAGCTCGCGTGCGACCGGCAGGTACTCGAAGGCGCTCGCCGTAGGTGAGGCGAGCGTTCGCCGGACAGTGCGCGTCGTGAAGTCCGAGTAGCGAAGCTTCACGGTCACCGTGCGCCCGGCGATCCCTTTGGTGTGAAGACGCGACTCGACCCGAACGGCCAGTCGTTCGAGCGCGCGATCGAGCTCCTCGGCATCGTGGACGTCGGTCGCGAACGTCCGCTCGTTCGACACCGACTTCGCAGGCTCGTTCTCGTGGACCGGACGATCGTCGACGCCGCGTGCCCGACGAACGAGAGACGGCCCGTGCGAGCCCAGCACCTCCAGGGCGGTCTCCTCGTCGAAGGCAGCGAGATCGCCGAGGGTGACGACCCCGAGTCTTCCCAGCCGCGCAACCGTCTGCGGCCCGATGCCGCTCATCACGCTCACCGGCAACGGGGACAGGAAGACGGCCTCGGTGCCGGGTCGCACGACCGTGAGACTGTCCGGCTTTTGGTAGTCCGAGGCGATCTTCGCGACCGTCTTGGACGTGGCAAGCCCGGCGGAGCACGTGATCCCCAGTTCGGCGACGCGCTTTCGGATACGCATGGCGATCTCCACGGGGTCCTCGTGCGCGAACTCCCCGGCGAGACGTCCAGAAACGCCTCGTCGATCGACACGGGCTGCACCATCGGCGTCTCGGAGTGAAAGATCGCGCGCACGGTGCGCGATATCTCGGCGTACCGCTCGAAGTGCGCAGGAGCCCAGATCGCGTCGGGACAGAGTCGCGCGGCACGCGCAGACGGCATCGCGGAATGGATCCCGAACCGACGCGCCTCGTAGGAGGCCGTCGCGACGACCCCGCGGCTCGAGGCGGCTCCACCCACGATGACCGGCTTGCCTCGCCATTCGGGGTGGTCGAGTTGTTCGACCGCAGCGAAGAAGGCGTCGAGATCGACGTGGAGGATAGCTCGTCCGATCCATGTCTCGTGTGACTGCGCCATGCGTCGAGTCTAGTACGCGCGGTCACGACCGGCAGCTGCCGCGTGGTTGTGGCCGCCTGTGGCGCGATCGGGGCCGTCGGCCATAATCGTCCTCGACACACGCACTAGCGCCGACGAACGGGATGGGGGCTCGCACCACACCATGCTCATCGGCGCCCACATCTCTGTCGCGGGCGGGTACGACAAGGCGCTCGACTACGCGCTTTCGGTGGGGGCCGAGTGCGCCCAAGTCTTCGCCAAGAGCCCTCGGCAGTGGCGAGGCCCGGCGATCGATGCGGAGGCGGCGTCGAGGTTCATCGATGCACGACGTTCAGCGGGGTTCGGCCCGGTCTTCACCCACGCGGCGTACCTGCTGAATCTCGCCACGCACGACGAGGTCTTGTGGGAGCGATCGGTGGATGCACTGGCCGACGAACTCGTTCGGGGCGCCGCGCTCGGTGCCGACGGTGTCGTGACACACGTTGGGCAGCGACGCCTTGCAGGATCCCTCGAGAGCTGCCGGCCGGATCGCCGACGCCGTATATCGAGCGTTCGAGCGCTGCGCCCATCAAGGCACGCACGCCCGACTCTTGCTGGAGAACACCGCCGGTGCGGGCAACTCGTTCGGGTCGACGTTCGAGCAACTGGGCGACGTCATCGACCGGACCGGACTCGGGCCAGGGTCTCTCGGCATCTGTGTCGACACGTGTCATGCACAGGCCTTCGGAATCCGACTCGATTCGCACGAAGGATGGGAGCGGGCATTGGACTCGATCGGCGAGCATGTCGGCTTCGAGCGTCTCGGACTCGTCCACGCGAACGACTGCATGTTCGCGGCGGGGGAGCGGCGCGACCGGCACGCTTGGATCGGCGACGGGACCATCGGCTACCCGGGCTTCTCGGCCATGTTCGACGTGACCAGGCAACGTGGCTGCTCAGACGTGCTGTGCGCCATAACGGAGATGCCCGGCGACCCGCCGCACAAAGACGCCGAGAACATGCGAAGACTCGACCGTTTGAGAGCCGAACCCTTGCGGCGTGACAATCGCAGGCGGTAGAGCAACCATGGTGGCGACGGAAGGCACTCCAGCACAGGGCTCGAAACGCCGATAGACGTTTCGTAGACCTCCATCGGCGTGTCGCCGCGCTGAGACCGGAGAGGCCTGGCATGGGCTATGTCGTGATCAAGCGCATCGACGACCGCATCGAACTCGTATCGCTGCATGAATTCACCTCTCGCGAGGAAGCGCTCATCGACCTCAGTGAGACGCTCGTGGATCCGGACGTCTGGGCCGAGGGCGGATCCTACGTCGTCGTCGATCTCGATTCGTCGTGCCCCGTCCTCGTTCTCCCCATCACTCCTCGCCTGGATGCGCCGGACGAAGAGGCCCCGGAGGACGACGCCCGCCTGGCGCCTCCTGCGACAGCGGACTTTGATTTCGAGGATTCGGAAGGCGGGGGCGCATCCGATATCGAGGCGACGACCTCCGAGACGCCCCTCGACGAGGCGCTGTCCGGCTATCCGGAAGACGTCTCCGATTTCGAGGAGCAGATGGCGGACCTGGCGATCGCAGAGGTCGTCCTCGCCGAGGCCTCCGGAGACGTGGCCTCGGTGACCGAGTTCTGGGTGGTCGAAAGCACAGACGACGTCACTCCCGTCCACGAGGAGCACCTGGTCGAAACCGCCGATGGCCCCGAGGCGGGTGAGATGGCGGCGGAAGATCAGCTGACTCAAGCCGAGGAGACCCCGGATACGGAGCGCGAGCCCGAGGAAGAGGCCGAGCCACCGATGCCCGGCTACGAGGCGGGGGAGAGCGACATCGACTCGCTGTCGTGCGATGAGTGCGTCTTCGCCGGAACGTGCCCCAACAAAGAAGAGCGCACCCCGTCGGCGTGCGGTTCGTTCCAATGGGTCACACCCTAGAAGGGCTGCGCCTATGCCGGGAGAGAGAGCGTTTCAAGTCAGTAACACGCGAGGAACAGTTCGCCGAAAGGGCGGCTGAAAGCCCATGCTGACGTTGTGTTGAGTCGACTGCCCGCCATAGTCGTATCAGGTAAGATGGTTCGTATCGCAGCAAGCCCCGGGGAGTAAGGACGTTAGCCATGCGTTCAAGGGCATTGTCACTAGTCGTCGCGGTAGCTCTTGCTTGCTCAGACTCATTGTGGCAATCCCCCCACCAGTCACGGCTGTCGACCCTGGGACCGACCCGGCCCTCATCCAGACGTCGTTCGCGTTCGTTGACGAGGGCTACCGTAACCAGGTGCCGAGCAGCTTGAATGAGGACTTCATGTACTGGCTGCCGTGCGGTCAACCGGGCAGTCAGCCGGGCACGTGGACCAACGATGTTGCCCCAGAGGTGGGCTTCAGAGCCGGCGACGACCCGTGTGTCGCCCCTAATCCCGCGAACTTGGGAGTGGATGGCTTCGCATACACGGTCGATCGTGTGCCCGGCACCGTTCCGGTTATGCCCACAGTCGGGTCCAACATGGCGTACGCTCCAGTCAACTGGTTCCCCAATCCCGCGGTGGGCCTGAATGCCCCAGTGGCCGTCCAAGCCCTCGAGGCCATGTACGGATGGCTCGCCAAGCAGGCAGACCAGTCACTCCAGCCTGGTGCCACCAAAGCGATCGAAGGATTGTGGTATGTGCACGCCCGATCAGCTGTCGCTGCCACGGGCACCCTCGGAGTGCCAAGCCAACATATGTTCGGTCTGGACATCACGCCGCCTGACGAACTCAGGATCGATGGTCAACCAGGAATCGCCCTGTCTGACGGTCTCGTGGACCGGACCTTCACCCGAGCCGACGTCATCTGGGACAACGGGGAATTTCTCGGTCTACCGTACGACAGGTTGAGCGGCGACTCGAGATTCGTCATCTACCTAAATGGCACTCCGATCAGAGAGACGAAGCTCGTACGCGGAACGCGATACATGTCTACGTCAATTGAGTCACTCAAGCCTGGACGCAACGTGATCGGCGTGTCCGCGATGGACGCGGCGGGCAACCAGGGCCCGACCAGCGAGGTCGTCACGTACTGCGACACGGGCGCACCCAGCATCTCCATCAATTCCCCCAATGAGATGCAGACTGTCCTGCCGCGCTTCCAGATTACGGTGAGCGCTGTCGATGATGTTGGAGTGGCCAAGGTCGACTATGAGATAACAGACGGCGGTGCGTTCCGAAAGGTGTGGTCGGCCACCGAGCCGCCCTTCTCAGTCGACGTCGACCTACAGGATTCCGTGTTGGCGACGACGACTCTCACCCTGAAGGCGACGGCCACCGATACAAGCGGACGGACTGCTACGGCAACACGAAGATTCGTCGTGGATATGAACTCGGTCGTGATCGACCCCAATCGTACCGAGTTCGCATTCGTGGATCAGGGTCCGGGTCTTGGCACCTACCATTTCCGCTGGGTGGATCCGACACTGAAGATTCCAAGCATGTGGATCAATGACATCGACCCGAACGTCGCATTCAAGTCCGCTCTGACCGTGAGCGGCTTCGCGTACACGCTCGATCGCAGTACAAACACGACACCGAGCATGCCATCTCCGGGTTCCGCCATGGCGTACGCCCCTGCGGACTGGACCTACTCGGGTTCTCCGACACCCTTGGGGAGCGCAACGCTCGACATGCGGGGATGGCTCACCAAACAAACCGACACGTACAGCATCCCAGGCATGCAGGATCCGGTTGAAGGCGTGTGGTATGTCCACGCGCGCAGCGTCGATGCTAAGACGAGCTCCTTTGGCACGCCGGCACACTTCGCCTTTGGCTTGGACGTGACTGCTCCGAGGGCCGTGAGGGGTCTCCAGTTTGCCGACACAGCCGGCAACGTCATCTCAAACCACCGGCGCGATCTCATCTGGGACAACGGGCTGCTGTCTGGCGGTCAATACGATGACCTCAGCGGTGATTCCAGATTCGTCGTCTACCTAAACGGCGCGGTCGTCAGGACGCTCGAGCTAGTACGTGAGTCCCGCTACCAGGCGGTCTCGTTGGAGAACCTCCCAGCCGGAAGGAACGTCATAGGCATTGCTGCGATGGACGCCGCAGGCAACGCGGGCCCGATTACACAGCTGACAATGTACTGCGATCCGGACACTCCCCAAATCGCAATCACGAACCCAAAGCCCGGCCAGAGGGTCTCACGGACGTTGCCCATATCCGTCAACACCACCGACCAGGGCGGCATCGCGCAGGTCAGGTACGAGGTCGATGGCAGACCTGTTGGAGCGTCGACGACACCGCCATTCTCACTCGTCATAGATCTGAGCGGTTTCTCCCAGGGTACCCATACGCTAAGAGCGATCGCCACTGACATGATGGGACGCACGGCTGAAGCCGCAGTGGACTTCTACCTTGACCTGACCATACCGCCAGTACAGTGCACGCTCGGCACGCAGTTCGCCTTCACCGACACCCAGCCAGGCCTGAGCGACTACCATTTCCGCTGGGTAGGCGGAGGCATTCCCGATATGTGGATCAACGACCTCAAGCCGGGCATTGCCTTCGAGGCCACACCGACTGCAACCGCTGTCGACGGATTCGCATACGTCGTGGATCGTGCTCCGGAGACAGTCCCAACGCTACCCTCGCCGGGTTCCATCATGTCCTACGCGCCCGTGAACTGGGACGGGCCCAGCACCGCCCCAATGGCGCTCGGCGCACTCGACATGCGTGGCTGGCTCTCAAAGCAGAGCGGTAGCTACTCGATTCCCGGCATGCAGGATCCTGTCGAGGGCGTCTGGTATGTCCATGCTCGTGCGGTCATCGCAAAGACGAACACGTTCGGCTGCACCGGCGCCTATGCGTTCGGTCTCGACGTTACGCCGCCGAGGGCCGTGTCGGGCCTGCAGTTCTCTGACACCGCAGGACAGGTCATTCCGTTCAACCGAAGAGACATCGTGTGGGACAACGGGCTAGCAATCGGCAACCCGTACGATTCGTTGAGCGGTGATTCGCGGTTCTCTATCTACGTCAATGGCGTCAAGAGTCGTGAGACGCGTCTCCTCCGCGACGCCCGGTACATGGGTGCCACCCTCGAGGACCTTCCGGAGGGACGCAACGTGATTGGCGTTGCCGCGGTCGACGCAGCCGGCAACGAAGGGACGATCACTGAACTGGTGACCTACTGCGATCCGGACGCGCCCAAGATCACCATAGTCACACCTATCCAAGGTCAGAAGGTCTCACGCCAGATGTTCGTATCCGTGAACGCATCCGACGCGGGTGGAATCGCGCAGGTCAGATACGAGGTTGACGGCAGGAGCGTCGGCTCCACAAGCGACAGCCCCTACTTCATGACGGTCGACCTGAGCAGCTTCCCGGCGGGCGCGCACCGGCTGAGGGCCATCGTTACCGACATGGCGGGACGCACCGCGGAGGCGGCCGTCGACTTCGTATTGGATTTGACGCAGCCCAGCGTCGAATGCACGTCGAGCGTGAGCTTCGCCTTCACGGACCAGGTCCCTGGCCTGGGGGACTATCACTTCCGTTGGGTGGGCGATGGCGTGCCGGCGATGTGGATCAACGACATCCCAACAGGTATCGCGTTCAGCGCCGCAACCTCTGCAACCGTTGACGGCTTCCCGTACACCGTCGACCGGATGGCAGGCACGGTACCCACGCTTCCCGTGCCCGGGTCCACAATGGCCTACGCGCCGACGAACTGGAGCGGCCCGATCACGACACCGCTCTCCGTCGGCACACTCGACCTTCGAGGGTGGCTTGTGCAGCAGAAGACGCCATACTGGATCAGCGGGATGAGTGATCCGGTCGAAGGCATCTGGTTCGTGCACGCTCGTTCCTACACCGCGACGTCTGGCGCGATGGGATGCCCCGCCGACTTCGGCTTCGGACTCGACATTACGCCACCCCGCGCGGTCACAGGACTCCAATTCTCCGACGGCAGGGGTGCGGTGGTGCCCTTCGGTAGGCGCGACATTACGTGGGACAACGGCGTCGCCAAGGGGACGCCGTACGATGACCTCAGTGGAGACTCTCGATTCGGGGTGTACCTCGACGGCAAGATCCTAGCTACGACCCGACTCGCTCGCAGCTCACGCTATATGTTCACGTCAGTCGAGTCGCTTCTTCCGGGCAGGCACGTCGTCGACGTATCCTGCATGGACGCCGCCGGCAATGAGGGACCGAAGAAGTCGATCGTCATGTACTCCGACCCGGACACGCCCACGATTTCGATCGTTACACCCAAGTCCGGACAGACAGTGCCTCGCAAGGTGCTCATGTCAGTGGTCGCGAGCGACGCGGGCGGCATTCAGAACGTGCGTTACGAGGTCGATGGCGTACTGGTCGGCAAGAGTGCTAAGGCGCCGTATTCGATAACGGCAGACCTGAGGTACTTCAAGCAGGGTCGCCACACGCTCACAGCGACCGTCACTGACATGATGGGTCGGGCTGTCTCGGCGAAGACCACCTTCGTACTTGACACGGTTGCCCCGCGCTTCTCGTCTGTCTCGGTGGCGCCCACAGACGTGTATCCCATAATCCAGGACGGCTACAAGGACTACACGACGTTGCGATCCATGCTGTCCGAGGGTGCCAAGGTGCGCTTCGAGGTACGCAATTCCAAGAACCAGGTCATCTACTCGGCAGTGTCGACCCGCAAGCGCGGGTGGAATTCGTTCAGATGGAAGGGCCAGGGCGTCCTCTCTACCACAACGGTCGCCAAGTATTCGCTCCGTCTCGTGGGCTCAGACACGGTCGGGAACTCGAGCGCGAGTGGGCGCTACACAGTCATAGTCCGCAACTACGAAGTCATCCAGCTCTCACGCAACAAAGCGAAGATCGTCGCTCGCTAGGCGCGAGCCGATTCGAACACGAACGCGAAAGGCGGCCCCGAGGGGCCGCCTTCTCATTTCAGGTGGAGTGGGCCTGTAAGCCGGATTCTGTCGAGGACGACCATTTGTCTGGGACCGCCGTCGCCGACGGCCTCAAGCGGGCTAACCCGAGCGCCGGCCGGGCCGGCCTTAACCGCTCCTATTTGCCCTTGCTCCGGGTGGGGTTTGCCAAGCCGCCACGTTGCCGTGACGCTGGTGCGCTCTTACCGCACCGTTTCAGCTTTTCTCCCGACCAGCCTTTCGGCCGAGCGGGGGAGTCTTCTTTTCTGTGGCACTTTCCGTCGGCTCGCGCCGCCCTGCCGTTAGCAGGCACCCTGCCCTGTGGAGTCCGGACTTTCCTCACCCGACGCGCCTTTCGACACGCCGAGCGCGGCCGTCCAGCCCACTCCGTTACCTATTCTAGCAGGCGAGATGCGACGCAGCATCATGCAGCGGCCCTTCGGGGCCGCTGCTTCGTTGTCAGTTCGGCTCGGGCTCGCGCCTTCTGCCCTCGGCCTCGCGAGCGGCCAGCCAACGCGCGCAGGATTCTTCGTGTACGAGCCTGGTCGCGATGATGTCGATCTCCACCTTCAGCCTCAGCGCGCCAACGAGATCACGTTCGTGCTCCTCGAGGTCCAACTCCTGATCGGCCCAATCCCCAAACACCGCTTGATCACCTGCTCCTCATGGCGGTCCCTTGACCACCCGGTTGCTCGCCTCGCCTTAAGTTACCTTAGGGCGAAGAACAACTCTCGTGCCAACGAGGGGAGCGGCGAACGTGGGTACCGAAGGGCCTTGCACGGCCGAGCCTAGTCGTGACGCCCCTGGGCCTGCAGCTTCGCCCAGGTGTCCTTGAGCGTGAGCGTCCGGTTGAACACAAGCGCACCCGGCGCCGAGTCCGGATCCGGGCAGAAGTAGCCGACGCGCTCGAACTGGACGGTCTCGCCGACAGGCACGTCTGCGAGGGACGGCTCCACGAAGCAGCCCCGCAGCACCGTCTCCGAGTCGGGGTTCAGGTCCTCGAAGATGTCGCGTCCGTCCGCACCCGGGTAGGGACTCGTGAAGAGGTGGTCGTAGAGCCGAACCTCCGCGGGCACGGCGTGCGCGGCCGAGACCCAGTGCAGCGTCGCCTTCGGCCGGCGACCGTCGGGCGCAGCCCCGCCGCGCGTCTCGGGGTCGTAGGTGCACCGCAGCTCAACGACGTTGCCGTCGGCATCCTTCACGACCTCGTTGCACGTCACGAAGTACGCCGACCGCAACCGGACCTCTCGGCCCGGCGCGAGGCGGAAGAACTTCTTCGGCGGGTCTTCCATGAAGTCGTCGCGCTCGATCCAAAGCTCGCGGGTGAACGGCACCTTGCGGGTGCCCGCGCTCGGATCCTCCGGGTTGTTGGTCGCTCGATCTCCTCGACCTGACCCTCGGGGTAGTTCTCGATGACAACCTTGAGTGGATCGAGGACCGCGAATCGGCGCGACGCCGTCCGATTGAGCACGCTCCGCACGGCGTGCTCCAACATCTCGACCTCGACCACGCTGTCGGACTTCGCCACGCCGATCATCGTTCGCGAAGTCGCGGATTCCTTCGGCGGGGAAGCCCCGTGCGACGCAGCCCGGTGAGCGTCGGCATGCGCGGATCGTCCCATCCGCGCACGTGACCTTCGTTCACGAGGCGCAGCAGGACACGTTTCGAGAGCACGGTGTGTGTGAGGTTCAGCCGCGCGAACTCGTACTGATGCGGTGTCGAGGGAACCGGGAGGTTCTCGATGAACCAGTCGTAGAGCGGCCGATGGTCCTGGAACTCCAGGGTGCAGATGGAGTGCGTGATGCCCTCGATCGCGTCGGACTGCCCGTGCGCGAAGTCGTACGAGGGGTAGATGCACCAGGCGTCGCCCGTGCGGGGATGCGGTGAGTGGAGGATCCGGTACATGACCGGGTCGCGGAAGTTGATGTTGCCCGAGGTCATGTCGATCTTCGCGCGGAGCACGCGGGCGCCGTTGGGGAACTCGCCGGCGCGCATCCGCTCGAACAGGTCGAGGTTCTCCTCGGCCGAGCGGTCGCGCCACGGGCTCTCGCGGCCGGGCTCGGTGAGCGTGCCGCGGTACTC
This sequence comes from uncultured Actinomycetes bacterium, assembly GCA_963817255.1. Lineage (GTDB taxonomy): Bacteria > Actinomycetota > Coriobacteriia > Anaerosomatales > CAVRZR01 > CAVRZR01. The sequence goes on from CAWFNT010000004.1 coordinate 415,983, forward strand.
GCGAATCTCTTCGGCAGAGAGGTCGTCGACGTAGGCCTTACCGGCCTTGATGAGGTGGATGGCCCATTCGTAGAGCTGTTCGAAGTAGTCGGAGGCGAAGTAGAGGTACGGGCCCCAGTCGAAACCGAGCCAGCGGATGTCCGCCTCGATGGCGTCGATGTACTCCTGCTCCTCCTTGACAGGATTCGTGTCGTCGAAGCGCAGGTGACAGCGCCCGCCGAACTCGGTCGCGATGCCGAAGTTCAGGCAGATCGACTTCGCGTGCCCGATGTGGAGGTAGCCGTTGGGCTCGGGCGGGAAGCGCGTGACGACCGAGTCGATGCGGCCGTCGCGAAGGTCGGCGGCAACGATGTCGCGTATGAAGTCGCTGCGCTCGGAGGCAGCTGGTGTGTCGGTGCTCATGGTGACCGAGGATAGCAGAGGGTTGATCGAGGCGCGCGAGTCGACGGCCCTACTTCAGCCCCTCGCGAAAGCCCTTCAGAATCAAGTACACCACATAGACGATCCCGGCGGCGATCACGCCGCCCACGATCCACACGTAAGCATTGCCCAGCAAGTCAGCCACGGCGCACCTCCCTAGTTCAAGTGTACCCGGAGAGGCCTGCTAAGGCGCAAACCACAGAACCCCCCGTCGCCTGCTTGGCACTCCGGGGGGTTCCTCATGTCGTTGGTAGCCCGTACGGGATTCGAACCCGTGATCTCCGCCTTGAGAGGGCGGTGTCCTAGTCCACTAGACGAACGGGCCGTTTGGCTGGGGTGCTAGGGCTCGAACCTAGACTCTTCGGAACCAGAATCCGACGTGTTGCCAGTTACACCACACCCCAGTGGAGGCGTTCGCGCACTGGTCAGACGCGAATCGGTATCCTACCCACGCTCGAGGGACGTGTCAAACCGAAGACGCGAACGCGGACCAGCGCGCGCCGCGCATGCGTGCGTTCAGTCTAGTGCGAGCGAGCGAGCGCGCCCGAAGCGCTGAAGACAGCGTTCCCTGCCGAGCAGCTCGAGCGACTCGAAGAGCGGTGGAGAGACCGTCGAGCCGGTCAGCTGCGACTCGGATCGCCTGAAAGACCGTCTTCGGCTTCATGTCGAGGCGCTCGGGCAACGCGCGCAGAGCTGTCTCGATAGCCCCTGCCTCGAACGGCCTCACACCCGCTATCGCGTCGGCAGCCGCGTCGAGCGCTCGACCGGCACCCTCCTTGGCAAGGACCTTCTCTGCGGCGGCCGGATCGATCTCGACCGCGCCGACGAACAGGAAGCGCACCATCGGCGCCACTTCGTCCAGCCGCTTCAGTCGCTCCGATACGAGCGGCGCGAGGCGCAGCAGCCAGTCGCGACGCGCCCCGGTCGGACGCCTCCTCGGCGGTCATGAGACCGGCCTCCTCGAGCCACGGCAGCATACGTTCGACGAGTTCGTCGGGTGTGAGTTCGCGGATGTACAGCCCGTTCATCCACTCGAGCTTCTCGGGATCCCACACTCCGGGCGAACTCGAGACGCTGCCGAGGTCGAATTCGCGAACGAGCGTTTCCCGGTCGAAGAGCGTCGTCTTGTCGTCGATCGACCAGCCGAGCAGCGCAAGGTAGTTGAGCAGGGCCTCGGAGAGGATGCCCTCGTCGCGATAGGACTCCACGGACGTCGCCCCGTGCCGCTTCGACAGGCGCTTGCCGTCGGCACCGAAGATGAGGCTCATGTGCGCGAACACGGGCACCGGTGCTTCGAGCGCCTCGAACACCACGATCTGACGGGGCGTGTTGGAGAGGTGGTCGTCGCCTCGGATGATGTGGGTCATCTCCATCATCCAGTCGTCGACGACGGTCGCGAAGTTGTAGGTGGGGGAGCCGTCGGTGCGCACGAGGATGAAGTCGTCCATCGCGTCGCCCGGGAAGCGCACCTCACCACGGATGGCGTCGTCGAACACGATGTCGCCCCGATCTTCAGGGACGGCGACGCGCCAGACGTGCGGCTCGCCGGCTTCGACCCGGCCGGCGGCGTCGGCCGCGGGGATGCCGGCGACACGTGCGGTCGTAGCCGGAGAAGCCGCCCTTCGCACGAGCGCGCCTCGCGCTTGGCCTCGAGCTCATCGGCGACGCAGAAGCAGGGGTACGCGTGACCGCGTTCCTTCATGCGCTCGAGGGCTGGTTCGTACGTGTGGGCGCGCTGAGTCTGGAAGTAGGGGCCGAACGGGCCGTCGACCTCGGGGCCCTCGTCCCAGTCGAGGCCGAGCCAACGCATCGAGCGCAGGATGGCCTGGACGTTCTCGTCGGTCGACCGCTCGGGATCGGTGTCGTCGATGCGCAGGACGAACGCGCCGCCGTGATGGCGGGCGAACGCCCAGTTGTAGATGGCGGTGCGCGCGCCACCGATGTGCAGGTGGCCGGTGGGGCTCGGTGCGAATCGGACGCGAACGGTCACGAAGAGGACTCCTCGGTTCGGTTGCAGCAGCCGACGGGCGCCAGGGGCGGTGTCAGCGGCTCACCATCGTAACGCGTCGAGCACCGGCGTGCTCACTCGGTCATTTCGCACGCGTTCGAGCGTTGGAGCAGCCACCACGATAAGGCGACAGCCAAGATCAACGCCGCAAGACCGAGCGACTTGACGAGGTAGTCCGTCCCGCCTTCGAAGACCACGAACTTCCGGGCGACGGCCACGAACGCCGCCTCGAGCACCGTCGGGATCACGTTCTCGTGGCGCATGTAGGCGACGGCGATGCGGAAGAGCTCGACGACGATGAAGATCTCGAGCACGGTGCCGATGATGAGGTTGAACTCGCCCGGGGCTGACGAGTACGCCGTTCAGGAACTGCTGGACGATCTCGTAGAGGAACGTCGCCAGCAGCGCGGCGGCCATCATCACCAAGCCGAACACGACTCCGACCTCAAGCACTACGGTCAACTTGTGAAGCCAATCGATGAACTTGGGCACGGTTCCTCCCGGTATCGGGTCCGCGAGACAACTCCGGACCCATCGTCACTCGCACCATGGTAGCGGTAGAGGTGCCGACTGCCACCCGCCAGTTTTCGGGCGGTGACTTTGCGCCGCATCCTCGAGGGTGCTATCCTCGGCATCGCTCATCAAGAGGCAGCCGCGCGAGCGACTGCAGAGGGCCGAGGGACTGCACCCTACGACGCCCCGGCAACCGACGTGAATACGACGCACGGTGCCAAGTTGCAGCAGGCGAATCGCCTGAAAGATGAGGGAATAGCGCTCGGCGTATGCGTGCGCGCCGACCTGCGAAGCCCCTGTCTGTCCAGGCAGGGGCCTTTTTGTTGGATCCGCGCCGGCGCGAGCCGGTACGACAAGCAGGGCGCCGCCCGAAGGGGTCGCGCCACGCGAGAAGGAGGACGTATGTCGCAGCGCGACTACCTGTTCACCTCGGAGTCGGTCACCGAGGGCCATCCGGACAAGATGTGCGACCAGATCTCGGACGCGATCCTCGACGCGATCATCGCGCGCGAAGCCGAGCTCGCCGAGGAGGGCTACACGACCGACAAGGGCTCGAAGGCCTCACCCGAGCACGTGCGCGTCGCGTGCGAGACCCTCACCACGACCGGCCTCGTCGTCGTGGCGGGCGAGTGGCGGACGCACGCCTACATCGACATCCCGACGGTCGTGCGCGAGGTCGTGAAGGACATCGGCTACACGCGCGCCAAGTACGGCTTCGACTACGAGACGTGCGGCGTCCTGACCACCATCCACGGGCAGAGCCCCGACATCGCGATGGGCGTGGACGAGTCCTACGAGGTCCAGCACGGCGAGGGCGTCGACCCCATCGATCTTATCGGCGCAGGCGACCAGGGCATGATGTTCGGCTACGCATGCAACGAGACGAGCCAGCTCATGCCGATGCCCATCTACCTCGCGCACCGGCTCGCCGAGCGCCTGACGGCCGTGCGCAAGGCCGAGGTGCTCGACTACCTGCGCCCGGACGGCAAGACCCAGGTCTCCGTCCGCTACGTCGACGACAAGCCCGTCGCCGTCGAGAAGATCCTCATCTCCACGCAGCACGCCGACGGCGTCGACATCGAAGGGCTTCTCAAGCCCGACCTCATCGAGCACGTCATCAGGCCGGTCTTCGAACTCGAGAAGCCTCGACTACGGCAGATGCCGAGATCTTCGTGAACCCCACCGGACGTTTCGTGGTCGGCGGCCCCATGGGCGACACCGGCCTCACCGGCCGCAAGATCATCGTCGACAGCTACGGCGGCATGGGCCGTCACGGCGGCGGCGCCTTCTCGGGCAAGGACTGCACGAAGGTCGACCGCTCGGCCGCCTACGCGGCGCGCTGGGTCGCGAAGAACGTCGTCGCCGCCGGACTCGCCGACCGCTGCGAGCTCGAGCTCGCCTACGCGATCGGCGTCGCGCACCCGCTGTCGGTGCTCGTGGAGACCTTCGGCACCGAGACCGTGCCCGTCGAGCGGATCGAGGACGCGATCCTCGAGGTCTTCGACCTGCGCCCCGGCGCCATCATCCGCGACCTCGACCTGCGCCGTCCGATCTACCGCAAGACCGCGTCGTACGGTCACTTCGGCCGCGCCGACAAGGACTTCACGTGGGAGCGGACGGACCGCGCGGACGCACTCAAGGAAGCGGCGGGGCTCGCGGAGAACTAGCCGCCGCCATGCGCGACGGCCTCGGCCGACTGAGCGGGAGACCGCTGCGACGCACGGCAACCGGCGCTCAAGGGCCGCCGGCACCCCGGTGTCGGCGGCCTTCGCTATGCTGGGCCGATGCACGAGACAGCTGACATCGAAGACGTGCCCGCGCCCGGAGCGGCCGGATCTGCGCGCATCGCTCACGTCGTCGTCGACATCCCGGCGCGCGAGCTCGACACGCACTTCGACTACACGATCCCACCCGAGCTCGGTGGCGTCTGCGTCGGGTCGTGCGTGCTCGTCGACTTCGCGAACCGTCCGGCCGTCGGCTACGTGCTCGGGCTGGCCGAGCTCGACCCCTCACGAGCGCGTGAAGCCCGTGCGCGCGATCCTCGGCGGGCCATACTTCGGCGCCGAAGGGGCGTCGGTCGCACGCTGGATCGCCACAGAGTACGCTGCGCCGCTCTCCGAGGCGGTGCGCCTCTTCACTCCGCCGGGCGGCACCCCCAGGCTTGCGAAGGTCGCGGTCCAAGGCGGTGAGAGTTGGACGCTCAGGCGTCCGGACGTAGGGCCGGTGGACGACCGCTGGGCTTCGCTTGCCGAATGCCGTCGCGACGACTTCACTCCCAAGGCCAACGCCACGATGCAGCGCGCCGTCCTCGACGCGCTTGCGCAAGGCCCTGTCCGTGTTGCCGAACTCGACGGCCGACCTGGGCGCGGTCGACACGACGCTACGCCGGCTCGAAGACCTCGGTGTGGTCGAGATCGAGCATAGGCGCCGCATCCGCGAGATCGGCGGTGAGGCGCGACCGGCGCCACGCCCCGCGCGGCTCACGCCCGGGCAGGCCTCGGCGCTCGACGCCATCGAGGCGGCCCGCGGCTCAGGCGGCGTCGTGGTGCTCGACGGCGTGACCGGCTCGGGCAAGACAGAGGTCTACCTTCAAGCGATCGAGCGCACGCTCGCGGCCGGGCGGACGGCATGCGTGCTGGTCCCGGAGATCGCGCTCACTCCTCAGACGGTCGGCCGGTTCCGCACTCGCTTCGCCGACGACATCGCCGTGCTGCACTCACGCCTGTCGCCGGGCGAGCGCTTCGACCAGTGGGACCGGGTCCGTTCGGGCGAGGCGCGCATCGTGGTCGGTGCCCGTTCGGCGCTGTTCGCGCCGCTCGGCGAGCTGGGCCTCATCGTCATCGACGAGGAGCACGAGCCCTCGTACAAGCAAGGCTCCGCGCCTCGCTACCACGCGCGCGACGTGGCCGTTCGCCTGGCTCGGGAACACGGTGCCGTGCTCGTGCTAGGCAGCGCGACGCCGTCCATGGAGACGCTCGAGCACTGCCGAAACGGTGACGTGGACTCGCGTCCCGATGCCCGACCGCGTGACGGGCCGCGCCCTGCCGCCGGTCGAGGTCGTGGATATGGGAGCGGAGTTCGCCGACGGGCATCGCTCGATGTTCTCGCGCCCGCTTCTCGCAGCCCTCGACGGCGTCGCCGAACGGCGCGAGAAGGCCGTCATGTTCCTGAACCGCCGAGGATTCGCGTCGTTCCTGCTGTGTCGCGAATGCGGCTTCGTCCCGCGCTGCGACTCGTGCGCGACCTCGCTCACGTTCCACGAGGTCGGGGCGCGCCTGGCGTGCCATCACTGCGGCGCCGTGCGGGCGGTTCCCGTGACGTGCCCGCGCTGCAACAGCCCATACCTGCGCAAGTTCGGCGCCGGGACCCAGCGCGTCGAGGCGGAGCTCTCGGCGCACGTCCCCGGCGTGCCGATCGTTCGCATGGACGCCGACACGACGCAAGGCAAGGGCGGCCACGAGCGTGCGCTCGCCGCTTTCGAGGCGATCGAAGGGGCCGGCGTACTGCTGGGTACTCAGATGATCGCGAAGGGGCTCGACTACCCCGACGTGACACTGGTTGCCGTCATCGACGCCGACACGACACTCAACCTGCCGGACTTTCGCGCATCCGAGCGAACGTACCAACTCCTCGAGCAAGTGGCCGGACGGGGTGGCCGAGGCGAGCGCGCCGGACACGTCGTCGTCCAGACCTACTGGCCCGACCACCCCGCGATCCAGGCGGTCGCGATACACGACCCAACCGGGTTCTACGCGACCGAGCGCGAAGCGCGCGCGGAGCTCGGCTACCCGCCCTTCGGCCGGCTTGCGAACGTGCTCGTGTGGGGGAGAGACGCTGCCGCCACGGCCCGGACCGCCAAGGCCATGGCCGGCATCGTTCGCGAGACCGTACCGCCAGAGTGGACCCTTGTGGGCCCAAGCCCGGCCCCGCTGTCACGCCTCAAGGGCAACTGGCGATGGCACCTGCTCGTCAAGGCACCCGTCGACGCACAACTGGGACCGGCACTTGCGCAGGCGCTACGCGTCATCCCCCGCGAGAGCGGAGTGTCGCTCACCGCCGATATCGATCCCGCTGAACTCCTCTAGCGTCGTCCCCGACCAAAGCGGCCCATCAGAGTATCCGGCGCCTCGATGTGAGCGCTGTCGCGTGCTCGACAGCGAGGTCGCACCCTCCGCGATAGAATGACCGCAGGCAAGAGAGTTGCTGCTGGGTGAGCGCATCCGCTCCGCCCGTCCGTGCAGTCGACGTATGGAGTCAGCCGAAGCCGTGGACCAGGTACTTGCTCATCCAAATGCCGCCTTGAAGCAACGCGCCGACGACGTCGCCGAGTTCGACGACCCCTCCCTGCGCGAGCTTTGCGATCGGTTGGCCGGGGCGATGTATGGCGCTCCGGGCATCGGTCTTGCCGCAACGCAGATCGGAGTGATGCAGCGCGTGATCGTCTACGACCTCGACGAGGGCGGGGGGCTCGTTCGGCTCTGCAACCCAAGGATCGTCGACGCCTCGAGCGAGACGATCCTGGACGAGGAGGGATGCCTCTCGCTGCCAGGCATCACCGTCCCGGTCGAACGGTCCTGCGAGATCGTGTGCGAGGCGCACGACCTCTCGGGCAAGCTGGTGAGGATCGAGGCCGCGGACCTTCACGCCAGGCTCCTGCAACACGAGATAGACCACTTGGACGGCATCCTCATCATCGATCGCGCGGCGCCTGAGGAGCGCAGAGCGGCGATTCGCCGCTACATGGATCTCGCGACAACGAGTCGATAGCGCGCTGCGCTCGCTGTCCGAGGACGCAGCTCACCCGACGGGCGGGTCGCACAGAACGCTGAGAGGGGAGAGGCCGTGCGCGTCGTGTTCATGGGTACGCCTGCCTTTGCCCTTCCCTCACTCGAGGCCCTCGTCGAGTCCCACGAACGTCGTCGTCGCCTACTCGCGTCCCGACTCACCCTCCGGCCGAGGTCGGTCGCTGCGGCCCTCGGCCGTGAAGCAGCGCGCGCTCGAACTCGGCATCGACGTGCGCACGCCGCCCACGCTCCGCGACGATGCGGAACGCGACGCTTTGACGGCGTTAGCGCCGGATATCGGTGTCGTCGCCGCCTACGGCCTCATCCTCCCTCCCGAGATACTCGCGATTCCCGCTCGGGGGTTCGTGAACGTCCACGCGTCTCTTCTGCCCCGCTGGCGAGGCGCGGCGCCCGTTCAGCGCGCCATCTTGGCGGGCGATGCGGTGACCGGCGTCTCCATCATGCGCATGGAAGCGGGGCTCGACACGGGCTCCTTCTGCGAGATCGCCCAGACGCCTGTGGGGGACAAGAACGCCGAGGCCCTCACCGGCGAGCTCGCGCGTCTGGGCGCGCTTGCACTCGTGCGCGCGCTCGCTCGGATCGCCGAGGGCACGTGCACGTGGCACGAGCAGGACGACTCGCTCGCCACCTACGCCGAGAAGGTCACCAAGGAAGACGTACGCCTCTCGCCCGATCTTCCCGCCGACGAGCTGCTTCGGCGCATCCGGGCGTCGAATCGACAGGCGCCTGCACGACTCGCTGTCGCCGGCTCGACCGTGACGGTCATAGAAGCAACCGCATCCGACGCCACAGTCCCTCCGGCGACGGCCCGGCGCGAGCGAGACACCCTGCTGCTCGGAACGGCGCGCGGCGCGATCGAGCTCAAGACCGTCAAGCCCGAGGCCCGCACGCCCATGGACGTCGGCGCCTGGCTCCGCGGCACGCGGATCGACGGCGACACGGCGTGGGCGAGCGCGTCGTGAGCGCATCGTGAGCGCATCACCCGCACGCGTCACCGCACTCAAGATCGTGAGCCGCGTGCGTGAGCGGAAGGCGTACTCCCACGAGGTGGCCGACGCGGTGCTCAAGAGCTCCCGGGACCTGGACTCCCGCGACCGAGGCCTCGCCACCCGGCTCGCGTACGGGGCCATCGCCACGTCCGGTACGCTCGACGAGGCGCTCGATCGCTTCATCGCTCAGCCCGGGAAGGTCGAGCCGCGCGTCCGCGATGCGCTCGAGATCTCTGCGTGGGAGCTGCTCTTCGGCGGGGTCGAGCCGCACGTGGCGGTCAGCGAGGGTGTCGAGCTCGTGCGTTCTCTCAGGCCACCAGCGGCCGGCCTCGCGAACGCGGTCCTGAGACGGCTGGCCGAAGCCTCGCCGGACTTCCCCTGGGGCGAGCCGAGCAGCGACCTGGCGGTGCTCGCCCGACTCCACGGCCACCCGCTCTGGCTCACCGAGCTCCTCGTGGCCGACCTCGGCAGGCCCCTCGCGGAGTCCGTGCTCGCCGCGAACAACGCGCCCGCACCCGTCTACCTGGCGGTGTTGCTGCCAGAGAAGACCGACGGTGTCATGCGAGACCTTCAGTCGGTCGGCGCCGAACCGGAGACCGGCCCGCTCGAGGGCTCCATCCGGGTCGGCCGGCCGGCGGCGCTCGCCGGCTCGTCGTCGCTTGCATCGGGTTCGGTCGAGGTCTGCGATGCGGCCGCCCAGTTCACCGCTCACGCCGTCAGGCCAGCACCGGGGATGCGCATCGTCGAGATCGGCGCAGGCCGTGGCACGAAGACCCTCTTGCTGCAATCGCTCGCACGCGCTTGCGGGGGCGACGCGGAGATCTGGGCCATCGACTCACACGCGTTCAAGCTCGAGATCCTCGCCAAGCGAGCCGCCGACCTCGGCTTTGCCGGGATCAGAACACTCACCGCCGACGCCACCCAACTCTCCGAACTCCCCGAAACGGCAGCGCTCCGAGGCACGGTCGATGCGGTCCTCGTGGACGCCCCGTGCTCGGGCCTCGGCACGCTACGCCGCCACCCCGACAAGCGGTGGCGTCTTCGGCCAGCCGACATCGACGAGCTCGCCTCGCTGTCTGCTCGTCTGATCGCGCAGGCGGCACCGCTTGTCCGCCCCGGCGGATTCGTGGTGTACTCGACGTGCACCCTTACCGCACGGGAGAACCGCGACGTCGTCGAGGGCTTCCTCGCGAGCAACGCCGGCAAGAGCTTCGAGCTCGACGATCTTAGCGCCGACGTGCCGGACGCGTGGAAGCGCTTCGTCAGCGAGGAAGGGTGGTTCCAGTCGGTGCCCGAGGTGGGCGGACCCGATGGGCATTTCGTGGCACGCCTCAGGCACGTCTAGCGTCGCGAGCGGGCGAGTCCCGCGCAGCGGAAGGAGAGGGCATGGCGGCCGCCAAGGCTGAGGGACACAATCGCGCCACCAGGATCGTCGAGATGCTCGAAGTCACCGAATGCGCGGCGCTCGCCGCCGGCCGGTGGATGGGGAAGGGCGACAAGATGGCGGCGGATGACGCCGCGGTCGAGGCCATGCGCTACGCCTTCAACCACGTCGATATCGACGGCACGATCGTCATCGGCGAAGGAGAGCGCGACGAGGCGCCCATGCTCTACATCGGCGAGAAGGTGGGCCGAGGAGGAGAGGCCATCGACATCGCCGTCGATCCGCTGGAGGGAACGAATCTCACCGCGTACGGCCAGTCGAACTCACTCGCGGTTCTCGCGTTCGGACCGCAAGGCACGCTCCTGCACGCACCGGACACCTACATGAAGAAGGTTGCGGTCGGGCCCGACGCGTTCGACGCCGTCCACATCGACGCAAGCCCAACCGAGAACGTCCGGGCGACCGCCAAGGCGCTCAAGCGCGACGTCGAGGACCTGGTCGTCTGCATTCTCGACCGTGACCGCCACACGGACCTCATCGCAGAGGTGCGAGCCGCAGGCGCGCGCATCCGGCTCATCTCAGACGGCGACGTCTTCGGCGCGGTCGCAACGGCGATCGAGGGCACCGGCATCCACCTGTACCTCGGCATAGGCGCGGCGCCCGAGGGCGTCTTGGCGTGCAGCGCCATGAAGTGCATCGGCGGGTGCTTCATGGGACGGTTCGCGTGGCGAAGCGACGAGGAGAAGGCGCGCGCCGTCGAGATGGGCACCCCGAACATCGACGGCATCCTGGACATGGACACACTCGTGAACACCGATGAGGCGGCGTTCATCGCAACCGGCGTCACCGACGGGGAGATGCTTCGCGGCGTGAAGTACTTCGGATCGGGGGCGCGCACCAACTCAGTCGCCATGGACGCGAAGACGCACACGGTGCGATTCATCGAGACGGTCTTCCGGACCGGCGAAGAGCAGTTCTGGGTCCGGAAGGACTGACGCCCGCAATCTCGGGGCGTGTTATCGAACCACACGATCAGCGGACCGCGCAGGTGGGAGTAGTCCGGGCCCCTAGCTCGCCGCGGGGCATCCGGCGCAGCCGCCCCCGTCTCCACCGGGGCAGGCGGGAGTATCCTTCGCGGCCGCAGTGGCCTCGCTGCTCGAGGCCGCGGCCTCGCTTTTCTGGCGCGGCCTGTAGTCCGTGTTGTGGAAGCCCGAGCCCTTGAACACGACGCCTACGGGTGTGAACACGCGCTTTGCGGGCGCGTCGCACACTGGGCAGCTGATGTCGGTCGCACCACCGGCAGGTCGAGTGACCTCGAACCGCTCGTCGCATTCGGGGCAGCGGAAGTCATAGCTCGGCATCGCGGATGGCACTCCTCTCGCTCAACGCTTGGACCGGAACGGTTCCAGACAGCGAAGCACGATACATGCCACGCGACGTTTGGGACAAGTGCACGCCGAATCCCCCCGACGGGGGTCGTATACACTGGTGAGGGCATGACCGAAGACACCGCACACGAAGTAGCAGACACCGAGACCGAGAGAGCTTCGGTCGCTCCCGAGGATGCACAGCCGAGTGCACAAGCCGATCCGGGAGTCGTCGCCCAGACGCAGACGGAGCCTCCCAGGCCTCTGAGGACCGGTCCACGACCCGAGCGAAGGGCGCTCGTCCCGCTTTGGGTCTACGGGATCGGTGTCGCCGCGCTCGTCCTGATCGCCGTCGGTGTAGGCGTGTCGTTCGCGGTGAACAGGTCGGTCGCCCGAGAGATCCCCGACGTGACCGGCCTGGACTCCGGAGTGGCACGTACCAGGCTTCTCACCGCGGGTTTCGAGTTCCAGGAGGGGGACAGGCGTTTCTCTCCCAGGCGCCTCGGTACCGTACTCGAGCAAGAACCGGCAGCGGGCACCCTGGCACGCCGCGGCAGCACAGTGAACGTCGTCGTCTCGGGTGGGACGGAAGAGTTCGCGATGCCGGACATCGTTGGAAACGGCATCGTGCTCGCCCGAGGGATCCTCGAGGACCGAGGACTCGAGGTGAAGATCAACACGGTCGCTTCCAGCAGGGCCCGCGACACGGTACTCTCGACCACCCCCTCGGCCGGTTCGCTCGTGCACACCGGGGACATCGTCAGCGTTGCGATTGCGGCTCCGGATACCGTGGCCGAGGAGATCGTGCCCTACCGCTTTGCACGATCGACGTTCGTGATCGACCCATCAAAGCCCTCCGGAGGCATCGACGTCCCACTGGATGTCGCACGAAGACTCCGCTCGCTTCTTCAGGCGTCGGGAGCGAGGGTCCTTGTCACTCGCTCACTCTCGGACGCCGCGATCTCCACGGCCGATCGCGCGAAACGTGCCGCAAGCCTGAGCGCCAACGCTGTCGTGGGACTGGATCTTTCGTCATCCGGGTCGGGGGGATTCGTCGTCATGACTCCGAAGGGGCTGGAGCCTCGTCGAGCTGTCGCAACGAGGAATCTCTCCAAGGCGCTCTCGAAGGCTCTCACGATCCGTGCCAAGGCCCCCCGTACGGCGACCGTCGCCCCCGATCCCATAGTGCGTGCGACGAAGGCGCCCGCCGCGCGAGTCTCACTGGGCTCGCTGTCGAATCGTGAGGACGCGGCGGCATTCCGCGATCCTGCGTGGGCCGACCAAGTCGCGCGCGCTCTGTACCGCGCGCTTGGCGAGACCTATGGATCCAGATAGGCGCGCTTCGATGCGGTCGTGAAGATACTCCCGACATCCACATCCTGGGGAATCCGTGTCGTGACTCTACTTGCGGTTGCGCTGGTGCTTCCCGGCCTGGCGCACCCGGAGGTTGCCCGGGCAGAGACGGTCTCGCAGCTCAGAACCCGGCTCGAAGAGATCCGTAGCGAAACCCGTCGAGTCGGGCGCGCGTACGACCGCGCCTACTGGCAACTCGACGAGGCCGAGGTCCGAGTCTCGAAGCTCGATGCGCGCATCGCCAGGACCAAGCGCGAGCTCTCGCGCGCACGAACGGTCCTGTCCCAGCGGGTCGGACGCATGTACCGCGTCGGTTACGGCGACTACCTCGAGGTCATCCTCGGTTCCGATAGCTTCGACGAAATGATCACCCGGCTCGACTACATGCGTCGCATCGGGGACGCGGACGCAACAGCGATCAACCGAGTCGAGCGTCTGCAGAGACAGCTCAACGCCCAGCGCACGCAGGCACGAGACGAGCGCGCCAGACGCGCCAAGGACGTCAAGAAGCTCAGGAGCCAGCGAGACAGGCTGGTCAGGCGCCTCGAGGGACTCAAGGACCGTTTCGAGAGCGCGCAGCGGGCCCTCGCTCGCGCCCGCAGTGCCTCACAGGGCGCCTCTGACTCGGGCGTCGCTGTGGCGCCGGGACCCAACGGACTCGTGTTCCCCGTAAGCGGCGCGTACTACTTCAGCGACACGTGGGGCGCATCGCGCGGGGGCGGCAGGCGTCGTCACAAGGGGACGGACATCATGGCGCCGAGGGGCACTCCTCTCGTCGCTGTCGCGTCGGGCACGGTGAGCTCCAAGTCGGGCGGCCTGGGTGGACTCACCATCTGGCTCACCGCCGACAACGGCTGGTCGTACTACTACGCGCACCTGAACGGCTTCAACAGGACCAGCGGCCGTGTGAGCGCGGGTGAGGTCATCGGGTACTGCGGCTCAACCGGGAATGCCGCAGGCGGTTCGCCGCACCTCCACTTCGAGATACATCCGGGCGGCGGTTCGGCGGCCAACCCGTATCCCTATCTCGTCCAGATGCAGTAGGCTTGAATGAGCCGCCGCTGTGGGCGCTCGCGTGAGACACCATCGGCGCTTCCCTTCGCACCATCACCCGTGTAGCATGGCGCCACTACCGTGTCGGGAGCTGCCGAAGGGCGGCTGAGAGGCAGCTTCGGATGCTGCGACCGATGGACGGCCCCGGTAATGCGGGGCAAGCACACGGCGCCGCGACTCGGCTCGCGGCTCTCTCTCGCCGCTTCGGACGGCTCCCTGACGCTCCCTCGACATCTCGTGGAACAGGTGGAGCATGAGGAACCAGCGCGTCCAGCTCATGGTCGAGATTGCTCTTTGCGTTGCCATTGCCGCTGTGCTCAACCTGCCCGGCGTCAAGCTCAGACTACCGATCAACATCGCCGGTGGTGAGGTCTCGCTCAGCATGGTGCCGATCTTCATTCTCGCTCTGAGGCGCGGGGTGGCTGCCGGAATGGTCGCAGGAGCGGTGTTCGGCATTATGGACCTACTCATCGAGCCGTTCATCGTGCACCCGGCGCAGGTCCTGCTCGACTACCCGATCGCATTCGCGCTCCTCGGCTTGGCGGGTCTCGGCGCCGGCATATGGCATAGCGATGTCGCGAAGGGCCGCGTGACCCGGGGCGCCTTCATGACCGTGCCATACATGGTCCTTGGTGCCGCGGGCCGTCTGGCCGCACACTGGGTCTCGGGCGTGATCTTCTTCGCCCAGAACGCCCCGGAGGGGCAGCCCGTCTGGCTCTACTCGCTCGTCTACAACCTGAGCTACCTCATCCCGTCCCTCATCTTCTGCGTTATCGCCACCCTCGCGGTGTTGCCCGTGCTCGAGCGAGCCGTGCCGAGCGGGCCGGCATCGATCGAACCGGCTGGCGGGCCGTCGTGAAGACGCTTGTCGTCGCGTCTCTCGCTCCCTGCGATCCGGGCTTCCTCGCCGATCTCGCGGCCGGTTGCGACTTGATCGTCGCCGCCGACGGCGGCGGCGCGGCCTGTCTCGCGGCCGGCATCGTCCCCGACCTGATCGTAGGTGACCTCGACTCCCTTGCGACTCGCGACGAGACTCGCCTTCGACAGGCGGGCACGCGGTTCGTGACGTTCCCCGCCGAGAAGGACGTTACCGACCTCGATCTTGCGCTCGACGAGGCCAAGGCCGCGGGGACCACGGAGGTGCTACTCACCGGCGTTCTCGGCGAGCGGCTCGATCACACGCTGGCCTCTCTCGGCGCGCTCGTGCGTCATGCGGCGTTGCGACCGGCAGTCGTCGAGACGGACATGCGGGCATGGGTGCTTTCGAGCGGCGGCCGATCCTCACTGAACCTCGTCGGCCTGGATGCCGTGGTCTCGCTCTTCGCGCTGGGCGCTCCGGCCACAGTCACGTGCCGCGGCATGCGATATGCGTTGTCGGCCGAGGTGCTCGGGCCACTCGACTCGCGCGGCCTGAGCAACGTCATCACGGCCGACAACGCCGCCGTAGAAGTCCACGACGGGGTCCTCGTCGCGCTCTCCGTTCTGACGAGCGGCACGCTTCTCGCACGTGAACGGGTATCCAGCCTGAATACGGAGTGATTTCCGTCACAGTCGGCGGCGCCTCGCGGACCTATACTCCTGAAGCAGAGGAGGGGATGGGAACGCCTCCGCTCGATCGCATCACACGAAGCATTCTCGCAATCACCGCGGTCGCGGGCCTCCTGCTCGCCTTCGGCGCCGCCGTGACTGGCTCCGCGCTGCTCGCGTCCGTGTCTGCGGTGGCTTCGGCCATTGCCGCCACTATCGCCTTCGGCGTTGCCCGCCGCTCGAGCAAGGCGATGCGAACCGCCACCCCCGCCAGAGCACCCGGCGCCCGAACCCGCGACCCTGGCGACCGGCACTGCGCCCCCGGTCATCCCCAGCGTGGAAGCCCCTCCCCAGGCCGGCGAACCCGCTCTCGAAGCGCCCGTACCGACCGCGAGCATCGATCCGGCAGTGGTGCTCGCGGGATTCAGCGAAGCGATGGCACCTTTGGGCAGCGTGGTCTCCGTCCATCTCTGGATGCTCGACCCGACGACCGACAGCTTCCGCCTGATCGAAGCGCTGGGTCCGCTTCCGCCAGCGGCACTGCCGATCCCTCGTCAAGACAGTATCCTGGGCCGCGCGTCGGCGGAGGAGACCGAGATCCTCGCGCCCCTCGAGCGCAAACGTGGACCTGCCGACGAGTCGTCCTATTGGCGCCTTGCCGTCCCGCTGCTCGTCGGGACCGCGTCGGGGGTTGCCGGAGTCGACTTCCGGGGCGATGCGCAGCCCGACCGAAGCCTGGTCTCGGCAACCGCACGAGCGTGGCGCGGCACACTCATGGCCGCACTGGCGGCGCACGTCGGTCGCGAGGAGATCGATGCCGCCCACCAGCTCATGGAGGCGGCACACGAGCTTTCGCGACTCGTGGATCCCGACGATGTCGTCAACGCGCTGCTCGCGCGCGCCGTCCAGACCTTCCGCGCCGACACCGCAAGCGTGATGCTCGCGACAGACGATGACTCGGCGCTGACCATCGTCGCCGCGCAGGGCCTGGAGCCCGAGATCGTCGAAACCACCCTGTTGCCGAAAGGCGAGGGGATCGCCGGGATGGTGTTCGCGTCCGGCAAGTCGCTGGTCGTCGAAGACGCGCCGGGAAGCGCCACGCTCAACAGGCGCCACGGAGTGCGCTCTGCCATCTCGGTGCCGGTCGCGGATGCCGAAGGTTCTCTCGGCGTCCTCAACGTGGGTAACCGCGCGTACTCCACGTCGCTGTCGCAAACCGCTCTCTCGTCGCTGGAAGCCCTCGGTCAGATCGGCGCCTCTGCGCTCCGCCACGCCCGCGCCGTCTCAACCGCCGGCGACTTGTACTTCGATACGCTCAAGACGCTCGCTCTCGCCTTGGAGACGAAGGACCCGTGTTCTCACGGAGGGACCGAGCGAGTCGTCGGATGCGCCGCGGCGCTTGGACGGGCAATGGGGCTCGATGCCGACGAATCGCGCGCACTCGAGACGGCCGCGCTGCTGCACGACATCGGCATGATCGCAACCGGGGATGCGAGCGGGGTCAGGAAGCGCCCGCTCACGACGGTGGAGTGGGGCCTTCTCAAGATGCACCCGGTCGTCGCCGCCGAGTTGCTGCAGCAAGCGCCGACGTTGGCCGACGTCGCTCCCATCGTCTACCACCATCACGAGCACTACGACGGGACCGGCTATGCGGCAGGCGCAGCGGGTGAGGATATCCCGCTCGCAGCACGGATCCTGTCGGTCGCCGACGCGTTCGTCGCGATGACGTCCGAGAGACCGTATCGGCGGCCGATGAGCAGCGCCGAAGCGCTGGCCGAACTGGAAAAGGAAGCCGGCGCCCAGTTCGATCCGCACGTTGTCGCGGCCTTGCGCGACGTCTTGGATGCGGACCGGTCGCTGGCACCGGCCTGGTGCGCTTGACGCGGGTGTCAACGCGCGGGGGTGGCCCTACGCGCGGGTGACCTTGCCCGCCTTCATGCACTTGGTGCACACGTTGATCTTGCGGACGTGGCCGTCGACCTTCGCGGTCACCTTCTGGATGTTCGGACGGAACATCCGGTTGGTGACGCGATGCGAGTGGCTCACATTGCGGCCCGCCGACGGGCTCTTACCGCACACGCTGCAGACTTTCGACATCGGTCCGACTCCTCGGCACTGAGACCCGCTCTGGCGGGACGCTAGTCTTCTAAACGCAAAACGCAGGGAATGGTAGCACGCGCCGCAAGCGGCGGGCAACCGCATCTGGCCCCGAGGGGGCGCCCGATGCAGGCCGAACACCCCCCGCCCGAAGCGGCGCGGACGTGCCCGGGCCCTGAGATATACTTGCCACACTCCCGACTGCGGAAGGAAGCTCGTGGAAGCCGTCACCGCTGACACGCTCATCAGCGAGGTTCTCGCGAGTCACCCCCGCGCCGCCGACGTGTTCTCGCGCTTTGGCCTGGGATGCCCGAGTTGCTTCGCCGCAAGCATGGAGACCGTGTCGGCGGTCGCGTCCATGCATGACGTATCGGTGGAGCGGCTCCTGCAAGAGTTGAATGCCGGCGCCGGCAACGACTCGGAGGAAGATGCATGAAGGACACGATCCCGGGAACGGTGCAGATAGCCAACGACGTGCTCGCCGACATGGCGGGGTTCACCGCGCTGGAGTGCTACGGCATCGTCGGCATGGCAAGTCCCACGCTGCGGGACGGCGTTGCGCAGGCGCTCTCGCGAGAGAAGCTTCGCAAGGGCGTCAAGGTGGCGAACGAAGAGGGCGGCGCAGTCCATGTCGATCTGTACGTCATCATCGAGCACGGCACGAACCTCACCGAGGTCTCGCACAACCTGGCGAACCGGGTGAAGTACGTGCTCACGCACATGGCGGACGTGGAGATCTCCGCCGTTGACGTCCACGTTCAGGGCGTCAAGGTCCGCAAGTAGTGGACGGACCGCCAACGACACAGTCCCAGCGCGCAGTCGCGCTCGTGTCGGCTGCGGCCGCCGCGCTCAAGGCGCGCAAGGAAGACGTCAACAAGCTCAATGTCTTTCCCGTGCCGGACGGCGACACCGGCACCAACATGTCCCTCACCATGGATGCCGTGGTGCGCGAACTCGCTCAGCTCGCTCCAGACGCCACGCCGGACGAGGTGTGCAGGGCGATCACGCACGCCTCGCTCATGGGCGCCCGGGGCAATTCGGGTGTCATCCTCAGTCAGATACTGCGCGGCGTCTGCGATATCGCAGGCAGTGCCGAATCGTTCGACTCGGCGCTCGTCGCCGAGGCGCTCGACCGCTCCGTTACGGTGGCCTTCCAGGCGGTCCGCAAGCCCGTCGAGGGGACCATGCTCACGGTGCTGCGAGACGCGAGCAAGGCGGCCAAGGGCTCGGCGAAGGCCGGCGACGACATCCAGACCGCGCTCGCCCAGATCTCGGCGGCATCGTTCGAATCCGTCCGCAGGACGCCGGAGCTGCTTCCGGTGTTGAAGGAGAACGGCGTCGTGGATGCCGGCGGACTCGGCCTCGCCATCCTGGGTGAGGGGTTCGCTTCGGCGCTGAGGGGCGAGGAAGCCACCATCGCCGAGTTCGCGCCCGCACCACGGCTCGAGCTGCACATCGAGCCCGCCGAAGACTGGGACGACACCGAGTATCTCTACTGCACCGAGTTCCTCGTCTTCGGCGACGATCTCGACCGCGAGGCCATGCTCGAGTACGTGGGTGAAGCCGGCGGTTCCGAACTCGTGGTCGGAGACGAGACGGGCTTGAAAGTGCACGTCCACACCGACGACCCGTCGGCGGTCCTAGCTCATGCGCTGTCTGCTTGGTGAGGTCGCCGAGGTCCACGTCAACAACATGCGCCGGCAGACCGCCGCGCGCGCAGCCGGGCTTCGAGAGGACGCCGAGGTGGCGATAGGCGACGTCCCGGCGCCGGCGGGCGGCACGCCTGCGCTGGGAGGGCCCAGCAAACCCATCGGCTTCGTTACCGTCGCCGTGGGTCAGGGACTCAAGGAGATACTCCTCAGCCTGGGCGCCGACGTCGTGGTGAACGGGGGTCAGACCATGAACCCCTCGACCGCGGAGCTGCTCGACGCGGTCAACCGGCTCGGCGCGCACAGCGCGGTCATCCTTCCCAACAACCGCAACATCGTCATGGCGGCCCAGCAGGTCGTCGGCGTCGCCGACATGCCGGTCGCCGTCGTCCCCACGGACTCGGTGCCCCAAGCGTTCGCGGCGCTGCTCGCCTACGACGGGGGAGCGGACCTCGAAGCCACCGCCGAATCGATGTCTCGCGCTGCTGGAGGCGTTCGGACCGGCGAAGTGACCACGGCGGTGAAGGACGCGGCGGGCAAGGCGGGGCCGATCAGAGAAGGCCAGGTCATAGGCATCGCGAACGACGAGATCGAGGTCGCGGGCGAGGACGTCTTCGACGTGACGCTCCGTCTCGCGGACATCATCACCGCCGATGCCGACACGCTCACCGTGCTGGCGGGCTCGGATCTGACCGATGCCCAGCTCACGGACCTCGCTGCGAAGCTTGGGGAGCGGCATCCGGAGCTGGAGATCGAGACGCATCGCGGCGACCAGCCGCTCTATCCGGTGATCCTGGCCGCCGAGTAGACATCCCGGATGCCCGGGACACATGGGAAGGGTGAGGGCGTGTCACGCGTAGGCCTCGTGTGCGACAGCACGTGCGACTTGGATCCCCAGTGGCTGAGCGAGCATTCGGTTCGCATGGTGCCGCTCCGAGTGCTCTTCGGGGAGGAGACTCATCTCGACTGGGTCGACATGCACCCCGACGAGTTCTTCAAGCGTCTGGCTACAGTCGTCGACCTCCCCACGACCTCCCAGCCTTCGCCCGCCGATTTCGAGGTGGCCTACGGCGAGCTCGCGGCGCAGGGCTGCGACGCGATCGTCTCGATACACCTCACCGCGGCACTCTCCGGCACGTTCGAATCAGCGACGCTTGGCGGCAAAGACCAGCTCGATACCGGTACACGTCGTCGATACGAAGCTCGTTTCGCAGGCGCTCGGACTCGTCGTCCGGTGGGCGATCGAAGCGCGAGACTCCGGCGCCTCGGCCGAGCAGATCGCGAAGGGTTCCGCCGAGAAGGCCTCGGCGACCCGTATGTTCTTCGTGCTCGACACGCTCGACTACCTCGTCAAAGGCGGCCGCGCCGGCAAGGCGCAAGGTCTTGCCGCCTCGCTTCTGAACATCAAGCCCATCCTCACCTTCAACGACGAGGGCACCATCGAGCCGTTCAAGAAAGTCAAAGGCACCCGCAAGGCGCTCACCGAACTCGCCGAACACGTCGCCGAAGAGTCCCGCACCCGCGGGCAGCTGCGGGTCGCTTTCCTGCACACCGTCGCCCCCGACCTCGTCGAGGACCTTCGCGCGGCGCTCGACGCCGCGGGCGCCGACTACGTCGCCGACTCAGTGGGCAATGTCGGCGCGGTGATCGGCACGTACGCGGGGCCCCGAGCGGTGGGGCTCGGGTACTACCCGATCGCCTAGGCGCGCCGGTGAAAGGCCCCGCACCCATCGCTGACCGGGCGGGAGCACTCGCGTCCTGGGACAGACCGGTCGGCGAGGTCCGGCTTGTCGATCACGCACGTGCCGAGCTGCTGGCCAAGCTCAACGTCACGACGATCGGCGACCTCGTTCGCCACTACCCGTTCAGGTACCTGGACCTCACGAACGTCGCGACGTTGGCCTCGGCGAAGATCGGGACCGACGTGACTGTCGTCGGGCGCATCCACGAGGTCCGCGTCAAGAAGCCCAAGCCGCGCCTCACGATCGTCGAGGTCGCGATAGTGGACGGTACGGGCGTTCTCATCGGCGTGTGGTTCAACCAGCCCTACCGCGCGCAGCAGTTCGCCGCCGGCGACCGCGTCGCCTTCGCGGGACGGGTCACGATGGGCTTCGAGGGGATCAAGCAGATCCAGGCGCCCTACGTCGAGCGACTTCCCGCCGAAGAGGACCCCGAGAACCTCGCCCGTATCTTGCCGGTGCACCGCACCACCGAGGGATTGTCGGTGAACTGGCTCCGCAGGCTCGTCTCCAACGCCGTCGAGGACTACGCCGACGTGCCCGATCACCTGCCGGTCCGGGTGAGGCTCGAACACTCGCTCGTCTCCTACGGTGCCGCGCTGCACCAGATCCACTTCCCCGACGACGCTGTGAGCCTGCGAGCAGCTCGGGAGCGGCTCGTCTTCGACGAGCTGTTCGTGCTGCAGGTCGGGCTCGCCCAGCGCAAGTACGCCGCGACGCGCGAGCACGCCGGGATCACGCACACCGATCAAGGTCCCGCGCTCGCACGCCTGCGAGCGACGATGCCGTTCGTACCCACCGAGGACCAGCGCGTCGCGATCGCAGAGGTGCTCGCGGACATGACGTCTCCAAGACCGATGAACCGCATGCTTCTTGGCGACGTCGGCACCGGCAAGACCCTCGTGGCCGCGCATGCGCTGTGCGTTGCGGCAGATACCAACATGCAGGCCGCCATGATGGCGCCCACCGAGGTGCTCGCCATCCAGTACTCCGAGAAGATCGGACCCCTGCTGGACGAGGCCGGCGTGCCGTGGGCACTGCTGACGGGCTCGACTCCCGCCTCCGAGCGTCGGGCGATACTCGAGCAGAGCCGCGAACGGCGATCTCGCGGTCCTCCTCGGAACGCACGCCTTGCTCGAGCAGTCGGTGACGCTCAAGCGCCTCTCCCTCGCGATCGTCGACGAGCAACATCGCTTCGGGGTCGGTCAGCGTCTCGGCCTGCGCGCGAAAGGCGCAGCCGCCGATCTGCTCGTCATGACCGCCACCCCCATACCGCGCTCGCTTGCGCTCACGCTCTACGGCGACTTGGACACCTCGTACTTGCGCGAGCGCCCCGCCACCGCCGGTGGCAGCGTGAGTGTGACGACGACGCTCGTGCCGCGCTCCGGCCGCGAGGGGGCCTACACGCGCGTCCGGAAGGAGGTCGCCCAGGGCAGACAGGCGTACGTCGTGTGCGCGCTCGTCGAGGAAGGCGAGGTCGAGGCGAAGGCTGCCACGAAGGAGGCCGAGCGGCTGCGCTCCGAGGTCTTCCCTGACCTCCGGGTCGGTCTGCTCACCGGCCGAATGCGACCCGCCGAGAAGGTCGCCACGATGCGCGAGTTCCGAGACCGTCTCATCGACGTGCTCGTGTCGACGACGGTCATCGAGGTCGGTGTGGACGTCCCGAACGCGACGGTGATGATCGTTGAGAACGCCGAGCGGTTCGGACTCGCTCAGTTGCACCAGTTGCGCGGCCGGATCGGACGTGGCGTCCACGCGGGCGAGTTCTTGTTGTTCGCTGATGCGCGAACGAACGAGGGTCGCGAGCGGATGCAAGCGATCGCGTCCACGAGCGACGGGTTCGAACTCGCCGAGTACGACCTCAAGCTGCGAGGCGAGGGGCAGCTCCTCGGCGAACGGCAGCACGGTATGCCGGAGCTTCGATTGGCGTCGATCGTCGCGGACGCGCAGCTACTGGACGTGGCGCGTGCCGAGGCGGTCGCGCTCGTCGAAGCCGACCCCCACCTCTCGCAGGCGGTCAACGGACCATTGCGCCTGGTCGTCGATCGAGACCTTCGCCAGGGACTGGGAGTGGGTGAGCAGCGGGTGAGGATCGTCGCCGGCGAATTCAAGGGGCGCGCCATCGCAGCGCCCCGCGGACGCTCGACCCGACCGACGTCCGACCGCGCCCGGGAGGGTCTGTTCAGCGCCCTCTCCTCGCGTCTCGGCGCAGATCTCGGCGGGGCCTCCGTGCTCGATGCGTACGCGGGGAGTGGTGCACTCGGGCTCGAGGCGATCTCGCGCGGCGCTCGCGAGGCGACCTTCGTCGAGAAGGACGCCACCGCGGTGCGGTCCTTGCGCTCCAACGTGGCGAGCCTCGGCGTTCGCGGTCTCGTGACCGTCATCAACGCCGACGTCAGCGCGCTCTGCCGACGGGGGACGATGCCGCGCTCTCCGTTCTCGTTGCTCTTTCTCGACCCTCCCTATAGAATCGGACAATCCGAGGTCAGGGCACTTGTCGAAGGACTCGCCGGGTCCGGATGCCTGGCCGACGACGCAGTGATCGTCTGGGAGCACGATGCGGCAGATGCCGTATCGTGGCCGGAATCGGTCGAGCCGCTGTTCGACCTGGGATATGGCTCCACCCGAATCGATGCAGGGACCTACACGAGGGGAGACGCTGGGTGAAACGCGGGCTGTGTCCCGGTACGTTCGACCCCATCACGTCAGGGCACCTGGACATCATCGAGCGCGCGGCAGTGCTCTTCGACGAGGTGCTCGTCGGCGTCGCGCGCAATCCCGAGAAGGGCAGGGGACCGCTGTTCTCGGTGGAAGAGCGAGTCGCCTTCATCGAGGAGGCCACCGACCGCTTCTCTAACGTATCCGTGAAGCCTTTTGATACTCTTTTGGTGGACTTCGCCGAGACGGAAGGCGCAACGGTCATCATCAAGGGGCTACGAGCCGTCACCGATTTCGAGCGCGAGTTCCAAATGGCCGCGTTGAACTGGAGGCTCGATTCCAAGATCGAGACGTTGTTCATCATGGCAATACCGGAGTACATGTACTTGAGTTCGTCGGCGGTGAAGGAGATCGCGCGGCACGGCGGATCGGTTCGAGGACTCGTACCCGACCACGTCGCAGTCGCACTAGAGCGCACAACCGGCGCTCGCTAGGGAGGCTACTCAATGGACATCATGGCCCTCATCGACCGCATCGAAGAAGTCATCGAGAGCGGACGGGCGGTGCCCTTCTCCAACTCCAGAATGGTCGATCCGGACAAGGTCTTCGAGATCGTGGACGAGATCCGGGCCCAGTTCCCCGACGAGCTCAAGCAGGCGCGCTGGATCGTCAAGGAGCGCCAGGAGATGCTCGAGGAGGCGGAGAAGGAAGCCAACCGCGTCTTGGAGGAGGCTCGCGAGCGCGCCCAGGCTATCGCGAGCGAGCAGGAGGTCGTGAAGCTCGCGGAGCAGCAGGCTGCCGCGATCCTCGAGGACGCGCGCACGAAGGAGCGGGAGATCCGGCTGGGTGCCGAGGACTACGCCGACGAGATGCTCGCCAACCTCGAGGTCAACCTCGGCAAGCTCCTCACAGCCGTCCAGCGCGGCCGCGACAGGCTCCAGGGCAAGGTCAGCCAGCGCCAATAGCCACACGGCAGGCACGTCACGACACAGCCGACAAGACCAAGTGGTGGAAGCGCGTGCAGCAGGTCCGCATCGACATCGCTTCACTTCTCGAAGACCTCGGCCAGAGCGCCTCGGTTGAGGGGGAATTCGCGCTCGATCACCTCGCCGTCGGCGACGAGGTCTTCCACTTGACCGAACCGGCGACGTTCTCCGTCGAACTCACCAACACCGGCGGCGGCATCGTCGCGACGGGAACGGTCGGAGCCCGTACCTCGGCCGCCTGCTCCAGATGTCTCGAACCGTTCGAGCTCGAGATCGATGCCCAGGTCGAGGGCTTCTACGTCCAGCATGGCCACGAGCATGACGTGCCCGAGGAACAAGAGATCGAGCCGGTACTTCCGGACGGCACGATCGACCTCGCGCCCGCGCTTCAAGCGGCGCTCACGCTCGAAGCGCCCTTCGCCCCCGTGCACGACGAATCGTGCGCGGGACTCTGTCCGGTGTGCGGCGCCAACCTCAACGAGGAACAGTGCGGCTGCCATTCCGAGCTCGAGTCGACGAGGCCGTTCGCCGGCCTCAGGGACCTCCTCGGCGACGACGAGATGTAGGTCTGGCACGCCTGAGACGGGCCATGCTATGATTGCGCGTCGCGCGGCCGGAAGGCCCGCACAACATGACAGCCACTCCGCCGCACGTGCGGCGAATCACCGATCGAGGAAGGACCGTACCGACCATGGCAGTACCCAAGAGGAAGACATCCCGCACCCGTCGCGACACGCGCCGTGCGACGCACGCGGCGTCTGCCCCGGCCAAGTCGGTGTGCCCGCAGTGCCACGAGGTCAAGCTGCCGCATCGGGTGTGCCCCTCATGCGGATACTACAACGGCAAGGAAGTCGTCGAGACCGAGTAGCGGCTGCGAACCCCATCCGATCCCGCAGCCCGCGGCCCACATCCCGCTGACATGACGCCTCCTGCGCAAGCGAGGGTGTGCGTCGACGCCGTCGGTGGCGACTTCGCACCCGTCGAGATCCTCGCCGGCGTCTCTGCTGCGCTGGGAGCGGACTCTCAGATCGAGATCCTCCTGACCGGACCTGCCGAGGTCGTCGAGGCCTTTGCCGACTCGTACCCCGGGCGGGTCACGGGCGTCGCGACGTCCGAGATCATCGCGATGGACGAGCACCCGGCCAACGCGGTCCGCACCAAGCGTGACTCTTCGATCGTGGTGGGATGCCGCCTCGTGAAGGAGCGACGAGCGGACGCGTTCTTCTCGGCGGGTTCGACAGGCGCCGCCATGGCGGCGGCCACCTTGGTCATGGGTCGCCTTCAAGGGGTATCCAGGCCCGCCATCGCGACGGTGTTTCCAACATTGGACCGGCCGCTCGTGTTCCTCGACGCCGGGGCGAACGCTGACTGCAAAGCCGAGAACCTCCTCGAGTTCGCCCACATGGGAAGCGCGTACTCGCGTGTCGTGCTCGGCGTCGATGCGCCGAGGGTGGCGCTGCTCAACATCGGGAGCGAGCCGACGAAGGGCTCGCAACTCGCGCTCGAGGCCCACGCGCTCCTTGCCGCGGGCGTCCCCGGATTCGTCGGGAACCTGGAAGCGAACCACCTCCTCGACGGGGACATGGACGTCGTCGTGTCCGACGGCTTCACCGGCAACGTGGTCCTGAAGCTCCTTGAGGGAACGTCCAGAACGCTGCTCGGCCAGGTACGGGACGCCCTCACGAGCACGGCGGTATCGTCGGTCGCGGCCTCTCTGGCGAAGCCGGCTCTCAGCCGACTGAAGGAACGCATGGACCCCGATGCGTACGGCGGCGCTCCGCTGCTGGGGGTCGACGGGGTGTGCATCATCGGACACGGCGGTTCGAACGCCAGAGCGGTCTGCGAGGCCATCGGTGTCGCCGCCAAGGCCGTTCGCGGAGGCCTTGCGACGGCGATCGCCGAGGGCATCGCGCGCGAGGCCGACTAGCACCCGGCGGTGCGAGGCCGGACACGGGCGGCTCGCGGCATGCGCGCGAGCGCGTCCTCGGCCGCGCCCGGTCCGCGCACTTCCCCCGAATGCCGCGCACAGGTACACTACGCCAATCTCGGGTCGCCTCCTGGCGCTTCCCGTCATCTTCGGAAGGGGACCACGCCGGCGCATGACACGCTATGCAGCGATCACAGGGGTCGGCTCCTACCTGCCTGAACGCAGACTCACGAACGTCGATCTGGAGTCCATGGTCGACACATCGGACGAATGGATCGTATCCCGCACCGGCATCAGCGAGCGCCGATTGGCCGGCGCCGGCGAGGCAACGTCCGACCTCGCGGTCGTCGCCGCGAGGCGCGCCCTCGAGCGCGCGAAGGTCGATCCCGCGGACATCGACCTGCTCGTCGTCGGCACGTCAAGCCCCGACTACATCTTCCCGTCGACAGCCGCGCTCGTGCAGGACAAGCTCGGCCTGTCGTGCGGCGCTTTCGACGTGATGGCCGCCTGTACGAGCTTCATTCACGCCCTGTACACGGCAGCCTCGGCGATCGAGGCCGGCCGAGCGAACCGCGCACTCGTCATAGGCGCCGAGGCGCTCACGCGACACGTCGACTTCACCGACCGCGCGACCTGCGTGCTCTTCGGCGACGGTGCAGGCGCAGTCGTCCTGGAAGCGCACGACGAGCCCGGCGTCGAGAGCATGGTGCTCGGCACGGACGGTTCCGGGGCGGAATTGCTGAAGATACCGGCGGGCGGCTCAGCGCTTCCCGCAACGGAGGAGACCTGCCGCCAAGGACTCCAGTACCTTCGGATGAACGGCAACGAGGTCTTCAAGTTCGCGGTCCGCGCGATCCCGAGCCGCGACGAAAGCCGCCCTCGAATCGAGCGCTCACGAGGTCGCCGACCTCGCGTGGCTCGTGCCGCACCAGGCGAACCAGCGCATCATCGTCACCGTGGCCGAGCGTCTCGGCATGCCTCCGGAGCGCGTCTTCTCGAACGTCTCGATGACCGGCAATACCTCGGCCGCGTCGATACCGCTGGCCCTGGACGACCTGTATACTAGCGCGCGACTTGCGCCCGGTGACCTCCTCGCGCTGGTTGGTTTTGGCGCCGGGCTCACGTGGGGTGCCGCGATCGTCCGCTGGGTGCTCGAAGCGCCCGCCAAGGAGGGCTAGACATGCCCCTGACCACTCGACTCTCGACGCTGCTCGGCGTCGAGCACCCCATCATCCAAGGTGGCATGGCCTGGACGGCCACCGCCGAGCTGGCTGCCGCGGTGAGCAACGCGGGCGGCCTCGGTATCATCGGCGCCGGTCACATGCCGACCGAAACGCTGCGCGATCAGATCCGGCTCGCCAAGTCGCTCACCGACAGGCCCTTCGGCGTCAATCTCATGCTGCTCACGCCCCACATCGACGAACTCGTGGACCTGGTGCTCGAAGAAGGCGTTCACGCGGTGACGACGGGCGCCGGTAACCCCGCCAAGTACATGACCGCGCTGAAGGACCGGAACATCAAGGTCCTCACGGTCGTTCCCTCGGTCGCGCTCGGGAAGCGTATGGAATCGATCGGCGCTGACGCCGTGATAGGCGAAGGCATGGAGGCCGGCGGTCACATCGGCGAGCTCACGACCATGGCACTCACGCCGCAGCTCGCCGACGCGGTAGAGGTCCCGGTCGTGGCTGCGGGCGGCATCGCCGACGGACGTGGGATCGCCGCTGCGTTCGCGCTCGGTGCCGAAGGCGTGCAGGTCGGCACTCGGTTCATGTGCGCCGAGGAGTGCACGATCCATCCCGACGTCAAGGAGAAGATCCTGAAAGCGAAGGATCGCGACACCGTGGTCACGGGTTATTCGACCGGCCATCCGGTGCGGGTTCTGAAGAACAGGCTCTCTCGGCAGGTGGAGGAGCTCGACCGCCAGAACCGTCCAGAGGAGATCGACCTGCTCGGCACCGGCAAGCTCGCGCTCGCGATGCGCGAGGGAGATACCGTTATGGGCAGCCTCATGGCCGGCCAGGTCGCGGCCATGGTGTGCGAGATACAGCCGGCAGCCGAGATAGTGTCCGAGATGATCGCCCAAGCCGAGGACGTCCTTCGGCGCATGGGCAGCCTCGTCGGATAGGGAAGCGCACGTGCCGTACATGCCGTCGGGCGCCTCACATCGAACCGCGATCGTCTGCCCGGGTCAGGGATCTCAGCAGCCGGGGATGCTCGAAACCGTCCCCGAGCTCGAAGCACTCGACCGCCTGCTTGACGCGGCGGAGGCGCTCTCCGGGCTCGAGTTGCGCACGATCGCGGTGCTGGGATCCGTCGAGGACCTCGCCGACACGCGGGTCGCACAACCGCTCTTGTACCTGGCCGACTGGGCGTGGGGCGCCACGCTGCTCGAGTGCGGTCTCGCTCCCGTTGCGTTGGCGGGCCATAGCCTTGGCGAGTTCGCAGCACTCGCGCTCGCCGGCGTCTTCTCGGTCGAGGCCGGACTCGAACTCGTGGTCGAGCGCTCCAAGCTCATGGCGACCGCCGCGGCTTCGGCCTTGGGAGGCATGGCCGCCGTCCTCGGCATGGATGCGGGAGCCATCGCGCACATCGTCGAGGCGATCGACGGCGTGTGGGTCGCGAACGACAACGCGCCCGGACAGGTCGTCATCTCCGGCACGGACACCGCTCTCGAGACAGCCAGCGTCGCGCTCTCAGACGCCGGTGCGCGCCGGATCGTCCCTCTGTCGGTGGCCGGCCCGTTCCACTCGCCACTCATGAGCCCCGCCGCCGACGCATTCGCCGAGCTCCTCGGCGAAACGTCCTTCAGCGACGCGGCGATCCCGGTGCTCCAGAACACCCTGCCGGTCCCCACGACCGACGCCGAGACCATCCGTCAGCGGCTC
Organism: uncultured Actinomycetes bacterium; assembly: GCA_963817255.1. GTDB lineage: Bacteria > Actinomycetota > Coriobacteriia > Anaerosomatales > CAVRZR01 > CAVRZR01. The sequence continues at coordinate 445,343 of CAWFNT010000004.1, forward strand.
GTCGGGCAGATCGTCTCGCCGGTGAGATGGACAGAGACGATGCGTCGCCTCGCCGCCGATGGTCCGATCACGTTGATCGAATGCGGACCCGGCATGGTGCTGACCGGCCTTGCCAAACGTGTCGACGGCGTGACTGGCATCTCGGTGTCCGAGTCCGGCATCGAGTCGACCCTCCAGGAGGTCTCATGAGCTCACTTGCCGGAAAGGTGGCACTCGTTACAGGTGCGTCGAGCGGTATCGGTGCCTCGATCGCCGAGCGCCTCGCGTCGGACGGCGCCGCGGTCGCGGTCAACTGCTATCCGGGCACCGAGGCCGACGCAGAGGACGTGGTCGCCGCGATCGAAGCTGCGGGAGGCAGCGCGGCGGTCTTCACGGCCGACGTCACGGACTCAGAGCAGTGCGAGACCATGATCGCGGCGGTCATCGACCGCTTCGGCACGATAGACGTGCTCGTGAACAACGCAGGCATAACGCGCGACGGACTGATCGTGAGGATGAGCGACGCCGACTGGCAGGCCGTGATCTCAACGAATCTCACCGGCGTGTTCTTCTGCACGCGGGCGGCCGCGAAGGTGATGATGAAGGCGCGCACGGGCGCCATCGTCAACATCGCGTCGGTGATCGGGCTCGTCGGCAATGCCGGGCAGGCGAATTACGCTGCCGCGAAGGCGGGCGTGATCGGACTGACCAAGTCGACCGCACGCGAGCTCGCGCCCCGAGGTGTGCGCGCGAACGCGATCGCCCCGGGCTTCATCGAGACCGCGATGACCGCCAAGCTCCCGGAAGCGGTACGGGATGCCGCCAAGGAAACCATCGCGTTGCGGCGCTTCGGCGGGCCGGACGACGTGGCCGCGGCCGTGTCGTTCCTTGCGTCGGACGATGCCGGCTACGTGACAGGACAAGTCCTCGCCGTGGACGGCGGCATGACGTTCGTGTGAGTCTGTCCGCAGGGCTCATCCTGCGGTAGAGTAACCAACCCAAAGGCACGCAAGCACAGTAATCGTCAGGATTCAGAGGGAGGTCGTGAGGCACATGGACCACGATGAGATCTACGACAAAGTCAAGGAAGTCATCGTCGAGCAGCTTAACGTCGAGGAGGACGACGTCACCGAGGACGCGACGTTCGTCGACGACCTCGGAGCAGATTCGCTCGACATCGTCGAGCTCGTCATGGCGCTCGAGGAGTCGTTCGGCGTCTCCATCCCGGACGAGGACGCAGAGGGCATAAAGACCGTCGGCGACGCTGTGAGCTACATCCAGACCAACGCCTAGTACCCCTCCGGTACGCTCCGCTGCCCGGGGTTGGCGGCGGTGGCGGTGCCGCCCGATATCGTCGCGGGCGCGCACATCGCGAGAAGGACCGTTGCTGTGCCGATGCCGCATCTCAGAATAGGGGAACGAGAGTCACGGCTGCCCGTCATCCAGGGCGGCATGGCCGTGCGTATCTCTCTGTCGCCGCTCGCCGTGGCGGTCGCCAACGCCGGCGGGATCGGGATCATCGCGGGCTCGGGCATACCGGTCTCGGAGTTCCGCGCCGAGGTCCGGCGTGCACGCGAGGCGACCTCGGGCATCCTCGGCGTCAACGTCATGGTCGCCGCTTTGCAGTTCAAGGCGCTCGTGCAGGCAGCCATCGCAGAGGGTGTCGACGTGGTCATCGCCGGCGCGGGATTCTCGCGCGACGTGTTCGGCTGGTGCAAGGATGCCGGCGTCGAGATGGTCCCCGTCGTAGGGTCTGCCCGCGTCGCGAAGCTCTCGGAGAAGTTCGGCGCCTCGGCAGTGGTGGTCGAGGGCGTCGAAGCCGGAGGGCATCTCGGCACCGACCGCTACATGCGCGACCTGCTCCCCGAGATCCTTGACGCAGTCGACATCCCCGTGATCGGAGCGGGTGGAGTGGTCACCGGCGCCGACATCCGAGAGGTGCTCGACATGGGTGCGTCCGGCGTGCAGATGGGGACGCGATTCGCGGCCACACGCGAGTCTTCGGCACCCGACGCATTCAAGCAGATGTACGTCGACGCTACGCCCGACGACGTCGTGCTCGTAAAGAGCCCGGTGGGCCTGCCGGGCCGTGCGCTCCGGAATCCCTTCTGGGAGCATGGCACGGAAGAGGGGTTTCCGGAGATCGAGAAGTGCCGGACCTGCCTCAAGGAATGCAACAAGGCCTACTGCATCATCGAGAGGCTCGAGATGGCTCAGCGTGGCGACGTCGTGAACGGTCTCGTGTTCGCGGGATCGGCGGCGGCGCGGATTCACGACGTCCCGGCGGTCGCGGATCTTGTGGCGAGGCTCGAGCAGGAGTACGAGGCTGCCGGGTCGGCCGCCCCCGCCCAGGAGCCGGGCGCATGAGACGCGTCGTCGTGACAGGAATGGGTGTCGTCTCGCCTCTAGGTACGGGGGTCGAGACGACGTGGGACGCGATCGTGGCCGGCAAGAGCGGCGCTCGGCCCGTCACCGCATTTGACGCGAGCGAGTACACGACACGCTTTGCCGCGACTCTCGATGACTTCGACCCCAGCACGGTGCTCAACCCGAAGGAAATCAGGCGCCTCGCGCGCTTCCAGCAGGTCGCGGTCGTGGCTGCCGAAGAGTCTCTTCGCGATTCGGGGCTCATGATCGACGAGAGTAACGCCGAGCGCGTGGGCGTCATCGTCGGCAGCGGCATCGGTGGCCTGGAGACCATGGAGGAGCAGCACTCCGTGCTCCTGGAACGAGGGCCGGGCCGAGTGAGCCCGTTGCTCGTCCCGCTCATGATCGTGGATCTCGCGGCCGGGAACATCTCGATCCGCTTCGGGGCCAAGGGCATCAACTACGCCCCCGTCTCGGCATGCTCGACCGGCAACCACGCGATCGGGGAAGCGGGGGAGGCCATTCGCCGCGGATCAGCCGACGTCATCTTCGCCGGTGGCTTTGACTGCGGCGTGACGCCGCTGGGTCTGGCCGGTTTCTGCGCCGCACGCGCGCTGTCGACGCGAAACGACGACCCCCAGGGCGCGTCCAGACCGTTCGACGCCGGACGCGACGGCTTCGTCATGGGTGAGGGCGGGGGAGTGCTCGTGCTCGAGGAGTACGAGCACGCGAAAGCGCGCGGCGCTCGTATACACGCCGAATTGGTGGGGTACGGTGCCACGGCGGACGCCTACCACATCACCGCGCCCGCGCCGGACGGAAACGGTGCCCGCAGGGCCATGCTTGAAGCCCTGACGCAGGCAGACTTCTCTCCATCGGACGTGGGCTACATCAACGCTCACGGGACTTCGACTCCACTCGGCGATATCGCCGAGACCGACGCCATCAAGGCGGTCTTCGGCGTGGACGTGCCACCGGTATCGTCCACGAAGTCCATGACGGGACACCTTCTTGGAGGAGCCGGCGCCGTCGAGGCTGCCTTCTCGGTGCTGGCTCTCGAACGCGGCCTCTTGCCGCCTACGATCAATCTCGAGGACCCCGACCCCGCGTGCGATCTCGACTACGTGCCGAATGTCGCGCGCCGCGCACAGCCGCAGGCCGCCATGAGCAACTCGTTCGGTTTTGGCGGACACAACGCCACGCTCATCTTCGCCCGCATCTAGCGACGACGTAGCATGAGCCCCACCGAGCTCACTCCCTCCGACGAAGCACGACTGCGCATCGCCGAGAGCGCTGACCGGGCACGTCTTCTCCGACAGGGCCTTGCTCCGCCTCGCCCTGACGCATCCATCGGTGAACGACGACCTGCCCAAAGCGGGCGGGGCCGCCAGGAGGCGCGAGGCCACGCCCGCCGGCGGTCCGGGCAGCGGCTCGGTCACGCCGCAGGCGCCTGTGGCGCAGGCCGACTACGAGCGTCTCGAGTTCCTCGGCGATGCAGTCATTTCGCTCGTCGTGGCCGAGGAGCTCTACGGGCGCTTCCCGCACCTCAAGGAAGGCGACCTCACCAAGCTGAAGACGGGCGCGGTAAGCGGACACGCCTTGAGCGAGGCGGCCGCCGAACTCGGCCTGGCCGACGCGCTCTTCTTGGGCGAGAGCGTGAGGGGAGCGGGCGGCCGGGGCCTTTCCTCGGCGTTGGAGAACGGCTTCGAGGCGCTGGTCGCGGCGCTCTACATCGATGCCGGCTTCGCCGTGGCACGAGCCTTCGTGTCGCGGACGCTCGGCGCGCACATCTCAGAGCACGCCGCTGTCCCCGCGCATCCGAAGTCCGAACTGCAGGAGCTCCTCCAGGTGAGCGGCATCACGCCGACCTATCGGCTCGTGTCCGAGGGCGGCCCGCCTCACGACAGAACGTTCACGGTGCTCGTCGAGGTGGAGGGCAAGGAGCTCGGAAGAGGGGTGGGCCGCTCCAAGAAGGAGGCCGAGATGCATGCTGCCGCCGAGGCGTTCGAGCATCTTCGCCGAGACGATCCGGCACGCTGAGACGCCCCGTTCGGCGCTGCTCGCTGTGATACGATAGCCCACGCTTCCTGGCCCCTCCCAACGCCCGGGCCTGCGCTGCTCGGAGAGGCGGTTCGTGCACCTCAAGCGACTCATACTCAAGGGCTTCAAGTCCTTCGCGGACCGTACCGTTCTCGCTCTAGAACCCGGCGTCACCGTCATCGTCGGCCCGAACGGTTCGGGCAAGTCCAACGTCTCCGATGCCGTCTTGTGGGTGCTCGGGGAGCAGTCCGCGAAGACGCTGCGCGGCACGGCGATGGAAGACGTCATCTTCGCGGGCTCCTCGGCCAGGCAGGCCGTCGGCGTCGCGGAGGTCGACCTGGTGCTCGACAACACCGACTCCATGTTGCCGATCGAGTTCGCCGAGGTCACGGTGACGCGCCGGATGTTCAGAAGCGGCGAGAGCGAGTACCTCGTGAACTCCTCGCCCGCACGACTCATGGACGTCCAGGAACTCCTCCACGACTCCGGCCTGGGCCGCGACACGCACTCGATCATCAGCCAGGGCAGGCTTGACGAGATCTTGAACTCGCGCCCGGAGGACCGCCGCGCGCTCATCGAAGAGGCCGCCGGCGTCCTCAAGCACAAGAAGCGCAAGGACCGCGCGCTTCGCAAGCTCGCGGGCATGGACGCGTACCTCGAGCGCGCACGTGACGTGACCGCCGAGATCGAACGCCAGCTCCGGCCACTTCAGCGACAGGCGTCCCGGGCGACGCAGCACACCGACCTCACGCGCGAGCTGCGCGACATCGACATCGCGCTCGCAGTGGACGAGCTGCGCCAGATGCAGCGGGCGTGGGACGCGGTCTCGAAGCGCGAGCGAGAGGCTGACGCCGACGTGGAGCTCGCGCGGTTCCGGCTGTCGGAGAAGCAACGCGAACTCGACAAGGCTCAGACACTTCTCGAGGAGAAGGGCTTGTTCGTCGGCGACCTGTCGGAGCAGCGTCGACGCCTGCAGTCCATCGTCGGACGTCTCGACGCCGGTCTGCTCCTGCTGGAGGAGAAGGGCAAGAACCTCATCGAGCGCCTGTCGGAGCTGAGGCAGAAGCTCTATCAGAGCGAGACGCGGGCGGCGGCTCGTTCATCCGAACTCGAACGACTGACCGACGAGCGCGTGACCACCGACGCGCAGATCAAGGCGCTCTACGGACAGCTCTCCGAGCTGCGGCGCGAGACCGAGGCTGTTCGCAAGGCGCGCACGGCGGCCGACGACCAGCTCTCCCATATCGCGGCGAGCATCCGCGGGACCCGAAAGCAAGTCGAGGACGAGCGTCTCGAGCTCTCGAAGATCGAGAAGGTCCTCTCCTCATCGCGGCTCGAGGAGGAGCTGCTGGCCGATCGAGCCGAGCAGGTGCGCGAGCAGCGTCAATCCGCCCAGGCGACGCTCTCGGCGAGACGAGCACGGGTCGAGCAGCACGAGGCGACCTTCGCTCGGACGAGGCGTGAAATGGCGCTCGCGGACTCCGACGTTGACAAGCGTGTCCGCGTGCTGGAAAGCCGCCGAAAAGACCTCGCCGAGCGCCGCGACCGCCTCACCGATGCGCGGAGCGAGATCCGCGGCCTTGAGGAGGTCGACCGCGCCTTCGCGACCTCTTCTCCCGCTCTCGCCTGGGTGCTCGCGCACGAGCGCGAGTTCGAGGGGTTCATCGGCCCACTGGCCGAGCTCATGAAGACGCCCGCCGACATCGAGTTCGTCACCGAGCGCATCTTGGGCGCAGACCTCTTCGGCCTCGTGGTTCAGGACAGTGCCGCGGCTGCCGCGATCGCGGTGTCGATCGCCGAACACGCGCCCGGCGACATCTCGCTCATCCCGCTCGAGGTCGCGCGTGCGAAGGGTGTCGCGCACACGATCGCGCCGGGATCCATCGCCGAGCGCATCGAATGCGATCCAAACGTGCGCCCGATCGTCGCCGCGCTCCTGGGCGACGTGTTCGTCGTCCGGACTCTGGACGAGGCGTTCGAGCGTGCCTCGGCCGACACCTCCGGGAGCCGCTTCATCACGCCGGACGGAGCGGTCGTATGGCCCTCCGGTAAGGTCACCGTGGGTGCCGTCGTGGATGACTCCCCGGGCGTGCTCGCACGCAAACGGCGTATCAACGAGCTCGCCGACGAGGTCGTGGCGCTCACCGCGCGCGTGGGTGAGACCGAGTCGGCGACGGCGGAGGCCGAGGAAGCACTCGCTGCGGCACAGCAAGACGCCCTCGATCTCTCTCAGCGCCTGGCCGCACTCACGGGCGAGGGCGACTCGCTCCGAGAGGAACTCGGCCGCCTCGAGCAGCTCATGACGTCACTCGACGCCGAGGCCGACGGCGTCGCACGAAGGATCACCGAGATCCGCGAGCGAAGCGCGCGCGAAGCTCCGGACCTCGAGACGCTCGCCGAGTCGATCAGAGCGGCGGAGAGCTCCATAGACACGCTCGAGGACGACGCGGCGAAGGCCCGCGAGACACGAGACACCCGGTTCCGCGAAGAGGCCGCGACCAACGAGCGCCTCTCGGCATGTCAGATCGAGATCGCGGCTGTGTCGGAGCGCGAAGTCCACCTCAAGCGCCAGGTCGCCTCGATCCGCGCGGAACTCAAGGAACTCGAGGAGACCGTTCGCGCGTCGCGCGCGGCCGCGGAGGCCCTCGAACTCCTTCGAGAGCGCATCGAGCCCGTCCACGAGCTCTACAGCGCGCTGCAGGAACACGCCGAGCACTGGGCGGACAAGCTGCGCGATCGAGCGCACTTCGAGGCAGCCGACTCGGAATCGCTGCGTTCCACCATCCACGAGGCACAGGAGGCCGTGCGCGACGCGCAGGCCGCGGTCGAGTCCAAGCTTTCCACTTCCGGGGACCTGAGAGTCGAGCAGGGGCAGCTCGAGATCCAAGTCAACACCGCAGTGCGTCGAATCGTCGAGGAGCTTGGCGTGCCCGTCGAACGCGCGCTCGAATGCGAGCCCATAGAAGACCGCGAGGCAGCCGCCGAGCGCGCCCACAGGCTTCGGAAGCGACTCGCCAATCTCGGTCCCGTCAACCCCATCGCGATGGAGGAGTACGACTCTCTCGCCGCGCGCAGGGAGTCCATGCTCACGCAGCTCGAGGACCTCGAGGCGAGCCGGAAGGCGCTGCACAAGATACTCGCCGCCATAGACCGCAAGATCCGGGAACGATTCCTCGAGACGTTCGAGCAGGTGGACGCGTTCTTCCAGGAGACCTTCTCGGTGCTCTTCCCGGGCGGCGCGGCGCAGCTCGCACTGACCGAGCCGGACGACCCCGAGACGACCGGTGTCGAGGTGATCGCGCAGCCCCGTGGCAAGAAGCTTTCGAAGCTGTCTCTCATGTCCGGCGGCGAGAAGGCGCTGACCGCCCTCGCGCTCCTCTTCGCGGTCTACAGAACGCGCCCGTGCCCGTTCTACATCCTCGACGAGGTCGAGGCGGCGCTCGACGACGTGAACCTGCGCCGCTTCATAGCCTTCGTCGATCAGATGCGCGGCGACACCCAGTTCATCATCGTCACCCATCAACGCCGGACCATGGAGATGGCCGACGTCCTCTACGGCGTGTCGATGCAAGCTGACGGCGTGACCAAGGTCGTCAGCGAACGACTCGACCGCCCGGCTAGAGACGCGAGCAAGGTGAAGCAAGCCGATGAGCACGCCGTGGTTTAGACGGCTCGCCGAGGGGCTCTCCAAGAGCCGCGACCAGCTCGGCGGGCAACTCAACGTCCTGCTCAGGCGAGGTCCGAACCTCGACGAGGAGTTCTGGGAGGAACTCGAGGACACCCTCATAGCCTCGGACATGGGTGTGACCGCAACGACCGAGATCGTCGCGCGACTGAGAGACAGCGCCGCACGCAAGGCATTGCCCGATGCGGCGGCGGTGCTGGACGATCTCGTCGAGCAGATCTCCGCGGAGTTCCCCGATGAGCCCAACGATTTCCTCGACGAGCGGCCGGTCACCGTGCTTGTCGTAGGGGTGAACGGAACGGGCAAGACGACCACCGTCGGCAAGATCGCCAAGCAGCTGACCGACTCCGGACGGAGCGTACTCCTCGGTTCGGCGGACACCTACCGGGCGGCGGCGGCCGAGCAACTCGACGTGTGGGCGGAGCGGGCGTGCGTGCCGGTCGTTCGGCGCGACCGCGGCGCCGATCCCGCGGCCGTTGCGTTCGACACGGTCGCCCGAGCCGAGGAGGAAGGCTCCGACATCGCTCTCATCGACACCGCGGGTCGCCTCCACACGTCGCCCGACCTCATGCGAGAGCTTCAGAAGGTCGCCAAGGTGACCAAGAGTCGCAGCAAGGCGCCGGTGAGGACGCTGCTGGTGATGGACGCCACGACCGGGCAGAACGGGCTCGCTCAGGCGCGTGAGTTCAACCAGGCCCTCGAAGTGGACGCCATCGCGCTGACCAAGCTCGACGGGACGGCAAAGGGCGGCATCGCCGTGGCCATCGCCCGAGAGCTCGGGATTCCGATCGTGCGCATCGGCGTGGGGGAGGGTATCGACGATCTGCGTCCGTTCGAAGCGCGCGAATTCGCCTCCGCCTTGATAAGGGGCGCGTAGCATGGCAGCGCGCCTGGCCGCACGCGAGCAGCCACGACCGTTATGCGGCGTGGCTCATCATCCCGCTCGCGGCGCTGCTCGTCGTCATCCTGGTGGTCTTCTACGGTCTGTTCAACACCGCAACCGTCGAAGGTCTTTCGATGACCCCGACGCTCCATTCCGGAGACCGGCTGCTGTTGACCAAGTCCTACCCGAATCCAATCCGAGACGACATCGTCGTGGTTCATTTCCGAGACCGTACGGGCCGTGAGCACGACGTCGTCAAGCGCGTCATAGGCTTGCCCGGAGACACGATCCAGGTGAAGAACGACGTGGCTTGGGTCAATGGTTCGATCGAGCCTTCGCACAGGGGCATCATCGACCCATCGACCCCCGAGAGCTTCCCACCCGTCAAAGTCCCCGCCGGCCAGATCTACATCATGGGCGACAACCGAATCGTGTCGCTCGACAGCCGGTATCTCGGCACGGTGCCCATCGCGGACGTCCAAGGCAAGGTCGAGGCGATCTGGGCCCCGATCGACCGCATTCAGCGCGTCAACTAGGAGGCAGCCGATGTTCGACAATCTCTCCGCCCGCTTGCAGGCGGTCTTCTCGAATCTCACGGGGAAGGGTCGTCTGTCTGAAGCAGACGTCGACGCGGCCATGCGCGAGATTCGTATGGCACTTCTCGAGGCGGACGTGAACTACAAGGTCGTCAAGGAGTTCGTGGCCAAGATTCGCGAGCGGGCCGTCGGCGCTGACGTCATGCACAGCCTCACTCCAGGTCAGACCGTCATCAAGATCGTTCTCGACGAGCTGACAGCGCTCATGGGAAACACCGAGAGCAAGCTCGTCCTCTCGGGCCGCATCCCGAATGTGATCATGCTCGTGGGACTTCAGGGGTCGGGTAAGACGACGGCGACGGCCAAGCTGGCGAACCTCCTGCGCAAGCAGGGGCGTAGCCCGCTCATGGTCGCGGGCGACGTCTACCGCCCGGCTGCGATCGACCAGCTCGAGGCGCTCGGCCGCGAGCTCGACATCGCCGGTGTACCGCGGCGAAGGAACCGACGTCGCGGCCATCGCGCGCGCCGGGGTCAAACACGCCGTGGACAACCTCCGCGACGTCGTCATCGTGGATACGGCAGGTCGCCTGCACGTCGACGAAGAGATGATGGACGAGGCAGTACGCGTGAGAGACGCCGTACGCCCCGATCAGATACTCATGGTCGTGGACGCGATGACCGGCCAGGACGCCGTCAACGTGGCGAATGCGTTCGCCGAGCGTGTGGATTTCGACGGCGTCATCATGAGCAAGCTCGACGGCGATGCACGCGGCGGAGCCGCGCTTTCCATCCGACAGGTGACCGGCAAGCCCATCAAGTTCGCCAGCCTGGGGGAGAAGCTCGACGCGCTCGAGCCCTTCTACCCCGACCGCATGGCCAAGCGCATCCTTGGCATGGGGGATGTCGTCACACTCATCGAGAAGGCGCAGGAAGCCGGCGCCGCCGAACTCGACAAGGAGGCCGAGGAGAGGCTCCTCAAGGCAGAGTTCACGCTCGAGGACTTCCTCGGCCAGATCAAGCAGGTGCGCAAGATGGGCGGGCTTGGAAGCATCCTGTCGTCGCTGCCCGGAGCGGGCAAGCTCAAGAAGATGACGGGCGACGTCGACGAGGGCCAGCTCGACACGATCGAGGCGATCATCTTCTCGATGACGGCCAAGGAGCGGCGCAAGCCGACGATCATCAACGGATCGCGGCGCCTGCGCATAGCCGCGGGCGCGGGCGTCCACGTCTCCGACGTCAATTCGCTGCTCAAGCAGTTCACCGAGATACGGAAGATGATGAAGCAGATGCAAGCTCAGGGAGGGAAGGGGCGCCGCCGTGGCATGAAGATGCCGCCGGGCATGAGCCCGTTCTAGACGCGGCAGCCGAATGGCGCATACGAATCAGCGCCCAGAAGCGTGCATCTGGCGTCGCTCGCTCTGCCGAACCGCGTCGCCCGAGCGTCTCCGTCGCCGTCCGCCTGTTGCACACGCGTCCGGGCGTTTTGACCCCATACCTGCCTTGTCGTATCATTACGCGTCGTTTTGCTCAGCTCGTGGCCGGAAGACCCGGCCACTTACTCGGAGGTGACCTAGGTGGCAGTCAAGATCCGTCTCGCGCGTACGGGTGCGAAGAAGGCGCCGTATTACCGCATCGTCGTCGCTGATTCTCGCGCCCGCCGTGACGGCCGATTCATAGAGATCCTCGGCAGGTACAACCCGCGCATGCAGCCGAGCGTCGTCGAACTCGACGTCGAGAAGACGCGCGAGTGGATCGGCAAGGGCGCTCAGATGACCGAGACGGTCGAGAAGCTGCTCGCGATCGCGGAGGGTACGAAGGAAGCCCCCGTGGCCGAGGAGAAGCTCTCCAAGAAGGCGGTCGCCAAGGCTGAGGCCGATGCCAAGGCCGCGGAGGCAGCTGCGGCTGCGCCGGCGCCCGTCGCCGAGAGCTCCCGCCGAAGAGCCCGTCGCCGAGGCTGTCGCCGAAGAGCCCGTCGCCGAAGCTCCCGCCGAGGAGCCCGTCGCCGAAGGAGCCTGTCGCCGAAGAGGCTCCCGCCGAGGAGCCCGTCGCCGAAGAGCCTGCGGCCGAGGACGAGGCTGTCGCCGAGGAGGCTCCCGCCGAGGAGCCTGTCGCCGAAGAGGCTCCCGCCGAGACCCCCGAGGACGAGTAGCACCGGATGCTCGCCCAAGGCGACATGGAAGGCCTCGTGCGCTACCTGGTGACCGCGCTCGTCGACTCCCCGGACAAGGTGCGCGTGACCGCTCGCCAGGAAGGCACGCTCACCGTCTACGACGTCGAACTCGATGCCGAAGACGTCGGCAAGGTGATCGGGCGCAAGGGCCGAATCATCAAGGCTATCCGTACCGTCGTGCGTGCCGCCGGGGGAGCGGACGGAGCGCACGTCGACGTGGAGGTCCTCGGCTAGGCTCATGGATCTCGCGCCGTTCACGGCCGTCGCCCGCGTCGTCAAGACCCACGGAGTCGCAGGTGAGCTGTCTTGCACCCCGCTCGAGGGACCGCTCGATGAGCTTCCGGAAGGCATCGGTCTGTGGTTCGTGCCCCCTCCGGACGGTCCCCTGATGGTTCGACTCGAGGGTGTCCGTCCGGGCCCCAAAGGCACGATCCTCAAGGTCAGCGATGTCGATTCCGTCGAGCGCGCGCGCGAGCTCACGTCAACGCTGCTGCTGGCGCGGACCACGGACCTTCCCGAGGGCTGGCTTGAGGACGAGCGCTTCGACCCCGTTGGTCTCTCGGTCCGGGATACCGAGAGAGGCGACCTGGGAACGGTGACGGACGTCATCGTGACCGGTGCGAACGACGTCTGGGTCGTCTCGGGAGAGAGATTCGGCGAAGTGCTCCTGCCGGTCATCGACGATGTCGTGCTCGCGGTGGACGAGGACGCTCGCACCGCCGAGGTCCGCCTTCTCCCCGGCCTGATAGACGAGGACTAGCCGGTGCGTGCTGACGTCATCACGATCTTCCCCGAGGTGTTTCCCGGGCCGCTCGGCGCGTCCATGATCGGTCGAGCCATCGAGCGTGGCCTGCTCGACGTGCACCTCCACGACCTGCGGGACTGGACACACGATAAGCACCGGACGGTGGACGACTATTCGTTCGGCGGCGGTCCGGGCATGGTGATGAAGCCCGAGCCGATCTTCGAAGCGGTGGAGGCCGTTCAAGGCCAATCCGAAGAGCCCGCGTTCGTCGTGTTCTTCAGTCCGGCCGGCCGACGCTTCGACCAGAGCGTCGCCGAGGACCTTTCGTCGAAACCCCGGTTGCTGTTCGTGTGCGGACGCTATGAAGGTATCGACGAACGTACTCTCGCGTTGGCCGACCTCGAGCTCTCGATCGGCGACTACGTCCTTACCGGCGGCGAGTTGCCTGCGCTCGTCGTGATCGACGCAGCTGCGAGACTGCTCCCGGGCGTGCTCGGCAAGGAGCAGTCGGCTGCCGATGAGTCCTTCTCGGAAGGACTGCTAGAGTACCCCCAATACACGCGGCCTCAGGTGTATCGTGGCATGGAAATCCCTGAGGTACTCGCGTCAGGCGACCACGGTCGTATCGCCGCTTGGCGACGCGAACAGTCCGTACGACGCACGGCTCGGGTGCGCCCAGACCTCCTTCGGCATGCGCGACTGACTGCCGAGGAGCAAAGGATCGCAGCAGAAGAGATCGCCCGCTCGAGCGGGCTTGCCCCGGAAGGACCGACGAATGAGTGAGCTCGAGACGACCACGGCCCCGAAAGAGGAGACGAGCACCCTTCGATGGCTCATCGAGACAGCGGTGCTGGTCGCCCTTGCGTTCCTGCTCGCTCAAGGTATCAAGACGTTCATCGTCCAGCCCTACATCATCCCGACCGGGTCCATGATCCCCACCATCGAACTCAAGGACCGCGTCCTGGCCGAGAAGATCAGCTATCGCTTTCGAGACCCGAAGCCCGGTGATGTCGTCGTCTTCGAGGATCCGACCGGACAGCACCCGAAGTTGATCAAGAGGGTCATCGCAGTTGGCGGACAGACGGTGGATATCCGCGACGGCAAGGTCTACGTGGACGGCACGCAGCTCGACGAGCCCTACGTGCACGGCAAGCGGACCGACCTCGGAACCGTCTCCATGCCTGTCACCATCCCCAAGGGCTACGTGTGGCTCATGGGGGACAACCGCCCCAACAGCGGTGATGCCCGCTTCTTCGGCCCGCAGCCCGTCAGCGGAATCGATGGCAGAGCGTTCTTCACCTACTGGCCACCCGGCAGAATCGGGGAGCTCGACTAGGAAGATGCCACGGCCGGCGCGTGAGTCGGGACCGCATTGCTACCGCCAGCAGCGCTGCGCTATACTACGCGTTCGTGTCGCGAGCCCCGCGGCAGCGCAATCGCTTCGAGGAACAGGGACGTCTTCGCATGGACATCATTCGCGCCATAGAACAGCAGCAGATCCGAGACGACCTTCCCGCCTTCCAGGTCGGGGACACGGTCAAGGTGTACTACAAGATCATCGAGGGTAGCCGCGAGCGCACGCAGGTATTCCAGGGCGTGACGATCCGCCGGCATGGCTCGGGGAACCGAGAGACCTTCACCGTTCGCAAGGTCTCGTTCGGCGTGGGTGTTGAACGTACGTTCCCGGTTCACTCGCCCAAGATCGAGAAGGTCGAGATCGTCAGCCGCGGCAAGGTGCGGCGTTCCAAGCTGTACTACCTGCGCGACAAGGTCGGCAAGTCCGCTCGCCTCAAGGAAGCCCAGTTCTAGGAAGGTTCACTCGCGGCCGGGAACACCTGCTGCGGGCGATGGGTCAAGACCGAGCGAGGCACGGACGTGCCTCGCTCGCTTGTTTGTAGGGACTTCGAAATGTGCCCGCCCAGCGTCGATGAGATTCGCCGGATGATGGCCGAGACCTCGGTCTCGCGACTCCCTGCTCTTCTGGAATCCCTCGCGGACGATCCTCGCTCCGGCGTGCGTGGCGCAGCGGCCATCGGACAGGCTCGGCTCGACCGCGCTCGTGCCGAGAAATCCAGGCTCAGCGCGCTCTACCGACTCGAGTCCCAACTCAGGCGTGAGGGATACCTCGTGGTCGCGGGCGTCGACGAGGTGGGGCGGGGCGCGCTCGCAGGCCCGCTCACGGCCGCCGCGGTCGTGCTTCCCCCTTCACCGCGAATCCGAGGGTTGGACGACTCCAAGAAGATCCCACCTGAACGACGCGAAGAGCTGGCGCTCGAGATCCGCTCGGTGGCTCTGAACGCGAGCGTAGCCCACGTAGAGGCCCACGAGATCGACGCCGTCGGCATCGCAGGCGCCGTGAAGCGAGCCATGTCGCTGGCGCTGGGCGGCATTGTCCCCGAGGCGGACCACGCGGTGGTGGACGGCCTGCCGGTCGGCGTCTGGAAGAGCGAGACCGCCGTGGTCAAGGGGGACAGCTCGGTGGCAGCCATCGCGGCGGCATCGATCCTTGCCAAGGTCGCGCGGGACGCGTTGATGCGCGCCGTCGCCTCTCAGTATCCGGAGTACCGCTTCGACGTGAACAAGGGCTACGGCACTGACGGTCACATGCGGGCGATAACTCGTTGCGGATTGTGCGCGATCCATCGTCGCTCCTTCGGGCCCTGCGGGGGAACGCTACCGCTCTTCTAGCGGCTTCGCCACCGTCTCACCCACTGCAATCCCGCCAGCTGAGCGGCGGGTTTGGGCTTCGGCAAGCCTTGGTTTGGGGGTCTCTGCCACCGTGCCCGCAGGAGGTGGGGACATGGTTGAGAGAACGACCGGGCAACGCGGTGAGGACGCCGCGGCCGCGTACCTCGAGAGAGTCGGATTCACGATCGTCGATCGAAACTGGCGGACCAAGGCGGGGGAGATCGACATCGTCGCGCTCGACGGCGAGAGTCTCGTCCTGTGCGAGGTCAAGACGCGTAAGAGCGTGCGGAAGGGCTCTCCCGAGGACGCGGTGACTCCGACCAAACAGCGTCGCATCGCGCGGCTGGCCGAGGCCTACATCCAGCACGCCGGGATCGAGCCAGTCGCCGTACGCTTCGACGTCGTTTCCATCCTCGTACTCGCCGAGGATCGGGCACTCCTGAGGCATCACCGCTCAGCGTTCGTCGTGGAGTAGGCGTGGGAGCGCACTGCTCGGTTCGGACGTCGACGATACTGGGCATAGAAGCGCTTCCCGTCGACGTCGAAGTCGACGTGAGCGCCGGCTTGCCGACATTCGCCATCGTCGGATTGCCTGATCTCGCCGTCCAGGAGGCACGCGAGCGCGTCAGGGCAGCGGTGAAGGCCTCGGGCTTCGACTTCCCGGGTGCTCGGGTCATCGTCAATCTCGCCCCCGGGCCGCTGAGGAAGCACGGGACCGGTTTTGACCTCCCCATAGCTGCCGCCTTGCTCGCTGCCACGAGACAGATTCCTCGCGCACGGGTATCGGAGGTGGCCGTGGTAGGGGAGCTCTCGCTCGACGGGCGGATCCGCGCCGTACCGGGCATGCTGGCTCACGCACTTCAGGCTCGGAGTTGCGGCACCCTGATCGGGCCGCCGGACGCCGAAGGCGCCCAAACACTCGAGGGCCTGCGATATCGAGCGCTCGGACACCTTCGGGACCTTGCTGGCGCGGAGATGAAGGACACTCCGGCGCGACAACGACCGGCGACCGTGCTGCCGGCGACGCCCGACCTTGCCGAAGTTTGCGGCCAGGAGCTGGCCCGACGCGCCTTGGAGGTTGCCGCCGCAGGGGGACACAACATCTTGCTGGTCGGCCCACCCGGATCGGGCAAGACCATGCTCGCGCGACGGCTGCCCGGGATCCTGCCACCGCTGTGCAGCGACGAGATGCTGAGCACGGCCCTCGTTCACTCGGTGGCGGGGCTCGACGACTCCGATGCGCTCGCGGGAGTCCGCCCCTTCCGCGCACCGCACCATTCGTGCTCGATCGCGGGGTTGATCGGAGGTGGGAGTCCGCCTCGGCCCGGGGAGGTCAGCCTCGCACACAACGGCGTGCTGTTCCTCGACGAGATGCCTGAGTTCGGGCCAGCGGCGCTCCAAGCCCTGCGACAACCGCTCGAGGACGGACAGGTCGTGCTCGTCCGGGCAGATGGCCGAGTCAGGTTTCCAGCCCGCATCGCACTCGTCGGCGCGGCCAACCCGTGTCCGTGCGGCTTCTTCGGTGACCCCGAGAAGGCGTGCACGTGTCCGCCCTCGGTCGTAGCCCGCTACCAGTCCAGGATCGGCGGGCCGCTGTTGGACCGCATCGACATGTACGTTCGAATGGAGCGCGTGCCGCCGGATCGCATTCTCTGCGGTGCCCCGGCGGAAGCCACCGCGGTTGTGCGAAGCCGGATCAAGGCCGCTCGCGAAGCGTGTCTTGCCCGGGGACCGGCCGCCAACGCGGTGATCTCGGGGGCTGCGCTGCTGACGGCCTGCCAGCTCTCCTCAGAGTCGAGAACGGCTGTTGAGGAACACGCGCGAGCTCATCACTTGTCGGGTCGCGGCATCACGAGGCTGCTCCGGGTGGCGCGGTCTATCGCGGACCTCGAAGGATCGATCCCCGTCACATCGGATCACGTCGACGAAGCGTCCGGCTTCCGTATGGAGACAGGAGGTGCCCAGCATGGCGCAAACAGACGATCGCCGGTTTGAGATCGCTCTCGGCGATCCTCGATACCCGGCTCAGCTCGCTGATTCGCCCGAGCCGCCGAGGGTGCTCTACGGCTATGGTGATCCATCGGCACTGGAACCCGGCCTCGCCGTCGTTGGCTCGCGTAGAGCCACGCCTTACGGTCTGGCCGCCGCCCGTCTGTTCGCGGGGTGGGCCGCAGGCAAAGGCGTCGTCATCGTTTCGGGTGGCGCTCTGGGCTGCGACGCGGAAGCACAGACAGCAGCCATCGCAGCAGGTGGGCGCACCGTCGCCGTGCTCGGTTGCGGTGCCGACGTCGACTATCCACGCACCAGCGCGGCCTTGCTCCAAACGTTGCGCAGCGGCGAGGCGGGATGTGTCGTGTCCGAGTTGCCCTGGAACGCACCGCCGGTGAGATGGGCGTTCGCCCGCCGCAATCGGATCATCGCCGGCCTGGCGCAAGCGGTGCTCGTCGTGGAGGCGTCGCTGCCGAGCGGAACGTTCTCCACGGCGGATTTCGCCCTCGATGCCGGCCGATCCGTGCTCGTGGTCCCAGGCTCGATCTTCGCACCCGAGTGCCGAGGCTCCAATCGTCTGCTCCGTCAGGGCGCGAGCCCGGTGACGGATGTCTCGGATCTTGCCGCCGAACTGGGTTGGCTCCCCGAGCGAGGCGTCAACCTCGAGAAGGTGTCGGACGGAGACGACCCGGTGCTCTCCGCGCTTCGAAGCGACCCCATGCGCCCCGACGACGCGGCGCGAGAACTTGGTTTGAGCATCGTGGAGATCGCCCGCAGGATAGGCAGCCTCGAAGCGAGGGGGGTGATCGCCAGGTATCCGGACGGACGCTATGGTCCGTGCTAGGTCCGGGCGATGGCGGGTGCGGGATACAATCGTCCCGATCCCACCGCGTCAGAGCGGAATAGATGCCCAGACTCGAGCACGACGTCATGCATAGAGAACAGCATACCGAGGCCCAGGGCGCGTCGGTCACGGTGGTCGGCGGCGGACTGGCCGGCACAGAAGCGGCATTGCAGCTCGCGCTTCGGGGCGCTGCCGTGACGCTCGTCGAGGCGCGTCCCGTCGTCATGAGCCCCGCACATGCGACCGACCGGCTTGCCGAGCTCGTGTGCTCGAACTCGCTCAAGGGCACCGACCCTGCCACTGCCGCGGGCCTTCTTAAGGTGGAGCTAGCGAACATGGGCAGCATCGTGCTGGCTGCCGCACGTCGAACGGCAGTGCCGGCGGGCGCAGCGCTCGCTGTCGAGCGTGCTCGGTTCGCGGATACTCTGACCGACCTCGTGGAGGCGCACCCGCTCATCCGGGTCGTGCGCAACGAGCAGACGTCGCTCCCCGAGGGCCGGGTCATTGTGTCGACCGGCCCGCTCACCAGCGCAGGGTTCGCGTCCACGCTCGCAGAGCTGGCAGGGGAGCGGCTCGCCTTCTTCGACGCCGCAGCGCCCATCGTCGACGCAGCCACAATCGACCGTACCCGCATCTTCGAGGCTTCGCGCTACGACAAGGGCTCGGGCGCCGACTACTTGAATGCGCCGATGGAGCGCGATGAGTACGAGGCTTTCGTGGCCGCGCTCGTGCACGCGCGGACGGCCGGTCTTCACGATTTCGACCGGCGCGAGCTCTTCTCGGCGTGCCAGCCGGTGGAGGAGATTGCACGCACCGGCGTAGACGCCCTCCGATTTGGCCCGCTCAAACCCGTCGGGCTCGTCGATCCCAGAACCGGCCGGCGCCCGTGGGCGGTCGTCCAGCTTCGCGCCGAGAACGCGGACAAGACCGCGTACAATCTCGTCGGTTTCCAGACGAACCTCGCCTATCCCGAACAGGACCGCGTATTCCGGATGATCCCAGGTCTCGAGCACGCCGACTTCGTGCGGCATGGAGTCATGCACCGGAACACCTTCGTCGACGCTCCACGGGTGCTCGACTCCACCCTCGCGGTGCGCACGAACCCCCGCGTGCGGATGGCCGGGCAAGTCACGGGCACGGAGGGCTACATGGAAGCGGCAGCGACAGGGCTACTTGCTGCCGTCAACACCTGCGCGGACCTTCGCGGGCTGCCGGCCCTCGTCCTCCCGCGCGAGACGGCGCTCGGATCGCTCGTCGCATACGCGACCGACCCGGCCACCTGCGACTACCAGCCCATGCACGCGAACTTCGGTCTGTTGCCGCCTCTTGTCGAACGGATCCGAGGCAAGCGCGAGCGCTACGCCGAGTACTCACAGCGTGCGCAAGCCGCGCTTGCCGCCGCGCTTGCCGAACGCGCGGACCTGGCCTTCGATACGGCGCGCGAAGCCGCCACACGCGTCGAGGCTTCTCCCGCCGAGCACGATCATGCCTGAGCGGCCCGTGCCGGATACGCGAGGCAACGACTCGTCGTCTCCGGCTAACCCTTTCCCAGGCCAGTGTGCTCGTTGACCGGTTCATCTCGCATCTCGAGATAGAGAGAGGACTTTCGCCCAACACGATTCGCGCCTACGCCTCCGACCTGGCGCGATACCTGGACTGGGCCTCGCGCTCAGAAATCGACCCCATCAGGCTGAGCCACCGCGAGCTTCGCCTGTACCTCGCGGAGCTCGACCGCGCCCGCTACGCGCGACGGACGGTCGCGCGACGCCTCGCCGCCGTGCGCTCGTTCTTCGCGTACCTCGTCGACGAGGGCATCGTCCAGTCCGATCCCTCGCGTGTCCTCAGCGCGCCGAGACAGCAGCGTCGTCTCCCACGCCTCGTTCCCGACGAGGCGCTCGCAGCACTGCTCGACGCGCCGGACCGCTCCACGCCGACGGGCCTGCGCGACGCCACGCTCCTGGAACTCCTCTATGCCACGGGCATGCGCGTCAGCGAGCTCACGGGCTTGACGATGAAGTCACTGGACCTCGCACAGGGACAGATGGTCGTCTTCGGTAAAGGGTCGAAGGAGAGGATCGTTCCGGTCCACCACCGCGCAGTGGGCCTGCTGCGTGACTATCTCCGGGATGGACGACCATCGCTTGCCCGCCCGAACTCACCCGAGACCGTCTTCCTCTCGAGTCGAGGCAACGCCCTGTCTCCCGAGGCCGTGCGCCGCATCATCAATCGTCGCATGACCGAGGCGGGCAGCTCCGTCCACGTCACGCCGCATGAATTGCGGCACACGTTCGCGACCCATCTGGTCGAGGCGGGGGCGGATCTTCGCACGGTCCAGGAGCTCCTCGGTCACATTGCGCTGTCTACTACGCAGATATACACTCACGTGAGCATGAAGCGGCTTCAGGACGTGCACAGAAACGCGCATCCGAGGGGCTGACGGCGTGATAGGGGCTGCTGCATGAGATCCGACCCACGGACGGACGTTTCCGCCCTCTGGGCCAACTTCAAGGACAATGGCGACCCCCGCGCCCGGGAAGAGCTCATCCTCAACTACTCTCCACTCGTGAAGTACGTGGCGGGCCGTGTGTCTTCGGGCCTCCCGCAACAGGTGGAGACAGCGGACCTTGTGAGTTATGGCCTGTTCGGCCTCATTGATGCCATCGAGAAGTTCGACCTCGACCGCGGCATCAAGTTCGAGACCTACGCGATCGCTCGCATCAAGGGCGCGATCATCGACGAGCTGCGGGCCATGGACTGGGTCCCGCGCTCGGTCCGCGCACGTGCCCGCGAGATCGAAGCGACCTACGTCAAGCTCGAGAACACCCTCAGGCGCGTGCCCACGGACGAGGAAGTCGCCGCCGAGATGGGCATCCAGCCCAAGGAGCTCCAAGACATCTTCACCAAGCTCTCCTACACCTCGGTCGTATCGTTCGAGGAGCTCTGGCTGGGTGGCGAGAAGGACGAGCATCCCGATGCCCTTTCGACCATCAAGGACGAGACCGCCGAGGATCCCGTCGCCATCTTCGAGAGCGCCGAGATGAAGGAGATCCTCGCCGACGCGGTCGAGAAGCTGCCGGAGCGTGAGAAGGTCGTCATCGCGCTGTACTACTACGAGGGGCTGACGCTGAAGGAGATCGGACAGGTCCTCGGCGTGACTGAGTCGCGCGTCAGCCAGCTCCACACGAAAGCGGTCCTTCGGCTTCGAGGCAAGCTCCATGCGGCCCAAGGAGTCGGCGCATAAGTCGGCTTGTCGCCCCCGCCGCTCGCAAGTGGCACGCGCCTCCTCACTTTGCTACACTCTCCCGGCTCTTACTACGCACGCCCGCCGACCTCGGCGCTGGTGCCGCTTTCTGACCGGAAGCGGTGGCGCACAACCAAGAGGGAAGACGCGGGCGGAGGATGAACCGAATCAAGGAGGTTGCACTATGCCGGTCGTTTCTATGAAGGCTTTGCTCGAGGCGGGTGTCCACTTCGGCCACCAGACCAGGCGCTGGAACCCGAAGATGAAACCGTACATCTTCACCGAGCGCAACGGGATCTACATCCTCGACCTCCAGCGCACCTTGAAGGAGATCGAGCACGCCTACAACTTCACGCGATCCATGGCTGGCCGTGGTGGCCAGGTGCTCTTCGTCGGCACGAAGAAGCAGGCACAGGAGCCGATCCAGGCCCAGGCCGAGCGCGCCGGGATGCCGTACGTGAACCAGCGCTGGCTCGGTGGCATGCTCACGAACTTCGTGACCATGCGCAAGCGGATCGACCGCCTCACCCAGCTCGAAACCATGGAGACAGACGGCCGCATGGCCTCGCTGCCCAAGAAGGAGCAGATCAAGCTCCGCGGCGAGATGGAGAAGCTCGAGAAGAACCTTTCGGGCGTGCGCGACATGCGCGAGTTGCCCGGCGCGCTCTTCATCGTCGACACGAAGCGCGAGACGATCGCCGTCGCCGAGGCACGGCGTCTCAAGATCCCGATCATCGGCTTGGCGGATACCAACGCCGACCCCGACGAGATCGACTACGTGATCCCGGGTAACGACGACGCAATCCGTTCGGTCACGCTCATGGCACGCGTGATCGCCGACGCGGTCATCGAGGGTAACGAGGGCAGGCAGGGCGCGACCGCCGAGATCGGCGTCGTGCCGTCAGAGGCCGAGGTTCCCAAAGTCACCATGGCAGAGACGCCTGCGGTACCTGCCGCTGAGGTCCCCGCCGAGGCGGCTCCGGAGCCCGAGGCCGCTGCCGTTGAGGCACTTCCGGCCGACGTGCCGGCGGATGCCCCGGTCACGGAGGCGCCCGCCGAGGCCGCTCCGGAGGCCTAGCTCGCCAAGCGAGGCATCGCTGTTTCGCGGGTAGTAACTGTTCGCGGACGCCTGAAGACGGCCGCCGCCCGCTCGATCTACGAGGAGGATTCGACGATGGAAGTCACTGCCAAGATGGTTAAGGACCTGCGCGAGTGCACCGGCGCGGGCATGATGGACTGCAAGATGGCTCTCTCCGAGGCCGGTGGCGACATCGACCAGGCGGTCGACATCCTTCGCATGCGCGGGCTCGCGGCGCTCGCGAAGAAGGCCGGACGTGCTACTAACGAGGGCGTTGTCGCGGCGTTCGTCTCGGAGTACGCGGCTGTTGCTGCGCTGGTCGAGGTCAACTGTGAGACCGACTTCGTCGCCCGCAACGCCGAGTTCCAGACGTTCGCCACGGCGCTCGCCGAGCAGATCGCCATCGACGCCCCCGACGGCATCGCCGAGGGCGACGCACCGCTCATGGCGCAACAGTACAAGCGCAACCCCACGCTGACCGTCGAGCAGGCGATGGGCGAGGTCGTTTCCAAGCTCGGCGAGAACATGACCATCAGCCGGTTCATCCGGCTCGAGGTCCAGGGCAAAGGTGCCATCGGCAGCTACATCCACGCCGGCGGCCGCATCGGCGTGCTCGTCGAGGTCGCGTTCCAGAATGCCGAGACCGCCAAGAACGAGGCGTTCGCGGCCTTCATCAAGGACGTCGCCATGCACGTGGCCGCCGCCTCGCCCTCCTACGTCACACGGGACGAGGCGCCGGCCGAGGTCGTCGAGCACGAACTCTCGATCTACAAGGCGCAGGCCGCCGAGTCCGGCAAGCCGGAGCAGATTCAGACCAAGATGGCCGAGGGTCGCCTTGAGAAGTACTTCAAGGAGGTCACGCTCGTCGAGCAGCCCTTCGTGAAGAACCCGGACATCTCTGTCGCGCAGTTCGTGGCCGAAACGGGCAAGGCGCTCGGCGACACGCTCGAGATCGTTGGCTTCGAGCGCTTCGTGCTCGGCCAGGCGCCAACCGTGGACAGCGACTAGCGAACCCCGGCAACCAGCAGTCCAAAGACCACGCAGGCCGGTCCATCACGGACCGGCCTGTCTGCGTTATCCTGTCCGAGACGTTCCGCGCG
Source organism: uncultured Actinomycetes bacterium (assembly GCA_963817255.1). Classification (GTDB taxonomy): domain Bacteria; phylum Actinomycetota; class Coriobacteriia; order Anaerosomatales; family CAVRZR01; genus CAVRZR01. Next base: position 468,688 of record CAWFNT010000004.1, read on the forward strand.
CTTCGCAGACGCTGGAGGAGGAGGTCGTGGCGGGGGAGTTCCACTACAAGAGAGTCCTGCTCAAGCTTTCGGGTGAGGCGCTGATCGGAGATGCCGGGTACGGCATCGATCCCGAGGTGCTCGTGACGCTCGCGAGGCAGATCAAGACCGTCCGCGACGGGGGAGTCGAGATCGCGATCGTCGTGGGCGGGGGCAACATCTTCAGAGGACTCGCCGCGGCATCCAAAGGGATGGACCGCGCTCAGGGTGACTACATCGGCATGCTCGCGACCGTTATGAACGCACTCGCGCTCCAAGAGGCGCTCGAGCGCATGGGCGTGTTCACGCGGGTGATGTCGGCGATCGAGATGCAGGCCGTCGCCGAACCCTACATCCGCCGCCGGGCGATCAGACACCTGGAAAAGGGGCGTGTCGTCATCTTCGCGGCCGGAACGGGTAATCCCTACTTCACCACCGACACGACCGCTTCGCTCCGAGCTCTCGAGATCGACGCCGACTGCATCATGAAAGCGACGAAAGTCGATGGAGTCTACGACTCCGACCCCAAGACGAACCCGAACGCCGTGAAGTTCGACGAACTCAAGTACATCGAGGTGCTCAACCTGGGCCTTCAGGTCATGGACAGCACCGCGATATCGCTCGCCATGGACAACCAACTGCCCATCATCATCTTCAACCTCACGCGCGAGGGGAACATCGAGCGTGCACTTCTCGGGGAACCCGTCGGAACGATAGTCAGAGGAGACGACCGGTGACGAACGACATCATCAAGGAAGCCGACGACCACATGAAGAAGTCGGTCGCTGCGCTGAACCACGAGTTCACGACCGTGCGCACGGGCAGGGCCTCCGGCGCGATCTTGGAGAAGATCCAGATCGACTACTACGGCACGCCCACGCCGCTCCTGCAGATCGCCGGGGTGAGCTCTCCCGAACCGCAGCTGCTCGTCATCAGCCCGTACGACCGCACCGCCATGGGCGCCATCGAGAAGGCCATCCTGGCTTCGGATCTGGGACTGAATCCGAGCAACGACGGGCAAGTCATCCGCCTGCCGTTCCCGCCGCTCACCGAGGAACGTCGCCGCGACCTGGTCAAGCTGGTCAAGCACTACGCCGAGGAGGCGCGCGTCGCAGTCCGGAACATCCGCCGGGACGCGAACGACCGGATGAAGCGAGCCGAGAAGGACGCCGAGATCAGCCAGGACGAACTGCACCGCGCCGAGACGGAAGTCCAGAAGATCACCGATCTGCACATCAAAGAGATCGACGAGGCGGTCAAGCGCAAGGAAGCCGAAATCATGGAGGTCTAGGGGGTGCCCCCTTCCGAGCGCTCGCTTCGCGAGCACTTCACCGGCAAGCGCGCCGCCGCGCTGCTTCAGGACCTGGACACACGCCGCATCCCCCGGCACGTCGCCATCATCATGGATGGCAACGGACGCTGGGCTGCGAAGCGCGGGCTTCCTCGGCTTGCCGGACACCGGGCGGGTGCGAAGGCCGTCCGAGAGGCCATCGCCGCGTCGATCGAACTCGGCATCGACTACCTCACCATCTACTCGTTCTCCTCGGAGAACTGGACGCGCCCGACCGACGAGGTCTTCGGACTCATGCGTCTGTTCGTGGAGGTGCTCGAACGCGAGCTGGCGAACCTCGAGCGCATGCACGTGCGCGTGGTCGTCATCGGCGACTTGGGTGCGGTGCCAACGGACACCGGCGACGCCTTTCGGCGCTGCATCGAACGCACGGCGGGCAACGACGGCCTTACGCTCGTCGTCGCCCTCAACTACGGAGGCCGCACGGAGATCGTGGACGCGGCACGCTCGCTTGCCGAAGATGTCGCCGCGGGACGAATGTCCGCGAGCGAGATCGATGACGCGGCGTTCGCATCGCGGCTCGCCACCGTGGGCATCCCGGACCCCGACCTCGTGATCCGCACGAGCGGCGAGCTCAGGGTGAGCAACTTCTTGCTCTGGCAGATCGCCTACTCGGAGCTCTGGGTCACATCGGTGCTCTGGCCCGACTTCGGCAGGACCGACCTCTTACGCGCCGTGGTCGACTTCCAGAAGCGCTCGCGCCGGTACGGAGGCAGCAGATGAGCGCGCAGCCTCAGCGCGAGACCGGCCTCTCGGCACTCGCGACCCGCGTGGGAACGGCCGTCGTTCTCGGCGGCGTCACGCTCGCGGTCGTCATCTGGGGACGCGACCTGGGTCTGGGCATCCTGCTCGGCATCGTCGCGGCTTTCGCGGCCGCCGAGTTCTACCGCATCACCCGCCGGGAGCACCGGCTGCCAAACGAGTTCTTCGGAGTCGTGGCCGCGGCGGCGATGCCCGTAGCGGCCGCCGAGTGGGGCAAGCTCGGGCTCACGGCGAGTGTGACGATCCTCGTCATCGCGGCGCTCGTCTGGCACGTCGCATTCCGCCAGGTGCGCACCGCCGACACCGCAGTGACCGTCTTCGGTGCGGTATACGTTGGCTTCCTGCTCGCGCACCTCGTGCTCGTCCGCGGGCTCGATTCCGGGACCGAACTAACGCTCGCGGTCATCGTGAGCGTGTGGGCGAACGACGTGTTCGCGTACCTCATCGGCTCGACGATGGGCAGGCACCAACTCGCGCCGAGGATCTCGCCGAAGAAGTCGTGGGAAGGCCTCGCGGCGGGCACCCTGTTCACGGTACTCGTGTGGGTCTTGCTGTACTACGTCATCGATACGCCGCTTTCGCTCGGTTGGCTCGTGCTGACCGGTCTGGGGATATCGGTTGCCGCCATCTTCGGCGACCTGTTCGAGTCGCGGCTGAAACGCGAGGCGGGCGTGAAGGACTCGAGCTCGCTGCTCCCGGGTCACGGGGGCTTCCTCGACCGCTACGACAGCCTCATCCTCGTCTCGGTGACGGCGTACTACATCCTCGTCTGGGCGGGCGCGCGATGAGCCGCCTGAGGGTCGCCATACTCGGCTCGACGGGCTCGATCGGGCGCCAGGCACTCGACGTGTGCGCGCACCACGCGGATCGCGTCGAGGTGGTCGCTCTCGCCGCGCATCGAAACGCCGACCTCCTGGCCGAGCAGGCGCGCGCGCACGGCGTTCGCGTCCTCGCGCTCGCCGACTCGAGCGCGGCGCTCGACGCATCGGCCCTTCTTCCGGAATCCGAGGTCGGAGAGGGTGCCGAAGCGGTCGAGGCGCTCGCGGCGCACCCGGATGCGGATATGGTGCTGAACGCTCTCGTGGGCGCGGCGGGCCTCAGAGCCACAGTGGCCGCACTCACGTCGGGCAAGACGCTCGCGCTCGCCAACAAGGAGTCGCTCGTGGTCGGTGGCGAGTTCGTGACGTCGCTTGCCCGGCCCGGACAGTTGTTGCCCGTGGACAGCGAACACTCCGCGATCTATCAGTGCCTGGTAGGCGAGAGCGCCTCCGAGCTCGCGCGAATCTGGCTTACCGCCTCCGGCGGGCCCTTCCGCGGGCGCACTCGCGCGCAGCTGGCCGACGTGACGCCCGAGCAGGCGCTCGCACATCCCACGTGGGCGATGGGTCCCAAGATCACGATCGACTCGGCGACGCTCATGAACAAGGGGCTCGAGGCCATCGAGGCACATCACCTGTTCGACGTCGGATACGACCAGATCTCGGTGGTGGTGCACACCGCAATCGTGCGTGCACTCGATGGTCGAGTTCGCGGACGGTTCGGTGAAGGCGCACCTGGGTGCGACGGACATGCGCATCCCCATCCAGTACGCTTTCTCGCACCCCGAGCGCTGGCCGTCCGCACCGGCTCCGGTCGACTTCACCACTATCGGCTCGCTTTCCTTCGAGCCGCCGGACGTCGAGACCTTCCGCGCGCTGCGGCTTGCCTTCGACGCCGGGCGGACGGGCGGTACGATGCCTGCGGTGCTGAACGCCGCGAACGAGGTCTGCGTCGCTGCGTTCCTCGAAGGCCGCGTCCGCTTGACCGACATCGACGAGACCGTCGAACGCGTCATGGCCGAGCACGACACTGGGACGATCGAGTCACTCGGGCAACTCGAGCTCGTGGACGCGTGGGCGCGAGAGACGCGCCCAAAAGGCCATCGAGCGGCTCGAATAGGCCGGCCCTACAGCCCCGGGGCTGGCGCATCGCTTGCTCAAAGCCGATAGATACCTTCGGCGGCAACTGCGGGAATCTACTTCCGTGGACTTCGCCATCCGACATGCACGCGGGCGCACGCGCCCGCTCGAAAGGACGTGACGTACGCACATGAGCGCCGTGGAGAATGGGCTGTTCACGATCTTCTGGGCTGTGGTGACCTTCTCCATCCTCGTCGTGCTGCACGAGGGCGGCCACTTCCTCGCTGCCCGCGCCTTCGGCGTCAAGGTCCACGAGTTCATGATCGGGCTTCCGGGCCCCGCGATCCGATTCAAGACGAAGACGACCACGTACGGCATCACCGCGGTCCCCCTCGGCGGGTACGTGCGCATCGCCGGCATGGAGCCCGGTCCGGAAGACGAACTGCTGGGACGGGCGCTCGCCGAGATCACGCGCGCCAGGCGTCTGAACGCCATGCAGCTCTCGGCGGCCCTTGGCACCGATGCGAACCGCGCGGAGAGCCTCCTCGTCACGCTGGCCGACTGGGGCGCCATTGCCGCCGCACCCGATTCGGATGACGACTACGTCGCTCTCATGGACGAGTCGCTCGCCCAAGACGAGCAGGCGCTGCTTGCGAGCGCGCGCCGGGTGACCTACCGCGGCCTGCCGGTGTGGAAGCGCATCGTGGTCCTGCTCATGGGGATCACCGTGAATCTCCTCACCGCCATTCTCATCTTCACGGTCGTGTTGAGCATCTTCGGCTACTACCGGCAGTCGCTCGTCGTGGACCAACTCGTGAAGGGTGGGGCGGCGCTCACGGCGGGCATGAAGGCGGGCGACCGCATCACATCCGTCGAAGGCAAGCAGGTCAAGGACTGGGCGGCATTCACCAAGGAGATATCGCTTCACAAGGTCGGCGATGCCGTTGCGATCGGCTACGTTCGAGACGGCGAGGCCGGCACGGCGGACGCGGTGCTTGTGAAGCGCCCCGACGGCGAAGGCCCGTTCCTCGGCGTACAGGCGAGCGTCGAGCACGTCCGGCCCAAACCCCTCTCGGCCCTCAGAGAGAGCTTCGTGTGGACCGGCATGGTGTTCGCCGCGATCGCGGACTTCTTCCGGCCCGCAACGTTCAAGCAGTCTCTCGAGGGCGCGCGCAGCGTGGTGGGCATCAGCGTGGAGGTGGCGCGCGCGGTGCGAAACGGCGCGCTCGACTTCGCGTGGCTCGTCGCGCTGCTGTCGCTCTCCCTCGGCGTGATGAACCTGCTGCCGCTCCCGCCGCTCGATGGCGGCAAGATCGCGATCGAGATCATCCAGAAGGCATCCGGCCACCAGCTCAGCAGGCGGCTGTCGTACGCGCTGAGCGCGGCCGGCGCGCTGTTGCTGTTCACGCTCATCGGCTACCTCGTATACGCTGACATCATGCGCTACGTGGTTCGAAGCTAGGCCGCCGAGGGGCCTCGCGCGGCGCACGCCCGGTTCGGCCGCTCAGGAGCTGGTGATGGAACAGCGTCGCGATTCGCGTCCGGTCATGGTCGGCTCCGTCCCGATAGGCGGGCGCGCACCCATCGTCGTGCAGTCGATGACCAACACCGACACGCGCGACGCCGAGGCCACCCTCTCCCAGATCGGTCGCCTCGCCGACGCGGGCTGCGAGATCGTGCGCGTCGCGATCCCTCGCGCAGACGCCCTCGAGGGCTTCGAAGCGATCGCCGCCGCCTCGCCTCTTCCGGTCGTCGCCGACGTCCACTTCGATCACACGCTGGCCATCGAGGCCGCTCGCAGAGGGGCCGCGAAGCTCCGCATCAACCCCGGCAACATCGGCTCCGACGAGCGCGTCGACGCCGTCATCGAGGCCGCCGCCGCAGGCGGGTATCCCCATTCGCATCGGTGTGAACGCGGGGTCTCTCGCCGAGCGCTATCGCGACGCGGACTGGCCGCTCGCCGAGAAGCTCGTCGCAAGCGCGGTCTCGTTCTGCCGTCACTTCGAGTCGCGCGGGTTCGAGGACATCGTCGTATCGGCGAAGGCGTCGAGCGTCGCAACGACCGTGACGGCGTACGAACTCCTCTCCGAAGAGGTGCCGTATCCGCTCCATGTGGGGATCACCGAGGCGGGTACGTCGCTCACCGGCACCGTCAAGTCCTCCGTCGGTCTCGGCATTCTGCTCGCCGAAGGGATCGGCGACACGCTCCGCGTCTCCCTCACCGCCGATCCCGTGGACGAGGTGCTCGTTGCCTGGGAGATCCTCGCTTCGCTCGACCTGAGGCGTATCCACCCCGAACTCGTCTCGTGCCCGACCTGCGGGCGCTGCGAGATCGACCTCATCCCCATCGCCGAGGAGGTCTCACGCCGGCTTCGCACGATCGACACGCCGCTCAAGGTGGCGGTCATGGGCTGCGTCGTGAACGGCCCGGGCGAGGCGCGCGAGGCGGACATCGGCGTGGCGGCAGGGAAGGGTGTCGGCCTCATCTTCGCCAAGGGCGAGCCGCTCAAGCGCGTACCCGAGAACGAGATCGTCGACGCGCTCTTCGAGCAGATCGCGATCATCGAGGCGGCCGCCGAGTAGCCCGACGCAAAGCAGCGTCGCCCTGGCTTCGCGCGCTCGCAACACGAGCGCGTGTAGGCCGCACTCGGGTATCCTGTCTCGCGAGGCTCGGCGAGCGTGCGCCTGCCGAGGACTCCGTACGCAGCCCACACTACCGACGGGAATGACGATGCGAGTCGCACTGCGCATGAGCACCCTGTACGCGCCCACCCTCAAGGAAGTCCCCGCCGAGGCCGAGCTCGCCTCGCACCGACTGCTGCTGAGAGCGGGGATGATCCGCAAGGTCGCCGGAGGCATCTACAACTTCCTGCCGCTCGCGTGGCGCTCGATCACGAAGATCGAGGACATCGTCCGAGAGGAGATGGACGCGATCGGGAGCCAGGAGATGATGATGCCGGTCGTCCAGCCCGCCGAGGTCTGGCAGGAATCGGGCCGCTGGGACCTGTACGGTCCCGAGTTGGCACGCCTCAAGGACCGCCACGACCGCGACTTCTGCCTCGGGCCAACGCACGAGGAGATCATCACGATGCTCGTGCGCGGCGAAGTCCGCTCGTATCGCGAGCTGCCCGTCCTTCTCTACCAGATCCAGACCAAGTTCCGCGACGAGGTTCGGCCACGATTCGGCCTGCTCCGCGGACGCGAGTTCATCATGAAGGACGCATACTCCTTCCACGCCAGTCAGGAATCGCTTCAGGAGCACTACGATGCGCAGGCGGCGGCGTACGGGCGCATCTGCGAGCGGCTCGGTCTCGAGTACAGGCCGGTCGTGGCCGAGTCGGGCCAGATCGGCGGCAAGGTCACGACCGAGTTCATGGCGCTCGCCGAGAGCGGCGAGGCCGAGCTCGTCTACTGCGACTGCGGATGGGCCGCCAACGTGGATGCTGCGGAAAGCGTCGTGCCGCGCTCGCCGGCCATCACCGAACCGCGCGAGATGGAGCGCGTGCACACGCCCGACATCCGCACGATCGCCGAACTCGCGGGCTTCCTCGGCATCGCCGAGCACGACACCGTGAAGACCATGGCTGGAAAGACCCCCGGCGGCGAGCTCGTCTACTTCTGCGTGCCGGGCGACCGCGAACTCAATCCCGTGAAGGCCGACTGGGCCGTACCCGGCATCGAGCTCCTCGACGAGGCCGACTTCGCCGCCTTCGGTATCCCGAAGGGCTCGCTCGGCCCCGTTTCGCCGCCGAAGGGTACGCTCGTCGTCGCCGACCGCTCGCTGGAGGGCGACGTAGCGTGGGGCGTGGGCGCGAACGAGAACGACTACCACCTCATCTACGCGCAGCCCGGACGCGACTTCGAGGTCGACATCTGGGCGGATCTCGTGGTGGCACAGCCCGGCGACGGCTGCCCGGCATGCGGCGGCACGCTCAAAGGCGCTCGCGGGATCGAGGTCTCGCAGGTCTTCCAGCTCGGCACGCGCTACTCCGAGACCATGGGCGCGACGTTCATGGCCGAAGACGGCACCGAGCAGCCGTTCCTCATGGGCTCGTACGGCGTGGGCATCTCGCGTTCGCTCGCCGCCGTCGTCGAGCAGTACAACGACGACGCGGGGATCCTCTGGCCTGTCACGGTCGCGCCTCTCGAGGTCGCGGTACTCCCGCTCGCCTCGGAAGGGGAGGCCGCCGAGGTCGCCGAGCGCCTCTTCGGCGAGCTCGCAGACTGCCGGCGTCGAGGTCGTCATCGACGATCGCGACGAGCGGCCGGGCGTGAAGTTCGCGGACGCGGACCTCATCGGCTGGCCGTATCAGCTCGTGGTGGGGCAGCGCGGGCTCGCCGAAGGCGTGGTCGAGATCAAGACCCGCGCGACGGGAGATCGCGCGAAGGTTCCGGTCGACGAGGCGGCCGCCTGGATCGACGACGTGCTTCGCGAGGCGAAGGCGGCGCTCGCGGCGCGCACGCCTCGGCCCGACTGAGCCCGGATTCACGCTCGATAACACGCCCGCCGGCACGCCCGTCGCGTTGGTTCGCGGGGCGCTCCGGGGGTCGTCGCGCGCGTTGACCCGCCTGCTCGCTGTGCTAGAATGCTCGGCGGTGTTCGACATCGGTTCCTGCGAGAAGTGGGTTGACCCCCGCTTCTTTTGTTCTGGAAGGAGGTAGGACGCGATGACCGCCACAGAGCTCATCGATAAGCTCGAAACCGCACTCGATGCCGAGGCCAGAAGCCACGGGCTCGAGCTTGTGGCTGTCGAGCAGACCGGCGGCCGGCGCCAACCCGTCATCCGCGTCCTCCTCGACCGCGAGGGCGGCATAGACATCGACACGATCGCCGAGTCAAACCGCTGGGTGTCTCAGATCGTCGACGCCGAGCCCGGACTTGCCGGGCCCTACGTGCTCGAAGTCTCCTCTCCGGGCATCGACCGTCCGCTCAAGAAACCCGCCGATTTCGAGCGATTCACCGGTGAGACCGCGACCGTGAAGACCCGCACCGCCGATGGGCGTGCGACCTACACAGGCCGGATCGCGGGCGCCGACACCAGCGGGATCGTGCTCGAGGCCGACGACGGAGAGCACCGCATCGCCTACGACGAGATCGCCAAGGCGCGCCTCAAAGGCGCCGTCGACTTTGGCAGTGGAAGGAGCGCGCAGAACCGATGAGTTCCGAACTCATGGAAGCGCTGAAGCAGCTTGCTCGAGAGAAGGGCATCGAAGAGGGTTTCATGCTCGCAAGGCTCGAAGAGGCCATCGCCTCGGCGTACAAGCGCAACCCAGACATCATGGACCGGATGGACGACCCTGATAACGACCTTCGGGCGTCGATCGACCGCGAATCCGGCCGCATCTACCTCTACGAGCAGTTCAGGGAGAACGACGACCCCGAGGCACCCGTCGTGCGCGAGGTCGACATCACACCTTCCGACGTCTCGCGTTTCGCCGCACAGGCGGCCAAGAGCGTGATCACGAGTTCCATTCGCGACGCCGAACGCGAGCGCATCTTCGAGGAGTATGCCGACCGGGTGGGCGAGAGCGTGACCGGCACCGTCCAGCAGTCGGAGAAGCGCTACACGCTCATCAAGATCCGCGACGGCGTCGAGGCGCTCCTGCCGATCGACGAGCAGCCCTCCAACGAGCGCTACGAGCACAACCAGCGCCTCAAGGCCTACATCACCGACGTGCGCAAGAACTCGGGATCCGAGCCCTCCATCGTCGTGTCTCGCACGCACCCCGGTCTCATCCGCCGCTTGTTCGAGCTCGAGGTGCCCGAGATCTACGACGGCATCGTCGAGATCAAGAACGTGGCGCGCGAGCCGGGCATGCGCAGCAAGGTCGCCGTCTCGAGCCGCGAGCCCGGGCTCGACCCCGTGGGCGCATGCGTCGGTCCCAAGGGAAGCCGCGTGCGCATGGTCGTCTCCGAGCTCCGCGGCGAGCGTATCGACGTGGTGCCGTGGTCTGACGACCCGCAGACCTACGTCGCGAATGCCCTCTCGCCTGCGAAGGTGAGTAACGTGATCGTCAACGATGACACACACACTGCGACCGTCGTAGTTCCCGACGACCAGCTCTCCCTCGCTATCGGCAAGGAAGGGCAGAACGCCCGCCTGGCAGCGAAGCTCACCGGCTGGCGTATCGATATCAAGAGCTCGTCCCTGGCGGTCGAGTCGGGACTTTCCGCTCGTACGGCCTCCCAGGCCGGCGCCGAAGAGGAGTTCGACGGCCGCTGCATCTCGATGACGAGCACGGGCGTGCGCTGCCGCAACAAGGCCCGTCCGGGCAGCTACTACTGCGGCGTGCACGAGAAAGAGGAGGCCGCGACCTCGTGACGAGGCTTCGCAAACCACCTGTACGCACCTGTGTGGCGTGCAAGACGTCCTCGGACAAGCGCGAGCTCGTTCGAGTCGTCCGCACGCCTGCAGGCGACGTGCACGTGGACCCCTCGGGCAAGGCGAACGGCCGCGGAGCGTACATCTGCCTCGCCCAAGGATGTCTCGACAATGCTCTCGCGAAGCGCCGCATCGACAGCGCTCTACGCGTGAACCTCAAGGAGGACGACCTGGACCGCTTGAGACGTGAGTTCGACGAAGTGTGCGCCGCCCATGCTGACGCGGCAAGCGCCGACGCACGGCAGGGACGGTGACCCATGCCAGCAATGAGAGTGCATGAACTCGCCAAAGAATTCGGGATGTCGTCCAAGGAGCTGCTCGACCGGCTCCAGGAGATGAGGATCCCGGCGAAGAACCACGCATCGACGCTGGTCGACGCCTACGTCGACAAGATCCGCAAGGCGCTCGGACCCGAGATCGCCGAGCGTCAGGCCGCGATCGAAGAAGAGCGTCTCAAGCACGAGGCGGAAGAAGCCGCCAAGCGAGCCGAGGAAGAAGCTCGCGTGAAGGCGGAGGAAGCGGCGCGTCACAAGGCCGATGAAGAAGAACGCGCCCGTCGCGAGGCCGAAGAGCGTGCCGCCCGCGAGGCAGAAGAGGCCGAGGAGAAGGCGCGCCGCGAGGCTGAAGAGAAGGCGCGCCGCGAGGCCGAAGAGGCCACCGAGCGCGCTCGCAAGGAGGCCGAAGACACCGCCGCCCTCGAAAAGACCGAGGAAGAGCGCTACCGGGCGATGGCCCGCGAGGCCGAGCGCCTCGAGAAGGCGAAGATCATCGAGGAAGCGCGCGCGCAGGTCGCAGCCGTCCAGGCCGAGAGTGCCCGCAAGAAGAAGAAGCACAAGAAGCCCGGTACAGACCAGGATGCGGCAGAGCACGCCGCCGTGACGGAGCTCACGCCGGTCGTAGCCGAGACGAAGGCCGTTTCGGTCACAGAAGGCGTAACCGTCGGCGAGCTCGCTGAAGCCCTCGAATTGCCCCCCAACGAGATCATCAAGCGCCTCATGCTCCTCGGCATGCCGCTCACGGTGAACCAGCCGATGATGAAGGACGTCATCGAGGTCATCGCCGAGGATCTCGGCGCGGACGTCGAGGTCATCACCGCCGAGGAAGAGGCGGCGGCCGTCTGCGTCTTCGAGGACGAGCCGGAGGACCTCAAGCCGAGGCCGCCGGTCGTGACCGTCATGGGACACGTGGACCACGGCAAGACGTCGCTCTTGGACGCCATCCGCGAGACCGGCGTCGCAGCGACCGAGGCCGGCGGTATCACCCAGCACATCGGTGCGTCGGTGGTGCAGCACGACGGCAAGCAGATCACATTCATCGATACTCCGGGTCACGAGGCGTTCACGGCCATGCGTGCCCGCGGCGCGAACCTCACCGATATCGCCGTTCTCGTCGTCGCCGCCGACGACGGCGTCATGCCGCAGACCGTCGAAGCCATCCACCACGCGCGTGCCGCCGGCGTTCCGATCATCGTGGCCGTGAACAAGATCGACAAGGACGGCGCCAACCCCGACCAGGTGCGACAGATGCTCACCGAGCACGAGATCGTGCCTGAGGCGTGGGGCGGCTCGAACATCTTCGTCGACGTGAGTGCCAAGAAGCGCATACACATCGACGAGCTGCTCGAGATGATCCTTCTCCAGGCCGACGTGCTCGAACTCAAGGCAAACCCGGACGCATGTGCATCGGGCGTCATCGTCGAAGCCAAGCTCGACAAGGGCCGCGGCCCGGTCGCCACCGTGCTCGTGCAGCGCGGGACGCTCAAGGTGGGCGACCCCGTCGTGGCCGGAACGGCCTTCGGTCGCGTCCGCGCACTGGTCGACCAGCTCGGGAAGCCGGTCAAGCAGGCGCTTCCCGCCGACGCCGTCGAGGTCCTTGGCATTTCGAGCGTTCCCTCGGCGGGAGACGACTTCCGGGTCTTCGAAGACGAGCGCGACGCGCGCGACCTTGCCGAGGAGCGCGCGCTCAAGCAGCGCGTCCTCGAGCAGGAGAAGAAGACGCACGTTTCGCTCGACGACCTCTTCGCCCGCATCTCCGAGGGCGAGCTCAAGGACCTGAACCTCGTGGTCAAGGCAGACGTCGACGGCTCCATCGAGGCTCTGAAGGACGCGCTCGCCAAGATGGACCAGGCCGAGGTCCACATCAACGTCATCCACTCGGGCGTGGGCGCCATCACCGAGAGCGACGTCATGCTCGCCGACGCGAGCGACGCGATCGTCATCGGCTTCAACGTCCGCCCGTCTCCCCAGGCGAAGACCCTCGCCGAGCAGGAGAAGGTCGACGTCCGCCTCTACCGCGTCATCTACCAGGCCATCGAGGACATCAACGCCGCGCGCGTGGGCATGCTCGCTCCCGACCTACGTCGAGGAAGACACGGCCCGCGTCGAGGTGCGCGAGCTGTTCAAGGTGCCGAAGATCGGCGTCATCGCCGGCTGCTACGTGCAGGAAGGCGAGGTCAGCCGAGAGGACCGCGCCCGTGTCGTGCGCGACGGCACCGTTGTGTTCGACGGCACGCTGCACTCGCTGCGCCGCTTCAAGGACGACGTCAAGTCCGTGAAGTCCGGCTACGAGTGCGGCATCGGACTCGAGGGCTTCCAAGACATCCATCAGGGCGACGTCATCGAGACGTACAAGATCATCGAAGTCGCCCGAGAAGCATAAGGGGCGCTTTCTATGAAGCAGACCCCGCGGACTCGCAAGCTGAACGAGACCGTGCGAGAGGCCGTAGCGTCGATCCTCTGTGACGAGATCTCCGACCCTCGCCTTGAGTTCGTGACCGTGACCGGCGCCGAGGTAAGCCCCGACTGCTCCGTGGCCAACGTCTTCGTGATCGCGCACGGAGACGAGGCGCGCTACGCGGAGGTGCTGGCTGGACTCGAGTCGGCCAAGGGGAGGATCCGCTCCCTCCTCGGGCGGTGGATGAAGACGCGGGTCACACCCGAGCTCCGCTTCGCGATCGATCCGAGCGTCGACGAAGGCATGCGCATCGCCGAGGCTCTCAAGGCGGTACCGCCGTCGCTGCTCGACAAGGACGCCGAGCCGACCGAGGGCGTGTCCGAGCACGCGCCCGATGCCCAGGCCGAGCTTGAGGCCGAGGACGACCGGTGAGCATGCTCTACCACCGTGCCGCAGTCGTCTTGAAACACGCCGCGTCGGTCGTGGTGTGCGGGCACGTGCGACCCGACGGGGATGCGGTCGGCAGCGTGCTCGCCGCCACGCTTGCGCTGAGGCAAGCCGGCGTAGCAGCCATTCCTACGCTCGCAGACGATGCACCTCCACCCGCGACGTATGCGTTCCTGCCCGGCTTCGCGCTCTTCACACCCGTCGCGGAGCTGGAATCCCCGGAAGCGTTCCTCGCACTCGATGCGCCCAAGCTCGACCGCCTCGGCCTCGCCGCCGAGATGGCAGCGGCCGCGCCCAATCTCGTCGTGATCGACCACCACCAGGGGGCCGAGGCGTTCGGCACCGTCAACCTTCTCGACCCCGGCACGGCATCCACGGGTCAGCTGGTCTGGCGCTTCGCCGAGGCGCTCGAGATCGAGCCCACGCCCGAGATCGCGCTCTGCTGCTACGTGGCGCTTCAGACCGACACCGGCCGCTTCCAGTACTCGAACACCTCGCCGCAGGCGTTTCGCGATGCCGCCGAGATGGTCGAGCGGGGGATCGACCCTGCCGAGGCAAGCCGGCTCGTGTACGAGACACGTTCCATGGCCTCGATCGCGCTCGAAGGGCGCGTGCTGTCGCGGATCAAGCTCGCCAACGATGGGCACGTTGCGTACTCCTGGGTCGAGGACGCCGATTTCGCCGAGACGGGCGCGCAGCCCGGCGACGGCGAGCGCCTCATCGACGCGGTCAGAACGCTTGGCGGCATCGACGCGGCGGCCGTCTTTCGACTGCATGACGGCGAAGTGCGGGTGAACCTGCGAGCCAAGGGCAGCCACGACATCGGCACTGTCGCGAGTTCTTTCGGCGGGGGAGGGCACAAGGCCGCGGCGGGATTCACGTTCGAGGGCACCCTCGAGGACCTGCTCCCGCGCCTGCTGCCGCAACTCCCCGGAGGCGACAAGGCGTGAGCGCGCGCCGCGGTGCCACCGGGCTGGTCGGGATCCTGCCCGTGGACAAGCCGGCCGGGATGACCAGTCACGACGTCGTGGGCGCGCTCAGGCATTCCACGGGGGAGCGGCGCATCGGACACGCCGGAACCCTCGACCCGGCGGCAACCGGCCTGCTCGTCGTGCTCGTCGGACCGGCAACACGCCTCGCACCGTGGCTTTCGGCGGCCGAGAAGACCTACGTCGCGCGCATCGTCTTCGGCACGCGGACCGACACCGACGACGCCGAGGGCGAGGTGGTCGCGACGGCAGCCGTGCCGCCGCACCTCGACGATCGAGAGTTCGCGGCCGAGCACGTGCGGGCTCTCGAGCGCGAGCATCTGCAGGTACCTCCGGCGTTCTCGGCGATCAAGGTCGGCGGAGAGGTCGCGCACCGCGCGGCTCGAGCGGGCAGATCGCTCGATCTCGAACCGCGTCCCATCCGAGTGCTGCGTGCGGAGCTTCTCGACGTCGACTCAGGGCCGCCGCTCGCGTGGGACGTCCGGCTCAGCGTGTCCAAGGGGACGTACGTACGGGCGCTTGCGCGGGACCTCGGTCACGAGCTTGGAACGGAGGCTCACCTGGGCGCCCTTCGGCGCACCGCAAGCGGGGCGCTCACGCTTGCCGACGCACACTCCCTGTCCGAAGCGCAGTCCGCCGGCGCCGCGCTGGAGCCCCTCTTCGTCGACCCCGTGCGGGCGCTTGCGCTTCCGGAGATGCGGATAGGCTCAGCAGCCGCAAGCCGCGTGTCCAACGGTCTTCCGCTCACCGCCGACGAGATCGATCAGCCACTCCCGGCGCCCGGAGCGTTCGTGTCGCTGGTCTTCGAGGGTTCGTTTCTTGGCGTCTACCAGTCCGATGCCGCCCGATTGTATGCTGCGGTCGTGCTACCGAAAGGACAGTCATGACCTCGCGCGTCCTCGAGTGGGAGTTCGGCGCGCTGAACCTCGGCCCGGCCACGGTCGCCGTGGGCGTGTTCGACGGCGTGCACGTCGGCCACCAGGCCCTCATCTCGGACGCGGTCGAGCGGGCGCGCGCTCGAGACGTGCTCTCGTGCGTGATGACGTTCGACCGGGATCCCGACCAGGTCCTCACCCCCGACGCGGCCGCGCCTCAGCTGCTCACCATCGAAGACAAGCTCGCCGCGATCACCGAGCTGGGCGTCGAGACGGTCGTCGTCGTGCCGTTCTGCCGCCTCGTCGCCGAGATGGCCCCCGACCGCTTCGTGTCCGACGTCCTTGCCGATGCGCTCCAGCCTGTCGAGGTGATCGTCGGCCGGGACTTCAGGTTCGGACGCTACGCCTCGGGGACGGTCGCCACGCTCGAGCACTACGGCGCCGAGCACGGTTTCGGCGTGGTGGCCCACGATCTCGTCTGCCGAGGGGGCGAACCGGTGACGTCGACTCGCATCCGCAACCTCGTGGTGGCGGGCGACGTTGTGGCGCGCACGCGAACTGCTCGGCCGACCGCATCGGGTGCACGGCGCTGTGGGCCGCGGGCGGGCGCTCGGCCGGAGCCTCGGCGTGCCGACGGCCAACGTCACACCCGTCGGCTTCTCGGCGCTTCCCGCGAACGGCGTCTACGCGGGCTGGGCCACCGTTGACGACAGACGTTGCGTGGCAGGTATCTCCGTGGGGACGCCCCCGACGTTTCCCGAGGCCAGAGACTATCTCGAGGCCCATCTCGTGGACTTCGAGGGCGACCTGTACGGCAAGACGATCGTACTCGAGTTCGCCGACCGCCTGAGGGAGCAACGCGCCTTCGACTCCGACGACGAGCTCGCCGCGGCCCTGCAGCACGACATCGAGAACGCCGTCGCAGTCGTCGGGGGCGAGCAGCATGGATGTGCAACCGATGCGTGACGAAGGCACGACGGACGACGGCATCCCGGTCGTGGACGATCCCGCCGCGCTCGAGGCCGCCGAAGACGCCGCACGCCACGCCGAAGATGAGACCACGCAGCTGACGGGCGCGCCGATCTCGAGCGACGAGAGGTGGGTTCCGATCGCCTCCGCGCCGGGGATGGACACGGGCCGTTCCCTGGAACCCATCTACGAGGCGCTGTGCGAGGCGGGGATACCGACCGGCTTCGACCCCTATCGACCGGGTGTGGCCGCGAACCCGTACCCGGTCGTACAGCGGCTCTTCCACGTCGTCGTCCCCGAGTCCCGCTTCGCGGAAGCCGCTCAAGCGCTCGCTGCCATGAACGTGAGCGTTCCCACAGAAGGCATCACGCACCCGACAAGCACTTCGAGAACCGGAGTGCCGGGCTGGCGACGGTACGTCGCCGTGATCGTCGCGCTCATTCTCGTAGCAATGGTCGTGCAGCTGATCACGACACTTCTTTTCGAGTGGGGCGTGCTGCGTTAGGCCTGCCGGGGCGAGGGCTATTCCCGGCACCGTGTGTTATACTTCGGCGGTTGTCCGTACCTTCGCCCTGGACGTGCGAATCACCGACGCCGCTCTCGGACGAAGGCGAATCAGAGATAAGGTGAACCGAATATGCCGCTTCCCAAGGACGTCAAGTCCACCATCATCGCCGACTACGCCCGTGGCGAGGGCGATACCGGCTCCGCAGAGGTCCAGATCGCGCTGCTGACGCAGCGAATCCGCGATCTGACCGAGCACCTCAAGACCCACAAGAAGGACCACCACACCCGGCGCGGGCTCTTGAAGCTCGTCGGCCAGCGCCGCCGGATGCTGAACTACCTCAAGAAGACCGACATCCAGCGCTACCGCGACGTCGTGGCGAAGCTGGGTATCCGGGGATAGACCTGGGAACACAGAAGGCGGGGGCACGCGCTCCCGCCTTCTTGCTAGACCGCTCCGGTGACGCCGCGCGACCGCGACGGGTCGCCAGGGGCGTGAGAGAGACCTGACCGCCCGGGCGGGAAGGAACGAAGCAGGAAGCCTGTGCGCATGGGGCGTGCGGGTGAGGCAGGAGGAAGAGAAATCGCATGGCAAAGATCGTTGAAACGTTCGAACTGTACGGCAAGGAGTACGTGCTCGAGACCGGTGAGCTCGCCAAGCAGGCGGGCGGCGCGGTCGTCGTCCGCCAGGGCGACACGATGGTGCTCGTCACGGCCACGGCGTCGAAGCAGACCAAGGACCTGGACTTCTTCCCGCTTACGATCGACTTCGAGGAGCGCATGTACGCCGCGGGCAAGCTCCCCGGCGGCTTCATCAAGCGCGAGTCGCGTCCGAGCGAGAAGGCGACCCTGACGGCCCGCATGATCGACCGTCCCATCCGCGCGTCGTTCGCCGACGGCTTCCGCAACGAGGTGCAGGTCATCGCAACGGTCCTCTCGGCCGACCAGATCAACCAGCCCGACGTCATCTCCATCATGGGCGCGTCCTCAGCCCTGCTCGCCGCCGGCATTCCCTTCGAGGGACCGCTCGCAGGCGTTCGCATCTGCCGTGACGAGGACGGCGAGTTTCTCGTTAACCCGTCATTCGACCAGGCCGAGGACTCCGATCTCGACCTCGTGGTCGCCGGCTCCAAGGATGCCGTCTTCATGCTCGAGGCCAGTGCCAAAGAAGTGTCTGAAGAGGACATACTCGCGGCGCTCATGTTCGCCCAGGAGGCCATCTCGGCATTCTGCGACGTGCAGGAGCGCTTCCTCGCCAAGGTCGAGATCAAGCCCATGGACGTCGCGTTGCAGACCGTCCCTCAGGAGATCGTCGACGCAGTCTTCGCTGCGGGTGCCGAGAAGATGAAGGTCGCCCTTCACAACCCGGACAAGCACGCCCGCATGGATGCGGTCGCGGCGGTCAAGGACGAGCTCCTCGCCACGCACTCGGATGAAGAGCTGCTCGCCTCCGGCAAGCACATCAAGGCGGCGCTCAAGCTGCTCGAGAAGAAGACGATGCGCACGATGGTCCTCGAAGAGGGCGAGCGCGCCGACGGCCGCAAGGCCGACGAGATCCGCCCCATCAGCTGCATAGCCGGCTACCTGCCGCGCAGCCACGGATCGGGGCTCTTCACCCGCGGTCAGACGCAGGTGCTCTCGGTGCTCACTCTCGGCATGCTCTCCGAGTGGCAGCGCATCGACACGATCGACGTGTCCGAGGGCAAGCGCTACATCCACCACTACAACTTCCCGCCGTTCTCGACGGGTGAGACGGGTTTCATGCGCGGTCCGAAGCGGCGCGACATCGGTCACGGTGCGCTCGCCGAGCGCGCGCTCTTCCCGGTCATCCCCGCCGAGGAGGACTTCCCGTACACGATCCGCATCGTGTCCGAGGTGCTCGAGTCCAACGGGTCCAGCTCGATGGGCTCGGTGTGCGGTTCGTCGCTCGCGCTCATGGACGCCGGCGTGCCCATCAAGGAGCCGGTTTCCGGCATCGCGATGGGGCTCATCAAGGAAGGCGACTCGGTCGCCGTCCTTAGCGACATTCAGGGCCTCGAGGACTTCCTCGGCGACATGGACTTCAAAGTGGCCGGCACGCCCAAGGGCATCACTGCCATGCAGATGGACAACAAGGCCAAGGGGCTGTCGCACGACATCCTCGAGAAGGCGCTCATGCAGGCGAAGGAAGGCCGCGCGCACATCCTGGGCAAGATGCTCGAGGCCATCGAGATCCCGCGCGAGGCGCTCTCCGAGTTCGCCCCGCGCATCCTCACCATCAAGATCCCGACCGACAAGATCCGCGACGTCATCGGCTCCGGCGGCAAGATCGTCCGCGGCATCCAGGAAGAGACCGGCGCGCAGATCGACATCAACGAGGATGGCACGATCTACATCGCGAGCCGCGACCTGGGTGGGGAAGAGGCGATGCGCCGCATCAAGGCTATCGTGAAGGAGCCCGAGATCGGCGAGGTCTACGAGAAGGCGCGCGTCGTCTCGATCCAGACATTCGGCGCGTTCGTCGAACTCAGCCCCGGCAAGGACGGTTTGCTGCACATCTCGCGCGTGGCCGACGGCCGCGTGGGCAAGGTCGAAGACGTGCTCAACGTGGGCGACGAGGTCGACGTGGTCATCCTCGACGTAGACGAGCGCGGCAAGGTCTCGCTCGACCGTCTCAACAAGCCGAAGGCCCCTGAAGGCAGCGCCAGCTCCGGCGGTCCCAGTGGCGCCAGTGGCGGCGGCGATCGCGACCGTGGTCCGCGCCGCGACGACCGCAGGCCGAGGCGGCAGCACTAGGAACGCGCACCAAGCACTGCACAGAACTGCACTCGAGGCCCCCGGAAACCCGGGGGCCTCGCGCTGTTCTCTACCTCACGACCAGGCCGCTGAGAATGACCCGTCCTACTGCGCGACGAACGCGCCGTCCACCGGCATCGCGATGCCGGTGACGAACGTCGCTTTGTCCGAGCAGAGGTATACGACCGCATCGGCGATCTCTGAGGGCTCGCCCAGCCGGCCGACGGGCTCCATCGCTGCCATGGCGTCGAGACCCTCCTGCGTACCTCCCGAGAAACGGTCGACCATCGGCGTGTGGATGACGCCCGGGCAGACCGCGTTGCAGCGGATGCCCTGCGTGGCGTAGTCCAGCGCAATCGCTTTGGTCAGGCCAGCGACACCATGCTTGGAAGCAGTGTACGCAGGGATGCCGGCGAATCCGACGAGTCCCGCTACCGACGAGGTGTTCACGATCGCGCCGCCGCCGCGCTTGAGCATCTCAGGGATCTCGTACTTGCAGCACCACCACACGCCCTTGAGGTTGATGCCGATGGTCTTGTCCCAGTTCTCCTCGGTGCACTCGGCGCAGGGACCCGCCATGCCCTCGATGCCGGCGTTGTTGTGCGCGTAGTCTAGCTTTCCGTAGGTCTCGATCGTCTTGGCGACGAGCGCCTTGACGTCGGCTTCCTGAGCCACGTCGCACTTGACAAATATGGCCTCACCGCCCATGTCCTTGATCATGCGGACGGTCTCCTCGCCGCCTTCGACGACGATGTCTGCGACGACCACCTTCGCGCCTTCGCGTGCGAACGCGAGGGCACTCTCCCGGCCGATACCGGAGCCGGCGCCCGTGACGAGCGCGACCTTGCCTTCCATGTCCTTCATTGCGGCAACCTCCTTGCGTGCCCTCGGTGATGCGGGGGTGTCGGGCACGGCAAACGCCTCCGCTGTACATTTGCCTACCCGATTTCTCGGGCGTGAAACGGCTGCTAGATGAGGGATTTCTTAAGGAATCGCGGATTCCGAGAACGGACCGCCTGAAGCTCCCCCGAGGCGCCTCCAACCTCCGCCTACACCCCGCATCGGGCGGGCGCCGCACGCGAATCCGCAGGACTCTCGTGTGGCTGCAGCGAAAGACGTCTAAAGGCACTGCGCGTCACTCGGACCGTGTTCCATGAGGGAGGGCACTGTGAACGCCTATTCGAGACACTGGATCGATCGGCCACTGCTCGTGCTGGCGCTGGTTGGACTGGCGCTGACATCGGTTGGCGGGTGGCGGATCTCCATGCCCTGGGGTGGCGCCTCCTGGTTGCCCGGCGCGGGCGGCAGCGCAGCAGAGCGCGACCGTTCCGACTGCGGTCCACAAAGAAGCGGCCGTCGAACCGGCGGCGATGCCGATACTGTTCGTGCCCAACAAGGGCCAGCTGGATGGACGGATCCTTTACTACGCAAAAGGACCCGGGTACAGCTTCTCTCTGGGACGCGGCGGTGAAGTCGCCTATGCGTTTGCGGGCGGCACTGCGAAGACGGAGTCGGGCGCGGCTTTGGCCGAGCGGCAGGGCTACGTCTTGAGACTGAAGTTCGCAGGCGCCAACGCAAACGCGGTACTCAGCGGCGCGCAGCAGCAGGAAGGCAAGATCAACTACCTCGTCGGCACCGATTCAGAGCAGTGGAGGACGGGCATCCCCACGTTCGCCGAGGCGCGATACGCGGGCCTCTACCCCGGGATCGACCTCGTCTACAAGGGGAGCGGCGCGAAGATCAAGTACGAGTTCGGCGTAGCGCCCGGAGCGGACTACCGCGCCATCCGGATGGCGTACAGCGGTGCGCAGTCCTTGAAGCTGAGTCCCGAAGGGAACCTGCTCATTGGCACGCCGAGAGGCGAGCTCAAGGACGAGAAGCCGGTTGCCTATCAGCTGATTGACGGCAAGAAGGCCCCAGTCGCGGCGGCGTTCGTCCTGAATGAGGACACGGTCGGCTTTGCCCTGGGCTCGTACGATCCCAGAGTCCCCGTTGTGATCGATCCGGGGCTGGACTACTCGACGTTCATCGGCGGGACCGGGAGCACGTACGAACAGTCCAATGCGATCGCCACGAAGACGGACTCCACGGGAGCCGTGTTCATCACCGGCACAACGCCACAGACTCCGCTTCCCACGACGGACTATCCGACGACTCCCGGCGCATGGGACACGTCCCACAACGGGCAGAACGGCGCCACAGACGTGTTCGTGACGAAGCTCAACAAGACAGGCTCGAGCCCCCTCGTGTACTCCACGTTCCTCGGCGGAAGCGCCGATGACGAGGGACTTGGGATCGACGTCGACCGCGGCAACTGCGTGTACGTCACGGGCAAGACGTCCAGCAATGACTTCTCGATGTCGGTCGTGAACCCCAACACCTTCGACACGACGGCAAACGGGAGCACCGACGCATTCGTGGCGAAGCTCGATGCCACTGGAAGCGTTCTCCTGTACTCCACGTACCTCGGCGGCGACCAAGGCGACGAAGGGTGCGGCATCGCCGTCAAGAGCGGCGCGGTCAACACGGAGGCATACGTCGTCGGCTCATCGAGCCTGGGGACGTCGATTGCGTTCCCGACCACGGGAAACGCGTTCCAGCAGACGTGCAACGGCGCTTCGGACCCGTTTGTCGCGGTGCTCAATGCCACCGGTACGGCGTTGAACTACTGCACGCTCTTTGGCGGGCAAGGTTGCGACAGCGGCACGGGGATCGCGATCGACCCGAGCGGCAAGATCTACTTCACGGGAGTGGCCGAGATCGGCAGCGCGCCGCCGTTCCCGACGACGCCCGGCGCCTACGACGAGACTCACAACGGTGGCGGCTCGGACGCCTTCGCGGCCAAGATCGATCCCGCTCTCTTCGGCACCGCCAGCCTCAAGTATTCGACGTTCCTGGGAGGCGACGAAGGAGACTCCGGGCTTGCGATCGCGGTGGACTATCTCCAGAGCAATGGGGCGCCGAATATGTACGTGACCGGCATGACGATCGACGGCGTGGTCGATTTCCCGACGACGTCCGGCGCCGTCAGCAGCCAGCACGGCGGGGGGTTCGGCCTCATGCGGAAGGATGCGTTCCTCGCCAAGATCAACCCCAGCGGTCTGGGCAACGCCGACCTCAAGTACTCCTCGTTCCTGGGTGGAAGCGGCCAGGATGAGGGCCGGGCGATCGACCTCGACAGCAAGTACGTCGCGTACGTCACCGGCTACACCTCATCGGCGAACTACCCGACGAGCCAGTACGCGTACGACCTCTACTACAACGGCGGCGATGACGTGTTCATGTCTAAGGTCGAGGCCGATCCGACCCTGCCGACACCTCAAGCCCTGCGCTACTCGACGTTCCTGGGCGGCGGGAGCGACGACTGGGGCAACGGGATCTTGGTGCAAGGAAGCAGCGTGTACGTGACCGGATTCGCACGCGAAGGCACGCCGGCGTTCCCCACCACGACGGGTGCGTTCAAGACGTTCTGCAACGTCCAGGACGCGTTCGTGACCAAGTTCGGCGCCCTGCAAACGGCGCCGATCCCGTCCGGCTACACGACGGCGGCTTCCGTGAGTGTCGGGGAGAACGTGACCGTCGATCTGGGTCGCGGCATAAGCTTGAAGTTCCAGAGCGTGACGAGCCCCGGAAGTGTCACCGTGACCTACGTGTCGCCCCGGTACGAGGATCCGAGCGGCTACGCCGCGATCCCGGGAGGGTGCTACGAGATCTCCACCACCGCCGGCTTCTCGGGCACCGTAGACGTGACCTTGCCCTACGAAGAGGGGAATCTCAGGGGCAACGAGCAGGGCCTCAAGCTCTTCCACCGAGGGAACGGGTGGCAGGATGTGACCCTGTCGGTCAACGCCGACGACGACACGATCACGGGTCGGACGTCGTCGTTCTCGGACTTCGAGATCGCCGAACCGGCGGGTAGCTCCGTGTCGGTGCCCGCATCGTCGGCGTGGGCGCTGCTGATGCTGACGCTCATAGGACTGACCGCTGCGAGGCGGCGGTTGAGCATGCGTACCCGCATGAACTGACCGGCCCCGGGCGCTTCCTGGGAAGGCCGCCGGTAAGAACCTGGTATGACACGCCTCTCACGGTAGGAGTGGGAGGCTGCGGATGGATAGCGTGGTGCGCTCGGAGCCGGTTGGCTCCGTAACTCGACCGGCCAGACTCATGGATCAAGTGCGCGACGCCCTGAGATCGCGCCACTACAGCCGACGCACCGAGCAGGCGTACTGCTCGTGGGTGGAACGCTACATCCGGTTCCACACCATGAAGCACCCCGCTGAGATGGCCGAAGCCGAGATCAACGCGTTCCTCACCCACCTCGCGGTGGGGGAGAAGGTCAGCGCGTCGACTCAGACTCAGGCGCTCTCGGCGCTGTTGTTCCTATACCGATACGTGATCGGATATGAGATCGGCGACCTGGGCGACCTCGTCCGTGCGCGGCAACCCAAGCGCCTGCCCGTTGTGATGACGCGCGATGAGGTGCGCGCCGTGCTCAACGAGATGGACGGCGAGACGTGGCTCATGGCATCGCTGCTGTACGGCAGTGGACTGCGTCTGATGGAGTGTCTTCGCCTGCGCGTTCAGGACGTCGATTTCGGACAGCACGAGATCCTCGTCCGCGACGGCAAGGGCGGGAAGGACCGTGTGACGATGCTGCCCGAATCGCTCGTGCAACCGCTCCGCGAGCACTTGCACTCCGCCCGCCGCGTGCACGAGCGCGATATCGCCGAAGGATGGGGACGGGTCGAACTGCCTGGCGCACTCGAACGCAAGTACCCGAACGCCTCGGCCGCGTGGGAATGGCAGTGGGTGTTCCCCCAGCAGCGGCGCTGGCGAAACCTGAAGACGGGACAGCAGGGGAGGCACCACGTCCACGAGACCGTCCTCCAGCGCGCGGTCAAGGAGGCGGTCCGCCGAGCCGCAATCGCGAAACACGCGGGATGCCACACGTTCAGGCACTCGTTCGCCACACACCTGCTCGAGGCGGGGTACGACATCCGCACGATCCAGGAACTGATGGGCCACAAGAGCGTGAACACGACGATGATCTACACCCACGTGCTCAATCGAGGCGGTCACGGCGTACGCAGCCCGATCGACCGGCTGTAGGGGCCTTACACGGACGGCATATCCGAGTCCCTCAAGGCGGTCGTTGCGTCTTAGGTGGAAGGCGAACGCTGCATCTGCTCGAATACACAGACTGTAGATTCGTTGTTAGGTGCAATCGCTGGGAGCTAGATGGAGGGAACCGTCGCGGCCCGACGATCGCGACGCTGGTGGTTCGCCGCTGGCGCGGTCGTCGGCGTGGTCGCATTTGCGCTTCTGTTCTTACTGGCAGATCAAGCGTACTTCCGGTTCGCGAATGCGCGTTTCCCGCACGTGGGCGAGTCCGCGGGGTTAGCGTCGCTATGGGGCGTAGTCTCGAGACTCCATGTGGTCCTGCCTGTGATCGCGGTCTCGGCGTGGCGTCCGAACTTCGTCGGCCTCCATGTCGGCCGCACTCGGGAACGCTGGAGGATGCTGACATGGATGCTGCTCGTCAACTGCGGCGTGGTGGCGACGTTCATTCTGCTCACGGGCGCGACGCCATACAGCGGGAACCAATGGCTGGTGACGGAAGTCGTCATCGTGCCCGTTGTCGAGGAACTCGCGTGGCGCGGTGTGGTGCTCTCGACGCTGCTGCTCCTGTTGACCAAGGCCGGTGTCGGTGACGCGTCCATACATCTTGCGGTGTGGGCCACCGGAGTTGCGTTCGGCGTTCTTCATCTGGGGAATCTCTTCGCCGGTGTGCCACTTGGGTTTGTGATTCCGCAGGCCGCATCGGCTGTCGCCTGGGGCGTCATGTACGGCTACGCGAGGACGTCCACCGACAGCGTTCTACCACCCATCGGTCTCCACGCCGCGATGAACCTTGTTGTGGTGCTCGTCGGGTGACGCGTTTCGCGATGCACCTAACAAGCGCTTCGACCTGATAACCTCGGCACGGAGGCGGACCTCCTCCGAGGCCAGACCGGGCCTCGGTTACAGGTCAAGCGCACGCCGTTAGGTAGGACGGCAGGGAGGAAGCTGCATGGTGGTGGTCCGCTGCACGCGTAAGCTCCTCGAGCGCGTCGGCCCGCCGGTACCTGACCCGCCTTCTTCGACTGCGCGTCTCGGCGACTGGTACGCGAAGCCGGTCGCCGTGGCTCAGAGACGATTCGTACTCCTCATGAGCGTACCTTCGCTCCTCACCGTCGTCATGCCGGGCCGGAACGTGTCGAGTCTTATGGTCGACTTCCCGGACGCTCTCCAAGAGGTACTGCGTGCAGCGGGCATTTCGTCCACGGCGATCGAACGTGAAGTCGAGGCCCCCCGCGATGCGGTCCCGGCAGCTACGGACAGCCGCTCGCTGCTTGCCTCTCTGAACGACTTCGCCAGCCAGATGCAGTGGAAGCTGAGCTCGGCGCGTGAACCGGACCTCGTCACCCTTGCGATGTACCTGAACGGCATGCCAGTGGGCGCGATGGGCTACAAGGTTCCGGCCGACGTCGCGCGCGGGCTTCTGGACTAGACTGTGAGCCGTCGGCCGCCTACCTAACCAAGGCATCAACCCGACGGCGCAAGCGCCGTCCGACCGAGAGCGGGTCGGCCGCGGGTTATGCCTAAACCGTTAGCCCCATCGCACGAGGCGAAGACGTTTCACGGGAGTCGGGAGTCAAGATGGAAGCGACAGGCACTCGATCCTTCGCGATTGCAGTCAATCTGCCGCGCTCATACATGGGACGGGCGGAACTGCGAGTTGGACCGGATTCCGTGACTCTGGTCGCCCGCCCCATACGTCACTATCGCGCCATCGTTCTCTCCTACGTTATCGCCGTTCTGGTGCTGATGGCGGGCGTCTTGGCGATGCCGGGACCGCTGGAGATCCGCGCCCTGGCGGTGGGCGTGATTGCCGGAGTACTCGCCGGAGTCATGTTCTGGTTGCTTCGCTCGTCCAAGGGCGATTCGCGCTCGATGAACCTTCCGCTCACAGCAGTGTCGCTCGCGAAACGCAACGGCCGTGTGATCGTCCTGGGTGCCGCCTTCGACAGCAAGAGACACTCCGATCGATGGACCCTAGTCGCAGATACGCGTGATGACGCGGAGATGATTGAGTCGGCCTTGCCCTCGCGCACATCTCGCTGAGGGGCTAACAAGCGCGTCAACCACGACAAACCTCGGCCCTGAGAGCTACGCTCTCACCGAGGCCGAGTCGGGCCTCGGTTTGCGGGTTACGCGCACACCGTTAGGCCTACCCGGAGTCACGCCTGAAGAGGGGAACCGATGAAACGGACGCGGAACACCGGCTTCGCCACCTGCATCCTGGTCTTCGCGCTGTTCGCGGGGATCGTGCCCGCGGCAGCGCTAGCGGGCAGTCAACACCGCACGCAAACCGCTCTCGGTGTATCGCCCGTCGGCTGCAAGTGCGGGAATGGCCGTGGTGAAACTGTACTTCTATGCCACCGACCCCGAGACGGGCGACCCGGACGTGACGTGGCGTTGCAAGGTCAGCACCACGCAGACCGCGTACTACGTGAGTGATTCTCGCGGGAAGTACAAGCGAGTCAGCTTCGCGTCGTTTCGGAAGTACATCCCAAGCGGTGACTTCGCTGAGCTGTGGCCGAGGAGCAAGTTCTCTTGGACTTGGAAGACCGACTCGCGGGGCGTGCGCTACCGGTACATTAGGAGCATGTGGATCTCGAAGTATGTCGGATAGTGCACTCGGCGGTAGGCGTGCCTCGGAAGTCGGGAACCGGGTCGAGCCATTCAGGGTGTCGCTGGGAGGCCTAACAAGCGAATCGACCACGACAAGGCGGGGCCCGCGCGGTACACACGTCAAGCTGAGGCGATGGCGGCCTCGCCTTGCGGGTCATCCGCAACGCCGTTAGGTGCAATCGCTGGGAGGACGCAATCACAGCAAAAGAGAAGACCCCTTGCCGGGGTCTTCCTTTGAGTCCAGGGTCTCGCGGTCTTTCATTCGTCCCATTCAGGCAGGGTCTCAAGCGCGACACCAATTGATTCTTCAGCGAGTTCTGCATTGAAATCAGCTAGATCCCTGTAGCCTTCAGCCATCAACGCCGCGACTTCCTTCTCCCTCAGGCACTCAAGTGCTTCCACCACGACATCTGTCTTCGTGCTGCCGGCTCGGCGTGACTGCTCGTCCAGGAACTCCCTCGCCCAAGCCGGCAATCGAAACTGAACTGGCTTGGTTCCCAACGCCTCCGTCGACATGCTTTCGCCTCCTTCTCCGGTCGCCTGGTAGATGCAATATATCCTGTAGTGCAGCTACTTAACAAGGGTTGTCTGTAAAACAGTAATGCTGTGTTAACATTCCACACACAAGCAATGCGCATGCCTGGTGTGTGTCGCCTTGACCGTCTTGACGTAAATCTGTACCATCCCTAGTGGCTCGCGATGGGGTCGCGCGCAAGAGGTTGTGGGTGAACGCCTACGGGCGACGGCAAGTGAGGGTATCCGACTCGGGAAACCGAGGCGAAGATTGGAGCGAGCATGGCCGCGCGAGGTGAGGTCTACTGGGTCGACTGGGACCCCGCAAGAGGATCAGAGCAGTCTGGCACGCGCCCGGCGCTGATCGTTCAGAACAACACTGGCAATCAGTTGTCGTCCACGACAATCGTGGTTGCACTTACCACGCGGTCCATGAAGAGGCGCTACCCCTTCCATGTTCCGGTCCCGGCGGGCACTCTCCAGAAGGATGGCACCATTATGTGCGAGCAGATCATGACGATCGACCAATCGCGGCTGGTGGAGAAACGTATCGCCTTACTCCCGGACAATGTGATGGACGAGGTCGACGAGGCATTGAGGCGGTCGCTCGGCCTCCGCTGAGATGAATCGGAACGCCCGGTGATGCGCCTAACAAGCGCATCAACCTGACGCGCGGAAGCGCCTCTGCGCTTCGCGCAGTACGCTGGTGGCGCCCAGGTCATTCGCCACACCGTTAGGTGTGATGGCGCACGGGGGACCCGGCCAGGCTAGGGGGAAAGTGATGAGCGAGTACCGAAGGTTCACGGGCTGGTTCCTCGCATCGATGATCGCCCTTCCTGTGATCGAGTACTTCTTCACACCCTACGCTTACAACACTCTATGGCTCGCAGGCGTGCTGCCCAACGGGCCTTTCTGGCGGTGGTACGTGTGGCTTGGGGTGGGTTTGGCTGTCACGTTCCTGTTGACGTTTCTTGCGGTCCGGAGGTGGGGAGCACCCCCGTCAATCTGGGTCGTTGCAGTGGCGAACGCCGTACTCCTCGCGCTTCGACCGCTTGTGCCGTTTGCGACGTGGGCCATTCTCGAAACGCGCGGTGGCTCGTGGGCGCCTTTGAGGGAACTACTTGCACGGATGGTCGGGGCGTCGCCGTTCACGACGACCGGCATCTACGTCTCCGCCGCGTTAGGGTACTTGGCCGCGATGTGGTTCGGGTCGTGGCTCGCCACCCGGGGTCAACGCGTGGCGCAGCAGGACCCCGAGCCCGCGTCCACACACCTAACAAGCGCTTCGACCTGATAACCTCGGCAGGGAGGCGGTGCCTCCTCCGAGCCAAGTTGGGCCTCGGTTACAGGTCAAGCGCAAACCGCTAGCCCTACCCTTGACGGAATCCCAAGGAGAGCCCTATGGGCAAGGTAGTCATGTACGCCTCGGTGTCAGTGGACGGCTTCGTCGCGGACGAGAATGACCAGCCCGGACCGTTGTTCGACTGGTTGCTAAGCGGCGAGGTCCCGTTGGACGAGAGCGGCGTAACAAAGGTGTCGCAGGCGTCCTACGACTACATCCGGCCGTACTGGGACCAGATCGGGGTGACAATCGCCGGCCGCCACGTCTTCGACATGACGGACGGCTGGGGCGGAAAGCCTCCGAGTGGGATCGACCATGTGGTCGTCGTGACGCACCGGCCGCAGCCCGAGGGATGGGACCCCGAGGCGCCGTTTCACTTCATCGACGGCGTCGAGGCAGCCGTGGCCAAGGCGCAGGAGCTTGCCGGTGACCGCATTGTCGAGGTCGCCGCTGGCGACGTCGGTGGCCAGGTGCTTGCCGCGGGCTTGATCGACGAGGTGCGCATGGACGTCGTACCTGTCGTGTTCGGGTCCGGCAAGCGCTTCTTCGGGTCGGTCCACGCGCAGCATCTGTTGGAGGATCCTGACGTGGTGATCCATGCCAACCGGGTACTTCACCTGCGCTATCGGGTGCGCCGTTGAGGAATCGAGCGGGTACGCGGAGAAATCCACTACGAACGGTGACACTAGAGCGCGATGATCGCGCGGCGGTAGGGCTAACAAGCGCATCGAGCGGACGGCGCTAGGTAGAATCGGAATGGAAGCGCTGGGCCGCCGCTCATGCGCAACACGTTGGGCGTACCCAACGAGCGCTCTGCGAATGGAGGGTGCATCGTGCAGAGGACGGATAGGGACCCGACTGGCTACGTCGACTCGTTGCCGGAGGACGACAGGGAGTCGATGAGGCGACTGGATCTGATGATCTCGGACGCCATGGAGGGCCAGCCGCGCGTGCTCTGGGAGGGCCGGTTGTGGGGAGGCACCGCGCAGTCGATCATCGGGTACGGCGAGTACAGCTACACTCGATCAGGGCGTCAGAGCGACTGGTTCGTCGTCGGGCTGGCCCTTCAGAAGAACTACATCAGCGTCTATGTGAACGCGGTACAAGACGGTCAGTACGTCGCGGAGCGGTATCGCTCCCAGCTCGGCAGAGTCAAGGTCGGCAAGTCGAGCATCAGCTTCAAACGCATCGAGGACGTCAACCTCGAGGTTCTGGCGACCGTTCTCAGGATCGCACGCGACCAGGTCAAGCCATATCCGCAAGAATAGCCACCTGTTCCGCCACGCCGTCACACGGCGGGGACGCCCAACAAGCGCATCCGGCTGACGGCCAGGCGTTAGACGGACCCGGAAGCGTGTCGA